>NZ_AP024828.1:2897515-4346273 GCF_019668465.1 Mycobacterium senriense | reverse complement strand
GGGCACCGGTATGGGCTTGCGCGAGGTCGACCTGCTGACCGTCGCGACCCGAGCCCTCGTCTCGGCGATGACCCGCGCCGGCGTGCGCCGTCTAATCTGTATCTCCGCGCTCGGCGTCGGCGACAGTCGCTACCACGGCGGCTTCGTCTTCGACCGGCTGTTCCAGCCGTTGCTGCTCGGCCGCGCCTATAAGGACAAGGAGCGCCAAGAGGCCGCGATCCGCGCCAGTGCGTTGGACTGGGTTGTTATCCGCCCCGCCATGCTTACCAACGGCTCACCACGTGGCCGCATGCGGGCCACCACCGACCTCGCAGGCGTCCACGGCGGCAAGATAGCGCGCGCCGATGTCGCGCAGTTCGTGGTCGAGCAACTGACGAGCGACGCCTGGTTGCGACGCACACCCGTCATCCTGTGGTGAACGGCGGTTCCGTACATCGCTTTCGAGCCGCAACTACCGGAATAGATGACGGTGTTAAAAAGGGCGCACGGAAAACTAACTCAACACTCGGGGGATTCTCGTTCAGACTGGCGGCGGTGTCTCACTCCGACTGGGGGAGAGATCGGACCTATCGCACATCGCCATTCGGATAACTCGACCGATGGAGGTCCCACTGGCCGCAATCGGGCGCTAGGACATCGTTGACGTCGACTTCGAGTCCGCCGACCCGTGGGCCGGGATTGGACGCGGTGCTCACGACGCGCTGGTAGAGAACAGCGGCGGGGTGGACCCGATTGCCGGACCACGCGCGAGTTTGCCAGGCCCACCGGCGGCCAGCTGTGCTCGAAGACCCGATAACCCCATCGGTCGCGGCCCACTGGCACACATCGATGCCCCCGTAGACTCCGGTGCGTTGAACGCCGAGAACCGAGTTGATTCCCCGAAACCACTGCAGCGCGAAGCGATTCCAGGTGTCGCGGTTGATGCCTTCGTCGATCGTGAAGAAAATCGGCGCACCCTCGCCGCCGCCAGCCGCGGTGTGCAGCTGCCAAGCGGTGCGCGCGTCCGCGATGCCGCCGACGTAGCCCCGCGTGAAGTCGGACGGTGCCGACCCACCTGGCTTGCCGTATTGGTAGTTACTCACGATCACCAAGCCCGCGGCTTTCAATGAGTCGGCGTAGGACCGAGTGATTGGCTTGGCCCCAAAAGACGAGCCAGGGCGTGACAGCGAGACGTAATTGACCACCCCGCTATAGCCGGCAGCTCGGATCTCCTGCGCCGGAATCTGGCGCGCGGCAAAGTCGATCAGTTGAGGAGGAGAAGCGGCGGCCGCCGTATGCGTGCCGCAGGCTACCGATACGGCACCCAGACCGGCCAACGCGGTGGCGTAACGCAGCGCGTCGCGCCGGGAAACCGTGCGCAATCGCACATCGCTTGCCGTTGGAGGCAAATCGTGCATCGCGCGATGTTAACGAGGTGACTGCAGTTGCCGATAGGCCTGTGCCAGCCGAAACACGGGTGCGTTTCCAAATGGATATCGAGCGGTGACCGTTTCGACCGTTTAGGGCCTCGAAAGCCGCGCGCGAACCGACTAGATCACCGGTAGCCCTGCGTATTCGATCCGTGCGTATTTCTCGACCAATCTACAAAAAATATGAGAGGCAGGACCGTCAGAACATTTCTTGCGCGACATTCTTGCGCGCCGTCAGCCTGGGTTACGCTACCGGCCCATTCGTGCGCGATGTAGTAACGATCTACGCACCCAACGGCACAATCAAGACTTCCTTCGCCTGGGCGCTTGCGGATCTATCCGACGGCCACGAGACAGCCGACCACATGTTTCCCGCGCGTCAGAGCGCAGCGTGACCGATGAGAACGGGATCGAGCTCGATTCGAACGGCATGGTTGTCAGAGCAGGAGGTTGCGGCCTGAACTTGAACTCGAAGTGGAGAGAGCGACCTCTTCACCGATGTCTTCGTGCCACCCGTGGCCAACGATTCCGGTTCGGCAATTGGGTACGGCGATTGATGCTCAGCAGGGGGTCGCCGGGGTGATTCATCCGATGAACGCGGCGTACTTAAGTTGACATAATGTCGCTTATCGGCACAAAGCTATTGCGAGCTCACGCCGTCCTGGGCCGGTGACCTGCCGTTTTACGCTGTCGCGTCACCTCCGTACGGTCTCACCTGACGCCGAGGATAAGCGTCATCGACGGGCTGCCGTCGCGGGGCAATGGCGGCGCGATGAGCTCAAGCGCCGACCACCGATGGACCGGTTTCGCCTAGAACGGGCGGCCGCTTACCCCTTCCGCCGTCAGGGCGGTACAGGGATCAATACGTCACTGTGACGAATATCGTTGCGGCGCAGGGGTGTTGAGACGCGGTGTTGGCCGGCGTTAGTTCGGCTTGTGCCTCCACGACCTGGGGCGCGTGCGACGGTGCGTGTCGGTCGACCAGAGATGGCCGCAATCCGAGCACTGCAGATGCACCAGGGTGCCTCTGTTGCTCAGCAGATACTGCCAGTGCGTATCGCAGTTGCGACTGCTCCGACAATCACCACACTCGGCGCGGTGATCGCAGCGCGGGCATGGCAACCATGCGCGACGGCCGCGATCCGCGGTCGGATCAATCGGTAGCACGAGCAGCCGTCCGTTCGGGAAGAACGCCGGCGCGGACCAACTCGTCGTAGACCCGCTGCTGCTCCTCATCGAGATTCGAGTACAGCATGTCGTACGCCCGATCTTCCTCGCTCAGCACAGCAATGGGGTCCCAGTCGTCACCCATCGCTTCGAACATGGCGCTGCGCCTACGCGCCTCGTCGAGGGTCAGATCGTAGGCAAAGTCGAGGTCGGCCATCGTGCTCCCAGCCATTAGATACGCAAACGAAGAAATCAGGATGACCTTATTGACGCTGATAGGTCTATGACCTACGTCACGGTTGCCGGTTGACATTCGTCACACTCGGTGCTGACCACCGACAATTCAGCGGCCGCGGCGCGACGGCGACGACACGGGCGCCAGGTTCCCGCACGCTCGAAGCCGGTCCGCGCCCCCTACTCCCCCTCCCCGCCTATCGCCCGCAATACGTCACTGTGACGAATATCTTTGTGGGACAGGGTCTTTGATGACGGGCTAATGGTTGCCGGCCTAGCGCGATGCAACCCCCGAGGCGGAGTCTCAGCCGGTGTGCGGCGGGAAGTACATCTCTTGTTTGACCGTGCAGACCAGATCGCCGCTGCGGTTGAACATCGTCCCGCTCGCCAGTGCCAGCGAACCCGCGCTACTCGGCGACGAGCGATCGTAAAGAAGCCAGTCCGACAACGCGGCCGGCGCGTGGAACCACACCGAATGATCACGCTGAGCCGACGCCCCAACACCACCGCGTGCGGCGTATGCCGGTTCGGTCAACGTCACCGCCGACAGGTACGCCACCAGGCTGGCGGTGAGCGCCGGATCGTCGGGAACCTCGCCGTCGGGCCGCCACCACATCGGCGCCCGTGCAGGTGGCGCGACGTCGGTGTCGATGATGCGGCGCTCGAACCAGCGCAGGCTCGACCACCGCCCTGGGGCGCTCTCGGCGGACTCCGCCAGATGCGGCGCAACCCACGGCAGGGACTCCGGGCCGCAAGCCTCCGGCATGGGTGGTTGATAGACGACCTGAGTGGGCGCGGAATCGGCGACCTTGAACGACGACATCGCCTCCATCAGAATCTTGCCTTCCTGGCGGGCAGTGACCCGTCGCGCCGAAAACGTCCGGCCTTCCTGGAGGTCGACGACCTCGAAGTCCACCGGCTGACGCGAATCGCCGGGCCGCAGGAAGTACGTGTGGACGCTGTGCGGGGTGCGACCCGGCGCGGTGTGGCTTGCCGCCAACAAAGCCTGAGCGGAGATGTGACCGCCGAGAATGTGGTTGGCGGGTGCAGGTAATTGCTGCCCGACGAAGACCCACTGGTCCACCCTCTCGAGCTCCAAGGTGGCAAGCACGTCGCCCAGCGAAGATGGCATCACGACGTATCTTGCCGGATACCTTCTCACCCGCCGAACCGCCGGTACCTCTGTAGTCGCCGTAGCGCCTGCGCCGACGCCGGCCCGGACGCCGGCTGCAGCGCGTCGTCGAGCCGCGCACGGACGCCGTCGATGTCGAGATGCATCCCGATCGCCACCAGACAATTGGCCGCGACCCCCGGCGGTGTCTTCCCGATATCGATCGCGCTGCCCACCAGGTTGACGACGTAGTCGCGGACGGTCGCGCGGTGGCGCACCGCCACAACGCCTTTCATCCTGAATACCCGCGACGGTGGATCTTCGAGAAGATCGAGCAGGGCATCGGGGTCGACGCAACCGGTGCTGCTGACGGTGATGGCATCGGCATCGGCATGGACGTGGTCGTGGTCGTGCTCGGGCTCCAAATCTAGAAACGAGAGCTGCCCAGTCTGGCCGGGCGCGGCGGGCGCGTCGAAGAGTAACCCCGGGTCTATCCGGCCACCCGTGGCGCCGACGACATGTACGCGCGGATTGCGTTGTGCCGCCCGTTGCGCGACGCGTTGCACCACTGCCGACCGCTCATCCTCAGCAATCTGGTCGAGCTTGTTGACCACGATCAGCGAGGCCGCACCGTAGCGCACCGGCGGCAATGCGCCGCAGTCGACGGTGTCGAAGTGATTCACGGCGTCGATGACATCGACAAGCCCGCCCGCCCGGACGCCGCGGATCTCACTGAAGCCGATGATCCGCGCGATCGCCACCGGGTCGGCCAGACCGCTGGCCTCGACGACGATGGCATCGAGGCCCCGGGCCGGGTCGGCGAGCTTGACCAGCGCTTCATCGAGCCCACCGTCGTCGGGCAGACAGCAGATGCATCCTCCTGCTATCGAGGCCGGCTCGTCGACCTGGCCCGCGACCAGACCTGCGTCGATGTTGATATCCCCGAAGTCGTTGACCACCACACCGATTCGCGTGCCAGGATGCCGCAACAGGTGGTTGAGCAGCGTCGTCTTGCCGGCTCCGAGATGGCCAGTGAGCGCGATGACGGGTATCGCAGCCAAAACTCTTGCCCTCCACATCGCTATCCGGACACCCGATGCTAACGGGCGTACGTTCATGGTCCCCATTCATCCATTAGGCATAGGTAAGCCCGACAGCGGCCCGGGCCGACTATAACAGAGCATGCGCTCTGTTATAGTGGCCGCATGCCACGCCCACGTGTCCACGATCGCGACGTTGTGCTTGACGCCGTCGAGGAGCTGGTGGCGCGGTCGGGCCCAACCGCGGTGACCATCCGGGCGATCAGCGCGGCAGTGGGTATGTCCAACGGCGCTGTCTATCACACGTTTACGTCACGGGGCGGCCTGATGGGCCAGGCTTGGCTGCGGGCCGGTCAGCGATTTTTGGCGGTGCAGACTTCGTTGGCCGACGAAGCACTGGCCGGCGCAGGCCCCATCGATGCCGTGGTCGCCGCCGCCGACGCGGCGGCGGTGTTCGCCCAGCGGTATCCCGGCTCATCGACCCTCGTGCTGCGCGTACGCCGCGAGGAAGTGCTCGCCGACGACGTTCCCGACGACATTGCCGATGAACTGGGGCGACTCGACAAGCTTCTCGTCGCGCTGATGGTGCGGCTTGCCATCGCAGTCTGGGACCGCAAGGACGCCGCGGCGGTGGACGCGATAACGAGCTGTGTCGTCGACCTGCCCACCGCGCTGCTGCTGCGCCGGGACCGGCTCGGGAGTGCCACGGCGCGTGCGCAGCTGAACGCGGCCGTACGCGCCGTGCTGACCGTGGGGCCCCAACCGCCAAAGCGGCGCGGCTGACGAATCATCTTAACTACCAGCGCAACTCAGGAGGAACGCATGACAGTGGTATTGGACTACGCCGACAAAATCGCCATCGTCCGCTTAGGCGAGGACGAGAACCGTTTCTCCCCTAGGTTTCTGGATGACATCGAGGATGCGCTCAACCAAGCCGTCTCCGACGGCGCACAGGGACTGATCACAACCGCCGTCGGCAAGTTCTACTCCAACGGCCTGGATCTGGAATGGCTGGGCGCTCACACCGACCAGGGCCAGTGGTATATCGGCCGGGTGCACCAGCTGCTGGCACGCATGCTGACCCTGCCGCTGCCCACCGCGGCCGCCGTGGTGGGTCACGCGTTCGGCGCCGGCGCGATGCTGGCCGTCGCGCACGACTTTCGCGTGATGCGCGCCGATCGCGGGTACTTCTGTTTTCCCGAGGTCGACATCCGCATCCCGCTCAACCCCGGCATGGCCGCGCTCATCCAAGCCAAACTCACGCCCCGCGCCGCCGTCGTCTCGATGACCACCGGCCGTCGTTTCAGTGGCGCCGACGCGGAAGGATTCGGCATCGTCGACGCCACCTGCCCCGAGGACGCGGTCACCGACACGGCCCTCGGTTTGATCCGCCCCCTGCAGGGCAAAGATCCGGGCACGCTGGGCGCGATTAAGCAGACCATGTTCGATCACGCCGTGCGCGCACTGATCGAAGACGGAGCGAAATCATGACCGGACCGAAAGCCGTCACCGCACCCAGTTTCACCCTGGGGATCTGGAACAGGCTGCAGCAATTCCCCTTCGGCAACAAGATATTCAGCTGGGCAGTGTGTTGGAAGGCGCCATACTTCTCCAGCGTTCACCCCACCATCACCGTGTTGCAGCCCTGCCGCTGCGAAGTGCGCGCGCCCAACCGGCGAGGCAGCCACAACCACTTAGGCACCTATCACGCGATTGCCTCATGCAACCTTGCCGAATTGGCCGCCGGCATGATGACCGAAGCCACCCTGCCAACCACCCACCGCTGGATCCCGGTGGGAATGACTGTCCAGTATTTGGCCAAGGCCGGCACAGACATGCACGCCACCGCGTCGCTGGATTCCATGCCGGAACTCGGCGATGAGCCCACGACGCTGGTCGTGCCGGTGCAGGTCACCACGGCCGACGGAACCCTGGCGGTGCGCGCGGAAATCACCATGCACATCTCACCGCGGCCATCCCGGCGTGGCTGATCCGCCGCTCACCCTCATTGAAGTTTCCGCCTTGGACACTAAGCCCGTTCCTGTATGGTCAGCGATGTCCGCCGGCGCGAGGGAACAGGGGCTTTTCGATGGCAAACAGGCTCCCCGACAACGCCTTCACGTCCCCACATGTTCTAGACCTCAGCCTTCGCAAGGTCGCGCGATTCGTGCCGCGCGGCTACGCCCTGCACCGCGGTATGAAGTTTCAGCGCGCCGTCATGAACCTGATGGGCAATGCGGGACGCCTCCGCAGCGTGCCCGTCGCCGCCGTCAACGAGCACGTCACCGTCCGTCTGCACCGCCCGGCGGGCCTTCCCGAGTGCGCACCCGCGCTGCTGTGGATCCACGGCGGCGGGACCCTCATGGGGCACGCGGCCCAGGACGATAAGTACCTGCGCAAGCTGTCTCACTGCACCGGGTTCGCGATTGCGGCGGTAGAACACCGCTTGGCTCCCGAACACCCCTACCCGATACCGGTCGAAGACTGTTATGCAGCCCTGTTGTGGCTGGCCCGCCAACCGTGGGTCGACCCGGATCGCGTCGCCATCGGTGGCGCCAGTGCCGGTGGGCATTTCGCGGCCGCGGTCGCCCAGCGAGCGCACGACCGCAACGACGTACGAATCGCCTTCCAAATGCTGGTTTATCCGATGCTCGACGATCGCACCGGCGCCAAGCGCGACGGCCCCAGGCGCATCATGTGGACCGAATCCGACAATCAACTCGCCTGGCAGTGGTACCTCAACGGGGCCGATCCCGAAGAGGCGGCACCGGCTCGCCGAAAGGATTTTTCGGGCTTGCCGCCCGCCTGGATCGGGGTCGGGACGCTGGACCTCTTCTATCAGGAGAGCCTGGAGTACGCGCGACGCCTGCGCGAGGCGGGCGTGCCGGTCCACGAGGAGATCGTCCCGGGCGCGTTTCATGCGTTCGATCAGATTGCGGAGAAGGCGCCGATATCGACGCGGTTCTTCGAAAGTCAATGCGATTACCTGCGGGGCGCGCTCGCACCCAGCGGATGACCGCTATCAGCCAACCCTCATCCGCCGCACTCAGACGAACTAGGTTGTGCGACAACGGCTTACGTCCCGATGTCGGGACGGCCCGCGCGTCGCTTCAGCCACCGAGCTCGATCAGCCAAACTTGGCCGCCGGGCATGACCCGCGCCGCCATCGACCCCGAACGCGGCACCTTTTGACTGCAAAGTGTGCACAACGTGCAACTATATGGGGTATGGGCAATCCCGTGGGGCTACGAGAGCGCCGTCGCCGCCAGACGAGCGCCGACATCCGCGATGCCGCGGTGCGCCTCACGCTGCAACGCGGATTCGACAAAGTCACCGTCGACGAGATCTGCGCCGAAGCCGGAATTGCCACACGCACGTTCTTCAACTACTTCCCGAACAAGGAGTCTGCGCTCGCCTACGGCCCCTCGGACATACCTCCCGAACTGGTGGCGGACTTCGTCGCCGCAGGTCCCGCCCCCTACTCGGTGGTGCTGGCGGAGCTGATCACCCTGGCCGCACACCACCTCCGCGACGTGCCGCCGCGACGCGAACACGCGGCCCACATGCTCGAACTCGCCAAGACCTCTCCAGCCGTGTTGGCGGCGTTCCTCGCCGACTTGGAGCGATTTCAGAACCAGTTGACCGACATCATTGTGCGTCGCCAGGCGATGAGACCGGACGACGAGATGGCGGCGCTGATTTCCGCGCTGGCGCTGACGGCGGTGCGTTCCGGCATCGAGAGGTGGGCGAGCGGCGAGGCAAACGAAACCGCCGACACGCCGATGCCCTATGTTGAGCGTGCCGCGGCGCTGGTGAACAGCATCTTCACAAAGTGATCTGAAACACCAGTAGCAAATGTTGCATGCACTGCAAGATATGCACATCATGTACTATGCGCTGGTGGCGGTGCCCGGGGAGGCTTCAGCAACAGGCTGAGCCGGGCATCGGCACCGAGGACGTCAGCCGTTGTGGGTGGGCAGCATTCACCGCGTTTGAGGCTCCAGCGCGCGAACCGTAGCAATCGCCGTACTTCGTTGTTGAGCAATGCGACCTGTGGGCACTCACCTGCCCACGACCTCCGGTCGCGCAAACGCTGACCCGCGTCACGACCGCGTGGCGGGGAAGGGATCACCTAGGTGCAGATATCCAGACTTGTGCGCAACGCCTGGTTGCCGCTGTTGATCGTGGCGGTCGTGGTGGTCGGCGGCTTTGCGGTCGTCAGGGTGAAATCTTTTTTCGGTGCCCACGACACCGGCATTTTGAGCAGCCCGCGGCTCGATGACTCGAAGCCGTTCAAGCCCAAGGTCGTCAAATACGAGGTCTTCGGCTCGGCCAGCCAGGCCAACGTGAACTACTTGGACCTGTCCGCCGATCCGAGGCGGGTCGACGGCGCGCCGCTGCCGTGGACGCTGGTCCTCAGTACCACCGCCCCCTCGGTGTTCCCGAACCTTTCGGCACAAAGCGATGGCAATTCCCTCGGCTGCCGCATCACGATCGATGACGAAGTCAAGGCCGAGAACATCACCCACGGAGTGCACGCCCTGACATTCTGCTTGGTGAAATCCGCATGAGCACAACAGTCGACGACACCCGCACCGACGCCATCCCCGTCGTCAAAGAACCCGTGCATGACAAGATCCCGCGGATCATCCGAACGCTCGCCGTGCCGATCATCCTGGGCTGGATTGCGATCATCGCGGTGCTCAATGTCGCTGTACCCCAGCTGGACGAGGTCGGCAAGATGCGTTCGGTGTCAATGGCACCCGAGGATGCGCAGTCGGTGGTCGCGACCAAGCGCATGGGCGCGATATTCAACGAGTACAAGTCCAACAGCTCGGTGATGATCGTCCTCGAGGGGCAGAATCCCCTGGGCGCCGACGCGCACGCCTACTACGACCAGATCGTCCGCAAGCTCGACACCGACACCAAACACGTTGAACACGTTCAGGATATGTGGAGCGATCCACTGACCGGGGCGGGCGCGCAAAGCAACGACGGCAAGGCCGCCTACGTTCAGGTCTACCTGGCGGGTAACCAGGGTGAGGCCTTGGCCAACGAGTCGGTCGAATCCGTCCAGAACATCGTCAAGAGTGTGCCGACACCCAAGGGGGTCAAGACCTACGTCACCGGCCCGGCGGCGTTGTCGGCTGACCAGCACGAGGCCGGCGACCGCAGCCTGCAACTCATCACACTGGCCACGTTCACCGTGATCATCGGCATGCTGCTGTTGGTCTATCGGTCCATCGTCACGGTGCTGCTGACGCTGGTGATGGTGGTGCTCGAGTTGTCGGCCGCGCGCGGCATGGTGGCGTTCCTCGGCTACTTCAACCTCATCGGGCTCTCGACATTCGCCACAAACCTGTTGGTCACGTTGGGAATCGCGGCCGCCACCGACTACGCGATCTTCTTGATAGGCCGATATCAGGAAGCCCGCGCTATCGGCGAGACCCGCGAAGAAGCGTACTACACCATGTACAAGGGCACCGCGCACGTGGTGCTCGGGTCGGGTATGACCATCGCTGGCGCGACATTCTGCCTGCACTTCACCAACCTGCCCTATTTCCAGACGCTGGGTATCCCGCTGGCCATCGGCATGGTGGTGGTGGTCGCGGCGGCACTGACGCTCGGCGCCGCCGTCATCGCGGTGGCGACGCGCTTCGGCAAGACACTTGAACCCAAACGGACGCAACGGATTCGCGGGTGGCGCAAGGTCGGCGCGCTCGTCGTCCGCTGGCCCGGCCCGATCCTGGTGATGACGATCGGGGTCGCACTGGTCGGCTTGCTGACGCTGCCGGGCTATCGCACCAATTACAACGACCGCAACTATCTACCAGCGGATCTGCCCGCCAACGAGGGCTACGCCGCAGCGGACCGGCACTTCTCCCAGGCCCGGATGAATCCGGAAGTGTTGATGATCGAAAGCGATCACGATCTGCGGAACTCGGCGGACTTTCTGGTGATCGACAAGATCGCGAAGACGGTCTTCCGGGTACCGGGAATCGGCCGCGTGCAGGCCATCACCCGTCCGCAGGGCACGCCGATCGAGCACACCTCGATCCCCTTCCAGATCAGCATGCAGGGCGTCACCCAGCAGATGAACCAGAAGTACCAGGAAGATCAGATGGCCGACATGCTGCATCAGGCCGACATGATGCAGACGACCATCGACAGCATGCAGAAGATGTCGAGCATCACGGCGCAAATGACCAATGACATGCACCAGATGGTCAAAAAGATGCACGACATGACCATCGACATCAACGAATTGCGCGACCACATGGCGGATTTCGAGGACTTCTTCCGCCCGATCCGCAGCTATCTGTACTGGGAAAAGCACTGCTACGACATCCCGGTGTGCTGGTCACTTCGCTCGGTCTTCGACGGCCTCGACGGCATAGACACGATGACCGACGACATCGAGAGCCTGCTGCCGATCATGGATCATCTCGACACCCTGATGCCCCAGATGGTGGCGCTGATGCCTTCCATGATCGAAAACATGAAGGCCATGAAAACGACGATGCTGACCATGTATTCGACCCAGAAGGGTCTGCAGGATCAGCAGAAGGAGGCGCAGAAGAACTCCAACGCGATGGGCAAGGCGTTCGATGCCTCCAAGAACGACGACTCGTTTTACCTGCCCCCGGAAACGTTCAATAATGCCGAGTTTAAAAAGGGCATGAAGAACTTCATCTCCCCCGACGGGCATGCCGTGCGCTTCATCATCAGCCATGACGGCGATCCGATGTCGGCCGAAGGCATTTCGCACATCCCCTTGATCAAGAAGGCCGCCTACGAAGCGTTGAAGGGCACGCCGCTGGAGGGCTCGAAGATCTATTTGGCCGGCACCGCATCCATGTACAAAGACCTCAGCGACGGCAACACGTATGACCTGTTGATCGCCGGAATCGCCTCGCTGTGTCTGATTTTCATCATCATGCTGATCATCACCCGAGGTGTAGTGGCATCGGCGGTCATCGTGGGAACCGTCTTGCTCTCGCTGGGCGCGTCCTTCGGGCTTTCGGTACTGATTTGGCAGCACCTGATCGGCATCGAGCTGCACTGGATGGTGCTGGCGATGTCGGTCATCATCCTGCTGGCGGTCGGCGCCGACTACAACCTGCTGCTGGTGGCGCGGTTCAAGGAGGAGATCCACGCCGGCCTGAACACCGGGATCATCCGGTCGATGGGCGGCACCGGTTCGGTGGTGACGTCGGCGGGGCTGGTGTTCGCTTTCACGATGATGACGATGGCGGTCAGCGAGCTGACGGTGATCGGACAGGTCGGCACCACGATCGGATTGGGTCTGCTGTTCGACACCCTGGTCGTGCGGTCGTTGATGACGCCGTCGATTGCCGCGCTGCTGGGTAAGTGGTTCTGGTGGCCGCAACGGGTCCGTCAGCGCCCGGTTCCGTCGCCCTGGCCCCAGCCGGCGAAGGAACGCGAATCGGTAGGCGCCGCTACGTAACCCAGTCCGGCTGCGCGTCGGTCTCGACGTTGGAGAAGTCCTTGTGTCCCAGGCCGGCGGTGGTGCCGCCGTCGACGACGAACTCCGAGCCGGTGGAATAGCTGGACTCGTCGCTGGCCAGATAGACCACGAGGTTGGAGACCTCCACCGGTTGGGCCGCGCGGCCCAGCGCGGTCTGGAAGATGTCGTCGGGAACCCAATCGGTCATCGGGGTCTTGATGAGCCCGGGATGGATTGAGTTGACCCGGATTCCGCTTGGGCCCAGTTCGAGCGCGGCCGACTTGGTGAGTCCCCGGACGGCGAATTTGGTTGCGGTGTAGCCGTGGCAGGCGATGGTGCCGGCCATGCCTTCGATCGAGGAGATGTTGATGATCGATCCCCGGCCCGCTTCCTTCATGGGCTTGACCACGGCGCGGATGCCGAGAAACACACCCGTCAGGTTGATGTCGAGGATGCGCTGCCATTCCGAGAGCGCGTAATCCTCCAGCGTGCCGATGTTGATGATGCCGGCGTTGTTGACCAGCACGTCGATGCGGCCGAACTCGCCCAGGGCGGTGGCCACCGCCGCATCCCAGTCCTCGGGCTTGGTGACGTCGAGGTGCAGGTAGCGGGCTGCGTCACCGACCTCCGCCGCCACCGCCTTGCCCTCGTCGTCGAGGATGTCGCCGAACACCACCCTGGCCCCTTCGGCGACCAGCGACCGCACGTGCGATGCGCCCATCCCCCGGGCACCCCCACTGATGAGGGCGACCTTGCCCGCCAACCGTCCTGCCACTGCGTTCTCCTGTCGTGTGAGTACGTCTATGCACCATACGTACCGGAGGCTATGTATGGCCATAGCCAAAAGGACTGGGCGGGACGATCTCTTCGGGTCAGGAGTCGTACGCCCGCAGCAGCGCCCGCGTGCGCGCCCGGCCCTCCGGCGATGGATCGAATGCCGCCGCGACGTACTCGTCGACACCCGCGGCACGCAGTTCGTCGAGCCGGCCGCGGACCGTGTCCTCGTCACCGATGATCGCGGCATCCTCCGGCCCCGCGTAGCCCTCGCGGTCGAGCATCGCGCGGTACGACGGCAGCTGGCCGTAGATGGCGAACTGTTCGGCCGCCTGTTTGCGGGCGGCGTCGACGTCGTCGGTGACGCTGACGGGCAACGACGCCGCGACGCGCACCTGACCCTCACGTCCGGCATCGGCGGCGGCCTGGCGCAGCGTCGGCGCGACGTGCCCGGCCAGCGTCGTGGGGCCGGTCATCCAGGTGCAGGTGCCCGACGTGCGCCGCCCCGCGAGCTTCAGCATTTGGGGACCCAGCGCCGCGATGTAGACGTCGGGCCGCGGCGCCCCTGCAATCATCAGCGCACCCCGAGTGGTCACCGTCTCCCCTGCCGCATCGGCGCGTTCACCGGCCAGCAGGGGCAGCAGCCCGTCGAGGTATTCGTTCAGCCTGCGCACCGGCTTGTCCCACGGGATGCCCCACATCCCCTCGGTGACCGCCTGGTGGGTCATGCCGAGCCCGAGCGTGAACCGGCCACCCGAGGCGAGGCTGAGCGTGAGGGCGCGCTGCGCCATCTGCATCGGATGCTGATTTTGGATGGGCACCACGCCGCTGGCCGCCTCAATTGTGTCGACCTCGTGCAAGGCGATGGCCAGGACCGTGAGAAGGTCTGGCTCGTAGGGCAATTGACTCATCCACACGCGTTTGAAGCCTTCATCGCGAAGCATCGCGAGGTTTGCGATGGTCGCGTCGATCGGCGATGCATCGCCAGACCCGCTGAGTTGCCCGAACATACTGACCTGCATGACCACCACGCTCCTCTGCGTCGCCTTCCGCGGTGGAACGTCGTCGTCCGCTGTCCCGCCAGGCTTTCCCCATCATGCTCTCAAGCGGCGGCCGCAATCGCGACAGTGGCGGCGGCGGCCGGCGAACCCGGGCTCAGCCGACGATGTCAAAGACCGCGGCGGCCGAGGTGACGGCCTTGTCGGCGTTGCCCTCGTCATGCAGGAGCATGCGCACGCCGACGCGCCCGGGTCCGCCCGAATGGGCGGTGCCCTCGACCCGGAACGGCCCCACCTTCCCGCGCGACATGAACATCACATGCCAGCTGACGACCTGCAGCTTCTTGGTCCCGGCGACCTCGGCGGCGAGATCGATCGCCGCGGTTTCGAGGACAACGTGCTGAGGCCCGATGTGCAGCGCGGCATCCGGCGACGCGAGTTCGGTGCTGAGCTCGGGCAGTATCCAGTGGCCGTCGCCCCGACGGCTGGCACCGAAGGCCTGCCACATCGGCGGCAAATCGGGAGAGTCCTCGACCACCAGTTCGGTCCCCGAAACATCCATGCGGTCCAGGCCTTCCGGCGGGACGCCGATGATCGCGCCCTGCCCCTCGTTGAAGGCGATCACCCGAGTGGGGTTGTCGGCGTCGACGATGGTGCAGCGCCCGTAGCCCATGGTGCGGCCCTGGTGCACGATGCCCGACCCGACGATCTCGATCCTCTCGACGTCGTAGCCGGGATCGACGATCTGCACCGACGCGATGACCGGATTGGGCACGGCGACCATGTCGGTCTGGCAACCCTCCGGGGAGGAAATGGCCAATGGCGCCACCATGATTCCGCCCGCGTCGTTGCGCATGTCGCGGCGGATGGTGACGGTGTCGTCGGTCTCTCCCAGGTTCATTGACGAATGTTTGCGACCGATGTAGCGGTAACTCAGCAGGCCCGTCCAACGCCGGTACAGTTCGTCGCGGTAGGCGTCGGAGTCTCCCATCAGCTCTCGGATGTCACGAAGTTGGCCGCTCAATTCGTTCGCCTCCTTAGCTTTTGCCGTGGCGCACCTGATTGAAAGGCACACCGCGGTCGTCGGCACGCTCGCGCGGGAAGTTCAGCACCCGCTCGCCGATCACATTGCGCGCCATCTCGGTGGTACCGCCGCCGATGCTGGCGGTCTGGCGGCCCAGATAGCGCGTCCCGATATCGACCAACCCGCCGTCGTCGTCAACCACCGCCGCCGGGCCCGCCACGGCCAGCGCGGTGTCGGTCTCGACGTCGTGCACCTCGGCCATGTACAGCCGGATGATCGACCCGGCGGCGGGCGGAAGCGATCCGCCGGCCACGGCGTGGAAGACGTGTTCACTGAGTTGGCCATGCACGGCCCGGTGTACCAGCGCGCGGCCGACCATCTCCTCGAGTCGTCGGTTCCCAGCCTGATTGGTCTTTTCGAGCAGCGATACCAGGTCGACCGAAACGTCGTGGGCCTCAGCGATTCCCGGCCCGCTGGTGTACTCCGAGCCGTCCCCCATCGTGCGCCGCTCGTGGTACAGCTGCCGTGACGCGACGTCCCATCCCTTGCCCGGTTCACCCACCACCGCGTCGTCGCCCACGTCGACGTCGTCAAAGAACTCTTCGCAGAATTCGATGGAGCCGTTGACCTGCTTTATGCGGTTGATGGTGACGCCGGGATGGTGCAGCGGCACCAGGAACATCGTCAGCCCATCGTGTTTGGGCACGTCCCAGTTGGTCCTGGCCAGGCACAGGCCATAGTCGGCGGCGAACGCCCACGTGCTCCATGTCTTGGCGCCGTTGATGATCCATCGTCCGTCCCGCCGCTCGGCGCGGGTGATGACGCCCGCCAGATCCGATCCCCCGTTGGGCTCGGACAGTAATTGCACCAGCACCTCGTCGCCGCGCAACGCGGCGGCAATGTGCGTACGCTTCTGCTCCGCGCTGCCCATGTCGAGAATCGTTGCGCAGCAGATGGCGAACGACGGGACGTTGAGCAGGAGCGGAGTCTCATACTCCTGGGACTCGACGTCGAACGCCTTTTTGTATTCGTAGCTCAGTCCGAGGCCGCCATACTCGCGCGGGAAGCAGATCCCGGCGAATCCGCCCTCCCACAGCAGCTTTTGCAGTTCGCGAGCCCGATGCCAGGACGGCAACTCATCGCGCTCCAGCTGGGCCGCCTTGGCCGGATCGAGTCGTGGCATGGTCGCGGCCAGCCAGGCCCTGGCCCGGCTCCGAAATTCTGCGACCGACTCGGAAGTCACCGGCTGGCCTCCCGTTCGAGCGTCGACCTTGTGCTGGGCGACTGTACAGCACCGCCCCACGGGTGTACAGGTTGGCGCCTCAGGAGCGGTTCAACGTCACCGCGGCGCGAATGAGGGCCGTCAAAGCCTTCTCATCGATCTTGTCGCCCTCGTGGAAGTCAATCGCGCGCCTGGTGTTTCCGTCCAGGCTGGAGTTGAACAGGCCCGCGGGATCCTGCAGCGACGCGCCCTTGGTGAACGTCATCTTCACGACGTTCTTGTACGTCTCGCCGGTGCAGATCATCCCGTCGTGATACCAGGTGGGAACGCCCCGCCACTTCCACTCTTCGATCACCTCGGGGTCGGCCTTCTTGATCAGTTGCCTGATGCGCGCGAGCATCTCACCGCGCCAATCCCCCAACTCCTTGATCCTGCCGTCGATCAGTTCAGCGGGAGACTTTGCTGCGGCGTCGTCCTTGGGGTTCGCCATCGTGGCTCGCTTTCGGTGAGGTTGTCGCTCGCCGGACCGTACATCAATCGATGGTGTTCGCCACGCCCACACGCCAACACCCAGTGTCCGGCCGCGAGGCCGCCGGCAAGTAATCTGCGGTCGACTCGTGCCAGGGCGTGTGACGATGCGCGGCCCGGCCGTATGGCCGCTGCCCGCCCTGGCGAACAAGGAGCCTCCATGACCGATACACATCCCTTCGACGAAGCCCTCCAGCTCGAGTCGATCGGCGCGGACGTCAGGCGCGGCCGCACGCACCCGGAGTGGGCCAACATGGTCGGACCGTTCGGAGGGATCACCGCCGCCGTCCTGCTGCGCGCCGTCGAGGCACACCCCGATCGCATCGGGGAACCGCTGGCCCTGACCGTCAACTACGCCGCTCCCATCGCCGACGGCGACTTCGACATCACGCTGCGGGCCGCGCGCACCAACCGGACCAATCAGCACTGGATCGTCGAGCTCAGGCAGGAGGAGGTGGTCAAGACGACCGCAACCGCGATCTTCGCGGTACGGCGCGAGAGTTGGGCCGACACGGAGAGCCACCCGCCGAGTGCGCCGGCGCCCGAACAGGTGCCTGCGGTCGATCCGGGCCTCGTTCGATGGACCAGCCGCTACGACACCCGATACGTCGAGGGCGCGATGCCCGGCAAAGGCGGGGATCCGAGCCCGTCGTCGACCTCTACCTTGTGGGTCCGCGACGGCGCGGGACGCCCGGTCGACTATCCCGCCCTCGCCGCGTTGTGCGACATCTTCTACCCGCGGGTGTTCCTGCGCCGCGGCGGCTTCGTCCCGTCCGGGACCATCTCCCTGACCATGTATTTCCACGCCGATCAGCCTCAGCTCGACGCCCTTCACGACGACTTCGTGCTGGCCACCGCGCACGCGAACCGCTTTTCCCGCGGCTATTTCGACCAGAGCGCGAAAGTGTGGACCGCCGACGGCGGGCTGCTGGCCACCACACATCAGATCGTCTACTTCAAAGGGTGACGGGTTTACACTTCGCCAGTGAAACGTCACGCCGGGACGCTTACCGAAAGAATCGAGCCGCAATGACAGAGCACGCGGAGGGCCTGGCGGCCGAGACGCTGCCGGCGATCGAATCCATCAAGCAGCTCAAAGCCCGCTACTGCCGGTACCTGGACACCAAGGACTGGGTGGCATGGCGGACGATCTTCGCCGACGACTTCGTCAGCGACACGTCGGAAGCCGGCGGCAAGGTGATCGCCGGCGCCGACGATTTCGTGGCGTTCACCCGCCGGGCCCTTGGCCGCCCGACGCAGCCCACCGCCCACCAGGTGCACACACCCGAAATCGAGCTCACCTCGGCGACGACGGCGCGCGGAACATGGGCGCTGCAAGACGTGGTCCGATTCGGGCCCGGGGTAACCTTGGTCGGCTACGGCCACTACCACGAGACCTACGAGAGCATCGCCGGCCAGTGGCTTATTAAGAGCTCCAAGCTAACTCGACTCCGCGAGGACATCGTGACGCCGTTCTTCTCGATCTACATTTCGCCCCGGGTCCGCACGGCGATCGGCCGGATCGCCGCCCGGCTGATGGATCGGTGACGCATCCATGACAGTCGACACCGTGTTGGTCACCGGCGCATTCGGGCAAATCGGTAAGCGCTGCACGCAGATCCTGCTGCAGCGGGGACGGACCGTCGTCGCGATGGACCTGCGCAACGACAACACCGTCGCCGCCGAAAAAGAACTCGCCGCCGGCGGACAGCCGGGGACGCTGGTTCCCGCGTACACCGATCTTCTGGACGCCGAGGCGGTGAGCGAGCTCGTCGCCGCTCACAACCCCGGCGCGGTCGTTCACCTGGCCGCCGTCGTCTCCCCGCTTTCGTACCGCAACCCCGCGCTGGCCCGGCGCGTCAATGTCGGTGGGACCGAGAATCTTTTGGCTGCCTGCTCGGCGCTCCCGCGCCCGCCACTGTTCCTGATGGCCTCCAGCGCCGCGGTATACGGATCGCGCAACCCCTACCGTCAGCCCGAGCGCATCACCCCGGACACCCCGGTGAACCCCATCGATCAATATGGCCAGGACAAAGTGCTCGCCGAGGCGGCCATCCGTGGCAGCGGACTGCCGTACGCGCTCTTGCGGCTGGGCGGCGTCATCTCGCCGGACACCCACTCGACCGTCAACGGCGATTCCCTGCTGCTGATGCGGTCGATGCCGGGTGACAACCGCATGCATGCGGTGGACGCGCGCGACGTGGCGCTGGCCTTCGCCAACGGGGTCGATCGCGAGGCGACCATTTCCGGCAGAGTCGTGCTCATCGGCGGCAACGAGTCCTACGTGCTGACGCAGCGCGGGCTCGAAGACAGCCTGATGCGGGCCGTCGGCCTGGGCTCGCTGGGCCCGTCGACCAGCCTGCCCGGCGACCCGGCCGATGACCGAGGCTGGAGTTTCACCGGCTGGTACGACACCACCGAAGCGCAGGCGCTGCTGGACTTCCAGGAGCACGACTGGAGCCAGACGATGGCGTGGGTTGCCGAATCGCAGGGCCACCTGCGCCTGCTGCTGCGGGTGCTTGCCCCGGTGCTGCGGCCGGCGTTGCGTGCGGTTTTGATCGTTCAGCGCCGGCTCGAGGGACGCGGCCCCTACGCCGACCCGTGGACGCTGATCGAAAAGAAGTACGGCACAGCGGCATTGGCGACCGTCGACTAGCGGGGCTAGCGGTCGATCCAGGCCATTTGCGCTTCGGCGTGATGCCCTCCGACGGGCGGGGTGAGTCCATCGAGTCTGGCCAGTTGGTCGGCACTGAGTTCCACCGCGTCGGCACCGACGTTTTCTCCCAGACGCGTGACACGCTTGGTACCCGGAATAGGCACGATGTCAGGGCCTTTCGCGAGTAGCCAGGCCAAGGCGACCTGGGCCGGCGTCGCGCCGACGTCCGCGCTGATGTCGCGCACCTCGTCCGCGCACCGCAGGTTGTGCTGAAAGTTGTCGTCGAAGAACCGCGGGTTGGTCTTGCGGTAGTCGGTATCGGGCAGCTCCTGGGTGGAGCGGATGGCGCCGGTGAGGAAGCCACGGCCCAACGGCGAATAGGCAACAAACCCGATCCCCAACTCGCGCAGCGCCGGCAGGATCTCGTCTTCTTGATCGCGTGTCCACAGCGAGTACTCCGATTGAACGGCCGTAAGTGGGTGCACCGCGTGGGCGCGACGAATCGTGTCCACGCCGACTTCGGACAGGCCGATGTGGCGGATCTTCCCGGCGGCGACCAGCTCGGCCAGCGCACCGACCGTCTCCTCGATCGGGGTCTGGCGGTCGAGACGGTGCTGGTAATACAGATCGATGTGGTCGGTCGCCAACCGTTGCAGCGAACCATCCACGGCCACGCGGATGCTGGCGGGGCTGCTATCGAGGCCGTCGCGACCGGTGTGCGAAATCAGGCCGAATTTGGTTGCCAGGACTACTTGATCGCGTCGCCCCCGCAGGGCACGGGCCAACAGTTCCTCGTTGACGTACGGGCCGTAGACCTCGGCGGTATCGATCAGCGTGACACCCAGGTCGATGGCGCGATGAACGGTGCGGATCGATTCGGCGTCGTCACTGCCCGCGCCGGCATAGGCCACCGACATCCCCATCGCGCCCAATCCGAGGCGACCGACCTGTAATTCGGCGAGTTGAGCCAATTTCATGAGTTGTCTCCTGTTCGACGGTTGCGCGAGACTCCGCTGAGTGCCGGACGGTACCGTGGCGCTGTGTGCCGCGTCGAGCTTCCCCCGATCTGATGGACCGCGCAAACACCGCGCGGCCGGCACGCAATCTGGCGGTCGACTACTACCGGGTATCGGGCGTGGTGCTGATCGTGCTGGGACACTGGCTGGCCGGATCGGTGACCTACCACGACGGGCAATTCGGCCGGCAGAACCCGCTCGTCGACCTGCCCTGGACCCAGTGGCTGACGTGGCCCTTCCAGGCGGTCCCGGCGTTCTTCCTGGTTGCCGGCTACGCCGCCGCGGTGTCCTGGACCCATCGGCACGACGCCGACGGGGTATCGCGTCGAACCTGGGTGCAGCACCGGTTGGCGCGGGTCCTCGGACCGACAGCGGTCTACGTCGTGCTGGTGTCGCTGGTGGTGGTGGTCCTTGGCGCCTGCGGAGTGGCGGGCTCGGTGCTCGAGTACGCCGGCTGGGCGGTGGCGATGCACCTGTGGTTCCTGGCCGTGTATCTGGTGGTGGTATCGCTGACACCGATTGCGATTGCCGCACAACGCCGTTGGGGACTGCTGGTGCCGGGCCTGCTCGGGTTGGCCGTCGCGGCGGTGGATGTCGCCCGGCTCGCCGGGCACGTGCCCCACCTCAACTGGGTGAACTATCTGCTGGGTTGGGGCACCCTGTATCAGCTCGGGATCGCTTGGCATGGCGGGGCATTGGCCGGCCGCAAACCCTGGCTATTGGCCGGCGCTTCCGCGGTGGCGCTGGCGCTGCTGGTTTGGCTCAAGGCTTATCCGGTCAGCATGATCGGCGTCCCCGGACAGACCATCGACAACACGACACCACCGACCGTGGCCCTGTTGGCATTCGGATGCGCCCAAACCGGAATCGCGATGGCGGTCGCGCCCGCGCTCAACCGTGCGCTACGCGCCATCCGCGTGGAGCGCGCGTTGTCCGTCGCCAACAACAACATCATGGCCCTCTACCTGTGGCACATGATTCCCGTCGTGATCGTGGCGATCGTCGGTTACCCGGCCGGGCTGTTGCCGCAGCCGCCCGAAGGTAGCGCGGACTGGTGGCTGGCCCGGCTCGAGTGGGTGGTCATCCTCAGCGTCGTGACCGCTGTCGAGATGGTGCTGCTGTTCTGGGCGCGAAGGCTTTTCGCCGCGCCCCTGCCCCTGCTCGGTGTCCCGCTGACCGAGCGCTGGGTGGAGCCGGTGATGCTGGCCGGTGCCGCGATGGCGGCCTACGCGCTGTCCATGATTGCCGCCGAGGGCTTCGCCCCCGACGGGCGTTTTCCGTGGCTGACCGCCGCGGTCTTCGCGGCCGGAGCGCTATTGGCGGCGTTTCGCCCCACTCGGCAGCCGGGAGCGGCCTGACCCTGGCGTTGACAGCCTCTGGGCTCGCCCGTACCGCGAGGAAGCATTGCGCCGGTGAGGTTGTTACGACGGGTATGACCGCGACGGGATTCCACGAGGGAGAACTCGCAGTGCAGCGCCGAGCGGGTGTCGAAGCCGAGGCCGGGCGGCTCGAGAGCATGCTTGACTCGTCGGATCTGTCCCGAGGCGCCGCAAGCTTTCTCGCGTCGCAGCGGTTCGCCGCGCTGACCGGACGCGACCACGACGGCCTCCTGTGGGTCTCGCCGTTGGCCGCGCCACCAGGTTTTCTCCGCGGTCAAGAAGGTGTGTTGCACGTGTCTGCCGCTCCCCGTGACGGGGATCCCCTGCATGAGATTCAGACCGGTCAGCAAGTCGGACTGATCGCCATCGACTTCGCCACCCGCCGCAGGCTACGGATAAACGGCGAACTTGTCGGTGCTGACCACAACGGCATGACCGTCCGCGTCGACCAGTCGTACGGCAATTGCCCCAAGTACATTCACCGCCGCGCGATTGATGTCGCTAGCCTTGCCGCCCCTCCTTCGAAACGCCCGGGACGCGCAACGGTTCTCGGTCCCTCCGATCGAGCAATGATCGCAACGTCCGACACGTTCTTCTTGGGCACCAGCCATCCCACACGCGGTAGCGATGCATCACACCGCGGCGGACCACCCGGATTTGTCCGCGTCGACTCACCGGATTTGCTGTGGTGGCCGGATTTCCCGGGGAACAACATGTTCAACAGTTATGGCAACCTGGCGGTCGACGACAGAGCCGCATTGCTGTTCCTCGATTTCGATACCGGCGCCACTGTGCAGATCAGTGGGACCGCTTACGTGCGGTGGACCACCGGCGCGGCTGGTGATGAGGGCGATGTTGGCAGGAATGTCGCATTCTCGGTCGACGCCGTCGCAACACTAGCCGGTCCGGCCGTGCATAAATAGCGACGCCCATCGACATGCCTTGAGCCACAACGCGTTCGGCCGTCGGATCCCAACGGCTAAACCTCTCCGAAGATGCTGTCAAGCAACGGACGTCGACACACTGCGCGTGCCTCAGCGGCGCTGAGCCCGAACAGCCGAAGAAGGCTTTCGGTGACCGTGTCGGCGGCGTGAGCGTCGTCGCGGTCCGGCTGATCCCGCAATAGATTGCCCAGGCCCAACAACGCACCCCCGGCCATGGCGAGGGCGAGTTCGGGATCGTCCACGGTGAACCTGCCGGCCTCGACGCCGGCTTTGATGTCGCGCAGAGCGCGTGGCGCCAACCCGTTGGGCGACGACAACAGCGCCAACCCGTTGGCCAACAAAATCTGGCTCTCCTGCGGGCGTCGCCGGAAGAGCCGGCCGGTCAGCCGGAAACTGGTGGCGAACGTCTCGGCCGGATCGTCGAGGGATTCTGTGAGGCGGTCCAGCATCGCACCGTACGCGTCGAGTACGTCGGCGACTGCCGCGTCGAACAGCTGCTCCTTGCTGTCGAAGTGGTTGTAGAACGAACCCATCCCGACGTCGGCGGCCTGGGTGATCTCCAAGACCGGCACGTTGACCTTGCCCTCGGCGATCAGCCGCTGCGCGGCGCTGACCAGCGCCGCTCGGGTGCGCTGCTTACGCCGCGCCAAGCGGTTGGGCGTCTGACTGTCGGGCATCGCGCTCATCTCCAGCAGTATGCATCAGTTATGAGGATTCCATCAGAAACTTGACTGAGCGTTAACTCGCATGTGACGATTTCGTCAGTTAGTGTGGGAGACAGCTGATGAACTTGACCAACAGCGCCCAGCGGGATGCGCACAGCCCGCAGGGCGCGCTACCTGGCGAACACCCCGGCCGGTCGCGCAACCCCGTGATCAAGGTCGTCGACATCGCCTGGCTGGTGTTCGAGCGACCGGACCTGACGCGCGCGGAGGCATTCGCGCGGGCCTTCGGTTTTCAGACGGCCCAGCGCACCCCGGACGAAGTGCAGTTGCGTGGCACATTGCCTGGCGGACCGTGCCTCATCCTTCGTCGCGGCCCGAGGCAATGCTTCGCCGGGGTGACGTTTCGTGCCTGCGACGAGACGGACGTGTCGAGGTTGGCCGACGCCCACGACGCTCTCACGCGGCCGCTGCCCGACGCCGTCGGTGGCATCGCGGTCGATCTGGTCGACCCCAGCGGGACACCGGTCAGCGTTGCCGCCGGCATGATCGATCTACCGGAATTGTGTGCGCAGCAACCTCTTTCGCTCAATTTCGGAGCCGCCCCGCAGCGCCTCAACGAAACCCAGCGTCCGCGACGGGCGCCGGCCCGCGTGTTGCGTCTGGGCCATCTGGTCATGCAGTCGACGAAGTACCGCGAGGCGCTGAACTGGTACCTGGACAACCTGGGGATGATCGTCAGCGACTTCTTGTACTTCCCCGGCCAGCGTGACCGGGGACCGACGATGAGCTTCATCCGCTGCGATCGCGGGCTCACCCCGGCCGACCATCACACGCTCGCGTTGGCGCTGGGCCCGGCCAACCGTTACGTCCATTCGGCGTATCAGGTCAGCGACCTCGACGCCCTGGCCGCCGGCGGCGAATACCTGCGCGAACGCGGCTATTTCCGGTCCTGGGGAATCGGCAGACACATTCAGGGCAGCCAGATCTTCGACTACTGGCGCGATCCCGACGGCTACCTGTTCGAGCACTTCGCCGACGGCGACCTCTTCGACAACACGCTCGAACCCGGATGGGCGCCGTTCACCGCCTCCGGATTGGCCCAATGGGGACCCGCGGCGAGCAGGGACTTCCTCGGCACAGAACTCAAATCTGTTCGACACGAACTAGTTTCGATCGCCACCGCACTGCGAGCACGCAACGAATTCGATTTCGGCCGCCTGGCCGGACTACTGAAAGTGCCAACCTCATGACCGTTTCCGTCCTGCGCACCGCCGACGCCTGGTGGCTCAAAACCCCGAACGGTGCCGCGAAGATCGACACCGCCGCCACCAGCACCGCCGGGCTGCTGGCCGACCGGACCGCTATCGATGCGGCGGCCAACAGCGCCGACATCGTAAAGCTCGACGGTCTGCGATTGGCCTCGCCGGTAACCAGGCCGTGCCGGGTGATCGCCCAGATGACCAACTTCGAGTCGCACGTCAAGGACGCGGGCATGGATTCGTCGTCGGTTCCACTGACCTTCTTTCGCAAGGCGTCGGCGTCGATCAACGGCCCGTTCGACGACATCGTCAAACCGGCACACGTCAAGCTCCTCGACTACGAGGTGGAGATCGGCCTGGTGATCGGGCGCACGATCCCGGTCGGCACCAACATCTCCGATGCCAACCTCGGCGACCTCATCGCCGGGCTGGTCGTCACCAACGACGTCTCGGCGCGCGATGTCCAACTTCCGCAAACCCAGTTCTACGAGGCCAAGTCGTATCCCACGTTCACCCCGGTGGGCCCGGAGCTGGTGCTGCTCAGTGCGGACGAACTCAAGCGGTTCGGCGATCTGCGGCTGCGGTTGAGCGTCAACGGCGACGAGCGCCAGAACGCGCTCGTCGACCCCGACATGCTCTACCGGCCGCTGCAGGCCCTGCAGTCACTGACCCAGTTTCAGGAACTCGCGCCCGGCGATCTGGTACTCACCGGGACCCCGGCCGGAACCGCATTGAGCGCTCCGCCGAAGCCGCTGCAGATCATCGGGAACCTGTTGCCGCCCAAGCTCAAGTGGAAGGTCTTCTTCTCACGCCAGGCGGACAACACGAACTACCTGCACGACGGTGACATCGTGGAGGCATCGATCGGCACCGACGACGGTGCTGTCGATCTCGGAACGCAGCGCGCCACAGTACGATTCGCGTGAGCGGCGGAGACGGTCGGCGTAGCTCGGTTGTCATAGTCGGCGCCGGACCGACCGGCGTCACTGCCGCGACCCTGCTGGCGCAACACGACGTGGATTGCCTGGTGCTCGATCGTTGGCCCGCCGTGTACCCGCAGCCGCGGGCCGTGCACCTGGACGACGAGGTCTATCGCATCCTCGCCCGCCTTGGCATTGCCGACGACTTCGCGTCGATCTCCCGGCCCACGCTCGGGTTGCGGTTGCTGGCCGCGGATTTCGGTGTCCTCGCCCAGTTCAACCGCGACCAATCCCGCGTCGCGAACGGCTTCCCGCCGGCCAACATGTTCGACCAGCCGGAGCTGGAGACGCTGCTGCGCGCCAACCTCGAGCGCTACCCCAACGCGCGATTGCGCGGCAACGCCGAGGTCACCGCGATCACCGACGCCAGCGACGGTATCCGCGTCACGTTCGCCGACCGTGCCGACGGCCGCCTGCACCACGTGGACACCGACTATGTGCTGGGATGCGACGGCGCCAACAGCATGGTGCGTGCCCACATCGATGCCACGATGCGGGACTTGAACTTTGAGCAACGCTGGCTGGTCCTCGATGTCGCCACCGATGCCGATCTGGGCCAGTGGGAGGGCGTGCATCAGGTTTGCGACCCCGCCCGCGCCGCAACCTACATGCGCATCGGAGATGCACGATACCGATGGGAATTCCAGCTGTTGGCCGACGAAAACGCCGAGCAGTACGGCACATTGGACGCAGTGCGGCCGTTGATCGCACCGTGGACGGCAACGGTGGCCGACAGCGAGCTGACCCTGCTGCGCGTCGCCGAGTACACCTTTCGCGCTCAGATCACCGACCGGTGGCGCCGAGGCAACGTGTTCCTTCTCGGCGACGCGGCGCACCTCACTCCCCCGTTCATCGGTCAAGGTATGGGGGCAGGGGTTCGGGACGCGGCGAACCTGGCGTGGAAGCTCGCCGCGGTCCATCACGGCACCATGGGTGCGGACGTTCTGGACAGCTACGAGCAGGAGCGCGCGCCACATACCCGACAGATGATCCGCTTCGCGTTGGGTATCGGCTGGGCGATGACCGGCGGTGGCCGCGCGGGCGACGCGGCGCGGCGGGTGGTGTTGCCGCGGCTGCGCTTCATCCCGGGCCTACGCCACCGGATCGTCGATTCCAGCACGCCGCCGCTGCATCGCTCTGCGCTGGTGTGCAATTCGGGCCGGCTCACCGGCAGGCTCTGCCCGAATCCCTTGCTGCGCGATGGCTGGCGCGTCGATGAAGAGCTCGGCGCGCATTTCGCGCTGATCACCACGGTTCGTCCGTCGGCCACCGACGAAGCATCCCTGCGGCGCCGCGGCGTCGTCGTCCTGATCCCCCAACCCGGTGATGACCTGGCGGCGTGGTTGCGCCGGGGGCGCGCCCGCGCTGCCGTGGTGCGCCCCGACCGGACCGTCGCCCGGGCCGGACGTGATGTTGCGGCATTGTGCGCGTGGACAACCGGAGTGCTGCGCGAGCCGCAGTGACAGGTTTATGCGGACGGTGGCCGAGCGACGATGACCGGTACCCGGACCGAGTGCAGGACCGCGTTGCTGACCGAGCCCAATAGCATCCTGCTCAGACCGCCCCGACCGTGACTGCCGACGACCACCAGCTGTGCAGCACCCGCCTTGTCGATGAGGTGCCGCGCCGCCCGGTCCCGAGCGACGAATCGATGTACGGAGACGTCGGGATAGCGTTCTTGCCAGCCCGCCAGGCTCTCGGCCAGGCTGCGTTGCGCTTCGCCTTCGACCGCCGGCCAGTCGATGTCGAAGACTTCGACCACCGCGGCGTCACTCCATGCGTGAATGGCCACCAGATCCACACCGCGACGCGACGCCTCGTCGAACGCGATTTCCGTCGCGAGTTCGGACGCCGGTGAGCCATCGGTGCCCAACAGGACGTAACCATTCCGCGGATCCGGCAGCTCACCGTCCCGGACAACCGCGACCGGACAATTCGCGTGCCGCACCACCGCCGAGCTCACCGACCCGAGCAGCCCACGTGCCAACAGCCCGCGGCCGGAGCTGCCCATGACGATCAGCTCCGCCGCATCTGACATCTTCAGCAGGGTCGGCACCGGAGGCGAATACATGAGTTTCCGGCCGATGGACACACCGCGGTTGGCCGGCATCGCGTCTTCGGCGACTTTCGTCGCGTGCATGATCGCCTTTTTGCCTTCGTCTTCCAGGCTGGTGACGAGTGACTCCGGGTACGGAACCGGCGGGAATGTCGCGGTGGGAGTCGACACCGCGTGCACGACGGTCAGCGGGATGTTTCTCATCGCCGCCTCCCGGGCCGCCCAGGCAGCAGCGGCGGTTGACGCCGGCGAACCGTCGACCGCGACGACGATACCGAGTTCTTTGACGGGTGCGGACATTACGTTCTCCCTCCATCGTTACCGACGCTATCCCGAGAAGGGCGAGTCAGTCGTGAGGCTTTAGTCCTCAACCGTCGGGCCGGAGGTCTCCCGTCGCCGGCTAGATCTTGCGGCGCTGCAGTTGCGCGATGATCCAGAACGGCAACGCCACGAACACGGTGCCGCCGATGAGGTTGCCCAACGTGGTGATGCCGATGTTGGTGAGCAAACCGTGTTGGCCGAAACCCCAACCAATCGCGCCTCGGGGTGCGACCGGGTGAAAGAGGTTGAGCAACAGGGGAAGACCGAGAAATCCGACATTGGCGATTACGTGCTGGGTACCGCCGATGACGAAGGCGAACGGCCCGTAGAACGCGAATGCCATCCGGGCGACGTCACTGCGGGCCTTGAAGAACATGCACATCGAGGTCTGCAGGAACCACGTGCACACCACGGCGAGCAGCAGCGCCGTCCAGAAGGGTTGGCCGGCCTTCAGCGTGCCGACGGTCGCCGCTCGCTCGGCGAACGCGCCCAGGTAGGGGCCGCCCGCCGCGGCGCACACCGTGACGAACACCAGCGCGCCGAGAATGTTGCCGATGAGTCCGACGGTCACCAGCACGATGTAGCCGCGCACGCTCAGCGTGCGCTTGAGCACTGCGAGAAAGCCGGCGGCCATGTCCGCGGTGATCAGCGACATGCCCGACACCAGGATGAGGACGAAGGACATCCCGAAGGCCAGGCCCATCAAAAGGCTTGCCACACCGGGGGTCTTGACGCCGGTGCTCACCACCAGCGACAGCAGGGCGCCGAACGCCACCATCACACCGCCCACCAACGAGCGCATCAGGAATGCCCAGGGGTGCGCGGCCTTTTCCACCGCCATGGCCACCACCCGATCCACCATGGCGCCCACCGACAGCGGCTCGAACGGATCCGCCGGCGGGCCGCTTGCCGTGACGCCAGAACGGAACGCGGTCACGTTATCCGCAACCACAGCGTCGCTCTGAAGCTGCGGCGCTTCAGCGTTGATCGTCATCCGTGTTCGCCTTTCCTCAAGGTGTTGATCGCGCTGAAGACACCCGCAATGTGGTCCTCGCTGAGCTGCTCCCCGTCGAAGACGTGGCCGAGCAGGATCTTGAGGTCGAGCATCTGCTGCAGGTAGATCAGGCAGGGCGGGCATTCGTCGAGGTGTTTGGCCACGATCGGTCCCCACTGTTGCGGGTCGGCGTCGACGAGATCGTCGACCAGGCGCACGAAGTCGACGCAATCGATCGCGGGAACGGCGTTGTCATGAACGGTCATGGTTGATACCGCTTTTCCAATTCGGCTCGGAGATTTCCCCGGGCGCGATAGAGCAGCGCCCGCTGCGCCTCGGCGGACAGTTCGAGAAGCGCGGCCGCCTCGTCGGCCGAGGTTCCGACGATGTCACGCAAGATGACCAGTTGCCGCTGCCGTTCGGGTAACGCATCCAGCGCCGCCCGCACGTAGCCGAGGAGTTCGCTTTCGACGGTGTGGTCTTCGGGGAGAAAACGCCGCGACGGGGGCAGGCGCCAGTGTCCGGCATCGGGGTGACCGGCGGGATGCATGCGGCCCGACAGGGGGTCGTCGGCTTCACCCTCCGCGGCGGCCAGCACCTCATGGTGGCGAATCCGCGATTCCCGCTGCCGGTGCCGCGATGCGGTGTGTCTGACGATGCCGAACAGCCAGGTGCTCACCGACGAGCGACCCTGAAACGAATCCGACGACTGCAGCACCTGCACCCATGCCTCCTGCACGGCTTCCTCGGCGACCGTCGTTGAATCCACCATGGTGCGAGCGAAATTCACCATTGGCCGGTGAAAGTCGCGCACCAGGCTGGCCAGCGGGACACCGCCGACCAGCCGTTCGGATTCGGTGCCCTCCGGCGGCACCGCCACCGGAGTCACCATCGACCCGCGCTCAGGCGCATCTGGCCAGTTCCCAGCGCAGTTGCCCTTCGGACGGGGACTGCACGGGGATGAACGCGGCCTCCCGATAGCGCCGGCTTGCCGGCGTCCTGCTCGCGTACCCCTTTCCGCCGGCGGTCCGGATCTCCAGGTCAGCGCTGGCGCTGGACAATTCGGCCGCCGCGAGCCGCAGGGACAGCAGCTCCTTCTTAGTCGGCGGTTCGGCTCCTCCGACGGCCGCGGCCAGGTTCACCAGGGTGGCTTCGGCGTCGATCAGCTTCTGCGTGACGCGGTCGACATCGTGACCGAACACCGCGTTGACGCCATCGAGCCCCAACCGGGCCTGATCCAGGGTCGTCCGGGTCAGCCCCAGGCACATGGCGGACTGCAGGACAAGGAAAGTCGGGCGCACCGCCTGCAGGAAGCCATCGAAGTCGCGCGACAGCACCTGTTTGGCGGGAACGTAGGCACCGTCCAGGTTCAGGTAGGAAGAGGCGGTGCTGCCCATGGCCAGCAGATCGAAATGCTCGCCAACGACCACGCCGGGCGTGCCCAGGGCCAGCGCGACGATCAGTTTCTCGCCGGCATCTGTACGCACCGCGGTCACCATCGTCGAGTCGGGATACAGGTTGCTGGCCCACCTGATCGGCCCCGACACCTGGTAGCCGCCCGCCACGGACGTAGCGGTCAACTCCACGCTGCCGCAACCGGCCGCCTCCTTGAACGCCGCGGCCATCGCGGTGACGCCCAGCACCGTTCCCGAAAGCAACGGCGCGACCGCAGCATCACTGAATTCGGTTGCGGCCGTGAGCAGATACTCGATCGCCATGCGATGCGCCCACAACGAGAAACCGGTGCTCATGCATGCCCCGGCGATCAACCGAATCACGTCGGCCATCACCGGAAGCTGGTTGTCGATGTTGCCCGGGGCGCCGATCCCGAGCAGTCCGGCCTCTCCCAGCCCGGTGAAGCTGCGACGGGAATGATCTTCGCCGCGGTCCAGCGCACCGGCGTGAGCCCGAATATCCGCCAACAGTTCGACATCCAGCGTGCCGGCCGCAGGATCGATGGTCGCCGTCATCTCGCTTATTCCGTGCTCAGAGCCGAGTCGACAATCACCGGGTTGCGAAACGTGTTCAGCACCGGTGACCAGGCGATGGCGTTGTCGTGGATCTCTTTCAGCGTGGCATCGTCGGCGTCGCCGGTCAGGCTCACCCTGCAGCGGACCGCGCTGAATCCCAGGCGCTTGTCCTGTGGGGTGTCCCCCACGCCCCATACCGCGGAGATGTCGATGTCGCCTTCCATCTCGACCTCGATCTTGGTCAACGTCACGCCACGATGGGTCGCGTTGGCCAACAGGCCAACCGACACGCATGAGCCCAGCGCGGCCAGCGCGGTCTCCGAAGGATTGGGGGCCGAGTCATCACCCAGCAGCGCGGGCGGCTCGCCCACCAACATCGGCGCCAGGCCGCGGACGTAGGTCATGTTGCGGAACCCGTTCTCGCACACCGTCTTGGCTTTCAGTGTCTTCCTGCCTGTCTCAGGGTTGGCCTTGGCGTTACAGGACAGCCGGTCAAGGCCTTCGGCGTCGATGACGAGCGCATCGGTCATGTGACTCTCTCCGTTTCTCGCTGATTCTGCGGCTTCACGGAGTTAGTGCGCGGCGGGCGCCGATGCGTGACGGCGGGCGCGCTTGAATTACCGGCCCGACACGAAACTTCACCCGTCTGAAACGCTGCCCCGTCGAACGGCCACCGCCGATCGGCGAGATTTGCTCAGCTGAACAGGCTTTGCCCGATGTAGTGGCCTTCAGCCGGCGGCGGCGGCACCGCGAAGATTGCTGACCCGATGTGGCGGATGTATTCGTTGAGCAGGTCGTGTGCGCCCAGCCGGTTCTGGAGGCGAATAAAATCTTGGGGATCTTTTTGGTACGAGATGAACAGCAGACCGGCGTTGAGTTGGCCGTTGGCGTCGAGACCGTCCGTGTAGTTGTAGGAGCGTCGACGGATCATGATGCCGTCGTTGTTCTCCCGGGCGGCAAGGCCGACGTGAGACATCGGATCGATGAGCGGGTTGCCGTCGGTGCCTTTGGCGGCGAAATTCGGTGTGTCGAATTCGTGCTTGCCGCTCAGCGGCGCCCCTTCTTCTTTGGTGCGCCCGAAGATCCTCTGCTGATGGCCGATCCGGTCGACATCCCATGTCTCCATCAACATCCGGATCTTGCGTACGACCTGGTACGTCCCGCCATTCATCCAGGGCTGGTCGCTGTTGTCGACCCAGACGAATTTGGCGTACTCCTCGTCGGTGGCGATGTTGCGGGTACCGTCCTTGAATCCCAAGAGGTTTCGTGGCGTGTGCTGGCCGGGGCCGGCGGAGGCGCGACCGAAACCCAATACCGCCCAGTATGGCGAGACGATGTTGCGGCCGAGCCGGGCCAGGTTGCGCACGGCGTGGTAGCAGACCTGGGGGTCGTCAGCGCACGCCTGCACGGACAGGTCGCCGCCGTGCAGGCGCGGATCCAGGTTGTCGCCGTTGATCGGCGGCAGGTCGGTGAACACGGCGGGTCGCCGGGCGGCCAGTCCGAACCGGTCGCCGAACAGCGACGGGCCCAACCCGATAGTGACGGTGAGACTGGCGGGGCTCAGACCGTAGGCCTCGCCGGTGTCGACCGGCGGCTGCACCTCGACCTGGGGCTGCACGGTTCCTACCGGCTTGCCCTGCTGCAGGATCGCGGCGGCCGCCGACCAGCGTGCCAACAGGGTCTGCAGCTCGGTGCGGCCCGCGCCGCCGGCCACGGAGAACGACATGAACATGGCGTAACGCTGTGGCGGCGTCTCGATTCCGCCTTGGTGGGGCTGACCGTAGAAGGGGTAGCTGCGGCGTAGATCGACGGTGTCATCGTCGTCACCGCGTTGTCCCGCCGCCATCGCGTGACCAGCGAAACCGCCACCGACGGCGCCGAGGGCGGCGCCGCCGAGCCCGGCCAGCATGGCGCCGCCGAGCGCGCGCCGACGCGACACCGTGGTGGCGTCGGCCGGTGTGCCGGCGTTGTTCGCGTCGCCGTCGGAGGGTCCGGTGATGTCGTCGGTCATGATCAGCCGGCCGTGACTACTTTTTGGGCGACGGTGGACAGGCTCTGGTGTAGCGGCTGGATCACCGCGGTCAACTTCGGTGCGTCGCTGGCCTTCAGCGCCGCGGTGTAGGTCTTGTAGCCGCCGAGTGCGGCCGGGTCGCGATACCCGTCCAGCGTGGCGAGCACGGTCTGGAACTGCTGATCGATCTGGTGGACCAGATTGGCATCGATCTTCTCCAGGCCCGGCCGTAGCGACGCATACGCCTGCTGGGCACCTTCGACATTGCCCGAAAAGTCCACCAGGTCAATGTGACTGAAGGCCTCTTCCTCTCCGGTGATCTTGGTGTTCTGGATCTCTTCGATCAGGTCGCTGGCGCCGTTGGCCAGATCCTCGGGCTTGTACTGCAGGCCCGCGACGATGCCGTTCAGTTTGCCGACGTTGCCCAGCAATTCGGTGCTGAGCGCCTTCGTCCCGGGCGTGATCGCGCCACCCTGCCACAGATCGCGCTCGATGGCGTGGAAGCCCTTCCAGCCGACCTTCGCGTCGACCGGCGTCGACTCACGCATGTCGATCAGATAGTCCAGGCTGCCGGCATTGTCGCCGACCGAAAAGCCCGGCAGCACGAAACCCTCCACGGTGGATTCCGAACGCTCCCAAAACAATCGGGCTTTGGCGTAGGCCGTCTTTGCAGCGTCGACGTTGCCCGATTGCACGGCCGCATCGAGTGCCTTCACGCCGTCGTTGAGCTGACCGATCTGGTTCACGATGTAGGCGGCGTAGTCCTTGGTGCCCTGGCCGAGGATGCTGGCCACGGTGCCCGTCGGCGTCGCCGGCGCTTTACCCGTCACCGTCAGGGTCTGGTATTCGGTGCTGGCCCCCGGGCAGTAGAGCTGGTAGGCGCCGCCGTCCAGCGAGACCGTGAACGACACCGGGTCCAGCCCGGGCGCGAGGTTTTCCTTCTCGCCCACAATCCGCTGGTCCCTGAGCAATTCGACCTCACTGATGCCCGGTGCGTTCGTGTTGGCGACCGTGAACGTCACCGGCCCGGCGGGCACGCTGGTGGTGTCCAGTGCGCAGCCGTCCGCGCCGCCGTTGTTGGCCAGGCTCACCTTGACCGCATCAGCGGTCCCCGGCTTCGGCTGCTGAGCATGGTTCGAGTTGTCGCCCGAGTGGCCGCACGCGGTCACCGGCAACACCGCCGTGGCAACAAGAACCGTTGCGGTCAAGCAGAAGTCACGGGACCGGCACGTTGCCGAGGCGATGCGACTCACCATCAATCGATTTCCTCTCATCCTCTTGCCTGCGGTCCACGCGCACCGAGGCTATTGCTGACAGCGCGCACGCCAACGCAAATCCCGCTAACGCCAATGGAAGCCAGACAGTCCAGAGCTGCCGCTCCCCGCGATCGCGGTCGCGGGCGACGATCTGAGCCACCGCCGCGTGGTCTTCGGCAGCGGACGTGGACCAGTCCGTCGCCAGCCCACCGAGACTGACAGTCTTGGCCCCCGTCAAGCCACCGCCGGTCAGAATCGCCGTGCGGTTGCTCGTCGTGTGCGCACTGATCACGGAATCACCCCGCGCGAACACGGTGTACATCGTGGTCGTCGACCATTGACCCTGGAACGGTCCCGGAGTACGGCCGGCCGCGAGACCGACCGGCAGCCGGCCTCCCGCCATGCTCAGCAACTGATCCAGCGTGACGTCTGGCGCGCCGTCGGCCCCCGCCGCGTCGGTAGCCAGCCATACCTGTACCGGCACACCGTCCACCGTCTGGTCGTCTGCGGGGATGAGCACGACGTTGCGGGCGGTCGAGGTGCTGTCCTGGGGGGCGACGGCCAGCTCACGTCCGTGCGGCCCCGTCACCATCGACACCGCAGCGGTGTGGCCGTCGCGGTCGGTGACGGTGCGCACCCGCGGCGTCTGCGACGAGCCGGCGGCGGGCGTCATCAGGGTCAGCCCCGCCCCGACGACGATCAGCACCGCCGACGTCGCCGTCAGCAGCCTGCTCCGGGCTCGCGGCGTGGCGGCGAGCCGAGCGGGCCAGAGAAAGACGACCAGTACCGGCACGGCATAGAGCAGCCAGCCGAGCACCTCGATGAGGCGAGGGTCGGCGGGGATGCCGAACACGCCGGTCGTCGCCGCGCCCAGCACCGAATTGCTGGGTATCCAGCCGGACAGGTCGAGCACCTGTTGCTGGCCGATGGTTACCCATCCGGCCTCGTGCGCGGTGCGTAGCGCACCCAGCACCAGCCCGGCGGCGATCAGCACCAGAAACACCCCGGTGACCCGGAAGAACCGGCCAAGGTTGATCCGCAGACCGCCGTAGTACAGCCCCACCCCGAGCCCGACCGACGTGACGATGCCCACGGCGCCGCCCAGCACGGCGAACCACCGGTTGCCATGCGACGTCTCGGCGGCCGCCAGCAGGAACACCGACGTCTCGAAGCCCTCTTTCAGAACGGCCAGGAACGCCATGACGACCAGGGCGAACGCCCCACCACGGTTGACGGCCTGGCGCGCTTCGCGCTCGAGTTCCCCCTTGAGCTGCGCGGCGTTGCCGTTCATCCAGATGATCATCGACGTCACGAACACCACCGCGATGGCGTTGATGACAGTCTCCATCATCTCTTGCTGGGCCTGCGGCAGGCTGGCGGCGAACAGGTCGAGGCCGACGCCCACGCCGACGCTGAGCAGCACGGCCAGGGCGACACCGGCGAACATCGGGCGGATCGACTGGCCGTTTCGCTTGAGGAAGGCACCGACGATGCTCACGATGAGCGACGCCTCTAGGCCTTCACGAAGACCGATGAGGAACGTGCCGATAAATACGCCGAATACGCCCTGCATACGCCCTGTTTCCGTCCCGCCGATCGGGACTGTCGGCTTAGCGTAGCCTAACTAAGCCATGGGCATTAGCCCTGGTCCGCTGGCTGCCGCATCAGGGGACCGGTGCCGTCACGAAGTCGATCAGTTCTTCGACCCGACTGATCAGTGCCGGCTCCAGATCGTTCCAGTCGCGCACCCGCGAACGGATATGCCGCCATGCCCTGGCGATGTCCGCCTGGTCGTTGTGCGGCAAGCCAAGCGCCTGGCATACGCCGTGTTTCCATTCCACCTGCCGCGGCACCTTCGGCCAGGCGCCCAGGCCCAACCGCTGCGGCTTCACGGCCTGCCAGATATCGACATAGGGATGACCGACGACCAGCGTGTCGCTGCCGCCAGGCCCCCGCCGCACCGCATCGGCGATCCGCGCCTCCTTGGAACCCGCGACAAGGTGATCGACGAGCACCCCCAGCCGGCGCCCCGGCCCGGGGGCGAATTCGGCGACGATGTCCACCAGGTCGTCCACGCCACCGAGTTGTTCGACGACGACGCCTTCGATTCGCAAATCCTCACCCCACACCTGCGCGATGAGCTCGGCGTCGTGGCGACCCTCGACGTAGATGCGGCTGGCCCGCGCGACGCAGGCGCGAACACCGGACACGGCGACCGAACCGGACGCGGTCCTGCCCCCGGCGGTCGACGCCGGCCGGCGCGGCGCGGTGAGGATGACGGGACGCCCCTCGAGCAAATACCCAGGGCCCAAAGGGAAGCCACGCACGTGACCGCGCCGGTCTTCCAGGTCCACTCGACCGTATTCCACGCGCACGATCGCGCCGACATAACCCGTCTCCACGTCCTCGACCACCAGGCCCAGTTCGGCCGGGTGCTCGGTCGAGCGCGGCTTGCGTCGCCCCGCGGCGAGGACATCGGTTCCATAGCGATCCACCACGCGGCAATACTAGAAAGCCTTGCGGCCAAACACCGTTACGGCGCGCCACGTTCGGCGAATCGTCGCCCAAGTCACTCTCGGCGCGCCCGCGGCTGCCGCCGTAAAAAATGCGTTTAACTGTGTGGCGTTACGCAGCTGATGAGCTCGCCGATGGTACGTTGCTAGCTAAGCAAGCACTGCCGCTTACGCGCAACGTGCGGCGGTTAGCGAGGTGGACATATGGACCTGTCGCATTGGGTGACGAGCATTGTGGCTTTTGTGCGGGCCGGCTACCCCGCCGGCATGCCGGCCACCGGGTACGTCCCGCTGGCGGCTTTGACGCGCCGACGGCTCTGCGACGACGACATCAACGACATCGCAAGGGATCTCATCGCGCGTCGGCTCTGGCCGATCGGTTCAGTTGATATCGGCGTCCAGATCACCCGGATCACCAACCAGCTGCCCTCCCCCGACGACGTCGCGCGCATCCAGCGACGCGTTCATGCGCTTCGCTGCTCCCGCGGATAGGCGTCGCCGAACGATTCACCACCGTCACGGTGCTTTACGCAACGGGGCGCCGCAGGCCACCAGGTAATCCGTGTAGCTCCAGGTCCGCAGAAACTGTTGGCCCGCTTGCAATCCTCGCGCGTAGAGGGCCTCGCGTTGCTGCGTGGTGAGGGCGGGATGCCGGGGCCGAACACCAAGTCGGCACGGTTTGCATCCACCCGCAAAGCCCCTCACCGGGTCGAGCCGGACGTGCCTGTACGGCGCGCCGAAAATTACTTCGATGGCGGGAACACGATCAACAGATTCGGCGGCCATCCACACCGAAGAAGTGCAAGTGCCCGGGTTCCGGATGCAGACGTACCCTGCTGCCTTTCCGTGGTGGGTTGCGCCCGTCGGCCCGGGCGACGATGGGCGCGTCGATTACCTTGCCGGAGCCGGTGATTCGCCCATACAGGTAGGCGTCTGCGCCCAGCTCCTCCACCACGTCGACCTCCATCTCGACACCGAGGCCACCCAGCTCGAAATGTTCGGGACGGACCCCGACCACGACCTCACCCGCGCTGCCGGCGATCTCCCGGGGCAGAGTGATGGGCCAATCGCCCAACGACACAGCTGAATCCACGATGGGAAGGGTGAACAGGTTCATCGCCGGCGATCCGATGAAACCCGCCACGAAGACGTTGTCCGGGTTCCGATACAGCTCGCGCGGTGGCGCGAACTGCTGCAGTACCCCGTCGCGCAGGACGGCAACGCGGTCGCCCATGGTCATGGCCTCGACCTGGTCGTGGGTGACGTAGACGGTGGTGGTGCCCAGCCGCCGTTGTAACGCGGCGATCTGGTTACGCGTCTGCACCCGGAGTTTGGCGTCGAGATTGGAAAGCGGTTCGTCCATCAGGAACACGTGTGGCCGGCGCACGATCGCGCGGCCCATCGCCACGCGCTGGCGTTGCCCACCGGAAAGATCCTTCGGCTTACGATCGAGATAGGGTTGCAGGTCAAGCAGTTTCGCCGCATCCAACACCCGCTCACGAATCTGGTTTTTCGGGGTCTTGGCGATCTTCATGGCAAAGCCCATGTTCTGGGCCACCGTCATGTGCGGGTAGAGCGCATAGTTCTGAAAGACCATCGCGACGTCGCGATCCTTGGGGTCTACGTTGGTCACGTCCCGGTCGCCGATCCGGATATGCCCGGAGTCCACGGCTTCCAACCCGGCCACCATGCGCAGCGACGTGGTCTTGCCGCACCCGGACGGTCCGACCAGGACGACGAATTCGCCGTCTGCCACCACGAGGTCCAGGTTGTCCAGGGCCGGGCGGTCGGCTCCCGGGTAGCGCCGCGTCGCTTGCTCGAATGTCACCGAGGCCATGGCTAGCCGCCCATTCCGGTGACGGCGATTCCACGAACAAACGAGCGTTGCGCGATGGCGTAGATGACGACCAGGGGCAGCATGATAAGCATCGAGGTTGCCATCAGAACCGGCCACCGGGCAACATATTCGCCCTTCATCCTGACCAGGCCCAGGGTCAGGGTGGCCAGGCTGTTGCGCTGAATCATCAGCAACGGCCACAGGAAATCGTTCCAGACGTTGACCCAGGTGAGCACGGCGAGCACCATCACCGCCGGCCGTGCGTGGGGCAGCAGGATTCGCCAATAGACCTGCCACGGCGTACAACCGTCGAGTATCGCGGCCTCCTCCAGATCGGTGGGCAGGGTGCGAAAGAACTGGCGCATCAGGTAGGTGCCGAATGCGCTGCCGAAGAAACCCGGTGCGATCATCGCCCACGGGGTGTCGACCCAGCCCAGGGTTCGCATCACCAGGAATTGCGGGATCACAGTCACCGTGAGGGGCACCATCAACGTGCCGAGATACACGACGAACAGCGCATCGCGGCCGCGAAAATCCAGTCGCGCAAAGGCATATCCGGCCAGGGAGCAAAAGAAGACATGGCCCGCGGTGACGCACCCCGCATAGAAGACGGTGTTGAGGAACATCCGCCCGAACGGCATCAGTGCGAACACCTCGGTGTAGTTGGACCACCGCGGGTGGGCCGGCAGCAGCGTGGGCTCGCTAACCTCGCCTTCCGTTTTCAGCGAACCCGACACCGCCCACGCGATCGGGAACAACGCACACCACGCGACGGCGAGCAGCGCGCCATAGACGATGCCGCCGCGCACCACGGTGTGCCTGATGACGCCCTCACTTGAGGCCACGCGAAGTCTCCAAAGATCGTCGATGGCTGACGCGCAACTGCACCACGGTCAGCACCAGCAAGACGGCGAACATCACCCACGCCAGCGCGGATGCGTATCCGAATTCGAGGAACGAGAACGCGTGCTGGAACAGCATGATGCCCAGGACGTAGGTCGCCGATTCCGGCCCGCCGCTGGGGCCGTTGAGGACATAGACCATGTCAAACGCCTGGAAGGCGTGGATGACCGAGATGATGATCACGAACGATATCGACCCGCGGATCAACGGGACGGTGATGGAGACGAATTGCCTTATCTCGCTGGCGCCGTCGATCTTGGCCGCCTCGTAGACCGTTCCCGGTACGCCTTGCATCGCGGCCAACAGGACGACGGTGGCGAAGGGCACGCTGCGCCAGACGCTGACGATGCACAACGAGGCCATGGCCCAGTGCGGGTCGACCAACCACGGGACCGGGCCGAGCCCGACCCAGCCGAGCATGATGTTGAGCAGGCCGTTGTCGGTGTTGAAGACGAACTGCCACACCACCGCCATCACGACCGACGAGATGGCCAGCGGCAGAAAGACGATCGTTCGGAAGAGGCCGATGCCCCGGACCTTCTGATTCAGCACCCCCGCGACGGCGAGGCTGATGAGGACCGTCGGCACCACCGTTCCGAGGGTGAAGATCACCGTGTTGCGGATGGCGATCGGGAAGAGCGGGTCGGAAGTGAACAGGTCTGAAAAGTTCTTCAGGCCCACAAACTTTGGCGGGGTGAACACATCCCATTGCTGAAAACTCATGTACAGCGAAAAGCCCAGCGGAAACAGCATGAACACGGCGACCGCCACCATGTTGGGGGCGACGAACAGCCGGCCGGCCCAGCCGTGTCGGCGCCATGGGCTCGGATCGTCCGGGACCTTTCGCGTCCTCCCGGCCGGGGCGGTCGCGCCAGGTGCGTCCATCGAGGTCATGGGCTGCGCAGCACTTCGTCGACGGAGCGGGACAACCCGCTCAGGGAGGTGGCCGGCTGGCGGCCCCGCAGTACGGGGCCAAAGTTGCGGTCCATCAAGGCGTTGACCTTCTCCCATGCCGGCGTGATCGGCAAGCCCTGCGAGAAAGCCGGCCCTTCGGTGAGCACGCTGAGATTGCCGAGCCGGCGATGGGCCTTGGCGAATCCGTTTGATCGCAGCGCCGACCGCAGCACCGGAACGAACAGACAGGATTCACCGATCAAGGCTTGGCCGATGGGCCCGGTCGCGAACTTCACGAATTCCCACGCCTGCTCCTTGCGGGGGCTGCTCGCCGAGATGGCCAGTCCGGTGGCGCCGATATCGGAACACGCGGCGTGCCCCTTCGGCAGCGCCGGGCCGACGGGCAACGGGGCGACATCGAAATCCAGGTCCTCGGCGCGGATGTAGGTCTGGTAGCGCCAGTGTCCGCCGAGCGCGATCGCCGCCCGCCCCACCGCAAACAAGTTGGGCGTCGACATCGACTGCGTCTCCGATGCGTTCGGCGCAACCCGGTACTTGTTGGCCAGATCGGCATAGAACTGCACCGCTTCCTGGAACGCCGCGTTGTCGAAGTTGAAGTGGGTAGGGTTCAGCCGCGGGTTGGACCAGGCGACGCCGTTGTTCATCGCGAACAGGCCGGCCGAGTAGTAGGAACCCCAGGTGTTGACGAAACCGTACTGCGCGGCCCGCCCGGATGCGTCACGCTTGGTCAGCGCGCGCGCCACGTCCAGGAATTCGGTGAAATCCCAAGGCTGTTCCCACGTCTTGGCCGGTGCGGGCACCCCGGCTTCGGCGAAGAGCCGCTTGTTGTAGAACAAGTAGTTACCCGACCACTGTTCGGGCAGCGCGTACTGCTTGCCGTTGAAGGTGAAGGTTTCGTACAGCGCCGGAATGCTGTCCGCCTTGAGCTGGTCGGCAAACGCCTTGTCGCGCGCCAACAGCGTGTTCATATCCAGCAGCACACCGCGGTCGGCGAGTTCGGCGTAGGACAGTTCCCACGTCATCAGCACATCCGGGCATTTCCCGCCGACACAAAACGTCGAAAGCTGTTGCATGACGCCCGGACCGGACTGCACCGGCCGAACCTTGATATCGGGATGGCGGCGCGCGAACTCGTCGACGATGCGCATCCTGGCGTCACGTTCGTCCGGGTTGGCCGCGAAAAAGAACGTGAGGGCGTCCTCGTCGTCGGAAGCGCACCCGGCCGGCCACGGTGCCAGCGCAGCCGCGGAAAGCGCGCCGGCGCCCCGCAACAGGTTGCGCCGTCCGAACGGCTTATCGAGCATGGCTCTCCCGGTCTTGCCCCGTGGCCGGTTTACCGGCCGACTGTGTCTGACGTCCTTGGTACCCGACGAGCTTGTGATGTTCCTGGATCGGCCACCGCGGCAGCGTCAGCGCGGCCCGACGGATTCGCTCGGCGTTGTCCGTGATGTCGATCGTGTGAATGCGATCGTCGGCGCCGATGCCGATCACCAGCAGGACCTGAGCGCGCCCGCGGGCCGCGAGCACGATGCCCGGTGCCCCGTCGATGAGCATGACAGCGCCGGCGCGCGCCCGCTGAGCGAACCGGCGAGTCTCCTCGGCGACCCGGCGGGCGCCGCGCAGCGTGGTTGGCACGCCCGCCGGAACGAGGGTCGGATCGACCGTGCGCACCACCTCGGGGGCGAGCAGGTCGAGCAGGCCGGCGATGTCACCGCCGCGCGAGGCCGTCAGAAAGGCCTCGACCACCTGCAGGTGGTCGGCCGTGCGACGGGGCGGGGCGGCCGGGTCGCCGTGCAGGCGAACGCGCGCCCTGCTGGCCAGCTTCTTGGTGGCCTCCGGTGACCGATCCATCAGCCCGGCGATCTGCTCGAACGGCATGGCGAAGACGTCGTGCAGCACGAACGCAACACGCTGCGCCGGGGACAGCCGGTCGAGCACGACGAGCAGGGCGCTGCTCACCGACTCCGCCAGCAGTGCGTCCTCGTCGGCCGCCGCCGACGCCGTCTGGGCCAGTCGGTCCAGTTCGTCGGCCCCGCCGAGTGGTTGCTCGGCGCGACGCTTGCGCACCCGAAGCTGGTCGAACGCCTCGCGCGCGGTGATTGTTGTGAACCAGCCGGAGAGGTTGTCGACAGCGTCGAAGTCCGCACGACTGGCCTTGAGCCACGCCGATTGCACGGCGTCGTCGGCGTCGGCCACCGAGCCCAGCAGCTGGAACGCGACGGACCTGAGGTGTCGTCGATCGGCGTCGAAACGCCGTGCAAGGTCCGCCAAATCCTTTGTTGCGCTCATGGGTCACCTTTTCCGCACGGAAGTCGTCAAGAAGATGACCGCGTCCAACGGACTTCCTGTGGCAAAGGAGACAAGCACCATGATCTTACCGATTGTGCGCCGCGGCGCGCACTGCACGCATTGGACTCGCCGCTGCGGAAATCGCTGCGCGACAAGGGATTGATCCAGATGAACATCGCCCTTGTCGTCATCACGGTGATCACCGCCGCCGTCACCGCCGCGATCGCCATCGCCGACTTCGTTCCGGCGCGATTCGTTCTGGCGAACTCTGCGGAGGTAGGGGTGCCGCGGTCGTGGTTACCTGCGCTGGGCGCAGTGAAGCTGGCCGGAGCCGCCGGGATCGTTGTCGGCCTGCTGGGCCTGCGGGAATTGGGCATCGCGGCCGCCGCCGGCCTGGTTGCGTTTTTCGTCGGAGCGGTGGCAACGCACCTGAGGGCCCGCGTCCTGTACAACATCGCCTTTCCCGGCGCGTATTTGTGCCTGTCCGTGGCTTCGCTGGCGCTGATGGTGGTCCGGTGAGGCATGCGGTGCTCAGGCGGGAAAGTACCTGATCCGGTTGATCGCGTTGCCGCGCCAGGCCACATCGGCGAACATGATGGCGCGCCCATGACCCGAGTGGAGCGACACCGCGACGGTGGGGCCCGCGCTGTTCATCTTGGTCGCACCGGCCCCGTCCAGTTGCTCCGCCAGCTCGGCCAGCTCGAGTGGGTCGCGATCGCCCAAAGTTATTGCGGCATCCGAGGACAGCACGCGTGCAGCGGAAAACGTGTCTTTCCGCGCGACGGCGTCGAGGAACGTGGTCACCAGCCGCTGGTGACGGGCTCCCACCCGACGGAATCCGGTCATGAAACCGGCGGTCCCCCGCCAGCCTTGGTTGCTCATCAGCCCCCTGCACAGGTTCAGCGCGGGGCCCACCGCGCCGGAGCCGGTGCGCAGGAACTGCACCATCATGGCGGGAAGCTCCCAGTAGGCTCGTAGTTCGCCAATCTTCCACTCGCCGTTAGTTTCTCGGAGGTCGTAGCGCAGGAACGCCGGAATGTACATCGTCACGGCCGAACCCATCGCCACCTCGAGCTCGAGGTCACGCAGCACCGCCGTGCCGACGACGATGTCGAGATCGCGATGGAACTTGATGTCACGCGGACCGATGAATGTGTCGTAGAAGCGGCCGATCTGCTCATGCCCCACGTGGGGTCGCGAGCCCACCGGGTCCTCGATCCGGCCGTCACCGGTGAACAGACCCACCCACCCGGCGCGGTCATGGGCGGCGGCCGCCTGCGGCGAACGCTCCGCGGCGGCCAGCAGATGCTCCCGATCCAGCGGCACCACCATTACGACCCTCCAACCAACTCGATGCCGGCCGAGCGCATTTCCGCCAGTGCCTCGGCAGTGGAGTCCACCCCCGCGGCCGCGGTCAGGTCCACCAGCACCCGAGTCTTCAGACCCGCCGCCGCCGCGTCCTCGGCGGTTCGGCGGACGCAAAAGTCGGTGGCGATGCCGACCACGTCGACCTCGTCGACCTCCCGCCGCCGCAACCATTCAAGTAGCGTCGTCCCATTCTGGTCGGCGCCCTCGAAACCGCTGTAGGCGGCGGCGTGCGCGCCCTTGCGAAAGACCGCATCGATGCGCCGCATGTCTAGATCGGGCCGAAGATTCGCGCCCGTGCTTCCGGCGACGCAGTGCACTGGCCACGAGGATGTAAAGTCCGGCCGGTCGGAGAAATGATCACCCGGATCGATGTGGAAGTCCTGGGTGGCCACGACGTAGTGGTAGCCCGGATCGCCGGACAGGTAGTCGTTGATCGCGGGCGCCACCGCGGCACCGCGGGCCGTCGGCACGGAGCCGCCCTGGCAGAAATCGTTTTGCACGTCGACGATGATCAACGCTCGCACGCGCTCCACCCTATCGGTGTGCACCTCTATGTCTATCCCGGTCTAGCTGGGGATATCGACGCCGCGGTTTGCTCGACAGGCAGCCGGGTAATACACCGGCCATGGTGCTCAGGAGAATCGCGCGACCCCTGTTATCAGTGGCTTTCATCGGGCAAGGAGTCAATTCACTGCTCAATCCCAAATCCGCGGCGGAGGCCGCGGCGCCGGCGGTGGACGGTCTTCAGGCGTTGCCGGATGCGGTGAGCAGCAGCATTCCGAGCGACCCCGAGACGGTCGCGCAGATCACCGCGGCCGTTCAAATCGGCGGCGGCCTGCTGCTTGCCACCGGCAAACTCCCCCGCATCGCGTCGGCGGCGCTCGCGGTGACGGTGTTGCCGGCCAACCTTGGGACGCACTCGTTCTGGAACGAGAGCGACCCGGTGGCCAAAGCCCAGAAACGTCAACAATTTCTCACCGACCTCAGCCTGTTGGGCGGCCTGTTGATCGCCTCCGCCGACACCGCCGGCAAGCCCTCACTCGGGTGGCGTGGCCGGCGCGCGGCGGAACGGCTCTCCGAGCGGGTGTCGTCGGCGTGGCCCGGTTCTGACGACTCCGCCTTCGATGCCGATTTCTCCGAGCTGGGTGATCGGATCGCACACGGCTTGCAGATCGGCGCCGAGCGGGGCCGCGAACTGGCCAGCACCGCGGCGGAACGCGGCGCGCCCTACGCCGAGGCCGCACTCGAACGCGGCCGCGAACTCGCCAGCACCGCGGCGGAACGCGGCGCGCCCTACGCCGAGGCCGCACTCGAACGCGGCCGCGAACTGGCCAGCACCGCGGCCGACCGCAGCAGGCCGTTGGCGAAGAAGGCGCGTAAGCGCGGCGAGGAGTGGGCTGACGAGGCCGCCGACCGCGCCGCGTACCTGGCCGAGAAGGCCCGCAAGCGCAGCGAAGAACTCGCCGACGAGGCCGCCGACCGGGCCGCGCCGCTGGCCAAGAAGGCCCGCAAGCGCAGCGAGAAACTCGCCAAGAAGGCGCGCAAACGCAGCGAGAAGCTGGCCAGCACGGCGCGGGCGCGTGGCGAGGAATTCGCCGACACGGCCCGGCAGCGCGGCAGCGACTTGGCCGACACCGCGCGCGAGCGGGTCGGCAGTCAGGTCGAGACCGGCCGCCGCAAGTTGTCCTGGTGACCGCGAAAGTCGCGGCCCGCTAGCGCGTCGAGCTAGCCGGGCCAGCGCGCCCGCAGGTTCTCCGGCGTAAACGTCGGCCAATCCGGCGCGCCGATGGTCAGGCCGCCGCTGAGCCGGGCAACGATGCGCGGGCCGCGCAGCCGGCTGTTGTCGTAGACCGTCGCGAGGTCAGACAAGGCGATGGCGTCGGCGACCGGCGTCCACAACCGGCGGTGGCGCTCGCGGATCTTGACTTCCGGCACGTCATGACCGCCGGCCCGCACGCGATGCCGGACGCGTTCCACCGCAAGGTCTTCCGGGATGAGCAGCACATGCAGCACGACGGTGAAGCGCGCGAGGCGTGCGGTGTGGATGAGGTCCAACTTGGACGGATGGGAAAATACCGTCTCGGCGATGAAGGACCGACCCAGTTCGATCAGCTTGGCGCGGGTGTCTGCCGCGATGCGCGCGGCGTCGTAGGAGTGCGAGGCCGGATCCTCCGGCCAGCGTTGCCTCGCGATCTCGTCGGCGTTGACCACCAGGCTTCCCGGCAACAGCGGCGCCAGGGTGAACGCGATGAAGGTGGATTTTCCGGCACCGTTCGGCCCGACTACCAGGTCAAGTCGATCCATCGGGCCGCCGAACCGCCGACAATCGCCGGGTCAGCGCCTACCCGCGAGCACCACCGCGGCGCCGTCGGGGCGGTGCTCGACGATCTCGCCGTCGTCGTTGAGGGCCACCGTGGTGACGCCCTGCCCGGCCAGCGTCGCCCCGTAGTTGGTGCGCGCCAGGCTTTCCTCGATGGCCGCGGAGATCTCGGCGTTGAACACCACGCCCTCCTCGACGGTGAGCTCGCTGGTCGGGACCTGGCCGGCGAGGGCGGCTTCCACCCGTCGCCGCGAGGCGGTGTGCTGGCTGGACACCGCGCGTCCGACCCGAGCCCAGTGGTCGAGTTGCTGCTTGGCCGAACGGCTCTGCCGGGCACCCTCAGCCGCCGCGCTGTCCATCAGGTCGGATGCGACCCGCGTGACACGATCGAGAGCCTCGGCCATGGCTTCCTCCAATGCAACACTCCGTTACAAGCTGTAGCATAATGCTACACGGTGGGCCCGCCCCGGCTACCTGCGAGCCTGCACGACGGTATCCACGATCGCGTCGACGCCGGGGCCGACGTCGACGGTCATGCCGGCCTCGTCGGGACCGAGGGGTTCCAGCGTGTCCAATTGCGAGCGCAGCAGCGCGGCCGGCATGAAGTGATCGGTCCGGGTCGCCAGCCGGCCGCCGATCAGCTCCGCCGAGCCCGAGAGGTGCAGGAACTCCACGCCCGGGCAGTGCGTGCGCAACTGGTCGCGGTATTTCCGCTTCAGCGCCGAACAGCTCACGACGCCGCCGTCGCGGTGGGCCGCCAACCAGTCACCGACCCGCTCCAACCAGGGATAGCGGTCACCGTCGTCGAGCGGTTCGCCGGCCGCCATTTTGGCGATGTTGGCGGCCGGGTGCAGGGTGTCGGCGTCGACGAATGGGACCCGCAAGCGCTGCGCGAGCGCCGCCCCCACCGTCGACTTGCCCGATCCGGAGACGCCCATCACCACGACGGGGGCCGATCCGTTCACCTACGTGTGGTCGCCGAGGTTGCGGTTCCATTCCAGCCAACCCACACCGCTGCGCCCGTCGGCCGTGCTGATCGCGGCCCAGACGCGGGGAAACTGGCTGACCCGCCCGTCCGTCGCGACGAGCCGGACCGGCGCCTGACCGCGCACGTTCACGTCCGCGGTGATCTCCGCCGGAGTGAGCCGCAAAGTCGCGTCAAGCGGTAACCCGTTGTCGGCGAACGACTCTCGCGAATCAACGCTCTGCAGCTCGGTGACCTTGCCGTCGGCGCCCTGTTCGTAGCCGATGCTGAACGCGGGCGCCCCGGGTATCCGGATGTTCACACCGTGCAGGTGGGTGCCGTCGTCCAGGTGCAGCGCGCTCCAGATCCAGTCCATGCCCCACCAATCGCGCACGCCCCATGAGTGATCACGTTGTCCCGGAACGGATTCCACCCGGTATTCGGTGTCGTCGATCGTGACGGTGCCCGAGACGGTGCACGGAATCTCATAACGCGTCGTCAGCCCGTACTTGTACGGCGTGCCGTCGGTGGCCCACACCAGGTTCATGTTCGTAGCGACCGGCGTTCCGGGCTCGCCGCGCAACAACGCGGACGGATCGGCGTAGGTCTGGCCCAGCGCCCGCACGTCAACGCGGTAGGTCTGCAGCGGTACCTCGGCGGAATGGCCGAGCTCGAAGTCCTCGGTGTGCACCGCCCACGGGTCAGACGGCAGCGGCACCTGCGCGTCGACGGCCACGGTCGGCATGTCGGGGCCGCACAACAGCACGTGCACCCAGGCGGTCTGCTCATTGACCACCCGGCCGAGGCGGAACCAGCCGCCCAAACCCTGTGCAGCGTCGGCGAAGTCGGCGTACCAGCTCTCGCTCCACAGCGGTTCGGCGGTGGGTTCGTGGGCGAGTTCGTCCTCGTCCGACGGCTGCAACGGCTCGGGCGCGACCGGCGCGGGCAGCGTCGACAGCGCGTCGGTGTCGAGCACATGGTCGCAGTGCCGTTGCAGCATCGTCATGAACATCCGGTCGCCGCGGTCGGTGCGCTCGACCAGCATGGGCGAGACGATCGCCATCATCACGCCGAAGAAGCTCTGCCGGCGCACCCCGTCGGCGACGTCGGCCAGGGTGAGTGGTGCCCGCGGACCCAGCGCCTCATGGTAGGCGCGCAGCAGCGCGTCGTAGTGCTGCCTGCGGTCCTCGGTGGGCAGCGCGCCACCGAGGAAGTAGGCGAGGTCGGTCAGGGCCGGACCCCACGACACGGTCTGCCAATCGACCACCGTCAGCGCGCGATCGGCGCCGTCGGTACCGAACAGCATGTTGTCCAGGCGGTAGTCGCCGTGCACCAGGCCCTGGAGGCGGCCCCGCTCGGACACCTCCGCGTCCTGGGCCAGGTAGCCGTCGAACGCGGCCACCAGGCGTTCACACACCACGCGGTGCTCCGGCGCGATCTGGTCGCCGTAGCGGTCGACGAAACCCGCGTACAGCGGGGTGATCATGGCCTGGTTCAGCGGAGGCTCACGGTTGAGCCACAGCGCCTCGGCCAGCGAGGCGTCGCCGAGCAACGGCCCATGCAGCCTCCCCAGTTCGACGGCCCCCAGGCGGGCTTGTTCGACTGTGGCGCCAGCGATTTCGTCGCCGACGACGGCCGGCCCGGCATCGCCCAGCAGCAAGTCGAACACGCCCGTCGAGGTGTCGACCGCCGCGTGGTAGCAGGGCGCGATCGGCCCACCCAGCCGCGGGGCGATGTCGCCGTAGAAGCGCACCTCCCGCTCGTAGAGTCCCAGCGCCAGCCCCGTCTGCCGGCTGACCGGGTCGGTGGCCGCGACCTTCAGCACCACCGACTCCGGTCCCTCCGACGGCCCCCCGGCATAGCTGAGCCGGACGCGGTAGCACTCGCTCATCTGACCGGTACCGATGCGTTCTACCGAGAAGTCGGCGATGGGTCCGGTGCCGATGACCGCGGCCAGCCAGGAGGCGGTGAGGTCACTGGGTCGTTCGATGACTTGCTCGGTCTCGGCATGCATGAGGGTTAGCGTGCCAGGTCAACGCGCCAGTGAGAAGCCGTCCCAGGCCATCCGGCGATGCGGATGCGGATCGAACTCGACGCGGGATTTGCGGTCGAAGACCATCACGGCCCGCTCGTCGGCGGTGTAGAGGGGCCAGTCCTCCCCCGGCACGCCGGTGCGGCTGAATGCCCGCCAGCGCCGCTGCACCTGATTGCTCACCCGCAACGCGGCCCGCCGGTCCGCCGCCGCGGTCAACAACGCGCCGAATCTGGTGCGGTAGACGTCGAAAACCGCGAGCAGCTCGGTGGCATGGGTGGCTCCGAAACCCGACCAGCGCAGTGTGCGCGGCGCGTAGTCGTACCGGTAGAGGTAAGTCGGCGCGTGCGTGCCGTGGGCCTCCGCGATCTGCCAGGCCGCCGACGCGAACGCGAAGTCACCGCCGAGCTGGATGCATGCCGCCCGCTCGGGATAGTCGGGATATGCGGCGGTAATGCGTTCGCGGATAGCGGGTTCCGCCTCGGCGAGCAGCTCCTCGACCATCGCCTCGTTGGTCGGCAACATCGCCAGGAACCGGGTGAACAACCGACCTTCCTCGGCGTTCGTGCCCACGATCAGCGGGACCCGGTGGGCCTCGCCGCGCCGCATCGCCTCCACCGGATCCAGCGGCAGGATGTCGTCACCGAAGACGGGGCCGATCGGGAAGGCGCCCAGCCTGTTCCGCATGCCCTCGTCGATCAATTGGTGCTGGGTTTCCACCAGTTGGGCGGCGGACACCGACATCAGCGCGCTGGCCGCGTCCTGCCGGCGCACCCCGGGCAGGTTGGCGAAGCGGTTAGCGAACTCCGCGGCAACCTCTTTCGACCGCACCAGACCCGATGCCGGACTTTCCGAAATCGCCTGTGCGAATAGGCCTTTGGCGGCGGGCACCGCCAGCAGTGAGGCGGTGATGCAGGCACCGGCGCTCTCGCCGAAGATGGTGACGTTGTCCGGGTCACCGCCGAATCCCGCAATGTTGTCGCGAATCCACTGCAGCGCCAGCACCAGGTCGCGCAGGTACAAGTTGCTGTCGATGGTGATCTCCGGCGTCGACAGGGACGAGAAGTCAATGCACCCCAGCGCGCCCAGCCGGTAGTTCACCGATACGTACACGCATCCCCGGCGCGCCAGGGCAGCGCCGTCGTACAGCGGCGTCGCCGAGCTGCCCAGGAAGTAGCCGCCGCCGTGGATGAACACCATGACGGGCAGTGGCCCCTCGGCCGCACCCTCGGGCGCCACGACGTTGAGAGTGAGGCAGTCCTCGCTCATCGGCTGGTAGCGGCCTCCAAAACCCGACATGCCGAGCAGGGTGTAGCGGCGCTGCTGGGGCGCGCAGTTGCCGAAGCCATGGCAGTGCCGGACACCCGACCACGGCTGGGCCGGCTGCGGCGCCCGGAAGCGCAGATTTCCCACCGGTGGGCGGGCGTAGGGGATCGACCGCCACCGAGTGACCCCGTCGCGGGTGAAGCCTTCGACGGTGCCGATGGCGGTGCGTGCGCGGACAGTGCGCTGATGCATAACCCGACGGTATCCGACATGACCGTCGTAACGCGCGCGCAGCGCCTTAATTGCCGGGCGCGCCGGTTAGCCTGACTTCATGCGGATAGCTGCGGTGATCGCCGCGTCATTACTGGTCGCCGGGTGCTCACACACCACGGGCGGCCATTCGGAGCCCACCGGAAGCACCACCCCGGCATCGACGGGCGCCGCGGCTCCGGGCAGCAAATCACCGGGACCGGCGGCCGCGCCGGCCGCGGGAGCGGCAATCTCCGACGTCATTGCGTGGATCGAGGGCGGTCACCAGGCCGATCCGGGCCGCTTTCACACGGCCACGCGCGACGGGGCGGCCACACCACTGGGCGACGACATCGCGCTGACGGCGATGGCGGGCAAGGTCTCCTGCATGACCGATGCCAAACACACCGCCGGCGCGCTGGCCTGCCTGGTGAGTCTGACCAACCCGCCGCCGGCACCCGCGACGGCCTATGGCCAGTGGCAAGGCGGCTGGGTCGGCTTTGACGGGGTGAACCTGCAGGTGGGATCCGCCCGAGCCGATCCTGGTCCGTTCATCAATGGCCACGGCCCGGAACTGGCGAACGGGGATTCGCTGTCGTTCGGTGACTACCGATGCCGCGCCGACCAGTCCGGTCTGTATTGCGTGAACTACGCGCACCAGTCGGCGGCCAAATTCAGCCCCGCCGGCATCGAGCCGTTCGGCTGCCTGAAGCCGGCGCCACCCCCGGACGGTGTCGGCACGGCGTTCAGCTGCTGAGGCCGGCCATGATGGTCGCGAAAAGCTCGCTCCGCTCGTCGGCGGCTCCGCCCCGGCACCGTATAGCCGGTTTCGTCGCGGATTCCCCCGAGGTGATCGTCAAACCTCAGCTCGCCGCTCACCAGCTCACCGGAAGCTCTTTCATGCCATAGATGTTGGCGTCTTTGAACCTCAGCTGCTCCGGCGGCACCGCCAGTCCGAGCCCGGGCAGGCGGCGCGCCAGCGTGGCGAATGCGACCTGCATTTCGACGCGGGCCAGGTTCGCACCGATGCATTGGTGCACGCCATAGCCGAAGCCCAAGTGCCCGCGCGTGTTTCGGTCGACGTCGAAGTTTTCGGGATTGTCGACGAACTCTGCGTCCCAGTTCCCGGCGAGCAGGCTCATCATGACGTACTCCCCCGCCCGAATCAGCTGGCCACCGATTATCAGATCTTCGGTCGCGATGCGGTCGACCTGGCTGTGCACGATGCTGAGGTAGCGCATGAGTTCTTCGACGATGTTGGCGACGACGGCGGGGTCGTCGGTTTGTCCGAGTCGCTCGAACACGTCGGGATGTTCTAGCAGCGCAACCGTTCCCAAAGAGATCATGTTGGCGGTCGTTTCGTGGCCGGCCTGCATCATGATCACACCGTTCATGGCGGTGGTGGCATGGTCGAGTTGGCCGGTCGCCACGTATTCGGTGACCAGCCGGCTGATCAAATCATTTCCGGGTTCGCGCGCTTTGCGCTCCACAAGTTCCTGGATGTAGGCGTACATGGCTCCGAACGCCTGACCCTTGTCCGCATCGGTGGATTTCTGGTCGAGCCCCTTGGTGGTGTTGAACTGGAAGAGTTCGAGGTCTTCGGGCGGCACTCCAAGCAACAACGCGATCACCATTGATGGGACCGGCAGGGCGAATTCACGGACCAGATCGGCCGGCGCACCGTTGTCGACCATCTGGCCGAGATAGTGGTCGACCCATTCCTGAATGTGCGGTCGCATCCATTCGCAACGCCGGAAGGTGAAGTTGCTGGTCATCATGCGGCGCAACCGATGATGCTCGGGATCGTCGGTCCGCGCGAACATCACCGGAACCTTGTTGTCGGCGTCGGTCGGCAAGATCGAGGCCGGAATTGTTTTCGCGGACAAGCGCGGATCGACCAGCGCCGCCCTGATGTCCTGGTAACGGCTGACTACCCAGACCGGGTTACCCTGGAACATCGCCCTGCGGAGCCCGGGTTGTTCCCGCCAGTCCCCGAATTCGGACGGCGGCGCGAGTGGGCAGCGTGCGGGCCGCGGTAGGGGCAGCTCCGGCAAACCGGCGTCGGAGCAGGAGTCGGAAGTCTCGAATGATATTGACATAAGCCGCATTTCCCATTAAGTGTCAGATATCTGCCAGTTGGTCGAGCGTAAAGCGACGGTTGTTGACAGTCAACTGTCAGTTACGCTGTCACCATGACCGCGGTGGAAGACCGGCCGTTGCGGGCCGACGCGGCGCGCAACGTAGAGCGCATCCTGCGCGCGGCGCGTGAGGTCTATAGCGAGCTGGGGCCCGACGCCCCTGTGGAAGCAGTCGCCCGCCGGGCGGGCGTCGGTGAGCGCACCCTCTATCGCAGGTTTCCGGCTAAAGCCGACCTGGTCCGCGCCGCCCTGGATCAAAGCATCGCCGAGAACCTCACGCCGGTGATCGACAAGGCGCGTCGCACCGAGGATCCGCTGCAAGATTTGACCCAGCTGATCGAAGCGGCGATCTCGCTGGGGGCGCGGGAACACAGTCTGCTGACCGCCGCGCGCCGGGCCGGGTCGCTCACGTCCGACGTTTCGGTATCACTCAACGACGCACTCGGCGACCTTGCCCGTGCGGGCCAGCGAGCCGGTCGCATCCGCGCCGACCTGGTCACCGACGACCTGCCTCGCCTGATTGCGATGCTCTTCAGCGTGCTCTCGACCATGGATGCGGGCAGCGACGGCTGGCGACGCTATGTCGCCCTCGTCATCGACGCGATCTCGGTCAACGACCGTCAGCCGCTGCCTCCGGCCGCCGCGTTGCGTTACGAGGTGCAGCCGGACAGCTGGCCACTATGACGACTGGCGGCTCAGCTAGCCGGTAGGCCCGCCTTGACCGCGGCCTCTTGCTTACGGGCGAGATCGAGCATGATGTCGTCCGGCGTGGGATTGCCGATGACACAGTCGGACTCCAGATCGACCATGGCCCTGCCCTCGACGAACACTGCCTCGGAGATCTCCATCGGGTTGGCCGGGTCGGTTCCCTGCCCGATCACCATGAACCCGTTGGTGCCGACGTCGATGGGCTGCTGCTGCCCGTTGACCTTCTTACCGACGACGTCACGCATGTTGGCCGCGGTCTGGGTGGCCGTGGCCGCGTCGGGAAACACCGCGATCGTGTCGATGATGGTGCGCTTGCCGTCGGGGTTCTTGAAAACCTGTCCCACGCCGGTGATGCCGCTGGGATTCTGGCTCGGCGGCCCGTCCGCGGTGGCGTTGGGACCGACGTCGCTGGGCTTGATCAGCAGGTTGCTATAGTCCGCCGGCGCTCCCGGTGACGCGCTGGTCGGGGACCCCGACGAGGCGGCCGAACCGGACGACGTGGCCGAACCCGATGACGCCGTGGGGCTCTTATCCCCGCCGCAGCCCACCACCGCCGCGCCGATCAACATCGCGGTAGCCGTCAAGCCGAGCGCGGAGGTCCGGACCGTATTCATAAGGCTCTCCTTTTAGAAGTCAGCTATTTGTATCCGTTACCGCGCGCGACGGCAGCGCGAACACGCAAAATTCGGCCGCCAGATGAATGCCCATCTGACAGCCCAGCCTATGGGCTTGACGCGATCTCAGTAAGGGTGCGCGTTGACAGGGACCTAGTGTCGTCCTAGTTGATGGTCACTCCCGCGTCGACCTTGAACTCCAGCCCCGTCACATACCTGGACTCATCCGATAGCAGGAAAAGCACTGCGTTACTGACGTCGACGGGCTCGACGGCCGGCGTGGGCATCGCATTGACGAAGATGGGAACCAGGTCGGACCGTTGCTCACCCAAGAGTGGTCCGAACGACGGTGGGACCATCCCGGTGGGGACGCCGGTGGGCAGCACTGTGTTGACGCGCACGTTCTGTGCCGCCAGTTCGTTGGCCAAGGCCAGCGTCAAGCCGACGACGCCGTGCTTGGCCGCCGTGTAGGGCGTCTGCAGCGGAAATCCCTTGATGGCTCCCGCCGAGCTGACGTTGACCAGGCTGCCTCCGCCCCGATCGAGCAAGTGAGGTATCGCCGCCGCGCAGGTGTTCCACACCCCGATGAGATTGACGTCGACCACGGTGCGCCACTGGTCGGCCGTCGTCTGGTCCCAGGCCGCCACCGTGAGCACGCCGGCATTGGCCACCGCGCCATCGAGGCCCCCGAGCTCGCCGACGGCGTCGTCGACCGCAGACCGCAGTTGCGCCTCGTCGCGAACGTCGACGATGCCGCTCACGCAGCGGCGATCGAAACCCCTTACCAATCTTACTGTTTCGGCCAGGTCGTCCCTTGTGGCCAAGGGATATTCGATCTGGGGCAGAGATTCGCATATGTCGAGCAGGATGACGTCGGCGCCCTCCTGCGCAAGCCGCAGCGCATGGCTGCGGCCCATGCCGCGGGCGGCGCCGGTAATCAGAATGCGTTTACCGGCAACGCGTCCCGAAGGTGATGTCGTCATGCCACAAATCCGGCTAGTGCTCGTTCCACATCAGGCCACGCATCGTGGCGGAGAGTGGGATATCCTCCACGCCGATCAGCCCCTGGGGCGCTCGGCACACCCAATCGATCGCATTGACGGCTCGACCGGCCGTCGAGATGCAGCCGGCCTCAGTGGAATCGAATAGCGGGTGCGAAACGTGGGTGTTGATCTCCACTCGCGGTTCGCCCTCCACGACGACGCGGTGCACACCGGTGTGGCCGTCGGGCGGGAACTGCCAGTCGGGCGCCGCGGTCTGGGTGAGCCTGGTGACGTGCTCGAGCGTGATCACCGGCTTGCCGCCGCGCACCCCCTCGGTGGCGAAGCGCACCGCGGCCATCTGCCCGGGCTCGACCGTCATCATCGTGCAGTCGATTCGTTCTGGCGTGTACCAAGGTTCGACGCGCTGGCGCACGTCCTCGAGTTTGATGTCCAAGTTGTCGGCCAGGCTGCGGACCTGGCCTCCCCACATCGACACGATCACTCCCGGCAGAAACATCATCGGCGAATCGTCGTCGGGCGTCGACCCGAAACCCATTGCTGCACCGGTGAATTCGGCATCATCGTAGTTCCCGTAGTCGAAGATCTCCTGCACGGTGATCGAGTCGATCCGGGTGGTCAGGCTGGCCGCCGAGTGCACCAGCGTATCGCCGGAAAAGCCGGGATCGATGCCGTTGACGTAGAGCGAGGCGTTGCCGGCCGCGCAGGCGCGCTCCAAGGGCTCTCGCAACCAGTCGTCGGCGTGGCGCGGCGTGACCAGCCAGACCATCGACGTACCGACGACGTTGATCCCCGCAGCCAGCAACTTGGCCATCTGTTCGATGGCTTCCATCGGGCGCGTTTCGCCCTGCGAGGTGTACACCACGCAGTCGGCGCCGAGGGCCACCAGCGCGTCGATGTCGTCGGTGGCGATGATGCCGGTCGGTTCGTTCAGTCCGCACAACTGCGCCGCATCCTTGCCGATCTTTTCGCCGGTGGCGGCGTGCACGCCGACCAGCTCGAGATCGGGTCTGCCGATGATGGCTCGCAACGAATGCCGGCCCACGTTACCGGTGGAGAATTGAATGACTTTGCGCATGGTTACCCTCGTCCTTCCGGCGGTGGGTGATGACCCATCATGATGTGTTCAATCCCAGCGCAGGTCAGTAATCGGGTATCGGCAGCGGCGAATTGTTCGAGTCGATGCCACCATCGACATGGAACGTCGCATTGGTCGCGTAGCAGTCGCGGGTGGACAGGTACACCGCGAGCCGTCCGAGATCCTCGACGTCGCCCAGCCGATGCAACGGTGTCGCGTCTTGCATCTTTTCCAACGACCCGGGCATCAGGTCCAGGCTGCCCTTGAGACCGTCGGTTGCGAACGACCCCAGGGCGATGGCGTTGACGCGAATCTTCGGGGCGAGTTCTTGTGCCATGGCGCGGGTAAGCGCTTCGAGGCCGCCCTTCGCAACGCAATAGGCGGTCAGCGCCCGGATGCCGAACCGCGCGGAGCCCGACGAGATGTTGATGATGGAACCGTGTCCGGCGCTGAGCATGTGTGGCGCCGCAAGCTGACTCATGATGAAGGCGGAGGTCACACACCAGTCGAACGTGTGCCGGAAGTCTTCGTCGGTGATGTCGAGGAATCGCGCGTAGGTGGACCCGCCAACATTGTTGACCAGAATGTCGATACGGCCGAAACGCTGCATGGCCGTGTTCACGACCCGTTCTCCGTCCGGACGACTCATCGCGTCCGCGACGAGTGCCAGTCCTTTACCGCCCGCCGCTTCGATACCCTCAATCGTGCCAACGATATCCGCCTCGGTCCGTGCGGTCCCAACCACCGTGGCGCCCGCCTCCGCCAACACCCGGGCGATGCCCGCCCCCACACCCTTCCCGGCTCCCGTGACGATTGCGACCTGTTCGTCCAGTCTGAACTGCTCCAATGCCATGCTGGGCTCCTCGGATGTGTGGTGTGGTGCGCCGCCCAATCTATGAAGTATATTGACTGAAGTCAACGAGTTCGTGGGGAGCCGATATCTGTCGGGGCGCTTACGGTCCAACAATAGTCAAGTTGTACAAGCCTTTTTGGCCAGAACACGGCATACTGGTCGAGTTATCTTCGAGACTCTCGCATGAGTTGGGTCAACTGTGAGGAAATATGGCTGTGACGGATCGGCTATCGGCACGAGAAGCTAAGCGCCTGCAGACGAGAGAGCGGTTGATGGGCGCCGCGATCGGCGAGTTCGCCCGCGCCGGGATGGCCGAGGCCGACGTGGGGGCCATTGTGGCGGCGGCCGGCGTCGCCCACGGGACCTTCTTCTTCCACTTCCCCACCAAGGAGCACGTGCTGTTCGAGCTGGAGCGTCGCGAAGAGGACCGCATCGCCAAACTGTTCGCGCAGTTCCTGAGGTCCAAGCACGATCTCGCTTCCGCGCTGAATGAGGCGGTCCGATTGGTGGTCGGATTGGAACGCCGATTGGGCGACCGGCTCTTCAATGACTTTCTCGCGCTGCACTTCTCCCAAACCCGGCCGCAGACCGAAGACGGCAGGGATCACCCGCTGATCGTGCTGGTCGCCCAGGAGATCGCACGGGCCCAAGAACGCGGCGAGACGGATCCGGATGTCAACCCCATGAACAGTGCGGTGTTCTTCTTGCTGGGTCTGTACGCCCTGTTGATCACCACCAACCACTGGCCGACTGGCCGCGCCCTGCTCGAAGACTACGTCGCGAGGACATTGCGGAGCTTGAAAGCATGACACGCGGGCGTTAGGGCCGTATGACGCCACGCAGCGGCATAAGCCCGAGTTCATTGTGGGACATGAACCCCGGCGAAGCGTCGCAGACCGCGGGAATGGCGTTCGCGGGGCCCATCGCGGTCCAGGTGTAGCCGGGCAGCGCGTAGCCACCATTCGGGTCCTGCGCCCCCTGCAGGATCAGCTCCGTGGATGAATCGCCCTCAATCACGATGCGGTAGTGATAATGCTGAGGCCAATCTTCTTGCGGCTCAATGGCATCGAAGGTGTCCATGGTGTATATCTCATGAAAGACCACCAGGGGCCTACCCTCCACCCAAGCCGTCCACTTGTGATGCTGACGAGCGACCCTGCCCTTCTTGATCACGCCCTTGAAGCCCGGCATATCGCTGGTCTCTCCCCCTTCGAAATGGATGTCACGTGTGGCGCACCCTAGCTCCACCTCAGTCGTGTATTTCTCGACTGTCTTACCCATTCCCTCCACAACCATTGCCATCGACTGCGCGAACAATGGCCATGCCTGACCCAACAGATTCGGACCTTCCTCGAACCCGACCGGATCGCTCCCCATTCCCATCTCATACAGGTACTTCAGCGTGTCCCGTCCGAAGTTCACCACCTCGTAAATGTGAATGGTGTCGATCTGACTGACGATTCGGGCCAGCGTCAGAACGAGTAAGTCTCCGGCAAAGCCGGGGTTGACGCCACCGGCATGAAACGACGTCCCACCCTCGTGACAGGCGGCATCGATCTTGTCGATGTCCGCCTTGCTGTGTTCGGTTCGATACCACCAGGCGCCACCTGAGGCGACGACGTTCTTGCCGCCGCGCAGCAAGCGGCACACCTCATCAGGGTCAGACCATAACGGCGCATAGAACACGCAATCGGCGTCGAGCGCCTCGATGGCGGCCTTGTCCGTGGTCGCGCGCACCCCGGTCGGCGCTTTGCCGCAGAGTTCGCCGGCGTCCTTGCCAATCTTCTCGGGACGATTGCACAGCACCCCGACCAGTTCGTAGGCAGGATTGTGCACGAATGACGGAGCGCGATCGTTCCGACATTGCCGACGCCCCACTGGATTACGCGATACTTCTTTTCGGCAGGCAACTTGGGCGTCATTGCCACTCCTTGCATGATCGCAACGGCTGAGCGCTCGCTGAGCGTAGGCGTCGCTGGAAGGTTGTGTCAACGATCCAAAGCTGACTTTCATCAGTAGAAGTGGCTCGGAGTTATGGCTGGCAGTCTCGTGAGTCGCTGCGAATCACGCTGTCTTGCACGTTGGCGCACTGCGAAGTAGTGCGCTGCGTATCCCAGTTGTCTCGAGCCCGGCGCGAACTCGCTCGTCGTCTTTTGCTGACTTTAGTCAGCCTGCTATAGTGCAGACGCCGATCCAATCAGTGTCGATGCCGGGGAGGGTTCGTGAATCTGCCGAAGCTCGAGTCAAGCGGCGCCGGGCAGGCGAGCCTGACCATCGACGAGCACATGGAACGCTCGCAACTCGCGCAGCGCCAGGCCGACAAGTGGCTCATCTCCGGCAGTCTGCTGATCGGCACCGCGGCGCTCGGCATCTTCGGCTTGCCGCTATTCCTCTGGGGGGTTCGGCTGCTGCGTCGCGCCCAACGCGACGGCCTCTCGGTGCGGCCGATGCTGGTCACGTTGCTCGGCTACCTCGTGATCATCGATGCCGCGATCAATACCGTCGGGTGGGCGCTCGACCTGGTGGCAAACCACACGATTCTGGCCCGCGTGCTGCTCAATGGCTGGGGCAACATGTTCGATGCCGGTTACTTCTGGCACTACAACGAACTGTGGGTCGGCGGCGCGGCCGGCCCCGGCGAAAAGGCCTTGGAAGTCGGTTTGATTCTGACCGTCTTCACCATGCGCATCGCCGCCGCCATCGGCTTCCTGCAGATGAAGCGCTGGGGTCATCAGTGGATGGTGGTCACCTGCTGGATGGGCGTGGTGATCTGGATTACCTACGTCTTCAACATGACGATGTTCGCCGACGTGCGCTTCGCCGGCGTCGTGCTGCCGGTGGTCGGCTGGTGGCTATACGACATTTTCTACATCACCCCGTTCCTTGCCATCCCCTACCTGCACACCGTCAACCGCGAACTCTTCTCCGACTGAGATGCGCGAGCCGAAATTCACTACGTCACCGAGGAAGTCACATCATGGGTTATCTGTGGGAGATCCTTCGTTATGTCGCCGCGTGGGGTGGCACCGGACTGATCATCTGGTTCTGGTACTGGCTGTTCTCCAACATCGGCACGTTCTGAGCCGCGGGTCGGGTAGGTGGGACGCGGGGGGTTCGTCCGATGAGTGAGCAGTTTGATGCGCATGCGATGGCGCTGGAACGCAGTTGCGCCGTGACGGCGGTCGCGCTGAGCGAGCAGCGTCGCGAGGGCGTCCGGCTCGTCACGGGCGAACGGCGGGGCTTCGGCTTGAACGCGGGGCTCACCTTCGTCCACATGCCCTATCCCCTGCCGCCGGGCTGGACGCGCCGAACCTTGACCTGCGGTGTGGCCCTGCAATGTTCACCATCGAAGGAACGCATCGCCGAATATCGTCTCAACAAGCTGGCCGCTCGTGAGCTGCGCGCGCTCACACTTGTCGAAGCCGGCGTCGCGCTCGGCTGGCTCGCGTCGCGATGGCCGGGCCTGCTTCCCGACTTTCAGCGGCTGCTGCCCGACCTCCGCGCAGCGTCCGGCGACATGGACGGCGCCGAAATACTCAGCCGGGCAATCGCATTGGCGGCCTCCGGTCAGGCGTTGACGATCCATCCGCTGCTGGGCGCCTTGCCGCTGGCTTATACCGCGCCCCACGGATTGACCGACAAGCTACGGCGCAGCTTCGGCAGGATGCCCTGGACAACGACGCAGAAGCGCATTCCGCGGCCGTATTCGGTTCCGGTCGGCGGCGACGGCGGCGTCCGCAACCCCAACCTGCCGCCACCGAGCCGGCCGCAGGACAACGATCTCGATGTGACACCGGAACACCGACCCGGCATCCCCTATCCCGAATGGAACATGTGGACCCAGCGTTTCATGCGCGACCACGTCGCCGTCGTCGAGCGTGCAGATAGCCGACAGGCCCGCCGCCCGGTGCCGGTGGCCGTCGACGTGCGTAGGTGGTTCGAGGAACACACCCACCGGGCGATGACCAACCGCCTCGAAGACGGCTCAGACCTCGACGTCGACCAATACGTCAACCACTACATCGACCTGTCCACCGGTGAGGCCAAGGAGCCGAGGGTGTTCCGCGACCTGCTGCCCAGCAGCCGCGATGTCACCACGGCCCTACTGCTCGACGGCAGTTCGTCGCTGGGCGTGCACGGCGGTCGCGTGTTCGAGCTTGAATTGTCCTGTGCCGATGCGCTTTCGCGTGCCATGACGCAGGCACGAGAGCGCCATGGTGTTTTCGTATTCACCGGCAACACCCGTCATCGCGTCGAAGTCCGCTGCTTGAAGGACTTCGAAGACCACCGGTTCGTACCGCCGAGCGGGCTGGGCTTGTCTACCCGCGGATACACCAGACTCGGTGCGCCGCTTCGCCATCTGACGAGCCGACTGCTGGCGCAGGCATCCGAGCGCCGCCTGCTGATCGTCATCGGTGACGGCCTGATCTCCGACGAGGGCTACGAGGGCCGGTATGCCTGGGCCGACGCCGCGCACGCCGTCGAGGAGGCCAACGAGGCCGGGGTGTCGATGTACTACGTGGGGGTGGGGCCGACCCGCGTCGATCCCCTCCCCGAGGTGTTCGGGCCTCGCCGATCGCAGCGGATCCGGCGCGTAGAGGAACTGCCGCGGGTGCTGGCCCATGTCCATCGCGAACTGGTCGCCGCATGAACGACGACCGGCTGAGGAAGAGATGACCACCGAAACATACTTCGCCAACGGCAACGAAGTTCAGCTGTTCGAGCAGGCCTTCCACCGGCGCATCCCGGTGATGCTCACCGGCCCAACCGGGTGCGGCAAGACGCGGTTCGTCGAGCACATGGGTTCACTGCTGCAGCGGCCCGTGGTCACCATCAGTTGCCACGACGACCTCACCAGCTCCGATCTCGTCGGCCGCTTCATGGTGACCGGCGGTGACGTCGTCTGGACCGATGGTCCGCTGACCCGGGCGGTCAAGGCCGGCGCGATCTGCTACCTCGACGAGGTCGTCGAGGCCCGCCACGACTCCCTGGCGATCCTCCATTCGCTCACCGATCACCGACGCTCGCTGTATCTCGACCGCGCCGGCGAGGTTGTGCAAGCACCCGAGGGGTTCATGCTGGTGTGTTCGTACAACCCGGCTTATCGCAGCTCGCTCAAGGAGCTCAAACCGTCATTCCGGCAACGCTTCGCCACGCTGGCGATGAACTATTTGCCGCCGGACCGGGAGGCCGAGGTGATCGTCGCCGAATCCGGAATCCCGTCGGCTACGGCCCGGCGGCTGGTCGCGTGCGCGGTCGCGATCCGCACCGCCGACCAAGCCTTCCACTTCGAGCCGCCGTCGACTCGGGTGCTGGTCACCGCGGCCCAGCTGATCGCTGCCGGCGCAACCGAATTCGATGCGTCCGACGCCTGCATACTTGCGCCGCTAAGCACCGACGGTGCCGTCACCGACGGTCTCCGTGAAGTTGCGGCCGCCAGCCTGGGTGCCGCCGACGCCTCGAGCAGTTCTTAGAAAGGAGCAACCGGCATGGACCGACAAGAGGAGAAGCGCAAGAGGGCGCTCATCATCTTCCAGATCTTCATCTACGGCTACCTGCTGGCGATGTTCGGCGTCCAGCTGTACATGTCGTTCGCCCGTGGGTGGTGGGACCTGTGACTCTTTCTGCCGCGCAGGCGGGTTCGGTCGGCCTCGAGGATCACCACGACGAATCACGCAAGGCCCAGCGCCGCGCCGACAAGTGGATGATCGTCGGCGCGGCGCTGATGGGCATGTGGGCACCGGGCCTGATCGGATTTCCCATCTTCATGCGCGGGGTGTGGCTGCAACGCCAGGCCCTGCGCGCCGGCCTGTCGGTTCGGCCCATGATCGTCACCCTGATCGGCTACCTGACCCTGATCGACGGAATGCTCAACAGCCTGGGCTGGGCTCTGGACCTGGTCGCCAACCACACGTTGATCAACCGCGTGCTGATGGTCGGCTGGGGCAACATGTTCGACGCCGGCTATTTCTGGCATTACAACGAGCTGTGGGTCGGGGGCGCGGCGGGACCGGGCGAAAAGGCCTATGTGGCCGGCCTTATCCTCACCGTCTTCTCCATGCGGGTGGCCGCGGCGATCGGCTTCTTGCAGATGAAGCGGTGGGGCCATCAGTGGATGGTCGTCACCTGCTGGATGGGCGTGGTCATCTGGTCGGCCTACGTCTTCAACATGACCATGTTCGCCGACGTGCGCTACGCCGGTGTCGTCTTCCCGGTCATCGGCTGGTGGCTCTACGACATCTTCTACATCACACCCTTCCTCGCCATCCCCTATCTGCACACCGTCAACCGCGAAATCTTCTCCGACTAGCAAGGAGTAGTGCCATGACAAGCCCTTCCGCACCGGCATCCGCCGAAGACAAAGACCCCGCAGCCGATCTCGAGCCCGGCACCACGCCGTACTACGCGCGAATGCACAAATGGATCAAGCGTGCCGTGTTGGTGTGCCTGGTCGCCCTGGTGATCGAGGGTGCCTTCACGCTGCCGTTCATGGCGGTCTACTACGGCTACCCGACCCTGAGCCTGACCCAGATCTGTAGTGAGCTCCTCAAGATCCGGTACTCCAACGACACTTTGGAGTGCAAGTACCCCTACCCGCCGTTCGGACCGCCCGAGGGCGCCGAGGGCAAGGCCACCGCGCAAGACGTCTGGGGCATCCAGCCGATACCGAAGTATCACCGGCTCGGATTCCGCGAACTCGTCAAGATCCACAACGACAGGCTGGCTCGACAGGCCGCGCAACAGCACGCGACGTCGCACCCATGAGAGGATCGGCCCGTTGACCTATCGGGTGGTCCAGTGGACGACCGGTAACGTCGGCAAGAGTTCCGTCAGGGCGATTGCCGCCAACCCGACGCTCGAGCTTGTCGGATGTTACGCGTGGTCGCCGGAGAAGGCCGGCCGCGATGTCGGCGAGCTGTGCGGGATCGCGCCGCTCGATGTCAAGGCCACCAGCGATATTGAGGCGCTGCTCGCGCTCAAGCCGGACTGCGTGGTCTACAACCCGATGTTCGCGGACGTCGATGAGCTGATCCGCATCCTCGGCGCGGGCATAAACGTCGTAGGCACCGCCGAGTTCATCACCGGCCACTTCCTCGGCGCGGGGCGGGAGCGCATCGCCCAGGCGTGCGAAGCGGGCAGATCGACCATCTTCGGCACCGGCATCAACCCCGGCTTCATCCAACTGTTCACCATCGTGTCGGCGGGGCTCTCGGACCGGGTGGACAAGGTGTCGGTACTGGAATCCTTCGATACTACGATCTACAACTCGCCCGCGACCGAAATACCCATGGGCTTCGGCTATCCCATCGATCAACCGGACCTCCCGGCCATCACCGAGAAAGGATCCGGCATCTTCCGCGACGGCGTGTTGCTGCTCGCCGACGCCCTCGGCGTCGAGCTCGACGAAGTCCGCTGCGAAGCCGAGTACGCCCAGACCACGGAGGATCTGCACCTGCCCGGCGACTGGACCATCGCGAAGGGTTGCGTCGCCGGCATCCACGTTCGCTGGAAAGGGATGTTGGCTGGCCGAGAGGTCATCGAAATCGGTGGGCGATGGCGCAAAGGCCAAGCGCTGGAACCGGACTGGCTGCTGGACATGGGCTACACGGTCGAGGTGCAGGGTCGACCGACGATCAAGACCACGCTGAGCTTCCTGCCACCGCCGGACTTTGAGGGCCAGACACTGGACGACTACATCATGTTGGGACTGACCATCACCGCGGTGCCGGCGATCACCGCGATACCCGCTGTCGTCGCCGCCCCTCCCGGCATCGTCACCTACAACGACCTGCCGCTGCTACTGCCGCGCGGGGTGCTGCGCGCTGATCCTCGATAGGGAGAGACCCCGATGCCTCAAGAACCCTCGCTTCACCACGTCGTGTTCGCCGTGGTGCCGGAACGCCATGCCGCAGTGACACAAATGTTCAGCGACCTCGGATTCCTCTTCGAACCCCTGCAGCTGGCCGAGCTCGGCCTGGACATCCACCTCGACTGGAATCGGGGCATCGAACTGATCAGCCCGATCCCCGGGTCGACCGGCGAGGTCGCCGTCACGGTGACGGAGTTCCTCGAGCGCCACGGCGACGGCGTGTTCACCGTGGTGATCGGAGTACCGGAAGCCGCCAAGGCCGACGCCGTCGCCGAGCGCTACGGCGCGACAACGCGATTCCGGCAACACATGGAGGGCGACGGCACCTTCCTCGACGAAAACGACGTGTCGATCCTGGGACTGCCACTGACATTCCTGGCGACCAACATCCCGTGATTGGAGACGGCATGGCTCACGATCTGCGCGAACTTCCGGAGAGCGCCTCATGACCGAGGTCCGCTTTGACGGAAGAGTCGCGATCGTCACCGGCGCCGGGGGCCAGGAGCCGAGCCTGGGGCGCTCGCACGCCAAACTGCTGGCCGAGCGGGGAGCCAAGGTCGTGGTCAACGACCGCGGCGTCGGACCCGACGGACGGAACCTCCTGCGGGCCAACGCCGAGCAGGTTGCCGACGAGATCTGCGCGGCGGGCGGTGAGGCGGTGCCAGACCTGCACAGCGTCGCCGATCAAGACAGCGCGCGCCGGGTTGTCCAGACCGCGCTGGACACGTGGGGTCGCCTCGACATCATGGTGAACAATGCCGGGGTCTGCTTCATGGCGCACTTCGACGAGATCTCCGACACCGACATCCGCAACGTCATCGACGTACACCTGATGGGAACCGTGTGGATGTGCCGGGCGGCATGGCCCCACATGCGGGACGCCGGTTACGGCCGCATCGTGAACACGACATCCGGGGCGATGTTCGGGCTGGAATACCTGTCCATCTACGGCGCCGCCAAGGGTGGAATCTTCGGGCTGACACGTGGTCTCGCCGTCGAGGGCGCTCCACTGGGCATCAAGGTCAACGCGTTGGGCCCGGCGGCAAACACCAGCGCCGTGCGGCATTTCAACGACCCGTCCGCTTTCACGAAGCTGATGGAGGAACACTTTCCGACCGGCCTGGTGTCACCGGCCGTGGCCTTCCTGGTTCACGAGAGCTGTCCGGTGTCCGGCGCCAACCTCGAAGCCGGCGGCGGGAACGTGGGCATCCGGGTCTTCGGCCAGACCACGGGCCACTATGACTCAGGTCTCACCCTCGAGAATGTGCGGGACAACTTCGCTGCGATCGTCGACACGTCCACGGCCAGGTTGATGCCCGACTTGGCGGAGTCCGGGGAGTTGGCCCCCGGTCAAGCCATTTCGGCGCCGATCGAAGTACTGCCAAAGCGCTACCAACCGAGCTGATTTCGGCCGAAGGAGACACGCGATGACCGTCGAGACCGCATCACCCAGCGTCTTCGACGCCGGCCTCCCGAGGCTGCACTACGACATCGCCGACACCGTGCACGAAGTCGCGCCGCGCATCCACGAGGTGCGCAAGCGGTCGCCGATGGCCATCGGGCCGCTGGGACCCGAGGTGCTCGGTTACGAACTCGCCCGCGGGATACTTCGCGACCCCCGGTTCGTTTTCCCGCCCGGCATGCACATGACCGCGCGCGGAATAACGTCCGGCCCGCTCTATGACCGGGTCCTCGGCACCATCCTGGGCATGGAAGGCGAGGAACATCGACGGCTGCGCGGTCTGGTGTCCAAGGCATTCACGCCGCGGGCATCCGCGCGCATGGAAGGCACCATCGACACGGTGATCAACGAGCTGATCGACCAGGTCGCCGACGCCGGCCGATGCGAATTCGTCACCGACATCGCCCGTCCGTACCCGATTCCGATCATCTGCGCGCTGTTGGGCGCGCCTCCGGAAGACTGGGAACAGTTTTCCCTATGGGCCGAGGACATTTTCAAAATCGTCAGGTTCGACTCCGACCTGGCGAATGAGCAGCACATAGTGATGCGAGCGTGGGACCAGTTCGACGCCTACATCGACGACATGATCGCCGAACGGCGCAGCCGGTTGACCGATGACTTGATCTCCGAACTGATCCGCGCCCAGGACGACGGCGACCGGCTGAGCAACGCGGAGATGCGCATGCTGGCGTTCAGCATCCTCAGCGCCGGCACCGACACCACTCGCAATCAACTGGCCGCGTGCATGCACGCGCTGTGTGATCATCCCGATGAGCTGGCGATGTTGCGCGACGATTCCGGCCTCGCGATGCGAGCCGTCGAGGAATGCATGCGCCATTCGCCGGCGGTCTGCACCACCCTGCGCACCGTCCTGGACGACGTCACGTTCGCGGGCTACAGGTTTCCGACGGGCACCTTCATTTCGGTGAATACCTTTGCCGCCAATTGTGATCCAGAGGTCTATCCACACCCGGACCGGTTCGACATCACCCGCGAAGACCCGCCGCCCATTTTGACGTTCGGCGGCGGCGCCCACTATTGCCTTGGCGCCAACCTCGCCCGAACGGAACTCGCTGGAGCTCTCAAGGTCATCGCCCGGCGCATGACCAACCCGCGCCGCGTGGCCATTGCACGGTGGAAACCGATGCTGGGACTGAGCGGGCCGGTAGAGCTCGAGATGGAGTTCGACTAGCTCGGCGCGTCGTCCACGGCGAGCTCCAGGACGTGAATCTCGCCCGTCGCGCCATCGACCTCGACGAGGGCGCCCGACGGCAGTGCCCTGGTGGCGCCCTGAACGTCGACGACGCAGGGGAAGCCGAATTCGCGGGCCACCACCGCGGCGTGCGACATCGGGCCGCCGAGTTCGGTTACGACGGCGGCGGCGTAGCAGAACGCCGCGGTATAGCCGACGTCGGTGACCTCTGCGACAAGGATTTCGCCGGGTTGCAGGTCGTCGATCGTCTCGGGCCGCACGATCCGCACCCGGCCGCGCACCCGTCCCCCGCACACACCGACACCACGCATGGTGTCCCCGCTGGTCAGCGCGTGCGATGAGCTCGCGGTGGGCTGCCAGCTCCCGCTGAAGACCGTTGGCGGCGCCACCGCGACCAGTCGGCGTTGTTCGGCCCGGCGTCGTGCCACCAGCGCGCCCACATCCGCCGGGAGGGCGTCGAGTTCGTCGACGAGCAGATAGAACACGTCATCGGCGGTGTCGAAGATCCCGGCCTCGACCGACCTACGCCCATATTCGCGAAGCAGCCCTCGTAGCACCCAGTTAGCCCGCACCACCTTGTCGCGACGGACTTCTCGGTCGCGCAGTTGTTGCGTGGTCAGAGCCGCAATAGGCCTGGCGTGCAGTGGAATCCGGGGCCGCTCGGGCGCCGGCGCGGACCGGGCGCTCATCGCTCGGGTCACCATCCGGACCAATAGCTCGGGATCGTCAGCGTAGCTGATTGACCGCATCTCGAGCTCGGCCGGACCGCGGTGTCCGATCAACGCCAGCTCGGCCAGCAGCGCCGCGTGGAATTCCGGTGTCTCGACGGCGAGCTTGTCCAGCCGGTCCCCCGGCTCGGCCAGCAGGGCCGTCACTTTCGGATCACGCTGTGCGGCAATCACCAACCGCTGCATCGCCTCGACCGAACGCGCGCTGACCAATTCCGGCCCGCCGGGCGCGGCGATGTCTCGCCCGCACAACCCGCGCAGCAGCACATTGAACGCGGCGCACAACAGGAACGAGCCCGCGGCCAGCACCCAGCCGTGCACCACCTGGTCACGTGCCAACGAGATCAGGCTCAGCAGCCGACGTTCGTCGAGCCGAGTGAGGTCGCCGTCGGACAGGCGTTCCAGGCGATCGACATCGGCAACGAACTCGCGGGTGTCCAAAGATGCGCCGGCACTGAGACCGATCAGGTTGACCCCGAAGACCCCGATGTTGCGGACGGTCCGCAGTTGCTTGCGGATTCGGCTGGTGTCGGAGTGCGGACGTTCCCCACCGAAGATCGGCAGTGCGGCCATACTCGGACCGAAGAACCCGCTGTTGCTCACCACCGTCGCCGGCTTGACGAAAGGCACGGTCTCAGCCATGAAATGCGCGGTCGTGATGGCGCCGTACAGCCGGTGGGCGAACACCGCGACCATGCGCATGGCGATTTCGCGCTGGATCATCCCCCCAGGCCGCAAACGCTCGGCGACGCACACGGCGCTGGCCCGCAGCCCGCGAACCGTCGCCGACGCCGATGCCGGCGAAAACGGTCCGGGCAGCGCCTCCGACAAGTTCGTGGCCAGAAACGTGGGAAAGCGCGGATCAATCGGCGTGTCGAATTCCCCGTTATCCCCTTCTGCACCGGCCCAATTGGGCTTCACGCCGTCGTCGCTGGGCGCGTCGACCGACGGTAGTTCCTGGATGTTGGCCAGTCGCCAGGGTAGCGATACCACCCGCTTGCCCACCGTGACCCGGCCGCGCACCGCCAGCGCGAAATCATGGGCACATTCGCCGGCTTCCCACGCGGGCTGGAACCCCCACTGTTCGCGCAACCGGGCCGTGTCCATGACCGCGGCACTTCGCACCAGCCGCAACTCGGCCGGCTCAAAGCCCAGCCGCATCACCGGTCGGCGCAGCGCGGCGGCGATCTGCCGGAAGGTCAGTTCGCCGGGAGCGGCGAGATTGACCGGCCCGCTGGCGATTTCGGCCTCCACGATGGCCCGGTTGAACAGCCGAAGCGCGTCGTCGAGGTGGACGACCTGCAGGTGGCGATCACCCGACCGGTCAGGGAAGGCCGGTAATGCCAGCAGGCGGCGCACCCAGTTGTCGACGCTTCGGCCCAGGATCAGGGCGGAGCGGATCGCGACCCATTCCGCGCCCGATTCCGCGAGCATCTGTTCCACTCGGGTTTTGAACCGGCCTTCGGCATTGACCGGAGTCGTGTCCTCGTGCTCGGTCTTCGGCGCGTCTGTCCCGCCGTACACATGGGCCGACGACGCGAAAACGATTCGTCTGGAACCGGTCTCGGCCATCGCGTCGAGCACGTTGCGGGTGCCGCCGATGTTGACCTGCTCGTCGTACCGGGACCCCGTCGCCCACGCGCAGTGCGCGACGACGTCCGCACCGGCCAGGGCGCGCCGGACAGCATCCGCGTCGCGGATGTCGGCCGAGACGAAATCCGCTGCACTCGGCCAGCTGTCGGGCCGATGGCGGGCGATCCCCGCGACATCGTGGCCCTGGCTGAGCAGCCGCGTGGCGAGGCCGCGACCGAGCACGCCGCTGGCCCCGGTGACCGCGATTCTCACGTCATGCCTACTCGTCGTCGTCGCGCAATGCCGCGTTGACCAGAGCGTCGAGGTCCATATCCGCGATGTCCTTTTCAGTGGTCACCGCGGAGGCCTGCGCGGCGCCCTCGGCCTCGCTTGCCAACGCCAGCAACAACTCCAGCACGCCGGCCTGGCGCAGCCGCTTGACCGGAATCGACCCGACGACCCGCTGAATCTCGGCTTCGCCCGGTGCGGCCGCCACCGCGGGCTGGTCCGACGAGCCGACCAATTCTCGATACATGTAGCCGGCCAGCGCGGCGGAGTTCGGGTAGTCGAAGATGAGCGTCGGTGAAAGCGCCAGTCCGGTTGCGGCTTTGAGTCGGTTGCGCATCTCGACGGCCGTCAGCGAGTCGAAACCCAGTTCCTGGAACGCCCGGTCCGGGTGGATTGCCTCCGGGCTGGCGCTGCCCAGCACGGTGGCGATGTTGGCGCGCACCAAGTCCAGCAGGATGGCCTGTTGTTCGTCCTCAGGCAAACCTTCGAGGCGTTGCAGCAGAGCGGATTTCGACTTGGCGGCGGCCAGCGAGTCGTCGACCTGGCGCCTCGTCGGCGCGTTGATCAGGTCGACGAACATCGGCGGCAGCGTGCCCCCGTCGAACTTGACCCGCAGCGCCGCGAGGTCGATGTGGGCGGGCAGCATGAATGGCTCGTCCACGATCAGCGCGGTGTCCATCAGGTCCAGCGCCTGGTCCGAGGACATGGCGACGATCCCGTCCCGGCCGAACCGGGCGCGGTCGGCGGCGCCCAACCCCCCGGTCATGGCGCTGGCCTGATCCCACAGACCCCAACCCAGCGAGATCGCCGGCAGCCCGTGCGCCCGCCGGTGCGCGGCCAACCCGTCCAGGAACGAGTTGCCGGCCGCGTAGTTGGCCTGACCCGACGCACCCGCGAGCCCGGCGATCGACGAGAACATCACGAACGCCGACACATCCAGGTCGCGGGTCAATTCGTGCAGGTTCCACGCCGCGTCCACCTTGGAGCGCAGCACGGATTCGATCCGGTCGGGCGTCAGCGACGTCACCACGGCGTCTTGCAGGACCCCGGCGGCATGGATCACCCCGGTCAGCGGGTGCTGCATCGGGATTTCGGCAATCACCTTGGCCAGGGCCTCGCGATCGGCGGCATCGCAGGCCACCGCCTCCACGTGCGCACCGGCCGCGCTGAGTTCGGCGACCAGCTCCGCGGCTCCCGGCGCATCCAGGCCGCGGCGGCTGACCAGCACCAGATTCCGTGCACCGTGGCGGGTTACGACGTGACGCGCGACCGCCGAACCGGCCATGCCGGTGGCGCCGGTGATCAACACGGTGCCGGCCGTCCAGGCGTCGGGCATGGTCATCACGACCTTGCCGACGTGGCGGGCCTGGCTCAGATAGCGCAGCGCGGCGGGCGCGCGCCGCACATCGAACCTGGTGACCGGCAACGGCCGCAGCACGTCTTCGCCGAACATGGCGGCCAGTTCGTCGAGCATCTGCGCGATCCGATCCGGTCCGGCTTCGAACAGATCGAAGGCGCGGTAGCGCACGCCCGAGTGGTCCCCGGCCACGGTCTCGGGGTCGCGGATGTCGGTCTTGCCCATCTCCAGGAAGACCCCGCCGGGGGCCATCAGGCGTAGGGAAGCGTCGACGAAATCGCCGGAGAGCGAGTCGAGGACGATATCCATCCCGCGCCCACCGGTGACCGCCTGGAACTTGTCCTCGAACTCGAGGCTACGCGAGTCGGCGATGTGATCATCGTCAAAGCCCATGTCCCGCAGCGTGTCCCACTTGCCGCGGCTGGCGGTCGCGAACACTTCCAGACCGATGTGACGGGCCAGCTGGACCGCGGCCATCCCGACCCCACCGGCCGCGGCGTGCACCAGCACCCGCTGACCGGGCTTGGCGCCGGCCAGGTCCATCAGAGCATAGTTCGCCGTGGCGAACACCACCGACGCCGTCGCGGCAGCGGTGTGCGACCATCCGGCGGGCACCTTGACGAGCAGGCGCTGGTCAGTCTTGGCGATGGTTCCGGTGCCGTCCGGGAAAAGCCCCATCACGCGGTCGCCGACCGCGAAACGCCGGTCTGTCGAAGCGGTTTCGATCACCACGCCGGAGGCCTCGATGCCCATGATCGCCTCCGGGTCGGGATAGAGCCCCAACGCGATCATGACGTCACGGAAGTTGGCCGCGATGGCCCACAGCGCAACCCGCACCTGACCGGGCCTCAACGGCGCGTCGGCGTCGGGAATGCGCTCTATCCGCAGATTCTCGATGGTGCCGTAGCTGCTCATGCCGAGTCGCCACGGTCCGTCGTCGGGGGGCAGCAACAGATTGCCGACAGCGCGACTGCCGAGCACCCGCGCGGTGTAGACCGTCCCCTTGCGCAGTATCGCCTGCGGCTCGCTGAGCGCCAGAACCGCTGCGATCGCCTCGGAATCCAGGGACGCGTCCGTGTCGACGAGCACGATTCGGCCGGGATGCTCGGTCTGCGCCGAGCGCACCAGCCCCCACACCGCCGCGCCGGCCAGATCGGTGACGTCCTCCCCCGGCAGCGTCATCGCGCCCCGGGTCGCTACCACCAGGGTCCCGGCGCCGTCGCGGGACAACCACGTCTGCAGCACGGGCAGCACCGCTCGCGTCGCCGCGTACACCTCGGTGATCACATCGCCGGACACCGGCTGCGATTCGAACAGCACCGCGGACCGCTCGGCCTCGGCGTCGTCCAATTCCGGTGCACCCCAAGCGGACAGCGATACCGGCTGCACCGCCGCCGACGGCTGCGCTGACCAGATGACCTCGAAGAGCCGGTCCGGTCCCGAATTCGACACCGCGGCCAGCAGTTGTTTGTCGGTGACCGGGCGGGCAACCATCGACGCCACCGAGAGCACCGGCAGCCCCAGTCCGTCGGCCAACTCGATCGACACGGTGGAGGGGCTGACCGGCACGATCCGTGCGCGCACCGCGCCCGCCCCCGCGGCGTGCAACGACACCTGCTGCCACGAGAACGGGACCAGCATCGAGCCTTCGGGCAGTTCGTCGCTGTCGGCGGCCAACATGACCGCGTGCAACGCCGCGTCGAGCATCGCCGGGTGGACGCCGAACCCGGCCGGCGAAACGCCGGCATCGGTGGGCAGCGACACTTCGGCGAAGACCTCGTCGCCGCGACGCCACATCGACGTCAGGCCGCGGAACGCCGGCCCGTACCCGTAACCACGCTCGGCCAGTTGCTCGTACCCGTCGCCGACATCCACCGGGACCGCACCCACCGGCGGCCACGCCGACAGGTCCGCGCTCGGCTGCACCGAGCCCGCCCGCAGCACGCCTTCGGCGTGCAGCGACCAGCCCGAGCCCGCTTCGGTCCGCGAAAACACCGACACCGCACGGGCGCCCGAATCATCCGGGCCGCCGACAACGACCTGAACGGCAACCGACCCACCGGCCGGCAACACCAGCGGCGCCGCCAGATTCAGCTCATCGACCACTCCGCAGCCCACCTCGTCGCCGGCGCGGATCGCCAACTCGACAAATCCCGCGCCCGGGAACAGCACCACTCCGCCGACGGCGTGATCGGCCAACCAGCCCTGGGTGCCGGACGACAGCCGGCCGGTGAGCACCACCCCGCCCGAGCCCGGCAATTCCACCACCGCGCCCAACAACGCGTGCTCACTGGCGGCCAGGCCCAGGCCCGCGGCATCGGCCGGGGCGCCGTCGGCGGCAAGCCAAAAGCGCCGCCTGTCAAAGGCATACGTGGGCAGCTCGACGAAATGGGCGTCGCCCAGGGCACCGCGCCAGTCCACATCCATCCCCGCGACGTACCCCTGCGCGACGGCGTTGACCAGGGCGACCGGCTCGGGGCGGTCCTTGCGCAGGGCGGACATGGTGGTCACCGACGCTGCCGTCGGATCGGAAGCCAGGGTCTCTTCGATGGATGCCGTCAGGCCGCTGCCGGGCCCGACTTCGAGGAAGCGGTTTGCCCCGGCCGAGTGCACGAAACGCACGCTGTCGGCGAATCGCACCGCCTCGCGCACGTGTCGCTTCCAGTACGCGACCGACGCGAAGTCGTCGCCGGCCAGCCGTCCGGTCACGTTGGACACGATCGGAATGGTGGGCCTGCAGACGGTCAGTCCGGCTGCGACGGTGCCGAATTCGTCGGTCATCGGGTCCATCAACGGCGAGTGGAAGGCGCGCGACACGGAGAGCCGATGCACGCGGTGGCCGTCGTCGCGGAGTCGGTCCGCGAGCGCGATCACCGCGTCTTCGGCGCCCGAGATCACCACCGAGGTGGGTCCGTTGACCGCGGCGATGCCAGCGGTCGCTTGTTCGGAGGACACCAGCAGCGCCCGCACCTCGTCCTCGGTGGCCTGCACCGCGACCATCGCGCCGCCCTCCGGCAGCGCCTGCATGAATCGGCCCCGCGCCGCCACCAGCACCGCGGCGTTCTGCAGGGACAACACGCCGGCGACGTGCGCGGCCGCCAGCTCCCCGATCGAGTGGCCCATCACGAAGTCGGGCCGCACACCCCAGGATTCGAGCAGCCGGAATAACGCGACTTCCACCGCGAACAGCGCGGGCTGCGCGAACTCGGTGCTGTTCAACAGGCTTTCATCGTGCCCCCACATCACCTCGCGCAGCGGGCGAAGCAGATGCTGATCCAGTTCGGCCACGACCGTGTTGAACGCCTCGGCGAAGACCGGATAGCCGGCGTGCAATCCCATTCCCATGCCCAATATCTGGGAGCCCTGGCCCGGGAACACGAAGACCGTCTTGCCGGCGGTCGCCGTGCCACGAACGATCGAGCCGGCCAGGTCGTCGCCGACGAGCTCGTCGAGCCCCGCCAGCAGCCGGTCGCGGTCGCTGCCGACGACGACGGCTCGTTGTTCGAAGGCCGACCGGCCCGCCAGCGACCATCCCACATCGGCGATGTTCAGGTCCGGGTGGGCGCGCAGGTGGGTCGCCAGCCGTGCGGCCTGAGAGTTCAACGCCGACAGCGATTTCGCCGAGACCGGCCACGGCACCACCGGTGCCTTCGGGCCGTCCACGATGCGCGGCGACTCGGCCGGCACCGCCTCGACGATGACGTGCGCGTTGGTGCCGCTGATGCCGAAGGACGACACACCCGCCCGGCGCGGACGGCTGCCGGGCCACGCCCGCGCCTCGGTCAGCAACGACACCGAACCGGTCGACCAGTCGACGTGCGGGCTGGGCTCGTCGACGTGCAATGTCGCGGGCAACATCTCGTGGCGCATCGCCAGGACCATCTTGATGACACCGGCCACCCCGGCGGCGGCCTGCGTGTGACCCATGTTCGACTTGATCGAACCCAGCCACAGCGGCTCGTCGCGGTCCTGCCCATAGGTGGCCAGCAACGCCTGCGCCTCGATCGGGTCACCCAATGTGGTTCCGGTGCCGTGTCCTTCGACGACGTCCACCTCCGCCGGCGTCAATCCGGCGCTGGCCAACGCGGCACGTACCACCCGCTGCTGCGAGGGACCATTGGGCGCGGTCAGCCCGTTGGAGGCGCCGTCCTGATTGATGGCCGAGCCGCGCACCATCGCCAGCACCGGATGCCCCAGGCGCTGGGCGTCGGACAGGCGCTCCACCACGAGCATGCCGCCGCCCTCGGAGAATCCGGTGCCGTCGGCCGCGCCGGCGTAAGCCTTGCATCGGCCGTCCTCGGACAACCCGCGCATGCGGCTGAACTCGACGAAGATGTCGGGCGTGGCGTTGACGGTGACGCCGCCGGCCAGGGCCAGGTCACACTCGCCAGCGCGCAGCGACTGCGCGGCCATGTGCAACGCCACCAACGACGACGAGCACGCCGTGTCCACCGACACCGCCGGGCCTTCCAGGCCCAGCACATAGGACACCCGGCCCGACGCCACACTCGACGACTGGCCGGTCAGCCGGAAGCCCTCCGCGGTCGGTGCCGCGCCCATGCCGTAGCCCTGCGTGTACACCCCGGCGAACATTCCGGTGGCGCTGCCGCGCAGCTGGCCGGGCTCAATTCCCGCCCGCTCCAACGCTTCCCAGGACAGCTCGAGGAACATGCGCTGCTGCGGATCCATGGACAGCGCCTCGCTGGGCGCGATGCCGAAGAAGGCCGGGTCGAAGTCCGCGACCCCGTCCACGAAGCCGCCGGTGCGGGTGTAGCAGGTGCCCGGAACATCGGGGTCCGGGTTGTACACGCCGGCCAGGTCCCAGCCACGATCGGTCGGGAATTCGGAGAGCACGTCGCGGCGCTCGGTCAGCATGTCCCACAGGTCCTCGGGGGAATCCACCCCACCCGGATAGCGGCACGCCATGCCGACGATGACGATCGGATCGTCGTCGGTGGCGCGAGCCACCGGGGCATGCTTGACCTCTTGCGGAACTCCGGCGAGTTGGGTGCGGATGTAGCCGGCCAGGCCGTTGGGCGTCGGGTAGTCGAAGATCAGGGTGGGCGAAAGCGCCAGTCCGGTAGCGGTTTTGAGCCGGTTGCGCATTTCGACCGCGGTCAGCGAGTCGAAGCCCAACTCCTGGAACGCCTTGTCGGGGTCGATCGCCTCGGCGGTGGTGTTGCCGAGCACCGTGGCGATGTGTGAACGCACCAGATCCAGCAGCACGGCGTGCTGCTCGGCTTCGGACAGACCGTCCAGGCGATGCGCCAGCGCCGATTTCGATTTCGCGGCGGCCAGCGAGTCGTCGACCCGGCGGCGCGTCGGGGCGTTGACCAGATCGGTGAACATCGGCGGCACCGCAACCGCGTGGGCCCGCAGCGCGCCGAGATCGATACGGGCCGGCGCCAGGAACGGCTCGTCGACGATCAATGCGGTGTCGAAGAGTTCCATGGCCTCGTCCGAGGACAGGGCCAAGATCCCGTCGCGACCCAACCGGGCGAGATCGGCGGCGTCCAGTCCGCCGGTCATGGCGCTGGCCTGCTCCCACAGACCCCAGGCCAGCGAGATCGCAGGCAGCCCGTGTGCCCGGCGGTGCGCGGCCAACCCGTCCAGGAACGAGTTCGCCGCCCCGTAGTTGCCCTGGCCCGACGAGCCGACCAGCCCGGCCATCGACGAAAACATCACGAAGGCAGACAGATTCAGGTCGCGGGTCAACTCGTGCAGATTCCAGGCAGCGTCGACCTTGGCCCGCAACACCGCGTCGAGACGGTCGGGGGTCAGCGACGTGACCATAGCGTCGTCCAGCACGCCGGTTGCGTGAATCACGCCCGACAGCGGCCGCTGCGCCGAAATGTCGTTGATAACGTGCGCCAGTGCCGCCCGGTCGGCCGCGTCGCACGCGACCACCCGCGCCCGGGCACCGGCGGATTGCAGCTCCGCGATCAACTCGGTGGCCGCGGGTGCGTCCGGACCGCGCCGGCTCAGCAGCACCAGGTCCTCGACGCCGTGGTGTGCCACCAGGTGGCGGGCCAACGTCGAGCCCGCCATGCCGGTTCCGCCGGTGATGAGTACCGTGCCTGCCGACAGCCCGGACGGGAGCGTCATGACGACCTTGCCGATGTGGCGGGCCTGACTCAAGTACCGCAGCGCCGTACGGGCGCGTCGCACGTCAAACGTCGTGACCGGCAACGGCTCCAGCACGCCGGCGTCGAACATCCCGGCGAGCTGGTGCATCCACTGATGCATCCGGGGACGGCCGGGCTCGAACAGGTCGAAGGCGCGGTAGCGGACACCCGGGTACTCCTGGGCGACCACTCCCGGGTCGCGGATGTCGGTCTTGCCCATCTCCAGGAACACCCCGCCGGGAGCGACGAGCCGCAGCGAGGCGTCGACGAATTCGCCGGCCAGCGAGTCCAGCACCACATCCATGCCGCGGCCGCCGGTGACCGCCCGGAACTTCTCCTCGAACTCCAGGCTGCGCGAATCCGAGATGTGATCGTCGTCAAAGCCCATGGCCCGCAACGTGTCCCACTTGCCGCGACTGGCGGTCGCGAACACCTCCAGGCCCAGGTGCCTGCCCAGCTGCACCGCGGCCATCCCGACACCGCCGGCCGCGGCGTGCACCAGCACCCGCTGCCCGGGCTTGACGTCGGCGAGGTGGATGAACGCCATGTAGGCGGTGGTGAACACCGCCGAGATGCCGGCGGCTTCGGCGTAGGACCAGTGAGTCGGCTTGTGCTGCAGCAGGCGCACGTCGCCGGGCACCAGCGTGCCGCTGCCGTCGGGGAAGAAGCCGTACACCGAATCCCCGACCGCGAACTCGGTGACTTCCGGCCCGACTTCGACCACCACCCCGGCGCCTTCGCCACCGAGCAGGGCCTCGTGGGTGAACATGCCCAGCGTGATCATGACGTCGCGGAAGTTGGTGGCGATGGCGCGCAGGGCCACCCGAACCTGGCCGGGTTCCAGCGCGGCGCCGGCGTTGGGAACCGGTTCCAATTGCAGGTTTTCGAACGTGCCCGCGCTGCTGATTCCCAGCCGCCAGGGCCCGTCCGACGGGGGCACCATGATCCCGTCGACCGCGCGGCTGCCGCGCACCCGCGCGACGTAGGCCGTGCCGTCGCGCAGCAACACCGCGGGCTCGCCGACTGCCAGGACGGTCGCTATCGCGTTATCGTCAAGCGCCGCATCTGAATCCACCAGCACGATCCGGCCGGGATGCTCGGTCTGCGCCGACCGCACCAGCCCCCATACCGTCGCACCGGCCAGATCGGGGACGTCCTCCCCCGCCAGTCCCATCGCGCCCCGGGTCGCGACGATCAGCACCCCGGCGTCGTGCTCGGTCAGCCACGACTGCACGGCCGCCAGCGCCCGATGCGTGCGCTCATACGATCCGGAGACCGGATCTTCGCCGGCCGCAACGGATTCGAACACCTCGTGTGCGGGCGCCTCGGTGCCGGCGGCCGTCGTCGCGGCCGGCGACCACGCCAGCTCGAACAGCCGGTCCGGGCCCGACGCCGACACCGCCGCGCGCAGTTGCCGCTCGCTCACCGGGCGCGCGACCATCGCGCGCACCGACAGCACCGGCAATCCGAGTCCGTCGGCGAGCTCGATCGAGACCGCCCTCGAGGTCGCGGACGTGGCCTCCGACGCCGCTGCCGGCGCGATGCGTGCACGCACCGCGGACGCGCCCGCGGCGTGCAACGATACGCCCTGCCACGAGAACGGCAGCACCACTTCGTCGGTCTGGCCGATGATGTCGTGGCTGACGACCAGCGCGTGCATCGCCGCATCAAGCAGCGCCGGGTGGACACCGAAACCGTTGACACCCCCGGCCGCGTCGGGCAGCCGCACCTCGGCGAACACCTCATCGTCGCGCACCCACGTCGCGGTCAGGCCGCGGAATGCCGGGCCGTAGCCGTAGCCGAGCGCCGCCAACTGCTCGTAGCCGTCCGCCGCGTCTACCTTGACCGCGCCCGCCGGCGGCCACGCCGACAGATCCGCGCCCGGCTCGACCGAGCCGGTGCTCAGCGTTCCTTCGGCGTGGCACACCCAGCCGGCGCCGCGGTCGGGGCGCGAGAAGATCGACACCCCGCGCTGGCCGGATTCATCCGCGGGGCCGACCACCACCTGCACGGCGACCGATGCCGACCCGGAATCCTTGGCCGGCAACATCAACGGCGCCTGCAGCGTCAGCTCGTCGACCGTCGAGCAACCGACCTCGTCGCCGGCGCGAATCGCCAGCTCCACGAAGCCGGACCCGGGGAACACGACCGTGCCGGACACGGCGTGGTCGGTCAGCCAGCCCTGCGAACTCGGCGACAGGCGGCCCGTCAGCACCACCCCGCCCGAAGACGGCAGCTCGATGACCGCGCCCAGCAGCGGGTGCTCGCTGGTGCCCAGGCCCAGGCCCGAGGCGTCGGCCGCGACGCCTTCCCCGGACAGCCAAAATCGGCGCCGGTCAAAGGCATACGTCGGCAGCTCGACGAAGCCGGCCCCGTCCAGCGCACCGCGCCAGCACACGCTCACGCCCGCGACGAACGCGGTGGCGGCCGACGTCAGGAACCTGTCGAGACCGCCATCGTCGCGGCCCAGAGTCGGGATGACTATGGCCTCGCTGTCGCCGCCGTGGTCGTTGGCGGTGTCCTCGATGCCCGCGACCAGCGCCGGGTGCGGACTGGATTCGATGAACGTCCGGTATCCGTGCTCGCAGGCGCTGCGCACCGCCTGGTCGAACTGCACGGTCTGCCGGATGTTGCGATACCAGTAGTCGGCGTCCAATCCTGCCGTATCCAAACGGTTTCCGGTCACCGTGGAGAAGAACGCGATGCGCGAGGAGCGCGGCTCGATGCCGGCCAGAACCTCGGAGAGGTCGGCGCGGATCGCCTCGACCTCAACCGAGTGCGAGGCATAGTCCACGTCGATCCGCCGGGTCCGCAGCTCGAGGTCGGCGCAGAAGCCGACGAGCTCGTCGAGCGCGGCCCCCTCACCGGACACCACGACGGCCGACCGGCCGTTGACGGCGGCGATGCTGGCTCGACTCCCGTAGGGCGCCAACAACTCCCGGGCCCGTTCGGTGCTGCACGCGATGGACAGCATCCCGCCGGGGCCCGCCAGAGCCGTCAGCAGCTTGCTGCGCAGCGTGACCACCCGGGCCGCGTCCTGCAGCGACAGTGCCCCGGCGACGTACGCGGCGGCGATCTCACCCTGCGAATGCCCGATCACCGCGTCCGGATTCACCCCGACCGACTTCCACAGTTCGGCCAGCGACACCATCACCGCGAAGAGCACCGGCTGCACGACGTCGACGCGGTCCAGTCCCGGAGCATCGGGGACGCCGCGCAGCACACCTGTCAGCGACCAGTCGACGAATTCTGCGAAGGCCTCTTCGCATTCCCGGATCTGTTGGGCGAATACCGGTGCGGTGTCCAGCAATTCAATCGCCATGCCCAGCCATTGGGAACCCTGCCCGGGAAAGACGAACACGGTCTTGCCCGCCGGCGCCGCGGTGCCCCGAATCACCGAGCCGGTGGGGTCGTCGTTGGCCAACTCGTCGAGGCCAGCCAGCAGCCGGTCGCGGTCGCCGCCGACAACGACCGCGCGGTGCTCGAATGTCGCGCGGCCCGCCAAAGACCAGCCGATGTCGGCGACATCCAGATCATTGTGCGCGCGAACGTATTCGGCCAACCGCGCCGCTTGCGCCGCCAACGCCGACGGCGATTTCGCCGACACCGCCCACGGAACCACCGGCCGCACCGGTCCGGCCTCTCGCGCCGGCGCCGCCGGCACAGCCTCGACGATGACGTGCGCGTTCGTGCCGCTGATGCCGAACGACGACACACCCGCACGGCGCGGCCGCTCGGCGTTCCAGGGTTGCGCCTCGGTCAGCAGCGACACCGAGCCCGCCGACCAGTCCACGTGCGGGCTCGGCGCGTCCACGTGCAGCGTCGCGGGCAGCGTCTCGTGACGCATCGCCTGCACCATCTTGATGACGCCGGCTACCCCGGCGGCGGCCTGGGTGTGGCCCATGTTCGACTTGATGGAACCCAGCCACAGTGGCTCGCTGCGGTCCTGCCCATAGGTGGCCAGCAGCGCCTGCGCCTCGATCGGGTCACCCAATGTGGTTCCGGTGCCGTGGCCCTCGACGACGTCGACGTCGGCCGCGGACAACCCGGCATTGGCCAGCGCCGCACGCACTACCCGCTGCTGCGAGGGACCATTGGGCGCGGTCAGCCCGTTGGAGGCGCCATCCTGATTGACCGCCGAGCCGCGGACCACGGCCAGCACCGGGTGCCCCAGCCGCTGCGCATCCGACAGGCGTTCCACGACCAGGAGGGCTCCGCCTTCGGACCAGCCGACGCCGTCGGCCGCGCCCGCGTAGGCCTTGCATCGTCCGTCCGGCGCCAACCCGCGGTGGCGGCTGAACTCCACGAAGACCGTCGGCGTCGCGTTCACGGTGGCGCCGCCGGCCAGGGCCAGGTCACACTCCCCCGAGCGCAGCGATTGCACGGCCATGTGCAAGGCCACCAGCGACGACGAGCACGCCGTGTCCACGGAAACCGCGGGGCCCTCCAGGCCCAGCACGTAGGACACCCGCCCCGAGGCGACGCTGGATGTCATGCCGGTCAGCCGGTAACCCTCGATCTCCTCGGCGAGCATGCCGTAGCCCTGAACGATCAGCCCGGCGAACACGCCGGTGGCGCTGCCGCGCAAGCCGCTGGGGTCAATTCCGGCCCGTTCCAACGCTTCCCACGACAGTTCGAGCAGCATTCGATGCTGAGGGTCCATCGCGAGCGCCTCGCTCGGCGCGATGCCGAAGAAGGCCGGATCGAAGTCCGCAACGCCGTCGACGAAACCGCCGGTGTTCACGTAGCACTTGTGCCGCGCGTCGGGGTCGGGGTCGTAGAGGCCGGCGACGTCCCAACCTCGGTCGGCGGGAAACTCCGAGATGACGTCGCGGCCGTCGGCGACCATTCGCCACAGCGCCTCCGGGCTGTCGACGCCACCCGGGAAGCGGCACGACATACCGACGATCGCGATCGGCTCGTTGGACCGCTCCAGCAGCGCCCGGTTGGTGCGCTTCAGGCGCTCAACCTGGACCAGCGCTTTACGCAGCGCTTCGGTCGCATGCTGGAGTTGATCAACCATTACAAACCTCACCTAACGACGTTCGGCCGTCTTTCACCGCTGGATGCGGTTTTCGCCGACTGACGGACTTTGCTGTACGAGGCGATGCCGTTTCCCGTTCGACCAGCGTCGTGCCGCTCTCCGACCCAAGAATATTGCTGGTGAGTATGGCCAACTCCGCCTGGATTTCAAAACCTCCGCTGCTCCCGGCTGCTACGGGAGGACCGGCGTGGACCGCTGCGCCGCGCCGCGCAAAGAAGTTGTGAGGCCGGGTGCCCGGTGTGCTCGCTGGCCAGCGGTGCGCTGTAGACATGGCCCGACGTCCATGGCGCGACTGTACCCGGCTGACCATAGCTGGTGGTCAGGAGCATGTCGTGGAGGGTCGGGTGCGGCGCCGGGTCCGGGCCGGTGCGGGCGGGCGGTCACACACCCGCTCGGCGCCAGCCGTCGGCGGCCCTGGCGGCTTGGATCAGCGCGTCGCATAACTGACGAAGCTCGGCGGCCCCGGCGCCTTCGTCGACCGCCGTGGCGACGTCCTCGGCCGCGCATCGCACCTGGTAGACGCGATCCGACAGGTCGGCGGCCTCCTCGGCCGACAGGACTACCGCGTCCTCAGGCACGGCTGCCGCGCCGTTCCGGTTCAGCGAGGCCCGTTGTTCGTACGCGCGCTGCCGGCACGACTGCCGGCAGTACTGGCGGCGACGTCCCATTCCCGCATCGGTAACGTCTCGGCCGCACCAGCGACAGGGCTGCGGGTGGGTACGGCGGCTCACGCCTGCCGACTTTAGTCGGGATTTCTCGGCGCTCCCGGTATCATTGAGGGTCGCGTCGCGTATGCCGGTCCCGCCCGGGAACTGCGCAGATCGCCGCAGCGTTTGCTAACTGGACAGATTGCGCTGAACTGCAGTAAGGGAGCCGGAGAGCTCCGAGAAGAAGACCTGAAGGAGTAGCAGCCATGGCTGATCGCGTACTGAGAGGCAGTCGCCTCGGGGCCGTGAGCTACGAGACTGACCGCAACCACGACCTGGCGCCGCGTCAGCTCGCGAAGTACCGGACCGACAACGGCGAGGAGTTCGAGGTTCCCTTCGCCGACGACGCCGAGATCCCCGGCACCTGGCTGTGCCGCAACGGCCTGGAAGGCACCCTGATCGAGGGCGACCTGCCCGAGCCGAAGAAGGTGAAGCCGCCGCGGACGCACTGGGACATGCTGCTGGAGCGTCGCTCGGTCGAGGAGCTCGAAGAGCTGCTCAAGGAGCGCCTCGAGATCATCAAGACCCGCCGCCGGGGCTGACCGCGGCTCGAGCCCGGCCGGACCGCGACCTAAGTGCGGTTGTCTGCCCTGGTGGCCCTGGCACCCGACCGTCGGCCCTGAACACCCCAGCGGGTGACTTTGACCAGGGCTTCGCGGATGTTGGAGCCGCTCATCTTCGACACGCCGAGTTCGCGCTCGGTGAAGGTGATGGGCACCTCGGCGATGGTGAATCCGTTGCAGATCGTGCGCCAGGTCAGATCGATCTGGAAGCAGTAGCCCTTGGAGTCGACGCCGTCGAGGTCGATCGCTTCGAGCACTTCGCGGCGGTAGGCGCGGTAGCCGGCGGTGATGTCGTGCACGCCGATCCCAAGGGCCAGCCGCGCGTAGGTGTTCGCGGTCCAGGACAGCGCCCAGCGCCGCCATGGCCAGTTGCGCACCGTCCCGCCCTCGACGTAGCGCGACCCGATGGCCAGGTCGGCGCCGGCGTCCACGGCGTCCAGCAGGCGGTGCAGCTGTTCGGGCGCGTGGCTGCCGTCGGCGTCCATTTCGACCAGGACCGCGTAGTCACGGCTCAACCCCCACGCGAAACCCGCCAGGTACGCCGCGCCCAGGCCGTCCTTGGCGGTGCGGTGCATGACGTGCGTGCGGCCGGCGTCGGACGCCGCCAGCTCGTCGGCGAGCCGTCCGGTGCCGTCGGGGCTGCTGTCGTCCACCACCAGCAGATGCACGTGCGGGCACGCCTCTTTGAGCCGCCGGTGGATGACCGGAAGGTTCTCCAGCTCGTTGTAGGTGGGGATGATCACCAAGACGCGCTGGCTGGGACGGTTGCTTGGGACTTGGGGCGCCGGCTGGCCGGTGGTCATGTAACTCCTCTGTGTCGCCCGAAATCGAAAGTGTGTCGGCCGTCCTGGTCGGACGGCGGGGTGGTCAGTCGCCGTCGTCTGCCGGCGTGCGGTCCCGAGAGTCGGGCGCAGTGTCTTCAGTCGTGCTCGTCTGGCGGGGGTTTGCCCGAGGTTGCACCGGCCCCGTGCGATTGGCGTGTGGACCTGAGACGTGCCGACCGCGGGAACCATCCATTGTGCCGTATCCCGGCCAGAATCACCGCGACGGCCGCCAGCACCATGACCCACTGCATCAGCGGCCCCCACTGCGTCGCCGGCGTCAGCCTGGTCTTGAGCCGGACCTGCATGTCCAGATAGGCGGGCTGGAAGAAGTCGGTGCGGGCCAGCTCGCCGCCGTCGGGGGCCACCACGGCGCTGATTCCCGTGGTGCCGGAAACCACCACGTACCGGTCGTGCTCGACCGCCCGGACCTTGGCGAATGCCAGCTGCTGCTCGCTCATCCTCTTGTTGAAGGTGGCGTTGTTGGCCGGCACGGCCAGCAGCTGGGCACCGCCGAGCACGGCTTGTCGCGGCACGCGGTCGAAGATCACTTCCCAACAGGTGGCGACGCCGAGCGGCACTCCCGCGATGTGCACCACCCCGGAGCCCTGCCGGGGCACGAAGCTTCCGGCGCGGCCCGCGTAGCCGGACAGGTGTGTGAACAGCCAGGGCATCGGCAGGTACTCGCCGAACGGCTGCACGATTTCCTTGTCGTGGCGGTCCGACGGGCCGGTGGCCGGATTCCACACGATCATGGTGTTGGTGTAGTTCGGATCCTGCGGCGAGCGTCCGGGCACTTCGAGCACGCTGCCGATCAGGATAGGAGCGCCGATCGCCGACGCGGCCTGCGAGATCTCCAGGGCGGCATCGTGGTTGACCAACGGGTCGATGTCCGACGAGTCCTCCGGCCAGATCACGAACTGCGGTTGCGGGGCGGCCCCGGAGCGCACGTCCTCGGCCAGCCGCAGGGTTTCCTGGACGTGGTTGTCCAGCACCGCGCGCCGCTGTTGGTTGAACTCGAAGCCCAGCCGCGGCACGTTGCCCTGCACGGCCGCGACGGTCACCGCCGGCTCGCCGCCCGACCCGGTGCCGGCGTGGCGCACCTGCGGCCAGACGATGAGCGACGCGAAGAGCACCAGGCAGATGCAGACGCCGGGCAGCACCACCGCGGGAGGCGCCTGGTCGGGGGCGGCGGCATCCGCGGCGCCGCTGTCGCCGGCCGCGCGGGGCGCCGGGTGACCGGAGTGCCACCACTTCACGATCTCCAGCGCGATGGCCGTCGCGCTGAAGCCCACCAGCATGATCGCCATCGACAGCAGCGCCACGCCGCCGAGCTGGACCAGCGGCAGGAACGGACCATGCGTCTGACCGAACGCCACCGCCCCCCAGGGGAAACCCCCGAACGGGAGGATCGACTTGAGCCACTCCTGGGCCGCCCAGATCAGCGCGAACCAGATGGGCCAGCCGGGCAGCCGGCGCACGGTGACGGCGCACAGGCCGAAGAGGGCGGGAAACAGCGCGCAGACGGTCGCGAGCGCGATCCACGGGATGGGGCCGACCAGGAGCCCGACCCACGGCAACAGCGGCAGGTAGAAAGCCAGCCCGAACAGGAACGCGTAACCCAGGCCGCCCACCGGCGTGGTCGCGGGGTGCGTCAACACCCACGCCAGCAACGCGGCGGCCACCACGGCACCCCACCACCAATTGAGCGACGGGAAACTGGCGCAGAACAATAGACCGCCCATCACGACGCAACTCAGCCGGGTCAGGCGGGGCAGCATCGCGGCCTGGGCGGCGGGCAGCCGCGCGATCACCGCGGCCAGTAGTCCGGTTACCGCGCCGCGCGCCGCGGCCCCGAGCCGACCACCCGGGCTCGCGCCGCGCGGCGCGTGCCCCTCGGGCGATCCCGGTTCCGCGGCGTCCTGGCCGCTGTCGGGTTCGCCGTCGCGCTCGTCGTCCCCGGCTTCGGGCTCGACGCGGACCTGGGCGGCCTCGTCATCGCGGTCCGACTCTGCCTCGTCGCTGACGGGGTCGGTGTCAGGCCGCCGCGGCAGGTCCTCGCCGGTCGTATCGGTTTGGTCCGCGGGCTCGTCGTCGCCCGGCCGGTACCTAGCCATGGATGACAGCGCCCCGATGCACCGTTCGCCGGCACCGCGGTAGGGCATCATCGTCACCCAATCGCGGCAGCGCCGGCACGCGCGACCGCGGGTCCGTCGACCAGCGCTGGACGGTGTCACGCGGGGCGTGCACCTCGAGGTCCCCGGCATCCCAGACGACGTAGGACGCCGGCGCTCCCGGCACCAACGTGCCCGCCTTGCCGTCGCGGACACCTGCCGCCCGCCAGCCGCCGCGGGTGGCCGCAGCAAACGCGGCCCGCGCCGAGACCCCGCTGCCGGGGGTGCGGTGGTCGACGGCAGCGCGCACGCTCACCCACGGGTCGAAGCCCGTGACCGGAGCGTCGGAACCGAGCGCGAGGGGCACGCCTTGGGATGCTAACAGCGCAAAGGGGTTGAGCCGACTGCCTCGCTGGGCACCGAGCCGTCGCGCGTACATGCCGTCGACGCCGCCCCAGAGCGCATCGAAATTGGGCTGCACGCTGGCGATGACGCCCCACTGGCCCAGTTTGGCGGCCTGATCGGCGCTGACCATCTCGACGTGCTCGAGGCGGTGCCCGCAGCGGGCGACGGCGACCGGCCCGAGGTCGGCGACGACGCGCTCGAAAGCGTCCACCACAGTCGCGACCGCGGCGTCCCCGATGACGTGGAACCCGGCGGTGACCTCGGCCTGGGTACACGCCCGAACGTGCGCCTCGACGGCATCGGGATTCAGATAGCAGGTTCCGGTGCACTCCGGCGCGTCCGTGTACGGCTCGTGCAGCCACGCGGTGCGCGACCCAAGGGCCCCGTCGACGAACAGGTCACCGGCCAGCCCGTGGGCTCCGGTCGCCGCGATCAGCTCGCGCGCCTGTGCGGGGCTGCTCACCGGTTCGCCCCAATAACCGATCACCTCGACGCCGTGATCGAGGGCACGCAACTGCAGCCAGTCGTCGATCCCACCGATCTCCGGGCCGGCGCATTCGTGAACCGCGACGATGCCGGCCGCGGCGGCGGCTCGCAGCGCTGCGGTGCGGGCTTCGGCGAGCTGTTCGGCCGTCAGCAGGCCCCGGGCGACGGCCCGCACCAGATGGTGTGCGTCACCGACCAGCGGCCCCTCGGCGCTGAAACCCGCCGCCGCCGAAAGTTCCGTGACCAGCCGCCGCAGCCCCGTTGACGCCAGCGCGGAGTGCACGTCCACCCGAGCGAGGTAGGCGGGCCGGTCGCCGAGAACGGCGTCCAGGCCCCCGGCGCTGGGTGGGGCGTTCTCCGGCCACGAGGTTTCGTCCCAGCCATGGCCCCACACCGGTTGGCCGGGGTGTGCGGCCGCGTACTCGGCGACCATCCGCAGGCATTGGGCGCGCGAGGCCGCCGGGCGCAGGTCCAGCCCGCTGAGCGTCAGCCCGGTGGCGGTGAGATGGATGTGGCTGTCTACGAACCCCGGTGCCACGAATCCGCCCCGAAGATCTTCGACGTCGGCGTCGGGAAACATGCGGTGGCCGACCTCGTCGCTGCCCAGCCATGCCACCACGCCGTCGCGGACGGCCATCGCGGTCGCATCGGGCTGGGCCGGGCTGTGCACCCGGCCATTGATCAGCAGGGTCACCGGTGCGGGACTAACGGTCACGATCGGTCACAGCCCAAAACTACGTGCAAGTGCTCGGATGGCGATAACGGTCGGCGGGCGCCCCGCGCCCGCGTCAGCGTCCGTCGAATCGTTGCGGCTGCGCCGGCGCCTCGACGTCGTGGACATCGATGACCTCGCCGTCGATGTAGTCGCCGTGGCCGCCGCCGGCCTCCGAGTAGTGCCCGCCCGGATACGACGCCGGGTGAGGCTGCGGGCGAAGGACGCTCGCATAACTGAGTCCCGGCATTTGTTGTTGCAGCTTGCGCACCGCCATGGCCGTCAACCCGGGGCCGACGGCCGACCGCACCGGCGGGATCAGCAGCAACAGGCCCAGCGCGGTGCTGACCAGGCCGGGAACGAGGACGAGGAGTGCGGCCAGGCTGACCAGCGCACCGTCGCCCGCCGCCCGTTGGTCGGTCAGGCCCGAGCGCAGGTGCCCGATCCGGCGGATGAGGTGCGACCCGGCCAGCGGGGCCACGATGCCCCAGCCGAGCACGAAGGTGCCCACCAGCGCCAACAGGGTCCAGCCCCATCCGATCGTCGACACCAACGCGAAGATCACCGCCAGTTCGACGACGGCGTAGATCAGCAGCAGCCGCGACACCATGCCAGACCAACGTGTGCCGACCACGCCCAAGTTCCCGTGGTGCTCGCCGGTGTGATTGCAGTTAGATGACGCTATGACGACGATTGAGATCGACACTCCCGACGGACCGATCGATGCGTTACTGAGCACGCCCTCGGGCCAAGGCCCGTGGCCGGGTGTGGTGGTGATCCACGACGCGATCGGCTACGGCCGGGACAAGCAGTCGATTAATGACCGCATCGCCGCGGGGGGTTATCTGGCGCTCACCCCGAATCTGTATTCGCGCGGTGGCCGCATCCGCTGCGTCACCCGCGTCATGAAGGAGTTGCAGACGCAGCGCGGCCGCGCAATCGATGACATCCTGGCCGCGCGCGATCACCTGAAGGCCATGCCGCAATGTTCCGGCCAGGTGGGCATCGCGGGTTTCTGCATGGGCGGCCAGTTCGCTCTTGTCATGTCGCCCAAGGGTTTCGGTGCCTCTGCTCCGTTCTATGGCACTCCCCTGCCCCGCAACCTGGACAAGACGCTGGACGGCGCGTGCCCGGTCGTGGCCAGCTTCGGCGGCCGTGACCCGCTGGGCCGGGGTGCGCCCGAGAAGCTGAACAAGACGATCGCCGCCAAGAACATCACCGCCGACGTGAAGACGTATCCGGGCGTCGGGCACAGCTTCGCCAACGAGCTGCCCGCCCAACCACTGCTTCGCATCGCGGGTTTCGGCTACGACCGGGACGCCACCGAGGACGCATGGCGGCGGGTGTTCGCGTTCTTCGGCGAGCATCTGGGCACGGGCGCCGCGACGTAACGGGTCAGCGCGTGGCGTTGAGCTTCTGCGCCAACACCGTTGCGAACGTGTGGGTATCACCGGGCCAGCGCGCCGACACGTAGCCGCCGTCATCGACGACGAACGCGGGCCGCGAGTCGGTCGCCGTATCGCGCGCCATGCCCGAGGTTTTCCGCCGCCAGTACGGTGTTCCGCGGGCGACATCGCGGAAGTCAGCGGGATCTTTCAGCGCGCGTGTGACTTCCGACTGCACCGACATGTACCCGGCCGGTTGGCCCGGCTCCTCGGTATAGGTCCGGTAATAGTCGCGATCCCAGAACCGGGTCAATCGGGTGATGCGCCAGGCCGACCGCTCCATCGCCCAAGTCAGCGCGGTCGTCTTGCGTCCGTACAGCACGGAACGGCCGGTTTCGGGATCGACGCTGCGCGCGGCGAGCAGCACCCCGTGACAAATGGCGGCCACCGCGAGCTCGCGGGCGAAGGCCTCCGCCACCAGCCGGTGCAGGATGCCGCTGTCGATGTAGCTACGCATCCCGCGGGCGCGGTGCCCGCCCGGCAACAACAGTGCGCCGACGTCGTCGAGGCTGACCCCCGCCCAGGTGACCGGATGCTGGAACTCGTTGGAGTGCACCATGTCTCGGTAGGCCTCGCGCCCTTCTTTGTTGGCGCGCAGTGTCAAGCCCACCAGCGGGATGGCGCCCAGCAGTGGCAGCGCGGACCAGATGTCGAGTCCACGGCCCGTCACCATGATGCCGTCGGCCACCCCGGGCGTGCCGGTTTCGGTCGCGAAGACCACCCGGTGGCCGCTTCGCGTCAATACCCTCCAGCTGACCGCGACCTCGGTCGGGTCGAAGTCGCGGTCCGGAATCGGGATGAGGACGGTGGCCACGGCGCCTTGGCGTTCAGGCCACTTTCAGTTCGAGGCCGACGTTGTTCTCCATGCCGCCGCGCAGCTTGCTGAAGAAGTTGAACACCTTACCCACGACGCCGTAGCGCTTGCCGATCGCGTCGTAGACGGCGGCGGTTTCCGACTTGTCCAGGATGGCTGCGGTCCCCTCGACGGCCTCGCTGGTCGGGCGGCCGTTCATGGTGCAGGTGGCCAGCGTGACCCGCGGGGTATTGCGGATTCGCTTGACCTTCCACGACTTTTCCTGGGTGATCACCAGAAGTCGATCCCCGTGCTGCTTGTCCAGGGCGGCCCAGATCGGCGTCGGCTTGGGTTTGCCGTCTTTGGTGAACGTGGTCAGCAGGATGTACTGCGTCTTGGCAAGGTCGTCGAAGGTCGGCGTCACGAGAACAACTTACCGCCGCGGGACCTCAACGTTGACATTCTCAGCGCTCGGCTGCGATAGTCATGACAGCTTAAATGAAAACATTATTTTCAATTAAGAGATGCAGAGCACCGATCGAAGTAGGCAATGATGGGCGATCCGAAGAAGCCGCTGGCGTGGTTGCCGTTCACGATCGCCGAGGCGGCCTTGGAATCGTCGGGCGAGGCGAGCAATCCCGATCTGTTTGCGGGGTGGTCACAACTCTTGAACCGGCTCAATGAGGCCGCGCAGACCGTCGAATCCGAGCCGGCAAGCCGCAATCGGATCGATCTCGCCGCCGGAATCCGGCACCTGCTGGTGCTGCTCACCGCGGGTATCGACGAGGCGCTGCGGTTCGATCCAGATCCGGTACTGCGCGTCCAACGTACGAGCACCGATGACATCGTGACCTGGGGAATGGAGTGCCCGGACTGCCTCTACACCCGCGCCGCGCTCCACGGCGGGGAGAGCTATCGGCTGTACGGCAACCGCGGGACCGCTCGCTACGTCGGACTCCAGACGATGAACGGCATCACCGCCACCGCCAACGAGTTGGTCGACGAGCTAGAAACCGATCCCGACGGAAACTTCGAGGTGGTGCTGTCGGCCTCGAAACAGTCGGGGCGAGCGGGCAATTGGATGCGCATCGAAGGTGGGCATCCCACGTTGACGGTGCGGCACTTCTTCTACGACTGGGATACCGAGGTGGCCTCGTCGCTGCGCATCGAGCGACTCGGTGACGCGGTCCGGGCCGCACCCGGTCCAGTCGATTCCTATTCAGCGATGACGCGGCAACTGACCGCGCTCGGCGACTTCGTCGCCGACAACCTGGCGTTCTTTTTGCAGTTCGGGTCGGTCGCACCGCCCAACGGCTTCTTGCCTCCCATCGATCGCACCGACATGGGAGCTGCCGCGGAGAACCGGCCGGTGATCGGCCGGTGGGAACTACATCCGGGCGAGGCCCTCATCGTCGAAGTGGAACCACCACAGGGCATCTATTGGAGCTTCTCGATCGGCAACCCGTGGTGGGAGACGATCCATTACGGGCGCCACCAGTCCAGCCTGAATGCCCATCAGGCCGCGATGGATTCCGATGGATTGGTCCGCGTGGTGCTGTGCGATCGCGACCCCGGGATCGCCAACTGGCTCGACACCGCTGGCCACAGCAACGGGCCCATTATCCTGCGCTGCGTGCGGACTGAAACGGCGCCCACACCGACGACACGAGTGGTGCAGTTCGACAATGTCCACACCGAGTTACCTTCGGACACCGCACAAGTCACCCCCGAACAGCGCGCACCAATCCTTGCGGCAAGGCGCCGCGCTGTGCACGAAAGGTTCGGACGGTGACCTTCGATGCTGATGAGTTGGAGGACGGCGCTCGAACAGCGACCGGCCTCGACGATTTCGGATCGTCCTACTACCGCGAGGGACTCGAACGCATCGTCGACGCGCTGAACAACGAGGCGGACCTCAACGACATCGGGCGGGTCATCCAGCACGCCACCATCAGCAACGCCCTGATCCAACGTCTCAACGTCGAGGACGCCTACCGTCACCACCCCGAGATCGACGACCAGACGGTCGGGGGCCCCGTCTTCGTCATCGGCTTGCCCCGCACCGGAACCACCGCGCTGAGCCAACTGGTGGCCGCCGATCCCCAGTTCCGATCGCTGCGGATGTGGGAGTCGCAAGCGCCTACCCCACCACCGGAGGCCGCGACCGAACACAGCGACCCGCGGATCGCGCAGGCCGAGGCCGGCCTGAAGATGCTCGACGACATGTTCCCGCTGATGAAAACCTTGTATAACTCCGAGGCCACAGCGCCGACCGAATGCCAGGACCTGATGGGAATGAGCTTTCGCACCTTCCACTTTGACGGCGCCGTGCGCGCGCCCGGGTATCTCGCGTGGTTGATGGACTGCGACATGCGCGAGACCTACGTCTTTCATCGACGAGTGCTCCGGCTGTTGCAATGGCACTGTCCGCCCGTGCTGTGGCATCTCAAGACGCCCGTGCACATGTTCGCCCTCGACGCTCTCGTCGAGGCATATCCCGACGCCAAATTCCTTTGGAGTCATCGCGATCCGGCGAAAGTTATGGGTTCGGTCTGCAGCCTGATCCGGTATGTGCGTAGCTGGAGCAGCGACCGCGACGACGCCAGGGAACTCGGCGCCGAGCAGGTCGACAGCTGGGTCGAAGGCGTCCGCCGGGCAATGGATTTCCGCGGCCGGATGGGCGATGACCGATTCGCCGACGTCTCGTTCGCGGACCTGCAGACGGATCCGGTTGGCACGCTGCAAACGAGCTACGAGGCCCTGGGCTTGACCTTCACCGATGCCACCCTCGGCGCGGTCACGCGTTGGGCCTCAGACCACCGGCCGGGCTCCCGCGGCGCACATGGCTACGACCTGGTCGACTACGGCCTGACACCCGAAGGCGTGCGCGGGCGGTTTGGGGACTATCTCGCCGCGTACGACGCGACGGCCTGAAGCGTGAGCACCCCTCGCACGCGGCGACGCGAAAAACTCGGTCCAGACGCAGCGGTGCGCCGTGAGATCCTGGCTGCCGCTTCAACCATTCTGCGGGAGAACGGAATTGGGAAGCTCAGCATCGGCGCGGTGCTGGACCGGGCTGCGCTGGGCACCCGGGCGTTCTATCGGCACTTCGAATCCAAGGACGATTTGGTGGCCGCGCTGTTTCTCGACATGGCCCGCGTGGAGGAACGGCGACTGCGACGCCGGATGGCACCTGCCGCCACGGAGGTCGACGCGGTCGCGGCGTGGATCGATGGACGACTCGACCTGGCGTTCGATGACAAGGTCAAATCCGACTTGCGTCGTCTGTCGATGGAAGCTCAGTCGCAGTCCTTTGCACTTGTTCAGCCCGCGTACGCGGAGATGCTCAGGCCGCTGACCGAGGCGCTGCAACGCGGCCTGCAAAGCGGGGTGTTCCACCACGTCGATCCGATGACGGACGCCCAGTTCATTCACGGGGTGGTCTGGGCGGGCATCAACCAACACTGGGCGACAGGCAATTTCGACCGCAACGTGCTCCGCGAACGCATGCTGCAGTTCTGCCTGCGTGCGCTGGGCGTGCGGGTCACAGAACCAATCAAAGGAGACTAGCGATGGACCTGGGCTTCGCCGGATCGACGGCCGTGGTCACCGGCGGCAGTAAGGGCATGGGACTGGCCATCGCCGAAGCCCTTGCGGCCGAAGGAGCCAGCGTGGCGGTGATGGCCAGGGGCCGCGAGACGCTCGATGCCGCCGTCTCGTCGCTGCGGCGGGCGGGTGCTCCGGATGCCGTGGGCATCAGCGTGGATATGACCGACGCCGAATCCATCACCGCCGGCTTCGCCGCCGTCGCGCAACGCTGGGGGCGACTCAACAGCCTGGTCCACACGATCGGACCGGGCGACGGCTATTTCGAGCAGATGGACGACGCACAATGGGACGAGGCGTTCACCCTCGGCACGATGTCGGCCGTCCGATCGATTCGCGCAGCCTTACCGCAGCTGCGCTCCGCGGACTGGGCCCGCATCGTGACGTTGTCCGCGCATTCGATTCAGCGTCAAAATCCGCGGATCATCGCCTACACGGCATCGAAATCGGCGTTGGCCAGTGTGACCAAGAACCTATCGAAAAGCCTTGCCAGGGACGGCATTCTGGTCAACTGCGTGTGTCCGGGAACTATCGTCACCGCGAGCTTCACCGAAGCGCTCAAGGGGGTCCTCGCCGCCGATGGCCTCGACGCCACCAACCCGGTCGACGTCATGACCTGGATCGACAACAACTTTCACCAGCCCTGTGACCTCGGCCGCGCCGGACTGCCCGAAGAGGTCGCCTCCGTTACCGCCTACCTGGCGTCGCGGCGCAACGGCTATGTCACCGGTGCGACAGTCAACGTCGATGGCGGGTCGGACTTCATCTAGGCCGTCGCGCTCGAGCGTAACAGCGGAGGGCTAGCCTTCCAGATCGCCCTCGGTTTCCAGTAGCGCCTGACGCAGCCCGTCGAGGGTTTCCGGTTGCGGCTCCGCCCACATGCCACGCCCGGCCGCCTCCAGCAGCCGTTCGGCCATGCCGTGCAGCGCCCAGGGATTGGATTCCGACATGAACTTGCGGTTCTCCGGGTCCAGCACGTAGCGCTCGGTGAGCTGTTCGTACATCCAGTCGGCCATCACGCCGGCCGTCGCGTCATAGCCGAACAGGTAGTCCACCGTCGCCGCCATCTCGAACGCGCCCTTGTACCCGTGCCGCCGCATCGCCGACATCCAGCGCGGATTGACGACGCGCGCCCGGAAGACGCGGGTGGTCTCCTCTGACAGCGTGCGGGTGCGGATCGCGTCGGGGCGGGTGTTGTCGCCGATATAGGCGGCGGGCGCCTGCCCGGTCAGTGCGCGCACCGTGGCCACCATGCCGCCGTGGTACTGGAAATAGTCGTCGGAGTCGGCGATGTCATGCTCGCGGGTGTCGGTGTTCTTGGCCGCCACCGCGATGCGACGATATTGGCGGTTCATATCGTCGACCGCCTCGCGGCCATCGAGGTCCCGGCCGTAGGCGAAGCCGCCCCAGGCGGTGTATACCTGAGCGAGGTCGGCGTCGTCACGCCAGTTGCGGCTGTCGATCAGCTGCAGCAACCCCGCGCCGTACGTACCCGGCTTGGATCCGAAAATTCTTGTGGTGGAACGGCGTTGATCGCCGTGCTGAGCCAGGTCGGCCTGGGCGTGGGCGCGGACGAAGTTGTCCTCGGCGGGCTCGTCCAGGTCGGCGACCAGCCGCACCGCGTCGTCGAGCATCGTCACCACGTGCGGGAAGGCATCCCGGAAGAAACCGGAGATGCGCACCGTGACGTCGATGCGCGGGCGGCCCAGCTCGGCCGGCGGAATCGCCGCCAGATCGACGACGCGCCGCGACGCGTCATCCCACACCGGGCGAACACCGAGCAGGGCGAGGACTTCGGCGATGTCATCACCGGCGGTGCGCATCGCCGAGGTGCCCCACACCGACAGCCCGACCGATTGCGGCCACTGGCCGTGGTCGTCTCGGTAGCGGGTGAGCAGCGAATCCGCCAGTGCCACACCGGCTTCCCAGGCCAGCCGGGACGGCACCGCCTTGGGGTCGACGGAATAGAAGTTGCGGCCGGTGGGCAGCACATTGACCAGGCCGCGCAGCGGGGATCCGGACGGGCCGGCCGGGATGAACCGGCCGTCCAGGGCGCGCAGCACCTGCGTGATTTCGGCGGCGGTGCCGGCGAGGCGTGGCACCACTTCGGTGGCCGCGAATCGCAGCACCGCGGCGACGTCGGCGTTGTCGGCGATCCGTTCGGCCGCATCGGCGTCCCAGCCGGTCGCCTGCAAGGCGGCGATGAGTTCGCGGGCCACGGCCTCGGTGTGATCGACCGTGGTCCGGTCGTCGGTGCCGTCTTCGGCCAGACCCAGGGCCTGTCGCAATCCGGGCAGGGTGTGCTCGCCGCCGAACAGTTGGCGGGCCCGCAGGATCGCCAGCACCAGGTCCAGTTCGGCTTGCCCCGTGGGCTTTTGCCCCAGGATATGCAGGCCGTCGCGGATCTGGACATCCTTGATCTCGCACAGCCAGCCGTCGACATGCAGCAGCATGTCGTCGAACGAGTCTTCCTCGGGTCGTTCGGTCAGCCCTAGATCGTGGTCCATCTTGGCGGCCCGCATCAGCGTCCAGATCTGCTGGCGGATGGCGGGTAGCTTGCCGGGGTCCAGCGCGGCGACGTTGGCGTGCTCGTCGAGCAGTTGCTCCAAACGTGCGATGTCACCGTAGGATTCGGCGCGCGCCATCGGTGGAATCAGATGGTCGACCAGAACGGCGTGCGCGCGCCTTTTGGCCTGGGTGCCCTCGCCGGGGTCGTTAACCAGGAAGGGGTAGATCATCGGCAGGTCGCCCAGCGCGGCGTCGGGGCCGCAGGCCGCCGACATGCCCAGCGTCTTGCCGGGCAGCCATTCCAGGTTGCCGTGCTTGCCCAGATGCACCACCGCGTGCGACCCGAAGCCGACGTCCAGCCAGTGATAGGCGGCCAGGTAGTGGTGGCTGGGCGGCAGGTCCGGGTCGTGATAGATGGCGACCGGGTTTTCCCCGAAGCCGCGGGGCGGCTGCACCATCAGTACCAGGTTCTCCGATTGCATTGCGGCGATGACGATTTCGCCGTCGGGATCGTTGCTGCGGTCCACGAACAGGTTACCGGGTGCCGGGCCCCAGTGCTCGGTGACGGCGTCGGTGAAGCCGGTGGGCAGGGTCGCAAACCATTCGCCGTAGTCCTTGGCGGACACCCGGATCGGGTTGCCCGCCAGCTGGCCTTCGGTGAGCCAATCGGGGTCCTGTCCTCCCCGCTCGATCAGCGCGTGGATCAGGGCGTCGCCGTCGTTGGCCTCGACGCCCGGCAGCTCACCCACCCGGTAGCCGTGCTCGCGCATCGCCTGCAGCAGCGCGACGGCGCTCGCCGGCGTGTCCAACCCGACCGCGTTACCGATGCGGGCGTGCTTGGTGGGATAGGCCGAGAACACCAGGGCCACCCGCTTGTCCGCCGGGGCGACTTGGCGCAGCCGCGCGTGGCGGACCGCCAAGCCCGCGACTCGGGCGCAGCGCTCCGCGTCGGCGACGTAAGAGATCAGGCCGTCGTCGTCAATCTCTTTGAAGGAGAACGGCACAGTGATGATACGGCCGTCGAACTCGGGCACGGCCACTTGACTGGCCACGTCGAGCGGGCTCAGTCCGTCGTCGTTCGCGCGCCATTGGGCGCGCGGGCTGGTCAGGCACAGCCCCTGCAGGATCGGGATATCTAGCGCGGCAAGGTGTTCGACGTTCCAGCTGTCATCGGCACCGCCGGCGGCGGCCTCAGCAGGTCGCAGTCCCCCGGCGGCGAGGACGGTGACCACCATGGCGTCGGCGTCGCCCAGCCGTTGCAGCAGTTCGGGTTCGGCGGTGCGCAGGGACGCGCAGTAGACCGGCATCGCCCGCGCGCCGGCGTCCTCGATGGCCCGGCACAGCGCCTCGACGTAGCCGGTGTTGCCGGCCAGGTGCTGCGCGCGGTAGTACAACACGGCGATCGTCGGGCCGTCGGCATCAATTGCGTGCGGCCGCGGCAGATCCCCCCACGTCGGGGTCACGACCGGCGGGGTGAATCCGAACCCGGTCATCAACACGGTGTCCGAGAGGAAGGCGTGCAGCTGGCGCAGGTTGTCCACGCCGCCGTGGGCCAGGTAGATGTGCGCCTGCACCGCGATGCCCGCGGCCAGCGTGGACAGGCCGGTCAATTCGGCGTCGGCGGCCTGCTCGCCGCTGACCAACACCGTGGGCACCCCACTGGCGATCACCGTGTCGATGCCGCTCTGCCATGCGCGGTAGCCGCCGAGGATCCGCACCACCACGATGGCGGCGTCGGCCAGCAGGTCGGGCAGTTCGTCTTCCGACAGTCGCGACGGATTGGCCCACCGATAGTTCTTCCCGCTGGAACGGGCGCTGATCAGGTCGGTATCGGATGTCGACAGCAGCAGGATGGTCGGCTCAGCCACCCGTCATTCGTACCGCAACCAGGCGCACGCGCCCCTACTGGGACCGCTCAACCGCCCAGCATCGCCGCGATCCGGTCGGCGACCTGTTGCGCCACGATCCGGGCCGGTCCGTCCTTCGCCGGTTCGTAGCGGTCCGCGAGGGCGTCGTAGTCGGCGCCGGCGATCGACCCGTGATCGGCCGCCAGTTCGACCATCTCCACCGGCCAGCCGACACTTTCCAGGCGGGCGGCAAATTCTCGGCTGGCGGCCACCGGCACGACGTCATCATCGAGACCGTGCAGCAACGAGAACGGCGAACCGACGCCGGCGGCGTTCAGCCCATCGGTCAGCGGCGCACCGGAGATCGGATCGGGGACCATGAACGCTCCGGCGAGGCAGACCGTGTGCGCGGGAGCGAAGTCGAATTGCGCCGCGTTCAGCGTCACGCCCGCCGCGGCGGCCCCGCCCATCGACCATCCGACAAGCAGGATGCGCTCGGCATCGGTGGCGAGGTTGCGGGTGAACTCCAGCGACCGCAGCAGATCCGCCCGCCCGCCGTCAGCGGCATGGGAGTTCCAGTCCGGTGCCACCACCACGGCGGAGCGCCCGCCCAGCATGCCGGCCAGTGGGCCGACGGCGGCGCGGGCATCGGTTTGCGCGCCATGCCACAACAAGATCGTGGACGGCGCCGGCTCGCCGAAGACATCGGCCAGCCGGCCAGGGGCATATTCCACCGTCCTCACGGGCACGAGGATGCCCGCGCTGACGTGTGTTCAATCCTCGATCAGGCAACGCCCTTGTTGCGCAGGATCGGCAAGACGCCCTCGGCGAACCAGTAGGCCTCTTCCAAATGCGGATAACCCGACAGGATGAATTCGTCGAAGCCCAACGCGTGGTATTCGGCGATGAGGTCGGCGACCTCCTGGTGGCTACCGACTAGCGCGGTCCCCGCACCGCCGCGCACCAGCCCCACCCCGGCCCACAGGTTCGGGTAGATCTCCAGCTTGTCGAGACGGCCGCCGTGCAGCGCGGTCATCCGGCGCTGCCCCTCGGATTCCGAACGAGCATGCTGCTCGGTGGCATTCGCGATCTGCTCGGGGCTCAGTTCGTTGACCAGTTCCTCGGCCACCGCCCATGCCGCCGCGGAGGTGTCGCGGCTGATGGTGTGCAACCGGATTCCGAACCGCATCTCGCGGCCCCGCTCGTGGGCCAGCGTCCGAACCGTGCTGATCTTCTCGGCGGCGGCCTGCGGCGGCTCACCCCAGGTGAGATACACGTCCACGTATTCGGAAGCGATGGCCAGCGCCGGTGGTGAGGATCCGCCGAAATAGATCTGCGGCAACGGATCCGGCGGCTCGGACACGCGCGCGTCTTCGACGTGGTAGTACTTGCCCTCGAAGTCGACGGATTCCTGCCGCCACACGGAGCTGACGATGTGCAGGAATTCGCCGGTGCGCGCGTAGCGCTCGTCGTGGCCGAGCCAGTCACCGAAGCGGCGCTGCTCGCGATCGTCGCTGCCACTGACGACGTTGAGCAGCACCCGGCCATCCGAAAAGCGCTGCAGCGTCGCGGTCTGCTGGGCGGCCAGCGTCGGCGGCACCAGGCCCGGCCGGAACGCGACCAGGAACTTCAACCGTTCCGTCTCGGCGAGCAGCGCCGACGCCGTCAACCACGCGTCCTCACACCAGGTTCCGGTGGGAGTCAGCACGCCCTCGTAGCCGAGCCGGTCCGCGGCGCGCGCCACCTCGGCCAGGTAGCGGCGCGTCGGCTTGCGATGGCTCGCCGGAACCACGTGATGCGACGACGCGTGCGAGCCGCCCACGATGGATCGACTGTCGCCGGTGGTCGGTAAGAACCAGAAAAACTTTGCCGCCATAACTCCTCAGATCAGCTGGCGAGGCCTTGTCGCAACGCCTCGTTGAATCGACGGTCGACCCAGTTGGCAAACCGGGGCGACGACGCGAGCTGGCCTGCGGCCGCGAACAAATCGGCCAGCTTCTGTTCCGACGCGACCACGTCATCACCGAGTTCGGTCGGTAGCCGCAGGCTGCGCGTCGCCGCGACCGCCGCCACTTGGGCATCTAATCCTACTGCGGCGGAATAGTCTTGGGCCCATTCTTGGGGGTGAGCCCTGGCCCACTGCACGGCCTTCTCGAAACGCACCAGCAGGTCGGACAGCGCGGTGTTGCGTTTCGGGTCGTCCAGCGCCCGGTCGGATGCGACGCCCACCCAGTCGCCATTGGTGACGCCCTGCGCCTCGGCGATGCTGCGCACCGGGATCTGCTGTTCGGCCTGGGCCGTATAGGGATCCCAGATGGCCCAGGCGTCGGCCTGGTGCTGGCTGAACGCCGACAGCGCATCGGCGTGCTGCAGGAACACGAACTTCACCTCGGCGGGCTTGAGCCCGGCCTTGTCCAGCTGGGCCAACAGGTTGGCGTGCGACGAGCTGCCCTTGGCAACGGCGATCGCCTTCCCACGCAGATCGGAGACCGATGTGATAGGCGAATCGGCATGCACCAGAACGCGATTGCCCGCGCCACCGCCACCGTACGCGGAGACCGCCTTGATCCTCGCGTTGCTGGCGGCCCCGAAGATCGGCGGCGTGTTGCCGGTGATCGCGAAGTCGATCTTGCCCGCGGTGGCCGCCTCGACTTGCGGCGGCCCGGAGGTGAACGTCGAGAACGCGACGCGGTAGGGCAGGTTGTCCAGCTGCCCGGCGGCGCGCAGCAGCGCTTCGGTGCCACCCTTCTGATCCCCCACCTGCAGGGTCAGACCCGACACCTCCGACAACGGCACCGCGGCCGGCGGCGGCTTAGGCCCCAAACTCGCAGTGCGCGAGACACATCCGGCCAACACGAATACGACCGTCGCGGCCAGCGCGGCGAAACCCCGCGTCAAAGCCGCACACCAAGACGATCCAGCAACTCCGCGCGATGCCGCTCGGTGGCCACACCTGTTCCGCGGCGAGGCTCGTCGATGGTCAGCGTGTGCACGACACGGCCTTCCTCGAGCATCAGCACACGATCGGCCAGCGCGACCGCTTCGTCGACGTCATGGGTGATCAGCAACACCCCGAACCCGTGTCGGCGCCACAAACCCAGCAGCAGGGTGTGCATGGTCAGCCGGGTCAGCGCATCCAGCGCTCCGAAAGGTTCGTCGAGCAGCAGCAGTTGGGGCTCGGCCACCAGCGCGCGGGCCAGCGAAACCCGTTGCGCCTGACCGCCCGACAGGGTCAGCGGCCACGCTCCCGCATGGTCGGCCAGCCCGACGTCGGCCAGCGCCTGGTCGGCGCGCTCGCGGACTCGCGCCCGCGGGATGCGGCTGCGGGTGAGGCCGTAGCCGACGTTGGTCCGCACATCGCGCCACGGGAAGAGGCGCGGCTCCTGGAATGCCAGCGCCGGGGCGCCGGCCACCAAGCGCTGCCCGCTGTGGTCATCCGACAATCCGGCGAGCACTCGCAGCACCGTCGATTTGCCCGAGCCGCTGCGCCCGACCAGAGCGACGATCTCGCCCCGTTGCACCCGCACCGAAACGTCGTTGAGCACTTGCCGGTTTCCGTACCACTTGTCGACGTGGCGCAGCTCGCCGGCGATACCTGTCCGCCCGCGGGTGGTGGCGGCCGTTTCCGCGATGAGTGTCAAGCCTGGACCTTTCAGTGTCGGTAACGCAGCGTGCGGCGTTCGATGAGCCGGACGAGGGCGTCGGTGATGATGCCCAACAGCGCGTAGATGGTCAGCCCGAAGATGATGATGTCGATTCGCAGGAAATCGCGGGCGTTGTTGATCAGGAAGCCAATTCCCTTGTCGGCGTTGATCTGCTCGGCGACGATCAAGGTCAGCCACGCGATGGCCAGCGATTGCCGGAAACCGACGAGCACCTGCGGCGCCGTGCTGGGCACGATGATCCGGGTGAACCGCTGAGCGAACGAAAAACCCAACACCCGAGCGGTTTCCAGCATCTTGGGGTCGACCTGCCGGATCGCCGAAAAGGTGTTGAGGTAGAGCGGGAAGACCACACCGAGGGCGACGAGCAACACCTTGGGCAGCTCGCCGATTCCGAACCAGAGGATGAACAGCGGGATCAGCCCCAGGTGCGGCAGTGCCCGGATCATCTGCATCGGCGGGTCCACGGTCGATTCGATCCAGCGGGACAGGCCGACCGCCGCGCCCGCCACGATCCCGATGATCCCGCCCAGCAGCAGCCCCTCTACAACGCGGACGGTGGAGATGTGCAGCGCATCTGCGAGCTGGCCGTTGCGGGTCAACTCGACGCCCGCCTCGAGGATCAGGGAGGGGGCCGGAAGTACGTCGGCGGGAATCAGGCCGAGGGCGCTGCCCAGCTGCCATAGTGCCAGCACGGCCAGCGGCGACGCGACGCGCACGACTTCCCATTTGCGGCGCGCCCACAATCCGCTCGGGCCGCCGGCTCGGGCTCCGCCCGGCTTGCTCGGCGCAGCGTCAAGCGCGGTGGCAATGCTCACCGTGCCGACGCTATGGCGCGGCCGGGGGTCCGGGTAAGGGTTTACGTCTGGCTGAAAGCAATCGAAGAACACCGGGTCCGGCGGTGGCCGTTAGGAGTAGTACCGCGTAGCTGCTCAAGCAGATTAGTCACCTTGTGCAGAGATCACATGCGTCAACTCAGGTCACGACCCCTACACTGCCGCGCCACCCTGTGGCGAAACCAATGATTCAGCGCGCCAGATCCAGGACCACCGCGCGCAGGCAGGAACGTGTCGGCTGCCCGCGGCAACGTTTCCGGCCTACCAGGAAGGACGCCCCCTCCTACGATGGACAGGAAGCGTCAAAAAGGCGATCGATCAGGAAGCCAAGCCCGGCCGTGCCCCCAGTGCCCCGACTGCCCCCGATGAAGCGGCTGACTACGTCTAAGTGAGCCAGCCGCCAGCGCGTGAGGCCGGCGATGAATACATCGAGCTGCGCGCCGAGATGGAGGCGTTGCCGGCGGTTGCCCCCGTCGCCGTTGCGCCGGTCGGAGACGATTTCGAGTAACGCCGCCACGGGAGCGTGGCGAACGCCGGCCAGTATGGTCGTGAACTGGGGCGACTGTCCGGCGCTCATACCCTGTAAACCAGGCCGGAACCGGTGGAAGTCATTCACCGCAAGGTGTTGTAGGGCATTCTGTGTCGTAACGATCAGTTCAAGCAGGGCGTTGGCGCGCTTCAAACGACCGACCGCTCTGTCGAAGTCCGAACGACGGGCGGACTCAAGTGCAAGGTCAAGGTCGACCAAGATCTGCGACACCCACAGTTCAGAGGCTTGGTGGATGATCTGAAAGTACCTCTCGTCGGCCCAAACAGACCGGTCGGCGTCCCCAGACGAAGGCTGTACCGCGCCGAGCAGCTCGTCGAGGTGCAGGTAATCCGCGTAGCGTAGCTTGGCCTCGGGCCTTCCCTCGGCATCGATGTCGTCGGCCTGGTCTTCCAGATGTCTGAACGGGCAAACGGCGGGAGTTACTTCCACTGAGCTGACACGTTTGTCCAACTGTTCCTGCAACATGCTTGGAGCCGTGGCTACCGGCCACAGGCTGTGCTGCTTTTCGTCGTTGGTCAAGACTAAAAAGCTCCCATTGTCCTCTTCGAACGAATTGATACTCACCATTCCTCCAAAACCTCGATTTGGCATGGGCCGAACAGTTTGGTGCACTAGCTATTTCTGACCCGGGGCCCTAGGACTTGGCCCCGCAACCGTCCCGACCGATTGCATGATCCAGAGCATTGTGAGTTTCAATCATGTTTTCCGGCTTATGAAGCCGGTAGCGTAGTCGGGACGCTTACATAGAGTGGTGGGCGGCAGCAAACTGCAAGCAAACAGAGTGGCGGCTCCGGCAGCCACGGGAAAATTACGCAATCGAAAATGAGCGCACGAGCACGGATTACATTCTGCAACAGCGTTTTTCGTCGATACCACCAGACTTCGACCCTTACGCAGGGATGCGGCCTCGCCTGACGGCCATGAGGGTCGTGACGCCGCCCTTCGCGAACATCGGGCAGAGTTATCCCGCCACCAGCCGCACCGAGACGAGCAACCGATCGCGGGTCCTTCGCCGAAGCATTCCGCTCGCGGTTGCCCGCGGCGCAGGCACCCTGCCCGGGCCGCCGGGTGGCGGTCGCGGTGGCCACCAACGGGAACGCTGACCGATTAGGATTCGGTTCGCGCCGGATTTCAAAGCTTTCAGCAAAAAACCTTGCTCGGCGGTTAGTTCGAAATCGGTTCACTGTCGGGCCTCGAGAGAAACGGCTCCGGCGAAGCTCACGCTGGCGTCAGATTCAGTCCTGGTGTTCAGGAGATCTACGGACCCGTACCGTTGACCGGTGGCCAGGACCAGTGCCGAAGACGCATGCCCGGGTGCGTTGCAGGTGCACCAGGCGGCCGATGGCGCCTTGGCCCGGATCCGGCTGCCCGGCGGCATGATCACCGCCGCCCAGCTGGCCACGTTGGCCGCAGTCAGTAGCCAGTCAGGTTCGGGGTCGCTCGAGCTGACCGCCCGTGGCAACGTGCAGCTGCGCGGGCTGACCGACCTGACCGCGGTGGGCGAGAAGCTCGCGGCGGCGGGCCTGTTGCCGTCGACGACGCACGAGCGGGCCCGCAACATCGTGGCCTCACCGCTGTCGGGCCGCTCCGGAGGACACCTCGACCTGCGGCGCTGGGTCGGCGAGCTCGACGCCGCGCTCTGCGCCGAGCCCAGGCTCGCCGAGCTGGGCGGCCGGTTCTGGTTCAGCCTGGACGACGGGCGCGCCGACGTCTCGGGGCTGCGCGCCGACGTCGGGGTGCACGCGTTCCCCGACGGCTGCGCGCTGTTACTCGCCGGACGCGACACCGGTGTCCGGCTGGTGGCCGGCGAGGTCGTCGAGACGCTGATCACCCTCGCGTCGCGGTTCGTCGACATCCGCGAAACGGCTTGGCGCGTCCAAGAATTGGACGATCTGCGGCGGCTGCTCCCCGGCGCCGAACCGGGCCCCATCTCCTTTGCGGCCGTCACCAAGGCGCCGGTGGGCTGGATCGGCCAGGACGACGGGCGGGTGACGCTGGGCGCGGCGGTGCCGCTGGGTGTGCTGCCGGCGCGCGTCGCGGAGTACCTGGCTGCGATCGAGGCGCCGCTGGTGATCACGCCGTGGCGCTCGGTGCTGGTGTGTGATCTCAGTGAAGAGGTGGCCGACACCGCGCTGCGGGTGCTGGCGCCCCTGGGCCTGGTGTTCGACGAGAACTCGCCGTGGCTGACCGTCAGCGCCTGCACCGGCAGCCCCGGCTGCGCACGCTCGGCCGCCGACGTGCGGGCGGATGCCGCGCGATCGCTGGATGCCGACTCGACGGTGCACCGGCACTTCGTCGGCTGCGACCGGGCGTGCGGCAGTCCGCTCGCCGGTGAGGTGCTGGTGGCCACACCGGACGGATACCGGCAGCTGTAGCCGGGTGCGGCGGGTCGCCGCGTGGGCGAGCCTTAAGGTGGGCGGGTGCTCGACTACATCCGCGACGCGGCGGAGATCTATCGCCAGTCGTTCGCGACGATCCGCGCCGAAGCCGACCTGGCGCGATTCCCCGCCGACGTGGCACAGGTGGTCGTCCGGTTGATCCACACCTGCGGCCAGGTCGACGTCGCCGAGCATGTCGCGTTCACCGACGACGTCGTCGACCGTGTCGGCGCGGCCCTGCGCGGCGGCGCTCCCGTGCTGTGCGATTCGTCGATGGTGGCCGCCGGGATCACCGCCGCACGGCTGCCGGCCGACAACCAGGTGGTGTCCCTGGTGGCCGATCCGCGGGCGGCCGAACTGGCCGCACGCCGGCAGACCACGCGCTCGGCGGCCGGAGTTGAGCTGTGGGCGGACCGGCTGCCCGGCGCGGTGCTGGCGATCGGCAATGCCCCGACCGCGCTGTTCCGGCTGCTCGAACTGATCGACGACGGGCTCGCCCCGCCGGCCGGCGTGCTGGGCGGGCCGGTGGGTTTCGTCGGGTCGGCGCAGTCCAAACAGGAGCTCATCGACGACCCGCGCGGCACCTCGTATCTGGTGGTCCGGGGACGCCGCGGCGGCAGTGCCATGGCAGCCGCCGCCGTCAACGCGATCGCGAGCGACCGCGAATGACCAACCGGGGCGTCCTGTGGGGCGTCGGGTTGGGGCCCGGTGACCCGGAATTGGTGACCGTCAAGGCCGCCCGGGTGATCGGCGAGGCCGACGTCGTGGCCTATCACAGCGCCCGGCACGGCCGCAGCATCGCGCGCGGTATCGCCGAACCCTATCTGCGGCCCGGCCAGATCGAAGAGCACCTGGTCTACCCCGTGACCACCGAGACGACCGATCATCCCGGCGGCTATGCCGGTGCGATCGAGGACTTCTACGTCGAGGCCACCGGGCGCATCGCGGCGCACCTCGACGCCGGTCGCAACGTGGCCCTGCTGGCCGAGGGCGATCCGCTGTTCTACAGCTCGTACATGCACCTGCACACCCGGCTGACGGAGCGGTTCGACGCCGTCATCGTGCCCGGCGTGACGTCGGTGAGCGCCGCCTCGGCGGCCATCGCGACACCCTTGGTGGCCGGCGACGAGGTGCTGTCGGTGCTGCCGGGCACCTTGCCGGTCGAAGAGCTGACCCGTCGGCTCGCCGACACCGACGCCGCCGTCGTGCTCAAGCTTGGACGTTCGTATCACGCTGTGCGGGAAGCCCTTTCGGCATCAGGACAGCTTGACGACGCGTTCTACGTGGAGCGGGCCAGCACCACCACGCAACGCATCCTGCCCGCCGCCGACGTTGACGAGGCCGGCGTCCCGTACTTCTCGCTGGCCATCCTGCCGGGCGGGCAGCGCGGCCGACACAAGCCCGCGGCCGGCAGCGTCACGGTGGTGGGACTGGGTCCCGGCGACCTGGACTGGATGACGCCGCAGACCCGCCGCGAGCTGGCCACGGCGACCGACCTGATCGGCTATGGCGGCTACCTGGACCGCGTCCCGGCTCACGACGGCCAGCAACGTCACCCCAGCGACAACCGCGACGAGCCTGAACGGGCCCGGCTGGCCTGCGCGCTGGCCGAGCAGGGCCGCGCCGTGGCGGTGGTGTCCTCGGGTGACCCGGGTGTTTTCGCGATGGCGACCGCGGTGCTGGAAGAGGCCAAAGAATGGCCGGGTGTGCAGGTCCGGGTGATTCCCGCGATGACCGCCGCCCAGGCGGTGGCCAGCCGCGTCGGTGCCCCGTTGGGGCACGACTACGCGGTGATCTCGCTGTCCGACCGCCTGAAGCCGTGGGAGGTGATCGCCACGCGGCTGCAGGCCGCCGCGGCCGCCGACCTGGTGCTGGCCATCTACAACCCGGCCTCCAAGACGCGAACCTGGCAGGTCGGCGCGATGCGCGACATCTTGCTCTCCCACCGCGAACCCGGCACCCCGGTGGTGATCGGCCGCAACGTCTCCGGCCCCGACGAAGACGTCCGCGTGGTCAGGCTGGCCGATCTCAATCCCGGCGAGATCGACATGCGGTGCCTGCTGATCGTCGGGTCGTCGCAAACCCAGTGGTACTCACACGATTCCACCGACCGCGTCTTTACGCCACGGCGCTACCAGGGCTAGTCGCGGTCCCAGGTACTCGGCATCATCGGCGCAGTGGGGCCGTCGCTCAACCCGTCACGGGTCAACGTCGCCAACCCAGCGGCCCGCGCGGCATCGGATTTGGCTGCGGCACCGGCGAACCCGAGCGGTCCCGCGCTGTCCGCGGAAGGGCTTGCGGCATAGGCATCTTCGGCGTCACCGCTTGGACCGACACCTTCGTCCATGTCCATGAATTCATACCGGTACGCGCGCTCGGTCGCGGTGCCGCCACGGCGACGGCGGGCGCGAGCCTTCTTCTTGGCCGCCGAGGCTGCGGCCGCGGCCTCGGGCGCGTCGAGGTCGTCGGACGACGGTTCCTTCGACTTACGACGTGACCGGCTGCTGGCGCTGCCGCGCGCCGACAGTCCCGAAAGCCCCACCGCATAAAGGGCGTTGGACAGGTTCGCTCCGATTCCGTCGGTCGCGGTCGGACCGAAACCGACCCCGGGTCCCCCACCGACCGGTCCGCCGCCGGTCGAACCGGCGACCGTCGTCGCGGGAGCGGTGGACGGTGTCGGCACGTGGCTCGCGCTGGCCGGCGCGGTCGCGATCGTTGGCGCCGGAGCGGCCACCGGTGCGGGCGCCGCCGCGGCGGCGGGCACCGGCGGAGCCGCCGAGAGCGGGACCGCGACGCTGATCGCGGTGACCGCGGCCGCCGCACCGCCCGCCGCGGCCGCGCCGATGGCGGCAACGACAACCGGCGCGAGAACCACCGCCATCTGGATCGCGGCCTGCATGAAGGGCCAGAAGATCATCAGGGTGTGGAAGATGGCCCAGCCGAGCGCGCTGGAAAGGGCCGGCGAGAAGCCCAATTGGCTGAAGAACGACGCGAGCCCATTGACGAACGGCGCAGGCGGAAACGGCCACCCGCCGGGGTTGAGTTCCTTGGACACCGGCCAGGCGAAATTCTGGGTGTACTGCTGCAGCCACTGCGTGAGCTGGTCCTGCCACGACGGGTAGGTCTGGGTAGCCGTCGTCGCCTGCTGCTGGGCACTCGAGGTATCCGCATTGTTCAGGTTGGAGCCGGAATTCGCCGCCGGGGCCACCGCGGCCGCCTGTACCGCGGCGACGCCGGCGGTGCCCGCCTCCGCACCCGGCACGACGATCGTCGGCGCGGGCGTCGTCGCGGGGACCGCAGCGAGCGCGGATGCGCTGACGGCCTGGTAGGTGGTCATCGTCGTGGCGGCCTGCACCCACATCCGCGCGTAGTCGGCCTCGTTGACGGCGATGGGAATGGTGTTGACCCCGAAGAAGTTCGTGGCGACCAGCGCCCCGTGCACTGCGTGATTGGCTGCGAGTTCGCCGAGCGTCGGCATGGCGGCCAGGGCCGCGGTGTAGGCGGTAGCCGCGGTCTCGTGCAGGCTCGCCGCCGCCGTGCTCTTGGCCGCGCTCTCCAGCAGCCAGGCCTGGTAAGGGGCGTGTGCGGCCACGTACTGGTCCGCGCTGGGTCCGTCCCACGAACCCGCCTGCACGGCACCCAAAACTCCGCTGAGCTCGGCTGCCGCGGTCGCATAGTCGGTGCTCAGCGACGACCATGCGGTTGCAGCGGCCAGCAGCGGCCCGGGGCCGGGGCCGCTGCTGAGCAACGTCGAGTGCACTTCGGGCGGAAACGCGATCCAGATCGGGGCGGTCATCGTCGGGTGCCTTCAGGCAAGAGCACGAATACCTCTTCGGTGAATTTCGGTGAATCTTGGGATGGGCTGGGCGATGCGTTCGATCAGATGTCGGTCGCCGGCGCGAATAAGTTCCCGGCGATTTCGTCGGGCGCCAAATTGCGCGAGTCTTTGCGCGCGGCCGGGCCATGCGCAACGATGCAGGGATGCGGTGTGAGATTGCGCGCGAAGCGCTGTCGGCTCGACTGGACGGCGAGCGCCCACAGGTGCTCGCGCAGCAGGTCGACGCCCACCTCGAATCCTGCCGCAGCTGCCGCTCCTGGCTGATCGGGGCGGCGGTGCAGACGCGCCGGCTGGCCTCGGTGACTCCCGGCGACGGACCGGATCTGGTCGAGAAGATCATGGCCAGCATCGGCGAACAGCCCACCGGCCACCCGGCCCGGATGCGTTGGTTGCGGTCGCACTACCGGCGGTGGGGCCTGATCGCCGTCGGCCTTTTCCAGGTGGCGATCGCCGCCGCCCAAATCAGCGGAATCGATTTCGGCATGGTGTCCGGCCACATGCACGGCGCGATGTCCGGCGAGCACCTGATGCACGAGTCGACGGCCTGGTTGCTGGCGCTGGGTCTGGCCATGATCGCCGCCGGCGTGTGGCCCGCCTCCGCTTCGGGGGTGGCCGCGATCACCGGTGTCTATTCCCTTGCGCTGCTGGGTTATGTGATCGTCGACGCCTTCGACGGCGAAGTCACCGCGACCCGCATCGCCAGCCACATGCCCCTGTTGTTGGGCTTGGCGTTCGCCTTGCTGGTGGCGCGGGAACGGGTGGGCTCGCACCGACGGCGCGGCTCCGATGCCTCGGACGACGCCGACTTTCCCACCTGGGCGGCGGACTCACCCAGTGGCCGGCGGCGCGGGCATCTGCGGCCCATCAACCATGCCGCCCTCGACCCCACCGCGTGCTCTACGACGAGCCGTCGTAGAATCGGAAAACTCGCACAACAAAGGTGGTTGGGCATGACCGCGCTGAGCGACGACGAGGCCGTAACCGAGCTCGCGTTGTCAGCCGCACGCGGAAACTCCCGAGCGCTCGAGTCGTTCATCAAGGCCACCCAGCAAGACGTGTGGCGGTTCGTTGCCTATCTGTCGGATACGGGCAACGCCGACGATCTGACCCAAGAAACTTTCCTGCGCGCCATCGGCGCGATCGAGCGGTTCTCTGGGCGCTCAAGCGCGCGGACCTGGCTGCTGTCGATTGCGCGCCGCGTCGTGGCCGACCACATCCGGCACCTGCAATCGCGTCCCCGCGCCGCCGTGGGCGCCGATCCCGAACACGTAGTGCGCGGGGACCGGCACGCCCGCGGATTCGAGGACCTGGTCGAGGTGACGACGATGATCGCCAACCTCAATGCCGAACAGCGCGAAGCGCTTTTGCTCACCCAGCTGCTCGGCCTGCCCTACGCGGACGCCGCCGCGGTCTGCGGCTGCCCGGTGGGCACCATCCGCTCACGCGTGGCGCGCGCCCGCGACGCGCTGCTGGCCGATGGCGAGCGCGGCCACCTAACCGGCTAGCGCGCCAACCCATTCGGCGGCCTCGGCCACCGTGCCGACGGTCAACACCCGGGCGGGCAGCGGCGGCCGCGCCACCATGACCACCGGAACGTCCAGCGCCGCCGCGGCATCCAGCTTCGCGCGGGTCATGTCCCCGCCGCTGTTCTTGGTGACCAGGGCGTCGATGCGGTGGTCGCGCAACAGCGCGAACTCGTCGTCGTAGCCGTACGGTCCGCGGGACAGCAGCACCCGGTGATGGCGTGGCAGCGCGGACGCGTCGGGGTCGGTGACCGCCCGGATCAGGAACCACGCATCGCTGCCGGCGAAGGCCCGCACGCCCGAGCGTCCAGTGGTGAGAAACACCCGCGAATAGCCTTGCCGGGCCACGGTTTCAGCGGCGTCAGCGTCCGACTCGACGACGATGGCGGCGGCTGGATCCCACGCCGGGCGGGCCAGGATCAGGTGAGGGATCCGCAAGTCGGTGCACGCTGCGGCGGCATGCGCCGTCATGGTCGCCGCGAACGGGTGGGTGGCGTCGACGACGGCGTCGATGCGTTCGTCTTGCAGCCATCGTCGTAATCCGTCGACGCCACCGAAGCCGCCGATGCGCACCGGGCCGACCGGTAGGGCCGGATCCGGAACCCGACCGGCCAGGGAGCTGACGATGTCGACGCGCGGGTGCAGGGCTTTCGCCAGCGCGCGCGCCTCGCCGGTGCCGCCGAGCAGCAGGACGCGCATCAATGTCTGCTCCCCCGGGCACGCTCGGTCGAATACAGGTAGCTGTCGGTGAATCCGCCAGCGGTCAGTGCGTCGCCGACGACGATGACGGCGGTCTTGGTGATGTTCGCCCGATGCATCTGCCCGGCGATGTCCGCCAGCGTGCCGCGCAGCACCGTCTCTTGCGGCCAGCTCGCGAATGCCACGACGGCTGCCGGCGTTTCGGATTGATAGCCGCCTTCGAGAAGCTGCGGGACGATGGCGTCGATCTGGGCTGCGGCCAGGTGCAGGACGAGGGTCCCGCCGGATTGGGCCAGGGTCTTCAGGTCTTCGCCGGGGGGCATCGCCGTCGACAGGGTTGCCACCCGGCTCAGCGTCACGGTCTGCGCCACACCGGGAACGGTGAGCTCGCGCTTCAGCGCGGCCGCCGCGGCGGCGAAAGCCGGTACGCCAGGCACGATTTCGTAATCGATGCTGAGGGAGTCGAGCCTCCGGCATTGCTCGGCCAGCGCGCTGTAGAGCGACGGATCACCGGAATGCAGCCGCGCCACGTCCAGGCCGGCGGCGTGCGCGTCGCTCAGCTCGCCGATGATCTGCTTCAACGTCAGCGGGCCGGTGTCAATCACTTTCGCGTCTGCCGGGCACAACGCCAGCAGATCTTCGGGCATGATCGAGCCGGCATACAGGCACACCCGGCAGGATTGCAGGAGCCGCTGGCCGCGCACGGTGATGAGGTCGGCCGCTCCCGGTCCCGCGCCGATGAAATACACCGTCACTTGGTCACCGCCCACTGGGTGACGGGGTACTGCGGGCGCCAGCCGGTGAAGGCTCCCAGCGGCTCGCTGTGATAGTGCTGGAAGCGTCGCAGCTGACCACCCAGGCGCTGATACGCTTGCGCCAGAACGGCTTCGGACTCGGTGGTGACCACGTTGGCGACGAGTCGCCCGCCGGCGGGCAGGTTGGCCCAGCAGGCGTCGAACAGGCCGGGTTGGGTCAGTCCGCCGCCGACGAAGATCGCCGACGGTGGCTCGGCGCCTGCGAACGCGCCGGGGGCCTCGCCTCGCACATCGATGCAGACCCCGAAGGCCGCGGCATTGACTTCGAGATTGCGCCGGCGTTCTTCGTTGCTTTCGAATGCCACTGCGCTGCAACCGCTTTTACCAAGACACCACTCCACGCTGATGCTGCCCGAGCCCGCGCCGACGTCCCACAGTCGCTCCCCTGGGCGCGGCGCCAGGGCGGCCAGCGTCACCGCACGGATACCCTGTTTGGTGATCTGCCCGTCGTGGGTGAAGGCACCGTCAGGCAGGGGTGCCACACGTTCGTCTGGCAAATACCGCACGGCAATCACGTTGAGGTCGTCCAAGTTTCGATCGTCGACCCAACCGCGGGCGGTGCCATCGCGGCGGTGCTCGTCCGGGGCGCCGAGTCGTTCGAGAACGGTGAATTCCGAATCGCCACGGCCATGCGCGGTGAGCAGTGCGGCGAGCTGCGTTGGTGTGGAGCTGCTTTGCGACAGCACAATCGCCTGGCCGCCGCGGCGCACCGCGGTGTGAGTGGGCGCGGTGACCAGGCTGATCACCTCGGTGTCGTGGACGTTCCAGCCCATCCGCGCGCACGCCAGCGTCACCGACGACACGTGCGGCAGGACCCTGACGTTGTCGCGGCCGTGCAGGCGGATCAGGGTGCCCCCGACGCCGTGCAGCAGCGGATCGCCGCTGGCCACCACGTGCACATCACCCGGGTGTTCGTCGAGCAGCGTTTGCAGGGCGGGCAACATCGGCGACGGCCACTGCCGCCGGGGCGCGCGCACCGTGTCGTCGAGCAGGTCGAGCTGCCGCTTGGAGCCGTATATTATTGCGGCCCTGCGGAGTTCGGCGCGCGGCGCCTCGCCGAGTCCGGCCATGCCGTCGGCGCCGATTCCGACCACGATGATCATCGCGGCATCCTGCGCCAGACGAATTGTGGCAGCAATCGCATCACCGCCGCCACGGGGCCCAGCGCCCACGGGATCCACACGGTGCGGCGACCCTTCGCCAGCGCACGCGCGGTCGCGGCGGCCACCTGCGCGGGCGTGCTGGGCAGCGGTGCGGGCGACATGCCTTCGGTCATGCGGCCGACGACGAATCCGGGCCGGGCGATCAGCAGCCGGACCCCGGTGCCGTGCAGCGCGTCGGCCAGGCCGCTGGCGAAGCCGTCCAGGCCGGCCTTGGCCGAGCCGTAGACGTAGTTGGCGCGGCGCACGCGCGCGCCTGCGATCGAGGAGAACACCACCAGCCGGCCTGTGCCCACTTTGCGCATGGCCGCGGCCAGATGGGTGAGCAGGCTGACCTGGGCGAGGTAGTCGGTGTGGACGACGGCGACCGCGTGCGCGGCGTCGGCTTCGGCGCGGGCCTGATCGCCCAGGATGCCGAACGCCAGCACCGCGGTGCCGATGGGACCATGGTCGGCGAGGATCGAGGCGACCAGCGGGCCGTGCGAGGCCAGGTCGTCGGCGTCGAATTCCCTGGTGTCGACCGCCGTGGCGCCCGCGGCTTTGAGCGTGTTGACCTGCTCAGCGAGCTGATCGGCCCGGCGGGCGGCCAGCACGACCGTCGCGCCCGGCGCGAGGAGTCGCGCCAGCTCGATCCCGATCTCGCTGCGGCCGCCCAGGATTAGTACTGGACCTGCGCCCGTGTCGTCCACGGCTGCGATTATCACCTGCGCTAGCGTGAGCGGTGATGGCGAATACCACTACCAGGCTCACCGACGACGCGTTGGCGTTTCTGTCGGAACGCCATCTGGCCATGCTGACCACGCTGCGAGCCGACAATTCACCGCACGTGGTGGCGGTCGGTTTCACCTTCGACCCCAAGACCCACATCGCTCGGGTCATCACCACCGGGGGTTCGCAGAAGGCGGTCAACGCCGATCGGGGCGGACTGGCCGTGCTCAGCCAGGTCGACGGCGCGCGGTGGCTGTCGCTGGAGGGCCGGTCCAAGGTCAACAACGACGCCGACGCGGTGCGTGACGCCGAGCTGCGTTACGCGCAGCGCTATCGCACGCCGCGACCCAACCCGCGACGCGTGGTCATCGAGGTTCAGATCGAGCGGGTGCTGGGGTCGTCAGATCTTCTGGACCGGGGCGAGTAGGTTAAGCCCGGGTTAGCTCGCTCCAGACGGCTCTGAAGTCCAAAAGCTCGGCCATCAGCGATCTTTCCTTCGGGGGTCATACTCGGTACCCGAAATGTCGTCCCAGAACTTTGGCGAGATCTCTGTCGGCCGGTCTTCCTCGGCAACAGCGTCTATCTTCTCCTGAAACTCGTCGAGAAGTTGCCGCGCACGCGCAAGCTTTTCCGGGCTTGGCGGAGGGACGCCTGCCTCCTCTCTGGTCAAGAAGATCTTTCCCGCAATCTCCCTCACTATTTAAACCTCCTTGAAACGTTGATTAGATTGTTCACTAGTCTTCTACCATGTCGATAATTGTTCGACCGGTCCGCGGATCGGTAGTCCTTCTTAAGACTAGAAATCTCGTATTCGCAGGAAACAGAATCTCTTGCTCTGCGGGGAACATTGAAAACGCGGAAACATCGCGGCCGGTAAAAGACACAATTCGGAACTCAACATTTCCAGCGAACGCGGACGACTGCGCTACGACTGGATCTCTTGTTGTGCTGAGAAAGGCTTTTTCTACGATGTATTCGCCCGGCCGATACTGGGCAAGCACTTCAGCCGGCAGGTTGGTACCACGCACGACGGAGCCCTCGAACGGCGGAAGTTTGCTTAATGCAGCTTTTAATGCTTCGACTCGAGCAATTTGAGACGCGTCCAAAGCTTCGCTCCTTAACGCCTCGTTCAGGTCTGCATAACTCATGCCAGTGTAGTCACCGAGTGCCTTCAAATGTTCTGGGCTCAGCGGGTCATCTGGGCTCAGCGGGTCATCTGGGCTCAGAGGATGGTCGCCGTTGTCGGGACTGTCATCCTGGCCGTGCTTGTCACCGGGATTGGCATCGTCGGGTGGCACTTTCGGTTCGGGCGGATCGCCCCGCCCAGGCTTTGGAGAGCCATTTAGCGGTGGCTTCGCCTCACCGGCAGGAGAGTCGGCGTCACCTGGCAAATGCGCGTTGCGACCCGGCGCCGGCATTTCGGTCGGGCTACCGCTCGGCGGTGCCGAATAGAGCCCCGGTTTGGCTGACCGGACAGGTTGCAACGCGGGCGGAGCGGCGGGTGCCGACTCGACGGGTGGCTCGCTATGCGGTGTTGTCGCACGACCAGGCACATATTCGGCCACATGGGGAATCGCGGACGGCGCTCTTTCTCCTGCTGTGTCGGCTAAGGGCGTAAGAGGTGGACCGGCGGGCACGCCAGCTGGCTCATGTGGGCGTTCGCTCGGCACCTGCCCTGGCTCACGCGGTTCGCTTTGTGGCACCGGCTCATGCGGACTACCCGGCGACACCGGCTCATGCCTGCCCTCCGCCGGTACCGATGCTGGTTCATGCGCGCCCCCTGCTGGCGCAAACTCGTGCGGAGCTTCCGCTGGCACTGACACCGGCTCCCGCGGCCCTTCCGCCGGCACGGAGGAGGGCTCATGCGGACCACCGGCCGGCACCGGCGCCGGCTCATGAGGACCGGCGGCTGGCACCGGTTCATGCGGGCTGCCAGGAACTGCCGGTGCCGACGGAGGAGCGGGCGCCGGTTCGTGCGGCCCGCCCGGGAGGCTTGGGCTTGGGGCCTCCGGAGGTCTAGCCCCCTGCGCGGTCGCCGGCGCGTGGGGCGCACCCGTTGCGCCATCGGGCGGACGGGGCGCCGATTCAACCGGCGCCTCCGGCAATTTTCCTGGCGGCAAGCTCACGGGGCTGCCACTCGGCGGCGCATCGCCTTTCGGCAGGTCTCCGCCGAGATTTTCGAGGTTTTTGGATAAATCGCTGCCGCTTTTGGCGATGCCAGGCAACGCACCACCGGCGCCTTCCGCCTCGGCGGCCGCTCCTTTGGCGCCCTGAAGTACCTCTTCGCCCTCAGTGAGCTCCCCGGTCGCCTCAGCGCCGCCCGCTGCCTCCGCAGCTTTCCCGCCAGCCTTCGCTGCCCCACCCCCGCCGGCCATGGTTGCAAGATCGAAGCCGATCTCACCGAGCCCGACCGCGGGCCGGTCGGAGGTCAAATCGTCCCAGTGGGAAAGGCCCTTCACGAGGCCGAGATCGGTTTTTGCCGCGCCGCCTGGGTCGAATAGCGCGTACGCCGGGATCGATTGAACCGCAGTCTTATCCAGCGCTGCCCAGCTGGCCGCGGCCCCTTTCGGGTCGAAGGCAAAGCGACTCGGATCAAGTTGATCTTCGAGTTCCACAGCGCCAACCGCCCCTTTGAAGACGCCTTCTCCGAAATCGGACCAAGCATCGAAGTAGCCCGCTGTCACACTCCCGACGTCGTCGCCGAAGAATTCGACCAACTGGCCTTCCATCAAGCTCTGCCCCCGAACCACCAGGCGATCAATGATCTGCATTCCGGTTTTCAGGACTTGTTCGCGTGCATGGGCTTCACGCTTCATGTTGTGAAGTACGCCATTGATGTCGTTGGCGATCTTTTCGAGCTCATCGAGCGCATCGCCTTCGAAGATCAATATCGCGTCGTGGACCAGATCGGTTAGGGACCCCAACCGTTTCAACAGATCCCGAATCTTGTTCTGGGCGTCGTCCACCTCGTCCGCGAACTTGTCCAAGGTATCGGCCACCTTGTCGCATTGCTCGCCCAACTTGGCCATCGTGGCGGCGAGTAGGGCCAGATCGTGCTGGACCAACTCGCCTTCCGGTATCTGCTGCCCGGCGATTACCGACTTAGGGCCGTCGAGACCGGCTTGCACCCCGCTTAGCGTCGCGCCGAGTCCGCGCCAACAACCCGCGGCCGCGTGCATTCCCACCGCGTTGCCGTTCGGCCACACGTCGTCAAGCAGCGATTCAACGACGCCCCACAGCAGTGGTCGGGCCACGCCCAGACCCATCACGCCCGGCGCACTGGGAGGCGCGACTTTCGTGGGTGGCCCCGGCGATGGCAGGGCATGGCTGCCGCCACCTACTTTCGAGGCCGCCTCCGCCCGTGAGTAGTTTGACGCACAAAGTTGAATCTTGGCCCCAAGTTTCCGGCAAGCATTGATCCCGGCAGCTACCCCGGTCAACAATGACCGAGCCGCGTTCTGATAGTTCAGCGCAAATACCATTCCAGCGGAATCCTGGCCACTATTGATTCCGAATCCAGCCGACAATGGGCCCAGGGCAGTGGCAATGCCGTCGCTAGTGACGCTCACACCGGTGCCGGCGACAAACATCGCCTCCGGATCGACAGCCAAGGGAGCCACGTGCGGAATTTTCGCTCAGGTCCGCCCGTCGCCGCTATTCACCCAAAGATCGCTTCGCCAAGCTAGCCACGATCACCCAGCACGACAACTCATTCGCCAACATTCGCCGTCAACGTGATGCGATGCCGCCCAGGCGACACCGTGACGGTCGGCCCGGCCGGTTCCCCATCGAGCTGCACATCAACCGCCGCAGGCAAGCCACCGAGCGTGATCTGGGCGGCGACATCGGTGGACACCGTGATGGTCGACTTCGGCAACGAGGCCAGCCCGGCGCGCGCGATGTCGACCCTCAGACCGGCAACCCCCTTGAGGCGCAACGTCAGGTACGGCAGCGAGCCGACGGGGCGTCCCACTTGCCAGTCCAGCTCGCTGTACAGCCCGGGCGTTGGCTCAAACCCTGGTATGACGCCGCGATGGTGCCGAATGGTGTGCGCGGGATCCGGCCGCGCGTACGAGCGCGCGTCGACTTCGGCGACGGCCCCACGCCGCGCGGTCACCTCGGGATCGGCGCTCAGCTCCGACAACCACCACACCTGGTGGGGCCCGATACCCAGATCGGCGCGCACCAGTTGCGGATACCAAGCGAACGTGATGTGTCCCGGATCCGCTTGGCGCACAGCGGTTCCCATGTGCGAGATCGGATCCTCGAACTTGTCCTGGAACACCCAGGCGATGTGATCCTCCAGCGGGTAAACACTGAACCGGTGCCGGTAGCCCAGCCGGTCCAACTCGAGCACCTGCTCGGCGGCCGAGGCAAACGGCACCAGTTCGTCGAGCAGCCCGTGGGCGATGACGTACGGCAGCCATCGCGCGTTCCCCAGCAGCTTCCAGGTGTCGCCCTCCCGGGCACAGGGTGAGTCCAGATCAAGGTCGGCGGGAATGTCGACGTGGGGCAGCAGGCGCACGCCGCACGCCGGCGGCCCCGCCAGCACCACCGCCTGCGAGAACACCTGCGGGTAACTCAGCCCCAACTTGTAGGTCGCATACCCGCCCATCGAATAGCCGGAGATCACAGTGCGATTGGGATCGGTGCCCAGTTGTTCGGCAACCCGCGCCCATACTTCCCAGACGTCGAGTTCACCGGTGTCGAAGTACCAGGTGGACGGCCCCCGGGCCAACGGCGTGACCACCACCGAGTCGCGGCCCTCGCACACTTCGTGCAGCAGCCGCGGGTCGATCGCGGCGAACTGGCTCTGCCCGAGCGAAAGGGAGTGCAGCAGCAAGGTCAGCGGCAGCGAGCGACCCGGCGCATAGCTTGACGGCAGGCAGATCGAATACGGCTGCACCCGACCGAGGAATTGCGGTTTGGTGCTCAAGATGTCGTTGGCGGCCCAACCTTGTTCCAGGCCCTGGCCGAGTTCGACCGACGACACGTACCACCGGGTCGACGGGCCGGTGATCACCGGCTCGGGAGCGGTTTCGCGGGCCGCCAGCCGGGCCCACGGCACCGTCAGCGCGAACTCGGAGACGTCGCCATGTGTCAGGGCGCCGGCCTGGGCGGCATCCGACCAGAAGTTCAGGTGCGGCGGCTCCTGCTCATTGGTGCGAAAGGCCGCGTTGTAGACGTTGGGTTGCCCGGGTAGCGCACCGTGCAGGGCGGACACGTCGGCGAACCCGTCCCCCGCCGCGTTGGCCAACCCCGCGGCCAGGCGGACCGTCCAGCTCCCCGTCGGCTCCGCCAGCGACCGCGGGACCTGCGCCACGAACGACCGCGACTGCATGTCGACGCTGTGTTCGACCGGCGTCCTGACCTGAGTGGCCAGATCGATCAGCGAGGCACCGCTTCCCGTGACCAGCAAGGCCGTGTCGATGCCCTTCGAGCGCACGCCGGCTCCGGCGGGCCAGTCTTCGGGCGCGGTTCGGGTGGGGCCCGTGTCAAAGGTGAACAGCGCGACGGGAATTGCGGCATCCAGCAGGGTGTTCCAGTCGATCCGCCACCAGGTGTGGGTCTCAGTGAGCCCGATGGCGACGCGGAAGATGTCGGCGCCGTTGCCGGCCGCGGGCCCATCGGGATAGATGTAGGTTCCGCGCGGCGGCGCCTGAATTTTCAGGTCGCCGATCGGGATGCCGGTCGCGCCGTGGTCGTCGTAGAGGAAGTCGGTCCAAAACAGGGCACCGCCGGCCAAGCGTCCGGCGCCGCACGTGCGCGGGAACTCCTCACCGAACGGCCATCCCGCGGGCGCGGGAAGCTGCGGCTCGGGGCGCCGAGCGGCCGGCGGCACACCCTCGGGCATCCCGTCGACCACGATGAGCTCAGCCGGCGGCGCGGGCGTGGGTGCCGGAGCCGGTGCGGTGGGGTGCAAGACCGCGTGGGCGACGTGACGTGCAATGCGAATCGGGAGCAGCGAGAGATTCAGGATTGACACCATCCCCAACCTACGCGGAAGGAGGCTCGTGTCGATCAAGCCACCGGAACCACGATCAGTTCGTGTGGCCGGTTATTGACGGCCAGGGCGCCATCGGGCGTGACGATGACGATGTCCTCGATGCGCGCACCCCACCGCCCCGGGAAATAGATGCCCGGCTCGATGGAGAAGGCCATGCCTTCGGCCAGGGGCAGATCGTTTCCGGCGACGATGTAGGGCTCTTCGTGCACCGACAAGCCGATGCCGTGCCCGGTCCGGTGCACGAAATATTCGGCGAGCCCTTCGGCGGCCAACACGTCACGGGCGGCGGCGTCGACCTGCTCGGCCGTCACTCCCGGGCGCACCGCGTCATACGCCGCGCGCTGGGCGCGTTGCAGCACCGAATACTGTTCAGCAACTTCCGGGTTCGGGTCACCGATGCTGTAAGTGCGCGTCGAGTCGGAGTTGTAGCCGGGATCATAGGAGCCGCCGATATCGACGACGACGATGTCACCGACCCGAAGTTCGCGATCCGAATACCCGTGGTGCGGGTCGGCGCCGTGCGGCCCGGACCCGACGATGATGAAGGCCACCTCCGAATGCCCTTCGGCCACAATGGCATCCGCGATGTCGGCGGCCACGTCGGCCTCGGTGCGGCCCGGGACCAGAAACTCCGGCACCCGGGCGTGCACCCGATCGATGGCCGCCCCGGCTTTGCGGAGGGCGTCGACCTCGCATTCCTCCTTGACCATCCGCAGCGTGCGCAACACATCGGTGGCCAGAACCGGCAGCACGCCGAGCACTGCGGCCAGCGGCAGCAGGTGCAACGCCGGCATGGCATCGGTGACGGCGGTCGCGGCGCGGCCACCGCCCAGAGCGGCGCCCACCAGACCGTAGGGGCTGTCGCCGTCGACCCAATCCCGCACCGCCAGGCCGAGTTCGGCGATGGCAGACTCCTTGAGCGAGGCCAACTCCAGCCGCGGCACCACCACCGTCGGATCACCGGAAGCCGGCAGCACCAGCGCGGTGAGCCGTTCCAGGGTCTGGGCGCGCGACCCGACGAGGTAGCGCAGGTCGTACCCCGGTGTGATCACCAGCCCGGCCAGGCCTGCGTCGGCGGCCGCCGCGGCGGCCGCGGTCAGGCGGCGCTCATACACTGCTGCGTCGAAGCGGTGAGACTCCATGGCAGCCAGGCTAATGCTCGATCGCGCGTCGCCTCCCGGCGACGTGAGACCATAACCGGCATGCCAGCACCCCGATCACCGCTCGTGCTGCTCGATGGCGCCAGCATGTGGTTCCGCTCCTACTTCGGGGTGCCGTCCTCGATCACCGCACCCGACGGCCGGCCCGTCAACGCCGTCCGGGGATTCATCGACTCCGTGGCCGTAGTGATCAACCAGCAGCGGCCCCGTCGGCTGGCCGTCTGCCTGGACCTCGATTGGCGTCCCCAGTTCCGGGTGGATCTCGTCCCGTCGTACAAGGCCCATCGGGTGGCCGAGGAAGAGCCGCGGAACGAGCCGGACATCGAGGAAGTCCCGGACGACCTGACGCCCCAGATCGACATGATCGCCGAACTCCTTGACGCGTTCGGGATTCCGACGGCCGGGGCGGAGGGTTTCGAGGCCGACGACGTGCTCGGCACCCTGGCGGCGCAAGAACGCAAGGATCCGGTGGTGGTGGTCAGCGGTGACCGCGACCTGCTGCAGGTGGTGTCGGACGATCCCGTCCCGGTCCGGGTGCTCTACCTCGGCCGGGGGCTGAGCAAGGCCACACTGTTCGGGCCCGAGGAGGTCGCCGAACACTATGGCGTGCCGGTGGATAGGGCCGGCCCCGCCTATGCCGAGCTCGCCCTGCTGCGCGGCGATCCGTCCGACGGACTTCCCGGGGTCCCGGGCGTCGGCGAGAAGACCGCGGCCACCCTGCTGGCCCAGCACGGCTCGCTGGAACAGATCCTGGCCGTCGCTCACGACCCGAAGTCGAAGATGGCCAAGGGTATACGTGCGAAACTGCTGGGCGCGCTGGATTACATCGAGGCGGCCGGGAAAGTGGTGCGGGTGGCCACCGACGCGCCGGTCGCCTTCTCGACGCCCGACGACGAACTACCGCTGGTAGCCGCCGATCCACGACGCACCGCCGAACTGGCCACGGAGCTGGGTGTCGGCTCGTCGATCGGCCGCCTGCAGAAGGCCCTGGACGCGCTGCCGAACTGACGTGACCGACGGCTACTGCGGCCGGCCGACCTCGTAGGTGCCCTTGTTGTCCTGAAAGGTCACCGTGACGTGCTTGGGCGCGCCGTCGATGCTGACGTCGCAGTCGAACGTCCCGCCCTTTTTGACGGTGGGGTTCTGGCCGTGGTTGCACTTGACGTTCTGGACGTTCTTCGCGCCGTAGCCGTTGGTTTCGTCGCTGAGAACCTGCTGGACCCCCGCCTGCGCCTTGTTGACGTCCAGCTTGGTGGTGACGAAGAACCCGGGCTGCCAGAAGCCGAGCACCAGCACGACCGCGATGAGCAGAAAGGCGATCGCGCCGCCCACGCCGGCGATCAATCCGACCGGTCGCTTCTTGCCGGGCTGCTCGTAGCCGGGGTACTGCTGCGGATACTGGCCCGGCTGGCCGTACTGACCGGGCTGCGGGTACTGGCCCGGCTGGCCATACTGACCCGGCTGCGGGTACTGGCCCGGCTGGCCATACTGACCCGGCTGAGCGTATTGGCCCGGCTGGCCATATTGGCCGGGCTGACCGTACTGCCCGGGCTGCACGTAGCCCGGCTGCTGCTGGGGGTACTGCTGCGGGTACGCCTGTTCGGCTGGCTGCTGGTACTGCGGGTAGTCGGCGGGCGGCGTGTAGGCCGGAGCCTGCCACGACGTCTCCTGATTCGACTGCTCGTTCCAGGTCGGTGCGGCCTGGGTCGGGTCTGACGAGTGATCGCTACCTTGACCCTGACCAGGCGGTTTCCACTGCTGGTCCGATCCCTGCGGTCCGCTCATCTTTCTCCCTCAGCCCTTGTGTATCAACTATCGGCGCTTAACGGTAGCTCCGGCCTAGCCTACCCGGCGTCAACTGCGACGACGCCGCGCCGAATGTCATTGATGGCCCGCTTGGCGGTGGCCCGTAACTCCGCGTCCGGAGCGGCGTTGCGGACCTGGTCCAGCAGGTCGAGCACCTGACGGCACCACCGCACGAAATCCCCCGCGAGCAGCGGCGATCCGGTGCCGGCCGGGTCGGCGGCCGCCAGCGCCGAGGCCAGATCTCCGGTCCTGGCCCAGCGGTAGATGACGTTGACGAAGCCGTCGTCGGGTTCGCGGCTCGGGGCGATGTGGTGCGTTTGCTCATCGGCGCGCAGCGCCATCGACAGCCGCGACGTCTGCTGCAGCGCCTGCCGCACTTGCTGGGTCGGCGCGTCGGCCGCGAAACCCGCCCCAGGCCCCTCCCCACCCCGGGTTTCGTAGAGCACCGTCGAGACCACCGCCGCCAGCTCGGCCGGCTTCAACCCCGACCACGTGCCGGTGCGCAGGCATTCGGCGATTAACAGGTCGCTTTCGCTGTAGATGCGCGCGAGCAGCCGGCCGTCGTCGGTGACGCGAGGATCGCCGTCGCGCCCTTCGATGAAGCCGCGCTCGGTGAGCAACCCGACGATCCGGTCGAAGGTCCGGGCCAGTGAATTAGTGGCCGCCGCAACCTTTTTCTCCAATTGCGCGTTGTCCCGTTCGATCCGCAGATAGCGCTCGGCCTGCCGCACTTGTGCCTCCAGGCCGGGCGTGTTGTGCGACGGGTGCCGGCGCAGTTGTTCACGTAACGACGCCAGCTCGGGATCGTGGAATTCGCCGTCGGAGTCCCCGCTGCCGCCGCGGCGCCGGGCCGGGATGGTCAATCCGGCGGCGGCCGATCGCAGCGCCGACGCCAGATCGCGCCGGACCCGGGGTTGACGATGTTCGATCCGCTTGGGCAGTGACATCGAACCGACCGGTGCGGACGCGCCCGAGTAATCAGCCGTCGAAATCCTTCCCGCCCAACGGTTTTCGGTGAGCACCAACGGTCGCGGGTCGGAGCTGTCGCGGGCTGATTCCAGCACCACGGCCAAGCCGCCGCGGCGGCCGTGGGTGATGTTGATGATGTCGCCGCGGCGCAGTGCGGCCAGCGCGTCGCTCGCGGCCTGCCGTCGCTGCAGCCGGGACGCGCGCGACTGTGCGCGCTCCATCTCGCTGATGCGTGCCCGCATCCGCGCGTATTCGAGGATCGGCGCCCTGGGCCCGCCGAGCTCGGCGGCGATCTCGTCGAGCATCGCGGTGCCGCGCTCGATGCCGCGCACCAGCCCGACCACGGAGCGGTCGGCCTGATACTGCGCGAATGACTGCTCCAGCAACCGATGCGCCTGCTCGGGATCCATCTGCTGGACCAGGTTGATCGTCATGTTGTACGACGGGGCGAACGAGCTGCGCAGCGGGAAGGTGCGGGTGGAGGCCAGCCCGGCCACCGCCGACGGCTCGGTGGTTTCCTCGGTGGGATTCCACAGCACCACCGCGTGGCCCTCGACGTCGATGCCCCGCCGCCCGGCGCGGCCAGTGAGCTGCGTGTACTCCCCCGGTGTCAGCGGCACGTGCTGCTCGCCGTTGAACTTCACCAACCGCTCGAGCACCACCGTGCGGGCGGGCATGTTGATCCCGAGCGCCAACGTCTCGGTGGCGAACACGGCCCTGACCAGTCCGGCGGTGAACAGTTCCTCGACCGTGTGGCGGAAGACGGGCAGCATCCCGGCGTGGTGGGCCGCCAGACCGCGCAGCAGCCCCTCGCGCCACTCGTAGTAGCCCAACACGCCCAGGTCGGCGTCGGCCAGATCGCCGCATCGGTGCTCGATCACCTCGGCGATCTGTGCGCGCTCCTCCTGGGTGGTCAGCTGCAGGGGCGAGCGAAGGCACTGCTGGACGGCGGCGTCGCAACCGGCACGGGAGAACACGAACGTGATCGCCGGCAGCAGTCCCTCGGAGTCGAGGCCGGCGATCACGTCCGGCCGCGACGGCGTCCGGTAGAAGCGGGGACGTGACGGCCGCCCGGTGCCACGGCGCCGGGGTTGCCAGTCGGCCATGCGGTCCGCCTCGCGGCGGTGCGAAATATAGCGCAGCAGTTCGGGATTGACGCGCGGCTGACGATCCGCGGCCGGTTTTTCGTTGTCGTAATCGAACAGATCCAGCAGACGCTTGCCCACCAACACGTGTTGCCAAAGCGGCACCGGCCGGTGCTCGTCGACCACGACCGTCGTGTCGCCGCGTACGGTCTGGATCCAGCCGCCGAATTCCTCGGCGTTGCTGACCGTCGCCGAGAGGCTGACCACCCGCACCTCGTCGGGCAGGTGCAGGATCACCTCCTCCCACACCGGGCCGCGCATCCGGTCGGCGAGGAAATGCACCTCGTCCATCACCACATACGAAAGCCCGTGGAGCGCAGGCGAATCGGCGTAGAGCATGTTGCGCAGCACTTCGGTGGTCATGATCACCACGGGCGCATCGGCGTTCACCGACATGTCGCCGGTGAGCAGGCCGATGCGGTCGCGGCCGTAGCGCGCCGTGAGGTCGGTGTGCTTCTGGTTGCTCAGCGCTTTCAGCGGCGTGGTGTAGAAGCACTTGCCCCCGGACGCCAGCGCCAGGTGCACGGCGAATTCCCCCACCACCGTCTTGCCGGCACCGGTGGGCGCGCAGACCAGCACGCCGTGGCCTCGCTCGAGCGCCGCGCACGCCCGCCGCTGAAAGTTGTCGAGCGCGAAGGGTAATTCGGCGGTGAACCGGGCGAGCTCCACCAGCTCCGTCACGTCAGGGGGCGGCGAGGGATCAGGTGACATCGTCGTGTTGCCCGGCGGTGAACGACGGCTCCGGTATCGCGGTGGGCGGTTCGATGACCGAGGCTTCGTCGTCGGGAATCACGGCCTGGGCTTCACGTTTGGCCTTCCGTCTGTCATGCAGCCGGGAGATCTGGATGGCCAACTCCAGGAGGACGGACAGCGCCAAACCGAGCGCGGTCATCGAAAACGGGTCGGATCCGGGGGTGAAGATCGCCGCGAACGCGAACATCGCGAAGATCAGGCCGCGCCGCCACGCCTTGAGCCGCTCGTAGGGCAGCACGCCGATGGTGTTGAGCATGACGATCAGCAGCGGGAATTCGAAGCTGACGCCGAAGACCACCAGCAGGTTGATCAGAAAGCCGAAATACCGGTCGCCGGACAGCGCGGTCACCTGGACGTCGCTGCCGACGGTCAGGAGGAAGCCCAGCGCCTTGGCCAGTACGAAGTAGGCCAGCACCGCGCCGACGACGAACAGGACCACGGCGGGGATGACGAACGCGACCGCGAAGCGGCGTTCCTTCTGGTACAGGCCGGGCGTGATGAACGCCCACAGCTGGTAGAACCACACCGGGCAGGCCAGCACCACCCCGGCCGTCAGCCCCACCTTGAGCCGCAGCATGAACTGGTCGAACGGCGCGGTGGCCAGCAGCCGGCATTGCCCACCGGGGCTGATCTCCGCGCGCGCCGACCGCGGCAGCGAACAGTAGGGGTGCCGCAGCCACTCGCCCAGGCTTTCCAGCCCGAAGATCGAATGCGAGTACCAGACGAACCCGAAGATCGTGGTCACCAGGATCGCGGCCAGCGAGATCAGCAGCCGGGTGCGCAGCTCGGTCAGATGGTCGACCAGCGACATGGTCGCATCCGGGTTGGTTCGGCTGCGCCGGTTACGAGGGTTGAGGCGCCTCAGCAGGCCGGAAGTGCGCGCTGAAACCTTGAAGACTCTCACGATGCTCGGTCAGTGGCGCTCGGGCAGCGCGACGATGATGGCGGCTATGCCGGACGTGCTTCGCTGTGCCCCTGCTCGCTGGGCGTCGGCGCGTCGACCCGTTGCGACTGCACGGGAGTGGGGTTCGCCGAGGAGGCCTCGCCCTGGGTCCCCAAGGCCGACGTTTCCGCCTTGTTCTCCGTCTGCATTTCGCGGAGCTCGGACTTGAAGATCCGCATCGACTTACCCAACGAACGCGCCGCATCGGGGAGCTTCTTGGCACCGAACAGCAAGATCACCACAACCGCGAGGATCGCCCAGTGCCACGGACTAAGACTGCCCACTTTGATTACCTCCAGACATTCACCCGAATGCTACCGCAGTAGCGGCATGTGGCGGCGGGCCCGCGCCGCGCCGCGGTGGACCATGTCGCCTCGGCTTTTATCAGCTCAGGGCTTCGTAGGACGTCACGGCGGCCGCGGCGGCGTCCCGCACCCGCTGCGCCAGGGACGCGGGCTGCAGCACCTGCACGTCGGCCCCGAAGCCCAGCACCAGCCGCGTCATCCAGTCCTCGGAGGCGTAGGTCATCACCGCTTCGCACGATCCGTCCGGCAATTCGCGCACGTCACGCATGGGGTAGTACTCGAGCATCCAGGACGCCGCCGGTGCCACCCGCAGCTTGGCCGACGGCAGCGCGGGATCGCCGTCGAAGAGCGAGGTGTCCGGCGGGGCGTGCAGCGCCGGCTCGGGCGGCGCGGCGGGCTCGTCGAGCTCGCTGGCGTCGACGATCCGGTCGAAACGGAACAACCGAACGCCTTCCGCCTCGCGCGACCAGCCCTCTAGATAGCTTTGGCCGCCGATCAGCAGCACCCGGATGGGGTCGACGACCCGGCTGGTCAGGGTGTCGTGCGAGGCGGAGTAGTAGTCGATGGTCAGCGCGTGCCTGGACTGGACGGCCGCGCGCACCGCGGCAGTGGCGCGGTTCTCCACCGGCGCGGGCTCGTCGACGGCCGACGCCGCATGGGTGGCGTCGTGTCCGAGGGCTCCCGCAGCACCCTCGATCTTGGCGATGGCGCTGCGCGCAGCTTCCGGGTCGACGACGCCGGGGATGTCGGCCAGCGCACGCAACGCCACCAGCAGTCCGGTGGCCTCCGGCGAGGTGAGCCTTAGCGGGCGGTCGATGCCCGCGGAGAACGTCACCTCGATGGTGTCCCCGGAGAACTGGAAATCGATGAGGTCGCCGGGGAAATAGCCGGGCAGACCGCACATCCACAGCTGGTTGAGGTCTTCTTCCAGCTGCTTGGCCGAGACGCCGAGATCGGCGGCGGCCTTGGCCCGGGTGACCCGCGGATTGGCCTGGAAATACGGCACCATGTTGAGCAGCCGGATCAGGCGGGTGGAGATGGGGGTCATGCGGACACTCCCCCGCGGCCAGGCGGTTGCCCCGCACCGACGGCGTCCGCGCCCGCATGCGCGCGCAGCCGGGCGAGCACGTCGTCGCGCAGCGACTGCGGTTCGAGCACCAGGGCGTCGGCTCCGTAGCCGGCGATGTCACGGGCCAGCTGATCGGCGGACCTGATGTCGAGCTCGATCACCTCGCCGCCGCGACCGCCGAATTGGCGCGCTTCGACGGGCCTGCCGGCACGCCGTAGCGCGGTGGCCCGCCCGTCGGCCACCCATACCCGGGCCTGTCCGACGGTCGGCGCCGACACGTCGGTGACGGTCTGGGCCACGATCTTGCGCAGGTCAACGTCTTTCGGCACGGTGACGGTGCCCGGCGGGCCGATCGGTGTGACGTCCGGGCCGATCCGGGAGAGACGGAAGGTGCGGGTCGCGTCGCGGTCGCGGTCGTGGCCCACCAGGTACCAACGGCCCTTCTCGGTTACCACGCCCCAGGGCTCGACGGTGCGGGTGGCGTACGGCTCGGCCCGGGACGGCCGGTGCGGAAACTGCACGGCCTGGCGGGAATCGATGGCCGACAACAGGATTCCGAGGACCTCCTCCGACCCCCGCAGGCCCGGCACCCCGGCCGGCGACGCGATGGCGACCGGCGCGTCCGGATCGACGTCGACGCCGGCCGCGCGCAGTTTGAGCAGCGCGCCCTGGGTCGCGGTGATGAGTTCCGGTGACTCCCACAACTGGGTCGCCACGGCCACCGCCGCCGCCTCGTCGGGGGTCAGGTCGACCGGCGCGAGCGAGTAGGCGTCACGGTTGATCCGGTAGCCCTCGGTGGGGTCCCAGGCCGACGCCCGGCCGACCTCGAGCGGGATGCCGAGGTCGCGCAGCTCGTTCTTGTCCCGCTCGAACATGCGCGAGAACGCCTCGGCGCTGACGCTGTCCGAGTAACCCGCCACGCTCGACCTGATCTTCTCCGCCGATATGTAGCCGCGGGTGGATAGCAGGGCGATGACCAGATTGACCAACCGCTCGACTTTTGACGTCGCCATTGGCTCCAGATTATTCGATGGACCTCGTCCGGCGCTTCCGCGGCCGTTCGCGTCGCGGTATTCAATGCGGCCAGGTCCGTGCCGGCGGGCCGATGTGACGGTTGCCGAGCCGACGTGCGGCTACATGCTCGCGATCAGGCGCTTGACCCGCTCGTCGACCGCCCGGAAGGGGTCCTTGCACAGCACGGTGCGCTGGGCCTGGTCGTTGAGCTTGAGGTGCACCCAGTCGACGGTGAAGTCCCGGCCGGCGGCCTGGGCCGCGCTGATGAACTCGCCGCGCAGCCGCGCCCTGGTGGTCTGCGGCGGGTTGTCGACGGCTTCGGCAATCTCCTCGTCGGTGGTGACGCGCGTGGCCAGCCCCTTGCGCTGTAGCAGATCGAAGACGCCACGTCCGCGCTTGATGTCGTGGTAGGCGAGGTCCAGCTGCGCGATCTTCGGGTCGGACAGCTCCATGTTGTAGCGGTCCTGGTAGCGCTGGAAGAGCTTGCGCTTGATCACCCAATCGATCTCGGTGTCGACCTTGGCGAAGTCCTGGCTCTCGACCGCGTCGAGCTGGCGGCCCCACAGGTCGACGATCTGCTCGATCTGCGCGTTGGGCTCCCGGGTCTGCAGGTGCTCGACGGCCCGGCTGTAGTACTCGCGCTGGATGTCCAGCGCGCTGGCCTGCCGCCCGCCCGCCAGCCGCACGGGACGACGGCCGGTGACGTCGTGGCTGACCTCGCGGATGGCGCGGATGGGGTTGTCCAGCGAGAAGTCTCGGAACGGGACGCCGGCTTCAATCATCTCCAGCACCAACGCGGCCGTGCCCACCTTGAGCATGGTGGTGGTCTCACACATGTTGGAGTCCCCGACGATCACGTGCAGGCGCCGGTACTTCTCGGCGTCGGCGTGCGGCTCGTCGCGGGTGTTGATGATCGGCCTGCTGCGGGTGGTGGCCGAGGAGACGCCCTCCCAAATGTGCTCGGCGCGTTGGGAGAGGCAGAACGTCGCGGCCTTGGGGGTCTGCAATACCTTGCCGGCCCCGCAGATCAGTTGGCGGGTGACCAGAAACGGCAGCAGCACGTCGGAGATCCGGGAGAACTCGCCGGCCCGCACGATCAGGTAGTTCTCGTGGCACCCGTACGAGTTGCCCGCTGAATCGGTGTTGTTCTTGAATAGGTAGATGTCACCGCCGATGCCCTCGTCGGCGAGCCGCTGCTCGGCGTCGACCAGCAGGTCCTCCAGCACCCACTCGCCGGCGCGGTCGTGGGTGACCAGCTGTACCAGGCTGTCGCACTCGGCGGTGGCGTACTCGGGGTGGCTACCCACGTCGAGATACAGGCGGGCGCCGTTACGCAGGAAGACGTTGGAGCTGCGGCCCCAGGACACGACGCGACGGAACAGGTAGCGGGCGACCTCATCCGGGCTGAGCCGGCGGTGGCCGTGGAACGTGCACGTCACGCCGAACTCGGTCTCGATGCCCATGATTCGTCGCTGCACGTAATCGAGGGTACTTGCTGTCCGACCGGGACGGTGAGCAAGCCGCGCGTATCGGTTCGACGAAGTTTCCCGTCGAACGGTGAGCGGCCGCGCGGGGCGCGGTGAACCACCCGGCCGCCCGCACCGACGCCCTGGCCGCGAACTAGCTCACCCGCACCTTTCGCACCACCTGAGCCATCAGCACCGGTCGAATGTGGGCGGCGGTTGGGGTCTATGCGGAGGAGTCGCCGTCAGACTCGGACGGTTCGCCGCCGCCTTCCGAGCCGTTGGAATCCAGCTCGCGCAGCAAATTCTCCAGGGTCGCGCGATTGATCCGCCGGAAGGCCCGTCGCGGCCGGTTGACATCCAAGATGGCGACTTCCAGGCTGCCCACGTCGAGGGTGGACTGGTCGCCGTTGGACGCCTCGCTGCCGGCCCGCAGCGCCTTCACGGCGATGTGGGTCGCCTCCCGCAGATCGGCGTTCTCCGCATACGAATCCTTCAGCGCGGTGACGATCGGCTCGGTGGTACCACCCATCACGACGAAATGCGGCTCGTCCGCGATCGATCCGTCGTAGGTAATCCGGTACAGCTCAGGTGGTTTGCTCTCGCCGTAGTGCGCGACCTCGGCGACACACAATTCCACCTCGTAGGGCTTGGCCTGCTCGGTGAAAATGCTGCCCAGGGTCTGCGCGTAGACATAGGCCAGCTGGCGGCCCGTGACGTCGCGGCGGTCGTAGGCGTAGCCGCGGGTGTCGGCGAATTGGATTCCGCCACGGCGCAAGTTGTCGAATTCGTTGAACTTGCCGGCGGCCGCGAAGCCGACGCGGTCGTAGAGTTCGCTGATCTTCTGCAACGACCGTGACGGGTTCTCCGCGACGAAGAGCACACCACCGGCGTAGACCAGGGCAACCACGCTCTTGCCCCGGGCGATGCCTTTACGCGCGAGCTCGCTGCGCTCGCGCATCGCCTGCTCAGGTGAGATGAAATACGGGAAGCTCACTTCTCACCACCATCGGGGCCGAAAGTGTCAGCGCGCGAACGGCTTTGGATCACTTCGCGGGCCAATTCGGCGATGCGTGCCTCCGGTACTTCCAGCGCGCCTTCGGCGCCGATGGTGACCGCGGTGGGATAGATCCCGCGCACCAGATCCGGTCCGCCGGTGGCGGAATCGTCATCGGCCGCGTCGTAGAGCGCCTCGATCGCGACCCGCACCGCGGAGTCGGCGTCGGTGACCTGCGAGTACAACTTCTTCATCGACGACTTGGCGAAGATCGAGCCCGACCCCACCGACTGGTAGCCCTCCTCTTCCAGGTTCCAGCCGCCGGCGGCGTCGAAAGACACGATGCGGCCGGCGCCTTCGGGATCGGGCGCGTCGATGTCGTAGCCCGCCAGCAACGGCAACGCGATCAGGCCCTGCATTGCGGCCGCCAGGTTTCCGCGCACCATGATCGCCAGCCGGTTCACCTTGCCGGCGAACGTGAGCGGCACGCCTTCGAGCTTTTCGTAATGCTCGAGTTCCACCGCATAAAGGCGGGCGAACTCGACCGCGATGGCGGCGGTGCCGGCGATGCCGGTGGCGGTGTAGTCGTCGGTGATGTACACCTTCTTGACGTCACGCCCGGCGATCATGTTGCCCTGCGTCGAACGCCGGTCGCCGGCGAGCACGACGCCGCCGGGGTATTTCAGCGCGACGATGGTGGTGCCGTGCGGCAACTGCCCGGTGGCGGCATCCGATTGCGTGCCGGACAAGCTCGCCGGCAGCAATTCCGGCGCCTGGCGTCGCAGCAGCTCAGCAAATGACGAGAGGTCGATAGCGGGGTCTCTTGAGAGTGCGGAATTGGTGGACAGGCGATTAGAGAAAGGCCAGGTCACTGTCCGCCCTTTTGGACATACGCGCGAACGAAGTCCTCAGCGTTCTCCTCGAGCACGTCGTCGATCTCGTCGAGCAGATCGTCGGTGTCCTCGGCTAGCTTCTCCCGGCGCTCTTGGCCCGCGGCGGTGCTGCCGGCGACGTCGTCTTCGTCGTCGCCACCACCGCCACGCTTGGTCTGCTCCTGAGCCATCGCCGCCTCCTGCGTTGTGTGGGCCCTTTGAATGGCTTATTCACCGATCAAGCCACACTGCCCGTTGGTCTTTCCTAGCCTACCGGTCAACCCCGACGTTCCCGCGGTGAACCGGCACCTAGCTGGTGAGTTGCTCCACCAGCTCGGCGGCGCTGTTCACCGAGTCCAGCAGTGCCCCGACGTGCGCCTTGCTGCCGCGCAGCGGCTCCAGCGTCGGAATGCGGACTAGGGAGTCACCACCGAGATCGAAAATCACCGAGTCCCAGCTGGCCGCGGCGATGTCGGCGCCGAACCTGCGCAGGCATTCACCGCGGAAGTACGCGCGGGTGTCCGTCGGCGGTTTGTCCACCGCTTCGAGCACCTGGTGTTCGGTCACCAGGCGCTTCATCGAGCCGCGCGCGACCAGCCGGTTGTACAGGCCCTTGTCCAGCCGGACGTCGGAATATTGCAGGTCCACGAGGTGCAGTCGCGGCGCCGACCAGCTCAGGTTTTCGCGCTGCCGGAACCCTTCGAGCAGGCGCAGCTTGGCGGGCCAGTCCAGGATTTCCGCGCATTCCATCGGGTCGCGCTCGAGCTGGTCGAGCACGTGCGCCCAGGTTTCGACGATGTCGCACGCGCGCGGATCGGGGTCTCGGCTGTCGACCAGTTTGGCCACCCGATCGAGGTAAACCCGTTGCAGCGCAAGCCCGGTCAGCTCGCGACCGTCGGCCAGCGCCACGGCGGTGCGCAGCGAGGGATCGCGGCTGATCGCGTGGACCGCATGCACCGGCCGCGCCAGCGCCAGGTCGCTCAGGTCGATGCTGTGCGCCGGGCCCTCTTCGATCAGGTCAAGCACCAGCGCGGTGGTGCCCAGCTTCAGATACGTCGACGTCTCGGCGAGGTTGGCGTCGCCGATGATGACGTGCAGGCGCCGATAACGGTCGGCGTCGGCGTGCGGTTCGTCGCGGGTGTTGATGATGCCGCGCTTGAGCGTGGTCTCGAGGCCGACCTCGACCTCGATGTAGTCCGACCGCTGGGACAGCTGAAACCCGGGCTCGTCACCGGAGGGCCCGATGCCGACTCGTCCGGAACCGGTGACCACCTGCCGGGAGACCAGAAAGGGGGTCAGCCCGGCGATGATTGCCGAAAACGGCGTCTGCCGCGACATCAGATAGTTCTCGTGCGACCCGTAGGAGGCGCCCTTGCCGTCGACGTTGTTCTTGTAGAGCTGCAATTTCGCGGCCCCGGGCACGCTGGCGACGTGGCGTGCCGCGGCCTCCATCACGCGCTCGCCGGCCTTGTCCCAGATCACCGCGTCGAGCGGGTCGGTGCACTCGGGCGCGGAGTATTCGGGGTGTGCGTGGTCGACGTAGAGCCGCGCGCCGTTCGTGAGGATCATGTTGGCCGCGCCGACCTCGTCGGCGTCCACCACCGGGGGCGGGCCGGCCGACCGGCTCAGGTCGAAGCCGCGGGCATCCCGCAACGGCGATTCCACCTCGTAATCCCAGCGGGTGCGCTTGGCGCGCTGAATCCCCGCAGCGGCCGCATAAGCCAAAACGGCCTGCGTCGAGGTGAGGATCGGGTTGGCCGTCGGGTCCGATGGCGATGAAATGCCGTATTCGACCTCCGTCCCGATGATTCGTTGCATGACCTAAGCGTAGGCCGGACGACGAAGCGGCCCGTGCGGCGGGGCGCGCAGGAGCCGGCCAATCAGGTCCAGCCGGGCGACGAAGCGGCCCGTGCGGCGGGCGCACGCGAGCCGGCCGCGACTTTGGCGGCGCGTAACCGCTACCACGGCGCCGCCGGGTCACCGTCCGTCGTGTTGACGGCGCCGACACCAGTGACTAATTTCACCCTGTGTCCGCCCCTGGATCCGACCACGCCGTCGGTAAGCACGCACTCGACCTGTCCGGCAAGCGCTACGGCGAGGTACTCCTGGTAACACGGGGCGAGGCGGGTCCGCAGGCAACGGTGTACAACAGCTTCCCGCTCAACGACTGCCCCCAGGAGCTGTGGTCGGCGCTGGACACGCACGCCATCGCCACCGAACACGGGGCGGCCGCAGCCCTGCTCAACGGTCCCCGGTATTGGCTGATGAACGCCATCGAAAAACAAGCCCGGGGGCCGCAGATCACGAAATCCTTTGGCGGGATCGAAATGATCCAGCAAGCCACCGTCCTGCTGTCGTCGATGAACCCGGCGCCGTACATCCCCAACACGGTCAACCGCCACACGGTGTTCGTCTTCAACGCCGGCCAAGAGGTGTACGAACTCATCGATCCCCAAAGCCAGCGCTGGATCATGCAGACCTGGAGTCAGGTCGCCGACGCCACGCTGTCGCGCGCGGACCTACCGGGCCTTGCCGATCGTCTCGACCTGCCGGCGGGGTGGGCCTACCAACCGCGCGTGCTCAGCGACGAATTGCGCGTGGACACAACGCAGCGGCCGGCCCAGGTGCTGCAGGACAATCTGACGAACAGCTACTCGCTGGTGACCGACTGACCGCCGAGCCCTACAGGTACTGACCCAGGTTGGATTCGGTGTCGATTGCCCGCGACGCGCTCGAGCTCTTGCCGGTGACCAGGGTGCGGATGTAGACGATCCGCTCGCCCTTCTTGCCCGAAATCCGCGCCCAGTCATCGGGGTTGGTGGTGTTGGGCAGGTCCTCGTTCTCGGCGAACTCGTCGACGATCGAGTCCAGCAGATGCTGGATGCGCAGACCGGGCTGACCGGTCTCCAGCACTGACTTGATCGCGTTCTTCTTCGCGCGGTCGACGACGTTCTGGATCATCGCCCCGGAGTTGAAGTCCTTGAAGTACATGACTTCCTTGTCACCGTTCGCGTAGGTGACCTCCAGGAACCGGTTGTCGTCGATCTCGGAGTACATCCGGTCTACGACCTTTTCGATCATCGTCTTGATGCACAGCGCGCGGTCGCCGCCGAACTCGGCCAGGTCGTCGGCGTGCACCGGCAGCGTCTCGACCAAGTACTTCGAGAAGATGTCTTGCGCCGCTTCGGCATCCGGCCGCTCGATCTTGATCTTCACGTCGAGGCGCCCGGGCCGCAGGATCGCCGGGTCGATCATGTCCTCACGGTTGGAGGCGCCGATCACGATGACGTTCTCCAGCCCCTCCACGCCGTCGATCTCGGACAGCAGCTGCGGGACCACCGTGGTCTCGACGTCCGAGGAAACCCCGGTGCCACGGGTACGGAAGATCGAGTCCATCTCGTCGAAGAACACGATCACTGGTGTGCCTTCCGACGCCTTCTCGCGTGCCCTCTGGAAGATCAGTCGGATGTGCCGCTCGGTCTCGCCGACGAACTTGTTGAGAAGTTCGGGCCCCTTGATGTTCAAGAAGTAGGACTTGGCCTCGCGGGCGTCGTCGCCGCGCACCTCGGCCATCTTCTTGGCCAACGAGTTGGCCACGGCCTTAGCAATCAGCGTCTTACCGCAACCGGGCGGGCCGTAGAGCAGCACACCTTTGGGCGGACGCAGCGCGTACTCGCGGTACAGCTCCTTGTGCAGGAACGGCAGCTCCACGGCGTCGCGGATCTGCTCGATCTGGCGAGTGAGGCCACCGATGTCCAGGTAGCTGACGTCGGGCACCTCTTCCAGCACCAGGTCCTCGACCTCGGCCTTGGGGATGCGCTCGAAGGCGTAACCGGCCTTGGTGTCGACCAACAACGAGTCGCCGGGCCGCAGCTTGCGCGGCCGAGTGTCGTCGTTGAGCGCGTCGGGATGACCTTCCGGCAGGTTCTCGGCGACCAGCGGCTCGGCCAGCCAGACGATGCGCTCCTCGTCGGCGTGCCCGACGACGAGGGCGCGGTGCCCGTCGGCCAGCAGTTCACGCAACGTGGAAATCTCGCCGACCGATTCGTACGTACCGGCCTCGACGACGGTGAGGGCCTCGTTGAGGCGGACCGTCTGACCCTTGCGCAACAACGGGATTTCGATGTTCGGCGAGCAGGTCAGCCGCATCTTGCGACCGGAGGTGAACACGTCGACGGTGTCGTCCTCGTGGGTGGCGAGCAGGACGCCGTAACCGCTCGGCGGCTGCCCCAACCGATCGACTTCCTCACGCAGCGCCAGCAGTTGCTGGCGGGCCTCTTTGAGGGTCTCCATCAACTTGGAGTTCCGCGACGCAAGGGAGTCGATGCGCGCTTCCAGCTGATGCACATCGCGCGCGGAGCGGGCGCCGCCATGCGAGCCGGCCGCGTGGTCGAGCTGCTCACGCAACATCGCTGCCTCGCGGCGTAGTTGCTCCAACTCGGCCTCGTCGCCGCTGGACATGTCTGATTCGTGGGGGGTTCCGAATGCGTCAGAACGCTCTGAGCTATTCATCTTGCGCTCCTTTCCCACACCGAATTGGCGCGGCGGATACTTCAAAGCTACCGGCGATTGCCGATTGATGTGCGTAGTCAAATACCCACGAAAAGTTAAGATTTTCGTCACGCTGGTAATCTCGGCCACTAATCGTGATGATCGAAAGGGCCGCCGTGACCGCAAAAAGCCTCGCCACAGGCTCGACCCGCGTCGCCGTCGCAGCCCCCGCCGCCGGTGTGACTTCAGTTGCACCCATCGGCCCGACCTTAGCGACAGCCTTCCTTCGCGAAGCGGCCAGAGCCGCCTAGCCGGCCGACCGACTGGATGCACCGGCCACTGTTAGTAGCGCTGAGCGCCGCCACCGCGGCGGCGGCAGTTGGGCTCGCGGCGTGTTCGTCGCCGCACCTGAAGAGTGATTCATCGGCCGCCTCTTCGCTGCCGCCGGCCTCCTCGAGCGAGGTTGCTGCGCCGGTCACGGCTCCCCTGCCGCCACCCGAAGCGCTCACCGACGTGCTCGCCCGACTCACCGACCCGAACGTTCCGGGCGCCAGCAAGGTGAATCTGGTGGAAGGCGCGACGCCGGAGAGCGCGGCCACCCTGGATAAGTTCACCAACGCCTTGCGCGACAACGGCTACCTGCCCATGACGTTCAACGCGAACGACATCGCATGGTCGGACAAGAACCCGTCGAACGTGAAGACCACCATCGCTGTGCATACCGCCCAGGTCAACAACGCCAACTTCTCCTTCCCGATGGAGTTCACCCCCTTCCAGGGTGGTTGGCAGCTGTCCCGGCACACCGCCGAAATGCTGCTGGCCCTGGGGAAGTCGCCGGCGGCTCCGACTTCGGGGGCTCCCGCGCCTCCCCCGCCGCCGCCACCCGCGCCGCCCCCGGCGCCGCCACCCGCCGAACCCAGCCCCCGCACCAGCGCCCCCCGCCCGCGGCGCCACCGCCGCCACCGCCCGCGCCGCCACCGCCCGCGCCTCCGCCGCCCGCACCCGCGCCGGCCCCGGAACCTGCTCCTGCCCCCGCTCCGGAGCCCGCCCCCGAGCAGCAAAACCCGCCGGGTTGACCCGCGGCATGTGGATCGGCTGGCTCGAGTTCGACGTGTTGCTCGGCGACGTGCGGTCACTCAAACAGAAGCGGTCGGTCATTCGTCCCGTCGTCGCGGAGTTGCAGCGCAAGTTCAGCGTGTCGGCGGCTGAGACGGGTTCACATGAGCTTTATCGGCGGGCCAGCATCGGCGTCGCCACGGTGTCCGGCGACCGCGGTCATGCCGTCGACGTCCTGGACGCCGCCGAGCGACTGGTGGCCGCGCATCCCGAGTTCGAGCTGCTGTCGGTGCGACGCTCCCTGGTGCGCAGCGAGGACCTCGGGTAGCCGATGCGACCACCCGCTAGCCGTCCCGGCCTTCCCGCTTGCGGCCCAACGGCACGGGCGCGACGACGCCGGGTGCGAGCCGTCGCGTGAAGATCAGGAAGGCGGTGTGCCCACGCATCGAATGCTGCGGCCGTACCGCGAGACCGACGACGTTCCATCCGCGCTGCAATGTCTCCCAGGACCGCGGCTCGGTCCAGCACTGCTGCGCCCGCAGGGCCTCGACCGCGCGCGACAGCTGCGTGACGGTGGCCACGTAGATGATCAGCACGCCACCGGGGATCAGCAGTCGCGCGACCGATTCCAGCACCTCCCACGGCGCGAGCATGTCGAGCACGGCGCGGTCGAAGGATCCGTCCGGCAGCTCGGAGCCGGCGACGTCGCCGATGATCAGTTGCCAGTTGTCAGGTGCCTGGCCCCCGTGAAACACCGACACGTTGCGTTCGGCGTGCTCGGCGTGGTCGGCGCGCTGTTCGTAGGAGATCACCCGGCCTTCTGGCCCGACCGCCCGCAGCAGCGAGCAGGTCAGCGCGCCGGAGCCCGCGCCGGCCTCCAGCACACGCGCGCCCGGGAAGATGTCGCCCTCGTGCACGATCTGGGCGGCGTCCTTCGGGTAGATCACCTGGGGCCCGCGCGGCATCGACATGACGTAGTCGATCAACAGGGGCCGCATCGCCAGGTACACGGCGTTGTTGCTGGACTTGATCACGCTGCCCTGCTCGAGCCCGATCAGCGCGTCGTGCGAAATCGCCCCGCGATGCGTGTGAAACTCGGCGCCCGCGGTGAGCACAACCGTGTAGTGCCGGCCCTTGGCATCGGTGAGCTGGACGCGCTCGCCCTCAGTGAACGGGCCGGTTACGGACACGCGGTCTAGCGTGCCAGCCGACTCGCCGCCGCAGGTGTTTGGGGGTTGTCGGTGCCCAGTCCTAGGCTGCCGACATGATCGTCCAGCCGGAGGCGCCCCAGTCGGCGGAGCGCCCGGCAGGGCAGGTGTACCGCCCGGCCCTGTCGCCGTCGCGTGCCGCGGACTTCAAGCAATGCCCGCTGCTGTACCGGTTCCGCGCCATCGACCGGTTGCCCGAGGCGCCGTCGGCCGCGCAGCTGCGCGGATCGCTGGTCCATGCCGCCCTGCAACAGCTTTACGGCCTGCCCGCCGAGCAGCGCGGCCCCGACACCGCCATGTCGCTGGTGGAGCCCGCGTGGGACCAGATCATCGCCGCGACGCCGGAGATGACCGCCGACATGGATCCGGCGCAGCGCACGCAACTGCTGGCCGAGGCGCAGGCGTTGCTCGCCGGGTATTACCGGCTCGAGGACCCCACCCGGTTCGACCCGGAATGTTGCGAGCAGCGGGTGGAGGTCGAGCTTGCCGACGGCACCCTGCTGCGTGGCTTCATCGACCGGATCGACGTCGCGGCCACCGGCGAGCTTCGGGTGGTCGACTACAAGACCGGCAAGGCCCCGCCGGCCGCGCGAGCCCTGGCCGAGTTCAAGGCCATGTTCCAGATGAAGTTCTACGCGGTGGCACTGTTGCGTTCGCGCGGCGTGCAGCCCACCCGGCTGCGGCTCATCTATCTGGCCGACGGCCAGGTGCTGGACTACACACCCGATCGCGACGAGCTGCTGCGGTTCGAGAAGACGCTGATGGCGATCTGGCGGGCCATCCAATCCGCCGGGCAGACCGGCGATTTCCGTCCCACCCAGTCGCGGCTGTGCGACTGGTGTCCCCACCAGCAGCACTGCCCGCTGTTCGGGGGAACGCCGCCGGCCTACCCGGGATGGCCGGAATCCCTTGGCGCACAGGATGCTTCGCTTCCGACCCAACCGGCAGCCTAGTCGAGCGGCGAAAGCTCCTGCAGCATCGTAGGAATCAGCTCGCTGACCGTGGGATGGATGTGCATGGTCCGCGACAGCCTGGTGTAGGGCGCTTTCGCCGACATGACGTCCAGAATGCCGTGGATGGCCTCGTCGCCGCCGACCCCGAAGACGGCGGCCCCCAGGATCTGCTGGGTTTCGGCGTCCACCACGACTTTCATGAAACCCTGCGTCTCACCCTTTTCCACCGCCCGGCCGACTCGGGTCATCGGCCGCTTGCCGACCAACGCCTTGCGGCCCGACGCGCGGACCTGATCGACGGTCATGCCGGCACGCCCGAGCGGCGGATCGATGTAGAGCGCGTAGGTGGTGATCCGGTCGCTCACCCGGCGCGGGTCGTCGTCCAGCAGATTGGCGGCGACGATCTCGAAGTCGTTGTAGGAGGTGTGGGTGAACGCGCCCTTGCCGTTGCAGTCGCCCATCGCCCAGATGTGATCGACGCTGGTCTTGAGCTGGTCGTCGACCACGATGTAGCCGCGCGCGTCGGTCTGCACCCCGGCCGCTTGCAGACCGAGGTCGTCGGTGTTGGGGCGTCGACCCACCGCCAGCAACAGGTGGCTCCCCTCAACGGGGGCGGCGCCCGCACGAGGGGTTAGCTCGAATCCATTGCCGGTCTTGGCTATTCGCACATCGTCGGCACCGACGATGACGTCGATGCCTTCGGCTCGCAGGATTGCTTCGACGGCTGCCGAGACGTCCTCGTCTTCGCGCGACGCCAGTCGCGGTTCCCGTTCGACGATGGTCACCCGGGCCCCGAACCGCCGGTACATCTGCGCGAACTCCAGCGCGATGTAGCCGCCCCCGACGATGATGAGATGCGTTGGCACCGTGTGAAGTTCGAGAATCGACACGTTGGTGAGGAACTCGACGTCGGACAGGCCCGGGATGTCGGGCACCACCGCACGCCCACCGACGTTGAGAAAGATGCGGTCGGCGTGCAGCACATCGTCGCCGACGCGCAGCGTGTGCGGATCCTGAAAGACCGCGTGACCGCGAAACACGGTGCAGCCGTTCATTCCCTCGAGCCAATCCTCGACGCCCTTGCGGTTGCCGAGCATGATCTCGTCCTTGCGGGACTTGACCTTCGCCATGTCGACGCTGACCGGCCCGGTCCCGACGCCGTAGTCCGCGCCGCGGCGCGCCAGATGGGCTGCATGCGCGGAGGCCACCATCGTTTTGGTCGGGATGCATCCGGTGTTGACGCAGGTGCCACCGATCAGCTTGCGCTCGATCACCGCGACGCGCTGCCCGGCTGCGGTCAGCCGGCCTGCCAGCGGCGGGCCGGCCTGCCCCGCGCCGACGATGATCGCATCGAAATGCTCTGTCACTTAACCGCCGTCAGCAGGTATTCGGTCAGCACGTGACCCGTCGCCGCAAGGATGGCGAACCCGCCCACGATCGCGACGGCGTCCTCGAGCAAGGCGATCGGCAGGTCCTTGCCGCCCGTCGCGGCGACCAGCCGTTTGCGCGCGTGGTAGCCGCCGAGGGTGCCCAGCACCGCCCCGATGACGCCGGCGCCCAGCGCGGTGAACGTCCAGTGCGGCCACGCGCCAAGGGCCGCGCCCGCGAGCCCGCCCATGATGATCCGGGCCGCGAAGATCGGCGGCGCGGTGCGTGCCGGCGTCTTGGGCAGCTTGTCGTTGATCAGTTCGCCCACAGCGAGAACGGTGAAGATGATCACCGTGATAATGCTGGCCATCCAGCCCGCCCACGTGCCGTGCAGGTCGATCCAGCCAAGGACTGCGGGGTAAGCGGCCCAGGCGACGACGGCGGGCGCCGTCAGCGAGCGCAGCCCGGCCACGACACCAATCAATAAAGCCAGCAAGACAAGAAGTGCGTGTGTCACGGAAGACCCTCCTGGGAGACGAACGCCGGCGACCAATGCGGGGACGGCCCACACGCCAACCAGGGCAGTCCCCCGAGGCGGACGCTAACACAGCCGCGGGTTTTGCACCGCGTGCGCAATCAGAACCGGCAAAACCTGATGTCGGACGCCAGGATCGCCTTGGCGCCGATGGCGGCCAACTCGTCCATGATCTCGTTGACGCCCCGACGCGGCACCAGCGCGCGGATGGCCACCCAGTCCGGGTCGGCCAAGGGCGCGATGGTGGGCGACTCCAGCCCCGGCGTGATCGCCGTGGCCTTATCCTGCACCGAACGGGGGCAGTCGTAGTCGAGCATCAGATACTGCTGGCCGAAGACCACACCCTGGATCCGCGCCACTAGTTGATCGCGCGCCGTCTGCGTGCCGGACTTACTGCTGTGGTCGCTCTCGATCAGCACCGCTTCCGAATCGCACAGCGGTTCGCCGAAGGCCACGAGGTTGTGCAGGCTCAGGGTGCGCCCGGAACCCACCACGTCGGCGATGGCGTCGGCGACGCCGAGCTGGATCGAGATCTCCACCGCACCGTCGAGCCTGATGACTGTGGCCTCAATACCGCGCCCGGACAAGTCTTTTCGGACCAGATTGGGGTAGGCGGTCGCGATCCGTTTGCCGGCCAGATCGGCGATCTTCCAGTCGCGCCCGGCCGGGCCGGCGTAGCGAAAGCTCGACGAGCCGAATCCCAGCGCCAGCCGTTCGCGCACCGGTGCGTCGGAATCGCCCACCAGGTCCCGGCCGGTGATGCCGAAGTCCAGTTCTCCCGAACCCACATAGATGGCAATGTCTTTGGGCCGCAAGAAGAAGAACTCGACCTGGTTGGCCGGGTCGATGACGGTCAGGTCCTTGGAATCGGTGCGGCGCCGGTAGCCCGCCTCGGCGAGGATTTCGCTGGCCGGCTCGCTCAGCGTGCCCTTGTTGGGAACCGCAACCCGCAGCATGGTCATAGCTTCCGATAAACGTCGTCGAGGGTCAGCCCGCGCGCCACCATCAACACCTGCGTCCAGTAGAGCAACTGGCTGATCTCCCCGGCCAGCGCGTCATCGGATTCGTGTTCGGCGGCCAGCCACACTTCGCCGGCTTCCTCGAGGATCTTCTTGCCCAGCCCGTGGACGCCGCCGTCCAGCGCGGCGACCGTCGCGCTGCCGGCCGGCCGGGTACGGGCACGCTCGCCCAGTTCGGCGAACAGATCCTCGAAGGTCTTCACGGCCAGCGATTGTGTCACGCGGCGGCGAGCAAAGTCACGGCGGTTTAGCCCCGGCCCGGTTCTGAACCGCTTCGTCCTTCGAATCCGGCGAGCGTGATGCGCAGCGCTTCCTCCAACTGCACATGAAACGGTGGGCGCTCGTCGATGTTCGAGGTCAGCCATCCATCGAGCACGAATTGCACCGTGGCCAAACTGGTGTGGACCAACAGCGCGGGCCGAATATCAACCGCCGCATCGACATTCATCCGGTGGGCGACCTGCTCGATCAGCGTGCCGTGATCGGTTTCGCTGACCAATACGGATTTGCTCAACAAGTGGGGCGCGGTCGCGACCGCTTGACGCCAGGTGTCGAGGTTGTCAACGTCGCTGGCATCGCTGGCGCGCGTGACGAACAGCTGGATCAGCGCCTCGACCGGCGACTCGTGTGGCGGCCTGGCGCTGTACGAACCGACGATCTCGGCGGCGGCCTCCCGGACGGGATCGACCAGCAGGCCCTCCTTGGTGGGCGCATACCGGAAATACGTGCTGATGGAGATCCCGGCGGCCGCTGCGATGTCCTCAGTCGTCACCGCCTCGAAGCCCCGTTCGGCGAAGAGCTGATGGGCGGTCCGTTGGATCAGGGAAAGCAGCTCAGCACGGCGTCGGTCCCGCAACGATATGTTTGCTGAGGGCATGCCATCACCTTCGTCAATCCGACATTAGAACCCCACGGCGCCGTCCAGCGACGAACTCAGATGAGTGACTCTACACTATTGAAAGTCCCTATCAAGTAAGCTATTGTGATGCAGCACACACCGATGAGCTGCGGAGCCTTGGTGCTTGTTGACACTATTTTAATAAGGATAGGGTCCAACGGCTGCCCAAGGCCCTTCGCTCGGCACTCAGGATTTAGGGGTGGGATGAGGGCCGATGAAAGCGGTAGCTGGTACGCGATGACCTGTTCCACCGGTTTGCTAGATGGACCGCAGGTCATGCCGCTATGACGACGGCGGAGCTTGATGGCGTCACCGCCATCCGGAACTGGTCCGTCGGGTACGTCAAACGTCACCCGGTCGCCTCGCTGACGACGGTAGGTGAACAGTTCGTGCTGGTTGTGCGAACCGTTCAATACTTCTTCTACGACCTGGTGACCGGGCGATTCCAGTGGCAGGAGTTCGTCCGGCAGGGCGCATTCATGGCCGGCACCGCCGTGCTGCCGACGATCCTGGTGTCGCTGCCGATCAGCGTCACCCTGTCCATCCAGTTCGCGTTGCTGGCCGGCCAGGTCGGCGCCACGTCGCTGGCCGGGGCGGCCAGCGGGCTCGCGGTCATCCGGCAGGGGGCCTCGCTGGTGGCCGCGGTCCTCATGGCCTCGGCGGTCGGGTCGGCCATCACCGCCGACCTGGGTTCGCGGACGATGCGCGAAGAGACTGACGCGATGGAGGTGATGGGCGTCTCGGTGATCCGCCGCCTGGTCGTCCCCCGCTTCGCCGCCGCGGTGATGATCGGCGTGGCACTCACCGGCGTCGTGTGCTTCGCCGGGTTCTTCGCGAGCTACATGTTCAACGTGTACTTCCAGAACGGGGCGCCGGGCAGCTTCGTGTCGACGTTCGCGTCGTTCGCGACCACCGGTGACATGATCTTGGCGCTGATCAAGGCGATCGTGTTCGGCGCCATTGTGGCGATCGTGTCGAGCCAGAAAGGCTTGTCCACCAAGGGCGGACCGACCGGCGTCGCGAACTCGGTGAATGCCGCTGTGGTCGAGGCGATCCTGCTGTTGATGATCGTCAACGTCGCCATCAGCCAGCTCTACATCATGTTGTCGCCCAGGACGGGGCTCTGACGTGACGGCCTCGGCTTATCAGCCTTTCGCACCGATTTCGGTGCCGCTCGTCCGTCTCTACCGCCGCGGCACAGCGCCGATCGTCCGGCTCGGCCACCTGCTCGTCTTCTTCGTCCGGGCGCTGGTCGCCGTGCCACTCGCCTTGCGCCAGTACAGCGCCGAGTTCCTGCGGCTGCTGTCGAACATCACCTGGGGCAACGGTTCGATCGTGGTGGGTGGGGGCACCGCCGGCGTGGCCGTCGTGCTCGGCATGACCGTCGGCGCCCTCGTCGGCATCGAGGGTTACAACTTCCTGGACCTGCTCGGCCTGGGGCCCGCCACCGGGTTCGTGTCGTCGTTGGTCAATACCCGCGAGCTGGCTCCCCTGATGGCGTCCCTCGCATTCGCCATGCAGGGCGGCTGCCGCTTCACCGCCCAGCTGGGATCCATGCGCATCGCCGAGGAGATCGACGCGATGGAATCGATTGCCATCCGCCCGATTCCGTACCTGGTGACCACCCGGCTGATCGCGTCGGTGGTCGCGATCGTCCCGCTGTATGCCGCCTGCCTGGCGATCGGGTATCTGAGCACGCAGGTCGTGGTCGGCATCGGTAGCGGCGGCTCGACCGGCTCCTACCTGCACTACTTCACGCTGATGTTGGCCGGCCAGGACATCGTCTATTCGTTGATCAAGGCGGTCATCTTCGTGTGGATCGCGTCCACGATCCAGTGCTACTACGGGTATTACGCCAGCGGCGGCCCGGAGGGCGTCGGCGTTGCCGCGGGGCACGGCATGCGGGCCAGCATCACCGTCGTGATCATCGTGAACATGCTGCTCACCATGGCGCTGTGGGGCGTCGACTCCGGCGCGAGGTTCGGCGGGTAGGTCGGTGGAAGATGCCCAATTCCTTTGAGCTGGACGGCCGCGGCCCGTCGGACCGGCAGCTGTTCGGCATCGGCATTGCGGTTGTGGTGGTCAGCGCCCTGGTCACCACCGCGATGTTGGTCAAATCGACTGGGAGACTGGACGCTTACGTGCGGGTAGTGGCCGACCTGGTCAACGTGGGCGATGGCCTTCCGCAGAAGTCCGATGTCAAATATCACGGCGTGCTCGTCGGCCTGGTCAACGGTGTCGTGCCCGCGGCCCACGGCAAGCCCAACTATGTCCATATCGATCTCAAAGAGGACTACGCCAAGTCGATTCCGGCCAATGTGACCGCACGCGTGGTGCCCAGTAACGTCTTCGCCGTCTCGTCGGTGCAACTGGTGGGCAACGGCCCCGGTGCGAAAATCCGCAACGGTGCCCACATCCTGGAGGACAACCAGCTGCCGACCGTCCTGTTCCAGACGACCGTCAGTAAGCTGCGTGACCTGCTCGCCGCGGCGGGACGTGGCCGCGACGACAGGTCGGTGGGAATCCTGGCCGCCCTGGGTGCAGCCACCGACCACCGCCGCGTGAGCCTGCTGAACGCCGGCGCGCAACTGAATCACCTTCTCGATCAACTCAATTCGATCGTCAGCACCGATGCCGGCCCCTCGACGGTGTCGGCACTGCTGGACGCGACGACCGGGCTCGCCCAGACGGCGCCCGACCTTCTCGATGCGTTGCATCAGGCCGTCGAGCCGATGCGGACCTTCGCCGAGACCCGCGGGCAGTTGGCCTCGCTGCTGTCGGGCGCCGACTACACCGTCGGCACGACGCGCCAATCCTTCGACAACCACATCGACCAACTGATCCGGATCACCACTGATTTCACCCCGGTGTTCGGCATCCTGGCGCAGAAGTCGAACAACTTCGTGCCCGCCGTCGCCAAGCTGGACAACCTGGCCAACCAGTTCATGGAACAGGTGTGGAACCCCCGGACCAACCTCGGCAACATGCGCGCGATGCTCACCTTCACGCCGAGTTCCACTTACACACGCGCCGACTGCCCGCACTACGGCGAGCTCAAAGGGCCCAGTTGCTTTACCGCACCGCTGATTCCGGTGCGCCCCGATCTGCCCGAGGTGCTGCTGCCGCAGAACTATCAGCCACCCAAGGATCTGGCACCGCCGCCCGGCACGGTGATCGGCCCGGATGGAAACCTCGTCGCGGTGGGCCCCCCGCTGATCAACCCCACTCCCAATCTGACCGATCCCAATCCCCCGCTGGCCCCGGGGATTACGCCGTCGCCGCCGGTGCCCGGCAGCGCGAATCCCGACAACCCGTCGCCCGGGGCGCCGGCGACACCACAAGAGCACGAGCCGTGGGTCGCGCCGGTGGCACCCAAGGCGCCGTGGATTCCGCAGGCCGCTTTCGGGGGCAACGTGGGACCCGTTGGCAGCCAGTTTGAACGAAACATGCTGGGCGTCATCACCGGTGCGCCCGCCACCGACGCCACCGATCTGCTGCTGGGCCCGGTGGCCCGCGGCACCACGGTGTCACTGGCTCATCCACCCGGGGCGGCCAAATGAAATTTCGCGGCCCGCTCATCGCGCTGACCCTGTTCATGATCGTCTCGTTGACGCTGACCTGGCTGGTGTATGTGAGCCTGCGGCGGGACGTGGCCGGCGACACCGCCAGGTATTCGGCGGTGTTCACCGACGTGTACGGGCTTCGCGAGGGCGACGACGTTCGGATGGCCGGGGTGCGCGTGGGCCGGGTCGAAAAGGTGGAACTCGACGGGAACCTGGCGAAGGTCTCGTTCGTGGTGCAATCCGAACAGCGGCTGTTCGGGAACACCCTCGCGTCGGTGACCTACCAGAACATCGTCGGGCAGCGTTACCTCGGGCTGTCCCTGGGCAGGGAAGGCAGTCCGCAGCTGCTCCCCCCGGGCAGCACCATCCCGCTGGAACGCACCGAGCCCTCGTTCGACGTGACCACGCTGCTCAACGGCTACGAACCGCTGTTCAGCCTGCTGAACCCGCATGACGCCGACAACCTCACCAAGGGCATCATCCAGTCGCTGCAGGGTGACACGTCGTCGCTCACCACGCTCGTCGGCCAAACCTCCACGCTCACGGAGACATTCGCGGGCCGCGATCAGGCCCTCGGCACCGTGATCACCAACCTCAACAAGGTGGTCGGCAACCTCGCCCAGCAGAACGACAATCTCGACGAAGTCATCACGCAGACCCGCAGCGTCGTCGGTGAGCTCGATCGGCGCCGCCCGGACCTGGTGGCCTCGGTGGGTTCGCTGGCCCGGGTTACCAACCGGCTGTCGGCCTCTGCGATCGACGTCTACCCGGCGCTGCGCGAATTCATCGATCGTCAGCCCGGTGTCACCAAACACATCATGGATGTGGAACCGCAGGTGGCCTTCTTCGGCGACAACATTCCGCTGCTGCTGAAAGGCCTTGCCCGGGTGGGTAATCAGGGCGCCTACGGCAACGCCTACGTCTGCGACGTGAACTTCATGGGGTTCTTCCCCGGGCTCAACGATGTGGTGCCGATCATCATCAACGCCGCCACCCCGGGCAACCGGGCGTGGCACACCCCGCGCTGCAGGAGCACGGCCGATGGGTGACGCGTGGGTACGGCAGCGGCTTTCGCGAATCACGAAGCGTCCGCTCGAAAGCTACAACAAGACCTGGCTCGGCTTCATCGCCGTCGCGGTGGTCGCGGTGGTGATCGGCGTCATGCTGCTGGTGCACGCGATCGGCGCCGGTTATCGGCATTACACCGCCGAGTTTTTGCAGGCGGCCTCGCTGCGGGCCGGCAATCCGATCGTGGTCGCGGGCATCCCGGTGGGCAACGTCACCAGCATGAAACTCGTCGGCGACCACGTCGAGGCGGGCTTGAAGGTCCGCGACGACATCAAGCTGGGCAAGGACTCCCGGGCGCAGATCAGGGTCACCACCATCCTGGGTTCGCGCTACCTCGCGCTGGAACCCAACGGGCCGGCGCGTCTGCCCAACAACACCTTTGACCTCGCGCACACCGCGGTGCCCTACGACCTGCAGGCCGCGCTGCAGGACGCCACCACCACTTTCGAGCAGGTCGACTCCGACAGGTTCGCGCAGTCGCTGGCGGTGCTGGGCAAGCAGCTCGAGGGCCTGCCCGCGGTTGTGCCGCAGGCGATCACGAACATCAACACGTTGTCTTCGATCATCGCGGTACGGCGCGACCAGCTGGGACAGCTGCTCCGCAGCACCGAGCAGGTCACGAACACGCTGCGGCGCCAGCAGGCCGGCGTCGGTGCTCTGGTTGACCAAGGGCAAGACCTGCTGGGCCAATTCGTTGCGCGGCGCGCCGTTTTCCACGCGATGATGCAATCCCTGTCCAGCCTCGTCGACACCATGAGCCAGGTGGTGGTCAACGACCGCTCGGGCCTGGACGCGCTGATCAAAGACATGCGCGACTTCACCAGCCTGATGTCCCAACACGACGACCTGCTGCACAGCATGCTGCAGACCAGCCCGATCTTCTTCCGCGAGGCCGCCAACCTCACCGGTGACGGCAACGCGATCAACTTCAACGCCCCCAACGTCCCGGCTATCGACTCGTGGATGTGTGCAATCAGCGGCCGCGCCAAGCAGTTCGGCATGATCCAGTACTTCAAGGACTGCAAGTGACGGGGCGCGGCGCCAGGACGCTGGCCATCGTCGCCGCGATCGCGGTCATCGCCGCCGTGATCGGAATCGGGTGGTGGTCCTTGAGTTCCGATGAGGACACGATCACGGTGACCGCCCAATTCGACAGCGCCTCAGGCCTCTACGAGGGCAACGAGGTGGCGGTGCTGGGCATGCCGGTGGGCAAGATCACCAAGATCAACGCCAAGGGCGGCTACGTCGAGGTCGAGTTCACCATCGACCGTCACGTCAAAGTGCCCGCCACCGCGCAGGCCGTCACGGTGTCGACCTCCATCCTCACCGACCGGCAGATCGAGCTCACGCCGCCTTATCACGGCGGACCAATCCTGGAAAACCACGACACCATCGGCTTGCCCCGGACCAAGACACCCGTCGAATTCAGCAGCGTGCTCAACGTTTTGGACAAGGTCACCAAGTCGCTGGAGGGTGACGGCCACGGCGGAGGACCGATCGCCGACGTGCTCAACGGCGGGACCGAGGTGGTCAATGGGAACGGCGAAAATATCAAGGCCGCCCTCGGCGAGCTGTCCAAGGCGCTGCGGCTGTCCAGCGACGGCGGCGCGGCCACCCGCGAGCAGATCACCACGATCGTCAGAAACATCAGTACGCTGTTCGACGCGGTGGCCGCCAATGACACGAAACTGCGCGAATTCGCCTCCACCATCCACCAAGTCAGCCAGGTCATGGCCGACGAGGACCTCGGCAGCGGCAGCACCGGACACAAACTCGACCAGCTGATCCAACGGGCCGGCGACCTGCTGGACGAAAACCGGGACAACGTCAAACAGGCCGTCCTGCACGGCAATGACACGCTGAAGACGGTGACCGACCAGCGGCGCGACCTGGCCGAGCTGCTGGACCTGGCTCCCCTGGTGGCCGATAACGCCTACAACATGATCGACCGGGCGAACGGCAGCGTGCGGGCCCGCTTCCTCACGGATCGGTTGCTGTTCGACAGTCAGTACACCAAAGAGATCTGCAATCTCATGGGCCTTCGGCAGCTGGGCTGCAGCACGGGAACCATCCAGGACTTCGGTCCCGATTTCGGTTTGACGTATGTGCTCGACGGGTTGGCCGCCATGGGGCAGAAATGATGACGACGGGCGCGCGCAGCATGCTGGCGGCGGTGGCCGCGGCAATGGTCACCGCGGGATGCGCCACGAACGGCCTTGCCAGCCTGCCCCTTCCGGCCCCGGGGCTGGGCTCGGGCGGGTATTCGCTCAACGCTGTGTTCTCCAACGCGCTGAACCTGCCGATGAACGCCAAGGTCAAGCTCGCCGGCGCCGACGTCGGGCAGCTTGAATCGATGGTCGCGCACAACTACACCGCGGTCACCCGGCTGCGCATCCGGGACGGCGTGCAACTGCCGCGGGGCAGCACCGCCGAATTGCGGACCGCGACACCGTTGGGCGACGTGTTCGTCGCGCTGAAGCCACCCGCCGACGATCCCGCGGACACGCCGCTGCTGCGCAACGGCGACACCATCGGCCTGGATTCGACCGCGGCCGCCGCGACCGTCGAGTCGGTGCTGAGCTCGGCGGCGATTTTGATGAACGGCGGGGCGGTTCGCAATTTCACCAACATCATCAACGGTTTCGGTAAGGCGACCGGCGACCAGGGCCAGGCGTTCGGAGATATGATCCGCAAGTCCAACGAGCTGCTCGGGACTCTGGATGCCCGGTCCGATCAGATCTCGCGCGCGTTGACCCAATTGTCGCGCCTGGCCGATCAACTCGACGCCAAGAACCAGACCATCGGCGACCTCATGGCGGCCGCCAGCCCCGCCACTTCGACCCTGGCCGACAACACCAGTCAACTGTCCAACCTGGCCGTACAGGTGGGTGATATCTCCCGGTTGCTCGCCAGGTTCCCGTCGATCGGCGGGACCGACACCAGCGGCCGTAGCATGGTCCGCGACCTGAACACGATCGCCGGCGCCGCCAACGACGTTGCCATGAGCCCCGATACCAGCTGGCTGTCGATCAACCGGCTGATCCCCGCCCTGGTCAAATCCACTGCCGGGAACTCGATTTCGGTGAACGTGGGCGTGGACAAGATCATGCTGGGGTCGCTCCCCGATATCGGGTTCGCCGGTGACATCGGCCTGCACGGACCGCACCACTACAACGTGAACCTGCTCGTCGGCACCCTGAAGTACACGCTGTGGCGGCTGCAGGAACGCATCGTCGGCCGGGGGCCGAACTCGCCACAGGTTCCCGTCATCCCGGACCCCAACATTCCGGGCCAGATCGACGTCGCTCCCGGGCCCCCGCCGGCACCGGCACCCGGGGCGTCGCCACCGCCAGGACCGCAGCCATGATGCGCGCCGTCGCCAACTTCGCCGATGTCGTTGTCCGCGCGGTGCGCACGGGCCATCGGCAACAGGTCTGGCTGTCGGTGGCCGGCCTGGTGCTCATCCTGGTCGTGGCGACCGCCTATCTGCTCGCCGGCGCGTTGCGGGTGAAACCCTTCGCCTCGTCCTACCGGGTTACCGTGCAATTGGCGGAATCCGGTGGCCTGCTGCCCAATCAGGACGTCGCGCTGCGCGGAGTGCGCATCGGCCGAGTCGAGTCGCTACAGATCACCGACACCGGGGTGAACGCCGTCGCCAGCATCACGTCGAAAGTGCGGATCCCGGCCAACAGCGTCGTGCACGTGTCGGCGCTGTCGCCGGCCGGTGAGCAATACATCAACTTCGAAGCCGCGTCCGACACCGGCCCGTATCTGCATGACGGCAGCCTGATCGCCCTGGACCACACCACCGTCCCGGTCAGCCTGGCACAGTTGCTCGGCGACGCCGACGGGATGCTGGCCCAGGTGGACCCGCAGAAGATCGAGTTGATCAAGAAGGAGTTGAGCCTGAGCAAGGAGGGTCCGGCGAAGCTGACAGCCATCGTCGACGGCGGCACATTCCTACTTTCGACGCTCGATTCGGTGCTGCCCCAGACCACCAGCATCATCAAGACCAGCCGCGTCGTTCTCACCCTGGCCAGCGACAAGAACAGCGGATTAGCCGCTACCGCAACCGAACTCAACCAGACGCTGACCGGCGTGGCCAGGATGCAGGCCGGCTACCGCCGGTTGACTCAGCAGACGCCGCGCACCCTTTCGGCCATCGACAATCTATTCGCGGACAACTCCGACACCATGGTGCAGCTGCTGGGCAGCATGGCCACCATGTCGCAGCTGTTCTATCTGCGGGTCCCGGCGCTCAACGCGCTGTTCCCCGACTACCGCGGGTCGGTGCTGGACGCGGTGACGAGCGCATTCCACGACGGCGGAGTCTGGGCGACGGCCGACCTCTACCCCCGCTACGTGTGCGACTACGGGACACCGGCGCACGCGTCGTCCGCGGCCGACTACTACGAGCCGTTCATGTACACCTACTGTCGCGACGACGACCCTGCGGTCTCGATCCGCGGCGCCAAGAACGCGCCGCGGCCGGGCGGCGACGACACCGCAGGCCCACCGCCGGGCGCGAACCTCGGTCAGCGAACCGATCCGACCCCGCGGGGCCGCTACACCATTCCCACCCCCTACGGCGGTCCCCAGCTGCCGATCGAACCACCGCACTGAGCGCTGAATCCATCGACCTTTAGGAGATGATCGTGGTCGTGACTACCAAGAAGAACCCGAAAGCCGTCACGGAATCCGATGCCGAGACCGACGTGGAATCGGGTGCCGAAACACCGGACGTCGCAGGCGAAGACGCCGAGGAGAAACGCGCCGACGAATCCGCCGACGCGCTCGAGGATTCGGCCGACGTCGCGGCCGCTGATGAGGGTGACGAGCCGGGCGACGACGAAGACGGCGGTGCGTTGCTCAAACGCAAGCGTCCGGAGACCGAGCGCGCAAAGCGGCCCTGGCGAGACTACCTGCGGCGCAGCGTGCTGCCGGCGTTACTCATTGCCGCGCTTGCCGTTTCGGGGTTCCTCGGCTGGCGACAGTGGCAGGACCATCAGTTGAAGGTGGCGGGTGAACAGGCGCAACAGGCGGCCATCGGCTACGCGCAGGTGCTCACGAGCATCGACTCGAACAAGGTCGACGACAATTTCAAACAGGTGCTCGACGGCGCAACCGGCGAATTCAAGGACATGTACACCCAGTCCAGCGTCAAGCTCCGGCAGCTGCTGATCGACAACAAGGCGACCGCGCACGGCGTGGTGGTCGATTCGGCCATTCAGTCCGAATCCACCGACCGGGTCGTCGTGCTGCTCTTCATCGACCAGACCGTCACCAACACGGCAGCACCCGACCCGCGCGTCGACCGAAGCAGGATCAAGATGACCATGGAGAAGGTCGACGGTCGCTGGCGGGCGAGCAAAGTCCAACTCCTCTGACCCGAGCGGAATCTTTCATGCTCAAAAGACTGTCGGCGGCGCTCGTAATGGCCGCGGCCGCAACGATTCCCAGCACCGCCACCACGCACGCGTCGGCGCCGTCGTTCTGCGGCGAGCTCGGCGGCGACTGGGACGGCCAGTACTGCCACACCTCGGTGACGTCGGAACGCAACGCTGTGCGCGACATCAAGGTCGCCGTGCCCGACGACCTCGTCGACAATCCGACCACCGGCCCGGTGATCCGGGACTACCTGCACACCCTGGTCAACAACTGGCGAAGCGCCAACGGCAGCATGGCCGCCGACAGCTTCGGCGAAGAGAATTTCGAGGTTTTTCGGCGCGGCAATCTGCTCAGCGCGGTGTTCCACGAGGACTATCACGCCGACGGACCCAAACCCAACAACGCCTACCGGACGTTCACCTTCGACATGGCGGCCGGCAGGCGGGTACAGCTGGCGGACCTGACGACGTCGAATCCGCTGATCGCCATTCCCCCACTGGCCCAGCCGTTTATCGAAACCGCACTGAACCAGGCGCCGCCGCCGCACGACCCGGGCACCTACCCATTTATCGTCGACCGGTGGACTCCGGACAAGGTCTACTCGGGCGCGTACAAGGCGTGGGCGGTGACGCCGGACGAGTTGATCATCTACATGCCTGACTATCCGGTGGGCCACGACGAGCCGATCAACTTCTCCCCGGGCCTGCCGCAGTGGTTCATGGACGGCGGCACGGTGCAGGCGCGCATCCCGCTGTCCGCGCTGAGCCCGGTGCTGCGCATCTGAGTAGGGCTTGCCATCGTGCAGCGCTTGCGGCCCAGTACCGTTGGCGACGGCCCCGGCGCTCACGGCGATTCCGTGTAAGCCGACGCCGGCTGGGTACCTTCCAGAAGTGCGCCGACCTCTTCGCTGTGTAAGCACTTCCCGTGCTTGCGACGCCAACCTTTCACAGATTCGCCCCGCCGTGCCGCCATCGCTGACACTCTGATGGCGACGCCAAAGGCGGTGCCCGAAGACTTGCGCCAGCTGGCCGACGCCCACGGGGTGGCTACCTTCTACCGGAACGAACGACGCGAACCGGTCCAGGTGGACGCCGACGTGGTGGTCCGGGTGCTCGGGTTGCTCGAGGTCGAAGCCGGCAGCGATGCCGACCGGCGTCGCGAATTGGCCAGGTTGGCCGAGCACAAGCGTGCAGGAGCGCTGGCACCGACAGTCGCTGTGCGGGTGGATGGCCGGCCGCGGTCATTTCCCGGAGCTGTGGCGTTGGTTGGGGAAGACGGCAATCGCACCGATGTGCGCGACGAGCTACCCGGCGATTTGCCGTCGGGCTGGTACCGGTTGCACACCAGGGACGGCCAAGAAGTCACCCTGGTGGCCGCCCCGCCGCGCGTGCCTCAAACGCCGGTGACCTGGGGATGGATGCTGCAGCTGTATGCCCTGCGATCGAGGCGCTCATGGGGGATCGGTGATCTGGGCGACCTGCGAGACTTCATCGACTGGACCTCGGCGGCGCACGGCGCGGGCGCGGTGTTGCTCAACCCGCTGAATGCGCCCGGCCCGACGCATCCGGTTCAACCCTCCCCTTACACCCCGTCCAGTCGACGATTCGCCAACCCGCTGGCGCTGCGCATCGAGGACCTCGACGCCTACCGTCGGGCCGACCCACAAACCCGAACGGAAGTTGACGCACTGCGTGTCTCGCCCGGGACCGAGCGGATTGACCACGACCTTGTCTGGGCCGCCAAACGAGCGGCGCTCGAGTTGCTTTGGCGCGCGGAGAACCGGCCTTGGGTAATCGACGAGTCCCCCTCATCCAGGGCGCTGCGCGACTGGGCCACCTACTGCGCGCTGGCCGAGCGATACGGTGGCCGCTGGCCACAATGGCCCGAATCTTTGCGGGATGTCGACGGGCCGGGGGTCACCGCGGCTCGCAAAGAGCTGGCACCCAGGATCGCGTTTCACGCCTGGGTGCAGCAACGCTGCGCCGAACAGCTCGCCGAAGTACGCAGCGCCGCACGAAGAGCCGGTATGGCGCTGGGCGTCTTGCATGACCTCCCGGTCGGGGTCGACTCGGACGGCGCTGACGCGTGGGCCCTGGCCGACATGCTGGCCGCCGGAGTTCACGTCGGTGCTCCCCCGGACAATTTCACCCCGCGCGGCCAAGACTGGGGACTACCGCCCTGGCGCCCGGACCGACTCGCCGCCACCGGCTACACTGCGCTGCGAGAAATGTTGCGCGCCATTATCGTTCACGCCGACGGCCTACGGATCGACCACGTCGCCGGCTTATGGCGGCTGTGGTGGATACCTCCGGGCGACTCCCCCGATCGGGGCACCTACGTCCATTACGATGCCGACACCATGCTCGCCGTGCTCGCGCTCGAAGCCCAGCGCGCCGGCGCGATCGTGGTCGGGGAGGACCTGGGCACTGTCGAGCCGGAAGTCACGGAAGCATTGCGCGACAACGGAATGCTGGGCTGCGCGGTGTCGTGGTTCACCCGCGACGAGTCCGCGCCCGAACAACCCTTGCTCGCGTCGTCAAGCTGGCCGTCGCGCGCGGCTGCCAGCCTGTCCACCCACGACTTGCCCACTGCCGCAGGATTTTTGCGAGGCGAACACGTGCGGGTGCGCGCGGGGCTCGGCCTGCTCGACGACGTGCCCGCCGAACAGTCCTCAGCCGACCAGGAGAAAGCCGAGTGGCTGACGTTGCTGCGTTCCGAAGGGCTGCTGCCTACCGACCCGGACGAGAACGACATCATCGTCGCGATGCACCGCTTCTTGGCGGCGACCCCGAGCAGGTTGAAGTTGATCTCGCCCTACGACATCGTCGCCGAGCCGCGGCAGCCCAATTTGCCTGGGACCATTGACGAATACCCGAATTGGCGCCTGCCACTCCCGGAGACGCTCGAGCAGCTGCGCGAGGATCCACGAGTCGCCGAGATCACCGCCGTATTCCACGCCGCCGCCGAGGGCTGACTCACGATGCGGGCCGGCGAACCGAACCGACGTGAGGCTCAGTCCTCCGGGTTGTAACCGAGGTTGGGGGCGAGCCAGCGCTCGGCTTCGGCCAGGGTCCAGCCCTTGCGCTTGGCGTAGTCGGCGACCTGGTCCTGGGCCATCCGGCCGACCACGAAGTACTGCGACTGCGGGTGCGAGAAATACCAGCCGCTGACGGCGGCACCGGGCCACATCGCCATCGACTCGGTCAGCTCGATCCCGGTCCGCTTCTGGACGTCCATCAACTTCCAGAGCGTCGCCTTCTCGGTGTGCTCCGGGCAAGCCGGGTAGCCGGGGGCGGGGCGGATTCCGCGGTACTTCTCATCGATGAGTGCCTCATTGTCCAGCTGCTCGTCCGGCTGGAATCCCCAGAACTCCTTGCGAACCCGTTGGTGCATCCGTTCGGCGAAAGCCTCTGCCAGCCGGTCGGCGATCGACTCCAGCAGGATCGCGCTGTAGTCGTCGAGGGCCGCCTTGAACTCCGCGATCTTCTCCTGGCTGCCGAGCCCCGCGGTGACGGCGAAGGCGCCGATGTAGTCGGCCAGACCGGTGTCCTTGGGTGCGATGTAGTCGCCCAGCGACCGGTTCGGGATGCCGTCGCGGTGCTCGCCCTGCTGACGCAGGTGGTGCAACGTGGTCAGCGCCTCGCTGCGGGTGTCGTCGGTGTACACCTCGATATCGTCGCCGACCGCATTCGCCGGGAAGAAGCCGATCACGCCGTTGGCGGTCAGCCACTTCTCCTTGATCGCGGTGTCGAGCATCTCCTGGGCGTCGTCGTACAACTTGCGGGCGGCCTCGCCCGAGGCCGGGTTGTTGAGGATGTCGGGGAACCTGCCCTTCATCTCCCAGGCGTTGAAAAACGGCTGCCAGTCGATGAACTCGCGCAGTTCCGCGAGGTCGTAGTCGTGGAACTCCCGCACGCCCAGGCCCTGGGCGGGCACCGGCGGCGTGTAGCCGTCCCACTCGATCGGAGTCCGGTTGGCGCGGGCCTTCTCCAGCGTCACCATCGGCCGCTCGTTCTTCTGAGCGTGCCGTTCGCGCAGAGACGCGTAATCCTTCTCGGTGGCCTCCAGCAGCGCTGGACGCTGCCTGTCGTCGAGGAGCGCCGCAGCGACCGGCACCGAGCGGGAAGCGTCCTTGACCCAGACCACCGGACCGCTACGCCGCGGCGCCACCTTCACGGCGGTGTGGGCGCGGGAGGTGGTCGCGCCACCGATCAGCAGCGGAATCTCCAGCCCCTGGCGTTCCATCTCGGCGGCGAAGTTGACCATCTCGTCCAGGGACGGGGTGATCAGGCCGGACAGCCCGATGATGTCGGCGTCGTGCTCCTTCGCCGCGGCCAGGATCTTATCGGCGGGCACCATCACACCGAGGTCGATCACTTCAAAGTTGTTGCACTGCAGGACAACCCCGACGATGTTCTTGCCGATGTCGTGGACGTCGCCCTTCACGGTCGCCATGATGATCGTGCCGTTGGTGTCCTTACCGGCTGCGGCGCCGGACTCTTCCTTCTCCGCCTCGATGAACGGCAGCAGGTACGCGACGGCCTTTTTCATCACCCGGGCCGACTTCACGACCTGGGGCAGGAACATCTTGCCCGAGCCGAAGAGGTCACCGACAACGTTCATGCCGTCCATCAGCGGGCCCTCGATCACCTCGATCGGGCGACCACCCGCGTCGGCGATCTCGGCCCGCAACTCCTCGGTGTCGTCGTCGACGTGGGCGTCGATGCCCTTGACCAGGGCGTGCGTGATCCGCTCGCGGACCGGAAGACCGCGCCACTCGGCGGTCGCCGGGCCGTCGCTCTGCTCCGACTTGTTGAACCGTTCGGCGATCTCCAGCAACCGCTCGGCCGCGTCCTCGCGACGATTCAGGACGACGTCCTCGATCCGGTCCCGCAGCTCGGGGTCGATCGAGTCGTACGGCACCAGCGCGCCGGCGTTGACGATGCCCATGTCCAGGCCGGCCTTGATGGCGTGGTACAGGAACACCGCGTGGATCGCCTCGCGGACGGGGTTGTTGCCCCTAAACGAGAACGACACGTTCGAGATACCACCGGAGATGTGCACTTCCGGAAGGTTTTCCTTGATCCAGGCGCAGGCCTCGATGAAGTCGATCCCGTAGGTCGCGTGCTCCTCGATGCCGGTCGCCAGCGCGAAGCAGTTCGGGTCGAAGATGATGTCCTCGGGTGGGAAGCCGACCTCTTCGGTGAGGATCCGGTAGGCGCGTCCGCAGATCTGTTTGCGGCGTTCCAGGTTGTCGGCCTGGCCCTGTTCGTCGAAGGCCATCACGACGACGGCGGCGCCGTACTTGCGGCACAACCGAGCCTCGCGGATGAACTTCTCCTCGCCCTCCTTCATGGAGATCGAGTTGACGATCGGCTTGCCCTGCACGTTCTTCAGGCCCGCCTCGATGACCTCCCACTTGGAGGAGTCGATCATCACCGGGACGCGGCTGATATCCGGTTCGGCCGCGATGAGCTTGGTGAACCGGTCCATCGCGGCGACGCCGTCGATCATGCCTTCGTCCATGTTGATGTCGATGACCTGCGCACCGACCTCGACCTGCTGTAAGGCGACCGACAGCGCGGAGTCGTAGTCCTCGGCCTTGATCAGGTTGCGGAACCGGGCGGAGCCGGTGATGTTGGTGCGCTCACCGATGTTCACGAACAGGGAGTCGTCGGTGATGTTGAGCGGCTCCAGGCCCGAGAGTCGGGTGGCCACCTCGATCTTCGGCACCTCGCGCGGCGCTTTGCCCTCGACGACCTTCGCGATCTCGGCGATGTGCGGCGGCGCGGTTCCGCAGCAACCACCCACGAGGTTGACCAGGCCGGCCTCGGCGAAGTCGGCGATGTAGCCGGCCTGACGCTCCGGGGTCTCGTCGTACTCGCCAAAGGCGTTGGGCAGGCCCGCGTTCGGGTAGCAGGAAACGAAGGTGTCCGCGATCCGCGAGACCTCGGCGATGTAGGGCCGCATCTCCGGCGCGCCCAGCGCGCAGTTGAGGCCGACCGCGATCGGCTTCGCGTGCCGAATCGAGTTCCAGAACGCCTCGGTGACCTGACCGGACAACGTCCGCCCGGAAGCGTCGGTGATGGTGCCCGAGATGATGACCGGCCAGCGGCGGCCGCGCTCCTCGAACAGCGTCTCGACGGCGAACACCGCTGCCTTGGCATTCAGCGAATCGAAGATCGTCTCGATGATGAGCAGGTCGGCGCCACCGTCGACCAGGCCATTGGCGGCTTCAAGGTAGGCGGCGACCAGCTGGTCGTAGGAGACGTTGCGCGCCCCCGGGTCGTTGACGTCGGGCGAGATCGACGCGGTGCGCGTCGTCGGCCCGATGGCGCCGGCGACGTAACGGGGCTTGTCCGGGGTGCTGAATTCGTCGGCGGCCGCCCGCGCCAGGGCGGCGCCGGCATAGTTCAGCTCGTAGGCCAGCTCCGCCATGTCGTAGTCGGAGAGCGAGATCGCGTTCGCGTTGAACGTGTTGGTCTCCAGGATGTCGGCACCCGCCTCGAGGTACTCGCGGTGGATCCCCTCGATGATCTGCGGCTGCGTCAGGGTGAGCAGGTCGTTGTTGCCCTGCAGAGCGGTGGGCCACTCGGTGAACCGGTCGCCGCGGTAGCCGGCCTCGTCCGGCCGGTCCCGCTGAATCGCCGTGCCCATCGCGCCGTCGATCACCATGATTCGCTGGCGCAGGGCTGCCGTCAGTTCGTCGGTGCAGTCGGGGCGAAGATTAGGCTCAAAGGCGTTCACGTACGTTCCTTCCGTAGCGGAAGGCGTCCTTGACTCTGCCGAGCGTGGCGGATACCGGCGCAAGCCCGTATCCGTTGCAACGCCTCTCGACCGGGAAAGTCTACGTCGTCACCCGATCGACGTCTGGACGCCCAACTCATCGCCGCTATCGACAGCTCGTCGAGTCTGCCGGCGACGTGATAGTTACCAAGGTTAACGAAATCGCAGCCGAGCCTATTTCGTCTCGACCGCGTCGACGCCGGTTGTGGGGCTCGTCCGGGGTCACATCGCCAGCCTGCGACTGCGTAACCATCGCGTTGTCGCCGACGACGACCCGCTGCGCGAGAGTGTCGAGGACGTCGGTGTCGCAGCGGTGTTCGTTAGCGACAGTCACGCCATAAGAATAGTCGTCCTATGCAAAGCGCCCGGTTGAGCGTCAATCACCCGACAATCCTTGGCCACTGCGCCCCGAACATCGGGCCGTGAGGCCGTACGCTAATTCTGTGACCCCGCCCGACGGCCCTCCCTTTGGCAAAGCCGCATTGCCCGAACTGCACCACACCGTCGTCGTGGCTGCGTTCGAGGGCTGGAACGACGCCGGCGACGCCGCCAGCGACGCGCTCGAACACCTCGAGGCCATCTGGGAAGCCGACCCGATCTTGGAGATCGACGACGAGGCGTATTACGACTACCAGGTGAATCGCCCGGTGATCCGGCAGGTGGACGGGGTGACCCGGGAACTGGTGTGGCCGGCGATGCGGATCTCGCACTGCCGGCCTCCGGGCAGCGACCGCGATGTCGTGCTGATGCATGGGGTGGAACCCAACATGCGCTGGCGCACCTTCTGCGCCGAGCTGGTGGCCATCGCCGACAAGCTCAACGTGGACACCGTGGTGATCCTGGGCGCGCTGCTGGCCGACACCCCGCATACCCGGCCGGTCCCGGTGTCGGGCGCGGCCTACTCCCCCGAGTCGGCGAAACGCTTCGGCCTCGAGGAAAGCCGCTACGAGGGCCCGACCGGCATCGCCGGGGTGTTTCAGGACTCGTGCGTGGCCGCCGGGATCCCGGCGGTGACGTTCTGGGCGGCGGTGCCGCACTACGTCTCGCAGCCGCCGAACCCGAAGGCGACGGTGGCCCTGCTGCGCCGCGTCGAGGACGTCCTCGACATCGAGGTGCCGCTGGCCGACCTGCCGACGGACGCCGAGGACTGGGAGCAGGCGGTCACCGAGATGACCGCTGAGGACGAGGACCTCGCCGAGTACGTGCTGTCGCTCGAGCAACGCGGCGACGCCGAGGTCGACATGAACGACGCGCTGGGCAAGATCGACGGCGACGCGTTGGCCGCCGAGTTCGAGCGCTATCTGCGCCGCCGTCGTCCCGGCTTCGGGCGCTAGTGGTGGATCGCCGCGGTCGAAGCTGACGCTCACGGTCGGTGACGGCCGTCGCGGAATTTGCCGTCGACCGACCAAGTACGGAAGCATCGCTTCGCGACCTACCGATTGGACGTTTCATGGCCGCGTTGCCTGGTGATGGCAACCCAAATCCCGTAGCCGGCCCGACTCCTGTTGCCGGCGCGGTCGGCGAAGACGCCGGCTATCGCAAGGGACTCAAGCCTCGACAGGTGCAGATGATCGGCATCGGCGGCGCGATCGGCTCCGGGCTCTTCCTGGGCGCGGGCGGCCGGCTCGCCAAGGCGGGACCCGGGATGTTCCTGGTCTACGCCGTGTGCGGCGTCTTCGTGTTCCTGATTCTGCGTGCGCTGGGCGAGTTGGTCTTGCATCGCCCGTCGTCGGGCTCGTTCGTGTCTTATTCGCGGGAGTTCTTCGGCGAGAAGGCCGCCTACGCGATCGGCTGGATGTACTTCCTGGGCTGGTCGATGACGGCCATCGTCGACACCACCGCGATCGCCACCTACCTGCGACGGTGGACGGCCTTCGAATCGATCCCGCAGTGGATGTTGGCGCTGCTCGCCCTGATCGTCGTGCTGTCGATGAACCTGATCTCGGTGGAGTGGTTCGGTGAGCTGGAATTCTGGGCGGCATTGGTGAAGGTTCTGGCGCTGGTCGCCTTCCTGGTGGTCGGGATCGTCTTCCTGGCAGGTCGGTACCGCATCGACGGCCACAGCACCGGGCTAAGTCTGTGGACCGACCACGGCGGACTGTTTCCCTCCGGCGTGCTGGCGGTTCTGCTGACCACCTCGGGCGTGGTATTCGCCTACGCCGCCATCGAATTGGTGGGCACGGCCGCCGGCGAGACCGCCGAGCCGGAGAGGGTCATGCCCCGCGCGATCAATTCGGTGATCGCGCGCATCGCGATCTTTTACGTCGGGTCGGTCGCGCTGCTGGCGTTGCTGCTGCCCTACACGTCCTACAAGGCCACCGAAAGTCCTTTCGTCACTTTCTTTTCCAAGATCGGCTTCCACGGCGCCGGTGACCTGATGAACATCGTGGTGCTCACCGCCGCCCTGTCGAGCCTCAACGCGGGGCTGTATTCAACCGGCCGGATCATGCACTCGATGGCGTCCAGCGGCAGCGCACCCCGGTTCGCGACCCGGATGTCCAAGAACGGAGTGCCCTTCGTCGGCATCGCCATGGCGGCCGCGATCTGCCTGCTCGGCATCGCCCTGAATGCCGTCAACCCCGGCGAAGCCTTCGAGATCGTGCTCAACATCGTGGCGCCGGGCATCATCGCGTGTTGGGCGACCATCGTGCTGTGCCAGCTGCGCTTCTACCGGCTGGCCAAGGCCGGCCTCATCGAACGGCCGCGGTTCCGGATGCCGTGGGCCCCGTATTCGGGGTACCTCACCCTGGCGTTCCTGGCCGGCGTCCTGGTCATGATGGCGTTCGACAAGGAGACCGGCACCTGGACCATCGCGACGGTGGTATTCGTTGTCCCGGCGCTGAGCGCCGGATGGTTCCTGGTGCGCAACCGGGTGGCTGCCGTCGCGTCGCAGCGCGCGGCCAAGACCGGCTAGGACGTACCCAGGTCGCGGTTGTAGGCGCTGGTGGAGCGTCCCAGCGCGGCGACCTGGGCGTCCAGCTGGGGCAGCAGCTCGGCGGTGGATTTGTGCAGCGGCATCTCGCCCACCGGGCTGGACAGCACCGGCTTAACCCAACGGAACAGGGCCACCCAACGCGGGCAGTACACGCGGGTGCGCCGGCGCTCGATGCCCTTGACGAATGCGGTCGCGCACTTGTCGACGGTCGTCGTCTTGCTCAGTGGCCACGGGAAGCTGGCCAGCAACTGGTTGAACGCCGGCAGGTCGGACTGGGTGTCGCGGACCAGGGCGGTGTTGACCCACGACATATGCGCCGAGCCGACGGTGACGCCGTGGTGGGCCACCTCCAGCCGGAGCGCGTTGGCCAGCAGTTCGACGCCCGCCTTGGAGGCGTTGTACGGCGCCAGCCCGGGGCAGGCGGTGTAGGCGGCCAACGACGAGACGATGAGGACGTAGCCGCGGCGTTCGATCAGCGTGGGCAGCGTGGCGCGCACGGTGTGGAAGACGCCGAGCACGTTGATGTCGAGCACCCGCTTGAAGGCGTCGGGCTCCACCTGCAGCACCGAGCCGTAACTGGCGATGCCGGCGTTGGCCACCACCACGTCGATGCCGCCGAATCGCTCGACGGCGCGGGCGGCGGCGGCCTCCATAGCGTTCAGATCTCGCACATCGGCGACGGCCGTCAACACCCGTTCCTCGCCGAGTTCGGCGGCGAGGGCCTTGAGGTCCGTCTCATTGAGGTCGGTCAGCACGAGCCTGGCGCCCCTGGCGCTCAGCCGGCGAGCGGTCTCGGCCCCGATCCCCCGGGCACCTCCGGTGATGAAGACGACTTTGTCCTGCAGCGATGTCATGGCCGACAAGGTACTCCACACGTGCTCGGTGAGATACAGCAAATAGTCTGACTACCCATGCAGGATCCTGAAATTCCGACTTTGCCGGAGCATTCGGACATCGCCGACGGGTAATCGCGCGAGACCAGGAGGTCCTCAAGGGCACAGCAGTGCATCACCACGACGCCGGGCCGATTGCCGCGGGATAGGGACCGCGGGATGAACAGCCATCCGCAGAACACAAGACGCTTCGGGTGAATTCCTGGTTACCTGGTTCCCACTACCCCAAGCGGACGTACGCACTACTCTACTTGGCCCCTACCGCGCTCAAGAGCGGTCTACGCAACCATAAGCTCCCGCCATGACATGTAGTCGAGCATGTCGCTGGAGGGCCAGTCGATGACAAACGACAATTCGGCCCCATCGCCAGTCGAGGATTCCAGTGGCGCAGAGCAACGTAGCCAGCTCAGCTTTCAAGAGCTGGACACCACGGCGCGCGCGATCGCGTCCAAGATGCAACGGCAGCGCGCCGGGGGCGCACGGATCGCGGCCAGAGCCATCGGCATCCGCCGGAGCTCGACCGAGGGTCAGCCGGCTTCGGCCGCCGATTCCACTTCCCAAAGTGGAGGAGCGCCGCTGCACAAGAAACCAACTCCACCGGACCGTGCCGTGTGGAACTTTGTGACGCGCACCAGCTTGGGCGTTGTCGAGACCTACCTCTGGCACCGCCAGGGCAGCAATGAGTTCTGCTGGCGCCCAGTTGGAACGCATTGGGGCACAAAGGAAATGCCGACAGACGAACCCCAATAATGGGGGTTAATCGACATTTGACCGTCAAGCAAGGACGCGATCAACGGAAGACGAAGCCGTTTCAGGAGTTCCCGTAGGTCGCGCTGCGAGCGTCTCAACTTCGTCCAAGGCCGATGCCCCATCCACAAGACGCATGGTTCATGATGCACCCTGTGGTCACGGAGATCTTCGACATCGACAGCATTCCGCGCGGGTCGGCGGCTGCAGAACGCTCGTCCGAAATTCCTTGACCGCGACGACCTCGATCACCTGAAACGTAGGGTGGTGCGCTCTCTGGACCCGCGGTAACGCCTAACCGTGCAAGCGGGCGAATTGACCTTGCCGATACTGCTCGACGCACGTCGATCGCCGAACCTTGCCACTTGTGGTGATCGGGATCGAACCGGGTGCCACCACAACCAGATCCGCGACGCCGACACCGTGCGAGTTGGAGACCGCCGAGGTCACTTCGCGCTCGACGACGGCGAGCTTGTCCGCCCCGTCTTCGTGGGACGCTCCCCGGTTCTTGACTTCGATGATGACGACAAGCTTCTCCGTGCCGCCATGCGGAACCGCTATCGCTGCGCACCTACCCCGGGTGATCTCCTGGACCGTCGCTTCGATGTCGTCCGGTGAGTGGTTACGCCCGTAGACGATCAACAGATCCTTGATGCGGCCGATGATGAACAGCTCGTGTTCGAAGAAGAATCCCGAGTCCCCGGTGCGCAACCACGACGCTTCGGGTGTGCCGGCTGACGGAGCGACAAGCCGACCGCCGAAGGTGCGTTCGGTCTCTTCTGGCTTTTGCCAGTAGCCCATGGCGACGTTGCCACCGTGCACCCAGATTTCACCGACGGTCCCTTCCGGACACTCAATCCTGGTGTCGGGATCAACGACACGAATTATCGGTGACCGCGGTGCCCCGTAGCTGACCAACGTTGTAGCGGTTGGGCTTTCGCATCGCTCCGCGGTGCCAGTGGCTAGCTTCTCGGATTCGAAATGGACGATTTTGGGTGGTTGCGCCGGCGTGCGGGTCAACCCGTACACGGTTGCCTCTGCGAGCCCATAGCCTGGCCGCATCGCCTTGCCGGGCAAATTGAAGCGCGCGAACCGGTCGGTGAAGCGCCGCAACGTCGCGGGATGCACCCGTTCACTACCGCTGAGAATGACCAGCACATCCCCCAGATCCAGTCCGGCCATGTCCTCGTCTGATGTTTTGCGCGCCGCCAGTTCGAAAGCGAAGTTCGGTGCCGCGGAAATTGTGTGACTTCCCTTGGCCAGCAACTGCATCCACCGGGCCGGTCGCTGTAGGAACGACACCGGACTCGTCAGCACGGTGCGAAATCCGCCCAGGATGGGTATGCAGACTCCCAGTATCAAACCCATGTCGTGGTAGAACGGCAGCCACGACACAAGAGTCGTGTCTGGTGGAGCGACGCCTCCGTACTCCACACAAAAGTCTGATATGAGCTGCCCGAAATTGACCAGCAGGTTTTGATGCGAGACCATGACCCCGGCAGGCTGGCGTGTCGACCCGGACGTGTACTGCAAATACGCCAAATCTGAATGGTTCTCGTTCCCGGCGCCGGATCCGGTCCGGGCGTCCAGGTCCAGCAGGTCAACCTCCACGACCGATGGAACGGGTCCGCCGGACTCCGACTTGACGTACTCGGCAACGGTTCCCGCAGAGGGGGACGTGGTGAGAACGACAGTCGGCGACGCGTCGCGCAGCACGGAACTGACGCGCTCATCGCTGACGCCGCCCAGCGGAAGCGAAAGCGGAACCGCGACCTGTCCCGCCTGCAATGCGCCGAGAAACGCCACGATGTAATCGAGCCCCTGCGGTGCCATTACGACGGCGCGGTCGCCCGTCGACCCGCAATGCTGGAGTTCCCGCGCAACGTTCACCGTTCGCCGGTACAGCTGCGACCACGTCAGGCTTTCGGCAACGCCGTCCCAATCCTGCTCGTAATCAATAAAGGTGAACGCCGTGTCGTTGGGCTGCAAGCTGGCGCGCTCGCACAGCAGATCCGAGATGGACGTCTGAACCATAATCACTCCATTCCGGTTCGGCCGGGGGTCCAAAAGGGTTTGGTGCGTATCTGGCGTCGGTCCCAGCCACGTTCGGTGATCAATATTTTGCGTAGGGTTTGTATGGTGCGGGCCTCGCCGGCGAGATAGGCGATGCCGGGATGGTCCGGCAGCGCGAGGCCGCTCAGGGCGTCGGCGAGCACGGCAGAGTCCGCGGCTGAGGCGTCACCGCGCTCGACCCGGGTCAGGGGTCGAGCCAGGGGAAGGTGGTCGGGCTCGGTCGCGGCCTCGATCACTCCGTAAACGTCGGCGGTTGGGGGCATCGATCGAAGCATCGCGGCGAACGCGACCGACGCGGTTTCTTCGCCGGCGAACACGTGGTAGGGCGCGTCGTGGCGTACGACGAAATCGCCTTGGGGTCGGGTGAAATCGGCGTGATCCCCGATGGAGGTGGCCGTAGCCCAGCGTCTGGCGGATGTCGCCCCCTTCGGGTCACCGTCGTGGTCGAACATCACGATGTCGAGTGTGCCGAGATAGGGGTCGGCGTCGTAGATGGAATAGGTGCGTAGCACGGGGTATGGGTGCCGCCTTGACCACGATTCACGCAGGCTCTCGACCTTCAGCCGCACCTGCTGACCTGGCGTCCAGGTCAGTCCCTGCAGTCGCGGGCCGCTGAACCGGATGCGGCGCATTCTTGGTGTCAGCGTTTGGATCTCGCTGACAGTTGCAGAGAGGAACACCGCGTCGCGCAGCGTGCTGATGAGCGGTAAAGCGCCGGTGAGTGTGGCCACGAAGAACTCCGGAAGGTTAGAGGTGGTCGAAGGTGGGTGCTGATCTGCTCAGTAGTTGTTGCAGGTGCTGAAGACCCGCAAGACAAGTCCGAACTGCTGGTCGGCCCCTGGCTGGCTCGCCAGCATCTGGGCCATCCGCTGGCGTTGACTCGGCGGCGAGGCGAGGAACTGACGCAAAAATGAGACGCTCTCCGGCGAAGAGTTGAATTGTGCGGCGGCTTGGGGATCCGCGGCCTGCAGCGCCGATTGGACCTGGTCGTAGTTACAGGTCGTATTGACAAACGGGCTTAGATCCCGATCGGCGGACGCGAGCCCGGCGCCTGCGGTCAATAACAATGCCAGGCCGCAAGCCCCGACAGCCAATCTAGTCAACGATCGTGTGGTCATTTTTGGATACCTCCTGAATGGGAGTGAACTCGAGGTGTAATTCCTTGAGGCGCCTGAACAGTAGGGTGCTGTCCCATTTGAGCCGACGAGCGCCCGCCGGGCCGTGCTTGGCCTCGGAAAGCCGAATGTCAGCCATCCGGTTGAGGATTCGTTCCAAGCTCACCCGCACTTCGGCGCGTGCAATCGGGGCGCCCGGGCAGGTGTGAATACCGCGGCCGAATGCCATGTGATGCAATATGTTCGGGCGGTCGAGCCGAAATTCGTTCGGCTCGTCGAACCGTCGTGGATCGCGGTTCGCCGCACCATTCATCACCAGTATGCTGGTACCGGCTGGCACATCGAGGTCGCCGATCCTGGTGGTGCGACGCGCCATGCGGAAATTCGACTTGATCGGGCTTTCGATACGCAGCATCTCCTCGATGAAGGCGGGGATCCTTGAATTGTCCTGGCGCAGCTGCTGTTGTAAGTCCGGTCGCTCCGCGAGCGTCAGCATCGAGAGACTCAGCAGGTCGATGGTCGTGCCGTGGCCGGCGGCGTACATGAAGGTGGCAACGCGGGCAACGTCGATCGCGTCGGGTGTCGTGCCATCGGGAAACTTTGCCAGCGCAAGCTCGGTGAGGACATCGTCGCGCGGATCGCGCCGCCGTTCTTCGATGTACTCTACGAACCACTCCTCTTTCACGCCAACAAAACCGCTGCGGTCGCCTTCGAGCCTACTGGCATACGCAGCGCGGCGGAATCGCTCCCGGTCGGCCTCGGGTACGTCCAGCAGGTCGGTAATCGCGTCGAGCGTGAACGGGAAATTATAGTCGATAAAGATCTCGCACTTGCCCTTTGCGATGAAGCGGTCGATTTGCTCGTCGGCGAGACGCCACAGGAAGTCCTCGTTGTTCTTGAGCTGCTTCGGCGTGAACAACCGGCTCAACAGCGCGCGGTGCGCGGTGTGCTTCGGAGGATCGAACGTGATGAAGTAGTCGCCGAACGTAACTTTCTTGCGGTAGCGCTCAATCACATCCGAGATGTCATCGCTGTCGGTCTTGGTCGGGATCCCCGACCATGGTCCGCTGACTATGTTGCATACCGAGAATGTCTTGTCGTGGTCCCGTTGCACGGCGACGGCCTCCTCGTACCCCGAAACCATCACCACGCCGTGTTTCGGCTCGCGCCACACTGGGCAACGACGGATCGCGTCGTAGTAGTCGTAGGGGTCATCGACGAGCGACTTCTCGGTGAAGAAGTCGAGGTTCTCGAGCCCGGTCATTTCGCCTCCCCTGTGCTGCAACACAATTCAGATCCCATAATTCAAATCCTCTCAGCCTCAGGCGGCGTCGGCGGGAGCCAGCTTTCCGAACAGCAGTTCCGCCAAACCGCGAATGGTGCCAATGGTGGCGATGTCGGCGGGCGTCACGCGTATGCCCGTTTCGGTCTGGATGCGGGTAAGTAGTTCGAGGCCACCCAGCGAGTCCAGGCCGTACTCGGAGAGCGGACGATCGGGATCGATGTTGCGGCGCAGGATCAGGCTGACCTGGTCGGAGATCAGCCGCCGCAGCCGGGTAGGCCACTCCTCCAGCGCCAGCTCATCGAGCTCGGCACGCAGTTTGCTTGTGCCCGTTGAGCTTTGCCCGTTAGAGCGGAACGCTTCGGCGAAGGGACTGCGCTGGGCGAAAGCGGTCAACCACGGTGCGCCCGTTATCGGGGCGTAGCCGGTGCAGGGGCGGTCGTGGCGCAGCAGCGCTTCGAATGCGTAAGCGCCTTCGTCGGGAGCTATGGCAACGTTGGCACCTTCGGCCAGGGCGGTGCCGCGTCCTATCTGCGCCCAGGCACCCCATGCGATGGCGGTGGCCGGCAGACCCCGAGCCCGGCGCCAGCGGGTGAAGGCGTCCAGCCAACTGTTGGCCGCGGCATAGGCACCCTGCCCGGGCGAGCCCACCAGCGCGGCGGCCGAGGAGAACGAGCAGAACCAGTCCAACGGTTGATCAGCCGTGGCGGTGTGCAAATTCCACGCACCGTAAACCTTTGGCGCCCAGTCATGCTCGATGAGCTCGTCGGTGATATTGGTCAGCGTCGCATCCTCGATCACCGCCGCCAGATGCAGCACACCGCGCACCGGAAGTCCCGTGGCCGTCGCTGTGGCCACCAACCGCTGGGCCGTACCGGCCTCGCTGATGTCGCCGCAGTCCACCACGACGTCGGCACCGATCGCGCGGATGCGCTCGATCGCCTCCAGCGCCTCGGGAGTTGGTTGCGAGCGCGAGGACAACACAATACGGCCGCAACCGGACCCCGAACCAGGAGAAGCCATCCTCTCGGCCAAGAACAGCCCCAGGCCCCCCAGCCCGCCAGTGATGATGTAAGCGCCGTCGCTGCGGAAGACCCCGACCTGCGCCGGCGGCACCACCACGCGGCTGCGGCCGGTGTGCGGGACATCGAGCACCAGTTTGCCGGTGTGCTGGGCGCCGCTCATCACGCGAATCGCGGTGGCGGCGTCGGCAAGCGGGTAGTGCGTGCTTTCCGGCATTGGCAACGAGCCGTCCGCCGTGAGCTGGTACACCGTGTTCAGCAAGTCTCGCAGCGTGTCCGGGTGGCTGAATGACATCAACGCCAGGTCGAGGGCGTAGAACGTCAGATTGCGCCGGAACGGGAAGAGCCCCAATCGGGTGTCGCCGTAGATGTCGCGTTTGCCGATCTCGACGAATCGTCCACCGAACGCCAGCAATTCGACCCCCGCGCGCTGGGCGGCGCCGATGACCGAGTTGAGCACGATGTCCACGCCATAGCCGTCGGTGTCGCGGCGTATCAGGTCGGCGAACTCCACGCTTCGCGAGTCGTAAACGTGCCCAATGCCCATGTCGCGCAATAATTGCCGGCGCTGCTCGCTGCCGGCGGTGGCGAAGATCTCGGCTCCCGCGGCCCGCGCGATGGCGATTGCCGCCTGTCCGACCCCACCGGTCGCGGAGTGGATCAGCACCCGGTCGCCGGCGCTGATTCGGGCCAGCTCATGCAGGCCGTAATAGGCGGTGGCATGCGCGGTCGTGACCGCCGCCGCCTGGTCGTCGGCCAGGCCGGCCGGCAGCGTGACAGCCAGGCGCGCATCGCAGGTGAGGAAGGTACCCCAACAACCGTTGGCGCTCAGGCCCCCGACATGATCACCCACCTTGTGGTCGGTCACCTCTGGTCCGACTGCGGTCACGACGCCGGCGAAGTCGGTGCCCAGCTGTGGGAGGCGCCCCTCGAAGGCGGGGTAACGGCCGAACGCGACGAGCACGTCGGCGAAGTTGATGCTGGACGCGCTGACCGCGACCTCGATCTGTCCCGGTCCGGGTGGAACGCGGTCGCAGGCAACGAGTTCGAGTGACTCCAGATCACCGGGCGTACGGATCCGCAGGCGCATCCCGTCGCACTCGTGGTCGGCGACGGCGGTTTGCCGCTCCTCGGGGAGCAGTGGAGCAGGGCACAGCCGCGCGTTGTACCAGGCGCCATTTCGCCAGGCGGTCTCGTCCTCGTCCGACCCGGCGAGCAGTTGCCGTGCCAGCTGTTCGGCGTCGGTGGATTCGTCCACGTCGATCTGGCTGGCGTCCAGATGCGGGTGTTCCATGCCGATTACCCGGACCAGGCCCCGAAGCCCGGCCTGCTCGAGGTTGGGCACGTCGTTGGACACCACGCTTTGGGCGTTGCGGGTCACAACATACAAGCGCGGCGATTCGCCGGGCAGGTCCGCCAACTCGCGGGCAATGCGCACCAGATGTTGCACATAGTCGCGGCCCAGAAGCGCACAGTGCTCGTCGGCGTCGCCGTTTTTCGGTCCGTTGAGGACCACCACACCGTTTAATCCACCGCCGCGCAAATGATGTCCAAGCTGTTCCACGATTGTGATGTGGTCGGTTTGCTGCGGCCAGGACATCGTGGTGCACTGCGCCCCAAGATTTTTCAGGGCGTCGGCCAGTGCGCTGGCCATCACATTCGCCGTGGTGGTAGTGCCGATCAGCAGCCAGCCTCCGGCGTCGGTGTGGTTCGGCTCGGGCAATTCCCGTTGCCGCCATTCGATGGTCAATAGCCGCTCGGCCATCACACGATCTTTGTTGCCGCTCTCGGATGCGCTGGTGCCCACTCGCAGCCCCTGCACGGTGAGCAGGACTGCCCCGTGCTCGTCGAGCACGTCGATGTCGGCCTCGACCCCGGAGGTATCGGCTTTCGTCACCCGCGTGTAGCAGTAGTGGGCGTTGCGGGCAGCGCTGTAGGAGCGGAGTCGACGGATGCCCAACACCAGCCCCAGCGCACCTTCGCCCAGGGCCTGAACTTCCGGATGAGCTTCAACGGACTGGAAACAGGCATCCAGCAGTGCGGGGTGCACGCCGTAAGCGGCTTGTTGCGAGCGGATTTGGCGCGGTAGCGCCACCTCGGCCAGGACGGTGGCGTCCTCACCGGTGTGCACATCGCCCAGACCGGCGAACGCGGGACCGTACTGAACGCCACGTTGGTCCATGCGCTCGCGCACCTCGTCGCCGTCCTCGCAACGCGCATGCGCGGCGAGTAGCGCGGACACGTCGTACGCGGGTGGCTGCTCATCTTCTGCGGCGCGGAGCACTGCGGCAGCATGCCGCATGTGTTCGCCACCCTGATTTGACTCCACGGCGAAGTCGACGACGCCGGGCGATGACAGCGACGCCGAGGCGTCGATCGTGGTCTGCTCATCCAGCAGGAGCGCCTGCTCGAAGCGGATGTCGCGAACCTCAGCCGTCTCACCCAGCACGGTACGCGAGGCCGCCAACGCCATCTCGCAGTAGGCGGCACCCGGAAGCACGACCACATTGCGGATCTGGTGGTCGCCGAGCCAGGGCTGGGCGGCGGTGCCGACCTCCGCCTGCCACAAGTGGCGCTCAGGTTCCTCCTGCAAGTGCACGTGCGAGCCCAGCAGCGGATGCACCGAAACGGTGCAACCGCCATGTGTTGGGGATTCCTGACCGCTGCCACTCAACCACAGCCGACGGTGCGTCCAGGTCGGCAGCGGCGCGTCCACCAGGCGTCCACTCGGGTAGAGCATGGAGAAATCGACCGCGGCGCCCGCACTGTGTAGATCCGCCACGAACCCACGCAACCCGTGGGGAAGAGCTTGTTCACGGCGCATACCGGCCAGAGCGGCCATCGGTATCTCGCGGCTGCGTGCGGTCTGCTCGAGAGCGCGAATGAGTAGCGGGTGTGGTGCCAGCTCGGCAAAGACCCGGTAGCCGTCCTCCAAAGCGGCCTGCACGGCCGTGGCGAACCGCACCATGCGGCGCATGTTGTTGGCCCAATAGCGGGCGTCGCACACTGGCTGCTCGCGCGGGTCGAACAGGGTCGCCGAGTAGAAGGGAACTTCCGGCGTCATCGGGCTGATCTCTGCGAGTGTCGCGGTCAGCTCGTCCATGATCGGATCGACTTGAGGCGAATGGAAGGCGACATCGGTGGGGACCTCGCGGGCCATCACATCACGCCGCTCCCAGGCCGCGACGAGGTGGCGAACCGTTTGCGCGGCGCCGGCAATCACCGTGGACTGCGGTGAGGCCACCACCGCCACCACGACGTCGTTGATACCGCGTGCCGTCAGCTCTGAAAGCACTTGCTGTGCAGGCAATTCCACCGATGCGGTGGCCCCGGCACCGGCGACGCGGAACATCAGCCGCGAGCGGCGGCAGATAACCCGTAGCCCGTCTTCCAGCGACAGTGCACCCGCGACGACGGCTGCGGCGGCCTCGCCGAGGGAGTGCCCGATGACCGCGCCCGGGCGGACTCCGTAGGACCTCATGGTGGCCGCCAGCGCGACCTGCATGGTGAACAGTGTCGGCTGGATCCGGTCTTGACCGGTCACGATCTGCGGCGCCGATATCGCCTCGGTCACTGAGAACCCGGACTCGTGGGCGATCACCGGCTCGGCCTGCGCGACGGTGGCGGCAAACACCGGTTCGGTCGCCAACAGGTCTGCGCCCATCGCGGCCCATTGCGAACCCTGCCCGGAAAACACCCAAACCGGTCCACGGTCGTCCTGTCCGACGGCGGCCGGATACGGAGTATCGCCGTCGGCAACCTCGCGCAGAGCCTCTTCGAGATCGGTCCGGTTTCCGGCGATGACGGCGGTGCGTACCGGGCGGTGCGCGCGCCGACGCGCCAGGGTGTAGGCCAGGTCAGGCAACGTCAGATCGTGATGCGCCCGCACCCAGTCGGCCAGCCGCCCGGCGGTGCGGCGCAGTTCCTCGGCCGAGGTGGACGACAGCGGGAACAGTAGTGGCGTCGTCGTCGACGATTCGGCTGAGATGCCCTCGGCCACAACGGCTCCGGAAGCCTGTTCGGGTGCTTGTTCCACGATGGCGTGCACGTTGGTTCCCGACAGCCCGTACGACGAGACCGCCGCCCGGCGTGGGTGGTGCCCGTTGGTGACCCACGGTGTAGTCTCTTGCGGCACAAAGAGTTTCGTATCGATCTTGGCAAGGTCATCGGGTAGCCGGGTGAAATGCAGGTTCCGGGGAACCACACCGTGCTGCAGCGCGAGGATCGCCTTCATCATCCCGAGCGCACCGGAGGCCGCCTGCGCATGGCCGAAGTTGGTCTTCACCGACGCCAGCGCGCACGGGCCGCCGATGCCGTAGACGTTGGCCAGGCTGGCGTATTCGATCGGGTCACCCACCGGGGTGCCGGGCCCGTGGGCCTCGACCATGCCGACCGTGCCGGCGTCCACACTCGCGGCGGCCAACGCCGCCCGATAGACCGCGGTCTGCGCGGTCTTCGACGGCGTGGCGATATTCACGGTGTGACCGTCCTGGTTGGCGGCCGTCCCGCGCACCACGGCCAGAATCCGATCACCATCTCGCAGCGCGTCGGACAGCCGCTTGAGTAGCAGCATCACGCTGCCCTCGCCGCCCACGAACCCGTCGGCCGCGGCGTCAAAGGCGTGGCAGCGTCCGGTCGGCGACAGCATGCCCTCGGCTGACCCCGCGGAGAACTTCCGCGGGTCCAGCGCCAGCGTGGCGCCGCCTGCCAGCGCAAGGTCACTCTCGCCCTCGTGCAGGCTGCGGCACGCGAGGTGTATCGCGGTCAGGCCGGAAGAACATGCGGTGTCCACCGTCAACGCGGGACCGTGGACCCCCAGCGCGTATGCGATGCGCCCGGAAGCCAGGCTGAAGTTGCTGCCGGAAAAGCCGTACGCCCCCTCCACGGAGTGCGCATCGGCGGCCAGCAACTGGTAGTCGCCATGCGTCAATCCCATGAACACGCCGGTGAGCGAGTCGGCGATTCGCTCCCGAGTGAGACCGGCGTGTTCCATGGCCTCCCATGAGGTCTCCAACAGCAGCCGATGTTGCGGATCCATCGCGGTGGCTTCCCGCTCGTTGATCCCGAAGAACTCGGGGTCGAAGCCGGCGACGTCGTCGATGAATGCGCCCCACCGCGATACCGACCGGCCCGGCACACCCGGCTCGGGATCGTAGTATTCGTCGGCGTCCCAGCGGTCGGGCGGAATCTCGGTAACCATGTCGTCGCCGCGTAACAACGCCTCCCACAACTGCTCCGGGGAGTCGATGCCTCCGGGTAACCGGCAAGCCATGCCGATCACGGCGACGGGAGTGACGGGTTTGGTACCGATCGGGAGCGGAGAATCGGTCGATCGCGGGTGCTGCATGACGTCGTCGATCTGGTGTGTGGTCATTTCGCCTCCTCGCAGCAACGACCAAGCAGCTTGTCCGTTGCGAGCGCGCATTCGGTTTCTAATAGGACTTTGAGTTGGTGGCCATACAAGATGAGCGAGTCGGCGCTCATCATTTCTTGATGCGTACAGTCGATCGGGTAGCTATTAATGCCGCCGGTGACATAAGGGCGCCAACACTGCGAGAGAGGCGAACTGCGATCGCTCGCATCCCGCACGGCAGTGAAAATGCTTATATTCCCAAAAAAGACACCGGGTTCGTGTGCTCGATACAACGCCCCGTTACTGGTGATGTTGCGAACACCCGAATCCAGAAGCTGTTTGTATTGAGGAAATTCGACGATTCCTCGTTTGCGAAGTAGTTCTTCTACCCGCTCATAGGTAAGCGGCTCATCCTGATCGGGAACATCGATACGACAGAACCGCAAGACGTCTTCTAGCACTTCGGCTTCGCCTACGTCTGGTAGAGCGACGCTACCGGCGGCACTTGGTTGAGCGTCGAGGAGGATAAGTTGTGTGACTACGTATCCGCGTCGCTGAAGCTCGATGGCAACTTCATGGGCGACGGCACCTCCGAAAGACCAGCCGAGAAGGTTGTAGGGCCCAATGGGATGAACCCTTTGGATCCTGTCGGCATAGTTCTTCGCCATATCGCGGATTGACGCAGGTTCAGCCTCGCCATTTTGCGGGGCTTGTTGAATTCCAATGATCGGGCAGTCCAAGTGATTACCCAGAGCCTGATACGGCCAACTCACCCCACCCGCAGGATGAATGCAGAACAGCGGAACACCCGTGCCCTCCTTGAGGAACTCAACGGGGACTACTTCCACCTCGCCGGCATCTTGGCCCAACTGCTGGCTCAAGCTACTAACGGACGGCGCGTGGAACAATGTGCGCACCGCAAGGTTTGCGTCCAGGCCTGTGTTGATCGCGGCGATCACGCGCATCGCCGACAGCGAATCACCACCCAAATCGAAGAATGAGTCGTCGACTCCGACCCGCTCGAGCCCCAGCACCTGGGCGTAGATGGCGGCCAGGGTCTCCTCGGTGGGCGTACTCGGGGCGCGGTAACGATCGACATCGGTGTATTCGGGAGCCGGCAGGGCGCGGGTGTCCAGTTTGCCGAGGGCCGTCAACGGCAGCGCCGCCATCACCACCACCGCGGCCGGCACCATGTAGGCCGGCAGCCGCTCAGCCAACGCCGCACGCATCTCGGCCGGATCGGCTGTCCCGGTCACATACCCCACCAGGCGCTTGTCGCCTGGGCGGTCCTCACGGGCAACCACGACCGCCTGCTCCACCCCATCCAGCGCCGTCAGTGCGGCCTGAATCTCACCGAGTTCGATGCGATACCCGCGGATCTTGACCTGCTCATCGCCGCGCCCCACATACCGCAGCTGCCCATCAGCACCCCACTGCACCAGATCCCCGGTGCGATACATCCGTGTGCCGGGCGCTCCCGCACCGGCGTACGGACAGGCCACAAACCGCGACCCGGTCAAAGCAGCCCGGCCCGCATACCCACACGCCACCCCGGCACCGGCCACATACAATTCACCGACCACCCCCACGGGCACCGGCCGCAACCAGCCGTCCAGCACAAAAAACGCCGCCCCCGGGACCGGCCTACCGATCGACACCACCCCCGACCCCGGTGTCAGCGGCGCGCTGAACGTCACAACAATCGTGGTCTCGGTCGGGCCGTAGGCGTTGACCATTACGCGCCCGGGCGCCCACCGATCCACCACCTCGGCCGGGCAGGCCTCGCCACCCACGACCAACGCCATCAACTCCAACCCCTCAGGGGAGAGCATCGCCGCCGCCGAGGGGGTCTGGGCAAGCACGCTGACGCGTTCACTGACCAGCAAGGCGTGGAAGTCCTCCGCCGAGCGTGTCACTGAGTCGGGCACCACCACCAACCGCCCACCGTGCAGCAGGGCCCCGCAGATCTCCCAGACCGACGTGTCGAATCCATAGGAATGACACAGCGCCCACACCCCCGGCACCGGCAGATGTGCCTGCAGCGCATTCAGTGAGGTCAGCAGCTGGGTGACGTTGTGGTGGGTGACCGCGACCCCCTTTGGGGTGCCAGTGGTGCCCGAGGTGTAGATGATGTAAGCAATGTCCTCGGGGGCCGCCGCCGCCAAGCCCGTGCACGGGTAGCTGGAGATCCGAGGGTCGTCGATGTCGATGACCAGCAGCGTGCCCCCGTCCAGCCGATCGGCTAACCCCGTGCTCGTGATCGCAGCCATGGGGGCTGCATCGGCAACGATTAACTCCATCCGGGCCGCCGGCAACGCCGGGTCGATCGGCAGATAGGCCGCCCCGGTCTTGAGCACCGCCAGGATCGCCACGATCGCCTCGGTGGAACGGTTGAACAGCAACGCCACACACTGTCCCGGGCCCGCCCCCTGGCCGGCCAGCAGATGCGCCAACCGATTGGACGCCTCATCGAGCTCTCTATAGGTCGTAGAGCGACCGTCGCAGCTGATCGCCACCGCCTGCGGCACGCGGGTGACCTGCGCGGCGAACAGCGCCGGAATCGACACCGGGGTGCCCACCGGCGCGCTCAACACCGCCCGGTTGCCAATCTCATCCAGCCGGGCATACTCCTCCGCTTCAAGCACATCCATCGACGAGAGCCGCCGGGACGGGTCGTCGGTGAACGCCATCAATACCCGCTGCAACCGTGCGATCAACGCCTCGATGCTGGCCGCGTCGAACACGTCGGTGCGGAACTCCACCGAGCCGCCGATCCCGGCGGGCTCCCCGGCCTGGTTCCAGCGTTCGCCCAACGAAAATGTCAGGTCCGTGCGGGCGACCTGGGTGTCCGCGGACAGCGGGGTGACCTGCAGATCACCCAGGGCCAACTCGGCGGGGGCGCCGTCTTCTTGAACGAAGTTCTGCCAGGTCAACGCCACCTGCACAAGCGGCTGATGGGCCAGGCTTCGGGTGGGGTTGAGCCGCTCCACCAGTACCTCGAAGGGCACGTCCTGGTGCTCGTAGGCGGCCAGGCTGCGCTGACGCACCTGAGCCAGCAGCTCAGCGACCGTCGGATCGCCGGCCACCTCCACCCGCAACACCAGGGTGTTGACGAAGACCCCCACCAACTCATCCAGCGCCGGGTCGCGCCGTCCGGCGATCGCGAACCCCACCGCCACGTCGGAGCTGGCGCTGAGCTTGGCCAACAACACCGCCAGGGCGGCCTGGATCACCATGAAGCTGGTCGCGTTGTGCGCGCGGGCCACCCGAGCCACCTGCTGCTGCAGCTCGGCCGGCCAGTCCACGACCACACTGGCGCCGCGGTAATCGGCCACCGGCGGGTAGGGCCGATCGGTGGGCAGCATCAGCCGCTCGGGCAGCCCGGCCAGCGCTTGCTCCCAGTAGGCCAGCTGGTCGGCGATGCGGCTCTCGGCATCGGCCACCTCACCGAGCTGCGCGCGTTGCCACAGCGTGTAATCGGCATATTGCACCGCCAACGGCGCCCAACGCGGGGCTTGCCCCGCACACCGGCTGGCATAGGCCACCCCCAGATCAGCAACCAGCGGGGCCATCGACAAGCCGTCGGCAGCGATATGGTGCACCACGGCCACCAGCACGTGCTCGTCGTCGCCGACGCGGAAAAGTGTTGCCCGCAACGGGATCTCGGTCGCAAGGTCAAACGGGTGACGCACCGTGGCGCCGATGGCCTCCTGCAGCCGGCTTTCCGGCCAGCCGGTGGCATCGATGACCTGCCAACCGAAGTCGGCCCGCTCGGCTGGGATCACCACCTGCTGCGGGATGCCCTCTACTGCCGGGAACAGGGTGCGCAGGCTCTCCTGGCGTGCCACCACATCGGCCAGCGCCGCCCCCAACGCCTCGGCATCCAGGCGCCCACCCAGCCGCAACGCCGCCGGCATGTTGTAGATAGGTGAGGGCCCCTGCAACTGGTCGATAAACCACAACCGCTGCTGGGCAAACGACAACGGCACCACCGCGGGCCGCTCAACCGCCACCAACGGCTCCAGCCCGGCCCCATCTTCGCCGATGCGGGGCGCCAATTGAGCCGCCGTTGGCGCGTCGAACAAGGTGCGCACCGCAAGGCCGGCATCCAAGGACTTGTTGATCGCGGCGATGACCCGCATCGCCGACAGCGAATCTCCGCCCAGGTCGAAGAATGAGTCGTCGACTCCGACAAGCTCGAGCCCGAGTACCTGGGCGTAGATGCCGGCCAGGATCTCCTCGACCGCGTTGGCCGGGGCCCGATACTGATCGGTGTCCTGATATTCGGGTGCCGGCAGGGCACGGGTGTCCAGTTTGCCGTTGACCGTCAGCGGCAGCGCGTCGATCACCACCACTGCGGCCGGGACCATGTAGGCCGGCAGGCGCTCGGCCAGTGCTGCACGGATCTCGGCCGGGTCCGCGGTGCCGGTGACATAGCCGACCAGGCGCTTTTCCTGGGGGCGGTCCTCGCGGGCGACGACCGCCGCCTGCTCCACCCCATCGAGTGTGGCCATCGCCGCGCGGATTTCCCCGAGCTCGATGCGATACCCGCGGATCTTGACCTGCTCATCGGCACGCCCCAGATACCGCAGCTGCCCATCGGGGCCCCAACTCACCAGGTCCCCGGTGCGATACATCCGCGCCCCGAACTCCCCAAACGGGCAGGCCACAAACCGCGACCCGGTCAACGCGGCCCGGCGCACATACCCACACGCCAGCTGACGACCGGCCACATACAACTCGCCGACCACGCCGGCGGGTACCGGTCGCAGCCACTGATCCAGCACGAAGAAGGCCGCACCCGCTACCGGCGAGCCGATCGGCACCACATCCGACCCCGCCGCCAGCGGCGCACTCAAGGCCACCCACATCGTCGTCTCGGTCGGACCGTATTCATTGATCATCACCCGCCCGGGTGCCCACCGCTCCACCAGCTCGGCCGGACACGGCTCACCACCGACCAGCAGGGTCAGCGACTCCAACCCCTGCGGCGACAACGTCCCCACCGCCGACGGGGTTTGGCATAAGACGCTGACCTGTTCGCCAACCAGCAACGCGTGGAAGTCGTCCGGGGAGGCCGCCACCGACTCGGGCACCACCACCAGGCGCCCACCGTGCAGCAGAGCGCCATAGATCTCCCAGCCCGAGATATCGAAACTGTAAGAGTGCCACTGCGACCACACCTGCCCGGGCGCGGCCAAACCCGGATCCAGAGACCCCATCAACTCGGTCACGTTGTGGTGGGTGATGGCCACACCCTTGGGCACCCCGGTGGTGCCCGAGGTGTAAATCAGGTAGGCGATGTCGTCGGGGGCCGGCGCCGGCAAACCCGTGCACGGATAGGTGTCAATCCGGGGGTCGTCGACGTCGATGACCGCCACGTCATGCCCGTCGAGCCGGTCGGCGAGCTCGGTGGTGGTGAGCGCGGCGACCGGCGCGGCATCGGCGAGCACGAACCCGATCCGGGTCGCTGGATGCGCGGGATCGATCGGCAGATAGGCCGCCCCGGTCTTGAGCACCGCCAGGATCGACGCTATGGCCTCGGCCGACCGCGAAAACAGCAGTGCCACAGTCTGTCCCGGACCCGCGCCCGCAGCCGCGAGACAATGCGCCAACCGATTCGAGGTTTCATCGAGCTCGCGGTAAGTCACCGACAGGCCCTCGCACACGAGCGCCAACGCGTCCGGGGTGCGGCTCACGTGGGTGGCGAACAATTCCGGAATCGACACCCGAGCGCTCGACGGGCTGGACAAAACCGCTTTATTACCAAGCTCTTCCAGCCGGACCTGCTCGGTTTCATCGAGCACATTGATCGACGACAACAACCGGGACGGCTCGGCGGTGATCGCCACCAACACCCGCTGCAACCGCGCGATCAATGCCTCGATGCTGGCCGCGTCGAAGACATCGGTGCGAAACTCCACCGACCCGCCGATCCCGACGGGCTCACCGGCCTGGCTGAAGCGTTCGCCCAGGGTAAACGTCACGTCCATGCGGGCGACCTGGGTGTCCGCCGATAACGGCGTGACCTGCAGATCACCCAAACCCAACCCGGCGGGGGCGCCGTCGTCGACGGCGAAGTTCTGCCAGGCGAACAACACCTGCACCAGCGGGTGATGATTCAGGGCTCGGGTGGGATTGAGCCGCTCCACCAGTACCTCGAAGGGCACGTCCTGGTGCTCGTAGGCGGCCAGGCTGCGCTGACGCACCTGAGCCAGCAGCTCAGCGACCGTGGAATCACCGGCCAGGTCGACCCGCAACACCAAGGTGTTCACGAAAAAACCCACCAGCCCATCGAGCGCGGGATCATCACGCCCGGCGATCGGGAACCCCACCGCCACATCCGAGCTCGCGCTGAGCTTGGCCAGCAGCACCGCTAAGGCGGCCTGGATCACCATGAAGCTGGTCGCATTGTGCTCGCGGGCCACCCGACGAATTTGCTGCTGCAGCTCGGCGGGCCAGTCCACCATCACACTGGCCCCGCGGTAATCGGCCACCGGCGGGTAGGGCCGGTCGGTGGGCAACGCCAGCCGCTCGGGCATCCCGGCCAGCTCCTGCTCCCAGTAAGCCAGCTGCGCAGCGATGCGGCTGTCGGCATCGGCCACCTCACCGAGCTGCGCGCGCTGCCACAGCGTGTAATCGGCATATTGCACCGCCAACGGCGCCCAACCCGGGGCATGGCCTGCACACCGACTGGCATAGGCGACCCCCAGATCAGCAACCAACGGGGCCATCGACAAGCCGTCGCCCGCGATATGGTGCATCACGGCCACCAGCACATGCTCGTGGTCGGCGACGCGGAAAAGCCGCGCCCGCAACGGGATCTCGGTGGCCAGATCAAACGCATGACGCACCGTGGCGCCGATGGCCTCCTGCAGCCGGCTTTCCGGCCAGCCGGTGGCATCGATGACCTGCCACCCGAAGTCGGCCCGCTCAGCCGGGATCACCACCTGCTGCGGGATGCCCTCGACTGCCGGGAACAGGGTGCGCAGGCTCTCCTGGCGTGCCACCACATCGGCCAGCGCCGCACCCAACGCCTCGGCATCCAGACGCCCACCCAGCCGCAACGCGGCCGCCATGTTGTAGATCGGTGAAGGCCCCAGCAACTGGTCGATAAACCACAACCGCTGCTGGGCAAACGACAACGGCACCACCGCGGGCCGCTCAACCGCCACCAACGGCTCGCGCCCACCCCCATCGGCACCGACACGCAGCGCCAACTGGGTAACCGTGGGCGCCTCGAACACGGTGCGCACCGACAGATCGGCATCCAGACCCATCTCGATCGCGGCGACCAGGCGCATCGCCAACAGCGAGTCCCCGCCCAAATCGAAGAACGAGTCGTCAACACCGACTTGGTCGATCCCCAGCACTTCGGCGAACACGCCGGCCAGGATCTCCTCGACCGGGCTAGCCGGAGCGCGATAACCGGCATTCTGGTACCCCGGTTCCGGCAGGGCGCGAGTATCGAGTTTGCCGTTGGGCGTCAGCGGCAGCGCATCGATCACCACCACCGCGGCCGGCACCATATATTCCGGGAGCCGCTCGGCCAGCGCACTTCGCACCCCGGCGGGGTCCGCGGTCCCGGTGACATAGCCCACCAGGCGCTTATCGCCCGGGCGGTCCTCACGGGCGATCACCACCGCCTGCTCCACCCCGTTCAGCCCGGCCAGCGCGGCCTGAATCTCCCCGAGTTCGATGCGATACCCACGGATCTTGACCTGCTCATCAGCACGCCCCACATACCGCAGCTGCCCATCAGCACCCCAACACACCAGATCCCCGGTGCGATACATCCGCGCCCCGAACTCCCCAAACGGGCAGGCCACAAACCGCGACCCGGTCAGCGAAGGCCGACCCACATACCCACACGCCAGCCCTCCACCGGCCACATACAACTCCCCGACCACCCCGGCGGGCACCGGGCGCAACCAGTCATCGAGCACAAACAACGCCGCGCCGGCCACCGGCGCACCGATCGGCACAGCACCGGACCCCGCCGCCAGCGGCGCGCTCATCGCCGCATATATCGTGACCTCGGTCGGGCCGTAGGCGTTGATCATCACCCGCCCCGGCGCCCACCGGTCCACCACCTCGGCCGAACACGCCTCACCACCCACCAGGAGTGCCACCGACTCCAACCCCTCGACCGGCAACGCCGCCACCGCCGACGGGGTCTGGGTCAACACGCTGACCTGCTCAGCAACCATCAAGGCGTGAAAGTCTTGCGGTGAGCCAGTCACCGACTCGCTCACCACCACCAGACGCCCGCCGTGCAACAACGCGCCCCAGATCTCCCACACCGAGAAGTCAAAGACATAGGGATGGCACTGCGTCCACACCCGTCCCGGCGGCAGTCCGGCATTCAATGATTCCAATTGCTGGGTGAGGTTGTGATGGGTGATCGCCACTCCCTTGGGCACCCCGGTGGTGCCCGAGGTGTAGATCAGGTAGGCGATATCGTCAGGGGCCGGCCCCGGCAAGCCCGTGCACGGCTGGGTGTCCATGCGGGGGTCATCGACATCGATGACCAGCAGCTCGCGCCCGTCCAGCCGCGCCCGAAGGTCCGCCGTGGTGATCGCGGCGATCGGCCCAGCATCGTCGAGCAGGAATCCGATCCGCTCCGCCGGCGCCGCCGGGTCGATCGGCAGATACGCCGCCCCGGCCTTGAGCACCGCCAACATCGCCACGATCGCCTCGATGGAACGGGAAAACAGCAGCGCCACACACGCTCCCGGGCCCACCCCCTGGTCGGCCAGCAGGTGCGCCAACCGATTCGACGCCTCATCGAGCTCGCGATACGTGATGGAGCGGCCTTCGCAGGTCACCGCCAACGCCTTCGGGGCGCGGGCCGTCTGCGCGGCGAACAGCACCGGAATCGACACCGGCGTGATCACCGACTCGGTCAACGCCGCCCGGTTGCCGATCTCATCGAGCCGGGCATGCTCACCCTCGTCGAGCAGGTCCACCGACGAGAGCCGCCGGGTTGGGTCGGTGGTCATCGCCACCAATACCCGCTCCAACCGCTCAACCAACGCCTGGATGGTGTCGGTGTCGAACACGTCGGTGCGGAATTCCACCGTCCCGCCGATCCCGGCGGGCGCACCGGCCTCCGTCCAGCATTCCTTGAGGAAAAAGACCACATCCATTTTCGCGGTCTGGGTATCCCCGCCCAGCGGGGTGATCTGCAGATCACCCAAGCTCAGCCCGGTCTCGGAGTCATCGACTTGCCCGGGGAAGTTGTTCCAGGCGAACACCACCTGGATCAGGGGGTGATGGGCCAACGATCGGGTGGGGTTGAGCCGCTCCACCAGCGCCTCGAAGGGAACATCTTGGTGTTCGTAGGCGGCCAGGCCGCGTGCTCGTACCTGGGCCAGCAGTTCGGCCACGGTGGGATCGCCGGTCAGATCGACGCGCAGCACCAAGGTGTTGACGAAGAACCCGACCAGCTCATCGAGTGCGGGATCGCGGCGCCCGGCGATCGGGAACCCCACCGCCACATCGGTGCTGGCGCTGAGCTTGGACAGCAACACCGCCAGCGCGGCCTGGGTCACCATGAAACCGGTCGCGTTGTGCTCGCGGCCCACCCGAGCAATCTGCTGTTGCAGGTGCGCCGGCCAGTCCACCGCCACCCGAGCGCCGCGGTGATCCGCCACCGGCGGGTAGGGCCGATCGGTGGGCAGCTGCGTCCGTTCGGGCATCCCGGCCAGCGTCTGCTCCCAGTAGGCCAGCTGCGCGGCGATGCGGCTGTCACTGTCGTCGAGATCACCAAACTGCGTGCGCTGCCACAGCGTGTAATCGACATACTGCACCGGCAATGGCGCCCAGCCCGGGGCCTGCCCCGCGCACCGGCTGGCATAGGCCACACCCAGGTCACGCACCAGCCGGGTCGTCGACCAGCCATCGGCGGCAATTTCGTGCACCACGGCCACCAGCACGTGTTCGTCGTCGGCGACGCGGAAAAGCCGTGCCCGCAACGGGATCTCGGTGGCTAGGTCAAAGCCGTGGTGCACCGCGGCGCCGACGGCTTCACCCAGCCGGTCTGCCGGCCACCCGGTGGCATCCACAACCTGCCAACCGAAGTCGGCTTGTTCGGCGCCCACCACCAGCTGGTGGGGCACGCCATCGATCGCAGGGAACAGGGTGCGCAGGCTCTCATGGCGGTCCACCACATCGGCCAGCGCCGCACCCAGCGCCTCGGCATCAAGACGTCCGTTGAGCCGCAACGGCACCACCACGTTGTAAAGCGGTGAAGGTCCCTGCAATTGGTGGATAAACCACATCCGGCTCTGGGCAAACGACAGCGGAATCACCGCCGGCCGCTCCACCGGCTTCAGCGGCTCCAGGCCCCCACCCTGACCGATACGAAGCGCCAACTGGGCAACCGTAGGCGCCTCGAACAGTGCACGCACCGAAAGATCGGCATCCAGACCGGTGTTGATCGCGGCGATTACCCGCATCGCCGACAGCGAATCCCCGCCCAGGTCGAAAAACGAGTCGTCGACGCCGACCTTGTCGATCCCCAGCACCTGGGCGTAGATGCCGGTCAGTGCCTCCTCGGTGGGGGTACACGGGGCGCGGTAACGATCCGCACCCTGGTACACGGGTGCCGGCAAGGCTTTACGGTCGATCTTGCCCGAGGACGTCATCGGGAACTCGTCGAGCACCACAATGTGGGTTGGCACCATGTATTCGGGCAACCACGCGCTCAACTGCTGACGCACCGCGGTGATTTTGGTGTTGGTCTGGGGGTCATTGGCGTGGGTGCTGCGTTGGTGGACCCCATCGGGTGGCATATATAGACCGGTCAGCGGTGGGGTGTGCTCAGCGTCAGCTGCCGAGATGAAGACGGCATCCAGGGTGCCGGGTTGAGCGCCCCAGGTGACCGCGACGTGATATCCGGCGGTCTCACCAAGGCCGTGCAGTTGTTCGGGGACAACGGCATCGGCGCCGTCGGCGTGGGCCAGCGCGTCGGCTAGGGGCAGCCCGGCGGCCAGGGCGTGTTCGATGTGGACGTCGCTGATCACTCCGGCGCGGGGAACGCCAGTGACACGAATGGCGCCCGGACGCTCAGACATCAACCGGGTATGCAACCCGTCCAGGCCTGCGCAGTGGGTCCACGCCCAGCTGTCTGCGCCGGCCAATGAGCGCACAGGTGCGGGGGATTTATAGACGACGACGTCGTAGCGGTACCGGTTGAGTTCGTTGTCGGCCATCCCGCGCTTGACTTCGATTTCCAGTCCGGCCGACGACGGGTGGTCGCCGGCCCAGGTGGTGAAAAACTCTGGGGCCAGCAGCAATTCGGGCTCGCCGAGCACGGCACGCTGAACTCGTTGGCGAATTTCGGCGGCGTCGGCGGTGTCGGTGCGGGCCAGGGCCACCCCGGTTTGAAACGCGCCCTGCAGGCTGTGGTTTCGGACGTCGCCGATGAACAATGCCCCACCCGGCGTCAGTAACCGCATCGCCACGGCCATCACGTCGCGCAGGTACCCCGCACTCGGGAAGTACTGGACCACCGAGTTGAGCACCACCACATCGAAATGGCCCTCGGGCAACCCGTCGGCCACGTCCGCCGGCTGCACCCGGAGCTGCACCCAGTTACCCCACAACTGCTCAGCCACCGCTGCCTGCAGCGTCTGGATCGTCGGCGCGGAAAAGTCTGTGCCCCAATACTCGACACAGTCCGGGGCGATCTGCGACAACAGCAGCCCCGAACCCACGCCGATCTCCAAAACCCGTTGCGGCCGCAGGGCGTTGATCCGGTTCACGGTGGCCGAACGCCACTCCACCATGTCCTCGAGCGGAATCGGCTCGTCGGTGTAGCTGCTGTTCCAGCCGCGGAAGTCCATCCCGAATCCCGGCACCTCGACCTCTGCGTCGTACAGGTCGTCGTACAGTTGTTGCCACTCTTCGACGATTTCGGCGTCGTCGTCGGCGGTACTGGTCTGCCCCAACGTGACGTAGCCGATCAAATGCGGACCGGTGTCGCTCTCGTGCACGCTGGCCGCGGCCTGGGTGACCTGCGGGCAGGCCAGCAGGGTGTTTTCGATCTCGCCCAACTCGATGCGCTGCCCGCGCAGTTTGATTTGACTATCAGCGCGACCTAAGTAATCCAGGGTGCCCTCAGCCGTCCAGCGGACCAGATCCCCGCTGCGATACATCCGCGCCCCGGGCTGCCCAAAACGATTCGCCACGAACCGTTCCGCGGTCAACCCGGCCCGGCCCACGTAACCGTGTGCCACCACCGGCCCGGCCAGGTACAACTCGCCTACCACGCCAGCCGGGGCCGGGTTCAGCTGCGCATCGAGCACCAGCGCACACACCCCGGCCAGCGGGGCACCGATGCGCACCGGCTGACCCGCGACCAGCTGCGCGCAGGTAACCCAGATGGTGGTCTCGCTGGGGCCGTAGCCGTTGTACATCCGCCGACCCGGCGCCCAGGCCGCCACCACCTCGTCGAGGCAGGCCTCCCCCACAGCGATCACCGTGTCCAGCCCATCCAGCCGGGCCCGATCCAGTGACGACAGCACCGTCGGAGTCAAAATCGCCGCACTGACCCGCTGGTCCTGCAGCAACGCCGTCAACGCATCCCCGGCGTACACCCCCGCCGGAGCCACCACCAACGCCGCCCCGGACTCGACGGCCCACAAGAACTCACCGACCGAGGCATCAAAGGTGGGCGCGGCCACCATCAACACCCGTGCATCCCCACCCAACCCGAACATCTCGCCTTGCGCCGCAGCCCAACCCAGCAGACCGGCGTGGCTGACCGCCACCCCCTTGGGCACACCGGTGGACCCCGACGTGAAGATCACATACGCGCCGTTATCCGCCCCCAACGGCGCCAGCCGGTCGGCGTCGGTAATCGGATCCGCGCGGTACCCGGACACATCCAGATCATCGATGCGCAGCACCGGCCGCGCCCCGGCCCCATCAACGGTGTCGGCGCCGCAGCTCAACACGCACACCGCGCCGACCGCGTCAAGCACCGCCGCGATGCGCTCCACCGGATGGGCACGGTTGATCGGCGCATACACTCCGCCGGCCTTGACCACTGCCCACCAGGCCACGACCAACTCCACACACCGATCCATGGCCACGCCCACCGCGCGCTCGGGACCCACGCCGGCCTCGATCAGCACCCGCGCCAACCGCGTCGACCACGCATCGAGCTCGCCATACGACACCGCTCGACCACCGTCGATGACGGCCACCGCGTCCGGGTTGGCCGCCACCGCGGCCGTCAGCAACGCCGGTGCCACCCCCACTGGCGCGGTCACTCCAGCACCCGACCAGCCCGACAGCACCAGATCACGCTCACCGCGATCCAGCAGCGACACTTCGCCCACCGCCACCGAGGCATCGGCCACGACCGCCTCGATCACCCGGCCGAACCACCCGACCAACCGCTCGACGGTGGACCGGTCATACAAATCCGTGGCATACATCATCAGCCCGGTGGCCATCGGCGCACCCGCGTCCGCGCTGGGCACCTCGCTCAGCTCGATGTCCAGGTCGAACTTGGCGGTGCGGGTAAACACCGCCAACTGCTCGACGCTGACCCCCTCCAGCGTCATCTCGGGGCGCGCATTGTTCTGGAAGACCAACAGCACCTGAAACAGCGGATGATGCGACGCCGAGCGCACCGGGTTGAGCTGCTCGACCAGCAGCTCGAACGGCACATCCTGGTTGCTGTAGGCATCCAGCGCCTGCTGGCGCACTTGCTCGAGCACCTCGTTGAACCGCTGCGCCGAACTCACCCCTACCCGCAACACCCAGGTGTTGACGAAAAACCCGACCAGCTCATCCAGCGCGGCATCCATCCGCCCGGCGATGGGCGCGCCCATCGCCACGTCCTCGCCGGCTCCCACCCGGTGCAACACCACCACCATGGCCGCCTGCAACACCATCGAGACCGTCGCGTTATGGGCCGCCGCCAACGCCTTGACCCCGGCCCAGTTCTGCGGGTCGATGCTGAGCTCCACCTCATCGCCGCGATAACTGGGCACCTGCGGGCGCGCCCGATCCGTCGGCAGCGACACCACCTCGGGCAGATCGGCCAACTGCTGCCGCCAATAGGCCAGCTGCCCGGCGATCACGCTGTCGGGGTCGGACTCGGCGCCCAACCAATCCTGTTGCCACAGTGTGTAATCGGCATACTGCACCGGCAACGGCGCCCACTGCGGGGCCCGACCCTGCCGCCGCGCCCGATACGCCTCGCCGATATCCCTGGCCATCGGGGCCAGTGACCAGCCATCAAAAGCAATGTGGTGCACCACAATTCCCACCACATACTGCTCGGGGCCCACCGCATAGATCTGGGCCCGAATCGGGATCTCGGTTGCCAAATCAAACCGGTACCCGGCCAGCGCCGCCAGCTCGCCGACCAGATCCTGCTCGGTCAACGACACCACCGCCGCGTCCCCGCGCCGCCACATCCCCGCCTCGGCCGGCAACACCTGCTGCACCGGCACACCATCGATGTCGGGAAATATGGTGCGCAGCGATTCGTGGCGCACGATCACATCATCGATAGCCGCGCCCAGCGCCTCGACATCGAGCGCCCCGCTGATCCGAAACGCGGTGGGAATGTTGTAGGTCGCCACCCCGCCCTCGAACCGGTCGAGGAACCACAACCGCTGCTGGGCAAACGACAACGGCACTACGGGCGGCCGCTCCACGGCCACTAACGGCTTACGCCCGCCCCCATCGACGCCGATACGTTCCGCCAACTGGGCAACGGTGGGCGCCTCGAACACGGTGCGCACCGCAAGGTGAGCATCCAGGGCGCTGTTGACCGCGGCGATCACCCGCATGGCCGAAAGGGAATCCCCGCCCAGGTCGAAGAAGGAGTCATCGACACCGACCCGCTCGAGCCCGAGTACCTGGGCGTAGATGGCGGCCAAGGTCTCTTCGGTAGGGGTGACCGGGGCGCGGTACCGGTCACCCTCGGTGTATTCGGGGGCCGGGAGCGCGCGGATGTCCAGTTTGCCGTTGACCGTCAATGGCAGCGCGTCGATCACCACCACCGCCGCGGGCACCATGTAGGTGGGGAGCCGCTGACCCAACCAGGCCCGAATGTCGGCCGGGTCAGCGGCTCCAGTGATGTAGCCGATCAGGCGCTTGTCGCCGGGGCGGTCCTCGCGGGCGACCACCACCGCCTGCTCCACCCCATCCAGGGCGGCCAGTGCCGCGCGAATCTCGCCGAGCTCGATGCGATAGCCGCGGATCTTGACCTGCTCATCGGCGCGACCCAGATAATCCAGCTGCCCATCGGCACCCCAGCACACCAGGTCCCCGGTGCGATACATCCGCGCCCCGGAATCCCCGAACGGGCAGGCCACGAACCGCGTCCCGGTCAAAGCAGCCCGGCCCACGTATCCGTAGGCCAGCCCGCCGCCGGCGACATACAACTCCCCGACCACCCCGGCCGGCACCGGATGCAACGACGCATCCAGCACAAAAAAGCCAAGATGCACCAACGGCACCCCGATCGGGCTGACATTGCGGTCGACGTCGGCCACGCCGATCTCACGGAACGAGGCATGCACCGTCGTCTCGGTGATCCCGTACATGTTGATCAGCCGCGCCGACCCCGGGTGCTTGCGCAGCCACGTCCCAAGACGCTGGGGTTCGAGCGCCTCGCCGCCGAACACCACCGTCTGCAGCTTCAGCTGAGATCCCAACTCGTCTGCCCGCGCATCGGCGGCTTGCAGCGCATAAAACGCCGACGGCGTCTGACTCAATACGGCGACCTGTTCGGCAATCAGCAACGCGCGCAGGTCTTCCGGCGAGCGCACCACCGCATCGGGCACCACCACCAGCCGGCCGCCATGCAGCAGCGCACCGAAGATCTCCCACACCGAAAAGTCAAAGGCCAACGAGTGACACTGCGACCACACTTGCCCCGGAGACAGTTCCAGGTCGGCGTTTAGCGCCATCAGCAGCCGGGTCACGTTGTGGTGCGGGATGGCCACACCTTTGGGGACACCGGTGGTGCCCGAGGTGTAAATCAGATAAGCGATCGCCTCGGGGGCCGGCGCCGGCAAGCCCGTGCACGGGTAGCCGGCGATGCGAGGGTCATCGACATCAATGACCGGCAGGCCACGGCCGTCGATCCGGTTGGCCAGCCCAGTGGTGGTGATCGCGGCGATCGGTGCGGCATCGGCAACCATGAACTCGATCCGGGCCATCGGCACAGCCGGGTCGATCGCCAGATACGCCGCCCCGGTTTTGAGCACCGCCATTATCGCCACGACAGCCTCGGCCGACCGCGGCAACAGCAGTGCCACACACTGCCCTGGGCCGGCGCCCAGGCCGGCCAACAGGTGCGCCATCCGGTTCGACGCCTCGTCGAGCTCCCGGTAGCTCATCGAGTGGTCTTCGAAGGTCACCGCCAGCGCTTCGGGCGCACGCGTGACTTCAGCGGCAAACACCGCGGGAATTGACGCCGCGGTTGACGCCGTCCGGGCCAACACCGCCCGGTTACCGATCTCGTCCAGGTGGGCGTGCTCATCGGTATCGAGCACATCCACCGACGACAACCGCCGGCTGGGATCGGCGGTCAAGGCCGCTAGCACCCGCTGGAACCGCTCGATCAGCGTTTCGATGCTTTGGGTGTCGAACACGTCGGTGCGGAACTCCACCGTCCCGCCGATCCCGGCGAGCTCACCGGCCTCGCTCCAGCGTTCGCCCAACGAGAACGTCAGGTCCACGCGGGCGGTGCGGGTGTCCATCGGTACCGGGCTGACCTGCACATCGCCCAACGCCAGCCCGGTGGGGTCCCCGGCGAAGTTCTGCCAGGCCAACATCACCTGGACCAGCGGATGGTGATTCAGCGACCGAGTCGGGTTGAGCCGCTCCACCAGCACCTCGAAGGGCACGTCCTGGTGTTCGTAGGCGGCCAGGCTGCGCCCGCGCACCTGGGCCAGTACGTCGGCGATGCTGGGATCCCCGGCCACATCGACGCGCAGCACCAAGGTGTTGACGAAAAAGCCCACCAGCTCATCGAGTGCGGGATCACCGCGCCCGGCGATCGGGAACCCCACCGCCACATCGCTGCTGGCGCTGAGCTTGGCCAGCAACACCGCCAGCGCGGCCTGGATCACCATGAAGCTGGTCGCGTTGTGCTCGCGGGCCACCCGACGAATTTGCTGCTGCAGCCCGGCCGGCCAGTCCACGGCCACACTGGCCCCGCGGTAATCGGCCACCGACGGGTAGGGCCGATCGGTGGGCAACGCCAGCCGCTCAGGCATCCCGGCCAGGGCCTGCTCCCAATAGGCCAGCTGGGCGGCGATCGGGCTCTCGGTGTCGGCCAGATCACCGAACTGCGCGCGCTGCCACAGCGTGTAGTCGACATACTGCACCGGCAACGGCGCCCAGTCGGGGGCTTGCCCCGCACACCGGCTGCCATAGGCCATCCCCAGATCAGCCACCAGCGGCGCCATCGACAAGCCGTCGGCGGCGATATGGTGCACCGCGGCCACCAGCACGTGGTCGTCGTCGGCGAGGCGGAAAAGCATTGCCCGCATTGGGATTTCGGTGGTCAGATCAAACGCGTGGGAAGCCATCGCCTCGATGGCCTCATCCAGCTGTGTTGCCGGCCAGCCGGTGGCATCGATGACGTCCCAGCCGAAGTCGGCCCGCTCCATGGGAATAACCACCTGCTGGGGTATGCCCTCGGGTGCCGCGAACAGGGTGCGCAGGCTCTCGTGGCGGCCCACCACGTCGGCCAATGCCGCACTCAACACGTCGGCATCGAGCCGCCCGCTGAGCCGCAACGCCGTCGCCATGTTGTAGATCGGTGAAGGCCCCTGCAACTGGTCGATGAACCACAACCGCTGCTGGGCAAACGACAACGGCACCACCGCGGGCCGCTCAACCGCCACCAACGGCTCCAGCCCGGCCCCATCGGCACCGATGCGGGGCGCCAACTGCGCAACGGTAGGCGCCTCGAATACGGTGCGCACCGCCAGGTGAGCATCCAGGCCGGCGTTGACCGCGGCGACCAGGCGCATCGCGGACAGCGAATCCCCGCCCAGGTCGAAGAAGGAGTCGTCAACCCCGACCCGTTCGAGCCCGAGTACCTGGGCGTAGATGCCCGCCAGGATCTCCTCGGTCGCGGTACTCGGGGCGCGATAGCCATCGCCCGAGGCGTACTCGGGTGCCGGCAACGCGCGGGTATCGAGTTTGCCGTTGACCGTCAACGGCAGCGCGTCGATCACCACCACCGCGGCCGGGACCATATATTCCGGGAGCCGCTCGGCCAGCCGGAGACGCAGCTCGGCCGGATCGGCGGTCCCGATGACATAGCCCACCAGCCGCTTATCGCCCGGGCGGTCCTCACGGGCAACCACCACCGCCTGCTCCACCCCATCCAGCCCGGCCAAAGCCGCACGGATCTCACCGAGCTCGATGCGATACCCGCGGACCTTGACCTGCTCATCGGCGCGGCCCAGATACTGCAGCTGCCCATCAACGCCCCACCGCACCAGATCCCCGGTGCGATACATCCGCGCCCCGGGCTTCCCGAACGGACATGCCACAAACCGCGACCCGGTCAACGAAGCCCGGCCCACATACCCACACGCCACGCCGCGACCGGCCACGTACAACTCGCCGACGACCCCCGGCTGCGCCACACGCAACCACTCGTCGAGGACGAACAGCGCCGCGGTCGACACCGGCGCACCGATCGGCACCACACCGGCCCCGACCGACAGCGGCGCGCTCAACGACGCGTACACCGTGGCCTCGGTGGGGCCGTAGGCGTTAATCACCACCCGGCCTGGCGCCCACGCATCAACCACCTCGGCCGGGCAGGCCTCACCGCCGAGCAGCAAGGCCACCGACTCCAACCCCTGCGGGCACAGTGCGGCCGCCGCCGACGGGGTTTGGGTGAGCACATTGACGTGTTCACTGACCAGCAACGCGTGGAAGTCATCCGGGGAGCCGACCACCTCGTCGGGTACGACCACCAGCCGGCCGCCACCGAGCAGTGCGGCCCAGATCTCCCACACCGAGAAGTCAAAGGCATAGGAGTGGCATTGCGTCCACACCTGCGCCGGCGGCAGGTCTGAGGGCTGCGAGTCCGCCAGATGGGTCAGGTTGCGGTGGGTGACCGCCACACCCTTGGGGACACCTGTCGTTCCCGAGGTGTAAATGAGGTAAGCGATGCCCTCCGGGTCCGGCGCCGGTGGCGCCGCGCTGGATTGGGTGTCCACCGCGGGATCGTTCATATCGATGACCGCCAGATCGCACCCGTCCAACCGAAGGCGGAGGTCCGCGGTGGTGATGACGGCGATCGGGGCGGCGTCGCTGAGCATGAACCCGATCCGGGCCGCCGGCAGCGCCGGGTCGATCGCAAGGTAAGCCGCCCCGGTCTTCAGCACCGCGAGCATCGCCACGACGGCCTGGGCCGAGCGTTCCAACAGCAACGCCACACACTGCCCCGGCCCGATACCCCGGTCGATCAGCAGGTGCGCCAACCGGTTCGCGGCCTCCTCGAGTTCCCGATACGTCAGGCCGCCGCCCTCGAAGCTGATCGCCACCGCCTCGGGAGCGCGGGCCACCTGGTGGCCAAACACCACCGGAATCGACACCGGCTGCGGTGCGGGCTGGGTCAACAGCGCTCGGTTGCCCCACTCATCCAGGCGGGCGTACTCACCGGGGTTCAGCACATCCACCGACGAGAGCCGTCGCCCCGGATCGGCGGTCATCGCAACCAACAGCTGCTGCAACCGTCCCGCTAAATCGGAGAGGTCAGAATTCGAATTCAGCTGCCCGGCGCCGACCGTGCCGAGAGAGAGCTGGTCTCCGTCGCCGGAGAAGACCAAGCCAAAGCCGCCCCGGTGGCCAAGGTTGGTATATGACGCCGATGCCGTCATACCACCGAAGGACAGCGTGAAACTTGACGGGAGGAAATTGACGCTCACCCTATCTGCTGACTGCCCCGAGCCGCGGGTATGGATTTTGCGCTCAAGAGCCTGCACCGGAAATCTCTGATGCCGCAGCGCTTCCCTTATTCGGGTGTCAACCTGGGCACCAAATTCGGCAACCGTCGATTCGGGCGAAACCCGCAACACCAACGGCACCACCCCGGCCACCATCCCGGGAAGCGTCTTCAACTCCGGACCTACTCGCCTGCTGACCGGGAAGTCGAGCACCACCTCTGAGTCCTCGGCGCACCACCCACGCACCAAAAGTGCGCACGCCGCTGTGATGACCGATGATCGCGGCACGTTCCATGCTCGGGACAAGTCATCAACCCGGCGAAGGACCGCTGCATCCAGCTTGACCGGCGCGGACGGACGATACGGATCATGTTCGCCCGCGGCTTGGGGCAACCGATAATGCGATTGATTTTCCGTTGGAAGGTTTTCAGCCCAATAGGCCTGGTCGTCGAGGAAATCGTCGGACGCTTCGTATTCTGACTCGCAGTCAACCAGGTCCTGTAACGAGCCGAAAACGGAGGGAGGGATCGGCGCGCCAGAAACAATTGCCGAGTAGACGGATGCAACCCGTTGGCCTACCAGCGCAATGCCGGATCCGTCCGCGACTATGTGATGACTGCACGCGAACAAATAGAATTCATCGAGCCGCGCCCGAAATAGCGCGAATTTGAACAGCGGGCCGCTGAACGGCATCGGCGTGCGTTGGATCGAGGACGCTATCTCATGGGCTTCCTGCACGGCATGGTCCGAGCCGGTCAGGTCATAGAAGGCCAGCTCGACATCCGGATAATCCATCACCCGTTGGAAAACCCGGCCATCCACCTCGAAGATGGCGGCCCTACCCGGTTCGGCCTCCTGCACCGCCCGGCGGATCGCCCACTCGAGGGCATCACGGTCTACCGCGCCCTCGATCTTCACGAATAGGCCGAGCTGCCATTGCGTACCAGACTGACCCGATTCCTGCGCAAGCCAAATGTCGAGCTGCCCGCGCGTCAGCGGATATTCCTGGGCGTCGGGATCTGTCGGTCGCCCGCACGGTTCAACGATCAAAACCACGGCTTACCAGCCTCTCGCGCAAACTCTTCGGACGGATGTCAGCCCAGTTCTGTTCGATGTACTCCAGGCACGCGGCGCGATCGGCTTCCCCGTAAACCATCTGCCAGCCGGCTGGAATATCGGCGAACGCCGGCCACAGGCTGTGCTGCTCCTCGTCATTGATCAAGACGAAAAAGCTGCCATTGTCATCGTCGAACGGATTGGTACTCACCAGTCCTCCAAATTTCGCTTTGGCATGAGCCGAACAGTTGAGTGCACTAGCTGTTGCTGACCGCGCGCGCTGAAGCGGTCTTGATGAAGTGCATGATCCCGAGCGTCGTGGGTTTCAATCCTGTTGTCAGGCTTATCAAGTCGGTAGCGTAGTCTGGACCCCCACATAGAGTGGTACGCGCGCGCCGACAGAGTGGTGGCTCCGCAGCGACAGGAAATTGCACAACCGAAAATTAACCTAGTAATACGAATTAGCTTGCACACCAGTGATTTTCGCTGTCAACGCCGACGTTGTTCCTTATGTGGCGACACTGCCCAGCCCGAAGACGGACATCGAGCTTCGCGAAGATCTGGATGCTTGTATCGATGGGCGTGGGTCAATTGCGGAACGTCCGTCATGACGTGCCGATGTCGTCGTCTTGTGCCCTGGACGAATCCGGGCTCAGTAGTTGGACGCGCTGGTCGCGTGGTAGGACCCCACCTGCTATTCCTTTGCGCAGGAGGGATTTTCGGTTTTCAGTTGGTTGCTGCTATCTCCAGGCGTAGGCGGACCACGGGCCGGTGGCGCAGCCCCTACCGGCAACCCCGCCCAATGCCCTGACAACGCGTTGCCTCATGACGCATCTCGGTTGATCAGATGAATGAGTTGGTCACGATTGTTGATGCCGAGTTTGGTGAATAGGCGGTACAGGTGTCCCTCCACCGTGCGTACCGAGATGACCAGCCGGTCGGCGATCTCGCGGTTAGACAGCCCTGCCGCGACCAAATTGACGATCTGACGCTCGCGTCCGCTGAAGGGAAGCGGGTGCGCCGCGGCTTCGAGGGCCGGTGTGCGTGACCCGCATTGGTTGGCCAACGCGTGCGCCCACGTCGACGACTCGACCTCCTTACGACGCTCGCCCCGGTGAGCATGTTCGCCGGCCGCCTGAGCCGCCGCATCGGCGGCGAAAGCCAATGCGCCGAGATCGGCGAATCGATGGGCCGCGGCATCGAGTAGGTCGCCGTCGTGTTGTGCCAGACCGCGGGCGTGGTCGGCGACCGCTTGCGCCGATGCGGAGTTCAAGGTTCGGGCGAGCTCATCCACTCGCGTGGCCTGCGAACGATCGCCGAAGCGAATGGCTGCATGGCAGGCCCGCATCTCGGCAACGTACATCCCGGCTGTCCGCGCGATCTGCGCCGCTTGCGCTGCATGTGTCTGGGCGGCCGCCGTGTCGCCGACAGCTGCTCGCTCCCAGGCCCGGGCGAGTTCCAGTTCGGGCAAGAACACCGCGACATGTGGTCCATATGCTTCCTCCGCATGCCGCAAAGCCGCTGCCGCCGCCGCACCGTCCCCCCGCGTCCCCTCGGCCTGGGCCAGCAGGGCGGCCACCACCAGCAACCAAGGTGACGGAAAGCCCTGGGACAGTTGGGAAATGGACCGTGCGAGAGTGGAGCACGCTCTCGAGAGCTCACCGCGGGTGACCTGCACGAGCCCGAGCATCGCGTCGACCATGGCCTCCGCTGCAGGAAGGCCCGTAGCCATTGCGGCGTAACGCCTATGGATTCGGTCGGCCGCCGGATAGTCACCGGCGGCGGTCGCAACCATAACCTCGGCCAGTCCGATCGCGAACCGCTGCGTTCCCGCCCTGCAGAGCGCCGTCGCACGCACGCCGGCAGCGGCTATGCCGCTGACTTCGGAAAAACGTCCGGCCGCCATCAAGGCACCGCATGTCGCGACAGCCGCCCACACGGTCGCCATCGGGACTACACCGGGCTCACACAGCCCGGGCCCAAGCTCGATCGTCGTCTCGATATCTCCGCGAAAGAACCCGATCGAAAGCTCGCACGCATTGACCAGCTCGAGACCGCCCTCGGTCACGAGACGCTGTTTCACGTCGGTGAGTACGCGCATCGCGGCTTCGGCGTCACCGCATCCCCATGCCAAGTTCGCAGCGCGCAGACAACCCCACCGCGCGATCGACCATTCGTCGGCTTCCTCGACGTCGGCGTCCATGAGGATGGACTCGGCCTCGTCGCCGCGGCCCTGCCAACTCACCGCCTCGGCAAGCACCAACGCGGCCGGCAGCCCTCCACCACGATCGACTGCAAACCTCGCCAGCTCCTCACCCAGGGCCACATTCGACATCGCCAACGCATCCGCCGCCGCCTTGACAGCCACATCGAGGTCGGCTTCCAAGTCGCTGCGCATCATGAACTGCGCCAAGTGGATACGGCCGCGGGGATCCGAGATCTGCGAGCGCCGCCCCACCGCCCGCAAATGCCGTTTAAGGGCCTTCGCCAATATGCCGTTGAGCTGCCGCGAGCGCACCACCCCGGCATGGCGGACCGCGGCTTCACCGAGCATGGGGTGATTCAACTGCGCCACGGTGTGGGAACCGTCGGCAACCAACTGGATCAGACCACGGCGCTCCAGGTTTGCCATTGCGTCCGCATCGCAGATGTCACGCAGGATTTCCAACTCCAGCAATTCGGCGGTGGCCAAGAGCTCCACCACCTCCAACTCCTCTGGACTCAGCGCTTGCAGCCGAAACTCCAGAGCATCGTTGAGTTCGCGATCCGGGCGCAGCGGGCCCTGAAGATGCCAGCCCCGATCGGTGTGTACCAAAGCCCCGCTTTCCCGGCCCGCCGTGAGAAAACCACGCAGCAGCAACAGATTTCCCGCACTGCGTTCAAACAACTCGTCAACCAGCCCAGACTCGACCGGACCCCCCAGGACCGCGTCGGCCAATAGAGCGGTCTGCTCGCGGGTGAAGGGATCGATGTGAACGGTCAGCAACATGCGCTCTTTCAACAACGCAGTCACCGCGTCCAAGACCGGATCGCCGGACCGGATCGTCACGATCAACCGCGCACTGCGGCCGGCCGCAAGTTGATTGATCAAGGTGGCCGACAAGGGATCGAGCAACTGCGCCTCGTCGACCACCACCACCAGGTTCTTGTCCTGACCCAGAGTGTTGTGCGCGGCCGCCAGCATGATCGCCGGTTCGTGTCCCACTCCGAGGCTGACCACACGAGAAAATGCACCCAGCGGCACAGCGCAACCCGTTTGAGTGCCCAGCGCGAATCGCACCGTGCGCCCCGCCGACTCGACCGTCTTTGCCAGCATGCGAGCCAGGGTGGACTTGCCCACCCCACTGTCCCCGACCAGCGCCACCCCGTTGAAGTCCCCGTTGTTGAGCGCCGCGAGTGACCGCCGGAACTCCACATCGCGCCCCACGATGGGCCACGCCGACCCATTAACCCGTTGCGTCAAATGATGTATCTCCCACTCCCACCGAGGTGCCGACATGGCCACCAGACTGTTGCTGGACCGCTTACCGCATGCCGCGAGCCACTGCGGTTCGCAGCCGCCGGACGACCCGTCGAGTTCGCGGCGCTACATAAAGCCGGAACGCGCCGCTGCCAGATAAAGCCTGAAGAAGTCACGCGAAGCGGAGGCCATGCCCGAGCAGGCCGACGGGATTACGTCCTCGACTACCTGAAATTCGCTCGGCGGGACCGCATCTGCGGGTCCGGGCGGGTCGACATCGCGAACAGGGGTCCGGATCGTGTGCTTCCGACTACCTATCATGCGCCGGAGCGTATGGCCGCTCGAGCGGCCATCGATGGAATCTATAGAGAAGTCGAGTGGTGTGCGCGCCGAGATAGAGTAGCGGCCACTAGGATTCCATAGGTCGGCTATACAAACTTAGCCCGCATAGGGGTGAACATCGTCCCCGTGACCAAGCAACCGACTGCCGGGGCCGAAGAACTCTTTCCCTGCAAACGGCTCTCGGGTCGTCAGCAAGGCGAGCTGTTCGCGACTGTTGACGCCGAACTTGGTGAAAAGGCGATAGAGGTGTCCCTCCACCGTGCGTACCGAAATGACCAACCGCTCGGCGATGTCACGGTTCGACAAACCGGCCGCGACCAAACTCACTATCTCGCGCTCACGGTCGCTGAAGGGAAGCGGGCATATCGCAGCCTCGAGCGCCAGCGTGCGCAACTCGCAACGCCTGGCCAAAGCTTGTGCGCAGGCCGATGACTCGAATCTCTTGGCGCGGTCGCCCCGGCGGGCATGTTCGCCGGCCGCATGCGCCGCTGCGTCGGCGGCACAAGCCAAGGCGCCGAGATCGGCGAATGAACGCGCCGTGGCATCGAGCCGATCGCCGTCGCGTTCCGCCAAACCGCGGGCATGGTCAGCGACTGCCCCGGCCAGCGCCGTGTCCAAAATGCGGGCAAGCTTCTCCAGCCTGGCGGCCTGAGAATGATCGCCGAAGCGAACCGCTGCGTGGCGTGCTCGCATCTCCATCACGTGCGTCCCCGCGGCGCGCGCGATCTCCGCCGCTTGCATGGCATGCGTCTGGGCGGCCTTCGCGTCGCCGGCGGCTGCCCGCTCCCAGGCGCGCGCAAGCTCGAGTTCTGGCACAAACACCGCAACGTGCGGTCCATAGGCTTTGTCCGCGCGTCGCAATGCCGCGGTGGCCGCCGCGCTGTCACCGCGCGCCCCCTCGGCCTGGGCTTGCCAGGCCGCCACCACCACCAACCACGGTGACGCATAACCCTTTGCGAACACAGCGATTGCACTGGTGAACAAAGCGCACGCCGAGGTCAGCTCTCCGCGGCTCAGCCGGACGAGTCCCAGCATCGCGTCAACCATGGCTTGCGCTGAGGGAAGACCGCCAGCCATCGCGGCGTAACGCTTGTAGATTCGCTCGGCCGCGCAATCATCCCCCGCCGCCGTCGCGGCCATGATTTCGGTCATCCCGATGTTGAATCGATGCGGCCCCAATCCGCACACTTCAGCCGCACGCACCCCGATGTCCGCTATGCGGCTGACTTCGGAAAAGCGCCCGGTCGCCGCCAATGCGCCGCAGGTCGGGAAAACTGCCCAAACGGTTGCCACCGGCACCAAACCGGACTCGCACAGGCCCGGCCCAACCTCGATCGTCGTTTCGACTTCCCCATGGAAGTAGCCAACGGACAGCTCCAACGCATTGATGAGGCCCACGCCGGCCTCGGACGAGACACGCTTCTTCACGTCATCGAGTTCCCGAGTGGCGGCTTCGACGTCCCCGCAGCCCCAGAAGAAGTTGGCGGCGCGCAGGCAGCCCCATCGCGCGATCATAAAGTCGTCGCCGCCGTCGGGTTCGGCATCAGCCAGCACCGAGTCCGCCTCGTCGCCGCGGCCCTGCCAACTCACCGCCTCGGCAAGCACCAACGCGGCCGGCAACCCCCCACCGCGATCGACCGCAAACCTCGCCAGTTCCTCACCCAGCACCACATTCGACATCGACAGCGCGTGCTGCGCCGCGTCGATGACCACATCGAGGTCGGGTTCCAGGTCGCTGTGAATCATAAACTGCGCCAACCGGATCCGGCCGCGGAGGCCGGGCCGCCTCGGCCGGGCCCCGGCCCGCTCATGCTTCTGTAGGGCTCGCGCCAATTTGCCGTTGAGTTGCCGGGCGCGCACCATTCCAGCGTGCCGGGTCGCGGCTTCACCGAGCATGGGGTGATTCAACTGCGCCACGGTGTTGGATCCGTCGGCAACCAACTGGATCAGGCCACGGCGCTCCAGACTTGCGATGGTCTCTGCATCGCAGATGTCGCGCAGGATCTCCCACTTCAGCCCGTCGGCGGTGGCCAAGATCTCCACCACCTCGAGCTCCTCCGGACTCAGCGATTGCAGCCGAAATCCCAGGACATCGTGAAGTTCGCGATCCGCGCGCAGCGGGCCCCGCAGTTGCCAGCCCCCCTCCGTGTGAACCAATGCTCCACTTTCCCGGCCCGCGGTAAGAAAACCACGCAGCAGCAACGGGTTTCCCACACTGCGCTCAAACAACTCATCAACCAGACCGGACTCGACCGGACCACCCAGAACAGCGCCGGCCAAAAGTCCCGTCTGCTCGCGGCTGAACGGTTCCACATGGACGGTCAGCAACAGGCGCTCTTTCAACAAGGCAGTGACTGCATCGAGCACCGGCTCACGCGACCGGATCGTCACGATCAACCGCGCACTACGGCTTGCCGCGAGCTGATTGATCAACGTGGCCGATAGCGGATCGAGCAACTGCGCGTCGTCGACCACGACCACCAGGTTCTTGTCTTGGCCCAAGGTGTTATGCGCGGCGGCCAGCATGACCGCCGGTTCGTGCGCCGCTTGAAGGCTCACCGCGCGGGAAAACGCGCCCAGCGGCACCGCGCAACCCGTTTGAGTGCCCAGCGCGAATCGCACCGTGCGCCCTGCCGATTCGACCGTCTTGGCCAGCATGCGGGCCAGTGTGGACTTGCCCACCCCACTGTCCCCGACCAATGCCACCCCGTGGATTTCCGAGTTGTTCAGCGCCGCAAGCGACCGCCGTAGCTCTACATCGCGGCCCACGATGGGCCACGACGACGCGATTTCCCTGGGCATTTTCAACCCTACATTTGCTGAGGGGGCCTTGGCGCCATGGCGTTCCTCAAAGCCAGGCATGCGCCCAGCAAGCGGCGCCTCGACTCCCGAATGGGCCCACGACCAGCCCCTGCGACGACAGCCAAGCGTTGTGGCCGATTGTTGTCGCGTCCCCGCGGCCGACGCAGCAGCCTGCCCACCGGCGGCCGCGTCAACTCGCTCTTCATATGCACCGGACTCAACTCCCTCTCCAGCCCAGTATTTGCCAAAAATATACCCCTAAATTGGCTTGACAGCAAAGTGTCTTCCCCCACCGAGATTCGACACTCGTGTAAATTGTTGCATGGGTTATACAGGTGTTTCATAGATTCACACCAGCCTTAAGTAGCAGTGTCCAGCAAACAACAAAACCAGCGCGCGACTTCGGATGAGACCGCCGATCGAAGCGACGCCTACGAAAGTTCAGGTCTTGGATTGCAAACTGGCTAACAACGCCGGCGGTGCTGGCCAGCACGGGGAATGCGGCTTTTAGTGGCGCCTCGATATCCGAGTCGGGCGCCATGTAGACAACGCCAGGACTGGTCTGTGGCGGGCATCAGGCGCCAGTTCGACTTTGCTGCGCGATGCCACAACCTCGCGTCCTGCTGGTCCAATTCGCCGTACGTTGCTTCGCCTGCGCGATCCAGGCGGCTGCGCGGGATGTGAAACGCCAATTGCATCGGCGCCCCATGATCGAAGGTCGATCCAGCGCGATCGCACTGGCCCCACGCCGCTCGCCAGCAAAGCCGGGACCCCGCACTGGGTAATGAGCGCGGCGATCGCCGACTCACGGTGCGAAAACCTCGTGGCGAACTGTACACCGCAGTACACGCCACGCATTCAACCGTACGTTGATGAAAATGTAAAACCGAGCGGGGACGCCTGTGGATAAACGCGGTGAAGCGCTTCACCGGCTACAGACCCCGAGGTCACGGTCGTGCAGCTGGAAAGGCACAGCATGGCCAATCGGGGGTGGGTCGCCATGGGCGCGCCTGTAACATGAGTACACACAGGTGACGTTCGGATGAAATGAGAGTGCATTGGAAGTCGATGGCACCAAGGACAAAGGGCCGGATGACAGCGGGTTGGCAGCGCGCCTGAACAAGCTCTTCGAGCTGATGCGCAAGGCGGGCACGCCCCCGCTCTCCAACGCCGCGGCCGCGGCGGCAATCACCGATAAAACCGGCGTCCCGATCAGCCCGGCTTACCTTTGGCAACTCAGAAGCGGCCTCAAGACAAACCCCACCGTCGCCCATTTACGGGCGATCGCCGACTATTTCGGCGTGCCGCCGTCCTATCTGGTGGATCGTGGCACCGACCCGGCGATCGACGCGCAATTGAATCTCTTGCAGGCGTTGCGTGACAACGGCGTACGCGATCTGGCGGCCCGTGCATCCGGCTTGACTCCCCAGGCTCTCAACAGCCTCGCAGCGATCGTCGATCACCTCCGCGAACTCGAACGACTACCCCCTATCTCCTCCCGGCGGGATGGCCAGCTCGATGCCGGCATCAAACGCTGACATCCTTGCGCTGACGCGCACGCTCCCGATCCCTGTCCCCTGGGACCGAAACGTTTTCATCGAGAACCTGGGCCAAATGCGCGGCCGGCCCATCCGGCTCGTCCCGGCGGATACGGCCTCGCTGGCGGACAGCCCGTGCGGGCTCTGGCTGGCCTGCGACGACGAAGACGTGATCCTGCACGAGACCGGAACCACCGACTACCACATCGACCAGATCGTGGGCCACGAGATCGGGCATATCCTGCTGGACCACGGTCGCAGCGCCAGCCGCCCCTGCGATGCGGCAGTGTGCCAGGCCTTGCCCGACCTCGATCCCGACACGGTGCGCGCGGTGTTGGGACGTGGCGACTACGCGAGTGACCAGGAGCGCGATGCCGAGATGTTCGCGTCTTTATTGTTGATCGCCGCCGCTGAGGCGGCCGAACGTCACTCCATGATGCGTAGCGCCTTCTTCCGCCGCCAGTGACCTCCACCATCCCGGGCATCATCGCGTGGCCCGTGATCACGATCATGGCGATCGTTCTCGCGGCGCGTTTCCGATGGTGCAGGGCCAACCTGTACCAGACCTACCTCAACAATGTGATGGCTTGGCTGCTGCTGGCCCAGCTGTTGCGTGAGCGCAAGGTCGAAGCGGTGTTGTCCCAAAGCGCTCTCATGACTGCGACCACCGCTCAGCAATTATCCTGCGTCGCAATGATTTTAGCGAGCGGTGAATTCGTCGGGTTCACCATGCTGTGGAACAAGATCTCACCGGAGGAAACACGCCGCAGTCACCGCTATTACCGCCTGGCCGCCGTCGCGTTGTCGGTGGCATTCCTGGGTGCGGGTACCCGTGCGCGCGTTGCGGGGCAGACGTTTGCGGTGTCCGGCGGCTGGGACGCGGTCCTGGCGCTGAGCCTGTACCTGACCATGAGCGTCATCCTGTTGATGCGGCTGCTGTGGATGTTCGGCTCCGAGCTGATCAGAGCCACCGAGCGTCGCGAATCGCTGCTCGCCACCGCCGCGATCCTTGCGGTTGTCGTGACGGCGGCAGCGTGCATGGAGGCGCTGGTGCTGGCGGTGAGCGACCAGCTCGGCTGGACCCACACCGTTGGATTCCGGGTCCGGGTTCACGGTTCGGAGTTCCTATGGAGGGCCGTCATCGTCTATCTCTTCGGTGCGGTGCCGCTCGTCGTCAGGCTGCATTCGTTTTTCGGGTTGGACCGCATCAGCCGCACCTGGAACCGTTTACAGCCACTGCGGCTCAGCATGACAGCCGTGGTGCCGGAAAGCAGTTTCAGTATCGAGCATGACCAGCGGCGATTCCAGAAGACCACTCTCCAGCTGCACCAAACCGTCATCGAAATCCGCGACGCGATCCTGCAGCTGCGCCACTACGTGCGTAGTACGGCTCCGGACCAGCTGGCCCATTTCCTCCATGAGCACTCGGTGCCGGCCGACGAACGAGACTCCGCGACAACCGCTTTCGAACTGGCGCGCGCCGCCGAGGCCAAGGCCGCCGGACATCGACCCGAGGCACCCGATAAGGCTTTTGCGGTGCGCTCCCGTTCAACAAACCTCTACGAAGAAGCCGTCGATCTGTTGGCGCTGGCGAAATGGTGGACGCCCGCGCTGACGGCCACCGCACGGGTCAACCCGGATGAACCCGGCGCGGGAACGGCTCTGCCGGCGTGACCGACGGCATGCCGCCGCGTCGGCTAGAGGGCCACGCCCAGTAGCGCATCGACGGCGGTCGCCACCAACTTGGGCGCCTCGGCGTCGTGGCCACCGTATTCCAGCGCATCGGTGGCCCAGCCATCAAGCGCGGCAAGGGCTTTGGGAGTATTCAGGTCATCGGCCAGGTATTGACGCAGTCGCGCGATCACGTCGGCGGCGTCCGGACCGGCCGGCAGCGCGGCCGCGCTGCGCCAACGCTGCAGCCGTGCGATGGCCTCGTCGAGCACCTGATCGCTCCAGTACCGGTCACCGCGGTAGTGCCCGGCCAGCAGCCCCAGCCGGATCGCCGCCGGCTCGACGCCCCGGGCGCGCAGCTGCGACACCAGCACCAGGTTGCCGCGGCTCTTGGACATCTTGTGCCCGTCCCAGCCGATCATCCCGGCGTGCACGTAGTGGCGCGCGAATCTCCGCTCGCCGCGCACACATTCGGCATGCGCGGCGGTGAATTCGTGGTGCGGGAAGATCAGATCGCTGCCGCCGCCCTGGATGTCCAGGCCGCTGCCGATGCGGCTGAGCGCGATCGCCGCGCACTCGACGTGCCAGCCCGGGCGGCCGGCGCCGAACGCTGAGGGCCAGCTGGGCTCCCCCGGCCGCGCGGCCCGCCAGAGCAGGGCATCGAGTTGGTCGGTCTTGCCCGGCCGTTCCGGGTCGCCGCCGCGCTCCGCGAACAGACGCAGCATGGTGTCGCGGTCATAGCCGGACTCGTAGCCGAACTGCGGAGTCGCGTCGGCGCGGTAGTAGATGTCGGGGTGCTCGCCCTCGACGACGTAGGCCGCGCCGGAGGCCAGCATCTTCTCGACGAGTTCGACGACCTCGGCGACCGCCTCGGTCGCCCCGACGTATTCGCGGGGCGCCAAAATGCGCAGCGCCGCCATGTCTTCGCGGTACAGCGACACCTCTCGCTCGGCCAGGTCGCGCCAGTCGATGCCGTCCCGCTCGGCGCGCTCCAGCAGCGGATCATCGACGTCGGTGACGTTCTGTACGTAGTGGACGTCGTGGCCGAGATCCAGCCACTGCCGGTAGATCAGATCGAATGCCAGATATGTCGCCGCGTGGCCCAGATGGGTGGCGTCGTACGGGGTGATGCCGCAGACATACATCGTGGCGGTCGAGCCGGCCGCCACGGGACGCACCTGCCGGTCAGACGTGTCATACAACCGAAGCTCCGGACCGCGTCCCGACAACACCGGGACCTGTGGGGAAGACCACGACTGCATGGCAATCAGCCTAGGCGCGCCGGCGAAGCAAGTCTGAATCGCCCGCCCTCACAGGCGAAAGACTGGCGGCGCCGGTTGGGGCGGTAGCGGCCGTTCGGCATTACCCGCCGCGGATGGCACCCAGCAGGATCGGCGCCAGCTCGGCGCGGCACATCACGAAGTCGGGCAGATACGGGTCGAGTTGGTTGTAGCGCATCGGCGATCCGTCGAGCCGCGACGCATGCATCCCCGCGGCCATCACCACCCCGGCCGGGGCCGCCGAATCCCACTCCCACTGGCCGCCCGCGTGCACGTAGGCGTCGACGTGCCCGTCGATGATGGCCATCGCCTTCGCGCCCGCCGAGCCGATCGCGACGGGCTGGATGGGCAGCGTCTGGCGCATCCGGTGCAGCACCGCGGGAGGACGGGTCGCGCTGACGGCGATGCGGATGGTGTCGGTGACGCCGACGCGCGCGGCGGCGGCGGTCACGGTGTCGCTGCGGTACACGATGTTCCCGCGGGCCGGCAACGACACCGCCGCGTCGGTGATTTCGCGCTGGCCGTTGCTGGAGCCGCCGGTGGGGCGCTGCCACAGCGCGATGTGCACCGCCCAGTCGTCGCGGCCGGGCGTGGAGAACTCGCGCGTGCCGTCCAGCGGGTCGATGATCCACACCCGGTCGTGTTTGAGGCGGGACAGGTCGTCGTACGCCTCCTCGCTGAGCACCGCGTCGTCGGGCCGTTGCTCGTGCAGGCGCCGCAGTATCAGCGCGTTCGCCAGGCTGTCGCCCGCGTCGCCCAGCGCCCACGGATATCCGAAGCCGACTTCGTCGCGGACCTTCAGCAGCAACTCCCCCGCATCGGCGGCGAGATCGGCGGCCAGGGCGGCATCGGTTATCTCGTCGGCGGCGGGGCTCACCGCTTCAGTATCGCCGACGGCATACCGCGGCCTTCACCGAAGGCGGCGCCGCCCTTGCGATCACCGCTAAAAAGCCGGCCACGGGATGGGGCGATGCCGGTTGGGTCCGGGCATCACCGGGTTGTCCAGCAGCGTGTGCGCGCGCAGGCGCAGCGCGGCGATCTCGGCCCGGGTGATGTGCTCGGCCAGCTCGTCGCCGAACTGATCGTCCAGCGCGTCTACCAAGCCGGCCACGGCCTTGCACGTGTGATCGTCGATCGGCTTGCCGGCCCATCCCCACAGCACCGTGCGCAGTTTGTCCTCGACGTGCAGGCACACGCCGTGGTCGACCCCGAAGATGTGGCCGTCGAGGTCGCGCAGCACGTGCCCGCCCTTGCGGTCGGCGTTGTTGACCAGCACGTCGAACACCGCCATCCGCCACAGGCGAATGTCGTCGGCGTGCATCAGGACGACCTCGTCGCCGGCGTAGTCGAGGGCGCGCAGCACCGGCAGGTAGCCCGGCTGCCTGGTGCCGGCGGGAAACAGGTCGACCAGATCCGGCCCCGGCCGCGGCTCGCTGTCGACCGCGTCGCCGGGTTGCTGCACCCACCGCTGCAGCATGCCCGGGCCCGCCGGCCCGTGCCGAATGATCGTGTAGGGCACGATGTTCCAGCCCAACTTCGCGGAGACCAGATACGCGGCCCGTTCGCGGCCGGCCAGCGTCCCGTCCGGAAAATCCCACAGCGGGGCCTCCCCGGCGACCGGCTTGTAGACGCAGTGCACGCTGGTCTCGCCGAGCGTGGATTCGCAGAGGAAGGTGCCGTTGCTGGCTGAGCGGATCCGTCCGATGACCGTCAGCTCGCCGTCGCGCAACACCTCACGGTCGTCAGACCTCGGGGTCATCGTCAGGCCCGAGCAGCGCACTGCGCCGATATCCGTTGGCGCGTGCACAGATATGGCCCTCTGGGTCCAGCGGTTCGTCGCACAACGGACACGGTGGACGTCCCGCGGAGATGACGCGATTGGAGCGGGTGGCGAATTGGCGGGCCGACTCCGGCGTCAGGAACACCCGCACCGCGTCGGGACCCTCTTCGGTGTCGTCGAGCACCACCGACGCGTCGAACTCGGCGTCGGTGACCGCCAGCAACTCGACCACCACCGTCTGGGCCTCCGAATCCCAACCCAGGCCCATGGTTCCGACCCGGAACTCGGCGTCCACGGGAGTGACCAACGGATCGAGATCCTCGATCTCGGCGGGCTCCGGTGGGACGGGCGTGCCGAACCTGCGGTTCACCTCGAGCAGCAGCGCACCGATGCGTTCGGAGAGCACCGCCACCTGCTGTTTTTCCAAAATCACCGACACCACTCGGGCGTCGTGCACAGCCTGGATGTAGAACGTGCGGTTTCCGGGCTGACCGACGGTCCCGGCCACGAAGCGGTCGGGTGTGCGGAAGACGTGAATTGCGCGGGCCATGGCACTTCCCAAAATACCGGCTGTTGCCACCGCCGTGCGATCCGATGGAGGTAGCCGCCGAATTAATCCGTGGAACCGCCGACCACCGCGTCGCTGGACGGTACCGCGGCGGCCGATTCCTGGGGCTCTCCGTTGGACTTGGGGTCGGTTTCGGGCTTCGCGTCTTCCTTTGCCGGGGGCCCGGCCCGCAGGGCGGCGGACAGCCGCGCGCCGGTGTGGTTGACATGCAACACAAACGGGCGCAGCTCGGTGTAGCGGATCACGCTCACCGAAGCCGGATCGGCGGTGACCCGCTGGAACCCGTCCAGGTGGATGCCGTACGCGTCGGCGATGACCGCCTTGATGACATCACCGTGAGTGCAAGCGACCCACAGCACATCGCCGCCGTGGTCGGCGGCCAGCCGGCGGTCGTGCTCGCGCACGGCGAACACGGCCCGCGCCTGCACCTGAGCGAGGCCCTCGCCGCCGGGGAACACCGCCGCGCTGGGATGCGCCTGAACGACCTTCCACAGCGGCTCGCTGACCAAATCGCCGAGCTTACGGCCCGTCCACTCGCCGTAGTCGACTTCGGCGAGTCGATCGTCGACGAGCGGCGTCAGGCATAGCGCGTCGGCCAACGGGTCGAGGGTGCGACGGCAGCGCAGCAGCGGCGAACTGACCAGCTCCCGGATCGGCAGATCACCAATCCGATCGATCAGGCCGTCCGCCTGTTCACGGCCCTTGTCATCGAGGTCGACGCCCTCGGAGCGACCGGCGAGTACGCCCGCCGTGTTCGAACTCGAGCGGCCGTGCCGTAACAGGATGACGGTCATATCGACCACGACGGTACCCGGTGGACGGGTCCGGGCAGGACTAGCGCCAATGGTGGCGACCGCTTCGCCCGGCTTGGCCTGTAGTGGCGACCCGCTTCGCCCGGCTACGCCGCGCTTGCGATCGCCACGGCCGCGCTTGCGATCGCCACTACCGCGAAACCGGCTCCGCGTGCGCCACGGAGTCGCGCACCGCAGCGCTCAGGCTGCGCTCGTCGGTGAGGTCGAGGTCGACCAGGCTGCGGACCGCCCTGGCGACCACCTCATCGGCCTGCGGAACGGGCCCCGCCAGGCGCGGCCGGTAAACCTCGACGACAAGGGATCGGTTCTCGATGTGGAACGAAAAACTTCGCCCATCACCGACTTGTCCGTACCCGCTAGCGGAAATGCCTGTCGACATGTCCTCGACAGCAAACTCATTCTGCGCCAAATGACGGTCAGCGGTGACGGCCATGAGCCGACCATACCTCGCCGATGGACAGGGACGCAGGCAGCATGGCCCTGTTGGATGCGAAAGCGTTCCTTAGAATTTGTGTTCCACCGCCGAACCACGAGGGAAAAGAATTGCTGTCACGGCATCTCCGCCACAAGCTGGCAGTTCAAGGCCGTGCATTGGGGCTCGCGGTTTTGCTGAGCGCGGTAGCCGGATGTTCGTCGAATCCGCTCGACACGGCGCCTCGCACCATCGAACCGGCGCGCGCCGCCGTGTCACCGCCGGCGTCGCAGCAGCCGGCCGGGGCGGTGCGGCCGCTGGCCGCTCGCGCCGCGGCGGCGGTCTTCGACGGCGGCACCCATCAGCTGGCGGTCCTGACGCCGGGCGACGACCCGGCCGCGCCCGCCAGCATCACCGTGTTCGGCGATCCGCAGGCCCCGCCGCGGGTCGTGGAGCTGCCGGGACCGGCGACCGCGTTGGTAGACGACGGCCACGGAACCGCCTACTTGGCCGCCCGCGGCGGATACCTCACGGTCGAGCTGTCCACCGGTCGAGTGACCCAAGTAGCCGTCGCCGACGCCATCCAGACCGAATTCACTGCGGTGGCACAGCGTGCCGACGGCAGGCTGGTGCTGGGCAGCGCCGACGGCGCCGTCTACACCTTTGCTTCTCCAACACCGGCCTCCCAGGCGCCGGGCACCGGCACCACTGCGACCGCCACCAGCCGGAACAAGATATTCGCCCGCGTCGATTCGCTTGCCACACAAGGCAATACGACAGTGGTGCTGGACCGTGGGCAGACGTCGGTGACGACGATCGACGCGGACGGCCATGCCCAGCAGGCGCTGCGCGCGGGCCGGGGCGCCACCACGATGGCCGCCGATCCGGCGGGCCGGGTGTTGGTGGCCGATACCCGCGGCGGCCAGCTGCTGGTGTACGGCGTGGACCCGCTGATCCTGCGTCAGGCCTACCCGGTTCCGCAGGCGCCGTACGGCCTGGCCGCCTCCCGCGCGTTAGCCTGGGTTTCGCAGACCGTTTCCAATATCGTCATTGGTTACGATCTATCAACCGGAATTCCCGTCGAAAAGGTGCGTTACCCGACCGTGCAGCAACCGAATTCACTGGCCTTCGACGAAGCGTCAGACACCTTGTATGTGGTGTCGGGTTCCGGTGCGGGAGTTCAGGTCATCGAGCACGCGGCGGGTACGCGTTGACCGCCGCGCGGCGCAGCCGCCTACCCGCGGGCTGGGACACCGAGATGTCCGACGAATACGAATGGGCGCCGTTGCGCCTGCCACCGGAAGTGACCAGGATCAGCGCGTCCACCCGGTTGTCGATCGAGGCCGAATACCGCGGCTGGGAGTTGACCAGGGTGCGGCTCTACACCGACGGCAGCAGACGAGTGCTGTTGCGCCGCAAGAAATCTCGTTCGGACAGTGCCGGATCCGAGGGGCGACGGCCCGACCAGCCGGAACTGTGACGCCCGCCCAGCCACGCCAAGGCGGACACCGGATGTACGGCCTGCTGCGCCAACTGTTTTTCGTAATCCCGCCGGAGCGGATCCACACGCTGGTGTTCGCCTTGCTGCGTGGTGTCACCGCGATCGGGTGGACGCGGCGGATGCTGCACCGGCTCCTGGCTCCGACGGATCCGGCGCTGGCCAGCACGGTGTTCGGGGTGCGCTTCCCCGGCCCGCTGGGGCTGGCTGCCGGCTTCGACAAGGACGGCCTCGGCCTGCTCACCTGGGGCGCGCTGGGCTTCGGGCACGCCGAGGTTGGGACGGTCACCGCCAACCCGCAACCCGGCAATCCCACCCCGCGCATGTTCCGGCTGCCGGCCGACCGGGCGTTGCTGAATCGGATGGGCTTCAACAATCTCGGTGCCGGCGCGCTCGCGATGCGGCTCTCGCGGCAGCGGCCCGACGTGCCGATCGGGGTCAACATCGGCAAAACGAAGGTGACGCCGGCCGAGGAGGCCGTCGACGACTACCGGGCGAGCGCGCGGCTGGTCGGCCCGCTGGCGTCCTACCTGGTGGTCAATGTCAGCTCGCCGAACACGCCCGGGCTGCGTGATCTGCAGGCGGTCGAGTCGCTGCGGCCCATCCTGTCGGCCGTGCTCGCCGAGACGTCCACACCGGTGCTGGTGAAGATCGCACCGGACCTTTCCGATCCCGACGTGGACGAGATCGCGGACCTTGCAGTCGAACTGGGGCTGGCCGGCATCGTCGCCACCAACACCACCGTGTCGCGACAGGGCCTGCACACACCGGGGGTCGACGAGCTGGGGCCGGGTGGCATCTCCGGTCCGCCGGTGGCGCGCCGCGCCGTCGAGGTGCTGCGCAGACTGTACGGCCGTGTCGGCGACCGCCTGGTGCTGATCAGCGTCGGGGGCATCGAGACCGCGGACGACGCGTGGGAGCGGATCACCGCGGGCGCATCGCTGCTGCAGGGCTATACGGGCTTCATCTACGGAGGAGGCCTGTGGGCCAAGCAGATTCACCAGGGCATCGCGCAGCGGCTGCATGACGGCGGCTTTGCTTCGCTCGGTGACGCTGTCGGCTCGGCGGCCCGCACACCGGAGTAGCTCAGGCCGCGCCGTCTTCTTCCTCACGCAGCAGATCCTCGGGGTGGTGGAAGGTGTTGGTGCGGGGTTGCCCGCGATCGAGGTGCGGCGGCGGTATCCATTCGGTATCGCCGTTGGCGCGTTTTCGGGTGGTCCAGCCCTTCTCGAGAAGCCGGTGGTGGGGTCCGCAGGCCATCGCGAGTTGGTCGATGTCGGTGCGGTACGTCCTGGCCCAATCTTCGACGTGATGGATCTCGCAGTAATAGCCGGACACGTCGCAACCAGGATGCGTACACCCACGGTCCTTGGCGTACAAGACAATTCGTTGACCGAGCGAGGCGAGGCGCTTGGTGTGGTACAGCGCCAACGCCTTGCCCTTGTCGAAGATCGCCAGGTAATGGTGGGCATGCCGGGCCAGGCGGATGACGTCCGACATCGGCAGGATGGTGCCGCCGCCGGTCAATCCCTTCCCGGCAGCGGCTTCAAGCTCTGTGAGCGTGGTGGTTACGACGATGCTGGCCGGTAATCCCTTGTGCTGACCTAAGTCTCCGCTGGCCAGCATCGCTCGCAGCGCGGCGTTGAGCCCGTCGTGGTTGCGCTGACCCGGGGTGCGGGTGTCGCGCTGCACCGCCTCTTCCGAAGGGGCGCCGTCCACGACCGGCGTGTCATCGTCGGGGTTGCACATGCCGGGGGCGGCGAGCTTGGCCAGCACCGCCTCCCAGCTGGCTCTGGCTTCGGGTGTCAGCCATCCACTCAGGCGCGACATGCCGTCGGCCTGCTGACTGCCGAGCACCAGCCCACGCCGCCGAGCCCGGTCCTCGTCGCTGTAGCTGCCGTCGGGATTGAGGCATTCCATCAGGCGGCGGGCCAGCTTCGCGAGCTGATCGGGGCGAAACTGAGTAGCCTTGGCCGCCAGGTGCTTTTCGGCGTGCACACAGGTCTCCAGGTCGACGGACTCGGGCAGCTGGCGGAAAAGCCGCCGGATCACCGCGACGTGGTCGGCGCCGATGGTGCCGTCGCGCTGGGCCGACGCCGTGGCGGGTAGCACCGGCGCCAATGACTCACCGGTAAGCGCCCGGCGCGGGCCCAGATCGGCGGCCTCGGCGATCCGGCGGCCGGCCTCGGCCCGGCTGATGTGCAGCCGGTCCGCCAACACCCAGGACAGCTTGCCGCCCAACTCCGCGGAATCCCCTTGCTCGCCAAGCTGATTGATGAGCTGATGGCTTGGCGTTTGAAGCCGGCGCCCCTCGCATTCGAGTATCTCCAGCATCTGCAACCGCTCCGGGTTGGTCAGCGCATCATACGAGTGTCCACGGAAGCGAGAGACGACGGCGCGCAATGCGTCAACGTCGTGCTGAAGCTCCTCGCGAGTAACCGAACGCATGTTCGAATGCTACTGCCGTCCACCGACAAAACTCGCCATGATGAGAGCACCGGGACCAAAGTGGCGCAAGTGATTTCGGGGCCCGGGGCGGGACTTATTTTCAGGCCGCCTAGGCCCCCGCCCTACTTCTGCTCGTAGGTGGCGTGGATGACCGCCCGCGCGATGGCGTGCTGGAACAGGTTGAATCCAAGGAAGGCCGGGCTGGCGTCCTCGGGAAGATCCAGCTTCTCGGTGTCCACGGCGTGCACGGCGATGTAGTACCGGTGTGGGCCGTGACCCGCCGGCGGCGCAGCCCCGATGTAGCGACGCTGCCCCGCGTCGTTCACGAGCGTCAGCGCATCCCCGGGCAGATTGCTGCCATCGCCGGCGCCCGCGGGCAGCTCGGTGACGTCGGCCGGCAGGTTGGCCACAGCCCAGTGCCAGAACCCGGAGGCCGTCGGGGCGTCGGGGTCGTAGACGGTGACGGCGAAGCTGCGCGTCTCGTCCGGGAATCCCGACCAGCTCAGCTGAGGGCTGACGTCTTCACCGCCCGCACCCATGATTCCGCTGACTTGTGGCTTGGCCAGCGGCTGGCCATCGGTAACCGATTGCGAGGTCAGCGTGAAGGTCGGCAGCTTCGGCAACGATGCGTACGGGTCAGGAGCAGTGCTCATGGCGGTCCTCTCGTGTGATCGGCTTGCGTTTGTCGTCTAGCAGTGGGTCAGGAAGTGGGCCAGCACGTCGGTGCCGAACCGTAGCGCATCGATGGGTACCCGCTCATCGACACCGTGGAACAGCGCGGTGAAATCCAGGTCCGGCGGCAACCGCAGCGGACTGAATCCGAAACAGCGAATACCCAAGCGCGCGAACGACTTCGCGTCGGTACCACCGGAAAGCATATACGGCACGGTGCGCGCGCCCGGGTCGTGCGCCAGCACCGCCTCGTTCATGGCATCGACCAGGTCGCCGTCGAAACTCGTCTCATACGACGAGAAGTCCTTGATCCACTCGCGCGTCACGTCCGGCCCGAGCAGCTGGTCGATCTCGGCCTCGAACGCCTCCTTGCGCCCCGGCAGGATCCGGCAGTCCACCACCGCCTCGGCGATGGCCGGCACGACGTTGGCCTTATAACCGGCCTTGAGCATGGTGGGGTTCGCGGTGTCGTGCAGCACCGCCTTGAGCATGCGGGCCATCGGGCCCAGCTTTTCGATAACCCCACGCAGGTCCCCCGATTCGGTGTCGAAGGTGAGCCCGGTCTCCTCGCTGACGGCGGCCAGGAACTGCGCGACGGTGTCGGTCAGCACGAGCGGAAACTCGTGGCGGCCCAGGCGGGCGACGGCCTCGGCGACGGCGGTGACGGCGTTCCGGTCGTGCACCATCGACCCGTGTCCGGCCGGGCCGCGGGCGGTGAGCTTCATCCAGGACAGCCCCTTCTCCGCCGTCTCGATCAGGTAGAGCCGACGTTCTCCCCCGTCCTTGCACGGCACCGTCAGTGAAAATCCGCCCACCTCACCGATCGCCTCGGTGACCCCGGTGAAAAGCTCCGGCCGGTGATCGACGAGCCACCGGGCTCCGTAGGTCCCGCCGTGTTCTTCGTCGGCGATGAACGCGAAAACCAGGTCGCGCGGCGGCACGATGCCCGCGCGCTTCAACTGGCGGGCCACCACGATCATCATGCCGACCATGTCCTTCATGTCGATCGCGCCGCGGCCCCAGACGAAGCCGTCTTTGATCGCGCCGGAGAACGGGTGCACGCTCCACTCCGTCGGCTCGGCCGGCACCACGTCGAGATGCCCGTGCATCAGCAACGCGCCGCGCGACCTGTCGGCGCCCGGCAGGCGGACGAACACATTGCCGCGACCCGGGGCGCCGGATTCGACATACTGCGGCGCGTAGCCGACCTCGGCGAGCTGCTCGGCGATCCACTGCGCGCAGTCGGCCTCGCCCTTGGTGGTCTCCGGTTCGCCGGTGTTGGTGGTGTCGAACCGGATCAACTTGCTGACTACCTCGACCACGTCGTCGCTCCAGTTGGCCGGCACCTCGGTCGCCCCGCTCTGAATGGTCACAACCACCTTTCCTACCACTGCCCGGACCGGACGGCTCGATGCCGATCATCGAGACGTCGCGAGGAGCTGGATTGGGTTCGCGACGCGCGATCCGATAGCCTTAGCTGCCAACCCATGCTGGTTTGGCCTTGTCCGAGTGGCGGAATGGCAGACGCGCTAGCTTGAGGTGCTAGTGCCCTACTAATGGGCGTGGGGGTTCAAGTCCCCCCTCGGACACAATTTCTTAGCTACACAGATATCAAACCTGCTCTGACATCAGGTGTAACGGATTTTCTTTCTTTTGCTGATTGCCCTCCGCCGCCGCAGTGGACCTTGGCCGGATTGGGCGAGAGCCAGGTGGGACGTGTGGCGGTCGATGCCGGCACGCGTGTGACTGCCGTGAGCCCGACCGGCAGTATGCACTGAATACAGTCGGGCTCGTGGTGCCAGCATTTGAAGAGGGTGCGAAAGTCGGTCTGTTCGCCTAACTGAGGTTGCGCCAAAAGCAGATGGGCACGATCTGGAGCGCCCGGCAGGATATGCGCCTCCGCTCCATTGAAACCGCACCTCAGTCTACCGAATCTGCCCCGATGACCTGCCTACAGCAGTACCGCGACCCTCTAGAGGACGGTAGTGGCATTTCAATGCGCGTCAAGCCGGGGATAGTCCCAGACCTCCCAGCCGGTCGCGTCGAATCGGAGTACGACGCTAGCGACGATGATCCAGAGAACGTCTAACTCCCGAGGTAACCGTATTGGACGCGTCGGTTTGAATCGGTGTCCCAACTCTTTCGCGACGCTGGACTCGGATACAGCAAAATCATCGGCTACTAGAACCCCGTGACGCTCGCCGTCTTCGCTGGTGAACGATCTTCGGAGCTTCGCGCTGTATTCACTGCTTAGCCAGTCTTGGACCTCGGAAGCAAAGATATCGGGATTGCCAATCGCCGAACGTTCCGAAGACACGCCCAGCAAGATCACGCCGGGCCCCCATGCGCCGGAGTTGTCGACACTGGCCCACCCCCGACCAATCAGGCCAGAGAGCCGAGCCCGCAGATTCTCGTTGGCCGGGGACCAAAGTGCACCGTAGTTAGTGTCGTAGATTTCCTGGCTCTCTAGCTCCTTGAGCACCTTCCCCAAGCGCTTCAACAACCTCGCGCCGCCGGGCGGATTGAAGCTGGGAACTCCGGCTGCCTTCGCCGCCAGGTCCTCGGAGAGGTTCATCGCGCTGAACAAGACCATCCACGTCCTCGTTAGTCCATCGATGGGGTGGCATGTCTTGTTGTCCGATTCGACACGGCTATTCAAGCGCCGCATCTCTTCCGTCGTCAGCTCCTTTACTTCGAAGACGCGTTCTGGGCTAGCGCTCCGATAGTCAGGTGTCGCGCCGCTGCTTGGCGGTACACGTTCTAACGGTTGGCCAAGAATTCGCTCTAGCGCATGACGAGCCCGCCACTCACTTGGCCGCTCGGGCTCTACCTGAGGCGAGGGCACTTCGAAAGACTATCCGGCACGGGCTGACCACGGCTGCGTCTTAATACAACAGGAGAGCACGTCCGTGTCGGTCCGCTTCTGTGAGAGCCAACCTCGTTACAGTTGGGGCTTCGCGGGAATGACCTAGAGGAGACGTCCTCCAACCAATGAGCGGTGTCGACGCTGCTGGCGGGTTTGCGTACCAGCATGCACAGGCTATTCAACTCGCACTTGGGCTGGCGCAAGACCTGAGTTTGGACAGAATTCGAGTTGAGGCTGAGAACGACGTCATCGATGCAGAAGTCTGGTCTGTCTCAGACGAATTGATCGAAGGCTTTCAATTTAAGCGGCGCAACGACAAAGACACTTGGGGCCAACAGGAGCTCATCGACGAACTCGCGGACTGGTCAGATCTCGCGCAGCAGCATCCCGCCGCGAGGTACCACTTCGTCACGGATGGCAGATTGGGGCCAACTGGACGAAACGTCCGTGATGCCCTGCAAAAGGCGGCTAGCGGCGACATGCACGCCATAACCAGCCTGATATCAGAAAAGGCTAAGCGGGCAGTCGATACGGAGCCGATGCGTCGTGCGTCTATCGCCGTCGACGATGCGCCATACCCTGTGTTGATCGCCAGGGCTGAACAGCAGGCCAAGTCACTGCTAACTAACGTCACTGGCGAAGCTGAAGCCGAGGAGCGCGGCCGCTGGGTAGTGCTTGAGTTGTTGAACGCCGTAACTGACCGGAGCGGACGAGGCGACCCGGACGAACGCGTCATCAAACGAGAAGAGGTCTTACAGCTTCTTTCCACGCCTCAGGAACACATACCGTCGAAGTCCTGGGGTGATGATCTCAAGGCGGAGTTCCACGCGTCCGTGTTGGTTCAAATGGCCGAGCAGTCCGTTGTCCTCCGGTGCAGAATCGACCCCCTTTCTACAGGCGGTGCCCCGACGCAGGGCGCGGATCCCAAGTTTCTTGAGGATTGGATTGACTCACGCGGTGTATGCCTCTTGGGCGGCGAGTCGGGCAGCGGAAAGTCGACGGTGCTCCTCGCTGCCCAGCGTCGTGCTGCGCAGGTCGGAAGGACTGTGATTGTTGCTCACGCTGAGGATTACATACCTGGCCGTCTGTCAGCATTGATTGCCGGCGGTATAAATCTCCATGGGTACATCGGGGCTCACCCAGCGGTAGGGACCTCAGCGCTCGCCGATCCCGAGGTGATCATTGCCATCGACGGCGTATCCGAGGTACCGCATGCCGAGAGGGAAGAACTCGAAAAGGAACTCCGTCAATTTCTAGGCGCAAACCCCAGAGCAACACTGGTTTTGGCAGGGCGTGAGACAACAACGATGCGCTCTGTTCTGAACCGCAACACACCTTCGACTGATCTTGTCGTCATGCCCCTCTCCGAGGACGAGCGTCAGCGACTTGTGGAGATCTATTACAAGTGCGAATCGGAAGTCGCACTCGGACTTGCGCGAGAGGCGTATCACAAGTTGCAAGGCGTCGCCAAGAATCCCCTGATGTTGCTCTTGGGTGTGCGAGCGATCCTTCTGCAAGGGGATGCAGCCAATCCCGCCCGAGTCTTCGAAACGGTGATTCGATCAATCGCAGACGATTGCGGTTACGCCGACGCCAGTGTCTACGAGATAGGCCTTGGAATGGCTTATAACAAGCTCCTCGATGAAGAGCGGCGCTACTGCAACACCTTCGCGTGGGGCAAGCTGCTGAAAGATGTGGCCAAAGAGCTTGAAGATGAAGGCTATTCAGTCTCTGGCCCCGCGCTCCGAGAGTTTGGCTCCGAGACGGGGCTCGTGAAAGTAGCTCAGAATGACAGTGTCAGATCCGTTCACGATTCATTTGCCGACTATCTAGCCGCTGCGGCAGTGAGCAATTCGATGGCGAGCCTTCCCGACCACCTCGGCGAGCAGGATCGCTCTCGATGTAGATTCCTGGCCCAGCTTTCGGGCGTTGATTCGTCACTGGCAGAGTTGCTTTCGCGCGACCTTCCAATGACAGCGGTCAACGTTGCACCCATTGAGGGGCGGGTACCTGAGGAACGTTGGCACGAAGAGACGCAACGCTACGTCGACGAGTTCCTTCCCGCCTCGGAGCCGAGACCGAGGGTCGCCTACTGGGTGGACAGTGCGGGACGCCGGGTGGTCACTGTCGATGGGTCCTTTGAGGGCTGGTGGGAAGACTCTGGTCCGGACGGCGGAAACAGCATGTCGGGCTGGTCCTTTCCCCTTACCGACGGCCAGGGACCGCTTTTTGTAGCCGTGCAGATCTGGCGTCGGTACCTTGACAGGCTTCTGACCCCACCGGCGCTCTCGGGGGTTGCAGCCCCGCAAAGCTTCGAGGAATCCAGAGAAATCCTGGTGAACCACGCGGATCTGCTTCACGACCGCATGAATGAGCTTGTGTCACTCGTAGGCATATCCGGCCCCGAAGCAGATTCTTTCAACGAGCTCACCGACACGAAACTGCAGTTCATATTGTCCGATAGCGAGAGCGTTACTGACGAGCGTGAACGGAGCGTGTGGTTCCGCGATTCTCCGATTCCAACCGATGGAGACCGGGTCCTGGTGGGTAGCAAGCCGACGGACGAGGTATGGACAAGCTGGGGACGAGTGGACTCATTCGTGTCTACAGGACCGCTTCAAAGTGCAGCCCGAAAGGTCCGGACAGCGATCAACCGGGCCGTCGGACGGACTTGGCTGTAAGACGGGTCTTACCCGGGGGGCAGCGAAGGTCGAGACGTGTAGATCGCCGAATCGAGAGGTGTAGAGGTGACAACCGAAGACATCTGGCCAGCAGTGGAACATCTTGCGGAAGTATGGGGAACCAGCGAGCTCGTACAAAAGTTTTTGCAGCAGCATCCGGACCGCACAGACGACACCGGTAGCGTTACCGAAGGGCTGCGGAACATCCAGGCCGGTTCGACGCTCCTTACGAAGATGCCACTGGTCACAGCCATGTGGGAGCCACTGGCAGTGCAGCTACCGATGGTGCAACTAACCCCCGAACTGCGCGCATATCTGCGCTTCATAGCTCCCTTAGGCCATGCGGTTGAGTCTACTGTGGGATGGGTCCGAAGCCGGCTCCCGCTGTACCCGCGAATCCCGGTTCCACAGTTTGCATCAAGAGGCTTCCGGCGGAGTGAAGAACTGGGACAACGGCTTTCGTGGCGACAGCAGGTTCTAAACTCTGGGCTGAATCACGAATCCGCCCCTCCCGGTGTTGCCCTAATACTCGGGATTGACCAGACCACGATTCAATCGTCCTCTGACGACGTTCTCCGTGCAATATCGAGTTCGGCAGAATGGCAACGATATTCGAGTGTTGTAGATGCTCTCACGGACGAGGACATTGCGATTCTGAACGCTGCGCGGAACCGTGTCGGTGTCCTTCTGAATCCCAAGAAGGTCGACGAGTACGAACCAGAGCAAATGGAACGACGGCACTCGTTTCGAAGGGAGCAAGTAGCCGCAGTTCTAAGCGAACTGCAAAATCGCCCAAAGGAATTAGCGGATGCCTTCGATGAAATCGACACCCTTATTGATCAGGCTTTGGTTAACGTGCATGGCCAGCTAGTCGTAGTGGGGCGTCCACGCACAGTTGTGCCGACCGATCTTGAAGTCGACGGTAAGGAAGTGAGTTTCAAATACGAAGGGGATGATGCGCCCGGAGTAGGTGGCCTGCTGCGCCTGGACGATCCCCTCGTTCCGGAGGTGGTGCTCACGGACGGAATGGGGTTCGGCTTCAACCAAACTGAGGGAAGCTGGCTCAGGTTCACCGGATTGCGGCTACCGGGAACGCAAAACGCTTTCTTAACCTAGGTGAACTTAGGGTCCCGGGGCGCCCGACAACTGGAACCCGAATGATCTGTCAGCGTGCAACACTGCCTCCTGTTATGCGCGCTTACAGCGGATTCAAGAAGGGTTTGCCTACGCCTAAAGCGCTTCTGCACGTGCCGCTCAAACCTGAAGGCTCCCTTGCCGTTGGCGACGGCGATGTAACGATAGCTCAGGTGATCGCGGAAGTAGTTCCGAGTCAGGTATCCGGTGAGAGAACACCATCTCCGATCTCCTTCTGCTGCGCTTCAGAAAGGCGAGGTATCACGAATCGGTCACAGATATACGTGCAAAATTGATAGCCGCTGCTTCGGCCAAATGCATGCGAATTCAGGGGCTTTCAAAGGCCTTTGGCCTTCGGCGGCCGGTCGGATGACTCGGCGTCGGAGGTCATCGCACGTCCCGATATGCCGACATAGATGAAACAATTCTGCTCCCAGATTGTATACACTCCTGCGGCCACCCTCGCCACCAACGGCTCGGGCCAATGCGAAAAACAATGTGCGGGATCAGATTCAAGCGCTGACAGCAGTTGATCTTCGGGCATCAGAACGCTTGCTCCAGCTTGTCGGGCGCAACCCATTGGGCCCGCGTCCCGCTCATAGACACCTGGTCGAAGGCACGCTTAAGCGTCGCTGCTCGAGATCCGGGCGAATCATTGATCTGCTCCATCAGCATTGGTCGCGACGGGTGATGGCTGCTGATCAGATATTCATTGCGGACATTGAGTCGCTCGACGCAACAACGGTGCGGTGGCCGGTCGGACTTCTCATGCCAGCCGTTACAACGAGTACAAGATAGGACCAGGTTGCAGACGCCAACCACTGCCGCACCGCCCACGAAGGATCCCACCGACCAGGGAAAGACAGGCCTGGATCGTTCGAGGATCATGACTTTCTAAGGGATCAGATGCGCCGTGACGCTGAGGGTGCCAGACGAAGAGTCACTTCTCCCTCCGATCCATTCGGCGTAGCGAGGTCGGTGGGTCGGCCGGGTCCCTCGCCAACCAGCCGAACTGGCTGAGTTGTTGCTCTGCGGCGGTGTCGCCGAGCCTTGCGTCGCGCAGCAGGCGAGACGTCAACTTCGCGTCATGCCCCGGTAGAAAGTGCCGCGATACCGGGACCCCGCATCCGCACCCACACAGGCGTGAGGGCGAGCCGGGTGTCCCGTTGACGGAGCCGGTTCTCGTCCTACTCCTACCACTCATCACCGGGGCGCCACCGATTGGCTCAAATGGAAGGTTCGACATAACGCCCGTCAGCGGACGCGTCAAGGGCGCCGCCGGCAGCGGCGCCACCGGCACGACGATGACGCCTTCGGCGGGGTCGCCGATGGCCGTGAACTGTCCTTCGAGTGCGCGCAGACCCGTGAGCGCCGCCAGCGCAGCGTCGACAGCGTCGATGCTGGGTAGCAACATGTCGTCATGTCATGGGCGCGCAACACCGCCCGGCGGAACGGAATCTTCTGGCCCTTCGGGCACAACGTTCCTGTGAGCAAAGTGGCACTCGCTTCCGGGAACACTTCGAGCGCCCTGCTCCGGATAGGTCCATTGCGGTAGGACGGGTAGCGGTCAGCGATGGCGTCGAAAACGGCAAAACCGGCGCGCATCCAGCGGTAGAAAGCGTGAGCACCCGGATCGGTCGGCGTGCAGAACGCCGTAATGCCCAGTGGTCGCAACGCGCGTTCTGCAGTCCGGCATTTGCCGCTCCGCGCCCACGCCGGTGGCGAGTCGATGCCCACCACGTCCGGCGCGATCCGCACGATGGCTGCGACAACATCTGTCACCGATGCGCGAGCGATTCTCTCGACGATCGCCCGCCGATCATCGAGAGCGACGAGATCAAGCCCCTTGCGCGGTTCCGCAATATCGACCCCAACCGACACGGTCACGACACGAGCCTACGTACCAGCCCCCGTCGACATGCTTGTCGCGGCAAGCGACACCGCGCACAGGGTCAATCCGAGTCGCGCGTTGATCGCACGCTGATACGACCTTGCTGTACTCCCGACGCGCCTGTTCGCGTTCACGCCGGTCACATGCGAAAGCATGTGGCGGCGAGGAGGCGGCGAACGGTATCCGGCGCCAGCGTCCAATGCGTTCATTGCCTCAATTGCAAGATCACAACCCGTGTCGCAGATGGCCAAGTCCCCCCTCGGACACACCACTGAGGCGAGCGAAATGGGCGCTTGCGTTCATTTCCGAGCCGACGGAGTGTGTTGAGCGGCGAAGCCGCGATCACACACCCGTATCTATTGCCGGATATGGCGCTTCGGTGGCGGGTAGACGCCCCTGGCGATGGTCGCCGACAGCCACCCGATCGCCCACCCGCCGCACACCAGCAGGAACGTATGCCGGGACGCGGCGTCGCCCGCCGTGGAAACCACCGCCAAAATGACCGCCCAGACGATCGCGCAGGCGATGCTGTAGGCCGTGTAGGTGCCGTAACGCCCTCTCATCTCGCGGATCCTCTCGATCGTGCTGACTACTGCAGCCAACCCGAACTTTGCCACCGCGGTCGGCCTGACGCACGTAGCCTGAAGAGAAGTCCATCAGCCGGGAGCGGTAACGAATGAACCCATTGAGTGGCTTTGTCCGGCGGACCTCACCGAAGACGTTCGTCGACCGCCGCGAGGCCGGGCGTGCACTGGCGCAGCAACTGGCGGCCTATAGCGGCCGCGACGATGTGCTGGTGTTCGGGCTGGCACGCGGCGGTGTGCCGGTGGCCTGGGAGATCGCCGCCGCCCTGAGGGCGCCGCTCGACGTCTTCCTGGTCCGCAAGCTCGGGGTACCGCAGTGGTCGGAGTTGGCGATGGGCGCGCTGGCCAGCGGCGGTGGCGTGGTGATGAATGAGGACGTGGTGGCCGGCCTTCGCGTCACCGACGAGCAGGTGCGCGAGGTGATCGACAGCGAGACGGCCGAGCTGCTCCGGCGCGAGCACGCCTACCGGGGCGGTCGCCCGATCGCCGACCTGCGCGACCGGATCGTCATCCTGGCCGACGACGGAATCGCAACGGGCGCAAGCATGCTCGCCGCCGTGCGGGCCATCCAGGCCGCCGGGCCGAAATCGATCGTGGTCGCCGTTCCGGTGGGGCCGGAGTCGACCTGCCGGGAGCTGGCGCAGGAGGCCGACGACGTGGTGTGCGCGACCATGCCGCCCGGCTTCGAGGCGGTCGGGCAGGTCTACGACGACTTCCATCAGATCAGTGACGACGAGGTCCGCGAGCTGCTCACCACGCCGACAGTCTGAAGGCGGAACGGGCGCGAAGGACGTTACTTCGCGGGCTCGTCGCCGCGGCCCTCGGCCACGACCTTGGACTCCTCGGTCGGCGCGGTCTCTCCCGTCGTCGCGGGTTCGTCCTCACCTGGGACTTCCTCGGGGTAGTCGACGTAGTCGCCCTCGTCGGCCTGGGCCTCGTCGGCATCCTGGGCTTCGTCACCACCCAGGTCACGCCGCTGGCGTTCGCGCAGCGCGTCCAGGATCAACAGCACCACGCCAACCACGCTGGCGGCGATGCAGACCCAGGCCACCAGCTCGTTGCTCGTGACGACCGCGAACACCAACGCGACGAGCCCGATCAGGGCCAATACCAGCGCAATGATGAGCATCAGTCGTCCTCCAAGCGACGAGCGGGACCGCGGTTTCAAGTCCTAGTGTGCCAACCCCGAAGCCCGGCGAGTGACCGGCACGCCCGGAAGGCTAGTTGTTGCCCCGGTTGAACTGGTCGAAGCTGCCTGCGTCCGCGCTGGAGTCCACCGGTGCCGCGGATCCGCGCTGCCCGAGTTCCTCCAGCTGAGACTCCAGGTAGGTCTTGAGCCGGGTGCGGTATTCGCGCTCGAACGTGCGGAGCTGCTCGAGCCGGCCTTCCAGAACGGTGCGCTGCTGGTTGATGGTGCCCATGATCTCGGAGTGCTTGCGTTCGGCGTCGGCCTGCAGGGCGTCGGCCTTCTCTTGGGCCTGGCGCAGCTGGGTCTCGGAGCGGGTCTGCGCATCCGCGAGCATGGCGTCGGCGCGCTGCCGGGCCTCGGTGACCGTGGTCTCGGCGGTGCTGCGGGCCTCGCTGAGGATCTGGTCGGCGTTGGCGCGGGCGTCGGCCAGCATCTTTTCCGACTCGGTCTTGGCGGTGGAGGTCAGGCGGTCGGCGGTGTCCTGCGCCAGCGTCAGCACCCGAGCGGCCTTCATGGCCTGTTCCTCGTTGTTGGCCGCCGCGGCCGGGGCTGCGGCCGGCGCCGGCTTGACCGGTTCAGGTTCTTGGACGGGAATCGCCTGGGTGGGCGCGGCGGCGGCGGCCGGAGCGGCAGCGCCACCACCGGAGGCCAGTTCGTGGTCCAGCTCTTCGATCCGCTGGCGCAGATCGCTGTTCTCTTCGATGAGCCGGGTCAGCTCGGCTTCCACCAGATCGAGGAAGGCATCCACCTCGTCTTCGTTGTAGCCCCGCTTGCCGATCGGTGGCTTACTGAACGCCACATTGTGGACGTCGGCTGGTGTAAGCGGCATTGTTTCGTCCCCTCAAGTTCCTTCTCGAACGTTCTGGAAAGTGTAGAACGCAGTGGTAGCCGTAGTGCAACTGCCGTCCATCCTGTCACACCAGGCGCGACCGTTGCTGATAAGCCCAATAAATAAGGGCCAATTTCAAACAGTGAGGCCAATAAAATCCGAAACCTTAGAAATTTTAAATCGGCGGAACCAAACCGACGCTAAAACGTGGCCGAACCGTCTCTGGGCCGGAATGGGTTCCACGCCGCCGGGCCGCGCACGGGACAGCGGGCGCGGGATCGGGAAGCTAAGCCGCGGCGCCGAACGCCAGCTGCATGCCGATGAACGCGACGAGCAACAGCACCATGATCGAGAGGTCGAAGCGGACCGCCCCGATGGTGAGTTGCGGGATCAGCCTGCGGAGCAGTTTCACCGGCGGATCGGTGATCGACAGGATGATCTCCAGCACCACCACAGTGATGCCGGTGGGATGCCAGTCCCGGCTGAACGAGCGGATGAACTCGACGACGACCCGAGCGATGAGCAGCAGCCAGAAAATGAATAGCGCAAACCCAAGGATCTGAAAGAACAACACCAACTGAAGTGCCCCGACCTTACCGATGAGATGCCAAGCGCCACGGACCAGCGCGGCGCCTGCCAGCGTACCGACTCCGGGTAAGAGGCCTTATCTCACGTCGCCCCCGGGACCCGCCGACGATCCGGGCCGCCACCGGGAAGCGTGCGGCGGATGCGCCTATTGGTAAGCGTAGAAACCGGTTTCGGCGATCCGGCGGCGTTCCTCCGGGGACACGTCCACGTCGGCGGGCGACAGCAGGAACACCTTGGTCGCGACCTTGTCGAAGGAGCCGCGCAGCGCGAACGCCAGGCCGGCCGCGAAGTCGACGAGCCGCTTGGCGTCGGCATTGTCCATCGACACCAGGTCCATGATGACCGGGGTGCCGTCGCGGAAACGCTCGCCGATGGTGCGAGCCTCGCTGTAGTCCTTCGGGCGCAGCGTGGTGATCTTCGACAGCGGGTGGCCCTCTTCGAACATCATCGCCATCCGGCGCGGGTCCATCGCCAGAGCTCCGCGGGTGGAGTTGCGCAACCACGAGCCGAAGCGCGGGCCGCCGCGTTCACCGCGGTCGAACTCGCGGGGGTGGACGGCGCCGTAGCGGGGCTCGTCGCCGTAGCCGCCGCGGTAGCCGGCGGGCGGCGGCGGGTAGTCGACGGGCTCGCGGCGCGGGTCGTCGTAGTCATCTTGCTCGTAGCGACCGTATCCGTCGTCAAATCGCGGGCGCGGAATACCACGGGACGGCGCGTGGTCGTCGTAATACTCGTCCTCGTAGTCGTCCATTGGGGCCATACCGAAATAGGCCTTGACTTTGTGCAGTGTGCTCATTGCGTTGACCCTTCTAGCCCCTGGGAGTACTGGTGTTAGTGATAAAGCTGTTACTGCAGTGACTACTTACGGTGACGGTAACCGCCGTGGACCCATTAACGCGGTACCGACACGCACACATGTCGAACCGTGTTTGACCGCGATTTCGAAGTCGTTGGACATGCCGGCGGAGAGCCCGACGGCGTTGCGATGCGATTCGAGAACCCGGCGGTGCTCGGATCGGAGCCGGTCAAAGGCCTCATCGGGGTCCGAGTCCAGCGGCGGGATCCCCATCAGCCCGATCAGGTCCAGGTTTTTCGAGTCCTCGACCTGGTCGCACACCTGATCGACGGCCCCCGCCCGGGATATGTCGACGCCGCCGCGCGACTCGTCGCCGTCGAGGCTGACCTGAACGTAGATCCGCATCGGGGCGGTGCGGCGGCCGTCGTTCAGCGCCGCCGCCACGCCCTTGTCGAGCGCGGACACCAGGTGCGCGCTGTCGACGGAGTGCGCGGTATGCGCCCAGCGCGCCACCGACCGCGCCTTGTTCCGCTGGATATGACCCACCATGTGCCAGCGTGGTGTTGCCACATCCGCGCGCCCGGACGCCGCCAGCAATCGGGTGACTTCGGCCACTTTCGCCGTCGCTTCCTGATCCCGTGATTCGCCGATGACGCGACAACCCAATCGGGACAAAGTCACGACATCGGTTGCTGGGAAGTATTTGGTAATCGGCAGAACTTCGATTTCGCCGACATTGCGGCCCGCCGCTTCCGCCGCCGCCGCAAGGCGAGAGCGCACCGACGCCAATGCGTGTGTCAATTCCGATTCGCGGTCTCCCCCGGCAGGTATCTCTACCGCCATCGCGGTCACTCCATCCAGATCAGTGAGGCCAGCCGGCCGGTCGGCGCATCCCGGCGATGACTGAACAGCGCCGCGTCGTCCACCGTGCATCGCGGATCGATATCGATTGCCGTCACGCCCAAATCCGTTAGCTGACAGGCGATTCCGGCGCGCAGGTCGAGTCCGGGGGTTCCCGCGGCGGTGGTGGTCCGGCTGCCCGGCAGGGCCGCCTCGACCTCGTCGGCCATGGCCGCGGGCACTTCGTAATTGCGGCCACTGACCGCCGGGCCCAACAACACCGAAATGTCTTCAGGCCGCGCGCCGAGCTCCAGCATCTTCTCCACCGTGCGGGCCACCACCCCGCGCTGGGCGCCGACCCGGCCGGCGTGCACCGCGGCGGCCACGCCGGCGCGCGCGTCGGCCATCAGCACCGGGACGCAGTCGGCGGTCACCACCGCCAGGGCGAGGCGCGCGGTACGGGTGACCAGCGCGTCGGTGTCGTCGACCGCGGTGTCGCGCGCCCCGTCGACCACCTCCACCCGAACACCGTGGACCTGGTTCATCCACACCACGCGGCCGGCGCGCAACCCGATGGTGGCGGCCAGCCGGGCCCGGTTCTCGGCGACCGCCGCCGGATCGTCCCCGACGTGGTCGCCCAGGTTGAAGGTGTCGAACGGCGGCTTCGATACACCGCCTGCGCGGGTGGTGGTCACCCGCCGGATGCGAACGCTCACGTGACCAGTATCCGGATTCCCCTGTCGGCCAGGCGGCCCCGACGGTCGCGGTCGGGGGTCCAGGGTCACGGGCATGTTCTCAGCGGCGCATGAACGGCGGCACGTCGACGTCATCGTCATCGCCGCCAATATTCAAGGTCGAGCCGTTGGTGTGCACCGGCACGCTCACCGCGTCGACCGGTTCGAACAACGTCGAGGTGAGCTTGCCCGCCTTCGCCGACTCGATCCGGTGCGCCCCGCCCTTTTCCTCTTTATCGGCGGCACTGCCACCGATCACGGGTTTGCGGCCGGCGCCCGCGGCGTCGAAGCCCGCGGCGATGACGGTGACGCGCACCTCGTCACCCAGCGAGTCGTCGATCACGGTGCCGAAGATGATATTGGCGTCCTGGTGGGCGGCGTCCTGCACCAGCGAGGCCGCCTCGTTGATCTCGAACAGGCCCAGGTCGCTGCCTCCGGCGATCGACATCAGCACGCCGTGGGCGCCCTCCATCGAGGCTTCCAGCAGCGGCGAGTTGATGGCGATCTCGGCGGCCTTGAGCGAGCGGCCCTCGCCGCGGGCCGAACCGATACCCATCAGGGCCGTGCCCGCCCCGGACATGATGCCCTTGACGTCGGCGAAGTCCACGTTGATCAGGCCCGGGGTGGTGATCAGGTCGGTGATGCCCTGCACACCGTTGAGCAGCACCTCGTCGGCGCTGCGGAAGGCGTCCATCAGCGATACCGCGGCGTCGCCCATCTGCAGCAGCCGGTCGTTGGGGATCACGATCAGGGTGTCGCAGCTCTCGCGCAGCGACGAGATGCCGGTCTCGGCCTGGTTGCCGCGCCGCTTGCCCTCGAACGAGAACGGCCGGGTGACCACGCCGACGGTCAGCGCTCCGAGCTTGCGCGCGATGCTGGCGACGACGGGCGCCCCGCCGGTGCCGGTACCGCCGCCCTCGCCGGCGGTGACGAACACCATGTCTGCGCCGCGGAGCAGCTCTTCGATCTCGTCCTTGGCGTCCTCGGCGGCCTTGCGGCCGACCTCCGGGTCCGCCCCGGCCCCCAGGCCACGCGTGGACTCGCGCCCCACGTCGAGTTTGACGTCGGCATCGCTCATCAACAGCGCCTGCGCGTCGGTGTTGATCGCGATGAACTCCACGCCTTTGAGGCCTTGTTCGATCATCCGGTTGACGGCGTTGACGCCGCCGCCACCGATACCCACGACCTTGATCACGGCCAGGTAGTTATGCGGGGGGGTCATCATTCGTCTTCCTCCCTGATGGGCTTGGCTCAGCTCTCCCGGCGGTGGGCTCCTCCGGACGTTCGCGGGCCTCCCTGGCAAACCCTCAACCTCAACCATAGAGTTAGAGTTATGTCAAGTAGTTCCGCGCAACCAGAACGGTATGGGTATGGCGCGCCCTAACCCCGCAGGCGCGCCGACACGCGTTCCGCAAATTTTGGGCAATTTTGCCGCGTCGCACGCCGTGCGCGCTGTTGACGGCGCATCGCGCGGCGCGACGTGATGAAGATCGCTACTTGACCGTCGGCAGGTCCGGGCTGGACACGTCGTAGGTCTTGCCGGGCTGGGTCAGCAGTGCCGCCAGCTTCTCGGCCTTCTCGTCGGTGCGGTCGGTGGTCCCCCAGATCACCACCCGGCCGTCGCCGAGCGTCAGGGTGATCGAGGCCACCGACGGGGCGGCGATACGGCCGACCTGGCCTGCGACCTCGGGACGCAGCGCGGTCAGCACCTGCAGGGCGGCCTTGGTCGCCGGGTCGTTCGGCCCGGGATCGGCGACGTCGAGGTACGGCAGCGCCGGCGGCGGCGGCCCGGTCGCGAAGTCCACGCCGTCGCGGTCGAAGAGATGCGGGCCATCGGGAAAGTCCTTGACCGCCACCGGGATTCGCTCAACGATGGTGATCCGCAGCGCCGACGGATACTGGCGCTGCACCCGCGCGCTGGCCACTCGCCGGATCGCCGCCACCCGGTCGGCGACCTGGTTGGTGTTGATCTGCAGCAGCGGCGTCCCGATCCGGACCCGGGCCGCGTCCAGCACCTCGTCCCGGGTCACCACGCCGGTGCCCACGACGACGATGTTGCGGGCCGACATCGCGGGGGTGAAGTAGAGGATCAGGGCCAGCCCGATGCCGACGATCACCAGCAGGATCGTTATCAGCAGCATCTTCAGGCCCCGAACCACGCCCCGCGCAACGGGTTTGGGCTCGTTGGCCAGCCGTCCCCCGGCGCGGCGCTTCGCCTCACGGCGGGCCTCTTCGATGGCGGTGGCCCGGGCCTGCGCGGCGCGGCGCTCGGCCCGCTCCCGGCGGGCGCGCCGGCGGGGCCCCTCGACCTCGGCCTGGTCGGCCTCCTCACCGTCTCCCGCGTCGGCACCCCGGCGGCCCCCACCCGTTCCGGCGGCGAGCGGTTCGGTGACCGCGTTGTCGCCGGCGTCGTCGTCAGCGTCGCCGGCAGGCCGACCCTGCGCCGGTTCGCCCACTGCGTTGGCCGGGACGGGGTGGTCCGGCTCCGTCATCGCAACGCCCCGGGGGCGCCGCGATTGGCGCGCACCCGCAACGCCGTGACGATCTCCGGCCCCAGCAGGGTCACGTCGCCGGCCCCCATGGTGACGATGACGTCGCCGGGCCCGGCGGCGGCCGCCACCTGCTCGGCGGCCGCGGCGAAGTGTGGGAGGTAGCGCACCGGCACGCTGACGTGCTCGGCGACGCTGGCCCCGCTGACACCGGCCAGCGGTTGTTCGCGGGCGCCGTAGACGTCGAGAACGAAAACCTCGTCCGCAGCGTCCAGCGCCTGCCCGAACTCCTCGGCGAAAGCCTTTGTCCGCGAATACAAATGGGGCTGAAACACCGCGATGCTGCGGCCGTCACCGCTCTGTTCGAGCAGGGTGCGGACCGCCGCCAGCGTGGCGACGATCTCCGTGGGGTGGTGGGCGTAGTCGTCGAACACCCGCACCGTGGCCGCGCTGCCGACCAGTTCGAACCGGCGGCGCACGCCCTCGAAGCCGGCCAGGCCGTCCAGCACCGCATCGACCGGGGCGCCGATCTCGATCGCCGCCAGCAGCGCGCCCATCGCGTTGAGCGCCATATGGCGGCCGGGCACCGACAACCGCATCACCCGCGGGTGCTGCTCCGGGTCCAGTTCGGGGGCCAGCTGGATTTGCGCGACGGCCTCGGTGCCCTGTTGTTGCCACGACAACAACGTCGCGGCGAGTTCGTCGCCGGCGCGCGGGGACCCGTCCGGCGCCGCGGATCCGTAGCGCAGCACCCGGATGCCCAGCTCGGCCGTGCGCCGTGCCAGCGCCTCGGCCCCCGGGTCGTCGACGCACACCACCAGCGCCCCGCCGGGCGCCAGCCGCTCCACGAAGGCGTCGAACACCGCGACATAGGCGTCGGCGCTGCCGTAGAAGTCCAGGTGATCGGTCTCGATATTGGTGACCACGGCGACGTTGGGGGTGTACTCCAGCAGCGAGCCGTCGCTTTCGTCGGCCTCCGCGACGAAGCAGTCGCCGCTGCCGTGGTGGGCGTTGGTGCCGGCCTCACCCATCTCGCCGCCGACCGCGAACGACGGGTCGCGCCCGCAATGCTGCAGCGCGACGATCAACATCGACGTCGTCGTCGTCTTGCCGTGCGTGCCGGTGACCATCAGCGTGGTGCGGCCGGCCATCAGCTTGGCCAGCACGGCGGGTCGCAGGATCACCGGGATGCCGCGCCGCCGCGCCTCGACGAGCTCGGGATTGGTCTTCGGGATGGCGGCGTGCGTGGTGATGACCGCGGTGGCACCGCCGGGCAACAGATCCAGCGAGGACGCGTCGTGCCCGATATTGATCTGCGCGCCCCGGGCCCGCAGCGCGTGAATGCCGCGGGACTCCTTGGCATCCGAGCCGGATACCAGGCCGCCGCGGTCGAGCAGGATGCGGGCGATGCCCGACATGCCGGCTCCGCCGATGCCGACCATGTGCACCCGCTGCAGCTCGGGCGGCAGCTGCTCGGTGTTCACCGGGTTCCCCCGGTCCACCGGCCGCTCGGGCGGCCCAGTTGCGCCTTCCTGGCGATGTCCAGTGCCGCCTGGGCGACCTGGCGCGCCGCGTCGGGATGCCCGACCCGCGCGGCGGCGGTGGTCATGGCCGCCAGGCGCGGCGGGTCGCCCACCAGCCCCGCCACTTCCCGGGCCACCAGCTCGGGCGTCAGGTCGGCGTCGGCGACGATCATGCCGCCGCCGGCGTTGACCACCGGCAGGGCGTTGAGCCGCTGCTCGCCGTTGCCGATCGGCAGTGGCACGTAGATGGCCGGCAGGCCCACCGCCGACACCTCGGCGACCGTCATCGCACCGGACCGGCAGATCACCAGGTCGGCGGCCGAATAGGCCAGGTCCATCCGGTCGAGGTAGGGCACCGCCACGTACGGCGGGTCGCCCGGCTGGGGTTCGCGCAGGTCGAGGGTGTTCTTGGGGCCGTGCGCGTGCAGGACGGCCACGCCGGCGGCGGCCAGCCCGGCGGCCGCCCCGGAGACGGCCCGGTTCAGCGAGGCCGCGCCCTGCGAGCCCCCGAACACCAGCAACACCCGGGCGTCGTCGGCGAAACCGAAGTAGCGGCGCGCCTCGTCGCGCAGCGCGGCACGGTCCAGCGAGGTGATTGTCTCGCGCACCGGCACCCCGACCACCTCGGCGCGCGGCAGCCCGCAGTCGGCCACCGCGGACAGCACCCGCTCGGCCGTGCGGGCGCCCACCCGGTTGGCCAGCCCGGCGCTGGCATTGGCCTCGTGGATCACCACCGGGACCCGTGGCTTGCGCGGCGAGACACCGCGAGCGGCCAGGTAGGCCGGCAGCGCCACGTACCCGCCGAAACCGATCACCACGTCGGCGTCGACCGCCCTGAGCACCGCACGGGTTTCCCGGACGGCCCGCCACACCCGCGAGGGCAGCCGGGCCAGGTCGCCGCTGGGCTTGCGCGGCAGCGGCACCGGCGTGATCAGCTCGAGGTCATAGCCGCGCTCGGGCACCAGCCGGGTCTCCAACCCGCGGGCGGTACCCAGCGCGGTGATCCTGACCTGCGGGTCGAGGGCGCTCAGCGCGTCGGCGACGGCCATTGCCGGCTCGACGTGACCGGCGGTTCCCCCGCCGGCGAGCACCACCGACAGTGGCTTAAAAGACGACAACGCGGCACCGGCGGGCGAAGGGTTTACCCCCCGCCCGCCGGTCGGCTTGTTGACCGTGTCGTTCACCCGTAACGCTGACCTTCCAGTGCGCGAGCGCGTCGTGGCTGACGCTGGCCGGCCGCCTGGCTGACGCGGCGCTGGCCAGATCCATGATGCCTCGCGCGTGATCGAGCGGTACCCCCAGTCTGGCGAGCCGGCCGCCCGCCCGTTCGCGGAAGCGCCGGCCGCAGCGGTGCGTCGGCCTTGCGGGGTGCCTTCCGCCCGGAAGCGCCGGCGCCCTTGCGCGGCGGCTCGGCCGACTTCGGGCGGGCACGCTTGCGGTCGCGGAACGCCTCCACGCGCGTCGGTGAGTAGGGCTCAGGCAGCGCCAGCCGCAGTATCCGGTTCACCTTGTCGTCGCGGCCGGCCCGCAGCGCGGCCACCGCCTCGGGTTCGTGACGAGCCGCGTTGGCCATGATGCCGATCATGAATAGCGTTGCCGCGGTTGATGTTCCACCGGCGGAAATGAGCGGCAGCTGAATACCGGTGACCGGGAGGATGCCGATGACGTAGCCGATGTTGATGAAGGCCTGGCCCAGCACCCACATGGTCGTGGTGGCGGTCACCAGCCGCAGGAACGGGTCCGCCGAGCGGCGGGCGATCCGCATACCGGTGTAGGCGAACAGCCCGAACAGCACCAGCAGCGCGAAGGCACCGATGAATCCGAGCTCCTCGCCGATGATCGCGAAGATGAAGTCGTTGTGCGCGTTGGGCAGGTAGTTCCATTTGGCCACGCCCTGGCCCAGGCCGTCGCCGAAGATCCCGCCGTGCGCGAGCGCGAATTTGGCCTGCCGGGCCTGGTAGCCGGTGTCCTGCGGGTCGTTCTCGGGGTTGATCCAGGACCGCACCCGGTCCGACCGGTAGCCGGCCGACATGGCCAGGACGGCGCCGGCGACAAAGACGGCCAGCAACGAGGTGACGAACACGCGCAGCGGCAGGCCCGCGTACCACAGCAGGGCCAGCAGGATGATGCCCAGCGACACCGTCTGCCCGAGGTCGGGCTGCGCCACGATCAGCGCCAGCGCGATCACCGCGGCCGGCACCAGCGGAATCAGCAGTTCGCGCAGGCTCGCCCGCTCCAGGCGACGGGCGGCCAGCATGTGCGCGCCCCAGATGGCGAAGGCGATCTTGGCCAGCTCGGAGGGCTGCATGGAAAAGCCCGCGATCACGAACCACTTGCGAGACCCGTTGGCCAGGTTGCCGATACCGGGAACGAGCACCAGCACCAGCAGGATGACCGTGACGACGTAGCCGGTGAACGCGACGCGGCGGATGAACCGCACCGACATCCGCAACGAGGCGTAGCAGGCGATGAGCCCGATCACGGTCCACAGCACCTGCTTGCCGAAGATCACCCAGGCCGATCCGTCGGCGTCGTAGGACCGCACGCCGGACGCCGAGAGCACCATGATCAGCCCGAGCGTGGTCAGCAGCCCGGCCACGGCGATGATCAGGTGAAACGACGTCATGGGCCGGCCCAGCCAGGCGCCGAACCGGCTGTGCGGACCGCCCTCGTTGGCGACGGCCTTGTCCTTCTTGGCCTTTTGCGGCTTGTCCGCCTTCTTCTCGGCCTTGGCTTCCGCGGACGTGGCTTGCCCGGACTTGGCTTCTTCGGTGGCGTCGGTGGCGTCGTCGGCCGGCCCCGGCTCGGCCGTGGGGGTTTCGGTGGCGTCTTTCCCCCGGCCCAGCAGCCGGGTCAGTGCGTTACCCACGCCCGCCCTACCGGAGCGCCGCGCGGACGGCGGCCGCGAATGCGTCGCCGCGGTCGGCGTAACCCGCGAATTGGTCGAACGATGCGCCCGCGGGTGCCAGCAGGACGGTGTCACCGGGCTGCGCCACCGTACGCGCCGCGGCCACCGCCGCGTTCATCACCGCCGAGCCCAGATTGTCACCCGTTTGTTTCACTTCTGTCACATCTGCCCCAAAGACCACAGCAGTCGCATCCATATCAGCATCCTCGCCTGTCACAACCTGCAGGACGGGGACATCCGGCGCGTGTCGCGATAACGCCTCTGCAACCTCTTGCCGATCTCGGCCGATCAGCACCGCTCCGACCAGCCGCGACGCCATCCGGGCGACCTCGGCATCGACCGACGCGCCCTTCAGCAGGCCCCCGGCGATCCACACGACGCGGGGGTAGGCCAGCACGGACGCCTCGGCCGCGTGCGGGTTGGTGGCCTTGGAGTCGTCGACGTAGGTGATGCCGTCGGCGACGGCCACGACTTCGGCCCGGTGCCGGCCCACCCGGAAGGAGGCGATCGCGGCCGCGATCGGCTCGGCCGGCACGTCGACGCAGCGCGCCAACGCCGCGGCGGCCAGGGCGTCGAGCACCCCGACCGGGCCCGGCACCGGGATGGAGCCGACCGGCAGCAGGGCCAGATCGTCGGCGAAGGCGCGATCGACCAGGTGGCCGTCGCGCACGCCCAGCTCCCCCGCCGCGGGTCCGCCCAGCCGGAAGCCGACCCGCATCGGCGCCCGGGCGGTGTCCAACAGGGCCGCCGCCCGGGCGTCGTCCAGGCCCACCACCGCCACCCGGCCATCGAGCACCCGCGCCTTGGCGGCCGCGTAGGCGGCCAGGCTGCCGTGCCAGTCCAGATGGTCCTCGGCGATGTTGAGCACCACACCGGCCTCGGGCCGCAGCGACGGCGCCCAGTGCAATTGGAAGCTGGACAGCTCGACGGCCAGCAGCTCGGCTGCTTGGTCGAGCACGTCGAGGACGGGGTCGCCGATGTTGCCGCACAGCAGGGCGCGGCGGCCGTCCGCGGTGAGCATGGCGTGCAACATCGACGTGGTCGTCGTCTTGCCATTGGTGCCGGTCACCACCAGCCAGCGCCGCGGCGGCCCGTACACGCCCGCCGCGTCCAGCCGCCAGGCCAGCTCCACGTCACCCCAGATCGGCACCCCGGCCGCCGCCGCGGCGGCCAGGACCGGCGCCGTCGGCTGGAAGCCCGGGCTGGTGACAACCAACGCGTAGTCGGCGATCCGCCCGATGGCGGTCGGCGGGTCGACGGTGGCGATGCCGCGCTCGGCGTACGGGCGCAGCATGGCCGGGTCGTCGTCGCACACGGTCGGTGTCGCGCCAAAGCGTGCCAGCGCGGCCTGCACCGCCCGGCCGGTCACACGTCCCCCGGCCACCAGCACCGGCGCGCCGGGCGCCAGCGGTTCCAGCGGGGCCTCAAGACCGCTCATCAGGCACCTATCGCGCCCAGCCACTCACCGTAGAAAAGGGCCACGCCCAGGCCGCAGGCGATCGCGGTGAGCAGCCAGAAGCGGATGATGACCGTGGTCTCGGCCCAGCCGGCCAGTTCGAAATGGTGATGAAAGGGCGCCATCCGGAACACCCGGCGCCCGGTGGTGCGAAAAGTCAAGATCTGCAACACAACCGAGCTGACCTCGGCGACGAACAGCGAACCCAGCACGACGGCGAGGATTTCGGTGCGGCTGGTGACCGAGAGGCCCGCGATGATGCCGCCCAGGGCCAGGGATCCGGTGTCGCCCATGAAGATCTTGGCCGGCGCGGCGTTCCACCATAAAAAGCCGATGCAGGCGCCCGCGGTGGCGGCCGCGACCAGCGCCAGGTCCAGTGGATCGCGCACGTTGTAGCAGCCCAGCCCGGGGGCGGTGACGCAGGCGTTGCGGTACTGCCAAAAGGTGATCAACACGTAGGCAGCGGTGACCATCGCCATGCTCCCGGCGGCCAGCCCGTCCAGACCGTCGGTGAAGTTGACCGCGTTGGACCAGGCGCTGACGACGACGACGCAGAACAACACGAACAGGCCCGGGGCCAGTGTGACGGTGGCGATCTCGCGGACGTAGGACAGGTCCGCGCTGGCCGGTGTCAGGCCGTTGTTGTTGTGGAAGTGCAGCGCCAGCACGCCGAACAGCACCGCGGCGGCGACCTGCCCGATGGTCTTGGCCGTCTTGTTCAGGCCGAGGTTGCGCGACCTGCGGATCTTGATGATGTCGTCGAGGAATCCGACGCCGCCGAGCACGGTCGCCAGGCCGAGCACCAGCAGACCGGAGATGGTGACGCCCTCGCCGTCGAAGGCCATCCCGGCCAGGTGCGTGCCCAGGTAGCCCGCCCAGATGCCGGCCAGGATGGCCACGCCGCCCATCGACGGCGTGCCGCGTTTGGCGTGGTGGGTCGGCGGGCCGTCCTCGCGGGTGTGATGGCCGAAGCCCTGCCGGGTGAACAGCCGGATCAGCGCCGGGGTCAGCAGGATCGATACGGTCAATGCGACGGCGACGGCGATCAGGATCTGCCTCATGCGCGCGTCCCGCCCTCGCGATCGTCACGGGCCAGCGCGTCGGCCAGCGCACCGAGCCCGGCGGAGTTCGACGCCTTGACCAGCACGACGTCGCCGGGTTGCACCTCGGCCCGCAGCAACGCCAGCGCTGCATCGCTGTCGGCGACGTTGACGGCCCCCTTGTCGGCTGCGCCCCAGGAACCCTCCATGACCGCTCCGTGGTGCATGGCGCTCATCGACCTCCCACTTCCCACGACAACGAGTCGAGACACATCTAAGCGCACCACCAGCCGGCCGATGCGATCGTGCTCGGCTATGGCGTCCTCACCCAGCTCAGCCATCTCGCCGAGCACCGCCCAGCTCCTGCGCTTTTCGGCGGGGCTTTGGCCGCCGCCCGCGCGCCCACCGTGGGCGATCCAGGCCAGCGCCTGCAACCCGGCCCGCATCGAATCGGGGTTGGCGTTGTAGGCATCGTCGATCACGGTAACGCCGTCGGCGCGGGTCGTGACCTGCATGCGGTGTCGCGACACCGGCCCCGTCCCGGCGAGTGCGGTCGACACCTGATCGAGGCCGGCACCGCATTCCAGCGCGACCGCGGCCGCGCACAGCGCGTTGCCCACCTGGTGATCGCCGTAGACACCCAGTTGCACCTCAACCTGCGTCACCCCGGACGCCTCGCGTCGGTACAGGGTGAACCGCGGCCGGGCCAGCTCGTCGAGCGACACCGGCCCGGCCCACAGGTCGCTGACGCCCGCGTTGGTGCGCTCGGCGCGGGCGACCCGGACCACCCGGGCCACGGTCACGCTCGCCATGGCCGCCACGGCCGGATCGTCGGCGTTCAGGATCACCACCCCGGACGCCGGAACGGATTGCGGCAGTTCGGATTTCGTCTGGGCAATGGCTTCGCGTGAGCCGAATTCGCCCAGGTGCGCGGTGCCGACGTTGAGCACCACCCCGATGGACGGTGTGGCGATCTCGGCCAGCGCGGCGATGTTGCCGGGATGCCGGGCCGACATCTCGAGGACCAGGTAGTCGGTGTCGGCCGTCGCGCGCAGCACCGTCCACGGATGCCCCAGCTCGTTGTTGAACGACCCGGGCGGCGCCACCACCTCGCCCAGCGGCGCCAGCCCGGCGGCCACCAGGTCCTTGGTCGACGTCTTCCCCGACGATCCGGTGATGCCGACGATGGTCAGCCCGCCGGCCACCAGTTCGACGGCCACCGCTTGGGCCAGCCTGGCCAGCGCGGCCAGCACCGCCGCGCCGGACCCGTCCGGGTCGTGCTCGAGCACCCCGGCCCGCGATCCCGAAGCCCCCTCTGGTGCCACGACGATGGCGGGGACCCCGACCGGCCGCGCGGCCAGCACCGCGACCGCGCCGGCGGCCACGGCCGAGGCCGCGTGGTCGTGCCCGTCCGAGCGCGCGCCCGGCAGCGCCAGGAACAGGCCACCGGGCTTGACGGCGCGCGAGTCGAATTCGACCGTCCCGGTGACGTGCAGTTCCGCGGCGTCCCGCGGCGAGATGTCGGCCAGGGTGCCGCCGACGATCTCGGCGATCTGGGCGACGGTCAGGTCGATCATCCGCGATCCTCCAACGCCTGCGCCAACTCGACGCGGTCGTCGAACGGGCGGACCACGTCGCCGGTGCGCTGCCCGGTTTCGTGGCCCTTGCCGGCGATCAGCACCACATCACCGGCGCCCGCCCAGCTGACGGCGTGCCTGATCGCGTCGCGCCGGTCGGCAACCTCGACAACCTCTGCCGCGCAACCACTTCCGGTTGCGCCGGCCAGGATTTCGCGGCGAATCGCCGCCGGGTCCTCACCGCGCGGATTGTCGTCGGTGACGACGACCAGGTCGGCCAGCTCGGCGGCCGTCGCACCCATCGGCCCCCGCTTGCCCGGATCGCGCTCGCCGCCGGCGCCGAACACCACCGCCACGCGGCGACCCGGACGCGCCAGCGTGGTCAGCACCGCGCGCAAGGCACCCGGCTTGTGGGCGTAGTCGACCAGAGCCAGGAAGTCCTGCCCGGCGTCGATCCTTTCCATGCGTCCCGGCACCCGGGTCTGCCGCAGTCCGGGCGCAGCCCGCTCCGGCGACACCCCCACCGCGTCCAGAAGCGCCAGCGCCAGAAGGCAATTGGCGACGTTGTAGTGCCCGGGTAACGGGATCTCGACCTGATGGGTCGCCCCGGCGGGGTCGATGACGGTGAACTGTTGTCCCCCGGCGCCCAGCGGAGCGACGTCAACGGCGCGCCAACTCGCGGGCCGCCCCTGGGCGCTGACGGTGATCGCGTTACCGGCCCGAGCCGCCATCGCCCGCCCCGCCTCGTCGTCGATGCACACCACGACGCGGCGCGCCCGCAGCGGCGAATTCGGGTCGAACAGCAAGGCTTTGGTGTCGAAGTAGTCTTCCATCGTCGAGTGAAAGTCGAGGTGATCGCGGGAAAGGTTGGTGAAACCGCCGACCGCGAAGCCGGTTCCGTCCACACGGCCCAACGCCAGCGCGTGGCTGGAGACCTCCATGACGACGGTGTCCACGCCCTGTTCGGCCATCGCCGCCAGCATCGCCTGCAGTGCGGGGGCCTCCGGAGTGGTGAGCGCGCTGGGGATGTCGGCGCCGTCGACGCGAATGCCGATGGTGCCGATCAGCCCGGCCGTGCGGCCGGCGGCGCGCAGACCGGACTCGACCATATAGGTGGTGGTGGTCTTGCCGGAGGTGCCGGTGATGCCGATGACGGCCACCCGCTCGGACGGGCGCCCGTACACCGTGGCGGCCAGGCCGCCGAGTACGCCGCGGGGGCCGGGGTGCACCAGCGTCGGCACGGTCGGGGCGCCGGCCGCGGTCATCTCGGCGACCCCGGCGGGATCGGTGAGCACGGCGGCCGCGCCGCGCTCGATCGCGTCGGCGGCGTAGCGGGCCCCGTGGGTCGTCAGGCCGGGCAGCGCGGCGAACAGGTCGCCGGGCCGCACGTCCTGAGCGCGCAGCGTCACGCCGGTGATGGTCACGTCGGGCACGATGGTGTCCTGGTCCGGGGTGTCGGCCGGCACCGCGCCGACCTGGTCGGCGAGCTCCGGTAGTCGTGCGCCCGCGGCGGCGCTGGGGCGTAACCCAGTGGGCACCGGCACCACGTCAGTCACACCTCCCTCCGACGCCGCGTTATCCTCATGATCGGCCCTGACACCCTACCTAGCCGCAACCGGCCAGGAGACGGTCCGCGCGCCGACGGGGCCGCCGGGGGCCCACGAAGGTCAGGGGCCTCGGCTGTCTGGCGGCGACCCGCTAGGTGGCCTGCAACGTCAGCGGCGGGCCGGGGTCGGGCGACAGCGGCACGTTCTCGCGCTGCATGAGCCAGCCGGCGATGTTGTGGAACAGCGGGGCCGCCGAGTGCCCGGGCGTGCCGTCGGCGTTGCGCTCCGGGTTGTCCATCATGATGCCCATGACGTACCGGGGGTTGTCCACGGTGGCCATCCCGGCGAACGTGATCCAGTAGACGTTGTCGAAGTAGCAGCCGCAGGCCGGGTTGATCTGCTGCGCGGTACCCGTCTTGCCGGCCATTTGGTAGCCCGTCACCGCGCCGGCCGAGCCGGTGCCCTGCTGGTAACCCATCGGGTCCTTCTGCACGACGGCCCGCAGCATGTTGCGCACGGTCTGCGCCGTCTGCGGCGAGACCACCCGCACGCCGTCCGGGCGCGGCTCCTCGGTACGGGTGCCGTCCGGGGCGATGGTGGCCTTGATGATCCGCGGCGGTATCCGCAGGCCGTCGTTGGCGATCGCCTGATACATCCCGGTCATCTGCAGCAGCGTCATCGAAAGACCCTGGCCGATGGGCAGGTTCGAGAAGGTGCTGCCCGACCACTGGTCGATCGGCGGCACCAACCCGGCGCTCTCACCCGGCAGGCCCACGTTGGTGCGTTGCCCCAGACCGAATTTGCGAACCATGTCGTAGAAGCGTTCGGGGCCGACGCGCTGGGCCAGCATCAAAGTGCCGACGTTGGAGGACTTTCCGAACACACCGGTGGTGGTGTAGGGCATCACGCCGTGATCCCACGCGTCGTGGATGGACACCCCGCCCATCTGGATCGTGCCGGGGACCTGCAACACCTCATCGGGATTGGACAGGCCGTACTCGATGACCGAAGACGCGGTGATCACCTTGTTCACCGAGCCGGGCTCGAACGGCGACGACACCGCCAGGTTGCCCAGCTGTTTGTCGGCCTGCCGACCGATGTCCTGGGAGGGGTCGAAGGTGTTGTCGTTGGCCATCGCCAGCACCTCGCCGGTCTTCGCGTCGAGCACGACGGCCGAAACATTATGCGCGCCAGACAAATCCTTGGCCTGCTGAACCTGCTGCTGCACGTAGAACTGGATATCGTCGTCGAGGGTCAGCTGGACCATCGAGCCGTTGACCGCCCGATGCCGGTTGCGGTAACTGCCGGGGATGACCACGCCGTCGGATCCGCGGTCATAGGTGACCGCGCCGTCGGTGCCCGACAGGACCGAGTCCATGGCCTCCTCTAGCCCGAGCAGCCCGTGACCGTCCCAGTCGATGCCGCCGACGATGTTGGCCGCCAGCGATCCGCCCGGATACTGGCGCAGGTCCTGGCGTTCGGAACCGACCTCGGGATACTTGTCCGAGATCGCGCTGGCAACAGCGGGATCCACGGCGCGCGCCAGGTAGACGAAGTTGTCGTCGGTTTGCAGCTTCTTCAAGACGGTCGCCGAGTCGGGCTTGTTGCCCAAGCGGCTCGAGACCTCCTTGGCGATATCGCGCAGCCGCTGCTGCGGATCGGGGACGGTCGAGTTCTTGGCTTTGGCCTCCTCCAGTTGCTTGCGGATCCGTTTCGGCTGAAACGTCAGCGCACGCGACTCGATGGTGAAGGCAAGCTGGTCTTTTCGGCGGTCGATGATGCTGCCGCGCACCGCTTTTTCCACATCGGTGACCTTGAGCTGGCCGGCGGCCTGGGCCCGCAGCGACGGGGCGCTGGTCACCTGCAGAACGAACAGCTGGGAGGCCGCCACCAGCATGAGCACCAGGATGACCAGGTTGCCTGCGCGGTGCCGGAAGACGAATGACCCACCGCGGCTGGTCAACTCCACGACCTTGCGGGTACGACGCTCCCGCGCCGAGTGCCCGGCCGTCACCGCCTCGGACCGCTGTGCCGCCCCGGCGCCCTTGGCCTGCTTGGCCTTCCGGAATCGCTTTGGTTCCCGCACGTCTCGGCCGACGTCGGCTTGCTGCTGTTTCGGGCGACGCTTGGGTTGCCGTACGCCCTTGCCCGCCAAGTCCTTACGGGGACCACGTTTCGGCCGTGCCGACTGTGACCGGCGTGCCCGCGGGGATTCTCCGCGGCTCACCTGGGCGCACCTGGCGGCGCGCCGACCGCCGGCCCGGGCAGGGCGTTAGCGGGCGCGGCGGGGGCCACCGGTTGGGCCGGTGCCGCCGGGCGGCCCAGCTGCAGCGGGACCGGAATCTCGGCGGGCAACGGCGGTGGCACCTGGCCAGGAGCCGGAATCGGCAGGCCGCCCAAGGGAATCGGCACCTCGGCCGGCGCTGGAGCGGTCGACGGTCCGGCCGGCATGGGCAGCCCCGGCGTCGGCAATCCCGGCAGTACACCGGGCGCGCGTCCGGTGACCGGGCCGGCGGACATACCGGGCAGCGCACCGGTGACCGGGGCCGCGGGCATGCCGGGCAATGCACCCGTCGCCGGTCCGCCTGGCATGCCGGGCAGAGTACCCGGCACCGGCCCACCGGGTGTGGCAGGCGCGCCGGGCACCGGGGACACCGCCGGCGGCAGGTGCTGACCGCCCACCGTCGACGCGCCGTCGGGAGCGCGCAGCAGCGCTTCGGGCCCGGACCTGGCCGGGGCGGGGCCACCGGGGGCGGGCTCCACCCGCATCGAGACCTCGGGCGGGGCGGCCGGCGGCTTGGGTGGCTGCGGAGCCTCGTCGGGGAGCTTGTTGTTCAGCGGCGGCGGCGGAACACCGTCGGCCGGCTTGGGGGTGCCGACCACCACCCAGTTCCCGGACGCGTCCTGGACCAGGTGTGCGGTGTCCCTGCTCGGGATCATGCCCTGCTTGCGGGCGGCCTCCGCCAGCGCCGGGGCGGCCTCGGCCTCGCGCACGTCGCGCTCCAGCGCCTCCTTCTGTTGCTGCAGCAGCCGGGTCCGCTCGCGGGCGTGGCTCAACTTGTAGGAGCGCTCGGCGGAGTCGGTGGACAGCCACAGCGTCAGCCCGAGCCCGACGCCCAGCGCGCCGATGATCAGCACGACGAACGGCACCTTGCTGGCCAACGTCCGCGGCCGCAGGTCGATCGCCGCCAGCCGGGCGGCCAGCCGTTCGGTCAGGCGAGGGCGAACAACCTTGGGCGCCTTGGCTTTCCGTGCCCTGGCCCGAGCCTTTGCCTGGCTGGTGCTTTTGGGCCGGGCCGGCCGCTCGACCGGCCGGGCGATGGGGCTGGTCTGCGGCCCGGACTTGGGCGCGCGGGCTTCACGGGTGGGCGCCGAGGACCGGGCACGCCGCGCCGAGCCGGATTCGGCGGTGGGCCTGCGGCTCCGCCGGGCAGAACCGTCACGTCCACCCCGGCGGTCGGTGCCGCCGCGCCGTTTGGACGTCTCGCGCTCTGCTCTCATGCGTCGCCTTTCCCGCTAGCCTGCTGTGATTCCATTCGTTGCAGCGCCCGTAATCGCACTGCGGCACTGCGTGGATTGCGTTCGACCTCGGTGGCGTCGGCGCGCCCGGCGCCGTGCGTCAAGGCCCGGAATCGCGGCTCGTGGCCGGGAAGCTCGACCGGCAGATCCACCGGGGTGCGCGACGCGACCGCCTGGGCGAAGAGACGCTTGACGATCCGGTCCTCCAGCGATTGGTAGGCCATCACCACGATGCGCCCGCCGACGTCCAGGGCGTCCAGGGCGGCCGGGAGCGCCCGGCGCAGCGTGTCCAGCTCGTCGTTGACCGCGACCCGCAGCGCCTGGAACGTGCGCTTGGCCGGGTGCCCGCCGGTGCGCCGGGCCGCGGCCGGAATCGCTTCGTAGAGCAGGGCCACCAGGTCCGAGGTCGACGTGAACGGCTCACGCGCGCGCCGGCGCACGATGTGCGCGGCGATGCGACGCGCGAACCGCTCCTCGCCGTAGCGGTGCAAGATGTTCGCCAGCTCCGCCTCGTCGTAGGTGTTGACGATGTCGGCCGCGGTCAGCGGCGACGAGGGGTCCATCCGCATGTCCAGCGGCGCGTCCTGGGCGTAGGCGAAGCCACGCTCGGCGCGGTCGAGCTGCATGGACGACACCCCGAGGTCGAACAGCATTCCGTCAACCGATTCGGTTGCCGCATAACCCGATTCGTCCAGCGCTGCAGCGATGCCGTCGTAGCGCGTGTGCACCAGCGTGACCCGGTCGGCGAAGCGCGCCAGCCGTGTCCGGGCGATGTCCAGCGCGCTGGGATCATGGTCCAGTCCGATCAGCCGCAGGCCCGGCAGGTCGGTGAGGAACCGTTCTGCGTGCCCGCCGGCGCCGAGCGTGGCGTCCAGCAGCGTCGCTCCCGACCCGTCGGGGTGGTGACGGATCAGTGCGGGCGTGAGCAGTTCGACGCAGCGTTCCAGCAGGACGGGGACATGCCCGTAGTCGTTGGAATTCGAATTGTCAGCCACCGCAACGCCTCCACGGATCTGCCGGCACCCGTCGGCCGCTCGGGCCCCCAAGCGACGGGCCCCCGCGCCGCTGCGGGTCTGTGCCGCCCGGACCTGCCTTAGCAGGTGCGGCGCCCCTGCATCGAGGCCTCTGACCGAAGTCGCGAACCTGGCGTTGGGGAAGTACGCCAGGGTCGGTTCGGGCAGAGGCCACGTTGCACGGGCATGCGCCTCAGATGATGTCGCCGAGTGCTTCATCGCTGGCCGCGGAGAAGTTCTCTTCGTGGGTCTCTTGGTAGTCCTGCCAGGCCTGCGCGTCCCAGATCTCGAGGTTGTCGATCGCTCCGATGACCACGCAGTCCTTGGAGAGGTTCGCGTAGCGCCGGTGGTCGGCCGACAGGGTGATCCGGCCCTGCGCGTCGGGATGCTGCTCGTCGGTGCCGGCGGCGAGATTGCGGAGAAACGCCCGGGCCTCGGGGTTACTCCGCGAGGCCTTGCTCGCGCGGCGGGCCAGTTGCTCGAATTCCGCCCGCGGGTAGACGGCGAGGCTGTGGTCCTGGCTCTTGGTGACCATCAACCCCCCTGCCAGCGCGTCACGGAACTTGGCGGGCAGCGTCAGCCGCCCCTTGTCGTCGAGTTTGGGCGTGTAGGTGCCGAGAAACACCAGCTCACCTCCCCTATGGGGTCACCCAAACACTGCAGCCACCATACCCCACAATCCCCCACTACGCCCCATTCTTTGGGTGTCGTCGTGGCGTTTTCAGGGTTATCCGTCGTCAGGACGCCGTCAGCACCCCAGATAAGGTGTGTCGAGTCCATCCCCGGGCGTGTTCCGGGCCCGCGGGCAAAGGATATCTACCAGGCAAAACGCTCGTTGTGGGCGTAGTGGGGAACTCTAGTGGGGCGCGGTGGGGCATAAATGTCGCAACGCGGCTCGGTTGGGGCTCGATTGGGCTGCAAAACGGCATCGACGGTTGCGCAGGTGTCAGCGGCTCGGCCGGCCGAACGGATCCCGGAAAAAGAAATCGGGGCAGCCGATGGCTACCCCGAGTGTGTTGACGCGCTCAGTCGTCGAAGCGGCGGCGGAACCGATCCTCCATGCGACTGGTGAACGAACCCCCGCCCTTGTTGCGGCGCTGACGCAGCGAAGTAGCGGCCGGGCCGGAATGATCGGGCCTGCCGGACAACCGGGGGCCGGTGATCGCGAAGATCACGCCGCCAAACATGACGATGAACCCGAAGACGCTGAGGATCGGGAAGTTTCCGATCATCGTCGCCTTTAACGCCACTCCGGAGACCAGCATCGCCAGACCGACGACGAACAACGCCACGCCCTGCAGCCGCCGACGGGTGGTGGGCGCGCGGAAACCTCCGCCACGGACACTCGACGCGAACTTGGGGTCCTCGGCGTAGAGAGCGCTCTCGATCTGATCGAGCATCCGCTGCTCATGATCGGAGAGTGGCATTCGTCCCTCCTTGCCGGCTGTTTGGCACGTGACTACCGGTAGCACGCGGATGCCCGTTACAGGGGCAACTAATTGAATGATACGAGGTCAATCTGCCCCATACCACTGGTTCGACGCCGATTCTATCCCGGCCGCCTTCCGACCCACCGCCAGACCGCAACGACCGTGCGCTACAACCGGCTTCCCGCACCGGACGGTGCGTCGGTCCGGTGCCACGACCGCCCGTCGGCCCGTCGCACACGGGTCCGATAATGGGCGATGGCGGCCCGGTCCACAGCTACCACATAGTGGCGAGGCGCCGCGCGAGCCTGGATCAGCGATGAGGAGGAGACCGCGAGTTGGCGATATTCCTCATTGATCTGCTTCCCGACGACATGGAGCGGCGCCTGGGTGATGCCCTGGCGGTGTACGTCGACGCGATGCGCTACCCGCGCGGCACCGAGAACCAGCGCGCCGCGATGTGGCTGGAACACATCCGGCGACGGGGCTGGAAGGGTGCCGGCGTCGTCGAAACTCAGGAAGCCGAAGACGCGGGCGCACAACCGCCCTCGGCGGAGGACCTGGCCGGCGCCCCGTTGCTCGGTGTCGCCTACGGTTACCCCGGCGCGCCAGGGCAATGGTGGCAGCAGCAGGTCGTGCTGGGCATGCAGCGCGGCGGCTCGCCGCCCCAGGAGATCTCCCGGCTGATGGACAGCTACTTCGAGCTGACCGAGCTGCACATCCATCCCCGCGCCCAGGGCCGCGGTCTCGGCGAGGCGTTGGTCCGACGGCTGCTCGCCGGTCGGGCCGAGCAGAATGTGCTGCTCTCGACGCCGGAAACCAATGGTGAGGCCAACCGCGCCTGGCGGTTGTACCGGCGCTTGGGTTTCACCGACATCATCCGCGGCTACCACTTCGCCGGCGACCCGCGGGCGTTTGCGATCTTGGGCCGCAAACTACCTCTGTAACACCCGAACCCGGCACACATCGGAAGACTCCACGAAGTGGCACATCGGATCTGGCACGATGACCTGGTGCGAGCCAGCTCCCCCCCGCCCCGCAGCCGAGGATCCCGAGCGTTTCGTGCTCGGCGGCGCCGCCTGACGACGATCGCGATGCTGCTGCTGCTGGTGCCGCTGGCCACCGGATGCCTGCGGGTCAGGGCCTCGCTCACCATCTCCCCCGACGACCTGGTGTCCGGCGAGATCGTCGCCGCCGCCAAGCCCAAGACCTCCAAGGACACCGGCCCCCAGCTGGACAGCAACAACCTGCCGTTCAGCCAGAAGGTGGCGGTGTCGAATTACGACAGCGATGGCTACGTCGGCTCGCAGGCGGTGTTCTCCGATCTGACGTTCGCGGAGTTGCCGCAGCTGGCCAACATGAACTCCGACGCCTCCGGGGTGAACCTGACACTGCGCCGCAACGGCAACCTGGTGATCCTGGAAGGCCGGGCGGACCTGACCTCGCTGACCGATCCCGAGGCCGACGTCGAGCTGACGGTGGCCTTCCCCGGCGTCGTGACCTCCACCAACGGCGACCGGGTCGAACCCGACGTGGTGTCGTGGAAGATGAAACCGGGCGTGGTGACCACCATGACCGCCCAGGCCCGCTACACCGACCCCAACACCCGGTCCTTCACCGGGGCGGTGGTGTGGCTGTGCATAGCGTCGTTCGCGGCGGCGGGCGTGGTAGGGCTGCTGGCCTGGGTCAGCCGGGACCGCTCACCGCGGTTGACCGCGCCGCGCGACCAACCGCCGCCCGACTAGTCCGGCGTCGGTGCCCAGTAGGCGAGCATCTCCGCGAACGTCTGGAAGGCCGGCCCGGAGTTCCCGTAGGTCGCCTCGAGGTGGATGCTCAGCGGGAAGCCCAGCTCGGCCACCCCGTCGATGACGCGCTTGTAGAGGTCGACCATCTGCCGGCGTTTCTGCGCCGGTTCAGCGGCGGCCAGCTCCTTGACGAACTCCTGCTCCGCGGCCACCGCCGGATTGCCCGGGTCCTGAATCAACCAGTTGATCAGTCCGACCCGGCTCTCCATCTTCGGTACGAAGCCGAACGACAGCAGGATCTCCGGCCGGTGATCGGTCTGGCGCGCGAACTCGGTCAGGAAGCCCACGATCGCGTCGGAGTACAACAGCTGGGTCATGCCGTAGGTGGCGCCCTGGTCGCACTTGAAGTTGAACCGGCCCTGTTCGCCGTCGCGGGTGGGGATCAGAATGACGCCGCGGTTGCTCAGCAGCTCGCGGTAGATCGACAGGGCGTCGGTGGGGGCGACGCCGGAGCCCTCGCCGTCGTTCATGGTGCGCGGCACGCCGACGAAGACCACGCCTTCCATGCCGGCCGACGTCAGCTCGGTCAACCGCGTGCGCAGCGACGGCTCGTCCATGAACGCGGTCACCTGCGTGCAGAGGCCGTTGATCCCCGGCAGTTCCGGCTTGACGACCGACCAGAACTCGAGCACGTCCAACTTGGGCTTCATCTGGATGGGACGGTCGTCGTCCTCGGCGATGATCCCCGGAATCATCACGTGCCGGATCCGGCCGTCCAGGCCGGCCTCGGCCGAATTCCGCACCACTTTCTGCGCCTCTTCGAGTGCCCGTTCCCGACCTTCGTCGGCGTTCGGCGGCACCAGCTCGAGCGCAATGGTGTTGAGGGTCACGCGGCTTCTCTCCATCTGACGACTGTCGGCCCGGGGGCGTCTGGTGGCCGCGCAGTCTGCGCGCGAGCCCAGCGCACCCGCCAGCATAGGGGCGGATTAGTGAGGCAGGCGAAGCAACTGGGTCCACCCGCCCCGGTCTACGTGCGGAGCGGCGCGGGTGATGCGGCGAATACACTGGTCGGGCCTGCAACACCTAGCCAGCCGAGCAGAAAGGGGAGCCGCGCTGAGCCTTGGAGCTTCAGAAGCAGCGGCAACCGTCGAGTTGACCGGCGCCATCACCGATCAATTGCGGCGGTACATGCACGACCGGCGCACCGAGACCGCGTACATCGGTGACGACTACAGCGGTCTGATCGCCGCGCTGGAAGATTTCGTACTCAACGGGGGCAAGCGGTTACGGCCCGCGTTCGCCTATTGGGGCTGGCGCGCCGTCACCACCGAAGCCCCCGATGAGCAAGCGCTGCTGCTGTTTTCGGCGCTCGAGCTGCTGCACGCGTGCGCGCTGGTGCACGACGACGTCATCGACGACTCCTCGACCCGCCGAGGCCGGCCGACCACCCACGTCCGGTTCGCGGCGCTGCATCGCGACCGGCACTGGCAGGGCTCGCCGGAGCAGTTCGGCATATCGGCCGCCATCCTGCTCGGTGATCTGGCGCTGGCCTGGGCCGACGATATCGTCTTCGGTGTCGAGTTGACGCCGCAGGCTTCCCGGCGGGTGCGGCGGGTGTGGGCCAACATTCGCACCGAGGTGCTCGGCGGGCAGTACCTCGACATCGTCGCCGAGGCCAGCGCGGCCGCCTCGATCGCCTCGGCGATGAACGTCGACACTTTCAAGACCGCCTGCTACACCGTGTCCCGGCCGCTGCAGCTCGGGGCGGCCGCCGCGGCGGACCGGCCCGACGTCCACGACGCCTTCAGCCAGTTCGGAACGGACCTGGGGGTGGCGTTTCAGTTGCGCGACGACGTGCTGGGGGTCTTCGGTGATCCCGCGGTCACCGGTAAGCCGTCCGGGGATGATCTGCGATCCGGCAAGCGCACGGTGCTGCTGGCCGAGGCGGTGGAGTTGGCGGAGCAGTCGGACCCGGTGGCGGCCAACCTGTTACGCACCTCGATCGGGGCTCAGCTGACCGACGCGCAAGTGGATCAGCTGCGCGACGTCATCGAATCGGTGGGCGCGCTGGCCGCCGCCGAACAGCGGATCGCCGCGCTGACCCAGCGGGCGCTGGCCACGCTGGCGGCCGCGCCCATCAACACCGCGGCCAAGGCGGGGCTGTCCGAATTGGCCAAGCTGGCCACGAACCGGTCCGCCTGAACCGATGACGACTCCCACGGACGCCCCGGCGGCGGATTCACCGGCCGCCAAACCCTCTCGCGGCGAATGGTTTTCCCAGCTGAGGGCGTTCGTCGCGTCCGGCGACTCCGGTCCGGCGAAGCTGGGGATGCTGGGATCGGTGCTGATCACCCTGGGCGGCCTGGGCGCGGGCAGCACCCGCCAGCACGACCCGCTGCTCGAGGCAATGCACATGTCCTGGTTGCGTTTTGGACACGGCCTGGTGCTGTCGTCGATCGTGTTGTGGACCGGCGTCGGCCTGATGCTGATCGCGTGGCTGGCCCTGGGCCGTCGGGTGCTGACCGGCGAGGCGAGCGAGTTCGTCATGAAGGCCACCACCGGCTTCTGGCTGGCGCCGTTGCTGGTGTCGGTGCCCGTCTTCAGCCGCGACACCTACTCGTATCTGGCTCAGGGCGCGCTGCTGCGCGACGGCCTCGACCCATACGCGGTGGGACCCGTCGCCAACCCAAACAGCCTGCTGGACAACGTCAGTCCCATCTGGTCGATCACGACGGCACCCTATGGCCCGGTGTTCATCCTGGTGGCGAAGGTCATCACCATCGTGGTGGGCAACAACGTGGTGGCGGGCACCGCGTTGCTGCGACTGTGCATGCTGCCCGGCCTGGTGCTGCTGGTCTGGGCGACGCCCCGGGTGGCGCGGCATCTGGGCACCGACGGCTCGACGGCGTTGTGGATCTGTGTGCTCAACCCCCTGGTGCTGATCCATCTGATGGGCGGGGTGCACAACGAGATGCTGATGGTGGGCCTGATGGCCGCCGGCATCGCGCTGACGTTGGGCGGCCGCCACGTCGCGGGCATCACGCTGATCACCGTCGCCATCGCGGTCAAGGCCACCGCCGGCATCGCGCTGCCCTTCCTGGTGTGGGTGTGGATGCGGCACCTGCGCGATAGGCGGGAATATCGGCCGGTGCCAGCCTTTTTCGCGGCCACGGCGTTGTCGCTGCTGATCTTCGCCGTGGTCTTCGCGATCCTGTCCGCCGTCGCCGGCGTCGGCCTGGGCTGGCTGACCGCGCTGGCCGGATCGGTGAAGATCATCAACTGGCTGACCGTGCCGACCGCCGCCGCCAACCTGATCCACGCGATCGGCAGCGGCTTCTTCCCAGTGAGCTTCTACCCGATCCTGCGCGTCACCCGACTGGTCGGCATCGCGATCATCGCGATCTCGCTGCCGCTGTTGTGGTGGCGGTTCCGCCGCGACGACCGGGCCGCGCTGACCGGCATCGCGTGGTCGATGCTGATCGTGGTGCTTTTCGTGCCGGCCGCCCTGCCCTGGTATTACTCGTGGCCGCTGGCGATCGTGGCGCCGCTGGCGCAGTCGCGGCGGGCGGTCGCGATCATCGGCGGCCTGTCGACCTGGGTGATGGTGATCTTCAAACCCGATGGCTCGCACGGCATGTACTCGTGGCTGCACTTCTCGCTGGCCACCGCGTGCGCGCTGATCGCCGGGTACAGCCTGTACCGGGCTCCCGCGCGCCAGCCCGAACGGGCCGACGTCACCGCCGGAATGAGCGATCGGGCTCAGTAGGCCATCGCCTGCGCCCGGCGCACGACTTCCCGCGCCTGGTGGGCGTGCAGGGCGTCGACGGGTCGGGCGTTGTTCAGGGCATCCCGGCTGCCGTCCCGGGTGACCGTCAACGAGGGGTCCCGGGTGAACAGCCAGCGCACGATCTCGGTGTTGTGATAGCCGCCGTCGTGCAGGATGGTCAGCAATCCCGGCAGGCTCTTGACCACCTCACCGGACTTGGTGAAGAACACCTGCGGTACCACCAGTCCCTCGTCGCGGCGAACTGCAACGAGGTGCCCCTCCCGGAGTTGCTGGTGCACCTTGGTGACCGACACCCCCATCAATTCGGCGACCCGCTTCAGGTCATAGATCGGCTCGTCGGGTTCTAGCACATCGTCGCCGGCAGGAATACTGCTCATCCGGGCAAGTGTAGGCCTAGATGGCCGCGTTGAGCCCGTGTTCTACCGGCCAATCACGGCCGCGCACCTACGATGGCCCGGTGGCCCAAGCTGAACCGCCCGGCCCTCCGCCGAGAGCGGGCGGGCCCCCCGCCTCGGGCGGGCCCGGCCCGCATCGTCGCCGACCCGGGGGCGGGTCGGTCGATCCGCTCGACAACACTTTGCTGGACGGTCGCTATCTGGTTCAGTCCAGGATCGCCAGCGGCGGGACGTCGACGGTGTATCGGGGCCTGGACACCCGGCTCGATCGTCCCGTCGCGGTGAAGGTGATGGATTCCCGCTACGCCGGCGACGAGCAATTCCTGACCCGCTTCCAGCGCGAGGCGCAAACCGTGGCCCGGCTGAAGGATCCCGGGCTGGTGGCGGTCTACGACCAGGGCCTGGATGCCCGGCACCCGTTCCTGGTGATGGAGCTCATCGAGGGTGGCACGCTGCGCGAACTGCTGGGCGAACGGGGACCCATGCCGCCGTACGCCGTGGCGGCGGTGCTTCGTCCGGTGCTCGGCGGGCTGGCCGCCGCCCACCGGGCCGGCCTGGTGCATCGCGACGTCAAGCCCGAGAACGTGCTGATCTCCGACGACGGCGAGGTCAAAATCGCCGACTTCGGTTTGGTCCGGGCCGTCGCGGCCGCCGGAATCACCTCAAGCAGCGTGATTTTGGGCACCGCGGCCTACCTGTCGCCCGAGCAGGTGCGCGACGGCGACGCCAGTCCGCGCAGCGACGTCTACTCCGCCGGGATCATGACCTATGAGCTGCTGACCGGGCGCACCCCGTTCACCGGTGACTCGGCCTTGTCGCTCGCCTACCAGCGGCTGGACACCGACGTGCCGCCGCCCAGCGCGGCCATCGACGGTGTGCCCGCGCAGTTCGACGAATTCGTCGAGCGTGCGACGTCCCGCGACCCGGCCGAACGCTATGCCGATGCCATCGAGATGCGCGGCGACCTCGACGCGATCGCCGAAGAGCTCGGGCTGCCGGACTTTCGGGTGCCCGCACCCCGCAACTCCGCACAACACCGGTCGGCGGCGCTGCAGCGCAGCCAGACCGCCCAGCGGCCGCCCACCGCCCAACGGCCCGAACCGGCCGGCCATGCGCCGGTGCGTCAGCCCACTCGCCAGATGACGCGGGGCCCCGAGGATTGGTCGGAGTCGGTGCGTCCGGCGCAGACCGACGACGAGGACGAGGACGATTACGAATACGAGTCGGTCGCAGGCGAATTCGCGGGAATCCCGATCAGCGAATTCGTCTGGGCGCGCCAGCACAACCGCCGCATGGCGCTGGTCTGGGTGGCGCTGGTCCTGGCGATCACCGGGCTGGTCGCCACCGCGGCGTGGACGATCGGAAGCAACCTGAACGGGTTGCTGTAGAAGGGCCGGGCGCAGGCGATGGCCCGACAAGAATGAGCCGCCCGGCGGCCGGCACCTCGGCGGGCCGGCCGCGCTCCCGACGACACGAATCTTAAAGTAATCACAAATTTCTCTTATTTTTCTTAATTTTGGTGTACCGTGCTTCTGCATGGGTTCGACAACGCATAGCGTCGACTCGCCGAACCGGCTCGGCGAGCACGCAGTCGTACTGGGTGCCGGAATGGCGGGTTTGCTTGCCGCGCGCGTACTTTCGGAGTTCTACGATTCGGTCAGTGTGGTCGAGCGAGACAGGTTGCCCGACCACCCGTGCCACCGCCGAGGCATCCCCCAGGGCCGGCACGTGCACAACTTCTACAGCCGCGGCCTGCAGGTGGTGGAGGAATTGTTTCCCGGCCTGCTGGACGACCTGGCCAGGGCCGGGGCGGTGGTCGTCGATAACGGGGATCTGTCGAATTTTTACGTACGCAGCGGGCGCTACGAGCTGAAACGTTCGGGCGCGTTCGCCGATCCGGACGCGTTGGCGCTCCATATGACGAGCCGGCCGTTCATGGAGTTTCACCTGCGCCGGCGCGTCAACGCCCTGCCCAATGTCACATTCCTCGACGGGCACGACGTGTCCGGGCTTCTCACCACCGCGGACATCGTCAACGGCGTACGAATCACCCGGCGCTACAACGGTTTTCTCACGACCCTGGACGCCGATCTGGTGGTGGACGCCATGGGGCGCGGGGCGCGCACCCCGGCGTTCTTGGAGAACCTGGGTTACGAACGGCCAACCGAGGACCGGGCGCCGGCCAGATCCGGTTACGCGAGCCAACAATTGAGCATTCCCGAGGGATCCATCGCCCAGCGGCTGGTGCTGTTCAATCCGGGGGGCGGCAGGCCTCGGGGCTTGCTGGTGGCCAACGAGCACGACACCTGGATGCTGGCGATCGGCGTGCCGACCGACACTGGCGAGCCGCCAACCGATTTCGATGCGATGCTCACGATGGCCGAGCCGTCCCTACCCACGGCAATCATCGAGGGCCTGCGCGGTGCGTATCCCATCGGGGAAGCCGTGATATATCACCACACCGCCGCAATCTGGCGACGCTACGACCAGTTGACCGAATTCCCTTCCGGCCTGCTGGTGACCGGCGACGCCTTGTGCAGTCTCGATCCCACCTACGGGCAGGGCATGACGATCGCCGCGCTGGAAGCGCTGACCCTGCGCGATTGCCTGCGCGCGGGCGATGCGCACCTGGCACAGCGGTTCTTCCGGGCGACGGCCCGGTACATCGGCGAGACGTGGGCCGCCAACCAGGCCAGAGACCGGCTCACGTCAGGCGTGCACCGCCCGGGCGGGATGCGGCAGCGGCTTGAACGCTGGATGTCCACGGCGGCACTGAACGCCTCGACTCAGGACGTCGTGTTGACCGAGCGCTTCTTTCGCGTCTCCAACTTCATCGACCCGCCGTCGCGACTCCGAGATCCCGCCCTGCTGCCGCGCATCGTGTGGGGAAACCTACGAGCCCGGTTCACGCGGCAGCGAAGCCGCGCAGCCACGGCTCCGGTCGCGCCACAGAGCCCATCAAGGGAGCGGCTTACGGTGCGCCGCTAGTCGCGCAGCATCTCGGCGACGAGGAAGGCCAATTCCAGCGACTGCTGGGTGTTCAGCCTTGGGTCGCAGGCGGTTTCGTAACGGCCGACCAGGTCGGTGTCCGAAATGTCTTGCGCGCCACCAAGACACTCGGTGACGTTGTCGCCGGTGATCTCTACGTGGATGCCACCCGGGTGGGTGCCCAGCGCGCGGTGCACCTCGAAGAAGCCCTGTACCTCGTCGACGATGCGGTCGAAGTGGCGGGTCTTGTAGCCATTGGACGACTCGTGGGTGTTGCCGTGCATCGGATCGCACTGCCAGATCACCTGGTGACCGGTGGCCTGGACCTTCTCCACGATCGGGGGCAGCAGATCGCGAACCTTGTTGTTGCCCATCCTGCTCACCAGCGTCAGCCGGCCGGGCCTGTTGTGCGGGTCGAGCCGCTCGACGTACTCGACGGCCAGCTCCGGGGTGATCGTAGGGCCGATCTTGACGCCTATCGGGTTGGCGATCACCTCGGCGAACGCGATGTGCGCGCCGTCGAGCTGGCGGGTGCGCTCACCGATCCACACGGTGTGCGCCGACAGGTCGTACAGCTGCGGTTCTCCGCTGTCGCTTTCGGACAGGCGCAGCATGGAACGCTCGTAGTCGAGCACCAAAGCCTCGTGGCTGGCGTAGATCTCGGCGGTCTGCAGGTTGCGGTCGGCCACCCCGCAGGCGCTCATGAAGCGCAGACCGCGGTCGATCTCGGTGGCCAGCGCCTCGTATCGGGCGCCGGCCGGCGAGGTCCGGACGAATTCGCGGTTCCAGTCGTGCACCAGGTGCAGCGAGGCCAATCCCGAAGACGTCAGCGCCCGAACCAGATTCATCGCCGCGCTGGCGTTGGCGTAGGCGCGCACCAAGCGCGACGGGTCGTGCTCGCGCACGGCGGCGTCCGGGGCGAAGCCGTTGATCATGTCGCCGCGATAGGATTTCAACCCCAGCGCGTCGATGTCGGCCGATCGAGGCTTGGCGTACTGCCCGGCGATGCGGGCCACCTTGACCACCGGCATGCTCGAGCCGTAGGTCAGCACCACCGCCATCTGCAGCAGGGTGCGCACATTGCCGCGAATGTGGGATTCGGTGTTCTCGGTGAACGTCTCCGCACAGTCGCCCCCCTGCAGCAGGAACGCCTCACCCCGCGCCACCTGGGCCAGCTGCTCTTGCAGCAGGACAATCTCCGACGGCACCGTCACGGGCGGCACGCTCTCCAGGACCGTGCGCATCGCCGTCGCCCGGTCGGCGGGCCAGCTGGGCTGCTGGGCGGCCGGTTTGGCCAGCGCGGCGTCCAACCGCGCCCGCAGATCGGTCGGCAGCGGCGGCAGCGGCGGCAGCTGATCGATCGGAATGTCCACGGTCCAGTTCATCGGTTCATCTTAGCTGGGGCACGCACGCCCCCGGTCGGTGTTGATCTGCGCGAACTCGACTCGGCGGCGGTCCCGCCCGCCGGCTCAATCCCCGGACATGATGAGCCGGTATCTACGGAGCTGATCGCGCGCGTCGACCAGTGCGTCGTGCGCATCGGACGGCCGCGGCGGCATCCGCGGGCTGCCCCGGTCTTCCCACAGTTGCCGCAGCTCGCGGGTGAAACGGGGGATGGACCGCGGCAACTCCGGCATGGTCCCCCACAGCTGGCACAAGGCCACGTGGTCGTAGGCCGCCACCCACGCCCACAGCTCGATCGGCTCGGCGCCGCCGATGCCGAGAAAGCCCTCCAGGTCTTCGCGGATCTGGCGGCGGGAGCGCCACAGCTGCGATGCCGGTGGCGGCAACTTGGGCAGCACGTTGGCGCGCACCCAGGGCCCGGCGCGCTCGGGATCGAATTCCGTGGACACCGCGTAGTACTCGCGGCCGTCTTCGGCGACCACCCCGATCGAGATCAGCTCGATGGTGCGGCCGTCCTCGATGAATTCGGTGTCGTAGAAATACCGCACGCGGGGAAGCTTAGGGAAAAGGTCAGCGGCCGATCAGGATGGGCCCGGTGGGCGCCGGCGCGGGGTGGACCTCCTGGTCGAGCGTGGCGTCAACCGTGCGTTGGTCGGGCAACCGCGGTGTGCCGGCGATGGCGCACTGCAGGTACAGCTTGGCCCGCACCACCGGGCGGCGCAGCGTCCGCTCGCGTTGCAGCGCGCGGCGCATCTTGTCCGGCTGCGTGGAGTATCGCCAGCGGGCCCAGGGCGCGTGCGGGCGCGACAACCGGATCGCGCCGATGACCAGCAAAATGACCAGGAACATGCCCAGCAGGCCGGTCCACACCTTGCCCTTGAGCACCACCACGACGGCCAGCGGCAGCGTCAACGCCATCGCGCCGGCCACCACCGCCCGCAGCGCCGTCGATTCGGCGTTGTGCCAGATCGGCAGGAAGAACATCAGCGGGTGCAACCCCATGATCAACAGCCCGGCCACCGCCACCGCTGCGAACACCGCGTCCACCGAGGTGCGGCCGTCCTCGGACCAGTAGACGTCGGACAGGTGCAGGATCAACGCGTACTCGTCCAGAACCAGGGCGGCGCCGATCCCGAATAAGGTTGCCGCCATGGTGAATTCGGGTTCATGGCCGTCGATGGACAGCGTGACCAGCGTCAGGCCGGACAGCAGGGTCAGCACCACCCCGAAGGTCACGTGATGAATGTGCACTCCGCCGACGTGGACGTTGCGCGGGTGCCACCACCGGGTGGGCCGGCCGTTGTCGGCGCGGTGCCGGATCAACCGCACGAAGGTTCGGGTGACGAAAAACGTCAGGATGAAGGCGACCAGGCAACACAGCAGCGGCAGGTGGCCGCGGTCATAGACGTCGTGTGCGAACCACCGGGTCACCTCGGCCACGAACGAATGGAGCACTCTTGAAACGTACGCCTGTCTGCGCCGGGCCCGTGGGACCCGCGCTGCACCAGGCGGGTCGGGGCCCGGGCACCCATTACGCTGATGTGCGACATGAGTACACGGCAGGCGCCCGGCGTGGGCAATCGACCCGGGTGGGCGCTGTGGTGGGGGCTGGCTTGGCTGCTGGCCGCCGCGGGGCTGAGTTATGCGGTGTGGCAGCTGTTCGGGCACACGCCCTATCGCATCGACATCGACGTCTATCAGATGGGCGCCCGGGCCTGGATGGACGGCCACCCCCTGTACCACGGGGATGTGCTGTTCCACACCCCGATCGTGGATCTGCCGTTCACCTATCCCCCGCTGGCGGCGATCGTGTTCTGCCCGTTCGCGTGGATGCACATGCCCACCGCCAGCGTCGCGATCACCGCGTTGACGCTGGTGCTGCTGGTGGTGGCGACCGTGATGGTGCTGACCCGCCTCGGCGTCTGGAGCACGTCGGCGACCCTGCCCGGCCCGGCCTGGGTGCGCCGATGGTGGCTGGCGATCGTCGTCGCGGCCGCGGCGACCGTCTGGCTGGAACCGATCAGCTCGAACTTCGCCTTCGGCCAGATCAACGTGGTGCTGATGACGCTGGTGATCGCCGACTGTGTGCCGCGGCGCACGCCGTGGCCGCGCGGGCTGCTGCTGGGCCTGGGCATGGCGCTGAAGCTGACGCCGGCGGTGTTCCTGCTCTATTTCCTGCTGCGTCGCGACAACCGCGCGGCGCTGACCGCGCTGGCGTCCTTCGTGGGAGCGACGCTGCTCGGCTTCGCGCTGGCCTGGAACGACTCGTGGGAGTACTGGACGCACACCGTGCTGCACACCGACCGGATCGGTTCCGCGTCGCTGAACACCGACCAGAACATCGCCGGCGCGCTGGCCCGGCTGGGGCTGGGACAGCAGGAGCGGTCCCTGCTCTGGGTCGCCGCGTCGTTGCTGGTGCTGGCGGTGACGGTGTGGGCGATGCGACGGGTGCTGCACGCCGGCGAGCCCACGCTCGCGCTGGTGTGCGTCGCGCTGTTCGGGCTGGTGGTGTCGCCGGTGTCCTGGTCGCATCACTGGGTCTGGGTGCTGCCGACGGTGCTGATCACGGCGATCCTGGGCTGGCGGCGCCGCAACGCGGCGATGATGCTGATCAGCGTCATCGGGGCGGCGCTGATGCGCTGGTCACCGATCGACCTGCTGCCCAAGCACCACGAGGCCAGCGCGGTCTGGTGGCGTCAGTTGGCCGGGATGTCCTACGTCTGGTGGGCGCTGGCGGTCATCGTCACGGTGGGAGTCACCGTCACGGCCCGCGGAGTCGCGCGCAATGCCGCCCCGCAGCAGTTGGCGCCGGTTACCGCCGTCGGCTAACCGGCGGCCGTCTCGGGAATCCGGGTGGCCTCGCCGTTCGCCGCGTCGTTACCGCCCTTTTTTAGGCTCGCCGCGTAGATGTCGACGTATTCCTGGCCGGACAGCCCCATCAGCTCGTAGATCACCTCGTCGGTGACGGCCCGCTCGATGAAGCGGTTGCCGGCCAGCCCCTCGAACCGGGAGAAGTCCATCGGCTTGCCGAAGCGGACGGTGACCCGGCCGAACCGCAGCATGTTCGTCCCGGGCGGGTTGACGACGTTGGTGCCGATCATCGCGACCGGGATCACCGGAACACCGGTCTCCAGGGCCAGCCGCGCCAGCCCCGTCTTGCCCTTGTAGAGCCGCCCGTCCGGCGACCGCGTGCCCTCGGGATACATGCCGAGCAACTTGCCCTGGCTCAGCACCTGCTGCGCGGTGTTCAGCGCGGCCTGGGCGCTGTCGGCGTCGGTTCGGTCGATCGGCACCTGGCCGACGGCGGTGAAGAACCACCGCTGGAACCAGCCCTTCAATCCGGTGCCGGTGAAATATTCCGACTTGGCCAGGAACGTGATTCGGCGCCGCACCACCAGCGGAAGGTAGAAGCTGTCCATCACCGCCAGGTGGTTGCTGGCCAGAATAACCGGCCCGGAACTGGGAACGTGTTCTAGGCCTTCAACTTTCGGCCGGCCCAGCAATGACAGCAGCGGGCCGAGGAGCACGTACTTGAATAGCCAGTACCACATGGCCCTCCCTCTCGGCTATACCGCTGATGTTCTGCGCCAACTGTACCCATCCCCACCCGAACCAACCACCTGCGACGCAGCCCGCTCACTCCTCGAGCGTGACCGGGATGGGCTGATAGCGCGTCCGCGATGCGGTGTCTTGGGTATCGCCCGGCGCGCCGGGCCCGCCGCCGGACGGACCGTCCGGCGGTTCCGGCGTCGGCTTGGCGGAGCGGTCCATGTCGTTGACGATGTCGCGAACCACTTCGAGCAAGGCGATGCTGTGGTCGGCGATCGCGGTGAGCAACGGGTGCTGGTCGCCGGTCGCCAACGCGGCCAGCGCGCACACCGGGCACCACACCTGCTGGCACTTGCCGGTGCCGACGCCCGCGCCGGCCGTCAGCGCCGCCGCCGCGCGCACCGCGGGGTCGATGCCGTCCAGGATCGTCTGAGCGAGCCTGCGCAGTTCCGGACCGATGTCGGAATGAGCCTTACTCACTTCGGCCACACCTCCGGATCTGGTCGAAAACGCACCGTCAGTTCGCTACCCCGCAGGTGTGCGTCCAGCACGGTGCACCGCCGAAGTACTGATGCCAACCTAACCCGACGCCGCAAACCCCCGGCGCTGATGATCAGATCGTCATCGACGCGGCCCAGCGTCAGGGCCGACGGATCGAGTTGCGGCAACGCTAGCCGCATTCGGTAGATGGACCCTAGACCCGTCCCGGATTCGAGGTCGACGGTGGGCCGCAGCGGGCCGGGCGGCGCCGTGCCGCCGCGCCGCCGGGCGGCGTCGAGCAACCCGCTCAGCGCCTTGGGGCCGATCGGCTCGCCGGACAGGTGCGGGGTCATCACCAGCGCCACCTCCCCGATGGTGGCGTCGAGCTCGTCGAGCACCCCCCGCTGCTCGGCGATTCGCTCGGTGTACCAGTAGAAGGCGGGGTGTTCGGGCAGGTTGCGGTACTCGTACGAGTCGTCTTGCAGCAGAACTTGATTCACGATCAGCTCTTCGACGCGCACCCCCATCAGGGCCAGCGAGCCCAGCGTTCGGGCCGCCTCGGCCGCCACCACCCGCTCGGGCGTCAGCACCAGGTGCGCGCTGACCAGATTGCCGTCGGTGAGCAACGTGCTGAGCGATTCCACGCTCGAGCTGATCCGCTCGAGCAGTGCGACCACCGCCGCCGACCGGGCGTCGTCGGCGGTGACGGACAGCCGGCGATGCCGCGGCCACGCCCGCTCGACATACAGCCCGAAGGTGGCGGGCAACGTCAACATCCGCAGGGCATCGGCGGTCGACGCGCAGTCGACCACCACGCGGTCCCATGCCCCGGAGCGCGCCAGCTCGCCGACGGCGTACAGCCCGAGCACTTCCTGAACACCCGGTAGGGCCGAAAGTTCTTCGGGCGCAATGGTACTCAGTTCCGAGTCGGGAAAGCGCCCGTCCAGCGTGGCGACGACGTCGTGCCAACGGGCCTCGAGCAGCGCCAGCGTGTCCAATGCCAACGCGTCCAGAACCCCACCACCGGCCTCGGCCTGGCCGGTTTCGAGGTCGGCGAGCACCCGCACCGGTTCGCCCTGACTGGGCGAGACGGTGATGCCCAGGACGTCACCCAGCGAGTGCGCCTGGTCGGTGGAGACCACCAGCGCTCGCTGCCCGGCGCTCGCGGCGCCGACGGCGGTGGCGCAAGCCAGGGTAGATTTCCCTACCCCGCCTTTGCCGACGAAAAGGCTGATCCGGGCCGGGGCAGGCGCAGCGGACTCACTCAGCCTCGACTCGTTTCTTGAGATCCTTCAGGGCGGTGTCGGTCAACCGGCGCTCGGCCTTGCGCTTGAGCAGGCCGATCATCGGCATGGCCAGATCGACGGAGAGTTCGTAGGTGACCTCGGTGCCGGATCCCTTGGCCGCCAACCGGTATGAGCCTTCCAGCGAGCGCAGCAGCGAACTCGACACCAGCGTCCAGCTCACCGACTGGCGATCCTTGGGCCACTCGTAGGACATCACCATCGTGTCCTTGATCACCGTGGCGTCCATGACGATCCGGGCAACCTTTGGGTAGCCGTCGGCGTCCTTCTCCTGAACCTCGGCGTCCTTGTACTCCGAAATCCACTGCGGGTAGGAATCGATATCCGCGATCACCTGCATCACGGTGGCCGGGTCGGCATCGATGTAGATGGTTTGCGTCGTCTTCTCCGCCACCTGATTGCTGCCCTCTCTCCCGCGAACGGATCGACCCCTCCGATGTGGGGGACCCCGCGGGCCTCCGGTCCGACACGGTACTCTCTGCGCGGACCTGACCCGGCTAAACTACCGGAGAAACTCCGACCGGGCGTGACCGTTCCAGTGTCGTCTTCACCTCGAACGCCATTTTCTTGCCCGCCACCCGACGGCGGTGCGTCATCTTCGCCAGATTCAGCTTGGCCAGCTGCCAGGCCGCCACCCCGGTCGGCTCGGCGTGCAGGAAGTAGTGCAGCACGACGCCGTCCAGCGACGGTTCCAGCCAGATCTCCATGGTCCCGGTCAGCGCGCCGGTGATCGACCACCGGATGCCCTTCTCCCCGCGATCCTCGACGACCTGCAGCCGCAGGTCCGGCCACCAGCGGCGCCAGCTCGACTGATCGGCGACCGCGGCGCCCACCCGTGCGCCGGCGGCGGCGACAAACGTCTCATCCGCGACCTGGATGCTGTTCATGACCACAGCTTCACACACCGGTCCGACGCGCCTCGCCGAGGGCGGGCCCGGCTCGCGGCGGGCAATAGCGGCCCCTGGCCCCACCACTCTGGCCGTGCTGGGTCAACGCGCGGATTAGGCTGGTCACCGGCAACCCGGCTCCCGGGAATCTTCACGAGGTCAATCGAGGTCATGAGAGTGCGTGAGTACAGCGTCCCCGCCCGCTTTTCCGTCGGCGAACAGGACAACATCGCCGCGATGGTCTTCGAACACGAGCGCGAAGACCCCGATTTCGTCATCTACCAGCGCCAAGTCGACGGCGAGTGGACCGACGTCACCTGCGCCGAGGCGGCCGAGCAGATCCGCTCCGCCGCACTGGGTTTGATCTCGCTGGGCGTGCAGGCCGGCGACCGGGTGTCCATCTTCTCGGCCACCCGCTACGAATGGGCGATCCTCGACCTCGCGATCCTGTCGGTGGGCGCGGTCACCGTGCCGATCTATGAGACGTCGTCGGCCGAGCAGGTGCGCTGGGTGCTGCAGGACTCCGAGGCGGTGCTGGCGTTCGCCGAGACCGACGAGCACGCGGCGATGGTCACCGAGCTGACGGCCGAGCTGCCCGCGCTGCGCCGGGTGCTGCACATCGACGGCTCGGGCCCCAAGGCGCTCGACCAGCTGGTGGAGGCCGGCGCATCGGTGGAACCGGCCGAGCTGACCGCCCGTCTCGAGGGACTGCGGGCCGCGGATCCGGCCACGCTCATCTACACGTCGGGCACCACCGGGCGGCCCAAGGGGTGCCAGCTGACGCATTCCAATCTGCTGTATGAGACCCGCGGCGCCAAGGAGAGCCTGCCGACGCTGCTCGACGAGGGGCAGCGGCTGCTGGTCTTCTTGCCGCTGGCGCACGTGCTGGCGCGCTCACTGACGTTGTCCGCGTTCGCCAACAAGGTCACGGTCGGGTTCACCAGCGATATCAAGAACCTGGTGCCGTTGTTCGCGGTGTTCAAACCAACCGTGGTGGTGTCGGTCCCCCGGGTGTTCGAAAAGGTGTACAACACCGCCGAGCAGAACGCCTCCAACGACGGCAAGGGTCGGATCTTCGCGGCGGCGGTGCAGACCGCCGTCGACTGGAGCGAGGCGCAGGACCGTGGCCGCCGCGGGCCGACGCTGCGCGCCAAGCACGCCCTGTTCGACCGGCTGGTGTACAACAAATTGCGCGCCGCGCTGGGCGGCGACTGCCACGCGGCCGTCTCCGGCGGCGCGCCGCTGGGCTCGCGACTGGGGCACTTCTACCGCGGCGTGGGCCTGACCATCCACGAGGGCTACGGCCTGACCGAGACGAGCTCGGCGATCACCGTCAACCAGGTCGGCAACGTCAAGGTCGGCACCGTCGGAACGCTGGTGCCCGGCAACAGCATGCGCATCGCCGAGGACGGCGAACTGCTGGTGCGCGGCGGCGTGGTGTTCAGCGGCTACTGGCGCAACGAACAGGCGACCGAGGACGCCTTCAGCGACGGCTGGTTCAGGACCGGCGACCTGGGTGTGCTCGACGAAGACGGCTTCCTGAAGATCACCGGGCGCAAGAAGGAAATCATCGTGACCGCGGGCGGCAAGAACGTCGCGCCTGCGGTCCTGGAGGACCGGCTGCGCGCGCATTCGTTGATCAGCCAGGCGATGGTCGTCGGGGACAACAAGCCGTTCGTCGGCGTGTTGATCACGATCGACCCCGAAGCGTTCGACGGCTGGAAGCAGCGCAATCAGAAGGGCGCCGGTGCATCGGTGGGCGATCTGACCACCGACCCCGACCTGGTCGCCGAGGTGGACGCGGCCATCAAGGACGCCAATCAGGCCGTGTCGCACGCCGAGTCGATCCGCAAGTTCCGCATCCTGCCGGTCGATTTCACCGAGGACACCGGTGAACTGACACCGACGATGAAGGTCAAGCGCAACGTGGTGGCCGAGAAGTTCGCCTCCGATATCGAGGCCATCTACGACAAGGACTAGCGGGCCCGCTCGCCGGCGCGGAGCGCCGTTCAGCCGAGCAGCGCGCCCAACCGCGCCGCCAGGGTGTCCCAGCGCCACTGGGCCGTCACCCAGTCGCGCCCGGCCGCACCCATCGCGGCGGCCCGGTCGCGATCGGTCAGCAACGCGGTGACTGCGTCGGCGATCTCGTCGACCTCGCGCCCGTCGACGACCAGTCCGGTCTTGTTGTGCTGCACCGTTTCCGGGGCTCCCCCGGATCCGCCGGCGATCACCGGCACGCCGGTCGCGGACGCCTCGAGGAACACGATGCCCAGCCCCTCGACGTCCAGCCCCGCGCCGCGGGTGCGGCAGGGCATCGCGAACACGTCGGCCAGTGCGTGGTGCGTGGGCAGCTCCGCGGCCGGTACACCGCCGGTGAAGGTGACATCGTCGGCCACCCCGCACTCGCGGGCCAGCGCGCGCAGCGAGTCCTCGTAGGGGCCGCTGCCGACGATGACCAGGGCGGCGCCGTCGACGCGTCGCCGGATCGACGGCAGGGCTTTGATGAGCATGTCCTGGCCTTTACGCGGCACCAGCCGCGACACGCATACCACGGTGGGCCGCTCGCCCAGCCCGTACCGATCACGCAGCTGCGCCCGGCCCGTCGGATCGGGCCGGAACCGGTCGATGTCCACCCCGGACGGCAGGTATTCCAGCGAAGCCTTGGGACCGAACGCGGGCGCGAACCGGGAACGGGTGTAGCGGCTGACGAAGGTGACGACGTCGGTGTCATCGCCGATGCGGCGCAGCACCGAGCGCGCGACCGGGAGCATCGACCACCCGACCTCGTGGCCGTGCGTGCTGGCCAGCACCCGGCTCGCCCCGGCCGCGCGAGCGCGTTGGGCAAGCAGCGCCAGCGGTGCGGCCGCCCCGAACCAGACGGTGTCGATGCCCTCGTCGGCGATCAGCCGCCGCATCCGGGTGTCGACGGCCGGGCCGGGCAGCATCAGGGTGCCCGGGTGGCGCACCACCCGATAGGGGGCGGCCTCGTCGTAGGCCTCGGCACCCTTCCAGTGCGGCGCGTACACCGTCACCGAATGCCGCCCGGCATCGACCAGCCGGCCGACGAACTCACCGAGGTAGGACTGGATGCCGCCCCGGCGGGGCGGAAAGTCGTTGGTTACCAGCAGGACCCGACTCACCTGCGACAGGCTAGCTTGGCGACCATGCGAACCGTGCACACGGCCCGAGCCGCGCGAGCCGGCCCTAGTGGGTCAGCCACTGCTGCCAGCGCGTGAGCAGGCCCGCCGGGCTGGCGCCCAGCACGTCCTGGCCTGCGGCGGCCATGTCGGCGTGCCTGATGCCGCAGGTGGCCAGGTAGAGCTCGCGCAGCTTGGGCGGCCCGAAGGTGTCGGCGACGAAGCGCGCGAACCACCACGCGCGGTCGTAGGCCAGCGAGCGCTGCGCCCCGGGAACGTCCAGGTCGCTGTCGGTGGGCAGCGTCATGGGTAACAACGTGTCGGTGGGCACCGGTGTGAGTGGGCGGCCGACGAAGTCGGCCACCCCCTCGGTGAGCCAGCGGGGTGCGTCCGCAACGGTGTCGGCGCGCGCGGCGTAGTGAAAAAGCTCATGGGCCAACACGATTCGCAGCGACGCGGCGCTCATCTTGGCCGCGCCCGGCGCGAACACAATCCGCTGGCCGACGGCGATCCGGCGAACGGGGTCGACACGGTCGACCACCGTCACGGCCGCGATGTCGGCCCACTGCGACGCAGGTCCCCCGCCGGCGGCGGCGCGGAACTCCTCGTCGGTGCCGGCCGCGACCACCGCGATCTCGTGCGGCCAGTCCACACCCCAGAAAGACTCCACCGCAGCGATCGCCGCGCCCATGGTCGAAGCCACCCGGGACAGCAACCGGTCGCTCGCGGCCCCGCCGAGCCCCAGCAACCGAACGGTGCGGTCACCGACGGTGATCGACTTCGTCGACGCACTCACTTGGCTGCGGGCGGGCGTGACCAGCTGGGCCGGCCGGATCCGGCTCTCGCGCACGGCATCGAACGGCACGGCCGCGGCCACCAGCAGTTCGACGGCGAATACCCAGGCCAGCAGTATCGGGAGCCGCCGGCGCCGCGGGTGAGGGTCTCTAGTAACGGCGGGCGTCGTAGATCGGACCGCCGGCGCTCATCGGCGCTACCCGGACCGGCACGCCATAGGTGGAGGAGTGGATCATCATGCCGTCACCGATGTAGATGCCGGTGTGCGAGGCATCGGAGTAGAAGGTCAGCACGTCGCCGGGCTGCAGATCCCCGAGCGAGACGGGCTGGCCGCCGTGGGCCAGCGCCTGGCTGGAGTGCGGCAGCGAGATACCGGCCTGCTGGAATGCCCACATCACCAGGCCGGAGCAGTCGAATCCGCCGGGCGCGGAGCCGCCCCACACGTAGGGCGAACCGACCTGGGTCAGCGCGGCCTGCACGACGGTGGCGCGGTCACCGCCGCCGACCCCACCGGGAGCCATGCCGGGCATGCCGGGCAGTCCACCGGGGGGCGGAGCCTCGCCCGGCGCCTGGCCGGGAGGCGTGCCCGGGGGGGCCGCTTCGGGCGCCGGGGCGCCGGGAGGCGGCGCAGGATTGGCCAGTGCGGTGCGCTGGTCGGCCGTTAAAGAAAGGTATTGCGACTTGACCACCGCGATCTGCACCTGCAGCTGGCTCTGCTTGGACTGTAGGCTGGCCCGGACCGCGGCGGCCTGCTCGGCCGCGCTCTTGGCGTCGGCGGCCGACTTGGCGGACTCGCGCTCGGCCTTGGCGGCCTGCTCGCCCGCGATCTCGTAGCTCTTCATCTGGTTGGCCATCTGCGTGGCCATCACCCGCTGCACCGCCAGCTTGTCGATCAGGCCCTGCGGTGAGCCGGCGGTCAGGATGGCCTCCATGCCGTCGACGTGACCACCCATGTAAGTCGCGGCGGCCAGCTTGTTGACGGACTCCTGATACGTCGCCAGATGCACCTTGGCGGCATCGACCGCGGCCTGGTCGTCGGTGTGCTTCTTGTCCGCGGCGCGCTGGGCGGCCAGCTTGTCGTTCAGATCGAGCTGGGCGCTGTGCATGGCCTCGGTGGTCTGCTCGGCCTGCCGGGACAGTTGGTTGAGTTTTGCCGTGGCGTCTTCGGCCGGGTCGGCCCACGCGGGGGCGGTCATGACGCCGGAGAAGATCGCGAAGCCAGCTAGTGCCCCTATGGCCGAACGTGTCAGGACACGCGCAACCGGGTACCTAGAGTCAAGCCTCAAGATTTGCTTCCTTAAACGGCCATCGACGGAAAAGGTCGTCGAGCGGGTTTAGGTCTCAAACAGGTTACGAAACGATATCGGCGTTTGTCCAAAGCGAGCGGTTAAGAAGTTAGATAGAATCCTGTCATTTCTATGTGAATCGTTTCGGGTGGCCCGAGGACCTTTGTGGGACAAGGCGATTAGGCTACACCAGAACCTCGATCCCGACGAATTGGGACAAGACGAAGTCGCGGCGCCAAGCCAACCTCGGCCAGAACTTCCAAAGCCGCCCGTTCATCTTGCAATAAAGTATCCGGGACCCCGAGTATCACGCTGACGACACAGTCGCGGCAGCCGGGGCCGCGCACCGCGCACTCGTCGCAGTCGATCACCACCGGTGGCCCCGGCTCCGGCGGCGTCGCGCCGATGTCGGTAGGTCCAGTTCTTGATGCCATTCGGGATCGGTCCTCTCGCTCTGGCCCGGCAAACTGGGTGGGCGAACATCACGCCGGACTGCCCGAACGGTAACCGCGGGCACCGACAGCTATCCGTCCCCGCATTCCGGCCCCGCGCCCGGCGTGGGAGCCGCGCGGGTGTCGGTCATCCGCCTTAACGTCACCGCCGTGGCTTCCAGGGGTGCGACTCAGCTGAGCTTCGCCGACGTGGGGTCACCGTTGACGCCCGACGAGCTCTCGCTGCGTGAGACCACCTTCGTCGTGGTCGACCTGGAGACCACCGGCGGGCGCACCAAGAGCACGGCGGGCGCCGCGCCCGACGCGATCACCGAAATCGGGGCGATCAAGGTGCGCGGCGGCGTGGTGCTCGGCGAGTTCGCCACCCTGGTGGATCCGCAGCGCAGCATCCCCCCGCAGATCGTGCAGCTGACCGGCATCACCACCGCGATGATTTCCGACGCACCGACCATCGACTCCGTCCTGCCGATGTTCCTGGAGTTCGCCGGGTTGGACTGCGGGGCCGTGCTTGTCGCGCACAACGCCGGGTTCGACACCGGCTTCCTGCGTGCCGCCGCGCAGCAGTGCGACATCGCCTGGCCGCGGCCGCAGGTGCTGTGCACGGTCCGGCTGGCCCGCCGGGTGCTCAGCCGCGAGGAAGCCCCCAGCGTGCGGCTGGCCTCGCTGGCGCGGCTGTTCGCCGTCGCCACCCAGCCCACCCACCGCGCCCTGGACGATGCGCGCGCCACCGTCGACGTCTTGCACGCCCTCATCGAGCGGGTCGGCAACCAGGGCGTGCACACCTACGCCGACCTGCGCTCCTACCTGCCCGACGTGACACCCACCCAGCGCCGCAAGCGGGTGCTCGCCGAGGGCCTGCCGCGCCGGCCGGGCGTGTACCTGTTCCGCGGGCCGTCGGGCGAGGTGCTTTACATCGGCACCGCCGTCGACCTGCGACGGCGGGTCAGCCAGTACTTCACCGGCGCCGATCCCCGGGGCCGCATGAAGGAGATGGTCGCGCTGGCCGGCGCGGTCGACCACGTCGAGTGCGCCCACCCGCTGGAGGCCGGCGTGCGCGAGCTGCGGCTGCTGGCCGCGCACGCGCCGCCGTACAACCGGCGGTCCCGGTTCCCGCAGCGCTGGTGGTGGGTGGCGCTCACCGAGGAGGCCTTCCCCCGCCTCGCCGTGGTGCGGGCGCCGCGGCACGACCGCGCGGTCGGCCCGTTCCGGGCCCGCGCCGACGCCGCCGACACGGCCGCGTTGCTGGCGCGATTCACCGGGTTACGGACCTGCACCAACCGGCTGGGCCGCTCGGCGCTGCACGGGCCGCTGTGCGCCGAGGCGGAGGTGTCGCCGTGCCCGGCCGCGCGCGGCGTCACCGCCACCCAGTACGCCGCCGCCGTGGCTCGGGTCGCGGCGCTGGTCGACGGCGCGGACAACGGCGCGCTGAGGTCGGCCGTGGATCAGGTGGGTGCACTCGCCGACCGGCATCACTTCGAGAGCGCCGCGCGCCTGCGCGACCGCACCGTCACTGCGGTCGAGACGCTGTGGCGTGGCCAGCGGCTGCGCGCCCTGGCCGCACTGCCCGAGCTGATCGCCGCCGCGCCCGACGGCGAGGGCGGCTATCACCTGGCCGTCATCCGCCACGGCCAGCTCGCCGCGGCGGGCAGCGCCCGGCGCGGGGTGCCGCCGATGCCGGTCGTCGATGCGATTGTTGCTGGGGCACAAGCGATTCTGCCCACACCTGCCCCGCTGGGCGGCGCACTGGTCGAGGAGACCGCGCTCATCGCGCGCTGGTTGACCGGGCCCGGGGTGCGCATCGTCCGGGTCGCCGAGGACGGCTGGGCCTCCCCGCTGCGGTCGGCCGGCGCCTGGTCGGCGTGGGCCGCGGTGGCGCGCTCGGCGCGACTGGCCGGCGAGCAGGCGCTGCGGGAATCAGACCTGCTGGCCGAACCGCACCCATCGCGCGAGCAGTTGTTCGGCCGCACCGGAATCGATGGCCTTGCAGGCTCGGGCCAGCCCGTCCTCCCACGCCGGCAACCATTCGGCGCGGCTGGATAACCCGGCGTGCGCGACGATCGCGCCGGCGGCATTGAGCACGACGGCGTCGCGCACCGGCCCCTTGCCGCCGGCCAGCACCGCGCGGACCTCCGCCGCGTTGGCCTGGGCGTCGCCGCCCAACAAATCGTCGAGATCGGCTCGGGGGAAACCGAATCCGGCCGGATCGAAGGTCAGCTTGTCCACGGTGCCGGCCTGCACCCGCCAGATCGTGCTGGTGGTGGTGGTCGTCAGCTCGTCGAGCCCGTCGTCACCGTGCACCACCAGCACACTGGACCGGCGCGCGGCGAAAACCCCGGCCATCACCTCGGACAGTTCAGCGAACGCGCAGCCGATCAACCCGGCCCGTGGCCTGGCCGGATTGGTAAGCGGCCCAAGGAGATTGAAGACCGTCGGCACGCCTATCTCGCGGCGCACCGCGGAGGTGTGCCGGTAGGACGGATGGAACAGCGGCGCGAAACAGAACCCGATGCCGACCTCCGCGAGGCTGCGCGCGACCTGCTCGGGGCCGAGGTCGATGCGGACGCCGAGCGCCTCGAGCGTGTCGGCGCCGCCGGACAACGACGAGGCCGCCCGGTTGCCGTGCTTGACCACCGGCACGCCCGCGGCCGCGGCCACCAGCGCCGCCATCGTGGACAGGTTCACGGTGTTGACGCCGTCGCCACCGGTGCCGACGATGTCGACCGTGTCGTCGCGGATGGCACCGGACGGCATCGGCAGCGCGTGGTTGAGCATGACGTCGGCCAGCTCGATGACTTCGGCCGAGGTGGGAACCTTCACCTGCATCGCCACCGCGAATGCCGCGATCTGGGCGGGGCTCGCGTCGCCGGCCATGATCCGGTCCATGGCCCAGGCGGCCTGTCCGCGCGCCAGGTCCTGCCCGCCGGTCAGACGGGACAGGATCCGCGGCCACGAGCATGCGGGTGCGCCGGACGGCGACGACGCCTTAGATGACATAGCCACGCGCCGATGGTCCCACGGCGACCACACCTGCCCCAACCGTCTCCGGAAGCGGCCCGCTGCGCACCCGCGCGCGACGCGCGAGACACCAAATGCCGCCCCGGGTGGAGTTCAACAACTACAAAGCGTCATACTTGCGGATGTGACCAGCGCTGCCGGGACTTCGGGTACTGCAATTACGTCGCGGGTGCATTCGCTGAACCGACCCAACATGGTCAGCGTCGGCACCATCGTTTGGCTTTCCAGCGAGCTGATGTTCTTTGCTGGCCTCTTCGCGATGTACTTCACCGCTCGCGCCCAATCGGGCGGGAAGTGGCCGCCGCCGCCGACCGAGCTGAACCTGTACCAGGCCGTCCCGGTCACGTTGGTGCTGATCGCGTCGTCGTTCACCTGCCAGATGGGGGTGTTCGCGGCCGAACGCGGCGACGTGTTCGGGCTGCGCCGCTGGTACGTGCTGACCTTCTTGATGGGCCTGTTCTTCGTTTGCGGCCAGGGCTACGAGTACTACCACCTGATGTCGCACGGGACGACCATTCCCGGGAGCGCCTACGGCAGCGTGTTCTACCTGGCGACCGGGTTCCACGGCCTGCACGTCACCGGCGGCCTGATCGCCTTCATCTTCTTGCTGGCCCGCACCGCGATGAGCAAGTTCACGCCGGCGCAGGCTACGGCCAGCATCGTCGTCTCGTACTACTGGCATTTCGTCGACATTGTGTGGATCGCGCTCTTCGCCGTGATCTATTTCATCCGATGAGCAGGCGCTGGACGAACAGGAGTGCTCGGTTGAAGAAACTGGGATCTACCCGATCCGGTGCGGCCAAGCCGTCGCAGGGGCAGCGTGATCGTTCGCGACGGCGGCTTCGCCGCCGGCTGTCCGGCGGTCTGCTGCTGCTGATCGCGCTGACCATCGCCGGCGGCCTGGCCGCCATCCTCACCCCGCGGCCGCAGGTGGCCGTGGCAGACGAGTCCAATTCGGCGCTGCTGCGCACCGGCAAGCAGCTGTTCGACACCTCGTGCGTGTCCTGCCACGGCGCCAACCTGCAGGGTGTCCCCGACCGCGGGCCGAGCCTGATCGGCGTCGGCGAGGAAGCCGTCTACTTCCAGGTGTCGACGGGCCGGATGCCGGCGATGACCGGCGAGGCCCAGGCGCCGCGCAAGGAACCGATCTTCGACGAGGGCCAGGTCGACGCGCTGGGCGCCTACGTCCAGGCCAACGGCGGCGGCCCGACCACGGTGCGCAACCCGGACGGCAGCCTGGCGATGCGCTCGCTGCGCGGCGAGGACCTGGGCCGCGGTGGCGACCTGTTCCGGCTGAACTGCTCCTCCTGCCACAACTTCACCGGTAAGGGCGGCGCGCTGTCGTCCGGCAAGTTCGCGCCGGACCTGGAGCCCGCCAACGAGCAGCAGATCCTGGCGGCCATGCGAACCGGTCCGCAGAACATGCCGAAGTTCTCCGACCGTCAGCTGTCGTTCGAAGCCAAGAAGGACATCATCGGCTACATCAAGGCGGTGACCGAGGAGCGCCAGCCGGGCGGCTACGGCCTGGGCGGATTCGGACCCGCACCCGAGGGCATGGCCGCCTGGATCATCGGGATGGTCGCGGCCATCGGGCTGGCACTGTGGATTGGGGCACGAGCATGAGCGACCAGGACGTTCGCGGCTCTGACACCGGCGGGAACCCGCACGGCACCGGCGAGAGGGAACCCGACGACGCGGCGCTGGACGCCATGTCGCAGCAGGAACTGGTGGCGCTGGGCGGCAAGCTGGACGGCGTCGACACGGTGTTCAAGGAACCCCGCTGGCCGATCGAGGGCACCAAAGCCGAAAAGCGCGCCGAGCGTGGCGTCGCCCTCTGGCTTTTGCTGGGCGGTTTCTTCGGGCTCGCGCTGCTGCTGATCTTCTTGTTCTGGCCCTGGGAGTACAAGCCGAAGGAAGAGGCCGGAAGCTTCCTCTACGACCTGGCCACCCCGCTGTACGGCCTGACCTTCGGGGGCGCGATCCTGGCGATCGGCATCGGCGTCATCCTGTACCAGAAACGCTTTATCCCCGAAGAGATTTCGATTCAGGACCGCCACGACGGCGCCTCGCGCGACGTCGACCGCAAGACGGTGGTGGCGAACCTGGCCGACGCGTATCAGGGGTCCACGGTCGGGCGGCGCAAGCTGATCGGCCTGTCGCTGGGAATGGGGCTGGGCGCCTTCGGCCTTTCCACCCTGGTCGCGTTTGCCGGCGGGTTGATCAAGAACCCGTGGAAGCCGGTCGTTCCCACCGCCGATGGCAAGAAGGCCGTGCTGTGGACGTCCGGATGGAGCCCGCGCTACCACGGAGAGACCATCTATTTGGCGCGTGCCACCGGTTCCGCCTCCACGTCGCCGTTCGTCAAGATGCGCCCCGAGGACCTCGACGCAGGCGGCATGGAAACGGTCTTCCCCTGGCGGGAGTCCGACGGCGACGGCACCACGCCCGAATCGCAGGAAAAGCTGCGGGCCATCAACCAGGGCGTGCGAAACCCGGTGATGCTCATCCGAGTTCGGCCCACCGACATGAACCGGGTGGTCAAGCGGCAGGGTCAGGAGAGCTTCAACTTCGGTGAGTTCTTCGCCTTCACCAAGGTCTGCTCGCACCTGGGTTGCCCCGCGTCGCTGTACGAGGAGCAGTCCTACCGGATCTTGTGCCCGTGCCACCAGTCGCAGTTCGACGCGCTGCACTTCGCCAAGCCGATTTTCGGGCCGGCCGCGCGGGCGTTGGCGCAACTGCCGATCACCATCGACTCCAACGGGTATCTGGTCGCCAACGGTGACTTCGTCGAGCCCGTCGGACCGGCATTCTGGGAGAGGACGACGACATGAGTCCGAAAATGAGTCCCCCGAAGATCGGCGATGTCCTGGCCCGTCAAGGCGAGGACATCGACACGCGTTACCACCCGTCCGCGGCGGTCCGTAGACAGCTGAACAAGGTCTTCCCCACCCACTGGTCGTTCCTGCTGGGCGAGATCGCGATGTACAGCTTCATCGTGCTGCTGCTCACCGGCGTGTACCTGACATTGTTCTTCGATCCGTCGATGGCCGAGGTCACCTACAACGGCGCCTACCAGCCGCTGCGCGGCGTGGACATGTCGAAGGCCTTCGCATCGACCCTCGACATCTCCTTCGAGGTTCGCGGCGGTTTGTTCGTGCGTCAGGTTCACCACTGGGCGGCACTGATCTTCTCCGCGTCGATCATGGTGCACCTGGCCCGCATCTTCTTCACCGGCGCCTTCCGGCGACCGCGCGAGGCCAACTGGGTCATCGGTTCGCTGCTGCTGATCCTGTCCATGTTCGAGGGCTACTTCGGCTACTCGCTGCCCGACGACCTGTTGTCCGGTATCGGGTTGCGCGCCGCGCTGTCCTCGATCACGCTGGGCATGCCGGTGATCGGCACCTGGCTGCACTGGGCGCTGTTCGGCGGTGACTTCCCGTGCGGCGGCGTGGGCAACGAGTGCGCCACCGTGGGCGCGATCATCCCCCGCATGTACGCCCTGCACATCCTGCTGCTGCCCGGAATCATCCTGGCGCTGATCGGGCTGCACCTGGCCATGGTGTGGTTCCAGAAGCACACCCAGTTCCCCGGCCCGGGCCGCACCGAGCACAATGTCGTCGGCGTGCGCGTGATGCCGATCTTCGCGGTGAAGTCGGGTGCGTTCTTCGCCGCGATCGTCGGCGTGCTCGGCCTGATGGGCGGTCTGCTGCAGATCAACCCGATCTGGAACCTGGGCCCCTACAAGCCATCTCACGTCTCGGCCGGTTCGCAGCCGGACTTCTACATGATGTGGACCGAGGGCCTGGCCCGTATCTGGCCGCCGTGGGAGTTCTACTTCTGGCACCACACTATTCCCGCCCCGGTCTGGGTGGCCTTGATCATGGGCTTGATCTTCGGTCTGCTGATCGTGTATCCGTTCCTGGAGAAGCGGTTCAGCGGTGACTACGCGCACCACAACCTGCTGCAGCGGCCGCGCGACGTGCCGGTGCGCACGTCGATCGGTGCGATGGCGATCGCGTTCTACATGCTGCTGACGCTGTGCGCGATGAACGACATCATCGCGTTCAAGTTCGACATCTCGCTGAATGCGACGACGTGGATCGGGCGCATCGGCATGGTGATCGTTCCGCCGGTGGTCTACTTCATCAGCTACCGGTGGTGCATCGGACTGCAGCGCAGCGACCGCGCGGTGCTCGAGCACGGCATCGAGACCGGCATCATCAAGCGGCTGCCGCACGGCGCCTACGTCGAGCTGCACCAGCCGCTGGGCCCGGTCGACGACCACGGTCACCCGCTGCCGCTGGAATACCAGGGTGCGCCACTGCCCAAGAAGATGAACAAGCTGGGCTCGGCCGGATCCCCGGGCAGCGGCAGCTTCCTGTTCGCCGACCCGGCATCCGAGGACGCGGCGCTGCGCGAGGCGGCACACGGCTCGGAGCTGCGCGCCCTGACCGCACTGCGCGAACACCAGGACGGCCTCAACGGTTCGACGAACGGTAAGACAAATGGCGAGGGCGGCGAGCACTAGCTCGCTCGACCCCTCCCGTTTTCGTCTGTGCCCGCCCTACGGACGGGCACAGGCCCGTCGCCGCCGGGCGGCCCGCAGCATCGAGCCGACCGTGACGCTGTAGGTCGCGTACGGGACGATCAGCAGGTTGACCCGGGCGGTCTCCGCCATGACCGTCATCACGTCCGCGTGGAGCCACAACGCCGGGCCTCGCACGGCAGCGGCGCCTACTGCTCGGCGACGACCCGGCGGAGCTGACGAATGTGCAGCCACTCCACCACCGGCATGGCCGCAGTGATGACGCCGGCGAATCCATACCCGATCCACGACCCGCCATCGTGGCCGATCGCCATCAGGTAGGTCGCCGTCGCGACCGCGATCAGCGCCGCGCCCATGGTGCCGGTCAGAATCACGGTGCCGCGCAACCAGACTCGGTCTACCGCCTCGCCCGACCACTCGGCGGCCTGGGCCGGTGCGGCCGATTGCACGGTGGCGGTCCGCTCGCTCCCGGGGCGCACGGCGCCGGCCCCCAGCCGCACCGAAGGCCTCGCCGGCCCGCGCGACGGCGCGGTCATCGCCTGGGCGGCCGGCTCGGCCTGCGACATCCGGCGGGCCCGCAACAGGATGGGGATCGCGCCCGCAATGATCAGCGCCGAAACGATGATGACGGCGTACAGCACCCAGGTGGTGTGCGGGCTGCTGGCCGCCTTGTGAAAGCCCCTGCCCAGATCCGCCAGCGCGACGGCGGCCGCCACGCTGACGCCCAGCAGCACCAGATAAATGGCGGCGCACGCGCCGATCAGGATGCGGTCGATGACCTCGGGCGCAATGGTGTCGTCGTCGCCCACGCCGCGCCGGTACGCCGAATATCTGCTGACCATCAGCAGCTCGTCTGCGGCAAGTCGTTGCTGTTCGACGAGAGCACCGTTCCGTCGCTGGTCGTGATCGAGCAATTGAGCCTGCTGAGCCGGAACAGGCTGGAAGCCTCCACCGAACCCACGTCGGATTGTGAGATCGGGGTGACGGTCATCGACCACGGGATATACACGTTGTGCTGCGTGCGGCGCCGGCCGGACGCGTCGACGTAGGTCACCGAAATGATGTCGCCCGGCGCTTTGGTGCCGGTCACCGAGTAGGTGACCTGGCGCGGCCCCGCCGGCGTGGTCGGCGGCGGTGGCGGCGCGGCCGCCGTGGACGTCGCGGGCGGCGGCGCCGGAGCGGGGGCGGGCGCGGGCGCGGGCGCGGGCGGCGGTGCTGGCGAAGGCGTCACCGTCACAGTCTGGGTCTCCGTTGCTGTCGGGGGCGGTGGCGGTTCGGTCGTGGTTGGCGGTGGCGGCGGGGGCGGCGGCGGTTTGGTGGTCGTGATCTCGTCCTGCAGCGGCGGCGTGGACGGGGCGATGGTGGTGCCGGGGTTGGCGAGCTTGGTGGTATCGGTGCGCGCGAACAGCAGCGATACCGACACGACGAGGGCGATCGCGGCCACGATCGCGGCGACCCCCACCACCCACGGCCAGCGCGCGGTGCTGCGCTCGTCGTCAGCATCGGCGGACTCGTCGAAGTCGTCGTAGTCGTAGAGCCCCAGATCGGCCGGCAGGTAGGGGCCGCTGGTGAAGTGCTCGGACTCCGGAGCCGAGTAGGCACGCGAGTAGGCGTCCGTCTCGTCGGCCTGGTTCGCCGCCAGTTCGGCGCTGTCCTCGAAGGGTTCCGGCTCGGCCTCGCCGTCGGCGTCGCGTTCCAGTTCGTCGTCCGGCTCGTCGCCAGGGTCCGGTTCGTGGCTGATCGGGTCGGCACGGTCGGGTTCGTCAGGATCCCATCCCGGGGGTCTCGACCCGCTCATCTCTGCCTTTGCCTACCCTGTTCGACTGCCTCACCTGCGCGCAAAAACTCCCCGATCAGATCGTTGCGGGCGCGCTGGGACGCTTCTCGTTTGCCTGGGCAAAACACTACCGAACCCCAAAGGGGCAAAGCCGTCGTCGCGAACGGCCCACCAATCACGTGATCTGATTGTGACCTTTATGCCGCGAATCAGTGCTTCTCGGGACCGAGGTAGTACTCGAAGACCAGTCCGGCCACCGTCGTCAGCACGAACATCACCCCGGCGACGATCAGCCACGGCAACCACAGGGCGATGCCCACCGCAATCACCGAGGCCGACAGCGCGACCAGAATCGGCCACCAGCTGTGCGGGCTGAAGAAGCCCAATTCCCCTGCTCCATCGCTGATCTCAGCACCCTCGTAGTCCTCGGGCCGGGTGTCCAGCCGGCGCGCCACGAAGCGGAAGAACGTCGCCGTGATCAACGCCAGGCCACCGGTCAGCACCAGCGCGGTGGTGCCCGCCCACTCCACGCCGCCGGTGGCGAAGACCGCGGTCAACGCCCCATAGAGCACCGCAACCACAATGAAAAACCCGGCAATGACTTCGAATAGCCTGGCTTCGATATGCATTTGGTGTCCTAACCTACTGGCTGCCGGCCAATTGGCCGCGCTTGGTGTCGAACGGGTGAGTGGTCACCGCGAGCGGGGGCTGCCCGATCGCCTGCAACGCCTCGGCGTTGCTCTTTCCGCCCGTCCGCTGCTGCAGGTAGGCCTTGAAGTCGTTGGGCGCCACGACCCGAACCTCGAAGTTCATCATCGAGTGATACGTGCCGCAGAACTCGGCGCAGTGGCCCACGAACGCTCCTGGCGTCTGGATCTCTTCGGTCTGGAAGACGTGCACCGAGTTGTTCGCGTCGGCGTTGGGGATCACGTCGCGCTTGAACAGGAACTCCGGCACCCAGAACGTGTGGATCACGTCCGCTGACGCCAGGTCGAATTCGATGCGCTTGCCGGTGGGCAGCACCAGCACCGGGATCTCCTCGCTGGAGCCCAGCGTCTCGACCTTGTCGAAGTTCAGGTACTGCCGGTCCGAGGTGTTCAGCCCGCGGACGGCACCCACCCGCTCCTCGCCGTGGGCGTCCTTGCCCTCCGGCTTGGACAGCATCGCCTTCTTGCGCGCCGGGTCGGCGCCGTCGTACGTCAGCGTGCCGTCTTTGAAGTTGACCTTCTGATAGCCGAACTTCCAGTTCCACTGGAAGGCCGTGACATCGATCACAACCTCGGGGTTCTTGTCCAGGTGCAGCATCTTCTCCTGCACCACCACGGTGAAGTAGAACAGCACCGAGATGATGAGGAACGGCGTCACCGTGAGCACCAGCTCCAGCGGCATGTTGTAGCCGAACTGCCGGGGCAGCACGGTGTCGGTCGCCTTCTTGCGGTGGAAGGCCGACGCCCAGAAGATCAGGCCGAACACGATGCCGCCAACGACCAGCGACGCGATCACCGCGCCGATCCACAGATCACGGTTGAGGTGGGCCTCCGGGGTGATGCCCCGCGGCCAGCCCAGGGCCAGCGCGTCCGCCCAGCTGCTGCATCCGCTCAGGAACAACGCCAGCACACCGAGCGTCAGGGCCACCGCGAAGGGCCGAAGGCGACGGGAAAGACCCTTGGCTCGGCGCCCGGAACCCCCGGAACGGCGCCGAAACCTGCCCTGCGACAAACGTTGCGAACGGTCCTGCTCGCGAGGGGTCACGTTAGCGCCTCCTGCTCGGATATCGAATACTACGCAGCGTAGACCACGCGCCTGAGCCGGGCGACGAAACCCCGGCCCGCCGGTCCGCCCGGCCATTCACGACGTGCCGGGTGGGAGGTCCACGCACGCCCCCGAAGTGCGGCATACTGGGGCGCCGTGTGTGGTCTGCTGGCGTTCGTTGCCGCCCCGGAGGGCTCCGATGATAAGGAAGCGGCAGCCGCCCGCGCCGACGATGCCATCGCGCGCGCGTCGCACTCGATGCGGCACCGCGGGCCCGACGAGCCCGGTACCTGGGTGGACCCCGACACCGACGGCTCCGTCGTCTTCGGCTTCAACCGGCTGTCCATCATCGACATCGCGCATTCGCACCAGCCGCTGCGCTGGGGGCCGCCCGAGGCGCCTGAGCGCTACGTGCTGGTGTTCAACGGCGAGATCTACAACTACCTCGAGCTGCGTGAGGAACTGGCCGGCCGGCATGGCGCCGCCTTCGCCACCGACGGTGACGGCGAGGCCGTCGTCGCCGGATACCACTACTGGGGCACCGACGTCTTGACGCGGCTGCGCGGCATGTTCGCGTTCGCGCTGTGGGATACCGTCACCCGCGAATTGTTCTGCGCCCGTGACCCTTTCGGCATCAAGCCGCTGTTCATGGCGACCGGCACCGGCGGCACGGCGGTGGCCAGCGAGAAGAAGTGCCTGCTGGACCTGGCCGAGCTGATCGGGTTCGACACCGGCATCGACGAGCGGGCCGTGCAGCACTACACCGTCCTGCAGTACGTGCCCGAGCCCGAGACGCTGCACCGCGGGGTGCGCCGGCTGGAATCGGGCTGCTACGCCCGGATCCGCCCCGACCTCCTGCAACCGGAGGTCACCCGCTATTTCGTGCCGCGCTTCGCCGCCGTGCCGATCACCCGCGACACCGAACAGGCCCGCTACGACGAGATCACCGCGGTGCTCGAGGACTCGGTGGCCAAGCACATGCGTGCCGACGTCACCGTCGGGGCGTTCCTGTCCGGGGGGATCGACTCGACCGCCATCGCGGCGCTTGCCATCCGGCACAACCCCCGGCTGATCACCTTCACCACCGGCTTCGAGCGGGAGGGTTTCTCCGAGATCGACGTCGCGGTGGCCTCGGCCGAGGCGATCGGCGCCCGCCACATCGCCAAGGTAGTCAAGCCCGACGAGTTCGTCGCCGCCCTGCCGGAGATCGTCTGGTATCTCGACGAGCCGGTGGCCGACCCGGCGCTGGTGCCGCTGTTCTTCGTCGCCCGGGAGGCCCGCAAGCACGTCAAGGTGGTGCTGTCCGGCGAGGGCGCCGACGAGTTGTTCGGCGGCTACACGATCTATCGAGAGCCGTTATCGCTCAAGCCCTTTGATTATCTGCCGCGGCCGTTGCGGCGATCGGTGGGCAAGGTGAGCAGGCCGCTGCCGGACGGGATGCGGGGCAAGAGCCTGCTGCACCGCGGCTCCCTGACGCTCGAGGAGCGCTACTACGGCAATGCCCGCAGCTTCTCCGACGCGCAGCTGCGCGACGTGCTGCCCGGGTTCCGCGAGCAGTGGACCCACACCGACGTCACAGCGCCGCTGTACGCCGAATCGGCGGGCTGGGACCCGGTGGCCCGCATGCAGCACATCGACCTGTTCACCTGGCTGCGCGGCGACATCCTGGTCAAGGCCGACAAGATGACGATGGCGAACTCGCTGGAGCTCCGGGTCCCGTTCCTGGATCCCGAGGTGTTCGCCGTCGCCTCCCGGTTGCCCGTCGAGGCGAAGATCACCCGCACGACGACCAAGTACGCGCTGCGGCGCGCGCTGGAGCCGATCGTTCCGGCGCACGTGCTGCACCGGCCCAAGCTCGGGTTTCCGGTGCCGATCCGGCACTGGCTGCGCGTCGGCGAGCTGCTGGAGTGGGCCTATGCGACGGTGGACGCCTCGCAGGCCGATCACCTGGTCGACAAGGCCGCGGTGCGCCGGATGCTCGACGAGCACCGCAATGGCGTCAGCGATCACAGCCGGCGACTGTGGACGCTGCTGATCTTCATGCTCTGGCACGCGATCTTCGTCGAGCGCAGCGTGGTGCCCCAGATCAGCGAGCCGCACTACCCCGTGCAGCTCTGACCCAGGGCTGGCGAGCGTAACGCCACTGCGAAAAGGAACGGCCAATTTCGCAGTGTGGTTACGGTCGCGGCATCAACTCAAGCCAGGACCGCGGCGATCTCGGCGGCCGCCTCGTCGCCGTAGGCGCCGGCCAACCGGCTCTTGGCGACCGCGGGGTCCCACGTCCACTCCTGGGTGCCGGTGGACTCCAGCACCAGCACCGCGACCAGCGAGCCCAGCTGCGCCGACCGCTCGAGGCTCAGCCCGGCGGTGCGGCCGGTGAGGAAACCCGCCCGGAACGCGTCACCGACGCCGGTGGGGTCGGTCTGGCTGGTCTCGGGCACCACGCCGACGTGGGTGGTGGTCCCGTCGCGCTCGACGATGTCGACACCCTTGGCGCCCAGCGTGGTCACCCGCAGCTCGACCTTCTTCTGCACGTCGGCCTCGGACCAGCCGGTCTTGGAGAGCAGCAGCTCCCACTCGTAGTCGTTGGTGAACAGGTAGGCCGCGCCGTCGACGAGCTTGTCGATCTCCTCGCCGGACAGGCGGGGCAGCTGCTGGGACGGGTCGGCGGCGAACGCCAGGCCGAGCTTGCGGCACTCCTCGGTGTGCACCACCATCGCGTCCGGGTCGTTGGCACCGATGATCACCAGATCCGGCTTACCCGCGGACGCGACATCGGCGAGCTTGATGTTGCGGGCCTCCGACATGGCGCCGGGATAAAACGATGCGATCTGCGCCATGTCCTCATCGGTGGTGCAGACGAATCGCGCGGTTTTCGCGGTTTGCGAGATCAGCACGTGGTCGCAGTTGACGCCGTGCGACTGCAGCCACTCGCGGTACTCGCCGAAGTCGTCGCCGGCCGCCCCGACCAGCGCCACGTCGCCGCCCAGCACGCCGATGGCGAAGGCGATGTTGCCCGCCACGCCGCCGCGGTGAATTACCAGGTCGTCAACCAGAAAACTCAGGGACACCTTCTGCAGGTGCTCGGCCAGCAGGTGCTCGGAAAACCGGCCGGGAAACCGCATCAGATTGTCGGTCGCAATCGAACCTGTCACCGCGATCGTCACGAAAACTCCATCCTTCGTTAGTAAGGTTATCTAGCTTACTCACGGGCCTCGACCGTCGCTGTGTGCACGGTCGGCGCAAGGCCGTGCGCTAGCCTCCCTAGGGAACTCACTCAAGTCGCCGGGATCACATTGCTCGGGCCGCAACCCGCTTGCAGTCCCGTCTACCACCGTAGGAGAACCACGATGGCAGGTCCGCACTCGCCGAACCACACCGTCGGCGGCGGCAACGGCGGACCGAACCGACGTGAGTCCCCAAGCGAATCCCAGCCAGTCGACTTCCCCGACGACGACCCCAACGCCGGTAATTCGGGCTTCGCCCCAGCTCCGCAGGCAGGGCCTGCTCCCGCCAATTATGCCGGGCAGCCTCCCGCGCCGGTCCCGTACCCGCCGCAACGGTCCAAGCGCGGGCTGATCGTCGGGGTCGTGCTGGCCATCGCGCTCGTCGCGGTGCTGACGGTGGCCATCGTCTACGGGGTGCGCACCAACGGGGCCAACACCGGCTCCACATTCTCCGAGGGCGCGGCGAAGACGGCCATCCAGGGCTATCTGGACGCGCTGGAGCACCGCGACATCGACGAGATCGCCCGCAACGCGCTGTGCGGGCTGTACGACGGCGTCCAGGACAAACGATCCGACCAGGCGCTGGCCAAGCTCAGCAGCGACGCGTTCCGCAAGCAGTTCTCCGAGGTCGAGCTGACCTCGATCGACAAGATCGTCTACCTGTCCCAGTACCAGGCTCAGGCGTTGTTCACCATGCGGGTGACCCCGGTGAGCGGCGCCCCGATGCACGGGCAGGTGCAGGGGATCGCGCAGCTGCTGTTCCAGCGCGGCCAGATCATGGTCTGCTCGTACGTGCTGCGCACCGGCGGCTCATACTGAACGCACACCGTCAGCCGGACTGCACAGCCCGGCTGACGGATTCGCGGGATTTAACCGATCAGTTGAACGAGTCGCCGCAGGCGCACGAGCCGGTGGCGTTGGGGTTGTCGATGGTGAAGCCCTGCTTCTCGATGGTGTCCACGAAGTCGATGGACGCGCCTTCGACATAGGGCGCGCTCATCCGGTCCACCGTCAGCTTCACACCGCCGAACTCCGCGGTCAGGTCGCCGTCCAGCGCCCGGTCGTCGAAGAAGAGGTTGTAGCGCAGGCCGGCGCAGCCGCCCGGCTGCACCGCGATGCGCAACGCGAGGTCGTCGCGGCCCTCCTGGTCCAGCAGGGACTTTGCCTTGGTGGCGGCGGCCTCGGTCAGGATCACGCCGTGGGTCGTCGTGGCGTTCGACTCGTTTTGCACCGTCATTGCTTCTCCTACATGCCTCATCGTTGGGTGGGGTCGATCAAGCCCGAAATCGCCGGCCTGCGCCGGGCGATCCGGACCGCCCGAAAGTCCACACCATCAACGGTACCTTGCAGGACCGCTATTCCCGAGTCGCGCCGCAACTACCGACGCCAAGCCCATGAGCTGGTTGGCCGCGTCGGCCTGGGCCAGCCGCACCGATCCGGCGTGCTCGGCGATGGATAACGCGGCCATGATGCCCGACGAGCGCACCGTCGCGTTCTCCAAGTCGACCTGGCCGGCCAGCACGACCACGGGAATCCCCCGCGGCCGGGCCGCGTCGGCGAGAAAGCCCACCACCTTGCCGTGCAGGGACTGCTCGTCGAACCGGCCCTCACCGGTGACGATCATGTCCGCCGTGTCCAGGTCGTCGGACAGCCGGGTGTGCTCGGCGATGATGGCCGCCCCGGACTCGCAGCGGCCGCCGAGCGCCAGCAGCCCGGCGCCGATGCCGCCGGCGGCTCCCGCACCCGGCTCCGCGCTCACGTCCCGTCCGGCCACCGCTTCCAGGATCAGCGCCCAGGCCTGCAGGCGAACCTCCAGCGCCGCGACGGTGGCCGTGTCGGCGCCCTTCTGCTGCCCGAACACCCGCGCGGCCCCCCACGGGCCGAGTAGCGGGTATTCGGTGTCGGAGGCGGCGATCAACTCCACGTTGCCCAGTTGCCGGCGGGCGGTGTCCAGGCCGCCGAGTTCGGCGATCATGCCCTGCCCACCGTCGGTGCAGGCACTGCCGCCCAGGCCGACCACAATGCGCGTCGCCCCGACCCGCAGCGCCTCGGCGATCAGCTGGCCCACGCCTTTGCTGTGCGACGCCATGGCGGTCTCGGGGGTCGGCGGTCCGCCGACCAGCGCCAGGCCGCACGCCTGCGCGCACTCCAGGTAGGCGGTGGCCGAGCCCCGGTCGAACACCCAATCGGCTTCGACCATGGCCTTCAGCGGTCCGGACACCCGCAGGCGCCGCGTCTCCCCGAGCCGGCTGGCGAGCACCTCGACGAAGCCGGGACCGCCGTCGGATTGCGGGGCGACAATGAACCGGTCGCCGGGACGTGACCGGGTCCAGCCGGTCGCGATGGCCGCGGAAGCCTCCTGGGCCGACATGCTGTCGGCGTAGCAGTCCGGGGCCACCAGGACCTGCATGGCGGGCAGTTGAAGGCGGCCGGGGGCTAGGGCGGGACCATCATCATCCGAGGCCATCGACCCGTCGTCCATCAAACGCTGCCGTTCATCACGTGTAAGAGTAGGGCCAAGTGCGGTACTAACGCAGGTCTAATAGCAAGGCATTCCAGGCGAATTCCGGCGCGCGTCGTCCGCGAAGTAACCTGGCCCCTGTGAAGCTGTTGGGCCGCAAGAAGGGCCAGGACACCGACCTCGACGAGAGCGCCGCCGCGTCGGGCGCCGCCGGCATAGCCGGCGCCTCGGGCGACGCGATCCGCGAGGCGCAGCGGACAGGCCCCAAGGGCCGCCCCACGCCCAAGCGCAACGAGGCCCGTCGCAACCCCAGGAAGGGACCGATCGCGCCCGCGCCGATGACCGCGTCCGAGGCGCGGGCCCGGCGCAAATCGCTGGCCGGTCCCAAGCTCAGCCGCGAGGAGCGCCGGGCGGACAAGGTCGCCGGTCGCGCCCGCATGTCGGATCGCCGGGCAAAGATGATGGCCGGCGAAGAGGGCTACCTGTTGCCGCGCGACCAGGGCCCCGTCCGCCGTTACGTTCGCGACGTGGTCGACTCTCGGCGCAATCTGCTGGGCCTGTTCATGCCGTCGACCCTGTTCTTGATGTTCGTCATGTTCGGCGTCCCGCAACTGCAGCTGTGGGTGTCGCCGGCCATGCTGGTGCTGATGGCCGTGATGAGCGTCGACGGCCTGATCCTGGGCCGCAAGGTCAGCAGGCTGGTCGACGTCAAGTTCCCCAGCAACACCGAAAGCCGTTGGAAGCTAGGCCTTTACGCCGCTGGGCGGGCATCTCAGATGCGCCGGTTGCGAGCGCCGCGGCCCCAGGTCAAGCACGGCGCCAGTGTCGATTAAAGCTCGCCAGAAAGCGGGCTGACACCGGTGCGCACCCTGGTGCTCGGCGGGATCAGGTCAGGCAAATCGCAGTGGGCGGAGCAAGCCATCACCGACGGGTTGCCGCCCGGGCAGGCGATTCACTACCTGGCGCCCGGGCCGGCCGACCACGACGACGCGGCCTGGGCGCACCGGATCGCCCAGCATCGCAGCCGCAGGCCCGGGCACTGGTCCACGATCGAAACCGACGACATCGCAACGCAATTGCGCCAGTCGCCGGGCATCCCGACGCTGGTCGACGACCTGGGCACCTGGCTGACCGGCGCGCTGGACCGCACCAACGCCTGGGATGGCGGCTCGGTCGCGGCTCCCGTCGATGACATGCTGGCCGCAGTCGGCGACTTCGCTTCCCCGCTGGTGCTGGTCAGCCCGGAGGTCGGGTTGACCGTCGTGCCCGCGACCGCCGCCGGACGCCGGTTCGCCGACGAACTCGGCGGCCTCAACCAGCGCCTCGCCCGGTTGTGCGACCGGGTGGTGCTGGTGGTGGCCGGACAGCCGGTGCCGATCAAACCGGCGGGGGCGTGATGCAATTCGCCACCGTCTCACCGCCCGATGCCCGTGTCGCCGCCGCCGCCCGCGCCCGCCAGGACACCCTGACCAAACCCCGGGGCGCGCTGGGCCGCCTCGAGGATTTGTCGGTGTGGGTCGCGTCGTGTCAAGGGCATTGCCCGCCAGAGCAATTCGAGCGCGCCCGGGTGGTGGTGTTCGCCGGAGACCACGGCGTCGCCCGGTCGGGGGTGTCGGCCTATCCGCCGGAGGTGACGGCGCAGATGGTCGCGAACTTCGATGCCGGCGGGGCCGCGATCAACGCGCTAGCCGACATCGCCGGGGCGACGGTGCGGGTCGCTGACCTCGCGGTCGACGCGGACCCGCTGACCGAACGGATCGGCGCGCACAAGGTGCGGCGCGCCAGCGGCGACATCCGGGTCGAGGACGCGTTGAGCGACGACGAGACCGCGCGGGCGCTCGCCGCCGGCGCCGCCATCGCCGACGAGGAGGTCGACGCCGGCGCCGACCTGCTGATCGCCGGCGACATGGGGATCGGAAATACCACGGCCGCAGCGGTATTGGTGGCGGCGCTGACGAACGTCGAGCCGGTCGTCGCGGTGGGTTTCGGGACCGGGATCGATGACGCCGGGTGGGCCCGCAAGACGGCCGCGGTGCGCGACGCCCTGTTTCGCGCGCGGCAGGTGCTGCCCGATCCGGTCGCGCTGCTGCGCCGCGCCGGGGGCGCGGACCTGGCCGCGCTGGCCGGCTTCTGCGCGCAGGCCGCGGTGCGGCGCACGCCGCTGCTGCTCGACGGCATGGCGGTGACGGCGGCCGCGCTGGTCGCCGAGCACCTGGCGCCGGGTGCGCGGCTGTGGTGGCAGGCCGGTCACCGGTCCACTGAGCCCGCCCACGGATTGGCGCTGACGGCGCTGGACCTGGAGCCGATTCTCGACCTGCGGATGCGGCTGGGCGAGGGCACCGGCGCCGCGCTCGCGCTGCCGGTGCTGCGCGCCGCGGTGGCCGCCCTGTCGTCGATGGCGACCTTCACCCAGGCCGGTGTTTCCGATCGCGCCGACGGCGCCAATCGGCCCGCTCCCCCGTCGTGATCCGTTCTCTGGCAACGGCTTTCGCCTTCGGGACGGTGCTGCCGGTTCCGGGCGACGCGCCGATGGGTCGGGGCGCCATGACCGCGCTGCCGGTGGTGGGCGCCGCGCTGGGGGCGCTGGCCGCGGCCGTGACCTGGGGTGGAGCGTGGGTCTTCGGCCGGTCCAGCCCGCTGCCCGGCCTGCTCGCGGTCGCGGTGCTGCTGCTTGCGACCCGCGGCCTGCATGTCGACGGCGTCGCCGATACCGCCGACGGCCTGGGCTGCTACGGTCCGCCGCAGCGGGCGCTGGCGGTGATGCGCGAGGGGTCGACCGGGCCGTTCGGCGTCGCCGCCGTGGTCGTGGTGATCATGCTGCAGGCGCTGGCGTTTTCGGCGCTGGGGGCCACCGGCCGGGTGGTCCCCGGGATGGTCGCGGTGGCCGTGGCGGTGTTCGCGGGCCGGGTGACCGCGGTGCTGGCCGGCCACCGGTCGGTGCCGGCCGCCGGCGGCAGCACCCTGGGCGTCCGGGTCGCCGCAAGCCAGCCCACTGTGGTGGTGACGGCCTGGGTCGCGGTGCTGCTGGCCGCCTCGGTGCCGACCGGGCCGCGGCCGTGGCAGGGACCGGTGGCGGTGCTGCTGGGCCTGGGTTGCGGGGCAATCCTGGTGCGGCACTGCGTGCGCCGGTTCGGCGGCATCACCGGTGACGTGCTGGGCGCCGCGATCGAGCTGACCACGACGGTGACCGCGGTGCTACTCGCGGGTGCGGTGCGGTTCTAGCCCAGCCGGGCCATCCAGCCGTGGGTGTCGGCGAAGGTGCCGCGCTGGATCCCGGTCAGCGTGTCCCGCAACGCCATCGTCACCTCGCCGGGTTGGCCGTCGGCGACGGTGAATTCGGCGTCGCCGTATTTCACGTGTGAGACGGGGGTGATGACCGCGGCGGTGCCGCAGGCGAACACCTCGGTGATCTCCCCGGCGGCGGCCTTCTTCTGCCATTCGTCGATATCGATCTTGCGTTCCTCGACGGAGAATCCGGCGTCAATTGCCAACTGCAGCAAGGAGTTCCGCGTGATTCCAGGCAACAGCGAGCCGGACAGCTCCGGGGTGACCAGGCGCGCGGATCCGCCGCTGCCGAACACGAAGAAGATGTTCATCCCGCCCATCTCTTCGACGAAGCGCCGCTCGACGGCGTCCAGCCACACCACCTGGTCGCAGTCGTTGGCCGCGGCCTCGGCCTGAGCCGACAGCGATGCCGCGTAGTTCCCGCCGAACTTGGCCGCGCCGGTTCCGCCGGGGCTGGCGCGCACATACTCCGTCGACACCCAGACGGTGACCGGGCTGATGCCGCCCTTGAAATAGGCGCCGGCCGGCGAGGCGATCACCAGGTAGCGGTACCGCTTGGACGGCCGCACACCCAGCCCGGGCTCGGTGGCGATGACGAACGGGCGCAGGTACAGCGCCTCCTCGCCGCCGGCCGCCGGAACCCAGGCGTTGTCGACGGCGATCAGCTGGCGCAGCGACTCCATGAACAGCTCTTCGGGCAGCTCCGGGATGGCGAGCCGCCGCGCCGAGGACCGTAGCCGGGCTGCGTTGGCCTCGGCGCGAAACGACACGATCGAGCCGTCGGCCCAGCGGTACGCCTTGAGCCCCTCGAAGATCTCCTGCGCGTAGTGCAGCACGAGCGCCGACGGGTCCAGCTCGAGGGGGCCGTACGGGATGACCCGCGCGTTGTGCCAACCTTCGCCGGCCTCGTCGTAATCGATCGACACCATGTGATCGGTGAAGTACTTGCCGAAACCCGGCTCGGCCAGGATGGTTTCGCGTTCAGCCTCGGTTGCCGGACTTGCCGAGCGCGAAACCGTGAACTCGAGGGAGCCACTGGTCATTGGCTGATTGTATATCCGCCTACCGAATCGGATTTCGCCCGCGCACGCGGCGCGGCTAGCGGGTTTTCACCGCGACGAACGGCGGGCGCACCACTTCGCATGCGGCGCGACGGCCGCGGACGTCGACGGTGATCTCCTGACCGTCCTCGACTCCGGCGTCGGCGTCGATGAGCGCCAAAGCGATCCCGGCCTGCAGCGTCGGCGAGAAGGTGCCCGAGGTCGTGATCCCCACCGGCGTGTCGCCGGCGAGCACCGTCAGCCCGGCGCGCAGCACGCCGCGGCCCACCATCCGCAGTCCGCGCAGCAGCCGCGCCGGGCCGGCCTCCTTCTCGGCCAGCAGGGCGTCGCGGCCGAAGAACGCGTCCTTCTTCCAGCCGATCGCCCAGCCGCAGCGGGCCTGCAGCGGCGAAATGTCGAGCGCGAGTTCGTGGCCGTGCAGCGGATAGCCCATCTCGGTGCGCAGGGTGTCGCGTGCGCCCAGTCCGGCCGGCTCGCCGCCGGCCGCGCTGACCGCCTCGGCCAGGGCGTCGAACACCACACCGGCGCTGTCCCAGGGCGGCAGCAGCTCGTAGCCGTGCTCGCCGGTGTAGCCGGTGCGGCAGACCCGCACCGGCACGCCGGAGAACGAGGTGTCGGCGTACGCCATGTAGTCCATGTCGGTGGGCAGGCCCAGCTGGCCAAGCACGTCGGCGGACCGCGGGCCCTGCACGGCCAGCACCGCGAAGGAGCGGTGCTGGTTGGTGATGGTCAGCCCGGCCGGGGCGGCGGCCTGCAGCGCCTCGACCACGGCGGCGGTGTTGGCCGCGTTGGGCACCAGGAAGATCTCGTCGTCGTCGACGTAGTAGGCGATCAGGTCGTCGACGACGCCACCGGATTCGGTGCAGCACAACGTGTATTGCGCCTTGCCGGGCCCGATCCGGTTCAAGTCGTTGGTGAGCGCGGAGTTGACGAACTGCGCCGTGCCCGGCCCGCGGACCAACGCCTTGCCCAGGTGGCTGACGTCGAAGAGGCCGACCGCGTTGCGCGTCGCGTTGTGCTCGCTGACGGTGCCGGCATATGACACCGGCATCAGCCAGCCGCCGAACTCGGCGAAACTGGCGCCCAAGCTCCGGTGACGGTCTTCCAATGGGCCGCGCAGAAGGTCGGCTTCAGTGCTCACGACTCTTCACCCTAATCAGCCGTAAAGGGTGGACCGTTAGGGTGATGCGGATGAGCACAGAACCCGGTTACGCCTCCCCCGCTGTCACCGTCGCCACCTCGCTGCCACGGCGCGCCGCCGCGTCCACCGTGCTGATCGTGCCCGTCGTCTCGACCGGCGAGGACGACAAACCGGGCGCGGCCGTTGCGGCGGCCGAGCCGTTCCTGAACTCTGACGCGGTCGGCGAGATCGAATCCGGTCTGAAGGCGCTGGAGGCCACGGGCGGCGCCGAGCAGGTGCACCGGCTGGTGGTGCCGTCGCTGCCGGTGTCCAGCGTGCTGACGGTCGGGCTGGGCAAGCCGCGACCCGAGTGGCCGGCCGACACCATCCGTCGCGCCGCCGGTGTGGCCGCGCGATCGCTCGGCAAGACCGAATCGGTGATCACCACGCTGGCCGAACTGCCCGGTGAGGGCGTCGCCTCGGCCGCCGTCGAGGGCCTGATCCTGGGCAGCTACCGGTTCACCGAATTCCGCAGCGACAAAACGGCACCCAAAGACCCAGGGCTGCGCAAGATCACGGTGCTCGCCACCGCGAAGGACGCCAAGAACGACGCCGCGCACGGCGCCGCCGTGGCGACCGCGGTCGCCACCGCGCGCGACTTCGTCAACACCCCGCCCAGCCACCTGTTCCCCGCCGAATTCGCCAAGCGCGCAAGGGCTTTGGGCGAGGCCGTCGGCCTCGAGGTGGAAGTGCTAGACGACAAGGCGCTGCAGAAGGGCGGCTACGGCGGGATCATCGGCGTCGGGCAGGGCTCGTCTCGCCCGCCGCGGCTGGTGCGCCTGACCCACCGCGGTTCCAAACTGGCCAAGAAATCCAAGCAGGCCAAGCGCGTGGCGCTGGTCGGCAAGGGGGTCACCTTCGACACCGGCGGCATCTCGATCAAGCCGGCCGCGGGCATGCACCACATGACCTCCGACATGGGCGGGGCGGCCGCGGTGATCGCGACCGTCGCGCTGGCCGCCCAGCGCAAACTTCCGATCGATGTGATCGCCACCGTGCCGATGGCCGAGAACATGCCGTCGGCCACCGCGCAGCGCCCTGGCGACGTGCTGACGCAGTACGGCGGCATCACGGTCGAGGTGCAGAACACCGACGCCGAGGGCCGGCTGATCCTGGCCGACGCCATCGTGCGGGCGTGCGAGGACAACCCCGACTACCTGATCGAGACGTCCACCCTGACCGGCGCGCAGACGGTGGCGCTGGGCGCCCGGATCCCCGGGGTGATGGGCAGCGACGAATTCCGTGACCGTGTCGCGTCGATCTCGCAGCGGGTCGGCGAGAACGGCTGGCCGATGCCGCTGCCCGACGAGCTCAAGGAAGACCTGAAGTCCACGGTGGCCGACCTGTCCAACATCAGCGGGCAGCGCTTCGCCGGCATGCTGGTGGCCGGGGTGTTCCTGCGTGAGTTCGTCGCCGACGGCGTGAGCTGGGCGCACATCGACGTGGCCGGCCCGGCTTACAACACCGGCAGCCCGTGGGGCTACTCGCCGAAGGGTTCCACCGGCGTGCCGACCCGGACCATGTTCGCGGTCCTGGAGGACATCGCCGAAAACGGCTAGCCGGTCAGCCGTTTGAGCACCGCCCGGCCCAACTTGCGCCGCGGCCAGCCCATCGCACCGTCGGCGGCCAACGCGGCGTTGGCCGCGTTGCGCCCGCACGCACCGTGCACCGAGCCACCCGGCGTCGCCGACGCGCTGCCCAAATAGAGCCGCTCGACCGGCGTTTCGGCTCGGCCCATGCCGGGCGCGGGGCGAAAGACCAACATCTGGTGCAACTGCGCGGTTCCGCCGTTCAGCGCCCCGAGATGCAGGTTGGCGTCGTTGGCCTCCAAGTCCGACGGCCGCTGCACGAACCGGCCGATCACCGCCGACCCGAAGCCCGGTGCATGCTCTTCGATGACGCGGTCCACCGCCGTCGCCAACCGATCCGCGGACGCGTCGTCGGACACATTTCGCGGCAAATGCGTGTAGGCCCAGACACTTTCGGTACCGGCTGGCGATCTGCTGGGGTCCGCCGTGGTCGTCTGGCCCAGCAACATGAACGGATGCTCGGGTATCACCCGGGTGTTCAGGTCGGCCATCCAGCGGGTCAGTCCATCGCCGTCGGCCCCCAGGTGCACGGTGCCCACCGACCCCAGGTTTTTCGCCCGCCACGGAATCGGTTCTGCCAGTGCATAGTTGACCTTCACCACCGGCGGATCCCACTCGTAGTGCTGGAGTTCGCGACGCAGCGCTTCGGGCACCGCGTCGGCGGGCAGCATGTCGCAGAACAAGCGCGGCGCCGTCACGTCGGCCACCACCGCACGGCGGGCGGTCACCGATCGCCCCTCGGCGGTGGCCACGCCGACCGCGCGGCCGCCCTGCACATGGATGCGAGAAACATTCTGATTGCATTCGATCCGCGCTCCGGCCGAGCGGGCGCGATTCACCAGCGCCGCGGTGAGCTGGCCCGATCCGCCGACCGGCACCGGCCAGCCGCCATCCTGGGCCAGCATCGTCATCAGGAAGCCCATGGCGCCGCTGATCGGTGCATCCGGGGGAACGTCGGCGTGCATTGCATTGCCCAACAACACCACTCGTGGCGCCTCGCCCTCGAACAGTTGACTCGCCATCGCGTTGGCCGGCTGCACCAGCAGACGCGCGACCCGGGCCGCTTCCGGCGTCCCGAGCCTGCGCAGCAGCGCGAGCAGGGGACGCACCGGCGGAAAGGGGGCCAGCATTGCGTCGAGCAGTGGGCCCTTGATGGTGTTCCACAGCTCCACCAGACGCCACCAGTTCTCGCCGTCGGCGGGCGTTCGCCGCGCGAATTCCGCTGCCGTCTGGGCGGGATCGTGGTACACGATGGGCGGATCGTCGTCGGCGCCGTTGCGCGGGTGCCCGACCACCGTCGGCGCATGCGACCACCGCAGGCCGTGATCTTCCAACCGCAGCGCCGTCATCGCCGGCGACGCCACCGTCATCGGGTAGTACGAGCTGAACAGATCGGTGATGTAGCCCGGTATCAGCTCGGCGCTGCGCACCGCCCCACCGGGTTCGGGCTGGGCTTCCAGCACCAGCACATCCCAGCCCGCGTCGGCCAGCATCGACGCCGCCACCAGACCGTGGTGTCCCGCCCCGATCACGACGGCGTCGGCGCTGTCGCGCACCGTCACTTCACCTGGCTCGGCTCCAGGCGCTCCGCCAACGCCGCCAGCCGCCACAGGCACTCCTTGTTCCGCGGGTAGGCCGCCGCCAGCGCAACGGAATCGGGCACGGCCGCCATCGGGCCCTCGGCGGGCACCTCGATCATCTCGATGCGGCAGCCCTGCGGAATCTCGTGCAGCAGCATGGTGATTCGCGCGGCACCCAGCGGGCCCAACCGGGCAAGCAGCACCAGCTTGTGCGGCGGTTCGCTCTCCTCCACGATGGTCGCGTCGTTGATCACCAGCGGCCAGATCCCGATCGAGTGCTTGATCGAAGACCCCGGTTCCGGCCAGTTCGGGTCCACGGCCCGCATGCGACTGTTGCCTACCACCCACTGGGTGTAGGTCCAGCCCTGGGCGAGCACCTCCCACACCCGCTCACACGATTCGGGCACCTCACGAGTTGCAGTGATCACCTCAGAAACCCTCCATATGCTTGGTTATCACGGCGGATACCCGGCAATCGGGGGGTTATGCGGCCGTACGCTCGGGTTTACCGGGGGTGAACCGCGGTTAATCTCCCTAGCGGTCGAAATGCCCGACGACGAAAGGCGAAATCATGACGGTGCGACGGTTGATCATCGGTGTCGGCGCCGTGCTGTTGTTGGCCGGAGTCATCGGACTGCTCGCGCCGGTATCGGTGTCCGACAGCAACGGCCACTCGGTCGGATGCGGGAACGCCGTGGCGACGGACCTTTCCGCCGCCCAGAGCGCAAACAACAGCAATGGGGCGAACATCCCGATCCTGAATCAGATCGTCCCCCACACCGACTATGTCGCGCAGTGCCAGTCATCGGTGGGCAGTCGGCGAGCGTGGGCGATACCGCTGGCTGTGCTCGGCGTCATCGCGATCGGCGCGACGCTGCTGACGGGACGCCGCGGGGCGGCACCGGCCGTCTAGCGGCCTCAGATCACCCGCATCCGCGCGGCGTTGCGCAGCCCCTGCGGCGCCAGGCGCGAAAGTCCGTACAGCGCATAGGCTTCCGGCGCCACCGGCCGAATCGGCTTCTTCTTTTGGACCGAGGACAGGATCGCATCGGCGACCTTGTCGGGGCCGTAGTGCCGCAGCGCGAACATCTTGCCCAGCTGCCCGCGGCGGCCGTCGACATCGTCGGACTGCTTTCCCGCGGGCGCATCGAATCGGGTGGAGTTGATGATGTTCGTGTCGATGACGCCCGGGCAGATCGTGGTCAGGCCCACCCCCGCGGCATCGAGTTCGGCGCGCAGGCAGTCGGAGAACATGTAGGTCGCCGCCTTGGAGGTGCAGTAGGCGTTCAGCGACTGCAGCGGGGCGTAGGCCGCCATCGAGGACACGTTGACGATGTAGCCGCCGGTGCCGCGCTCCACCATCCGCCGGGCGAACGAGCGGCACCCGTTGACCACGCCGCCCAGGTTGACGTCGAGCACCCGGTCGAACTGCTCGGGCGGGGTGTCCAGGAAACCACCCGCGTGCCCGATGCCGGCGTTGTTGACGACGATGTCAGGGACGCCGTGCTCGGTGCTGACCCGCTCGGCGAACGATTCCACCGCCTGCGCGTCGGACACGTCGAGCACGTAGGCGTGCGCGATGCCGCCCCGGGTGGCGATCTCGGCCGCGGTGGCTTTCACCGCCGCCTCGTCGATATCGCTGATGACCAGCTCGGCGCCTTCGCGCGCGAAGGCGAACGCGGTCTCGCGGCCGATCCCGCTGCCCGCGCCGGTGACCGACACCAGGGTGTCGCCGAACGACCCGCGGGGACGCCCCACCTGCGCGCGCAGCAGCGCGCGGCTCGGTGAATTGCCCTCGGCCTGGTCGGCGAACTCGTGCACGGCCGCCGCCATCACCTGCGGGTGCGACATCGGCGAGAAGTGGCCGGCCTGGATGTCGCGGCGCCACAGCCGCGGTACGAAGCGCGGGGTGTGGTCGTAGCCGTAGGGCCGCACGTATTTGTCCTTGGTGTTGACGATCAGCTGCACCGGCACATCGATCACCGCCACGCCCTGCTTGCGACCGGAGAACGACCGAAAGTAGTTGGCGGGATAGGTTTTCACCGAGTGGGCGGCGTCGGAGGCCAGCTTCTCGGAGTGGTGGATCTGCTCGGCGGGGATGTTGTCGACCGCGTTGCGGCGCAGCGCCGGGACCGACATGGCCAGCCGGAGGAACAACGGCGCGAGCACCGGGATCGAGAAGAAGATCATGTAGGTCAGCCGCAGCGCCTGGCTGATCGCCCGGACGAAGGTGCGCGGCTTCCACGGGGCCCGCAGGCCGCTGAAGATGTAATCGACCAGCTGGTCCTGGGCGGGTCCGGAGACCGACGTGAACGTCGCGACCCGGTCATGGGCGCCGGGACGCTTCAGGTAGTGCCATACCCCCACCGAGCCCCAGTCGTGGGCCAGCACGTGCACGGGCCCACCCGGGCTCAGCTCGCCGGTCACGGCGGCGAAGTCGTCGGCGAAGCGATCCATGCTGTACGCCGACACCGGCTTGGGCACCGAGGACTCACCGACGCCGCGGTTGTCATAGCGGATGATCCGGAACCGCTCGGCCAGCAGCGGGACGACCCCGTCCCACAGCACGTGCGAGTCGGGGAAGCCGTGCACCAGCACGACGGCGGGGCCGGCGGGGTTGCCCTCTTCGTAGACCGCGATGCGGGTGCCGTCGGCGCTGTCGACGAAACGCTGGGGTACTTGTTGTGATGGCGGCATCGGGACCTCCCCGCTCTGGCTGCAGTGGCCACACCGTAGCAAGCGTGATCGGCGTCACCTGCCCGACGCGGGGTATCTGCCCTGGATGCGTGCCGACAAGGGCGCAGTGACAGGATAGTTTTGGATTGCTACTTCGCCTTCCGCAAGAGCTGATCGACCCGCCCCGACCCACGAGCGATCGAGGAGTCAACAAAGATGGCCTTCTCCGTCCAGATGCCGGCACTCGGTGAGAGCGTCACCGAGGGGACGGTCACCCGCTGGCTCAAGCAGGAAGGCGACACGGTCGAACTCGACGAACCGCTCGTCGAGGTGTCGACCGACAAGGTCGACACCGAAATTCCATCGCCGGCCGCCGGTGTGCTGACCAAGATCGTCGCCCAGGAGGACGACACGGTCGAGGTCGGCGGCGAGCTGGCCGTCATCGGCGATGCCTCCGAGGGTGGGGCGGCGGGTGGCGACTCGCAGCCGGCCGCACCGAGCCAGCCGGAGCCGCAGGCGCAGCCCGCGGCCCCTGCCCCGTCCGAGCCCGAGGCCGAGCCTCAGCCGGAGCCGCAGCCCCAGGCCCAGCCGGAGCCCACGCCCGCGCCCGCCCAGCAGAGTTCCGGTGGTGGCGACGCGACCCCGGTGCTGATGCCCGAGCTGGGCGAGTCGGTCACCGAGGGCACCGTGACCCGCTGGCTCAAGAAGGTCGGCGATTCGGTCCAGGTCGACGACGCACTCGTCGAGGTGTCCACGGACAAGGTCGACACCGAGATCCCGTCTCCGGTGGCCGGTGTGCTGATCAGCATCACCGCCGAGGAAGACGCCACCGTGCCCGTCGGCGGCGAGCTGGCGCGCGTCGGCGCCGGTTCGCAAGCCGCCGCGCCCGCGGCTCCCGCCGCTCCCCAACCCCCATCCCCGCCCGCACCCAAGCCCGAGCCCCAGCCCACGCCGGAACCGGCACCCCAGCCGCAGGCGCAGCCCAAGCCCACGCCGGCCCCCGCGCCGCAGCCCAAGCCCGCACCGGAGCCGAAAGCCCAACTGGCGCAGGCCCAGCCGGCCGGCCCGGGCGCCGACGGTGCGCCGTACGTGACGCCGCTGGTGCGAAAGCTGGCCGCCGAAAACAACATTGACCTGAACTCGATCACGGGCACCGGCGTGGGCGGGCGCATCCGCAAGCAAGACGTGCTGGCCGCCGCCGAGCAGAAGCAACAAGCCGCTACGGCGCCCGCCGCCGCCGCGGCCCCCGCGGCCGCCGCCCCCAAGCCCGCCGCGGCGCCCACCCCGGCTCCCGCGCTGGCGCACCTGCGGGGCACCACCCAGAAGGCCAGCCGGATCCGGCAGATCACCGCGAACAAGACCCGCGAATCCCTGCAGGCGACAGCTCAACTCACCCAGACCCACGAGGTCGACATGACCAGGCTGGTCGGGTTGCGGGCCAGGGCCAAGGCGGCGTTCGCCGAGCGCGAGGGGGTGAACCTGACCTTCCTGCCGTTCATCGCCCGCGCGGTGATCGACGCGCTGAAGATCCACCCCAACGTCAACGCGAGCTACAACGAGGACACGAAGGAGATCACCTACTACGACGCCGAGCACCTCGGCTTCGCGGTCGACACCGAACAGGGCCTGCTCTCCCCCGTCGTGCACAACGCGGGCGACCTGTCCCTGGCCGGCCTGGCCAGGGCGATCGCCGACATCGCCGCACGCGCCCGGTCGGGCAACCTGAAACCCGACGAGCTGTCCGGCGGCACCTTCACGATCACAAACATCGGCAGCCAGGGTGCGCTGTTCGACACCCCGATCCTGGTTCCGCCGCAGGCCGCCATGCTGGGCACCGGCGCGATCGTCAAGCGGCCGCGGGTCGTGGTCGACGACAGCGGCAACGAATCGATCGGCGTCCGCTCGATCTGCTATCTCCCGCTGACCTATGACCACCGGCTGATCGACGGCGCGGACGCCGGCCGCTTCCTGACCACCATCAAGCACCGACTGGAAGAGGGAGCCTTCGAGGCCGACCTCGGCCTGTAAAGAAGGACATGCGAACGTGGCTCGCGCTGGTCAGAATTCCGTCGTCGCGATTGCGGGTTCGTCCGGCCTGATCGGTTCCGCGCTGGCCGCAGCCCTACGCGCCGCCGACCACCGGGTGTTGCGCATCGTGCGCCGGACCCCGGCGAACGCCGACGAGCTGCACTGGAATCCCGAGACCGGCGATCTCGATCCCGACACGCTCGTCGACGTCGACGCGGTCGTCAACCTGTGCGGCGTCAACATCGGCAAACGGCGCTGGTCGGGCGCCTTCAAGCAGAGCCTCCGGGACAGCCGCATCGCCCCCACCGAGGTCCTGGCGCATGCTGTCGCCGACGCGGGTGTGGCGACCCTGGTCAACGCCAGCGCGGTGGGCTTCTACGGCAACACCAAGGACCGCGTGGTCGATGAAAACGACCGCGCGGGAACGGGTTTCCTGGCCCGGCTGTGCGAAGACTGGGAGGCCGCCACGCTGCCCGCCCAGTACGCGGGCGCCCGGGTGGTGCTGGCCCGCACCGGGCTGGTGTTCTCCCCCGCCGGCGGCCTGTTGGGCCGGTTGCGGCCGTTGTTCCGCACCGGGCTCGGCGCCCGGCTGGGCAGCGGGCGGCAGTACATGTCGTGGATCACGCTGGAAGACGAAGTGCGCGCGCTGTTGTTCGCGATTTTCGCCCCCGAGCTGTCCGGCCCGGTGAACATGACCGGGCCCGCGCCGGTCACCAACGCCGAATTCACCACGGCCTTCGGCCGGGCGGTCAACCGCCCGACGCCGTTGATGGTGCCCGGTTTCGCCATCCGGGCCACGCTGGGCGAGTTCGCCGAAGAGGGCCTGCTGACGGGGCAGCGCGCCATCCCGTCCGCACTCGAGCGCGCCGGTTTCGTCTTCCACCACAACACCATTGGCGAGGCGCTCGCCTATGCGACCGCCCGGCGCGACCACGACTAGTCGCGGTGTATCGCCCGGGCTGTGCCCGGCCGGCCCGGGCCGAGTACCGTCGCGGACGTGATCGATTCCATCCGGTCCAGCCAGGCGTTGATCGACGTCCGCCAGCTCGGCATCGTCGACTACCGCGTGGCCTGGCAACAGCAACGCGATCTGGCCGACGCCCGGGTGGCCGGTGGCAGCGACACGCTGCTACTGCTGGAGCACCCCGCGGTCTACACGGCGGGCCGGCGTACCGAGGCGCACGAACGTCCGGTGGACGGCACACCGGTTGTCGACACCGACCGCGGCGGCAAGATCACCTGGCACGGTCCCGGCCAGTTGGTCGGGTATCCGATCATCGGCCTGGCCGAACCGCTCGACGTGGTCAACTACGTGCGGCGCCTGGAAGAGGCGCTGATCAAGGTCTGCGCCGATCTCGGCGTGGACGCGGTCCGGGTGCCGGGCCGGTCCGGGGTGTGGGTGCCCGGCGACGAGGGCCGCCCCGACCGCAAGGTTGCCGCGATCGGCGTCCGGGTGTCCCGGGCGACCACCCTGCACGGGTTCGCCCTCAACTGCGACTGCGATCTGGACGCCTTCAATGCGATCGTGCCGTGCGGCATCAGCGACGCCGGGGTGACGTCGCTGTCGGCCGAACTGCTCCGTCCGGTGTCGGTCGAGGACGTCCAGACGGCGGTCGGCGACGCCGTCTGCGACGCTCTGGACGGGGTGTTGCCGGTCCGTGAACACCCCGCCGCCCGCGTAGCATCAGCGATGTGACTGTCGCACCGGAAGGACGTAAGCTGCTGCGCCTGGAAGTGCGCAACGCCGAGACCCCGATCGAGCGCAAACCGCCGTGGATCAGGGTGCGGGCCCGGATGGGCCCGGAGTACACCCAGCTCAAGAGCCTGGTCCGGCGCGAGGGGCTGCACACGGTCTGCGAGGAGGCGGGCTGCCCCAACATCTTCGAATGCTGGGAGGACCGCGAGGCCACCTTCCTGATCGGCGGCGACCAGTGCACCCGCCGCTGCGACTTCTGCCAGATCGACACCGGCAAGCCCGCCGAACTGGATCGCGACGAGCCCCGGCGGGTGGCCGACAGCGTGCGCACGATGGGACTGCGCTACGCGACGGTCACCGGGGTGGCCCGCGACGACCTGCCCGACGGCGGTGCCTGGCTGTACGCCGAGACGGTGCGCGCCATCAAGGAACTCAATCCGACGACCGGCGTCGAGCTGTTGATCCCCGACTTCAACGGCGAGCCCACCCGGCTGACCGAGGTGTTCGAGTCGCGCCCGGAAGTGTTGGCACACAACGTCGAAACCGTGCCGCGCATCTTCAAGCGGATCCGGCCCGCCTTCACCTACCAGCGCAGCCTGGACGTGCTGACCGCGGCGCGCGAGGCCGGCCTGGTCACCAAGAGCAACCTCATCCTCGGCATGGGCGAGACCCCCGACGAGGTGCGGACCGCCCTCGCCGACCTGCACGACGCTGGCTGCGACATCATCACCATCACCCAGTACCTGCGCCCGTCGGCGCGTCACCACCCCGTCGAGCGCTGGGTGAAGCCGGAGGAATTCGTCGAGTTCGCCCAGCACGCCGAACAGTTGGGTTTCGCCGGGGTGCTGGCCGGACCGCTGGTGCGCTCGTCCTATCGCGCGGGACGGCTCTACGAGCAGGCCGCCCGCAGCCGCGCCTGACGACGCCCGGGCACGGTGGCGGCGCCCGCCCGTCGCGGCCCTACGTATTCTTTCACTATGGCTAAACTCCGCACCGCCGCTGAAAACAAGGCCGCCCGAGCGCAGGCGCAGGCCGCCCGCAAGGCCGCCGCGCGGGAGCGGCGCACCCAGCTGTGGCAGGCGTTCAACATTCAGCGCCAGGAGGACAAGCGCCTCCTGCCGTACATGATCGGCGCCTTCGTGCTGATCGTGGGCATCTCGGTGGGGGTCGGCATCTGGGCCGGCGGGCTGACGATGATCACCCTGATCCCGCTCGGGGTGGTGCTGGGCGGACTGGTCGCCTTCATCGTGTTCGGGCGCCGCGCCCAGAAGTCGGTGTACCGCAAGGCCGAAGGCCAAACCGGTGCCGCCGCATGGGCTTTGGACAATATGCGCGGCAAGTGGCGGGTGACCCCGGGGGTGGCCGCGACCGGCCACTTCGACGCCGTGCACCGGGTGATCGGCCGGCCCGGCGTCATCCTGGTCGGCGAGGGGGCTGGGAGCCGGGTGCGACCGCTGCTGGCGCAGGAGAAGAAGCGCACCGCGCGACTGATCGGAGACGTGCCGATCTACGACATCATCGTCGGCAACGGCGAGGACGAGGTGTCGCTGGCCAAGCTGGAGCGCCACCTGACCAAGCTGCCGGCCAACATCACCGTGAAGCAGATGGACACCCTGGAGTCGCGGCTGGCCGCGCTGGGGTCACGGGCCGGGGCCGCCGTCCTGCCCAAGGGGCCGCTGCCCAACTCCGGCAAGATGCGCGGCGTGCAGCGCACCGTGCGCCGCAAATAGCGGCGGTCGCAAGCGCGGCGAAGCCGGGCGCAGCGGGTCGCCGCCATCAGGTCAGCGGCGGTCGCAAGCGCGGCGAAGCCGGGCGCAGCGGGTCGCCGCCATCAGGTCAGCAGCGGTCGCAAGCGCAAATCAGCGGCGCACCACGGCCGTCGCGGTCAGCCGATCCTGCATCCCGCGGCCGTCGAAGTCGGTGAACAACGCCGGCACCACCGTCCCGATCAGCACGCCGCGCACCACCGCCCGGCCCAGGCCGACTTGCCCGCGCCCGTCCGCCGTCACCACCTGCAGGCGCAGCGCCAGCTGGCCGGGCGTGAACCCGAACAATCGCAAAAACACCACACCCAGCACGAACCAGATCACCAGGACCGCGGTGGACAGCGCCGGCTGGGACAACCAGCCGAAGCGCATGGCCAGCGCGGCCAGACCGTACGAGATCAGCCAGTCGATCATCAGCGCGCCCAACCGGCGCCCCATCGGCGCCAGCGATCCCGGCCCGCTCTGCGGGAATCCGAGCTTCTCCCCGGGGTATGCGGATGGTGATTCCGCCATCATCGGCGCGGACCGCGGTCCGAATAACCGGCCGGAACGGCCTGGTAAGGAGGGCGGACGGTGCGCCCTGCCATCGGAAAAGATACGATCTTGCGATCCATGGCCCCACAATAGAACCCGCCGCCGAAGCGGCCACTTTTAGCGTGTGGCATGGTCACGTAACGTGCGCGCAACATCGGGTTGACTGACGGGCAACATCTGCTCCATAGCGTCAGGCCGCGGATCTCACCAAGTAAAGGAGCATTCTGTGACGGAAACGACGCCCGACGACGTCTTCAAACTCGCCAAGGACGAAAACGTCGAATTTGTCGACGTCCGGTTCTGTGACCTGCCCGGCATCATGCAGCACTTCACAATCCCGATTTCGTTTTTCGACGAGAGCGTTTTTGAGGACGGTTTAGCCTTCGACGGCTCGTCGATTCGCGGATTCCAGTCCATTCACGAATCCGACATGCTGCTCCTCCCCGATCCCGCGACCGCGCAGATCGACCTGTTCCGCGAAGCCAAGACGCTGAACCTCAACTTCTTCGTGCACGACCCGTTCACCCTCGAGCCGTACTCGCGCGACCCGCGCAACATCGCCCGCAAGGCCGAGAATTACCTGATCAGCACCGGCGTGGCCGACACCGCCTACTTTGGCGCCGAGGCCGAGTTCTACATCTTCGACTCGGTCAGCTTCGACTCGCGCACCAACGGCTCGTTCTACGAGATCGACGCGATCGCGGGCTGGTGGAACACCGGCTCGCCCAACGAGCTCGACGGCAGCCCCAACCGCGGCTACAAGGTGCGCCCCAAGGGTGGCTACTTCCCCGTCGCCCCCGTTGACCACTACGTCGACCTGCGCGACAAGATGCTGACCAACCTGATCACGGCCGGCTTCAGCCTGGAGAAGGGCCACCACGAGGTGGGCACCGGCGGCCAAGCCGAGATCAACTACAAGTTCAACACGCTGCTGCACGCGGCGGACGACATGATGCTCTACAAGTACATCGTCAAGAACACCGCGTGGGCCCACGGGAAGACCGTCACGTTCATGCCCAAGCCGTTGTTCGGTGACAACGGCTCCGGCATGCACTGCCACCAGTCGCTGTGGAAAGACGGCACCCCGCTGATGTACGACGAGACCGGCTACGCCGGCCTGTCGGACACCGCCCGCCACTACATCGGCGGCCTGCTGCACCACGCGCCGTCGCTGCTGGCGTTCACCAACCCGACGGTGAACTCCTACAAGCGCCTGGTGCCCGGCTATGAGGCGCCGATCAACCTGGTCTACAGCCAGCGCAACCGGTCGGCATGTGTCCGCATCCCGATCACCGGCAGCAACCCGAAGGCCAAGCGGCTCGAGTTCCGTTGTCCCGACTCGTCGGGCAACCCGTACCTGGCGTTCTCGGCCATGCTGATGGCCGGCCTGGACGGCATCAAGAACAAGATCGAGCCGCAGGCGCCCGTCGACAAGGACCTCTACGAGCTGCCGCCCGAGGAGGCCGCCAACATCCCGCAGGCGCCCACGCAGCTGTCCGCGGTGATCGACCGGCTCGAAGAAGACCACGAATACCTCACCGAGGGCGGCGTATTCACGCCCGACCTGATCGAGACGTGGATCAACTTCAAACGCGAGAACGAGATTCTGCCGGTCCAAATCCGGCCGCACCCTTACGAATTCGCGCTGTACTACGACGTTTAGGTCGGCTTGACGAAACCACCCGCGCGGCACTCGCCGTGCGGGTGGTTCGTCTTTGGCGCGTCTCGCGGTTATCTGTGGCGATCGATCCAGGCCTTATCGGCGCAGGGTTGGGCCCACCGGCATCAGGCCGATGGTCCGAAAACTTTCTCCACGGTTCGGGGTATGCGTTTGACGGCCGCCGGTCCGGTGAGGGCCAACTGCATCAGGTAGCCGGGCAGGACACACAACAGCAGATCCGTCATCGCAGCAGCGTCGCGGGCGGCGCGCTTGGGCGATCGCAAGAGCCGGGCCGCGTCCGTGATCGAGGCGCGGAGCCGTTCCGCCAGAACGGGGTTCCGCATGGCCTCCGACCAGACAAGTAGCGCGATCGCTGCAAATCCATCCTCGGCGTGGCGGGCGGTGACGAAGTCGAGGACGGCGCCGACGGCCGCTTCGGCGGTCAAGCCGTCCTCAATCGATGCGCGGATCACGTTGACAACCTGATCAAGGTTCTCGGCGGCGATCGTCTCGATGACGGCGTCCTTACTGGGAAAGTAGCGGTATACGGCCCCTGAGGACACTCCAGCCTCGTCGACGAGATCCTGCATCGAAGTGCCGTGGAAGCCGTCGCGCACGAAGCACCTGCGTGCCGCGGCCAGGATGTGCGCGCGCCGCTCGGCGCGGTATTCGAGTGACACCTTCGGCATCGTCACACCCTACCCCAAACGCACATGAGCGTTCGCGTTTGACGCGGTCGCATGGCAGTGGCATCATAAAAATGAACGCCCATTCTCTTATTGCGACTGAATCGCATGCCGGTTCGGATTTGACGAGGAGATGAATCGATGAGTGACGCAGGCGGATTCGGCACTTTCGGCCGGTTTGTGGAGACGCCGGTGCATGCGATGTCACCGGAGATGAAGCAGGCTTATGACCTCACCCGCGAATTACGCGGGCTGGTGCCGGGTCCACACAGGATATGGCTGGCTAACCCGACGTTGTCCAAGACGATCGTGCCGACCGGGGCTTACTATCAGCGCGATTCGACGCTGACCAAGGCAGAAATCGAGATCGCGACCAACCTGGTGTGCGGCCGATGGCGCAGTGCGTACGCTGGTTCCGAGCACGAGATCATCGGCGAGCGGGACGGCCACCTCGACCCGCGGCACGTCGAAGCGTTGATCACCGGGTTGCCGACATCCTTCAGCGAGCCACGCCAGCAGGTGGTCTACGAACTTGCCTCGACATTGCTGGCAGAGCGGCTGGTTCCGATGGGACTGTACCGGCGTGCAAAAGATCTGCTCGGCGATGCCGGGATCGTTGACGTGACGGTGCTGCTCGGCTGGTTCACCATGGTGTGCCTCACGCTGGGCGCTTTCGATGTGCCCGCCGACGCTACCGGGCTGGACCAGTGAGCAGCCGCCCATTACGCGAATCCTCCGACTCACCTCGTGCCGGGCTGCGTGCCCTGCACATCGCGCTCCAGGCTGAAGACACCCCGAACATAGGACCAGACATGCCTGATATACCCCTGCCGACCGTCACGTTGACACCCGTGGCGTTCTTCCCGAAAAAGTATTTTCTGGAAAACCTGGCCGTGCGCGCTGACGGCTCCGTCTTGATCACCGCGGTGTTGCAGAAGGAGCTTTGGTATGTCCCGGCCGCCGAGAGTGATTCGCTGGTGGACCCCGTATTGCTGCATCGCTTTGACCATCCGGTCACCGGCATTGCGGAAATCGCGCCCGACGTGTTCGTTCTCTGCCTCAGCGAGGCCTACACGACCCACGAATCTCTGCTCGTCAGAATCGATCTCGCCGGTTGGGCAACGGGGGACCCCGTCCACCCCGAGACCATCTGCCGGTTCGACGACCGCGTCCGCGGACTCAACGGCGCCTGCCTGCTGGGCCCGGACGCGCTGGCGGTCGCCGACTGCTTCGCCGGCCTGATCTGGCGAGTCGACCTCGCCTGCGACGCCCGTACGGCCACAGCCGAGGTGTGGTTGACGCACGACACCATGGCCTTCGACCCCGACAGCGGCCTGCCGCCCCCGCCCCAACCGGGTATCAACGGACTGCACTACAGCACCCAGACCGGCTACCTGTACTACACCTCCACCGCGCAGAAAGTGTTCATGCGGGTCGCCGTCGACCCCTTGACACGCAACCCGGCCGGGGCGCCGGAGTTCGTCGCCGCGATCGACAACGCCGACGACTTCTGCCTCGACGAGGACGCCGGGTTCGCCTACGTCACCCGCCACCGCGCCAACACCATCGACCGGGTACCGCTGCATCCACGGCGCAGCAGCGAGGTCCGTCACCTCGCCGGCGAACCCTTCGACGAAGCGCTGATCGGACCGTCCAGCGCCGCTTGGGGACGCGGTCCCGGACAGCGAGGAAAAATCTTCTATGTCACCACCGATGGAGGCACCACCGCACCCCCACGCGGCATCGTGCGCAACGCCGCGCTGCTGCGCGTCGAACTGCATTCATCCGGATGAAATACCGCTTTGCCCTGCCCTTTTCATTTGTTGTCGGGTAACAGACGTCGATCCTCGGGAATAGGAGTGCACATGATCGGTTGTGGTCAGGTATGAAAGCGATCGGCTACACCGAATTCGGTGGTCCTGAGGTCTTGCGCCTACTGGAGTTGCCGGAGCCCCACGCGGGGCGTGGGCAGGTTCGCGTCCGCGTGCAGGCGGCGGCGGTCAATCCCGCTGACACGGCGGCGCGGTCGGGCTGGATGCAGAGGACGTATGCGCCAGATACGCTTCCGGGAGGAAGCTACCCCGAACCGCCCTACGTACCGGGATGGGACTTCTGCGGCGTTATCGACGAGTCCGCCGATGGCGCACCGATCGCGGTCGGCGAACGAGTCATCGGCCTTACGCTCAGCCCGATGGGCGATGTCGGCGCGTACGCCGAATACGTGGTCACCGACGCACGCTCGATTGTGCGGGCACCGGGTAACGTCACAGCCGTTGCCGCGTCCACTCTGCTCATGAACGCGGTGACCGCCTACGCCATGCTCGAGGCGTTAGCCGTTCCCCCCGGCGGCACGGTCGCGGTGACGGGCGCGGCCGGAGCCTTGGGCGGCTACACCATCCAACTGGCCAAATATCAAGGGCTGCAAGTCATTGCTGACGCCGCTGAAACCGACGAGCAGTTGGTGAAAGGGTTAGGGGCAGACATCGTCGTCCCCCGCGGAGACAAGCTGGCCGACCGCATTCGTGAAGCACTACCCGAGGGGGTCGACGGTGTCGTCGACGGCGCACTGTACAACGATGCGATCGTTCCCGCGGTCCGCGATGGCGGCGCCATCACCTCAGCTCGCCAGCACGTCGGCACCGCAGAACGAAACATCGTGTGGCACAAGGTCTCCGTCACCGAACACACCACACGCACCGACGTTCTCAACACCCTGCGCGATCTCGTGGAAGCCGGCGTCCTGACCCTGCGTGTGGCAGACACCCTTCCCGCCGGGCAGGCTGCCGAGACGCACCGGCGGCTGGAGGCCGGCGGTGTGCGGGGCCGTCTCGTGCTCACGTGGTAGCGCAGAGCGCCGTGTGCGAAATCGGCCCGTTGATCACCGAATCCGTCCTGATCCCCCGACCCGAGACCGCGGTGGAGGTGGTGCCGATTTCCTGACGGGCGACACCGGTCTCATCCGCGACTGACCTCCGACTGAAAGGGCTATCGCTATGCGCGCATATCGATTCGACAGCCACGGCGGGCTGGACGGCCTGCGGTTACACGATGAACCCGTCCCCTCACCGCAACGGGGAGAAGTCCTGCTGCGGATCAAAGCGGTCGCGCTGAACTACCGCGACATAGCGATCCCACTGGGCCGCTACGTGCGTGACGCCGCAATCGGTTTGGTGCCGTGCAGCGACGCCGCTGCCGAAGTCGTCGAGATAGGTGAGGGCGTCGCCGACTACCGCCCCGGCGACCGGGTGGTGGGAACATTTCAGCCCAGGTGGTTCGGTGGACCCCTGCCGGCAACCGCAGAGTCCGACAGCTACGGCAGCGGACAGGACGGATGGCTCACTGAATACAAAGTGGTATCCCAGGAAGCGGTGGTCGCCGTGCCACCCGCCCTGTCGGACGAACAGGCCGCCACGCTTCCTTGCGCCGGTGTCACCGCCTGGAATGCGCTAGGCGGTCCCGCGCCGATCCGCGCCGGCCAAACCGTATTGACGCTCGGTTCGGGCGGGGTATCGGTCTTCGCCGTGCAGCTGGCGAAACTGGCCGGTGCTCGTGTCATCGCGACAACCTCAAGTGCTCAAAAGGCGGAGGTATTGCAGTCGCTGGGCGCTGACGAGGTGATCAATTACCGTGCCAACTCTCAATGGGGCCAACGGGTCCGGGAATTGACCCAAGGTCGCGGCGTGGACCGCGTCGTCGAAGTTGGCGGGCCGGCCACCATCGAGCAGTCATTGCGGGCGGTCGCCGTGGGCGGCGAAGTGACCTTGATCGGCTTCCTGAGCGAGGACAATCCCGGGATCGACTATTTCTTGCTCAAGGGCACCGACGCAACAACTCGGTCCATCACGGTGGGCGACCGCACAGATCTTCAAAGCCTCGTGCGGGCCGTCACCACCACCGGGCTCACACCGGTTATCGACGAAATCTTCGAATTCGCAGACGCGAGAGCGGCATTCGAGCGACTGCGGGACGGAACCCACCTCGGCAAGCTCGTCATCAGGGTCAACTGAGCCGCTGCGCACAGAACGCCGCAATCCGTGCCGGTGGTGGGTAGCCCGGCGATGAACGCCACGGTCGGTTGCGCTCAGCGCGTCGCCGGATTATTCGTGCCGATCGCAGTCCTTGTCGGCGGGCGCCGACGGCCACGCGCAGGCGTCGATGTCCGTCGTGCTGCCGAAGCCCCCTCCGGTGAAGACCCCGAAGGCGTTGCCATTCCTGGCGGTATACGTGGCTCCGCCGCCGCCCGGCCCGTCACCCGCGCTGTCGACGATCAGCGTCCAGTTCATGCTCAACAGCGCGACCTTATAGGCCCTCATCACGTCGGCCGGAGACCCGTTGACGAAGAAGTGCGAACGGATGCCGCCGTCATGAATGGGATCGGGGCCGTCGGTTCTGTTCGTGGTCGCCGGCGTCGGGATCAGCGACCGCAGATAGGCGACGGCGGCGGCGGACGTGGCCTGCGGCACGATGGTCGTGGCCGTGTTGATGTGGTTCCCACCCGTGGTCGTCGAGATGCCCGCATACGGTGAACCACCGCACGCTGCCGTCACCACTCCGACGGCCGCAGCCGCAACGCACATCGTAAGGCGCATCTGGACTCCGTTCCGGGCAAGGGTTCCCGAAACATAAGCGATGTCGGGTCGCGCAAGCGTGCCTTCGCCCCCGGTTAGGTGCCCCGCTGCGCCGAATCAGGTGTCGCCTAGCCGTCGAGCGCGAGGTCCTTGCGGAAGCGCTGCATGCCGTCGATCTTGTCGTCCAGGCCGGCATCGGGACCGGCGTAGAACATCCACGGCATGGTGATGATGCCGGTGACGCCGGCGTCCTCGACGCGTTGGTAGTCGGCGGTGGTGAACGCGTCGGTAAGCGGCGTCAGGATGGTGAAACCGTCCATGGTCAAACCGTTTTCGGCGCGCATCTCCCGCAGCCGGCCGACCGCCTCGATGGCCCGCTCGGACTTGATCAGATCGCCGATCCAGCCGTCGTTGCGGGCGGCGCGCCGCAGCGCGATGTCGCTGAGCCCACCGACATACACCGGTATCGGTGGCGGAGTGGGTTGCATCTCCAGCCGCGGCGTTTGGTAGAACTGGCCGTCGAACTCGGTCCAGCCCGGCGACCACAGCGCCCGCATCAAGTCGATGATTTCGTCGGTGCGCCTGCCGCGGGCCTCGAATTGCTCGCCCATCAGCGCGAACTCCTCGCGGCACCACCCCACGCCGATACCTAGCTCCACCCGGCCGGACGCCAGAACCGCCGCGGTGCCAATGGCTTTGGCCGCCGAGTACGGGTTGCGCATCGCGGGGATGTAGACGGTGTTGACGAACCGCAACCGCGTGGTGACCTGCGCCAGCGCACCGACGAGCACCCAGGGATCGGGCCAGTCGGTGAACGGCTGCCAGCGCCGCTCCCCGTCTTTGGTGTACGGGTACGGGGTGTCCAGCGTCTCCAGGTTGACGACGTGATCGGGGATGCCGATCCCGTCGTAGCCGAGCTCGTCGGCCGCCTTGGCGAGCTCGATGATCTCGCGGGTGTTCAGGAAGGCGCTGCTGATGTAGAACTTCACTGCCCCTCCTGCGCCCAGGCCGGCTCGATGAAGACGCCGTCGGCCTCGACGGTGACGCCGGCGGCATCCGAAATGGTGCCGCGCGCAAAGACTTTGCGGCCCTCCTTGCCGTCGACCCAAGCCTCGCAGCGAAGCGGGCCCAGCGGGGTGCCACGCAGGTACTTGACGGTGATGGTGCCGGTGAAGCGTGCCTTGGACAGCCCCTCGCTGGCCGCCTCGCCGAGCATGTGGTCGAGCACCAGGGCGCTGACGCCGCCGTGCACCAGCTTGGGCGGACCCTCGTACGCCGAGCCGAGGGTGAACTCGCTCCAGCAGCGCCCGTCGCCCTCGTGGTGCACGACGATCGGCGGGGCGATGGGGTTGCACACGCCGATCGCGGCGTTGCCCAGCGGCAGCGGGCGGCCGTTGACGCGGTAGCTCACCCCGAGCGGGCGGGTGCGTTGCCGCAACGACGCGGTGACGGCTTCGATCGCCCGCTTGGCTTCGGCGACGACGTCGTCGTCGGCCTCGGTCCGGATGGTGGCGTCGACGAGCTCGCGGACCGCATCGGCCAGCGGAGCGTACAGCGCGGTCACGCGATCGGCCTCCGCCGCGCTGAGCACCTCGAATATGGCATCCAACGCGCCGGCCTCCTGACTCAACTCCCAAACACCTTGCGCACCACCGCTTTTGCTCGCCGCGTCACCCGCAGATAGTTGTCCAGGAATTCCCCGCCCTCATCGGTCGGCCAGCCCGCGGCCACGGCGACCGCGTTGAGCTGACGCCCGGGTCCGGGCAGCTGGTCGGTGGGCTTGCCGCGGACCAGCACCAGCGCGTTGCGCGCCCGGGTGGCGGTCAGCCAGGCCTGCCGCAGCAGCTCCACCTCGTCGGCGGGCACCAGGTCGGCCGCGGCGATCGCATCCAGGCACTGCAGCGTCGAGGTGTTGTGCAGCGCGCGCATCGATGCGCGATGCGCACGTGAACCGCGCAGCTGCGCGGTCGTCGACGTCGGCCAAATCGCGGCCCAACTCGCGTGCGTCGTGCGTCCGCGCCGCGCCGCGGCTAACCGCTCAGATCGACGCAGGGCGCCCGATCCGCCCGTTATCTCCTGCATCACGCCTCGGCGGATACACGCCGGCCGAAATTTTCATCAGCGTCAGCCATCAGCGGGAACCGCAGCAGTCTCCAGCGTCGCCGAAGCGCCCGAGTGCTGCGCGCAGCTTACGTGCCTGAGTCTACCCACGGCTGCTGCCACTGCTCAGTGAGTAGTGCGGCGTGGACGACGGGGTGCACCAGCGGCCCTGGCGACGTCCTCGGAGCCTACGGTTGGCGATCGACCATCCAACGGCGGGTCGACGCTGTGCGATCCAGCGCGCCCAGATCTGTTCGGCGGCGCGGTCGCGCCCAGTCAAAGCAACTGCTGCGGATATCCTCGACGCCGGCGTGCGGGTTCTGCGATGCGAACATCGCGTCGGCGTCAGGACGTGACCCGACGCGCCGCCGCCCCAGCCGACCCACTGCCAGCACTGGCCGTGTCTGGTGGCGCGACCGCGCCGCCGCCTGCGCGTCCTCAGGCGGGTTGTTGCCCGGATCATCGCGTCCAGCGCGGCCTGCAGCACCGCCACCCACACCGACGTCAGCGCCGCGCACACGTCGGTGACCTCGAGCATGCCGAGCAGGTCGGCGGAGGCGATGCGGGCCAACTCGCGCCGCCGCAGCGTGCGCGCCCCGGCGATCGCGCGCACCGGGTCGGAATAACGGCTGGCCGAGGCGACCAGCGCCCGCGCCACCGAGGCGGGGTCGGCCTCGAGCAGCCTCGGGCCGGACGGGCTGTCGCCGTAGTCCTGAATCACCCGCGGCGCACGCATCAGCAGGTCCGGCACGTACGCCGAGGTGCCCAGCACGTGCATCAGCCGGCGGGCCACCGCGGGCTTGTCGCGCAGCGTGGCCAGGTACCAGCTTTCCCCGGACAGCGCCTCGGACAGCCGCCGGTAGGCCAGCAGCCCGCCGTCGGGGTCGGGCGTGTACGACATCCAGTTCAGCAGCCTGGGCAGCAGCACCGACTGCACCCGGCCGCGCCGGCCGCTCAGGTTGACCAGGGCCGACATGTGCTTCAACGCGGACTGCGGGCCCTCGTAGCCCAGCGCCGCCAGCTGGCGCTCGGCCGCCTCGGAGGTCATGCCGCGGGCGATCTCCAGCCCTGGCGGTCCGATGGATTCCAGCAGCGGCTGATAGAAGAGCTTGGCGTGCAGCTGGGACACCCGCAGGTTCTGGTGCCGCAACTCCTCGCGCAACACCCCTGCCGCATCATGGCGCCCGTCCGGCCGGATGTGGGCCGCCCGCGCCAGCCAGCGCACCGCCTCGTCGTCGTCGGCCTCGGGCAGCAGGTGGGTGCGCTTGAGCCGCTGCAGCTGCAACCGGTGCTCGAGCAGCCGGAGGAACTCGTAGGAGGCGGTCAGGTTGGCGGCGTCCTCGCGGCCGATGTAGCCGCCCTTGCCCAGCGCGGCCAGCGCGTCCACCGTCGACGCCACGTGCAGCGAGTCGTCGCCGCGGCCGTGCACCAGCTGCAGGAGCTGCACGGCGAATTCCACGTCGCGCAATCCGCCGCTGCCGAGCTTGATCTCGCGGCCGCGGACCTCGGCGGGCACCAGCTGCTCGACCCGGCGGCGCATCGCCTGCACCTCGGCCACGAAATCCTCACGCTCGCAGGCGACCCAGACCATCGGCATCAGCGCGTCCAGGTAGCGCTGGCCGAGCTCCGCGTCGCCCACCGCCGCACGGGCTTTCAGCAGCGCCTGGAACTCCCAGGTCTTCGCCCAGCGCTGGTAGTAGGCGACGTGCGACTCGACGGTGCGGACCAGTTCACCGCTGCGCCCCTCCGGCCGCAGCCCCGCATCGACCTGGAAGAAGGCCTCGGAGGCCAGCCGCATCATCTCGCTGGCCACCCGGGTGGTGACCGGGTCGGCCTGCTCGCCGACGAAGATGACGTCGACGTCGCTGACGTAGTTCAGTTCGCGGGCACCGCATTTGCCCATCGCGATGACCGCCAGCCGCGGCGGCGTCCGCTCGCCGCACACGCTGTTTTCGGCCACTCGCAGCGCGGCGGCCAGCGCGGCGTCCGCCAGGTCCGACAGGTGGGCCGCCACCACGGTGAACGGAACCACCGGTTCGTCCTCGACCGTCGCGGCCAGATCCAGCGCGGCCAGCACCAGCAGCCGGTCGCGGTACAGGGTGCGAAGGCGCACCATCGCCGAACCCGGCGCCGCCAGCGCCTCGTCGACGCATTCGGTGAACATGTCGCACAGCTGGTCGTGGGTGGGCAGTGTGACGTTGCCGCGCAAGAGTTTCCAGGACTGCGGCTGGGCGATCAGGTGATCGCCCAGGGCCAGCGACGAGCCGAGCACGCCGAACAGCCGGCCGCGCAGCGGACGTTCGGCCAGCAGGGCCGCGTTCAGCTGATCCCATCCGGCGTCGGGGTTCTCCGACAGCCGGACCAGGGCGAGCAGCGCGGCGTCGGGATCCGGCGCGCGCGACAGCGACCAGAGCAGGTCGACGTGGGCCTGGTCGTCGTGGTCGTACCAACCCAGCTGCGCCATGCGTTCGGCCGCTTGCGGATCGACCAACCCGAGCCGGCCGACGCTGGGCAGCCTGGGGCGCTGCGTCGCGGGTTTGGTCACGCCCACGACCGTAGCGCAAGCCGCCGGCGTTCAGCCTGATCGGCGCTCGATCCGGGTCAGAGCGACAGGTAGGTGCGCAGCTCGTACGGGGTGACGTGGCTGCGGTAGTTGGCCCACTCCGTGCGCTTGTTGCGCAGGAAGAAGTCAAAGACGTGCTCCCCCAAGGTTTCCGCGACCAGCTCGGAGGACTCCATGGCGCGCAGCGCGCTGTCCAGGCTCGTCGGCAGCTCGCGGTAGCCCATCGCGATGCGCTCCTCGGCGGTCAGGTCCCATACGTTGTCCTCGGCCTGCGGCCCCAGCACGTAGCCCTTCTCCACCCCGCGCAGCCCGGCGGCCAGCAGCACGGCGAAGGTCAGGTACGGGTTGCACGCCGAGTCGGGGCTGCGGACCTCGACGCGCCGCGACGACGTCTTGTGCGGCGTGTACATCGGCACCCGCACCAGCGCGGACCGGTTGGCCGCACCCCATGACGCGGCGGTCGGCGCCTCGCCGCCGCCGACCAGTCGCTTGTAGGAGTTGACCCATTGGTTGGTGACGGCGCTGATCTCCGAGGCGTGCTCGAGGATCCCGGCGATGAAGGACTTGCCCACATCGGAGAGCTGCAGCGGGTCGTCGGGGCTGTGGAACGCGTTGACGTCACCCTCGAACAGGCTCATGTGGGTGTGCATCGCGGAGCCGGGGTGCTGGCCGAACGGCTTGGGCATGAAGGTCGCGCGGGCGCCGTTCTCGATCGCGACCTCCTTGATGACGTAGCGGAACGTCATCACGTTGTCGGCCATCGACAGGGCGTCGGCGAAGCGCAGGTCGATCTCCTGCTGGCCGGGCGCGCCCTCGTGGTGGCTGAACTCCACCGAGATGCCCATGAATTCCAGGGATTCGATCGCGTGCCGGCGGAAGTTGGAGGCCGAGTCGTGGACGGCCTGATCGAAGTAGCCGGCGTTGTCGACGGGAACCGGCGGCGTGCCGTCGTCGGGGCCCGGCTTGAGCAGGAAGAATTCGATCTCGGGGTGCACGTAGCAGGAGAAGCCCAGGTCGTTGGCCTTCTGCAGCTGGCGGCGCAGCACGTGCCGCGGGTCCGCCCACGACGGCGACCCGTCCGGCATGGTGATGTCGCAGAACATCCGCGCCGAGTGATGGTGGCCGTTGGCCGAGGACCACGGCAGCACCTGGAAGGTGGACGGGTCGGGATTGGCCACAGTGTCGGATTCCGAGACCCGCGAGAAGCCCTCGATCGAGGAGCCGTCGAACCCGATGCCCTCCTCGAAAGCACCCTCGAGCTCGGCCGGGGCGATGGCGACCGACTTGAGGAAACCGAGCACATCGGTGAACCACAGCCGAACGAAGCGGATGTCTCGTTCCTCGAGGGTGCGGAGGACGAATTCCTTCTGTCGATCCATAACCCGAACAGTATGCAACTGCTGTTAATTCTGTGTTACCGAACCGCTACCGCTATTCGGGGACCAGGCCATACTCGGAAGCACGCGAGCGGCTACGCGGACTGCAATCCCACAGTTCGCTAATCGCTGAAAAGTCGTCTTTCGTTCCGGCGGCGCGCCATAACATCAGCCGCCATGCGCCGCCGTCTACCTAACCCGACTTCGTGATGGCACTTTCGAATATTGAGCTCAGCTTCCTGTTGGAGGCGTCGCGCCGCGGCCTGCTTCCTCAGGATTGCCGCCTCCTGGAATTCGGCGAAGCCGAGACCACGATTGATGTGACGCAGGCGATCCCGCTTCTTGTTGCCGAAGGACCACGGCGCGCCGCGTTGCTGGCCGAGACGGTCCCGGACGGCATGTCCGAGGTCTATGCCGACGCCAAGCGAATCTACAAAGCTTTGTTTGACTTCCGAAGCTACAACGCCATCGATCTGCTCCCGCCCAATGATTATCGCCTGCAGCAGGATCTCAACCTGCCCTTCGATCTGGGGACAAGGTTCGACGTCTGCATCAACAACGGCACCAGCGAGCACGTCTTCAATCAAGCCAATTGCTATAAGGCGATTCACGACCACACCGCCCCGGGCGGCGTGATGATCCACTGGACGACGTGCCTGGGATGGGTCGACCACGGCTTATACAACGTGCAGCCGGGATTCTTCTACGACATGGCCACCGCAAACGGTTATGAGGTCCTGCTTGCTGTGCTGTCGAGCGACAGCGTGATGATGCCGATGATCCCCGGCCAGATCACCTCCGAGTTCGTCGCCGCGCATCCGGACATCCAGGACAGTCTCGCCTGCGCCGTCCTGCGCAAGACGACGGATGAACCGTTTCGATTTCCCTTGCAGGGGGTCTATTCCTTTCTCAAGGAACTGACCGACCGGGCAGATCCGCAACGTATCGCGGAATTGATGGCGGCGGCCCACGGCGGCCCGTCAGCAGACCAACCGCGGTCTGGGCCGCCTGACAATCCAATCCAGGACGCCTCGCCCGGCGAATTGCATCGGCCCGAGGGCTGACGCCAACACCTGGCGGCGGGCCCCGGAGACGCCCCTGGTCAGGACTGGCAGCGGTAGGCGGCCGGCGGCGGCGTGCCGGCGACGAGGTAGCGGACCACGGCGTTGTCCACGCATTGGTGGCCGTTGAACACCGCGGTGTGCTGGGTCCCGTCGTAGGTGATCAGCGGGCCGCCGAGCTGGCGGGCCAGGTTCACGCCGGCCTGATACGGCGTGGCCGGATCGTGGGTGGTGGAGACGACGACGACCTTGCCGGCGGCCATGGGCGGTGCGGCGTGCGGCGCCGACGTCGCCGGCACCGGCCACAGCGCGCACAAATCGCGCGGAGCGTTCCCGGTGAACTGCCCGTAGCTGAGGAACGGCGCCGCCTGGCGGATGAGCTGATCGGCGCTCACCCAGCTGGCCTGGTCCGTCGGGTTCGGCGCGTCGACGCAGCGGATCGCGTTGAACGCGTCCTGGTCGTTGGCGTAGTGCCCGTTCTTGTCGCGCCCGTCGTAGTCGTCGGCGAGTAGCAGCAGGTCGCCGGCGTCGGTGCCGCGCGCCAGGCCGAGCAGGCCGCTGGTCAGGTATTTCCAGTGCGCCGGTGTGTAGAGCGCGTTGATGGTGCCGGTGGTCGCGTCGGCGTAGCTCAGGCCGCGCGGGTCCGCGGTGCGGCCCGGCTTGGTCGCCAGCGGGTCGACCAGCGCGTGGTACCGGTTGACGAATTGGGTCGGGTCGGTGCCCAGCGGGCAGCCAGCCGAGCGGGCGCAGTCGGTGGCGTAGTCGTTGAAAGCGGTTTGGAATCCCGCCATTTGGTTGACGTTCTCGTCGATCGGCCCGACGGTCGGGTCGATGGCGCCGTCGAGCACCATCGCGCGCACGTGGTTGCTGAACTTCTCCAGGTAGGCGGTGCCCAGCTCGGTGCCATAGCTGTAGCCCAAATAGTTGATCTGGTCGTCGCCCAGCACCTGGCGCACGGCATCCATGTCGCGGGCGACCGAGGTGGTGCCGGTGTTGGCCAGAAACGCCGTGCCCATCCGGCTGACGCACTGCTGGGCCACCTGCCGGTAAAGCTGCTCGATATGCGCCACCCCGCCGGGGCTGTAGTCGACCATCGGCTCACGCCGGTACGCGTCGAACTCGGCGTCGGTGCGGCAGCGCAGCGCCGGGGTGGAATGGCCCACCCCGCGCGGATCGAAGCCGACCAGATCGAAGTTGCGCCGGACCGGAGAGTCCGCCAGGTTCGAGGCCATCGCGGCCACCATGTCGACCGCCGAACCGCCGGGACCGCCGGGGTTGACCAGAAGCGATCCGACCCGTTGTCCCGTCGCGGGTATCCGGATCACCGCCAGCTTGGCCTGCCCGCCGCCGGGGTTGTTGTAGTCGATCGGCACCGGCACGGTGGTGCACTGTGCGGTGGGGATTTCGCTTGTGTCGTCGACGAATTGGCCGCAACTTCCCCAACCCTGCGGCGCCGCGGCCGACGGCGGATTCGGGCCCGGCGTCTGCCCGGCGCCGGGTTCCGGCGTGGCGACGGCCGCGGGCGGCGCGAGGACGCAGGGACCACCGAGCAGCAGCCCGAATGAAAACAGCGCCGAGCTCACCGATCTCAGGCGCGACATGGCTGTCATCGTTGCAGCCGCGGGTACCCGGGACAGCGCGAAACGGTTACGCCTTGGTCTCAGAGCCTTAGGGCCACAGCTTGATTGCCGCCATGCCGCGTCAGCACTTGGCGCCGTCGGGCGGGATGGACCCGCTGACCAGATACGCGGTGATGTAGTTGTCGATGCAGCCGTCGCCCTGGAAGACCACCGTGTGCTGGGTGCCGTCGTAGGTGAGCAGCGAGCTGCGCAGCTCGTTGGCCAGATCGACGCCGGCCTTGTACGGGGTGGCGGGATCGTGGGTCGTCGACACCACCACCGTGGGCGCCAGGCCGGGCGCGGAAATGGTGTGCGGCTTGCTCGTTGGCGGCACCGGCCAGAACGCGCAGGTGCCCAGCGGGGCGTTGCCGGTGAACTGCCCGTAGCTCATGAACGGCGCGACCTCGCGGGAGCGGCGGTCTTCGTCAACCACCTTGGCGCGGTCGGTGATCGGCGGCTGGTCCACGCAGTTGACCGCCACCCGCGCGTCTGTGGCGTTGCTGTAGTGGCCGTGCGAGTCGCGGCGCATGTACATGTCGGCCAGCGCGAGCAGGGTGTCGCCGTGGTGGTCGACGAGTTCGGACAGGCCGTCGGTCAGGTGATGCCACAGGTTCGGCGAGTAGAGCGCCATGATGGTGCCGATGATCGCGTCGGAGTAGCCCAGTCCGCGTGGGTCGTTCGTCGGGACCGGACGGCCGACCATGGGGTTGTTCGGGTCGACCATCGGGTCGACCAGGCTGTGGTAGACGTCCACCGCCTTGGCCGGGTCGGTGCCCAGTGGGCAGGTCGGCTGCTTGGCGCATTCGGCGGCGTAATCGTTGAACGCGTCCTGGAATCCCTTGGCCTGCCGAAGGTCGGCTTCGATCTGATCGGCGTTGGGGTCGACGGCGCCGTCGAGGATCATCGCCCGCACGTTGTGCGGGAAGGCCTCGGCGTACGCCGAGCCGATCCGGGTGCCGTAGGAGTAGCCGAGGTAGGTCAGCTTCTCGTCACCGAGCGCCGCGCGGATGGCGTCGAGATCCCGTGCGACGTTGACGGTCCCGACGTTGGCCAGGAAGTCCTTGCCCATCTTGTCGATGCAGCGGCCGACGAACTGCTTGGTCTCGTCTTCCATGTGCGCCACGCCCGCCGGACTGTAGTCGACGTTGGGCTCCGTGCGCAGCCGGTCGTTGTCGGCGTCGGAGTTACACCACACCGCCGGGCGCGACGCCCCGACCCCGCGGGGGTCGAAGCCGACGAGGTCGAATCGTTCGCGCACCTTCTTGGGCAGCGACTGGACGACACCGAGCGCGGCCTCGATGCCGGACTCCCCCGGCCCGCCGGGGTTGATCACCAGCGAGCCGATCTTGTCTCCGGTCGCGGGGAAACGAATCATGGCCAGCGTCGCCACGTCGCCGTCGAGGTGGTCGTAGTCGACCGGCACGGCCAGTTTGCCGCACAGCGCGCCGGCCGGGAGTTTGACCTTCGGGTTCGCGGCCCGGCACGGCGTCCACTCCACCGCCTGGCCCAGCTTCGGTCCGGACATGACGGCGCGTCCGACCACAACGCGGACACACCCGGCTGCAAGCAGCGCGACGGCAGCCATCGACGTCCAGATCAGCAGCGTGCGCGCGATCCTGGCGCGACGAGACAGGCCCATGCCAATCTATGCTGCCAGAGGAAACCTGAGATCCTGATTAGCGGCACCGCCACCGGAGCTACCGCGCGAGCGCGAGCAGCTCCTCCATCGCCACCGCGAACTCGTCGGCCATCTCCCACAAGTCCGGCAACAGATCGGGGCAGGCGACCAGCCCGATGTCGAGTTTGCCCTGCAGCGACATCGCGGTGATGTTGAGTCCCGAGCCGTGAAATATCGGGCCGAGCGGATACATCGATTTGACCTCGCAGCCCAGCATGTACAGCGGAACCTGCGGCCCGGGCACGTTGGAGACCACCAAATTGTGCACGGGCATGCTGTCGGTGAATCGGGTTCTGGCGTAGATCCGCATCGCGATGCCGAAAACCGCCGGGGCGGCGAATTGCGACCAATCCTGCAGCAGTGATGCACCGATGGCTGAACTGTGTTCTTTGGCAACCGAATTCGTCCGGGCGATGGCTTTCAGCCGTTCCACCGGATCGGTGATCTGGGTGTGCAAACTCGAAAACATCGCCGACACCTGATTGCGGCCCGGCCGGTCGGATCTGCCGTGCACCGAAACGGGGACGGACGCCACCAGCGACGAATCCGGCAATTCATTTCGGTCCGTCAGGTATTGGCGAAGCACACCCGAGACCAATGCCATCACGACGTCGTTGACTTTGACGCCGAAATGGTTCTTCACCCCTTTGATGTCGTCGAGATCCAATTCGGCATAAGCGACGTTGCGGCGGTCAGTGATCTTGGCGTTGAACGCGGTTCGGGGCGCCGCGAAAGGACGTGCCATGGCGAGGCCTTCGCGCGCGCGTCGCACCGTGGCGAGCACCGACGAGACCGTGTCGGGCACCACGTTGGCCAGGTGCAGCGGCCGGGCCGCGAAGCGGACCAGGCCGCCGGCCGCGATCTGCCAGCCGTGGGCCCCGCCGACGCCCTCGGCCGGCTCAGGGGCGGGAGCGTCGGCTTCGGTCGAGCACAACTGCGACATCAGGTTGGCGCCCGTCACGCCGTCGACGCCGGCGTGGTGCACCTTGGTCATCACCGCCAGCCGCCCGCCGAGACCGTCCGAGCGGTGGCAGTCCGTGCCGGCCACGCCTTCGATGACCCACATCTCCCAGAGCGGCCGGCCGCGGTCCAACGGCCGCTCGGCGATGTGGCCGCAGATCTCGGAGAGCTCGGCCCGCCCTCCCGGCGCGGGCACCGCGATGCGGTGCAGGTGGCGATCGATGTTGAACTTCTCGTCGTCCACCCACACCGGGTGATCGAGATTCAGCGGACTGTTCGCGAGCTTTTCGCGGAACGCCGGGATCGCCTTGATCCGTAGCGCAAGGGCGTCGCGCAGCCGGTCGAAGCTGTAGCCGCCTGGCACCGTCGACGTGTCCAGCTCGATGATCGAGCACACATGCAGGGGCTGTGACGAGGTCTCCAGGTACAGGAAGCTGGCGTCCAGTCCACTCAGCCGCTGCATGCGCGAATGGTATGTCTCACACCGTCGCGGCGATGCAACTGCGCAAAAGAAATGGCAGAATCGAGTGGTCCGACGAACCCGGGGACCAATAACGGCCACGAGGATCGAACCGACCACCCTTAGGGACAATGATGTCTGAGCACAACGTTTACGGTGCCAACTCGCCTGCGCAGCCCGAAAAGCCGCGGACCAAGATTCGCACCCATCACCTGCAGAAGATGAAGGCCGAAGGCCACAAGTGGGCCATGCTCACGGCCTACGACTACTCGACCGCCCGCATTTTCGACGAGGCCGGCATCCCGGTGCTGCTGGTCGGCGACTCGGCGGCCAACGTGGTGTACGGCTACGACACCACCGTGCCCGTCTCGATCGACGAGTTGATTCCGCTGGTGCGCGGCGTGGTGCGGGGTGCCCCGCACGCGTTGGTCGTCGCCGACCTGCCGTTCGGCAGCTACGAGGCCGGGCCGGCCGCCGCGCTGGCCGCCGCCACCCGGTTCATGAAGGAGGGCGGCGCGCACGCGGTCAAGCTCGAGGGCGGCGAGCGGGTGGCCGAGCAGATCGCCTGTCTGACCGCCGCCGGCATCCCGGTGATGGCGCACATCGGGTTCACCCCGCAGAGCGTCAACGGCCTGGGCGGCTTCCGGGTCCAGGGTCGCGGTGACGCCGCCGAGCAGACGGTGCACGACGCGATCGCCGTGGCCGAGGCCGGCGCGTTCTCGGTCGTCATGGAGATGGTGCCGGCCGAACTGGCCACCCAGATCACCGGCAAGCTGACCATCCCGACCGTCGGCATCGGTGCCGGGCCCAACTGCGACGGCCAGGTCCTGGTTTGGCAGGACATGGCCGGTATGAGCAGCGGCAAGGCCGCCCGCTTCGTCAAGCGGTTCGCCGACATCGGCGGGGAATTGCGCCGGGCCGCAACGCAATATGCGCGAGAGGTGGCCGGCGGGGTCTTTCCCGCCGACGAGCACTGCTTCTGATCTGTCCGTCTCGATCGGTGGGGGTGTGTTGCCCGGTGACGTCGCCGGTCTGAGGTTCGCGCCTGGTCGACACGTTATCCCCATCGCCATGAAACCGCTGAAAAGCGTTGCGGTTCAGGGATGTACGATGGCTCGCGGGGAAGAACCGAACTCTGACGAGCAGGGGTGGACCACATCGACCGGGGGAATCGCGGTGACTTCGTGCACCGTCGAACGGTGTTGACGCTGCCGCTGCTGGTAGCGGGAGGCATGGCTTTGGCCCAGACACCACGCGCGTCGGCGCGACCGCCCAACACCTCGCCGCAAGCAAGCCGGTGGTCGCCCGAGCGGGCCAACCGCTGGTATCAGGCGCAGGGCTGGCCGGTCGGCGCGAACTACATCACCTCCAACGCCATCAATCAGCTGGAGATGTTCCAGCGCGAAACCTTCGACCCCCGGCGCATCGATACCGAACTGGGCTGGGCACGGACCAACGGGTTCAACGCGATACGGGTCTTCCTGCACGATCAACTCTGGGCGCAGGACTCCCGCGGGTTTCAGGTCCGGCTCGCCCAGTTCGTCGACATCGCCGCCCGCCACGGCATCAAACCGCTGTTCGTCCTGTTCGATTCCTGCTGGGACCCGTTCCCCCAGGCCGGTCCGCAGCGCGCGCCGCGGCCGGGCATCCACAACTCCGGCTGGGTGCAGAGTCCGGGGGCGGCGCGCCTCGACGATCATGCCTACCTGCGCACCATGCGCGGCTACGTCACCGGGGTGCTGACGCAGTTCCGCAGTGACGACCGCATCCTGGGCTGGGACCTGTGGAACGAGCCGGACAACCCGGCCGACGCCTACGCCTCGGTCGAGCGCAAAGACAAGGTGGACCTGGTCGCCCAGCTGCTGCCCCAGGTGTTCGAGTGGGCGCGGCTGGTCGATCCCTGCCAGCCGTTGACCAGTGGCGTCTGGCACGGCGAGTGGGCCGACCCGGGACGCCGCAGCGTTATCAGCGGCATCCAGCTCGACAACTCCGACGTCATCACGTTCCACTCCTACGCGGGGCCGGAGGAGTTCGAGAGGCGCATCGCCGAGCTCGTCCCGCAGGGCCGGCCCATCCTGTGCACCGAGTACATGGCCCGGCCGCTGGGCAGCACGGTGCAGGACACACTGCCGATCGCGAAGCGTTCCGGCGTCGGCGCGTTCAACTGGGGCTTTGTCGCCGGCAAAACGCAGACCTTCTTCCCCTGGGATTCCTGGGACCACCCGAACCCGGACCCCGCGATGCCGCAGGAATGGTTCCACGACCTGCTGGCCCCCGATGGACGGCCATTCCGCGACAGCGAGGTCCAGACGATTTTGCAGCTGAGCGACCTGGCGATGCATCTGCAGCCGCCGCCACCACCACCGGCCGGCTGAGGGCGATCGGTCAGCGGCACCGATTCTGGAAGTCGGTCAACGGCTGGCGAATGCCCTCGAGGTCGGCATGGGTCTGCGGGTTGGCGTCCATGTACTGCTTCAACTGCCCACGCATGTCGTCGCGCGGCTGCCCCTTCAGGCTGGTGAAGTACGCGTTGACGTCGGGGTGGGTGAACAAATACGCCGACGTCGCCGCGGCCACGCCCGACGAAACCTGGGCAAGGTCGGCCGCCGTGCAATTCGGTTGCGACGAGGGCGCCGGTTCCGGATCGTCCATCGGCCAGTCCGCGGCGGCCGAACCCGCCGTCGCGGAAAGCATTGCCACGCTGACCGCGCCGGCCGCCATTGCGCCGGCAACAACTCGGGCCGCCGGGCGAACAAAAGACCACATGGAAACGCTCCTTCGTCGGGCATCCGCAACCGCGGCCATTATCAGTACCGCAAACCATAAGGCGTTTTCTCGCCGCGCATGCGCTAATCCCCGGCAAAGGATTATGGAGCCATTCCTCGATCTCGCCCCGTCGGCCGGGCCGCGACGGCAGAATGCTTTACGAGTGGCAGGAAGGAGACCGCAGATGATTCGGCGCCGCTGGTTTGCCGCAGTGCTGGTGTTCGCGGGCTTGGCCGCAACTCCGGCAATTGTCGTTGCCGCGCATTCCGCCGATCGGGCGGAGGCGACCGTGTGTGTGGGCGCGGGCCGGCGCATCTCGGTCAGCGGGTGCACCAATATCGCCGACAACATCGAACGCTATGTCCCGCCGCCCGCCGCTTATGCGCCGCTGCCCGAGGACGACGCGCCGCCTCCTCCCCCGCCGCCGTAAGCACGGCCGCGACGGGCGCTGCACGCACCCGCCGATCCGCGGCGGCCTCGTCGTTTCGGTATGGCAGGCTATGGGTGCTCATTTCCCATCCGATCTGTTCACGGCCGCGGTGACGCGCCCAACGCGCCCGCCCAGCCCTCAGTGGAGCCGAAAATGCCTGCAAGAGCGCCGCAACCCTCGCGTCATCTCGAGGTCGAGCGCAAGTTCGACGTAGTCGAATCCACCGTGTCACCCTCCTTCGAGGGGATCGCCGCGGTCGCCCACGTCGAGAAGTCACCGATACAAACTCTGGATGCGACGTACTTCGATACGCCAATACACGATTTGGCGCGCAACAAGATCACCCTGCGCCGCCGCACCGGTGGCTCCGACGCGGGATGGCACCTGAAGCTGCCGTCCGGTCCCGACGCCCGCACCGAGGTCCGGCTACCGCTGGACGCAACGGACGGAAACGACTCCGTGCCCAACGAGTTGACGGACGTGGTGCTGGCGATCGTCCGCGACCGCCCGCTGCAGCCCGTCGCGCGCATTACCACCCGGCGCGAAAGCCAGGTGCTGTACGACGCCGCGGGCACCGCGCTGGCCGAGTTCAGCAACGACCATGTCACCGCGTGGTCGACGCGGGGATCCGACGACACCGACGCGCCGACCGAACAGGAGTGGCGCGAGTGGGAATTGGAGCTCCTCGAAGCGAGCGGGCTCTCCAACGGGACGGGCGGCGTCGAGCTGCTGAACCGGTTGAGCAACCGGCTGCTGGACGCCGGGGCCGCGCCGGCGGGTCACGGCTCCAAGCTGGCGCGGGTGCTCGGCACGCCGCCCAACGGCGCCGCGACGCCCGAGGATCCGCTGCAGCGCGCGATCGCCGAGCAGGTCCGCGAGCTGGTGGTGTGGGATCGCGCGGTACGCGCCGACGCCTACGACGCCATCCACCAGATGCGGGTGACCACCCGCAAGCTGCGCAGCCTGCTGCGGGACTACCAGGAGTCGTTCGGGCTGCCCGAGGAGGGGTGGGTCCTGGACGAGTTGCGTGAGCTCGCCGGAATTCTGGGCGTTGCGCGCGACGCCGAGGTGCTCGCCGAACGATACGAGCGCGCCTTGGACGGGCTCGCACCGGAGTTGGTGCGCGGACCGGTGCGCGAACGTCTGGTCGGCGGCGCCCAGCGGCGCTACCAGACCGGGCTGCGCCGGTCATTGATCGCCATGCGCTCGCAGCGGTACTTTCGCCTGCTGGACTCCCTCGACCTGATAGCGGCCGAAACTCCGGGCGCCGCCACGGCCGAGGAACAGCCGCCGGTAACCATCGAGGCCGCTTACAAGAAGGTCCGCAAGGCCCAGAATGCCGCCGCGCTAATCGACCGCGAGCACCCGGACGACCAACACCAACGCGACGAGGCGATCCACCGGATCCGCAAGCGCGCCAAGCGACTTCGCTACACCGCCTCCGCTACCGGCGCCGCGAAGGTGTCCGAAAAGGCCAAGGCGGTCCAGTCGCTGCTCGGTGACCATCAAGACAGCGTCGTAAGCCGCGAGCATCTGCGTCAGGAGGCCGAGATCGCGCACGCCGCCGGCGAGGACACCTTCACCTACGGGCTGTTGTATCAGCGGGAGGCCGACCTGGCCGACCGCTGCCGCGACGAACTCGACGACACCCTGCGGGACCTCGCCAAGGCGGTCCGCAAAGCGGGGCATTAGAAGGCGGACGAGTTGGCCTGTAAGCCGGATTCTGTTCCCCGCCGCCGCGCATAAGCAACGGCGGCGCGGCGGCGACCATCCATCTGGACACACCGTCACCGGGTGCCTCGAGCGGCCTACCCGCAGGCTCGGGCGAGCAGCCCTCGAACGCCTGCGCGGCCGCACCAAGGTGCGGCCTTCTTGGCCTTGCTTCGGGTGGGGTTTGCCTAGCCACCCCGGTCACCCGGGATGCTGGTGCGCTCTTACCGCACCGTTTCACCCTTACCACCGCGAGGGTGGCGGTCTGTTTTCTGTGGCACTTTCCCGCGAGTCACCTCGGATTGCCGTTAGCAATCACCCTGCTCTGTGAAGTCCGGACTTTCCTCGAACCGCTTGTGACGGTCCGCGGCCGCCCGGCCAACTCGTCCGCGACGATCCACGGTACTACCTGCGGGATGCGGGGGCCAGCAACTATGGCACGCGCGGCTCTATCGTGGACCTGATGGACCGATGGAAAAAGCGTGTCGACACCGGCGATTGGGATGCCATCGCCACCGCGGTCGACCAGTACGGCGGCGCGCCGCTGCCGCGGCTGGTCACGTCCGGTGAAGCGGCCCGGCTGCGCAAGCTCTACGCCGACGACGACCTGTTCCGGTCGACCATCGACATGGCGCCCAAACGCTATGGCGCCGGGCAATACCGCTATTTCCATGCGCCCTATCCCGAACCGATCGAAGAGCTCAAGCAGGCCCTCTATCCCCGGCTGCTGCCGATAGCGCGCGACTGGTGGGGCAAGCTCGGCCGGGACGCACCCTGGCCGGAGCGCCTCGACGATTGGCTGGCGGCCTGTCACGCCGCCGGTCAGAGCAGGTCGACCGCCCTGATGCTGAAATACGGTGCGGGCGACTGGAATGCGTTGCACCGGGATCTGTATGGTGACTTGGTTTTCCCCCTCCAGGTCGTCATCAACCTGAGCAACCCCGAGACCGATTACACCGGCGGCGAATTCCTGCTCGTCGAACAACGGCTGCGGGCCCAATCCCGCGGCATGGCAACGCAGCTGCCGCAGGGACACGGATATGTCTTCACCACGCGGGAGCGGCCGGTGCCCTCGGCCCGGGGGTGGTCCGCGGCTCCGGTGCGCCACGGCGTCTCGGTCGTTCGCTCCGGCGAGCGCTACGCGATGGGGCTGATCTTTCACGACGCGGCATAGGCGGGGCTATCCCGTTCGCCGCAACACCATGATGTTGTCGGCCATCGTTCCGACTTCCCCGTTCGGGCCGACCATTTCGCGGTCGACGGCCTCGGTCCGCAGCCGCGTCCACCCCGGTGCCTCCAGGCCCAGCGACCCGAGGACCTCCTCGATACCGGCGAAGTGGTGATCGCGATGATGCTCGGCCCACGGCGGGGGCGCCCCGTGGTCGACGATCAACAGCACCCCACCACGATCCACCCGCTCGGCCGCCCGCCGCAGCACCCCGTCGCGTTCCAGTCGCGCGGGCGAGTGCAGATATTGCGCGGACACCAGGTCGAAACTCCCTTCGGGGAAACTCTCGTTGAGATCGTGTCGCTGAAAGTCGATGTGTGCGAGCAAGTTCCGTGCCGCCGCGGCCTCGGTGGCGCGCTGCAGCGCGGTGGCCGAGATATCGACGGCCACCACCTGCCAGCCGCGCTCGGCCAGCCACAGCGCGTCGGCCCCCTCACCGCAGCCGAGGTCGAGCGCCCGGCCCGCCGGCAGGCCGGCGGCCAGCTCGGCCAGGCGGGGATTGACCCGTCCACTCCACGCTCGCTCCACCGAGCGGTAGCGCTCCTCCCAGAACCGCTGGGCGTCATCAGGTTTGCATGAATTGTCCACACCGCGAGCTTGCCTACCCCGCGCAACTTTGCCAAGCTTAATTGCCATGGAGGCAAAAACCACCCCGGACATCGACCTCCTGGTACGCCGGCGGCTGCGCGAACTGCGGGTGCAACGAGGCTTGACGCTGCAGGAGGTCGGCGAGCGCGCCGGCATCGATGTCTCGACGCTCAGCCGCCTCGAGTCCGGGAAACGCCGGCTGGCACTGGATCATCTGCCCCGGCTGGCCCGGGCCTTGTCGGTCAGCACCGACGAGCTCCTGCAGACGCCGCCCACTCCGGACCCGCGGGTGCGCGGCGCCGCGCATACCCACCACGGCGTCACCTATTGGCCGCTGACCCGCCAGGGCCCTGCCGGCGGCCTGCACGCGTTCAAGGTCCGGGTCAGCGCGCGTCGCCGCACCCCGCCGGCCGATCTGCCGGTGCACGAGGGCCAGGACTGGATGTATGTGCTTTCCGGCCGGATGCGGCTCATCCTGGGCGAGCGCGACTTCACCATCGACCCTGGGCAAGCCGTCGAGTTCTCGACGTGGACGCCGCACTGGTTCGGCGTGGTGGACGGGCCGGTGGAGGCCATCGTGATCTTCGGAGCGCACGGCGAACGGCTCCACCTGCATAGTTGATCCGCACTAGACACGCTGGCTCGTTGAGCACCGGCGACGCGCATCGGCCATCAAATCGCGCTAGAACACGCCGTACCGGGGTAATCGCGGGTATGGCCATGAACGTCGCTCACAAGCTGATCAGTTCGCATCTGGAGTCCGGGGAGATGTCCCCGGGAGAAGAGATCGCCATCCACATCGATCAGACGCTGACCCAGGATGCGACCGGCACGCTGGTGATGCAGGAACTCGAGGCGCTCGGGCTCGATCGCGCCCGCACCGAGGTGAGCGTGCAGTACGTCGACCACAACCTGCTGCAGGGCGACGAAAAGAACGCCGAGGATCATGAGTATCTGCGCACCGCGGCGCAACGCTTCGGCCTGTGGTTCTCCAAACCGGGCAACGGTGTCTCGCACCCGACCCACATGCAGCGCTTCGGCATCCCCGGCAAGACGATGGTGGGCTCCGACTCCCACACTCCGGCAGCCGGATCGCTGGGCATGCTCGCGATCGGCGTCGGTGGTCTGGAGGTGGCGCTGGCGATAACCGGGCGGCCACTGCACATCCGTATGCCCGAGGTATGGGGGGTGCGACTCGATGGTGAGCTGCCCCAGTGGTGTTCGGCCAAAGACGTGATCCTGGAGATGTTGCGGCGCCACGACGTCAAGGGCGGGGTGAACCGGATCATCGAGTATCACGGTCCCGGCGTGGCGACGCTGACGGCGATGGACCGCCACGTGATCGCCAACATGGGAGCCGAACTCGGCGCCACGACGACGGTGTTTCCCAGCGACGAGGCCGTGCGCGAATTCCTGCGCGCCGAGGGACGCGAGGACGACTGGACGGAGTTGCTGGCCGACGACGACGCGGGCTACGACGTCGAGGACACCATCGACTTGTCGCAGATCGAGCCGCTGATCGCCAAGCCGTCGTCGCCGGGCAACGTGGTACCGGTTCGCGAGGTGGCCGGCGAGGAGATCGCCCAGGCGGTGATCGGTTCCAGCGCCAACCCCGGGCTGCGCGATTTCGCGATCGCGGCCGCAATAGTGGCCGGACGCCAGACGGTCCCGCAGGTCAGCTTCGACATCAACCCGACATCGCGGGAAATCCTGGCCGATCTCACCAAGATGGGTGCGACGTTGGATCTGGTGATGGCCGGCGCGCGCATCCACCAGGCGGGCTGCATGGGGTGCATCGGCATGGGCCAGGCCCCCGCCGTCGGTCGCAACTCGCTGCGCACTATGCCACGCAACTTCCCCGGCCGGTCCGGTACCAAGGAGGATGCGGTGTGGCTGTGCTCGCCCGAGACCGCCGCGGCATCGGCGCTGATGGGCGTGATCACCGATCCGCGGGATTGGGCCGAACAGGAGCAGATGGAATATCCGAAACTCGATCTGCCCGAGCGTAACTCGGTCAACACCGCAATGCTGGTGGCTCCGCCGGACGCCGAGGAGGCACAACGTATCGAACCCGTGAAGGGGCCCAACATCTCCAGCCTGCCCGAATTGTCGCCGCTGCCAGACGAAGTCGAGGCGCCGGTGCTGCTCAAGGTCGGCGACAACATCTCCACCGACGAAATCTCACCGGCCGGCGTACAGGCCCTGCCGCTTCGGTCCAACATCCCGAAGCTCGCGATGTTCAGCTTCACCCGGGTCGACGACTCCTACCCCGAGCGGGCTCAACAGGCCGGCGACGGCGGGCACATCATTGTGGCCGGAGATAACTACGGCCAGGGCTCCTCGCGTGAGCACGCCGCGATCGCACCGCGCTACCTCGGATTGCGCGTCGTCATCGCCAAGTCCTTCGCACGCATCCACTGGCAAAACCTGGCCAACTATGGGATTTTGGCGCTCGAGTTCGAAAATCCCGACGACTACGACTCGATCGACCAAGACGACACCCTGCGCATCCAGAATCTGCACACGATCGACGAAGAGGACGTTCTGCAGGTCGACAACGTCAGCAAGGAATCGTCATTCGCGGTGCGGCATCGACTTTCGCCACGGCAAGTCAAGGATGTGTTGGCCGGCGGCTTGATTCCACGACTCAACCAAGAGCAGAAGTGACGTTTACAGATACGCCGTCTGATTGACCAACCGCACCGAAGACGCTCCGTCGGAATAGAACTCGGCGATGCTCAGCGACGCCAGGTCGAGGTGCAGGCGGTACAGGATGCCGGGTCCGGCGTCCAGCGCCTCGCGCAGCAGCATCTTGATGGGTGTCACGTGCGACACCAACAGCACCGTGGTGCCCTGGTGTGCGGTGACGATCCGGTCGCGAACCCCCGACACCCGATCGGCCACCGAGTCGAAGCTCTCCCCGCCCGGCGGTGCGGTGCTGGTGTCACGCAGCCAGCGGCCGTGCAGTTCGGGATCGCGCTCGGCGGCCTCGGCGAACGTCAGCCCCTCCCAGGCCCCGAAGTCGGTCTCGATCAGGTCGTCGTCGATGGTGACGTCCAGGCCCAGCGCCTTGGCGGCGGCCGCCGCGGTGTCATAGGCCCGTTGCAGCGGGGAGGCGAAGACCGCCGAAATGCCGCCGCGCTGCGCCAGATACCGCGCCGCAGCGTCGGCCTGCCGCCGCCCTACCTCGGTGAGCGCCGGGTTGCCGCGACCCGAATAGCGGCGGTCCACCGACAGCTCGGTCTGGCCGTGACGCAGCAACAACAGCCGGGTCGGGGTGCCGCGTGCGCCGGTCCAGCCGGGCGCCGACGGGGACGGGGACGGGGACGGGGACGGCGCAGTCTCGGGCGTTTCCACCCGGGCGGATTGTTGGGCTGGTTCGGGCTTTTCGGTCACGCCGGTGGCCTCGGCCGCGGCGTCCATCGCCTCATTGGCCAACCGATCGGCGTGGGTGTTGCGTTCCCGCGGAATCCACGAGTAGCTGATGCGCTCGAAGCGTCGTGCCCGCTTTCGGGCTTCGGTGTGCAGTTCGATCAGGTCGGGGTGCTTGACCTTCCACCGCCCGGACATCTGCTCCACCAGCAGCTTGGAATCCAGGTAAACCGCCGCCTCGGTGGCGCCCAGGTTCAGCGCGTCGTCCAAACCGGCTATCAGGCCCCGGTATTCGGCAACGTTGTTGGTTGCCCGGCCGATGGCCTGCTTGGCCTCCGCCAGCACGGTCGCGCGGTCCTCGGTCCACACCACCGCGCCGTATCCGGCCGGGCCGGGGTTTCCGCGCGATCCGCCGTCGGCCTCGATGACGACCTTCACTGATCGAACCCCTTGACCCGCAACAGAATCGCGCCGCATTCCGGGCAGCGCACCACATCGTCCTCGGCGGCCGCCGAGATGCGGGACAGCTCGCCGCGGTCGATCTCGAGTCGGCATGCCCCACACCGACGTCCCAGCAGCTGCGCGGCACCCGCGCCTCCCCCGGCACGCTGCCGTTCGTAGAGGGCGGACAGTGCCGGGTCGAGTGCTGCGCTCAGCGAGTCACGCCGCGAGGACTGCAGCTCGCGGGCCTCGCTGATCTCGGCCACCGCGGCATCGAGTGCCGCACGCGCTGCGGCCATCTCGGCCTCCAACGACGTGAGTGTCTGCTGCTCGCCGTCCAGCTGCGATTGCAGCTCCTCGCGACGCTCCATCACCTCGAGCAGGGAGTCCTCCAGGCTGGTCTGACGACGCTGCAGGGTCTCCAGCTCGTGCTGGAGATCCGACAGTTGCTTGGCGTCGGTCGCGCCCGACTGCAGCAGCGAGCGGTCGCGGTCCTCGCGCTGGCGCACCGCGTCGATCTCCGCCTCGAGCCGCGCGACCTGAGCGTCGATATCCTCCAACGCGATGCGCACCGTGGCCAGCCGGTCACCGGCGGCCTCGAATTCCACCTGCAGCCGCTCGCACGCCTCTTGCTCGGGCAAGTGGGTGGCCCGGTGCGTGATGCGGGACAGCTCGGCGTCCAATTTCGACAACTCGAGCAATGAACGCTGCTGTGGCACTTCGGCTTTCATGACCCGTCACCCCCGGACTCGTTGCCAACCCGCTCGACATTCCAAGGGTCGGTGCGTATCGAGCTCACCCGCACCGGGAGCTCCGCACCGAAACGCGACCGCAGTACGCCGGCGGCCTGTTCACACCAAGGGAATTCACTTGCCCAATGTGCCACATCGATCAGAGCCACATCGGAGGCGCGGGTATGTTCGTCGGCCGGGTGGTGGCGCAGGTCGGCCGTGACGTAGGCCTGCACGCCGGCACCGGCCGCGGCGGCCAGCAGCGAATCCCCGGCGCCGCCGCACACGGCGACCCGCGACACCGGCATGTCGGAGTCGCCCGCCGCCCGCACTCCCCAGGACGTGCGCGGCAACGCCGCGCCGACGCGGGAGACGAAGCTGCGCAACGGTTCCGGGCGTGCCAGGGTCCCGACGCGGCCCAATCCGGCGTCGCCGGGCGGGGGCACCATCGCGAAGATGTCGAACGCGGGTTCCTCGTAGGGATGGGCGGAGCGCATCGCCGCCAGCACCGCGGCCCGGGAACGCGCGGGCGCAACGACCTCGAACCGGTCTTCGGCCACCCGCTCGACCTTCCCGACGCTGCCCACCGCAGGCGCGGCGCCTTCGTGCGGCAGGAACTGCCCGACGCCGCTGACGGTCCAGCTGCAGTGCGAATAGTCCCCGATATGGCCGGCCCCGGCCGCAAACACCGCCGCCTGCACCGCTTCGGCGTTCTCGGCGGGCACGTAGACGACCCACTTGTCGATGTCGGGCGCGTCCGATGCCGGTTCGAGCACGGCTTCGACGCGCAGGCCCAGCACTTCGGCCAGCGCATCGGAGACACCCGGGCGGGCCGAGTCGGCGTTGGTGTGCGCGGTGAACAGCGAGCGCCCGCTCTGGATCAACCGGTGCACCAGCGCGCCCTTGGGGGTGCTGGCCGCCACGGTGTCCACCCCGCGCAACAGCAGGGGGTGATGGGCCAGCAGCAGGCTCGCCCGGGGAACCTCCTCGACGACCGCCGGCGTCGCGTCGACGGCGACGGTCACCGACTCGAGCTCGTCGTCGGGGTCGCCGCACACCAGGCCCACCGAATCCCAGGATTCGGCGAGCCGCGGCGGGTAGGCCTCGTCGAGCACCGCGATGACGTCGGCCAGCTTCACGCTCACCGCTGCCCCCCGATGCTCTCCGGCGTGACCGCCTCCGAAATCGCCTGCACCAACTGCGGCCACTGGGGGCGCACCGCGGCCCGCAGATAGCGCTCGTCCAAGCCGACGAACGTATCACAGCGGCGGATGGCAATTCCCCTGTCATGCAGAGTCTTTCGGATGTGGACCGCGTCGGGTGTGCGGAATAGCACGAACGGAGCCCGGCCGTCGACCACCTCGGCGCCCACCGATGCCAGGCCGGTCACCATTTCGGCGCGCAGCCGGGCCAATCGCGCCGCCCCGGCCGCCGCTTCGGCGACGGCCTGCCGGCCGCAGCAATCCGCGATGGCCGTCAGTTGCAACGTCCCCACCGGCCAGTGCGCCCGCTGCGCGGTCAGCCGCGCCAGCACCTCCGGGGAACCCAGCGCGTAGCCCACCCGCAACCCGGCCAGCGCCCACGTCTTGGTCAGGCTGCGCAACACCAGCACGTCGGGCAGCGCATCACCGGCCAGCGATTGCGGCTCACCGGGGATCGAGTCGGCGAACGCCTCGTCGACCACCAGGATCCGTCCGGACCGGCGCAACCCCAGCAGTTGTTCGCGGGTGTGGAGCACCGCGGTGGGGTTGGTGGGGTTACCCACCACGACGAGGTCGGCGTCGTCGGGGACGGCCGCACCGGCCAGGCCGAACGGGGGCTCCAGCACGACGTGGTGCACCGGCACCCCGGCCGCGGCCAGCGCGACGGCCGGCTCGGTGAACGCCGGCGCGATGATCGCCGCCCGCCGCGGACGCAGGTTGCCCAGCAGGGCGAACGCCTCGGCCACCCCGGCCAGCGGTAGCACCTCGTCGCGGCTCCGGCCGTGCCGCTCGGCCACCGCGTCCTGCGCCCGCTGAACGTCCTCGAGGCTCGGGTAGCGCGCCAGATCGGGCAGCCGCTCGGCCAGCCGTCGCAGCAGCCACTCCGGCGGTTGGCCGTGCCGGACGTTGACGGCGAAATCCAGCATCCCGGGCGCGACGGCCTGATCACCGTGGTAGCGCGCCGCAGGCGGGCTCAGGTTCAGACTCGCCATCAGTGAAACACTAGTGGGCCTCGCGGGCCGGGCGGAGCAACACCGTCACACCCGGCTGCATCCATCGAGGACAATGGTGAGGTGACAGGCACAACCTCAGCCGATCGCAGGGCCCCCGGCGACGCCACCGCTGCGGGTGGGGCGCAACTGGTGATTTTCGATCTGGACGGCACGCTGACCGACTCCGCGGAGGGGATCGTCGCCAGCTTCCTGCACGCGCTCGAGCACATCGGCGCCCCCGTGCCGCCCGGCGACCTCGTCGGGCAGATCGTGGGCCCGCCGATGGACGACACCTTCCGGGCTATGGAGCTCGGCGACGACGCCGAGGAGGCGATTGCGGCCTTCCGCGCCGAGTACGGCGCCCGGGGATGGGCCATGAACGCGCTCTTCGACGGGATCGAGGCGCTGCTGATGGACCTGCGCGCCGCCGGTGTCCGGCTGGCAGTGGCCACCTCCAAGCTGGAGCCGACGGCGCGGCGCATCCTCGCCCACTTCGGGCTTGACCAGCACTTCGAGGTCATCGCCGGCGCGAGCCCCGACGGTTCGCGCAAGGCCAAAGTCGAGGTGCTGGCCCACGCCCTGACGCAGCTGGAACCGCTGCCCGACCGGGTGCTGATGGTCGGTGACCGCAGCCACGACGTGCACGGCGCGGCCGCCCACGGCATCGACACCGTGGTGGTCGGCTGGGGCTACGGCAAGGCCGACTTTCCCCATCGCGCCGCCGGGAGCGCGGCCGCGTCCGGCGTGACGCACGCCGCGACCATCGACGAATTACGGAGGGCGCTGGGTGTCTGAGGCCGCGACGAGCGAACCGCTGCACGTCACGTTCGTGTGCACCGGCAACATCTGCCGTTCGGTGATGGCCGAGAAGATGTTCGCCGACCAGTTGCGCCGGCGCGGCCTGGCCGACGCGGTGCGGGTGAGCAGTGCCGGCACCGGCAACTGGCATGTCGGCGAGTGCGCCGACGAGCGGGCCGCCGGCGTGCTGCGCGCCCACGGCTACGCATGCGAGCACCGTGCCACCCAGGTCGACGCCGAGCACCTGGGCGCCGATCTGGTGGTGGCCCTGGACCGCAACCACGCCCGGATGCTGCGGCACCTGGGCGCCGACGAGGACCGCGTGCGGATGCTGCGGTCCTTCGATCCGCGCACCGGCGCGCACACTCCCGACGTCGACGACCCATACTACGGCGACACCGCAGATTTCGAGCGCGTGTACACGGTCATCGAGGCCGCGCTGCCCGGTCTGCACGACTGGGTCGATGAGCGGCTCGCGCAGAACGGGTCCACGTGATGCGTCGCCTGCCCTTCCCGCTGCGCCCGGGCTGGATCGTGCTGGCCCTGGTGGTCGTCGCCTTCGCCTATCTGTGCTTCACGGTGCTCGCACCCTGGCAGCTGGGCAAGCACAGCAGGACCTCGCAGGAGAACCATCAGATCGAATCCTCGCTGAACACCGCGCCCGTCCCGCTGAAAATGCTGCTGCCGCACCAGAATTCGGCAGCACCCGGTGCGCAGTGGCGCCAGGTCACCGCCACCGGGCACTATCTGCCCGACATACAAGTGCTGGCCCGGTTGCGGGTGATCGATTCGAAGCCGGCGTTCGAGGTACTGGCGCCGTTTGCAGTCGATGGCGGACCGACCGTCCTGGTTGACCGCGGCTACGTGCGGCCCCTGGAGGGGTCCCATGTCCCGTCCATCCCCCGCCCCCCGACGCAGACGGTGACCATCACGGCGCGGCTGCGCAACTCCGAGACCGCCGCCCTGAACAAGGATCCGTTCGTGGGAGACGGTGTGCAGCAAATCTATTCGATCGACACCGAACAGGTGGCGGTGCTGACCAAGATCCCACTGGCCGGTTCCTACCTGCAACTGATCGACGGTCAGCCCGGCGGCCTCGGCGTGGTCGGCGTGCCGCAGCTGGACGCCGGCCCGTTCCTGTCCTACGGCATCCAATGGATCGCCTTCGGCATCCTCGCCCCCATCGGGTTGGGCTACTTCGCCTATTCGGAGATCCGCGCCCGCCGACAGGACAAGCAAGCGCGGTCGTCGCCCGAGGCGGCGCCCACGCCCGAGGCGGGCGAAGTACCGCAGTCCGTGGAGGCCAAACTCGCCGACCGCTACGGCCGGCGGCGGTAACCCGACAGGTAAACCGCCAGCCCCGCCGACACCGCGGCGCCGGCTTGCACCAGCGACGACAGGGCCACCGCGCGCCGCAGATCGGCCACGGCCGGCGCCCGCCCGTCGCCGAGTGTGGGCCGGATCTGCAGCTCGTGGTGGTATTGCGTGGGCCCGCCCAGGCGCACACCCAGCGCGCCGGCGAAGGCCGCCTCGACGACGCCGGCGTTGGGGCTGGGATGGCGGGCCGCGTCGCGGCGCCAGGCCCGCGCCGCGCCCGAAGGTGACCCGCCGACGAGCGGGGCCAGCAGCACCGCCAGCGAGGCGGTCACCCGTGCGGCGGCGTAATTGGCGACATCGTCCAATCTCGCTGCGGCCCAACCGAATCGAAGATAGCGCTGCGAACGATAACCCACCATCGAGTCCAGGGTGTTGATGCCGCGATACACCAGCACCGCGGGCACGCCGCCGGCCGCCGCACATAGCAGCGGCGCCACCTGCGCATCGGAGGTGTTCTCGGCGATCGATTCCAGCGCGGCACGGGCCAGGCCGGCTTCGTCCAGCGAAGCCGGATCACGCCCACACAGCGACGGCAGCAGCCCACGCGCGGCGACGACGTCGCCGCGCTCCAACAGCTCCGACATGTCCAGGCCGGTACGCGCCAATGAGGTTCCGCCCAGCGCGACCCAGGTGGCCGCGCCGGTCGCCGCGATCGACCACAGCCGGCCGCGCCGCGCCGCGGGCCGTTGCACCGCCAGGCCCAGCAGGCCCAGCGCCCCGACCAGCACGCCGACGTGCACCGCGCCGGCGACCCGGCTGTCGCGGTAGGTCACGTTTTCCAGCGCGGCCGCAGCCCGGCCGAACAGCTTGACCGGGTGACCGCGGCGCGGGTCGCCCAGCGCGCGGTCGGCCAGAAAGCCGATCGCCACGCCCGCGATCCGGGTCTGCCTCGCAACCACCTCGGCAGCGTCTCACACCGGAATCCATGAGACCCACGGGGCAAGGCCCGCGGTGAAGCGGCCCGCGCGGTGTCTGGAGCTTCGGTTACCGGCTCCACCTGTCGGACATGCGATCTCGAGCAAGCTGGGGCCGGCGGATCATATGGGACTAACGTGGCAAGGCATGACCTTTCCAGCGCTCAACCACGTCGCGGTCACGGTGCGCGACCTCGAAGTCAGCGGACCGTGGTATCGCAACCTGCTCGGCGCCGACCCGATCCTCGACGAGCACACCGACGCCGGCTTCCACCACCAGGTGTGGATCCTCGACGGCGGCACCGTATTCGGCATTCATCAGCACGACCGAGCTGCCCCCGAGGAACAGTTCAGCGAACATCACGTCGGCCTCGACCACGTCGGCTTCGGCTGCGCCAACCGCGGCGAGCTGGAGAGGTGGGTCACCCGGCTTGGCGAACTGGGCATCGAGCACGGCGGCATCGTGGATGCACCGTACGGCTCGGGGCTGAGTTTCCGCGACCCCGACGGCATAGCGCTGGAGTTCTTCGCCCCGCCCGGCTGATTCGCTCAGCGCACGGTCGCGAAGAACGCGCGCAGGTCCTCGACGAACAGCTCTGGTTGTTCGAACGCCGCGAAATGCCCGCCCCGCGGCATGTCCGTCCAGTGGGTGATGTTGTAGACCGGCTCGCACCAGCTGCGCGGCGCCTTGAGCAGCTCCCCGGGGAAAGCCGCGACGCCCGTGGGCAATTCGACGCGGTCCCCGCCGCCCCACACCGCAAAGCTCTCCCAGTACAGACGGGCCGAGGACGCGGCGGTGTTGGTCACCCAATAGACCATCACGTTGTCGAGCAGCTCGTCGCGGCTGACCGCGTTCTCGGGGTGCCCGTCGCAATCGGCCCAGTCCCAGAACTTTTCGACGATCCAGGCCAGCTGTCCCGTGGGCGAATCGGCCAGGCCGTAGCCCAGTGTTTGCGGCCGGGTGGACTGTTGCTTGGAATAGCCGGTGCCCCACTTGCGGTGGTTGGCCAACCCGGCAAGCGCTCGTTGCTCCTCCTCGGTCGGGTTCGTCAGCGAGTCCTTGCTGGGCCGGCCGACCGGCATGTTCAGGTGGATGCCCACGCAGTGGCCGACATTGCGGCCGATCTGTGTCGTGACCGCGGCACCCCAGTCGCCGCCCTGGGCGCCGTAGCGGTCGTAGCCCAGACCCAGCATGAGCGTTTCCCACGCCTCGGCGATCTTTTCCACGCCCCATCCGGTGTGGGTGGGCTTGCCCGAGAAGCCGTAGCCCGGCAGCGACGGACACACGACGTGGAAGGCATCCTCGGCGCGGCCCGAGGCGGGATTGGTCAACGGCTCGATCACCTTGTGGAACTCCACGATTGAGCCCGGCCAGCCGTGCGTGATCACCAGCGGGAAGGCGTCGGCGTGCGGGGATCGCTGGTGGATGAAATGGATGTCCAGCCCGTCGATTTCGGTGGTGAATTGATCGAAGCGGTTGAGCGCGGCCTCCCTCGAACGCCAGTCGTAGCCGCTGGCCCAGTATTCGGCCAGTTCACGGGTGTAGGCCAACGGCACGCCCTGGCTCCAGTCGTTCACGCATTCGGCCTCGGGCCAACGCGTGCGGGCCAGCCGCGATCGCAGATCGTCGAGAACGTCGTCGGGAACGTCGATGCGGAACGGTTTCACGCGTTCATAGTGCTCCCGAGTGCGATCGGCGCCGCACACGCCCCCCGCAGGCGCATGCGTGAGCACGGACGGCCCGCGGGCCGCCGAGCTTAGTCACTTTCTCAGGGTGCGAGCCTGACAAAGCCCGGCGCCATAGGTGGCGGCGGTGGCGGCGGTGGCGGCGGGGGCGCCACAGGCGGTGCCGGCGGAGGGGGCGCCTCGGGCGGTGCCGGCGGCGGCGCCGCCGGAAGGTCACCACCGGTGCTTGCACCGCCGCCATTGCCGGGTGCGGCCCCGGGTTGCGGGGCGACCCTAGGACTTGGCGGCGACTGTGGTGGCGGCGGCACCCGTTGCGGCCGAGGCGGTGCCGCGACCGGCTGGGGTGGTGTCTGGTGCAGCAACGGCGGTGGTGGCGCCGGAAGCTGCGGCGGGTTCGGCTGGGTGACCTCTCCGGCAGGAACCGCTCCAATCCGCGAACCGAGCGCTGTGCCGGGCGCGCGGAAATCCGGGCGGTCGCCAAACGATCGGGCCGCCATCAGCACGTCCCGGTCCATCAAATATGGCAGTTGCACCGCACCGGTGCCCGTCGATTCCTGCCATTGTGCCCGCGTTGTGAATGCGCTTGACGCCGTGGGCGATTCCAGTTCAACGCCTCCTGAGTTGACCGCATTGTGCGCGTGCGCGGCCCCCGGGGGCATCGGCACATTCCATTCCGCGGCGGGATTAGCGACGAGGTTAGCGACCTTGCCGCGATCGTACGGGCAGTAGGCCCCCACTGAGGCAGTGACGAATCGAGCCTCAGTGCGCGCGAGGCGGCCGGGGTCGTAATTGCGCTCGGCCGGGTCCTGGCTGTACGCAAACTGCACCATCGCGTCCACTACGGCGTTCGCCGAAAAGCCGGCATCTACTGCGCGACAAACCTTATGGGCGGTATCGATGAGGTATGGAACACCTTCGAGGGCAGGGATGCCTTCTTGGTCGAGTAGCGCGAGAAACTGATCGTCTTGGTTCGAGTCGGCCGCTGCTGCGCCGCCGCGCAGAATTGCAGCGCCGGATAACACCAGGATGGCGGTAACCAGAGTGCCGACGTGGCTGTGCCTGGTGATGCCGGTGGACCTGGTGATGCCGGTAAACATGGCAGTACCTTCGTTCCGCTAGGGCCCGTCGCCTGACGAGCAGTGGATATTCATCTACGCCACGGGTGTGGGTAGCTGTGGGGTGGCGTTGCCTGACCGGACACAAAAGTTGCGGACATCCCGGGGACGGAACTGGCGGCCATTTCGGGGCGCGCCAGTCGCTGCGGGGCGACGCGGATGGTGGCGGGACTCGGTCGTTTCGCCGATGCTGTGCGCTATCGCGAGATCGCATCAGGATTCCGTAGCCGCCGCCCCCGGGTTTGATCCGCAAGATATTCGGGGGGCGCGCCCGGCGGCGGGATAGCCTACATTTCGGTAGCCGTAGAATGGCGTGTCCAGCAATTATTTCGCCGCTAATTAACGGCATGTCAATATCGTATCCCCGCAGTTTATACACGAGTTGGGCAATTCCTGGGTCCTTGCTGCGCGTTAGCTGTTATCCTGCAAGCGAAGAAATGATCCGGGATGCGAAAAACGCAGCAAAAACGGACCGTGAATCCAGCATGAACCCGCTGGTGGTAGCCCGCGAAACCCCTGCCAACCCAGCAGACGATCTACGTCGCAGCGGTTTCCCGGACCGTAGTTGGCCGTTCGAAGGCTCGTCGGTTTTCGGCACCCGCGCCGCGTGAAAAGCCTTCGAATTCTGCAGCAGCCTTTCCGGCATCGTCGGTTCCGAAGTCGGATGCCTTGGCGCTGTGGCGGAAGGCTTCATCACCCGTATCTTTTGGCGCGCCCCGATAACTCGAATTCGCAACCTCCGGTTAATTTCGCTTCGGGGTTCGCGCGCGACGGCCCGCTTCGGCCGGGTCGCCCAAGGACTGCCCGCGATCACCCATTGACACGACCACGACGACCTCGCCCGGTTCGGCGCGCTGCCGACCAAACAACGCGTCGTCACCGCTGGACGGATCGTGACCGGCGCGGCTCGGCCGACATCGACCTTGCCCGCACGATCGCCGGCACGATCGCCGGGACATGAAGCGGCGCAGGCGGAATGGACTAGATCCTGCTTGCCAACGCGACTGGATCGCGCTCTGACGGACCTGCATCAACGTTGGTCGGCGCGGACGGTAAGCCGCCGACCGCTGGTGCGCAACACCAGAGCCAAGGGGCTACCGCGTTTTATGCGGTGACGTCCCCCTGTACCTCTTGGCATAAGAGACGACGATCTTCGTCAAGCGGCGCCGGCCCTCTCAGAGCGCTCGTAGGCCACTTAGGGTCCTGCCTATCAGTTCCCGTCGCTCGTCGACCGTCATCGAGTCACCGAGGGGTGCGTGCACCCGCAGGTAACCCTGTGTCACCAGTTCGCCGACCAAGAATCGCGTCGCACCGAGCGGCAAGGACAGACGCGCGGCGATCTCCGCGACCGAGGGGCTCTGCGCGCAATACGTCAGGATCTGGCCCCGCACATCGTTTCTCGGCCAGCGCGGCCGCTTCGCTGTGGTGGTGAGCGCTTCAACCGGAGCCTCGAGTGCCAGTTCGACACCGGAGTCGGTACGACCGCCCGTCAGCGTGTATGGCCGGACCAGACTCGCCTCGTCCGCGGTTTCCCGTTCTGTTCCCTCGTCCCCCGACTGGTGATGCGGGTCGGCGTGTTTCCCGCGGACATGTGGCGAACTATGCGGTCCCTTGTGGTGCTGCAAGTACCACAAGGCCTGGTCTGCGTGCACCGATGCGCGCAGCTCGTTGGAGACCACTTTGAGTACGGTGCGATCGGTGTCGATGACGAAGGTGGTCCGTCTGACCGGCAGCAGCCGCGCCAGCAGGCCACGGCGCCGAGTGTGCCGGCCACGCCGGACCTCATCGCGCGCCACGACGGATCTACGCAGCTTCGCCAGCCTGCCTCGGCGCACTCCGAACAGCTCGGACACCACGCCGTCCGCGTCGGAGAGCAGTGGATAGTCGAACGAGCGCTGTTGGGCGAAGTGGGCCTGCCTGTCGACGGTGTCGGTGCTGATGCCCACCCGCTGGGCGCCCACCGTGAAGAATTCATTGCTCAGGTCCCGAAAATGACAAGCCTGGGCTGTACAGATCGGTGAGGAGGCCAGTGGGAAGAAGAACAGCACAACCGGCCCTTCGGACAGCAGCGTGGACAGTGCCCGAGGCCGACCCGTGTGGTCGTACAGAGTGAAGTCAGGCGCCTTCTCGCCCGCGATCATCGGCAAAGAGTAACGCCGGGAACCTCTGCGCGACGCCGACTCGGATAATTTGGTCGCGGCCGAACAGCTCATGAAGGCCGCTCGACGCTGTCCTGCACGTCTATCGATGGTCGTGCGCAGGCACGAACCGGCGTCTCCCGTGCGTCATGGTCGCTCGCGGCTTGTCAGCGAGGGCACGCCGAGCGCTAGCACAGCGGCGTCGTCCTGAACCCCGCGGCCAAGGCTGTCGAGCAACACGTGGACGGCTTCAACGATTTCTGACGCCGACGCCGGCGCGAGCGATTTCGCGAACTGCAGTAGCGCCCCTCGATCGTCATAGCGTTCGCGACCGACGCCGGTACTGGCCTCGGTTAGTCCGTCCGTGTAGAGGACCAACGTGTCGCCGGGCGCAAGGTGGAACCTGCTGGCAACGAAGCGCGGCTCCGCGACGAGGCCCACGGCGTGGCCGCCGATGCTGTCCACGTAGTAGGCGCTGCCGTCGGCCTGCAGCAACAGTGGGGGAAGATGCCCTCCGCTGGCGAGCTCGACGTCGAACCCATCATTCGGCATGGTCACATTGCCGTAGATCACGGTGCAGAATCGGCCGTGCTGGGCACCAAGCTCTTGACCGAGCACGGAGTGCAGATTGTGCAGTACTTGCACGGGATCATCGTCGGATACCGCCGCGGCACGCAGGGCATACCTGGTCAATCCGGTTACCACAGCCGCATCAACCCCTTTGCCCACGACATCGCCGATGAAGAAACCCCACTTCGTGCGGGACAGCGGGAAAAGGTCGTAAAAATCGCCGCCCACGTCATCGTCCGACGCGGTGTAGTAGTAATCGGCTGCGTCCATTCCGGCGGGAGGCGACAGCACTGGCGGGAGTAGTGAGCGACGCAGTGTCTCAGCGAATGCCCGAACGCGACCGTGCTCCATCGCGACCCGCCGTCGCTCTTCCAGGAGCTCTCGTTCATAGGCGCGGCGGTCGGCGGCATCGACCGCGGTGATTCGCAGCAATTCCGGCTGGCCGTCGGCGCCTGTCTTGACGTTGGCGGTGAGAAACATGGGCAGCCGCGCTCCGTCGGCCGTCACGAGGTCCACTGTGATGCCGTTGAGCTCGCCGCTCATGCGTAACAGTGGCCCGAAATGGGTGTCGTAGTGGATGCGGCCACCCGCGGTGAATAAATCGCTGAACAATCTGCCTTGCAATGCGTTTCGGTCATAACCCAGCCATCGGCTCAAGGTGGCGTTGACGCGGATGATCCGACGATCGGGGCGCGCAATGAGGTGGCCGCAGGGACTGTTCTCCCAGCAGTCCTCCAGGCTGAAGTCGGTCACGCCGATCGAACGAAGGCCGAGATCGCCGACGCAGTGGCGTCTGGGGCGCTTACTTGGGGGCAATGTCCGGTTGCGTCCAGGGTGACCAGTCGACTGTCCGGGATGTTTGCATGGACGTAGGCGCCGACCTCGCGCGGCGCGACCGCGTCTTGTGCACATTCGATCACCAGCGTGGGCACCGGTATCCGTGCGAGGTCGGCGCGGTTATCGGACAGGAATGTGGCACGGGCGAAAACGCGCAGATGCGCGGGATCGTTGCGGCAAAAGGTCTCGGCCAACTCGTCCTCTAGCTCGGGGCGGTCCGGGGTTCCCATGATGACCGGTGCCATCGCATGCGACCAGCCCAGGTAATTGAGCTCCAAGGATTCGAGGAGTTCGTCGATATCGGACTGCGAAAACCCGCCGCGATAAGCACCATCGTCGATGTAGCACGGAGACGGTGTCAGCATGACCAGCTTCGCGAACCTGCTGGGCTCGGCGATGACCGCCAGCGCGCCGATTATCGCGGCGACCGAGTGCCCGACGAACACGACGTCGCGCAGGTCCAGTTCACGCACCATGTCTAGGACGTCAGCGGCGTAGCCGGCCAGCGACGAGTACTTTTCTGCGTTCCAGGAAGCCGGATCCGACTCACCGGAACCGACGTGGTCGAAGAGCAGCAACCGGAAGTCGCCCTCCAAACGGTCGACGACCAGACGCCACAGCCGCTGATCACAGCCGAAGCCATGCGCAAGGACGACCATTGGACCATCGTGGGCGCCAACAATCTTGACGTTATTCCTGACACAGACGTCCACAGTCACAGCCTAAGCCGCCACTGCATCCGGGCAACACGCACCACACCTCCTGCTACCGCCACCGGCTGCGTTATCGCGTCGGCATTTCCTTCCTTCGATTTACGTTGTGCGCGAACAACTTCGTGCCACGCGAGCGCTGTCTCCAATCGTGTCGATCCGCCGGCACGATCTGCAATAACGATGGTGGGCGCGGACGGTATCGAACCGCCGACCGCTGGTGTGTAAAACCAGAGCTCTACCACTGAGCTACGCGCCCGTGCCCGGGCAGGCTACCCGCCCGAAGGCCAACTTCCCAAAATTCGAGGCCCCTCTCTAGGCCCGCAAGGCCGCCAGTGCGTCGGTCCAGAGCCGCTGGTCGCGGGACTCGCCGGGCTGCTTCATCTCGGCGAAGCGAATGATCCCGGACCGATCAACGACGAACGTCCCCCGGTTGGAGTAGCCGGCGTCGTCATTGAACACGCCGTAGCTCTGGCTGACCGCGCCGTGCGGCCAGAAGTCCGACAGCACCGGAAAGGTGAAGCCGCTGTCCAGCGACCACACCCGGTGCGTGGGCGGCGGCCCCACCGAGATGGCCAGCGCCGCGCTCTCGTCGTTTTCGAACTCGGGCAGGTGGTCACGCAACAGGTCCAGCTCGCCCTGGCAGATCCCGGTGAAGGCCAGCGGGAAAAACACCAGCAGAACGTTCTTGGCGTCCCGGTAGGAACTCAGCGTGACGCGCTGTTGGTTCTGGTCGCGCAAGGTGAAATCCGGGGCGGCTGTGCCGACGGGCAGCATCAACGCTTCCCGGCACGGGATTTGGGCTGTACCAGCCGGCTGGCGCTCCAGTCGCCCAGGTTGACCGACGAGGTCGGCATCAGACCGGCGGTGGGGGCCGCCTCGGCGATTTCGGCCGGCAGTACGTGACCCGGCTTGCCCGTCTTGGGCGTCAGCACCCAGATCACGCCGTCTTCGGCCAGCGGGCCGATCGCGTCCATCAGGGTGTCCACCAGGTCGCCGTCACCGTCACGCCACCAGAGCAGCACGACGTCGACCACCTCGTCAGTGTCCTCGTCGAGCAACTCACTGCCGCAGGCTTCCTCGACCGCAGCGCGGATCTCGTCATCGGTGTCTTCGTCCCAGCCCCACTCCTGGACGACTTGGTCCCGTTCGATGCCCAATTTGCGGGCGTAGCTCGGGGCGTGATCCGCCGCGACCACCGTGGAACCTCCTTAACGTCCGCGCGCTATGCGATTGGGGATTATCGTCGCACAGCCAGAACGTGGTCCATACTTCCGCATCCTTACGTAGCCAGGCACAGTTTCACCGCGTTCTTCTTCGTGTCGTTGAGTTGATCGACCCGCTTGTTGAATTCCCCGGTCCCCGCGTGGGTGCCGATGGCGTTCGCCACCGCGCGGGCGGCGTCGATGTAGGCGTTGAAGGCGTCCTTGATCTGCTGCGACATCGCGTCGTTGAAGCTGTTGCCCACCGTGGTGGCGCTGTCGTTGAGGGCGTCGATGGCCGGCCCTTCGGTGGGGCCGGTGCCGCGGCCGGCGTTGAACGCCTGGACGAATTCGTTGGTCTTGTCGATCGCGTTCTTGCTGGTGGTGATCAGCGTGGCGCAGGCGGTGCGCACCGCCTTGGTGGTCAGCGACTGTTGCCGCTGAGACTCTCGGACGCTCGACGTCACCGACGACGCGGACACCGACGCCGACACCGACTGCCGGTAGGCCGGCGCCACTTTGGTGTCCGGCGTTGCCGTGCCGTTGGTGACGGAGGTGCACCCGACGATGCCCATCAGCGTCACGGCGACACACCCGAGGGCCAGCGCCCCGCGCCGGGGCATGGCCTTCACCTGCGTCTGAGGGACGGCATCCCACCGGATGAGCACAAGCCTGACGTTACCGGGTGGGTTGCCCAGCTGCCCCATACACGCCGAGTTGGTGTTCGCCAGGTGCAGCCTCCGTCGGCTACCCGATGTCGGCTATCCGCACGAAACCTCGGTGCGGCACGATGGTGGGCAGGGTGCGACCCACCCGTTACGGCACACATTCCGCCACACAACAGGAGTAGTGCGTTGACAACTGAGTTCGTGCGCCACGATCTGGCCACAAACCCCACCGGCGCAACCGAACCCGACCGCGTTCGGGTGATCCGCGAGGGGGTGGCCTCCTACCTACCCGACATCGATCCGGACGAGACGTCGGAGTGGCTGGAGTCCTTCGACGCATTGCTGGAGCGCTCCGGCCCGTCGCGGGCGCGCTATCTGATGCTGCGATTGCTGGAACGGGCCGGCGAGCAGCGCGTCGCGATCCCGTCGCTGACGTCTACCGATTACGTCAACACCATCCCGACCGAGCTCGAGCCGTGGTTCCCCGGCGACGAGGATGTCGAACGGCGCTACCGGGCGTGGATCCGGTGGAACGCCGCGATCATGGTGCACCGCGCCCAGCGCCCGGGAGTCGGTGTGGGCGGCCACATTTCGACCTACGCCTCGTCCGCGGCGCTCTACGAGGTCGGCTTCAACCACTTCTTCCGCGGCAAGTCGCACCCCGGCGGCGGGGATCAGGTGTTCATCCAGGGCCACGCGTCGCCGGGCATCTATGCGCGCGCGTTCCTGGAAGGCCGCCTGACCGCCGACCGGATGGACGGCTTCCGGCAGGAGCACAGCCACGCCGCCGGCGGACTGCCGTCCTACCCGCACCCGCGGCTGATGCCCGACTTCTGGGAATTCCCCACGGTCTCGATGGGCCTGGGCCCGCTCAACGCCATCTACCAGGCGCGGTTCAACCACTACCTGCACGACCGCGGCATCAAGGACACCTCCGACCAGCACGTGTGGTGCTTCCTGGGCGACGGCGAGATGGACGAGCCGGAGAGCCGCGGCCTGGCGCACGTCGCCGCGCTGGAGGGTCTGGACAATTTGACCTTCGTCGTCAACTGCAACCTGCAGCGTCTCGACGGCCCGGTCCGCGGCAACGGCAAGATCATCCAGGAGCTGGAGTCGTACTTCCGCGGCGCCGGGTGGAACGTCATCAAGGTGGTCTGGGGCCGCGAGTGGGACGCCCTGCTGCACGCCGACCGCGACGGCGCGCTGGTGAACCTGATGAATTCCACGCCGGACGGGGATTACCAGACGTACAAGGCCAACGACGGCGCGTACGTGCGCGACCACTTCTTCGGCCGCGACCCGCGCACCAAGGCGCTCGTGGAGAACATGAGCGATTCCGAAATCTGGAACCTCAAGCGCGGCGGCCACGACTACCGCAAGGTCTACGCCGCCTACCGCGCCGCCGTCGACCACAAGGGCCAGCCCACGGTGATCCTGGCCAAGACCATCAAGGGCTACTCACTGGGTGCGCACTTCCAGGGACGCAACGCCACGCATCAGATGAAAAAGCTTGCGTTGCAAGACCTTAAGGACTTCCGCGACGCGATTCGGATTCCGATCAGCGATGCCCAGCTGGAAGAGGATCCCTACCTGCCGCCCTACTACCACCCCGGCTCCGACGCCGAGGAGATCCGCTACATGGTCGACCGCCGGCGCACCCTCGGCGGGTTTCTGCCCGAGCGGCGGACGAAGGCCAAGGCGCTGCGGCTGCCCGGCCGCGACACCTACGCCGCGCTGAAGAAGGGATCGGGAACCCAGGAGGTCGCCACCACCATGGCGACGGTGCGCACCTTCAAGGAAGTGTTGCGGGACAAGGAGATTGGCCCGCGCATCGTGCCGATCATTCCCGACGAGGCGCGCACCTTCGGCATGGACTCGTGGTTCCCGTCGCTGAAGATCTACAACCGCAACGGTCAGCTGTACACCGCCGTGGACGCCGAGTTGATGCTGGCCTATAAGGAAAGCGAAGCCGGCCACATCCTGCACGAGGGCATCAACGAGGCCGGGTCGGTCGGTTCGTTCATCGCGGCGGGCACGTCGTATGCGACGCACAACGAGCCGATGATCCCGATCTACATCTTCTATTCGATGTTCGGCTTCCAGCGCACCGGTGACGGCTTGTGGGCCGCCGCCGACCAGATGGCTCGCGGCTTCCTACTCGGTGCCACCGCAGGGCGCACCACGCTGACGGGCGAGGGCCTGCAGCACGCCGATGGCCACTCGCTGCTGCTGGCCAGCACCAACCCGGCGGTGGTCGCCTACGACCCGGCTTTCGCCTACGAAATCGCCTACATCGTGGAGAGCGGGCTGGCGCGGATGTTCGGGGAGAACCCCGAGGACGTCTACTTCTACATCACCATCTACAACGAGCCGTACGTGCAGCCGCCCGAGCCGGAGAACTTCGACCCCGAGGGCGTGCTGCGGGGTTTGTACCGCTACCACGTCGCCACCGAACAGCGGGCCAACAAGGCGCAGATCCTGGCGTCGGGGGTGGCGATGCCGTCGGCACTCAACGCCGCGCAGATGCTGGCCGCGGAGTGGGACGTCGCCGCCGACGTGTGGTCGGTAACCAGCTGGGGCGAGTTGAACCGCGACGGCGTGGCCGTCGACCGGGCGCGGCTGCGCCATCCGGACCGGCCGGCCGGTGTCCCGTACGTCACCCAGGCCCTGTCGAACGCCGTCGGCCCCGTGGTCGCCGTGTCCGACTGGATGCGCGCGGTGGCCGAGCAGATCCGGCCCTGGGTGCCGGGCACCTACGTCACCCTGGGCACCGACGGGTTCGGCTTCTCCGACACCCGGCCTGCGGCGCGGCGATACTTCAACACCGACGCCGAGTCGCAGGTGGTGGCGGTGCTGGAGGCGCTGGCCCGCGACGGCGAGATCGACCCGTCGGTGCCGACCGCGGCCGCCCGCCAGTACAAGATCGACGACGTGCTGGCCGCCCCGGAGCAGACGTCAGACCCCGGCGTGGCCTGACCCCACGCTTCGCCTCGGGCTCGCTGACGAGTGCGCGCCCAGCCGCACAGTGGTCGTCGAGCCTGCGGCTGGCCGCACGCTCGACGACCCCGCGGCCCGCTACCTTGAGGCGATCTTAAGAACGCCACGCGCCGCCTTTGGCGGAAACTTCCAGAAAAGACGCGTAGGTTTTAGGGGTGAATGACAACCCCTTCGCCGGTCCGTTCGCCAAGCAGCCCCGATCCCCGCTGGAGCTGCTGGACACCGTGCCGGATTCGGTCCTGCGGCGGCTGAAGCAGTACTCCGGTCGGCTGGCCACCGAGGCGGTCTCGGTGATGGGCGATCGGTTGCCGTTCTTCGGCGACCTGGAAGCGTCGCAGCGGGCCAGCATGGCGCTGGTGGTGCAGACGGCCATCAACAACTTCGCCGAGTGGATGCAGGACCCGCACAGCAACGTCAGCCACACCGCGCAGGCCTTCGAGCTGGTGCCACAGGACCTCGCCCGCCGCATCGCACTGCGCCACAGCGTCGACATGGCGCGCGTGACCATGGACTTCTTCGAGGAGGTCGTCCCGCTGCTGGCCCGCTCCGAGGACCAGCTGACCGCGCTGACGGTGGGCATTCTCAAGTACAGCCGCGATCTGGCGTTCACCGCCGCGACCGCGTACGCGAACGCGGCCGAGGCCCGCGGGACGTGGGACAGCCGGATGGAGGCCAGCGTCGTCGACGCAGTGGTCCGCGGCGACACCGGCCCCGAGCTGCTGTCCCGCGCCGCCGCACTGAACTGGGACACCACCGCCCCGGCGACGGTCGTGGTCGGCACCCCGGCCCCCGGGCGCGGCGGGTCGACCGGCCCCGACGACAGCGAGCGCGCGAGCCAGCACGTCCGCGATATCGCCGCACAGCACGGGCGCGCGGCCCTCACCGACGTACACGGCACCTGGCTGGTCGCGATCGTGTCAGGCCAACTGTCGCCAACCGACAAATTCCTCGGCGATCTGCTGGTCGCCTTCGCCGACGGCCCGGTGGTCGTCGGACCCACCGCGCCCATGCTGACGGCGGCCTATCACAGCGCCAGCGAGGCGATATCCGGCATGAACGCCGTCGGCGGCTGGCGCGGTGCGCCACGTCCGGTGCCGGCCCGCGAACTGCTGCCCGAACGGGCCCTGATGGGCGATGCCTCGGCAATCGTGGCGCTGCACACCGACGTGATGGGCCCGCTGGCCGACGCGGGTCCTACGCTGATCGAGACCCTTGACGCTTACTTAGATTGTGGCGGCGCGATTGAGGCTTGTGCCAGAAAGTTGTTCGTTCATCCAAACACCGTGCGCTACCGACTCAGGCGGATCACCGACTTCACCGGCCGCGATCCCATGCAGCCCCGCGACGCATATGTGCTGCGAGTGGCGGCGACGGTAGGCCAGCTCAACTATCCGACCACTCCGTCCAGCACCTCCGGCAACGCCATGCCCGCGGTTCCGCTGCCGGTCAGAGGGGCTGTTGTGGGGCAATCCGGGTGATAGTGACTTAGGCAACAGGTCGCGGCACGATATCAAACCAGTAGCTTACGGAGCCGTTTTGTAGGGTCTACACAAAAACCTAAGACGAGGTTCATAATCTGATACACCCGCCAAAACCGTTTCCACAGTGTTCTCTTAAACACGTGATTGCATTACTTGCGCCCGGACAGGGTTCGCAGACCGAGGGGATGCTCTCGCCATGGCTGGAGCTCGCCGGCGCCGCTGACCAGTTGGCGCTGTGGTCCAAGGCCAGTGGCCTCGACCTCGTGCGCCTGGGCACCACCGCATCGACCGAAGAGATCACCGACACCGCGGTCACCCAGCCGCTGGTCGTGGCCGCCACGCTGCTGGCCCACCAGGAGCTGACCAAGCGCGGCCTGCTGTCGGACGCCGACCTGGTCGTGGCCGGCCACTCCGTCGGAGAGATCGCCGCCTACGCGATCGCCGGCGTGATCGCAGCCGACGACGCCGTCGCGCTGGCCGCCACCCGTGGCGCCGAGATGGCCAAGGCTTGCGCCATCGAGCCCACCGGCATGTCCGCGGTACTCGGCGGCGACGAGAGCGAGGTCCTGGCCCGCCTCGAGCAGCTCGACCTGTTCCCGGCCAACCGCAATGCCGCCGGGCAGATCGTCGCGGCCGGCGCGCTGACCGCGCTGGAGAAGCTGGCCGAAGACCCGCCGGAGAAGGCCCGGGTGCGTGCCCTCGGTGTGGCCGGAGCGTTCCACACCAGGTACATGGCGTCGGCGCTCGACGGCTACGCCGCCGCGGCGGCCGCCGTTCAGACGTCCGAGCCGACCGCCAAGCTGCTGTCGAACCGCGACGGCAAGCCGGTCGCTTCGGCGGCCGCGGCGATGGAGGCGCTGGTCGCTCAGCTGACCCAGCCGGTCCGCTGGGACCTGTGCACCGCGACGCTGCGTGACCTGGAAGTCACTGCAGCCGTGGAGTTCCCGCCCGCGGGCACTCTCACCGGCATCGCCAAACGAGAACTTCGGGGGGTGACGGCTCGCGCCGTCAAGTCGCCCGCAGACCTGGACGCTTTGGCCGAGCTCTAAAGCCAGCTCGACCAGTTGCACAACCAGTACAACCGCATAGCACGTCGTCAATTCGACTAACACACAACACATTACGAAGGGAAGCACGCCGTGGCTGTCAGCCAGGAAGAAATCATCGCCGGTATCGCCGAGATCATCGAAGAGGTGACCGGTATCGAGCCCTCCGAGGTCACCCCGGAGAAGTCCTTCGTCGACGACCTGGACATCGACTCGCTGTCGATGGTCGAGATCGCCGTTCAGACCGAGGACAAGTACGGCGTCAAGATCCCCGACGAGGACCTCGCTGGTCTGCGCACCGTCGGTGACGTCGTGAACTACATCCAGAAGCTCGAGGAAGAGAACCCCGAGGCTGCCGAGGCGCTGCGCGCCAAGCTGGAGACCGAGAACCCCGACGCGGTCGCCAACGTCAAGTCGAGGCTGGAAGCGGACAGCAAGTGAGCAAGCCTTCCACTGCTAATGGCGGTTACCCCAATGTCGTGGTAACCGCTGTCACGGCGACGACATCGATCGCGCCGGACATCGAGAGCACGTGGAAGGGTTTGTTGGCCGGCGAAAGCGGCATCCACGTCCTCGAAGACGAGTTCGTCACCAAGTGGGATCTGCCCGTCAAGATCGGCGGTCACCTCAGGGAGCCCATCGACGAGCACATGAGCAGGCTGGACATGCGGCGCATGTCGTATGTCCAGCGGTTGGCCAAGGTGCTGAGCACTCAGCTATGGGAGACCGCCGGTAGCCCCGAGGTCGACCCCGACCGGTTCTCGGTCGTGGTCGGCACCGGGCTCGGCGGCGCCGAGCGGATTGTTGAGACCTACGACCTGATGAACGAGGGTGGCCCCCGCAAGGTGTCGCCGCTCGCCGTTCAGATGATCATGCCCAACGGTGCCGCCGCGGTGGTGGGCCTGCAGCTCGGTGCCCGCGCCGGGGTCATCACCCCGGTCTCGGCCTGCTCCTCGGGTTCGGAGGCGATCGCCCACGCGTGGCGTCAGATCGTCATGGGTGACGCGGACTTCGCCGTCTGCGGTGGAGTCGAGGGCCCCATCGAGGCGCTGCCCATCGCGGCGTTCTCGATGATGCGGGCCATGTCGACGCGCAACGATGAGCCCGAGCGCGCATCGCGGCCGTTCGACAAGGACCGCGACGGCTTCGTGTTCGGTGAAGCCGGGGCGATGATGATCATCGAGACCGAAGAGCACGCCAAGGCTCGTGGCGCAAAGCCACTGGCCCGGTTGATGGGTGCCGGCATCACCTCGGACGCGTTCCACATGGTGGCACCGGCGGCGGACGGCGTGCGCGCCGGTCGCGCCATGACCCGGTCGCTGGAGCTGGCGGGTTTGTCCCCCAAGGACATCGACCACGTCAATGCTCACGGGACGGCAACGCCGATCGGTGACACGGCCGAGGCCAACGCCATTCGCGTCGCGGGTTGCCAGGAAGCGGCGGTGTACGCACCGAAGTCGGCTCTGGGGCACTCCATCGGTGCGGTCGGAGCTTTGGAATCTGTTCTCACGGTATTGAGCCTTCGGGATGGCGTGATACCGCCAACACTCAACTACGAAACACCCGATCCCGAGATCGATCTCGATGTTGTCGCGGGCGAACCTCGCTACGGCGAGTTCCGTTATGCGATCAACAACTCGTTCGGGTTCGGTGGCCACAACGTGGCACTCGCCTTCGGGCGTTACTGAGTACGGAAGGAACGTTCGCAAGTCCCATGACGGAGTTGGTTACCGGGAAAACACTCCCAAACGTGGTCGTCACTGGCGTCGCCATGACGACCGCGCTGGCAACTGATGCCGAAACCACCTGGAAGCTGTTGTTGGACAGCCAAAGTGGAATCCGGGTCCTCGAGGATCCGTTCGTCGAGGAGTTTGACCTGCCGGTGCGAATCGGCGGGCACCTGCTGGAGGAATTCGACAGCCAGATGACGCGCGTCGAGTTGCGCCGAACAGGTTACCTGCAGCGGATGTCCACCATTCTGGGCCGGCGGGTCTGGGAGAACGCCGGCTCCCCCGAGGTCGACTCCAACCGGCTGATGGTGTCCATCGGCACCGGCCTGGGGTCCTCGGAGGAGTTGGTTTACAGCTACGACGACATGCGCCAGCGTGGTATGAAGGCCGTTTCGCCGCTCGGGGTGCAGAAGTACATGCCGAACGGCGCCTCCGCGGCGGTGGGACTGGAACGGCACGCCAAGGCCGGCGTCATCACCCCCATATCGGCGTGCGCGTCGGGTTCCGAGGGTGTGGCGCAGGCCTGGCGCAACATCGTGTTCGGCGAGGCCGACATCGCCATCTGCGGTGGCGTCGAGACCAAGATCGAGGCAGTGCCGATCGCGGCGTTCGCCCAGATGCGCATCGTGATGTCGACCAAGAACGACGACCCGGTCGGCGCGTGCCGCCCGTTCGACCGCGACCGCACCGGCTTCGTGTTCGGTGAGGCCGGCGCGCTGCTGGTCATCGAGACCGAGGAACACGCCAAAGCCCGCGGCGCCAACATCTTGGCCCGCATCATGGGTGCCAGCATCACCTCCGACGGCTACCACATGGTCGCCCCGGACCCCAACGGCTTGCGCGCCGGCCACGCGATGAGCCGCGCCATCCAGCTCGCCGGGCTCAGCCCGTCCGACATCGGCCACGTCAACGCCCACGCCACCGGCACCTCGGTCGGTGACGTCGCCGAGAGCAAGGCCATCAACAACGCGCTGGGCAGCCACCAACCCGCCGTCTACGCCCCCAAGGCCGCACTGGGCCACTCGGTGGGTGCGGTCGGCGCCGTGGAATCCATCCTGACCGTGCTCGCCCTGCGCGACCAGGTGGTCCCACCCACGCTCAACCTGGAAAACCTCGACCCCGAAATCGACCTGGACGTCGTGGCCGGCAAGCCCCGACCCGGCAACTACGAGTACGCGATCAACAACTCGTTCGGCTTCGGCGGACACAACGTGGCCATCGCCTTCGGGCGGTACTGAACCGAGCAACACCGAATATCAGGAGACCTGCGATGACTATCACGGCCCCCGAGACGGTTGGCGAGTCGCTCGACCCTCGCGACCCGCTGTTGCGCTTGAGCACCTTCTTCGACGATGACACCGTCGAGTTGCTGCACGAGCGCGATCGTTCCGGCGTCCTTGCCGCCGCGGGGACCGTGAACGGTGTGCGCACCATCGCGTTCTGCACCGACGGCACCGTCATGGGCGGCGCGATGGGCATCGAGGGTTGCACGCACATCGTCAACGCCTACGACACCGCCATCGAGGAGCAGAGCCCGATCGTGGGCATCTGGCACTCCGGCGGTGCGCGACTGGCCGAGGGTGTGAAGGCGCTGCACGCGGTGGGCCTGGTCTTCGAGGCGATGATCCGGGCGTCGGGCTACATCCCGCAGATCTCGGTGGTCGTCGGGTTCGCGGCCGGCGGCGCCGCCTACGGGCCGGCCCTGACCGACGTGATCGTGATGGCTCCGGACAGCCGGGTGTTCGTCACCGGGCCCGACGTGGTGCGCAGCGTCACCGGCGAGGACGTGGACATGTGCTCGCTCGGTGGCCCGGAGACCCACCACAAGAAGTCCGGGGTGTGCCACATCGTCGCCGACGACGAGCTCGACGCGTACGAGCGTGGTCGCCGGTTGGTCGGGTTGTTCTGCCAGCAGGGGCATTTCGACCGCAACAAGGCTGAGGCGGGCGACACCGACATCCACGCGCTGCTGCCTGAGTCGGCGCGGCGGGCCTACGACGTGCGCCCGATCGTGACCGCGATCCTCGACGACGAGACGCCGTTCGACGAGTTCCAGGCCAACTGGGCGCCGTCGATGGTGATCGGTCTGGGCCGGCTGTCCGGCCGCACGGTCGGCGTGCTGGCCAACAACCCGCTGCGTCTGGGCGGTTGCCTGAACTCCGAAAGCGCGGAGAAGGCGGCACGTTTCGTGCGGCTGTGTGATGCCTTCGGCATTCCGCTGGTGGTGATCGTCGATGTGCCGGGCTACCTGCCCGGTGTCGACCAGGAGTGGGGCGGCGTGGTGCGCCGCGGCGCCAAGCTGCTGCACGCGTTCGGCGAGTGCACGGTTCCGCGCGTCACGCTGGTCACCCGAAAGACGTACGGCGGGGCCTACATTGCGATGAACTCGCGCTCGCTCAACGCGACCAAGGTGTACGCGTGGCCGGACGCCGAGGTTGCGGTGATGGGCGCCAAGGCCGCCGTCGGCATTCTGCACAAGAAGAAGCTGGCCGCGGCGGCGGATCACGAGCGCGAGGCGCTGCACGACCAGCTGGCCGCCGAGCACGAGCGGATCGCGGGCGGCGTGGACAGCGCCATCGAGATCGGCGTGGTCGACGAGAAGATCGACCCGTCGCACACCCGCAGCAAGCTCACCGAGGCACTGGCCCAGGCGCCCGCGCGCCGCGGCCGCCACAAGAACATCCCGCTGTAACTTTTCGGCGCGTGAGCGTGTTTACGCTCGCGGAGGTGTCGGGCCCAGGATCGCCGAAAGCGCTTGCCGCAGCGCCCCTTCGGGGTCGGTGGGAAGTTCGTCGGCGCGCCACCCGACGAAATCGTCCGGGCGAATCAGCAGCGCCCCGTCCGACGGCAGTCCGGTGACCGCCGCCCACTCGTCACTGTAGAAGCGATGCGCGGCCAGCGACGCCGAAGCCGCTGCCGCACACCATCGCTCGTCCCCGGAGAGCACGGTGAATCGGGGCCCCAGCAGGTCGAGCGTCGAGACGCCCTCGCGCACCCAGACGTGCGGCACCCGGGTGCCGGGTTGGGCGCGCAGCTCGTCCACCAGGCCGTCGCCGTCCGCATCGCTTGTCACGACCGCGGTCGAGCGGTACCGGTATCCGATGAGCAGGGCGAACATCGAGCACTCCTCATCGGCCGGCAGCTGCGGCAATTCGCCGCCCGCCCGCAGCAGCGCCACCGACGGGCCGGTGAGCGACTGGCGCGCGGCGAATCGGCCCACCGGATGGCGCTCGGCGTGGTAGGTGTCGAGCAGTTCGGGACCGGCGTGTCCGCCGAGGACGGCGGCGAGCTTCCACGCCAGGTTGTGGGCGCTCTGAATGGCCGTGTTGGCCCCCCCGGCCTTGAACGGCGGCATGGTGTGCGCCGAATCTCCGACGAGAAATGCCCGCCCGCAACGGAATTGGTCAGCCACCCGTTCGTAGGGTTGCCACGCCGCCGTCTCGATGATCTCGATGTCCATCGGCTCGCCGAAGGCTTTGGTCAGCACGTCGCGGCAGCGCTTCGGGGTGAACTGCTCGGCCGTCTCGCCCGCTCCGGGAAAGTAGGTGGTGATGAACATGCCGAAATCGTCCTTGACGATCAGGAAGATCCCGTCCACGTCGTCGTTCTTCACCTGCACGCCGTCGCCGTCGTGCAACTCCGCGATGAACCGTCGCCACGGCGCCCGGAAGTAGACGAAGACGACGTAGATCGGCAGCGCGCCGTACCCGGATGTGGTGATGCCCAGCCGGTTACGGATCGGGCTGTGCACGCCGTCGGCGCCGACGAGATAGTCGGCGCGGACGGTCTCCGACTCCCCCGACTCCGTGTCGCGCACCACCGCGGTGACACCGGTCTCGTCCATCTCGATCGAGGACAGCTCCGTGCCGTAGCGCACGTCGCTGCCGCCTCGTCGGGCCGCATCGCGCAGGATCGGCTCGAGCCGGCTCTGCGGGCAATACTGTGCCGCAGGCTCGGGGCTCAGCTTGTCCAGGCCGGCGAAGATCGCCTCGACGTCAAGCGCCGGTTCTTGCACGGCGCTGTTCAGCGTGGGCCTGACCACCATCGCCGAGACATGCTCGGCGACCGCGCGCACCTCGTCGCGAAGCCCCAGCCCGCGCAGCACCTCCGAGCTGCGGAAACTCAGATTGCGGGCCTTCGGATAGAGGAAGGATTCCCGTCGCTTCTCGACCAGCAGCGAGCGCACCCCGTACTGGGCCAGCAGCGCCGACGAGGCCAGCCCACCGACGCCGGCTCCGACGATGAGCACCGGAACACGCGTAACCATTTCGCCTCCTTCCACCCCCAGTCAACGAAATGACAGTCTCTATCATTAGATACTAACTATCAATATGTGAATCCGTGGCATGGAGACACTGGGCGGGCGCTCTAGCCGAAGCGCGCCAGGAACTCCTCGGCGACGCCCATAGCCCGTTCCCGATCGCGCGACACCAACCCGATCCGGGTCCGCCGGTCCAGGATGTCGGAGGCATCCAGCGCGCCCTCATGGGTAATCGCGTAGGCGAATTCCGCTCTGCTGACGTCGATTCCGTCCACGACCGGCTCGGTCGGCCGGTCGCATGTCGCGACGGCGACAACCTTGGGCGCCTCGGCACCGTAGCGCTGCACCAGCGACACCGGCAGCTCGGTGTCGCTAACCGCGATCACCCCGGGATTGGCCGGGGCCCCGATCAGCGGCAGGTTGCCGGTCCGGCATTTCCCGGCCCGCAGTCGCCGCACCCGAATCGCGCGATCCAGCACATCCTGTGCCATGTAGCGGTATTCGGTCAGCTTGCCGCCGATCACGCTGATCACCCCGGACGCCGATTCCACGACGGCGTGCTCGCGGGAGACGTCGGCGGTGCGGCCTTCGCCGGTGTCGATCAGCGGCCGCAGCCCGGCGTAGGCGCCGATCACGTCGGTGGGGGTGAGCTCGGTGCCCACTGCGGTGTTCACCGTGTCCAGCAGGAAGGTGATCTCGTCGACCGACGGCTCGGGCACATCCGGAATCGGGCCGGAAGCCGCTTCGTCGGTCAGCCCCAGATAAACCCGGCCCAGTTGTTCGGGCATGGCGAAGACGAAGCGGTTGAGTTCGCCGGGAATCGGAATCGTCAGCGCCGCAGCAGGATTGCCGAAGGCCTGGGCATCGAAAACCAGATGCGTGCCGCGACTGGGCCGCAACCGCAACGCGCCGTCGATCTCGCCCGCCCACACCCCGGCCGCGTTGATGACCGCGCCCGCCGACACGTCGAACGATTCCCCCGCGCGCAGGTCGGTCAGCCGCACCGACGTGCCGGTGGCCCGCGAAGCCGACACCCGGGTCAGGATCCGCGCGCCATGTTGCGCCGCGGTGCGCGCGACGGCGGTGACCAGTCGGGCGTCGTCGATCAATTGACCGTCGTAGGCCAAAAAGCCACCATCCAGGCCGTCACGCCGCACGGTCGGCGCCATCTCCACGACGCGCCGGGCCGAAACCCGGCGCGAGCGCGGCAGGGTCGACGCCGGGGTGCCGGCGAGGAACCGCAGCGCGTCACCGGCCAGGAAACCGCCGCGCACCAGGGCCCGCTTTCCCGGGCTCATCGACGGCAGCAACGGAACCAACTGGGGCATCGCGTGAACCAGGTGGGGGGCGTTGCGCGTCATCAGGATTCCGCGCTCGATGGCGCTGCGCCGAGCGATGCCCACGTTGCCGGTCGCCAGGTAGCGCAGCCCGCCGTGCACGAGCTTGGAACTCCAGCGGCTGGTGCCGAACGCCAGATCGTGCTTTTCCACCAGCGCCACCCGCAGGCCGCGCGCCGCGGCATCCAGCGCGATGCCGGCGCCGGTGATGCCGCCGCCGATCACGATGACGTCCAGCGCCTCCCCGTCGGCGAGTGCGGCCAGGTCGGTGGCGCGGCGGGCGGCGTTCAGCGCGGTCGGATCGGGTATCACGACAAGTATCCGTTCAGCGAGTAGGCCAGCTCGGTGGCCAGCGCGTCGGCGTCGAGCATCGGTTCGACGATCCCCGCCGACTGAATGGTGGACTGGGCGATCAGCAACACCATGGTCGCCATCTGGACGGGGTCGCCGAGCCGGACGCTGCCGTGCCGCTGGGCCATCCGCAGCCGGGCGGCGAGCGCGTCAATCAACATGCGCTGGCTGGTCCCCAGGCGTTCGGTGATGTACGTCGACGCGAGATCCGAGTGCAGCACCGACATCACCAACTTGTCCGCCCGCAACAGATCGGTCACCGTAACTATCTGTCGCACAAGCGATTCCCGATCGTTGCCGAGCAATGGGGCGTCGCGCATCACCTCGGTGATGTGCTGGGTCAGCAACGCCGCCACGATCGAGGGCGTGTCCGGCCAGCGCCGGTACACCGTCGGCCTGCTGACGCCCGCGCGCCGGGCTATCTCGGCGAGGGTCACCCGGTCCACGCCGAAATCCACCACGCAACTGGCGGCTGCCGCAAGGATGCGCTCGCCGGTGTCCAACTCGGCGTTACGGATTGACAACATATGTAATACTGTAACGCATGACCGATCCCCAGGGGCTGTTGCCGCCGATGAAATGGAACGCGTGGGGCGATCCCGGCGCAGCCAAGCCGCTCTCGGAGGAGATCCGGTCATTGCTGCAGCAGGCCGTGGGGGTCGAGGGGTCCCGCACGGCCGAACTGCGATCCGACCAGGTGCAAGTGCGCCCGTCGGCTTTGTCGCAGTCCGATCGGGACGCACTGGCCGCCATCGTCGGCGCCGCATACTGCCGCACGGCCGACCCCGATCGGTTGCTGCACGCGGGCGGCAAATCCACCATCGACCTGCTGCGTCGCAACGACCAAGGGGTCCAGGATGCGCCCGACGCGGTGTTGCTTCCCGGCGATGACGACGCCGTTGCCGCAATCCTGCGCTACTGCTCGCAGCATCGCATCGCCGTCGTTCCCTTCGGCGGGGGCACCAGCGTGGTCGGTGGGCTCGACCCCCACCGTGCGGAGTTCGCCGCCGTCGTCTCGCTTGACCTTCGCCGCTTCGACCAACTGGTCTCGCTGGACGACGTGTCCGGGCAGGCCGTTTTCGGGGCCGGGGTCACCGGACCGGAGGCCGAACGTCTCCTTGGCGCACAAGGCTTTTCGCTCGGCCATTTCCCACAGAGCTTTGAGTACGCCACCATCGGCGGCTTCGCCGCGACCCGCTCGTCCGGTCAGGACTCGGCGGGCTACGGCCGGTTCAACGACATGGTGCGCGGCCTGCGCGTGGTCACTCCGGTGGGCACCCTGGATCTGGGTCGCGCACCGGAATCCGCCGCAGGCCCCGACCTGCGCCAGCTGTTGATCGGCTCGGAGGGCACCCTGGGCGTCATCACCCGGGTGCGGTTGCGTGTGCACCGCGCGCCGGAAGCCGTCCGCTACGAGGCGTGGTCGTTCCCCGACTTCGAGACCGGGGCCGCTGCCCTGCGCGCCGTCACCCAAAATGCCACCGGCCCCACCGTCATTCGGCTCTCCGACGAGGCCGAGACCGGTGTCAACCTGGCCACCACCGAGGCGATCGGCGAATCTCAGATCACCGGCGGATGCCTGGCCATCACCATGTTCGAGGGCACCGGGGAACACGTCGAAAGCCGGCACGCCGAAACCAGCGCGCTGCTGGCCGCCCAGGGCGGAACCTCGCTGGGCGACAGTCCGGCGCAGGCCTGGGAGCGCGGCCGATTCGGCGCACCCTACCTGCGCGATTCGCTGCTCGCGGCGGGCGCGCTGTGCGAAACGCTGGAGACAGCGACCGACTGGTCCAATGTCCCCGCGCTGAAAGCGGCTGTCACCCAAGCACTTACTGAGGCGCTCGCCGCGACCGGCACACCGGCCCTGGTGATGTGTCACATCTCGCACGTCTACCCCACCGGCGCGTCGTTGTACTTCACCGTCGTCGCCGGGCAACGGGACAACCCGATCGAGCAGTGGAAAACCGCCAAAAAGGCCGCGTCGGATGCCATCATGGCCAACGGCGGGACCATCACCCACCACCATGCGGTCGGAGTCGACCACCGGCCGTGGATGCGCGACGAGATCGGCGAGCTGGGAGTGCAGGTGTTACGCGCGGTCAAGGCGACACTGGATCCGGCCGGAATTCTCAACCCCGGCAAGCTCATTCCGTGACGGGCGAGCTGCGCCGTCGAGAGATCGGCAAGGTGATCGCGCTGACCAATCCGGTGTCGGGCCACGGCGCCGCGGTCCGCGCCGCCCAGCTCGCGATCGCCCGGCTGCACCGCCGCGGGGTGGAGGTCGTCGAAATCATCGGCGACGACGCGCAAGACGCGCGCTACCTGGTCGGCGCGGCGATGGAGAAGGGCACCGACGCGGTTATGGTGACCGGAGGCGACGGCGTCGTCTCCAACGCCCTGCAGGTGTTGGCGGGCACCGAGATTCCGCTGGGCGTGATTCCGGCCGGCACCGGCAACGACCACGCCCGCGAATTCGGCATCCCCACCAAGGACGCCGAGGCCGCCGCGGACGTCGTCGTCGACGGCTGCACGGAATCCATTGACCTGGGCCTGATCCGGGACAGCAGCGGGGCCGAGAAATGGTTCGGCACCGTGGCGGCCACCGGCTTCGATTCGCTGGTCACCGATCGTGCAAACCGGATGAGCTGGCCGCACGGCCGGCTGCGCTATTACGTCGCGATGCTCGCCGAGCTGTCACAGCTGCGGCTCTTGCCATTTCGCATGGTGCTCGACGGCAAAGAGCTCCACGCGGATATCACGCTCGCCGCCTTCGGCAACACCCGCAGCTACGGCGGCGGGCTGCAGATCTGCCCCGGCGCCGACCACACGGACGGTCTGCTCGACATCACCATGGTGCACGAGGCATCGCGCACCAAGCTGGTTCGCCTGTTCCCCACCGTCATGAAGGGCACCCACATCAACCTCGACGAGGTGCGCACGGCGCGGGCCAAATCCATCCACGTCGAGTGCCCCGGCATCAACGTCTACGCCGACGGCGACTTCGCCTGCGCGCTACCGGCCGAGATCTCGGTGGTTGCGGGCGCTCTGCAGATTCTGCGCCCGAACCGCACCACTTCGCCTCGAACGTGACGATACGGTCACGCACGACGCCGACTGTGACTGCAGCGTCACGCTGGGCTGAGCCGCCGATCGACTAACCGACGCCCCGGCTGAGCCAGGTCACCTCGCCGGCGTCGCCGCCGTCGCGGTAGGCCTCGAGCGCCTCGTCCCAGGCCGTGCCGAGCACCGAGTCCAATTCCGCGGCCAGGGTGTCGGCGCCCTGGGCCATCATCGCCCGCAGCCGCATCTCCCCGACCATGATGTCGCCGTTGGCACTCATCGCCCCGCTCCACAGGCCAAGCTGCGGGGTGTGGCTGAACCGGTGTCCGTCGAGGCCGGGGCTGGGGTCCTCGGTGACCTCGAACCGCAGCACGGACCAGGACCGCAGCGCGTTGGCCAGTTTGGCTCCGGTGCCCACCGGCCCGACCCAGTTGGTGACCGCGCGCAGCTGTCCGGGCATCGCCGGCTGGGGCGTCCAGTTCAGATTCGCCTTGGCACCCAGGGACGACGACAACGCCCACTCGACATGCGGGCAAACCGCCGCGGGTGACGCGTGCACGTACACCACGCCGGTCGTCACGTCGGCGAATTGATTCGACGCTCGCATTTCCTGCTCCTTCGGTTCCACGAGGGACGTCTTCCCCAACGACCTGCGGACCCGACAAACAGGGCAGCTTGCTTGAAATCTTCGGTTTTTTGTGTGTCGTGCGTGTCTATTGTGCCTTGTGATACCCGTGTTGCGCTAGTGTGCATTTCCCACTAGCTGTAATCGGCTATCACGGCGTCCGAAATCGCCGGCCACGGCCGCAGCGCCCACTCCCCGAAATCCCGGTCCGTGAGGACCACCAGCGCCAGGTCTTTTTCGGGATCTGCCCAGATGAAACCGCCTGCTTGGCCAAAATGGCCGTACGTTCGCGCGGAATTCTGCGCGCCCGTCCAGTGCGGCGATTTCGTGTCCCGGAGCTCGAAACCCAGCCCCCAATCGTTGGGCCGCTGCACCCCGTAACCGGGCAGGACGCCGTCCAGACCGGGAAATTGCACCGTCGTCGCGTCGGCATGCAGGCCCTGCGAGACCGTCGCCGGGCGCAGCAGGTCCCCGGCGAACGCCGCCAGGTCGGCCACCGTCGACCGCGCTCCGAAGCCGGCGGCCACCGCGCCGCCGTGCAGCTCGGTCGCCGCCATGCCCAGCGGCTCGCACACCGCCTCGGTCAGGTAGCGCGCAAACTCGATGCCGGTCTCCTGCTCCACAGTCTGGCCCAGCACGGTGAAGCCCTGGTTGGAGTAGATCCGGCGAGTGCCGGGCACGGCCAGCACCCGGTCGTCGTGCATCGACAGACCCGAGGTGTGGGCAAGCAGGTGGCGGACGGTCGCACCGGGCGGGCCGGCCGGCGTGTCGAGCTCGACTGCGCCTTCCTCGACGGCGACCTGCACGGCCCGGGCCGCCAGCGGCTTGGTCACCGAGGCCAGCTCGAACACCCGCTCGGTGTCGCCGTGGCTGGCCAGCACGCCGCCCGGGCCAACCACCGCTGCGGCGGCGGCCCCGACCGGCCAGTCGTTCAGGGCGTCAAGGGCCGCCATCACTTCCGGGCGATGTAGTAGTTATTGATCGGGTCCGACTCGATCTCGGCCACGCTCACATCACCGAACCCGGCATCGCCCAGCATCGACACCGCCAGTTGGGTGCCCCAGGCGGTGCCCAGTCCGGCGCCGTCCAGCGCCAGCGACACCGTCATGCAGTGCATCAACGACGTCGTATACAGGTAGGTGCTCATCGGGACGCCGACGTTCTCCTCGAGCCGGCTCGACGCCTTGATATCGGCCATCAGCAGCACACCGCCGGGCCGCAGCGCGCGGTAGATGTTCTCCAGGACCCGCGCCGGCTGCGCCTGATCGTGGATGGCGTCGAAGACGGTGATGACGTCGTAGGCGTCCGCCTTGTCCAAATCAGCGAGATTGTGGCTTTCGAAGCCCGCGTTGGACAGGCCCCGCTCGGCGGCTTCCCGGATTCCGGTGGCGATGGCCTGCTTGGAAAAGTCGATGCCGGTGAAGCGGCTGGCCGGAAACGCTTGCGCCATCACGTTGATGGCGTGTCCGCTGCCGCAGCCGAAATCCGCCACGTCGGCGCCGGACCGAAGCCGCTCCACCAGGCCGTCCACCAACGGCAGCACCACGTCGACCAGCGCGGTGTCGTACACGACGCCGCTCTGCTCGGCCATCAACGCGTGGAAGCGGGGAAATTCGCTGTACGGCAGCCCGCCCCCGGCGCGGAAGCACCCGATGATCTTCTGTTCGACCTCGGCAAGCACCGGAACGAGCAGCGTCACCAGGGCCAGGTTGTCCGGGCCGGCCGCACGCGTCAGCACCTTGGCGCGCTGCGTGGGCAACGAGTAGGTCGCGGTGTCGGGGTCATAGTCGACGACGCGTCCGGTGGTCATGCCGGCCAGCCACTCCCGGACGTAGCGTTCGTTGAGCCCGGCCGCCTCGGCGATCTGCTCGCTGGTGGCCGGTGCCCGCCCGGCCATCGTGTCCAGCAGCCCGGTCTGATGCCCGATGCTGAGCAACAGCGTCAGGCTGGCGCCGTCGATGGCCGCGGTGATTCGTTCGGTGAATTCTTCGGTGGTCTCCAAAGCCGTCACGCCCAGGGACGCTACACCCGGTCGATGGCCGGCCGGTTGCCAACAGCGGATGGGTGGACAACCCGCCGCGAGATGTATGGCGGCGGTCAGTAGGTTGGAGCCCATGAGTCAGACAGTGCGCGGCGTGATTTCACGCAAGAAGGGCGAACCTGTTGAGTTGGTGGACATCGTCGTCCCGGATCCCGGGCCCGGCGAGGCTCTGGTCGACGTGATCGCCTGCGGGGTGTGCCACACCGACCTGACCTACCGCGAGGGCGGCATCAACGACGAGTATCCCTTCCTGCTCGGCCACGAGGCCGCCGGCCGAGTCGAGGCCGTCGGCCCGGACGTGACCGCCGTCGCACCGGGCGACTTCGTGGTGCTGAACTGGCGCGCGGTCTGCGGGCAGTGCCGGGCGTGCAAGCGCGGCAGGCCGCACCTGTGCTTCGACACCTTCAATGCCACCCAGAAGATGACGCTGACCGACGGCACCGAGCTCACACCCGCGCTGGGCATCGGCGCGTTCGCCGACAAGACGCTGGTGGCCGCCGGCCAGTGCACCAAGGTCAATCCCGAGGCCGACCCCGCGGTCGCGGGCCTGTTGGGCTGCGGGGTGATGGCCGGGCTGGGCGCGGCGATCAACACCGGGGCCATCACCCGGGACGACACCGTCGCGGTGATCGGTTGCGGTGGCGTGGGCGACGCGGCGATCGCCGGCGCGGCGCTGGTAGGCGCGCGGCGGATCATCGCCGTCGACACCGACAACACCAAACTGGACTGGGCCCGCAAGTTCGGCGCCACCCACACCGTCAACGCCCGCGAACTCGACGTGGTCAAGACCATTCAGGACCTCACCGACGGGTTCGGCGCGAACGTGGTGATCGACGCCGTGGGCCGGCCGGAAACCTGGAAGCAGGCCTTCTACGCCCGCGACCTCGCCGGAACCGTTGTGCTGGTTGGTGTTCCGACTCCCGACATGCGCCTGGACATGCCGCTGGTGGACTTCTTCAGCCACGGCGGTTCGTTGAAGTCCTCGTGGTATGGCGACTGCCTGCCCGAACGCGACTTCCCCACCTTGATCGACCTCTATCTGCAGGGCCGGCTGCCGCTGGAGCAGTTCGTCTCCGAGCGCATCGGGCTCGGCGACGTGGAAGAGGCGTTCCACCGGATGCACGGCGGCGACGTGTTGCGCTCGGTGGTGGTGCTCTGATGGCGGGCATCGAACGGCTGGTCACCCACGGCACCTTCGAACTCGACGGTGGCAGTTGGGAAGTCGACAACAACATCTGGGTCGTGGGCGACGACTCCGACGTGGTGGTGTTCGATGCCGCGCATTCCGCCGAGCCGATCCTGGCGGCGGTGGGTAAGCGCAATGTGATCGCGGTGGTGTGCACCCACGGCCACAACGACCACGTCACCGTGGCACCCGAACTGAGCGCGGCGCTGGACGCCCCGGTGCTGTTGCATCCCGGCGACGACGTGCTGTGGCGAATGACTCACCCGGACAAGGACTTCCGCACCATCGCCGACGGTGACACGCTCGACGTCGCCGGCACCGAGCTGCTGGCGCTGCACACGCCGGGCCACTCGCCGGGATCGGTGTGCTGGTACGCCCCGGAGCTGGGCCCCAAAGGTGTCGTGTTCAGCGGGGACACCTTGTTCTCCGGCGGCCCAGGCGCTACCGGGCGCTCCTATTCGGACTTCCCGACCATCCTGCAGTCGATTTCCGGCCGGCTCGGCACGTTGCCAGGTGACACCGTCGTGCATACCGGCCACGGCGACAGCACCACCATCGGCGACGAAATCGTGCACTACGAGGAATGGGTGGCCCGCGGCCACTGATTCCTGCACGCCGAACTGTCAACCGGTTCGGCCTCTATCGTTGACCCATGCCGCCTGAACCCCGGATGCCCGAATCGAGCATTGTGGTGCGGCCCGAGCCTGCCTACACCGAGACGTCGCGGCTGCGGGCCGCCGGGTTGGCGCATGCGATCGCGGCGTTCGAGCGGGCCGCCGAACAGGTGACACTGCCCAAGGCTCCGCAGCCGATCGTCATCGCCGACTACGGCGCGGCCAACGGTCACAATTCACTCAGGCCGCTATCGGCGGGCATCGCGGTGCTGCGTCGCCGCACCCGCCACGATCACGCAATCCTGGTGGCGCACACCGATGTACCGGGCAACGACTTCGCCGCACTGTTCGAGACGGTGCATGACGACCCGGAAAGCTACCTGCACTCCGACACGGCGACGTACACCTCGGCCGTCGGCCGTTCGTTTTATGACCAGATCGTGCCGGCCAAGACCGTCAACCTGGGCTGGACGTCGTGGGCGACGCAGTGGCTGAGCCGAACTCCCTGCGAGGTGCACGATCACGTGCACGTCTCGCGCAGCAAGGACGACGCCGTGCACTCGGCCTATGCCGACCAGGCGGCGCTGGACTGGCATAACTTCGTCGCCTTCCGCGGCCGGGAGTTGGCTCCCGAGGGCCGGCTGGTGGCGCTGACGCTCGCCGCCGACGATGACGACACGGCGGGCTTCGCCCCGCTGCTCGACGCCCTCGTGGAGGCGCTGGACGATCAGGCGCGCGAGGGTCTACTACATCCGGATGAGTTGCGGCGCATGGCGATTCCCACCTTCGCCCGTGCCGAGAAGGACTTTCGTGCCCCGTTCGCGCCGAAGGGGCGGTTCGAAGGCCTGATGATCGAGCACCTCGAGATGTTCAACGCCGAGGACCGGTTCTGGGCTCGCTACCAGTTAGACCACGACGCAGAGGCTTTCGGTGCGCAATGGGCGGCCTTCGCCCGATTCGCGCTGTTCCCCTCCCTGGTGGCCGCACTCGACGGGGGGCTCCACGACGAGCGGGCGGCGCAATTCGTCGAGCACTTGGCGGGCGCGGTGGCCGAGCGGCTGTCCAGCGCGCCCGAGCCGATGCGGATCCCGCAGGCGGTGGTCGTGCTGGTCAAGCGCGACGCACGACGCTGATGAGAGTTTCGGCACATCCGCGCGGCGGGTAACCCCTTCCAATCGTCAACCTGCGACTGCAAGGGGGTAGACGCATGAGCGTGCAGGACGATAAAGGGACCGAGGACGACAAGGAGCCTAAGGACGATAGGTCGAGTGATCGAGCCGAACAAGCTGATCAAACTGGTGGAAAGGATGATGAGCAACGGCTGACCGAGAAGCCCGAGCCGGACGAGGACGCCAAAAAGAAGGCCTCCGAGATGATGGAGGCCTACAAAGAAAAGCCCACGATCGTCCTGCCCGGCACCGGCGGAAGCGTGTCCGGCACCGCGGTCAACGAGTGGCTGGACGAAGACGGCAATCCCAAGCACGAAGAACCCGAGGGCTCGGACGCCCAGGACTCGGATGCCCAGGACTCGGATGCCCAGGGCTCGGACGCCCAGGACTCGGACGCCCAGGACTCGGACGCCCAGGGCTCTGATGCCCAAGAAAAGGGCGATGGCCAGCGCGACGAAGAGGCGCTGAACGAGCAGATCGAAAAGGACAAAACCCTCAACGAGAAGCTGAGAGAAGCGGCCAAGGCCGAAAACAAGGGCGAAGACGATTGAGCTGAACCCGAATTGACGACGTAGGGCTCAATGAGCGGGTATCGGTCCTAGCGCGCTGATGCCGAGGTTGCCCTCGATCTCCTGAATGATCTGGTTGACGCGGTCGAGCCCGGGGATGGGTTCGTTCACGCCCGGAACGGGTGGGATCGGCGGGGCCGCCACTTTGCGCGGAGCCGCCGGAGTCGCCGGACGGGCGGGCGCTGCCGGTGGGGCCGCCTGAGGAGTAGCCCGGGGCGTGGTGGTCATCGGCGTCTCGGTGTCGGCGGGCGGGGTGGTGTCGGAGGTTGACGGCACCGGAACGTCGGGTGGCGGCGGCGCCGGCTCGGCGGTCGCGCTGTGGGGCGCCGGTGGTGTCGTACTCAGAGCCGGGGTTGGCGTGGTGGCCGTCTTGTTCTGCGCGGTAAGCCCGATTGCCACGGCGGTCCCCACCAACAGCACCGCCGCGACGGTGACGATGACCGCCGCCGCCGGCAGCAGATGCCGGCGAGACACCAGCCGCTTGCGCTGGACGGGTTCAGGTGCGGCCTCGGCCGACCCAGTCGCGGCCACGGCCGCTCCGGTCGCCGCATCGGGGTCCGGCCCGGAATACCCGGCGGCGGTGACCCGCGAGTTGTGCCCGGTGGCCCAGGCCCGTGCCAGCTCGGCCTGCGTCGGCTCGGCCGGCGGCGCCTGCGTGGTCGCGGTCGCTTCCGGGCGCGGATCCGGGGGAACCGATGCCCGAGCCGTCACAGGCGCGGCCGGAGCCGAGAGCGTGGCGGACGCGGCAGGCGCGGCAGGTGCGGCCGGAGCCGAGAGCGTCGCGCCCGCATCGCCGGGGCCGTGCGCGACCCGCAACGCGGCGCCGACCGCCGCCGCGAGTTGCGGGCGCGGCGTCGTGGCGACAGGGACGCGAAAGTGCCGCGACAGCGCGGTGGTGACGGTCGGCAGGTTCGCCCCGCCGCCCGTCGAGACCACCGCGACGAGATCACGGATTCCGTTGCGCGCCAAGGCTTCGTCCAATGCCGAAATCGTGCGGTTCAGCGAGGGACGGATCGCGTCGTCGAGTTCGTCCCGGGTGAGCCGGACTTCGCCGCGCGTCCCGGTCAGCCCGTCGGTGAGCGTGGCGACCGTGCCCGATGAGAGCTGTTCCTTGGCGATCCGGCATGCGCTGCGCAGCCGGCTCAGCGAGCCGATCGCCACGTTGCCGGACGGGAACGCACCAGTGGTCGGCATGTTGGCGATGACGGCGCCCAGCAGCGCCTGGTCGATCAGGTCGCCGGAGAATTCGCGGTGCCGAACGGTCGGGGCCAACGCCCGGTAGTCACCGTCGGCGTGCATCAAGGTGATGTTGGTGCCGGTGCCGCCGAAGTCGCAGACCGCGACGGTTCCGCGCGGCGGGATGCCCGGGCTGGTCCGCACGGCGAGCAACGTGGCCGCGGCGTCGGGGATCAGCAGGGTCGGACGCGTGCGTCGCGCCCATTCGGGGATCTCGCTCAGGGCGGTGCCGAGGGCCTCCACCGCGTGTGACTCCCAGTGGGCCGGATAGGTGACCGCGACGTCGTCGGGCAGGGCGCGTCCGCCGGTGGCGGCATACGCGAGCGCCCGCAACGCGTCGGCGACCAACACCTCGCTGCGGTGCACCGAACCGTCGACCGCCACGACGCCACGTGGGTCGCCGACCCGGTTGACGAAGCCGGTGATCACCACGCCGGGCCCCTGCAATCGTGGATTCTCCGCGGGGATGCCGATCTCGGCGGGCCGATCCGGATACAGCGTCAGAACGGGCTTGCGGGTGATGGCGTTGTCGGCGGTGACGGCCGCCAGGTTGGTGGCACCAATCGATAAGCCCAGCGCGGTCCCGACTCCAATGGCCATATCCCGATCCCCGTATCCGCAGCAGCGACTCGCATCCGGCTAGCCGTTATTGTGCCGCCAAAACCTGTATTCCGTGTCAGCGACAGCTATGCGCCCGCTGTGCGCCGGTCACCGGATGTTGCCTGCACCGGCGATCAGCGGAAGGTCCAGCGGGGTGACCCAGCCCGGCCGCAAATCGTTGACCGCCGGAACGGCGTTGAGTGCGCGCAGGCCGGTCGCCAGGCATCCGGCCGCGGCCGCGTCCCGGCCCGAGCCGTCGGTGAACCGGAACGCGGTCTCCTGGAAAATGCTTGGGGTCCCCTCGATGTCCACGCGGTAGACGTCGTTGTCGTGGCCCGTCGGCCAGTCCGGGGCGGCGTCCAGCCCGATGCGGTTGACGTGTTCGAGCTGGATGCGGGTCTCGCCCTGGTAGACGCCGTTGATGGTGAACCGGACGGCGGCCACGTGCCCCGGTTTGATGACGCCCCTGGCGGAGTTGCGCTCCGTGGGTGTCACCCACTTGTCCCAGGTGGTGGTGATTTCGTCGAGCATGATGCCGGCGGCGTGCGCGATCATCGGGACGGTGGCGCCCCACGCGAAGATCAGCATGTCGCGGTCTTCCAGCATCGGCTTGAACTCCGGCTCACGGCCGATGCCCATCTCGAATTCGTAGTCTCCCTCGTAGTTGGTGTAGTCCAGCAGCTCGGAGGCCCGGACCCGGCGCACCTCGGAGCACAGCCCCATCAGCGTCATCGGGAACAGGTCGTTGGCGAATCCTGGGTCGATGCCGGTGGTGAAGCAGGACGACTCCCCCAGCTCGCAGGCCTCGGTGATCGGCTGGATCCAGTTCGGCGGGTTCAGGCTCATGGTCGGCCAGACCCACGGGGTCATCGCGGTCGAACACACGTCGATGCCGGCCCGCAGGAACCGGGTGATCAGCGAAATGTTCTCCTTGGCGTGCATCGCCGTCGGGCCGTAGTGCACCAGTGCGTCGGGTTTCAATGCGATCAGGGCGTCGACGTCGTCGGTGGCGGTGATGCCGACCGGCTCGGGCAGCCCGCAGATCTCACCGACGTCGCGGCCGACCTTGGCGGGGTTGCTCACGCCGACGCCGACCAACTCGAACAGCGGATGCTTCACGATCTCGGCGATCACCATCTTGCCGACGAAGCCGGTTCCGTACACCACCACACGCTTTGAGCCGTGTCCCGCCATGCCTTGACGCCACCTTCCCGGTCACCAGCCCCCGCTTCACGCTTCACCATAAGCTTCCCTACCGCCGCTCGCGGTGACACGATGCAAATCATGACGAAGCACCTCGCCGGACCTTCGGTCCTATTGGCCGTCGGTTTCGGGTTCGCGAACGCATGCGGCGTAGCGCACGCCCTTCCCCAGATGCCGAAGGTCCGCTACGAGATCAACGGGCCCGCCGTCGCCGAGTTCATCTACTACCAAACCGACAACGGGCAGCTGCATCAGGTGAATGCGCCGCTGCCCTGGTCGACGGAGTTCACCGGCTACGGCGGCGAGGTGTTCACCGTCAGCGCGCAGGGGCCGGGCCCGATCTCTTGCAAGATCTTGCTGGACGGCAACGTGGTGAGTGCCGCGACGGCCACCACGGGTGCGCCCGCCAGGACGGTCTGCACGCACTGACCCAGCACTCCCATTTTCGCCACAAAGGAGGTCTAGATGAGCCTCAAGACCGGTCCCAGGAAAGGCCTGGCGCCGCGGACGAACGGGACGTCACCGCCGGACATTGCGCTCACCGACATCCATCTCGAGTCGCTGGACTTCTGGGCGTTGGACGACGACTTCCGCGACGGCGCGTTCGCCACCCTGCGCCGCGAGGCACCGATCTCGTTCTGGCCCGCGATCGAGTACGAGGGGTTCGAACCGGGCGGCGGGCATTGGGCGCTGACCAAACACGACGACGTGCATTTCGCGAGTCGTCACCCGGACATCTTCAGCTCCAGCCCCAACATCACGATCAGCGACAACACTCCGGAGATCAGCGAGTACTTCGGCTCGATGATCGTGCTCGACGATCCGCGGCACCAGCGGCTGCGCTCGATCGTCAGCCGCGCGTTCACCCCGAAGGTCGTGGCGCGCATCGAGGCCTCGGTCCGCGAGCGGGCCCGCCGGCTGGTCGCGTCACTGATCGCCAATCATCCCGACGGGGAGGCCGAGCTGGTCAACGAGCTCGCCGGTCCGCTGCCGTTGCAGGTCATCTGCGACATGATGGGCATCCCCGAAGAGGACCATCAGCGCATATTCCATTGGACCAACGTCATTCTCGGGTTCGGCGACCCGGATCTGGCGACGGATTTCAATGAGTTCCTTCAGGTCTCGATGGACATCGGCGCGTACGCCAGCGCGCTGGCCGAGGACCGGCGGTCCAATCACCATGACGACCTGACCACCAGCCTGGTGGAAGCCGAGGTCGACGGGGAACGGCTGTCGTCGACGGAGATCGCGTCGTTCTTCATCCTGTTGGTGGTGGCCGGCAACGAGACGACGCGCAATGCGATCAGCCATGGTGTGCTGGCGCTGTCGCGCTACCCCGCCGAGCGGGAGAAGTGGTGGTCCAACTTCGATCGCCTGACCCCCACCGCCGTCGAGGAGATCGTGCGGTGGGCCTCCCCGGTGGTCTACATGCGACGCACCCTGACCCGGGACTTCAAGCTCAGCGGCACCAAGATGAAGGCCGGCGACAAGGCGACGCTGTGGTACAACTCGGCCAATCGCGACGAGTCGACGTTTGCGAATCCCTGGGTTTTCGACGTGGCGCGCACCCCCAACCCGCACTTCGGCTTCGGCGGCGGCGGTGCCCATTTCTGCCTGGGCGCCAACCTCGCTCGTCGTGAGATCAGGGTCGTCTTCGACGAATTGCGCCGCGAGATCCCCGACATCGTCGCGACGGACGAACCCGCGCGGCTGCTCTCGCAGTTCATCCACGGCATCAAAACCCTGCCGGTGGCCTGGACCCCGCCCCGGTAATCCCGCGTCGAATTCGCCTCTCCCCGAGGGTATGTCGCTATCTCGAAACCGATAGCGCATGCGCTATCGATTCCGGGATTACGCTGACCCCGTGACCATTCCCGCGTTCCCCGCCGCCGAGGTACTGGCCGTCCGCCAGAAACTCGTCCTCGACCACTTCCACGACGAGGTCCGCGAGGCCTGGGACGACGTCTTGGCGACCTTCCCGCACCCGCGCTACGAGCTGATCCCCCAGATGCTCGTGCACGACGGCGACGCAGCGGTGCGCGACTACTACGCCTACACACGGACCGCATTTCCCGACCAGGACCACGAAATCATCGCGCTGCGCCACAGCGCCGACGCGGTGATCGTCGAATTCTGGCTGATGGGCACGCACCGCGGCTACCTGGGCAAGGTCCCGCCCACCGGCAGCCGGTTCCGCGTCCGCATGACCGCATACTTCGTCTTCGATACCACCGAAACCCTTGTCTGCGAACGCATTTACTTCGACACGCTGACCATGATCAAGCAGCTCCTGGGCGGACTGGACATGAAGAAGCCGGCGAACTGGTGGCTGGCCGCGCGGTGCCTTCGAGGGTTCATGTCGATGTCGTCGGAAAAACCGGACCCGGCGCTGACCGACACCGCCTAAACTCCACCGCTAAGGATGGAGCGAGGGAGGCTGCGATGCGGTTTTCAAGCCTTCACACGATGTGCGGCGTGACCGCCGTCGCCATGTTGGGTTCCTGCGCGATGGCCACCGCCGCGCCATTACAGCCTGGGGCGCACACCGAGAAGTGGATCGACCTGCGGGCCGGCGAATGCGTGACCGATCTGCCGCCCGCCGACGGGAGTCGCGTCAACGTCACCGTGGTCGATTGCGCGACAGCGCATTTAGCCGAGGTGTATCTCCGCGCCCCGATGGCCGTCGACGCTGCCATCGCCACCGTCGCCAATCGCGATTGCGCGGCCGGATTAGCCCCGTACACCGGTCAATCCGTTGACGGCGGCCGGTTGTCGATCACCTATCTCATCGACTCGAACCAGGACCGCACCGGCGCAAACCCCACCCCGAGCACCGTGATCTGCCTGCTGCAGTCCGCCAACGGGCAACCGTTGACCGGGTCCGCGCGCCGCTGAGGTGTCTAGGCGATGACGTAGTCGCTGAACGAGAAGGTCGCGGCCTCTCGTATCGAGTTGAGTGTTGACGTCGGCCGCAGCAACGATGCCTCACCGCTGGGACTGAAGTAATACGACCGGGACGTGGCGCAGTTGCCTGCGTAGAACACCGAATTGTCCAGCCGTTTGGTCATCCGCTCCATGAATTGATCGGTGGCCTCTTCGGTCACCTCGAAGGTCGTGGCACCTCTACGCTTGACCTCGCCGAGCAGTCGGTCCATGTGCCGCATCTGGTATTCGATGGTGTGGAAGAAGGACAGTCCGGAGAAGGCGAACGGGCTGGCCAGGCTGATGTAGTTGGGGAAGTAGGGCACGCAGACGCCCTGGTAGGCCTGGAACCGGGTCTCCCGCCACCACTTTCCGAGGTTGCGGCCTTTCCGGCCGACCACCTCGATGGCCGGAAAGTTGGCCTCCCACAGGTCGAATCCCGTCGCGAGCACCAGGGTGTCGATGACGGTCTTACGTCCATCGGCGGTGACAACGCCGTCCGCCGTGAACCGTTCGATCGCGTTGGTCTCGAGGTGCACGTGCGGCTGTGTGAAAACGCGGTAGAAGCTGTTGGAAAAGGTCGGTCGCTTGCAGCCGAGGTCGTAATCCGGCGTCAACTTGGCGCGCAGTTCCTTGTCCCGAATCCACCGGAATCGGTTGATCTTGGCCATGTCGGAGGCGGAAATGTTCCCCCGCCCCCGCGACTCCCGAAAATGCAGGGCCATGACGACCATGATGATCTCGAGAATGATGTCGCTCACCCACCGCAGGGTCCGCTGCGTCGCCGGCAACCGCGCGAACAGGCGTCGCAGGGCCGGGGAGATCGGGAAATCGAATTTGGGAATCACATGGGTCGCGGTGCGCTGGTACACGGTCAGGTCCGCGGCCCCTTTGGCCAGCTCAGGAATGACCTGCACCGCGGACGCTCCGGTCCCGATGACCGCGATACGGCGCCCCTCATAGTTGTAGTCGTGGTCCCAGGCGGTCGTGTGGACGACCTTGCCTGCAAAGCTCGCGATGCCCGGGATGTCGGGCATGCGCGGCTGGGACAGGAAGCCGGTTGCGGTGATCAACAAGCGGCAGGTCAAGCTTTCGCCGCCGGCCAGCGCCACTCGCCACACCGCGGCGTCCTCGTCCCAGTGCGCGCCCTCAACGGTGGTGTTGAACCGCATGTGGCGGCGCACGTCGTACTTGTCGGCGACGTCTACGGCGTAGCGCTTGACCTCAGCGCCGGGCGCAAACAGCCGTGACCAGTCCGGCTTGGGCTCGAACCAGTACGAGTAAGTGGTCGAGGGGATGTCGACCGCGATGCCCGGGTAATGGTTGACATGCCAGGTGCCACCCAGGTCGTCCTCGCGGTCGAGGATGATGAAGTTGTCGTATCCGAGGCGCTTGAGCTGAATCGCGGCGCCGATGCCGCCGAAACCTGCGCCTACGATGATCGCGTCGAAACGGTCTGTGTCCACAGCCTTGCTCCGTGCTACCTGTTTCCGTACTTAACGAATCATAAGCTTTCCCTAAGATACGTAACTCTAATAGGGCGCCACGCCGAGCGCACCCGAGCTTTGCCAGTATGTGACCTTGCCGACACGAGTGCGGCGACTCATCGACGGGTCTATCAGACCTGGCCATCCGGCGATCAACCTGCGGAAACGGCCGCATACTCAACGATTAGGCGACCCTCGGTCCCCGATCGGTGCCGTCGAATTAGCTCAGGGCGAAGCCATCAGCCCGCGCAGATTTCTTATCTTGTGGCCGGCCCAGCCGTCGGCGTGCCCTGCAGCCGGCCCAGGAACTCGTGGCATCGAACGGCGCGCTCGGAGTCTTGAGCCATCACGTCGCTGAAGAACGACGCGACGTCATCGAGGCCGGCGTTCTTCGCGTCGCGCACGTACTGGCCGTAATCGTGCCCCGCTTTGAGCGAGTGATATTGAAGGGAAATAAGATCAAAGGTCACGTCGTCGAAACGCGTTTCACCCGTTGCCATGTCGCCACCCCTTCGGACAGTGAGCGCCAAATCTGATACTTGCCGTCTCCGGCTACCCGGAATGGACAACATCAAACGACGGCTTAAAGTGTTTTTGTAAGCAACCCGATACGCAATGGCTGCGTCGGTCCGATGGCGGCGGCGCGGCCGCCATCCACCGCCTGTCGCTGCACCCCGGTATACAGGAAAACATCACCAAATGGTTGGCAACTTGACAGTTTTGGGAGGGGCTTGCATGGGAATCTCGGACGCCATGATGGCACGTCACATCGTTCGTTTCCTTGGTTCAGCAGCAGTTATCGCAGCGTCGGGCGTGGCCGCTTCCGCGCTGACCACCTCCGTTATCCCGTCCGCCTCGGCCCAGTGTCCGGACGTGCAAGTGGTGTTCGCCCGCGGCACCGGTGAAGCGCCGGGCGTCGGCCCCACCGGTCAGGCCTTCGTCGACGCGCTGCACCAGCGGGTCGGGGGCCGGTCCTTCGATGTGTATCCGGTCAACTACCCCGCCAGCGACCAATGGGATACCGGCATCGACGGGATCAGAGACGCGGGCGCACACATCAACTCGATGGCCCACGACTGCCCCAACACCAAGATGGTGCTCGGCGGCTACTCGCAGGGCGCGGCCGTGATGGGGTTTGTCACCTCGGCCTCGGTGCCCGACGGTGTCGACCCCAACACCGTTCCAAAGCCGCTGTCCCCCGACGTCGCCAGCCACGTCTCCTCGGTCGTGCTGTTCGGCATGCCCAACGTGCGGGCGATGAACTTCCTCAACGAACCGCCCGTGGTCATCGGCCCGCTCTACCAAGACAAGACCGTCAAGGTGTGCGCCACCGAGGACCCGGTCTGCTCCGACGGTCTCAACTTCGCCGCGCACGACACCTACGCCGACGACAACGCGATGATCGACAAGGGAGTCGCCTTCGCCTCCAGCCACCTCGGTCTGGGTGGGCCGGCTCCGGTCGCGGCGCCGACGGGTGGCGGCTTCGGCGGCTGACTGGCGCTCCCGCTAGCCGGTCACGGCTTTGGAGTTCAGAAAGGCGACAATCCCCTGGGTGACGGCCGCCGCGTATTTCGCCCGACCGTCCGGATTTTCCATTCGCGCCAGGTCACCCGCGTTTTTCATGTTGCCGAGTTCGACCAGGACCGCGGGGTACTGGGCCAGGTTCAGCCCGGCCAGGTCGTCGCGGCCGTACAGCCCGTCCGAGCCGATGTAGTCGGCCGGCTGCAATCCGGACTGGACCAAGGCATCCCGCATCGCATGCGCCAGCTGTACGGCGGGTCCGCTTTGGACGTCGTTGAGCGGCGGGCTGGAGTAATTGACGTGAAATCCGCTGCCCGACGGCGGCCCGCCGTCGGCATGGATGCTGACGATCGCGTCCGGGCGCATGGCGTTGGCCGCCGCCGCGCGTTGGTCGATGCACGGGCCGACGCCGCCGTCGCTGTCGCGGGACAGCTGGGTGTGAACGCCCATCTGGTTCAGCGAGTCGTTGATCAAACCCACCACCGCCCAGGTGAATGAGTGCTCGGCGTAGCCGTCGTCGGCGACCGCCCCCGAGGTCTGGCAGGGCTTGGTGCCGCCGCGCCCGTTGGTCACCTGCTGGTTGATCGACGCGTCGTTCACGCCGTTGTGGCCCGGATCGAGGAAGACCGACATACCGGACATGCCGGCCGTTGCGCGCGGGGCGGGCAGCACTGCGCCGGCGGTGACGATCGCCGGCAGGACACCGGCGATCTTCAGGACGTCGCGGCGGGCAACGGATCGTGGCCCACCCGGGCGATCACTCACCGCGCGATGGTAGCAATCGGCTCGGGCGTCAGGTTTCCTCGACGGCGGCCATCAAGGCGTCAGCCACGCTCTTCAAGAACGTGTCCGGCACGCTGTAGCCACACGTCACCATCCGCAACCTGCCCTCGTAGGTGGTGACTCCAGTCAGATGTTCGCCATCGGTCTGGCTGAGCCCTCAGGTCGTCGGACAGCGCGGTGGGGTCCGGCGGGTCGGCTGGATCGATCGTGTTCGCGATCAGGTTCTCTTGCGCTTGCGGCACAGGCAAACTCGACAAGGTTTGGCCGTTGAGGGCTGCGATCACGTCGGTGAGCACGACGATCGAACTGATTCCGTCGGCGATCGTGTGGTCGAAGGTGAGTAACAGCGCGCTGCGCGAAGGATCCTGCAGCAACAATGCGCGCATCAGCGGCGCGCGCGAACGGTCGAACGGTCGGCTGAGCTCCTCGGCCGCGGCGGCCTGCCACGCCAACTCCGGACCGCGGAGGACGGTCAGCTCGACGGGCGGGACGGTCTGCGCGCGATAGAAACCCAGGCGGATGCCGGGCCGGTCCTCGACGTGCACGGACAGCAAGGGATGCCGTCGCTGGACGGCGGCTAACGCGGGCCACACCCGGTTCACCCCGAGCACTTCGTCGAATTCCGCCACGATCGTGGAGTGAGAGGGATTGCGCTCGCTGTATCGGCAGAAAAGCCGCTCCGCGGCCCCCAGGGGACGAACGAGAGTGGTTGCCTGGTTGTGATGCGGGTTGTTGACGATCACCGAACCTCCAAACGCGGTAAAGCACTGCCGCACAATGCAGATGACCTCCCGGTCGCTTCGGTTAATCGGTTCGAGCGCGTTCATCGGAGATTCAGCTGCGGCAGGCTCGTAGCCCACGCGACCAGTCTGCCGCCGTCGCCTGCACGCCGGCTCCCGACGATGAGCCACGTTTCGCACAAATCGCGACATCAGCGCGGAGGCCCGTCGACGGTCTGCGCAGCACCGGAAATAGCCATACTAAAAAGTATGTTACGGTCTGAGCATGTCCGTGGTTGAAAGCCGCCCGCTGCACGGCGTTACCGACGAATTCGTTGCGCGCCTGGCCGATCGCGCCGAGGAGGCCGAACGATTGCGGCGCCTGCCCGCGGCGACGATCAGCGATTTTCGGCAGACCGAGCTGTTCCGATTGCTGCTGCCCGCCCGGTTCGGCGGCCTGCAGGCCTCGTTTCCCGAACTGCTGCAACCGATTCGGCGCATGGCACACGGCTGCGCATCGAGCGCCTGGACTCTCGGCTTCTACGCGCTGCACAACTGGATGCTGTCGCTGTTCGATCCGCGCGTTCAGGACGAGGTCTTCGCGTCCGGACCCGTGCTGGCGCCGGCTCCCCTGGCCCCCACCGGCCGCGGCGTACCGGCCGACGGTGGAGTGCGCCTGACCGGAAGGTGGTCCTGGGCGACCGGCGCAATGGATGCCGACTGGATGATCGTCGGCGTGCTGATCGAACGGCCGGACCGGATCGATCCGGCGTTGGCCGTGGTGCCCGCCGACCAGGTGGAGGTCGTGGACACCTGGCACACCGCCGGCATGCGCGGCACCGGCTCGCACGACCTCGTGATCACCGACGCGCTGGTGCCCGAGCATCGCTTGGTCGCCGTGGCCGACATTTACGGCGGCACGGCACCGGGTTCGCGTGAGCACGGGGTCCCGACCTACCGGTGGCCGATGGTTCCGGCGCTGGCGCTGACCGCGGCCATGCCGGTGCTCGGCGCCGCGGAAAGGGTGACCGAACTCTTTGCCGAACGGCTCAGCGGGCGCGTGCTGGCCTACAGCGGGGTGGCGCAGAAGGATCAGCCCGCCGCGCAGATCCGGCTGGGCGAGGCCAGGGTGCGGCTGAGTTCACTGCGGGCGTTGGTCGACAAGACGGCCGACGACATCGAGACCATCGTGGTCAGCGGCGAACGGGTGAGTCGATCGGTGCGGGCCGACGCACGGCTGGCGGCCGCGCGCACCGTGCACGAAAGCCGGGCGATCATCGCCGATGTCATGGAAGCCTCCGGCGCCAGCGCCCATTTCTTGTCCAGCCCGATGCAGCGGGCCAAGCGCGACGTGGACATCGCGGCGGGCCATGTGGTGTTCGATTACGACACGAGCCGAGAGTTGGCCGGGGCGTTGGCAATTGGCGCCAAGATCTCACCCATCGCCATGGTCTGAGCAGGCGGTCTCCCCCAACATCACGGCCAGGAATCGTTCGCGTTGCGCCACCGATTTGGCCTGCTCGGCCGAGGTGGTGAGATGCAGCAAACCGATCCCCGCGGCGAAGGTCAATTCGGCGCGCAGTTTGGCGTCCTCGTAGCCGAAACCGTAGTCGCAGTAGGCCTTGATCACGGTGCGCAGCAGCAGCCGGTCGGCTGCGCGGATATTCTCGGCCGCCACCGGGTCCAGGCGAGCCCACTCCCGCATCGCCCGCTCCAGCATCCAGTACTGGGGGCTGACCAACGTCTGCGTCAGGGCCAACAGGCGTTCCCGGGGTGGCAACGCGTCAAGCTCGGACAGCGCCTGACGGTCGCGTTCGAGGAATTTGTTCCACGATTCGACCAGCGCGGCCCGATACTGCTCGATGTCCTCGAAGTGCCAGTAGAAGCTGCCGCGCGTGACACCCGCCTGCTGGCAGAGGCGTTCGACTTTGAGTGCGCGCACTCCCTCACGGGCAAGCACGGTGTAACCCACCTCGAGCCAGTCCTCGGCCGACAGGCGGGTCGACGGCTGTTTTCGCACGTCCACCCCACGGACATTACGGGAGGCTTCCCTGGTCGGAGGGAAGATTAGGCAATCTCGGTAACTACCGTTCCCCTCACCTCGTCGGCGGAACGGGTAGCCGCGCGGTGTCGTCGAGGTCCACGTCGAGCGCGTTGAGCATCAACGCCAGGCCCGCGTATCGGCCGATGACCATCAGCGCTTCGACGGTGGCCTCCGAACCGAGAGCCTGATGTACCTGGTCGAACAGCGGGGCCGCGACGCGGCGGGTGGTCACCAGTTCGGTGGTCAGTCGAAGAATCGCCAGCTCGGTGGCGTCGAATGGCCCTGTCTGCCAATCGGAGTCGGAGGTGACGGCGTCGATGGTGGCGGCGTCGACTCCGACCGTCTGCGCGACATCTTTGTGCTGGCCGAGTTCGTAGGCGCAGTCCATGAGATACGCCGTCCGCAGGACGATCAGTTCGCGAAGCCTTCTGGGCAGCACCGGGCTGCTCAGCGCGGCGTCGCCGGCCACCATCCAGCCGGTGAACACCTTGTCGGCGTTGGCCAGTGCGCGGTAGACGTTGAGATTGCCTCGCCGCGCGGTCAATTCGCGGGCCAGTTCGGTCATGTCTTCGGGTTCGCGATACGGGATCCGGGTCACTTGGCCAGGCCTTCATCGGGGCTGGAAAAACTCGGGGTGTCGATCTCGAGGTCGACGGCGTTGAGCACGAGCGCCAGGCCGTAGTAGCAGCTGACGATCATCAGCAATTCGGTGAGCGCCTCGTCGCCCAGCAGTTGATGCGCCGTGGCGAACGAGTCGTCGCGCAGCCGGCGGGTGGTGCACAACTCGGTGACGGTGTCGATGACGGTGCGTTCGTCCCCGCTGAATCCGGCCGCATCCAGGTCTTCCTTATCGAGCAGGGCGTCGATCTCTCGGTCGGTGAGCCCGGCGGTGCGACCGAAGATGACGTGCTGGCCGAGCTCGTAGGGTGAGTCTTGCAGATGGCCGACCCGCAGGATGATCACTTCGCGCATCCGCGGGGTGAAGGTCGGGCTTTTGAACAGTTCGGCCGTCATCTGCGCCCATCCGTCAAAGATGTTGGGGGCGTTGGCGAGCAGTCGAAGTACGTTGAGCGTGTCAGGGCGTGCGATGAACTGCTGGATCCGCTCGGGTTGTCGGTCCGTGTCGACCAAGGGCATTCGCGTCATCGCCGAGTCCTTTCGTGTCCAGATAGGTTCCTCGACTGTAGTGAACACCGCTAGCCGTTTCCGACTACACCGCGAGCGGCAAACAGCGAGCTTTCGATTGTGCGTTACCGCAAGTCATTTCGGTCTCGTGTTGTGATCGCTACTTGGTCACGATTGCCGAGTTGTAATTGGGGGCCCACGCCTGCTCGAAGACGGCGACGGGAACCTGCTCGTCGCGGCCGGTGCTGATGCCGCTGTCGTTGAGGTGCACCACGCCGGCCTTGCTGTCGATGCCCGTGACAACCACGAAGTGGTTTGCGGTGTTTCGCTTCCCGGGCCGGTTCCAGATTGTTTCGGCATTGAGTATGGCTATGACCTTGTGGTTTTCCGCCAGCTTGCGTGCCAGGGCGTCGGTCTGGGTCTGGATATTGTCGGCTCTGATCCAGTAGTGCCACAGCAGGATCGGAAGGTCGGCGATATCGGTGGTGCTCGTTGGCTTCCAGATCGGCCCGTGACCCGTTGCGCTCGGCGTGTTTTCGGCCAAGGCGATCATCTGCTGCTCGGTGGGCTGGCGTCCCGTGATCTGGCCGACCACATCGGCCACCGCCATTTCCCCGCAGTCGGAGCCCTGTTGCTGGCGCCAGTAGGGCGCGGCGGCGACGGGATCGCCAGACATTCCCAACTCATGGTCGGCGTCCGGGAAGGGGTCGCCCGGGGTCGCATGTACCCCGGCGGCCAATATCACCGGCGACGCTGCGGCGGTGGCGCAGAGCAGAACGACCCGGCCACCCGTTCGTGTGGCGGCGACCCTTGCCCGCAAGGTGCTCGTCATAGGCGCCCGTTCTCGAGCCGCAGCGGCGGCGTGTAGATGTGACGAGAAAAGGCTCAGGTATGGCCTTGGACGGATTTTTAACAGAAACCCGGCGAAAATCGCGTGGCGACGCGCGGGTCGTTATCGCCATGAGATCAAGCTGCAAACTGTAACGGCCTAAACTGCGCGGCGCACCTACTGCGCCCCAGCGGCCAGTGCGAGTTCAGACGGCCTGGGGCGCATCGGCTTCCGGCTCGGAAGTCGTGCTGAGTTGCTGCACAAGATCGGATGCGACGGCACGCAGCGGGACGTTCATCTCCTGGCTTTTCCGGCGAAGCCTGTCGAAGGCGTGGTCGGCGTCGATCTGGTGGATGGCCATCAGCATGCCTTTGGCCTGTTCGATGGGGGCGCGGGTTTGCAGCGCACGCTGGATGGATTCGGCCACGTCGCGGGCAGACCGAAAGCGGGAAAAGTCGCCGATCGCGCGGGACACCGCCGTGGTGAGCATGGCGAGGATCTCGGCGTCGAAGTTGTCGAATGCCGACCGGGAGCGTCCGTAGAGGTTCAGCGATCCCAGCGTTTGTTCGTCGGTGAACAGGGGCGCGGCCAGGAAGCTCAGAATCCCTTCGTCGCGGGCGGCTGCGGCAAACCTCGGCCACGTCGCCGCGGCGTCGTCGGAGTCGACAAGCACGATGGTGCGGGTCCGGGAGGCGTCCAGGCACGGTCCCTGGCCGGCGTCGTATTGCTCGGTATCGACACGCAGCGTGCGTTGGTCGGTGTGCACCGCGGTATAGATGCGACCGCCCAGGTCGATGGTCACCCCCGTGCTGTCGGCGCCGTCGACGGCGTCGTGCGCGATCTCGCAGACATGCTGCAGCAGCGTCAGCAGATCGTCCTCGTCGGCGATGCTGCGACTGGCGCTGACCAGCATCTGACCCAGCATCGTCGGCGTGATCCTGTTGTCGGCGGTGGCCTGGATGACCAAGTCGGCGAGCTGCTCGCTGTCCTGCGCCGACGCGGCGGCCGGAAGGGAGTCGTCGGTGCGCTGATCCTGGGGAACCATCAGCACAGTGTGACACGAATTGCCGTCGGGCATGCCTGCTGAGCAGGCATTCAGGGTCTGCATCGTCGCCTTCGGGGCGTGAAGAGCGCGGTTGGTTTGGCGGGCGACTCCGCTGATATCGCAGACGACCGTTTCGGCTGCCCTACAGCGGGCATCCGCCAGCGATGAGCGCACAACGATTCACCCGTTTGCTGGGGACCGCCGTGGCAACGGCCTGGGCGTGCATGGTCAGCGCACCCGTCCCAATCGTGTCTGCCGCCCCGTGCCCTGACGTGGAGGTGGTGTTCGCCCGCGGGACCGGCGAGCCACCCGGGGTTGGCGGGGTCGGGCAGGCATTCGTCGACGCGCTTGGGTCGCGAGTCGGGGGCAAGTCGGTCGGGGTTTACCCGGTCAACTACCCAGCCAGCAGCGATTTCAATGGAGGCGTCGCTTTCGCGGCGACGGTCGTCGAAGGGATCAGGGACGCCGGCGCTCATCTGCAATCCACGGCGGCCGACTGCCCCAACACCCGAATGGTGCTCGGCGGCTATTCGCAGGGCGCCGTCGTGTCCGGCTTCGTCACTTCGGCCGCCGTGCCCAAGGAAGTTCCTGCGGAGTTTGCCTCCTCGGTGCCCCAGCCGCTCCCGCCGGAGGTGGCCCGTCACGTCGCCGCGGTAGTGCTGTTCGGCACGCCGTCCAACGAGTTCTTGCGGGACGCCGGTGCGCCACCGATCACGATCGGTCCCCTGTATGCGTCCAAGACCGATCAGTTGTGCGCTCCCGACGACACCATCTGCAATGGCGCCCCTCCGGGGCCGCCCGGCATCGCGCACACTCTTTATGCGACGAACGGCATGGTGAACCAGGGAGCGGATTTCGCCGCGAGTCATTTGTAGGTCGCGGTATTGGGTTTCGTCGTCGGGTCGGGAGCGATAATCGCTGCCGGGCCTACGACGCGTCGCGCGTCGAGCCAAACGCATTCAATTCCAATGGTTCTGGCGTTTCCACCTCAGCTGCAGTGCTGCACACGATCCGGGCAGCGGAAGGTATGTCGCATCCGGAAATCAAGTCGACTGGCAGTCCGATCTGGTGCGCTCCAACGCGCCGAAAACGTGAACGGACATGGTATTAGCTTGGGGGATGTTGGCGGCTATCGACGACCACGCAGCACTGGCCCTGGAAACTTCGACTACGTTCGTGGCGGCCGTTCCGCGCGATGGACATTGCCAACCACCTCACGGAAAAAGTATCGACAACCTGCTCCTGAACGCATTTAACTAGTTGCTAAGCCACTGCCTGACGCCTCCGTGGCCCGAGCATGTGCCCGTGTGGTGCGTGCTAAACGAGTAGTCGCCATCTCGGCAGATCGCGGTAGCCCCCGCGGGTGCCCCATTGCTACCCACGAGTCCGGGGGCACCACCTGGTGGAAGGCCCGACGATGGGTCGGGGATGCATTGCCCATCTGAGTTCTGGTAAAAGCCTTTACCACAACTAGCCAGGATGGTGATCGGCCCGCTCGCAACGGCCGACGGAACAACGCACACCGCACCTGCTGCAATAGCGGCCACGGCAACTAGAAGCTGGACCGCATACCCCACCTCGAAAAAAATGATTTTGGAATTCGCGGGTGCCCACCCCGGAACGGAGAGTAGCGGGCTGAGGCGCGGCTCGCGTGGAATTGAACAATCTGGCCGAAGACAGCACGAACTGGTTCTGCCGGACCTGCAAGTACCCCGAACGACCAACCGGGGATGGGGGCGGGCTTGAACCCGCGACCAACGGATTATGAGTCCTTGGCCATCGCGCTCCGAATCATGCGAGATGGGCCGACGAACCAGTACAACCTGACTACGGCCGCTCCGGCAACGCCGACAACCACCCCTCCGAAAGCAACTCCAGCAGCTGCCCATCCGGATCCCGGATCATCGCCATCGCCTCACCCACGGTCCCGTCAACCACCGCTCCCCCAAACTCCGTAACCCTCGCCAACACCCTGGGAAGATCCGACACCGAGAACGAGATGTGCGTCAGCCCGACCTGATCCATGGCCCGCTCCGACCCGGCGTGAACCTGACGCTTCGAGTAGTCCATCAGCTCGAGCACAACCCCATCCCGAACCAGATACGTCGCGTGCACGCCGAGCGGCTCGGGCAGCCCCACCAGCTGAGAGGTCGGGCCGTCGGGCGGGTCGAGTTCCCACCAGAACTGAAACCCCAGCAGGCCCTCGTAGAAGCGGCGCGACCGCTCACGATCGCGGACGCATAAACCAACGTGATTGAAAACCGTCCGATGGCTCGTCATGACAACCTTTCCGCAGCAAACCGGGCCTGTGCGCCCCGACGCCGCCCGACCCACAACATCACTACCTTCACCCGGCTCAAACGCGCAATAATGCAAAGATAGACCAATAAGCGCACCGCCGAAGAAGCAGATCACCTTCCGTTGGAGGGCTTTTCGATGGCCACACGTCCGAACGTCAGCGCAGACGCAATCGTTGACTTCGACCATCATTCCGACGCGTTCAACCTCAACGAGCTGGCCGTCAACGCCGACCTGCGGCAGCGATGTCCGGTGGCGTGGAACGAGAACTACGGCGGGTTCTGGTTCCTCAGCAGTTACGACGCAGTAAGCCAAACCGCCCGCGACGGCGGCACTTTCGCCCACAAATACGAACCGAACGCCGACGACGGCGTGGACTACCAAGGCGAGATGGGCGTCCCGCGCCCCGACGGTCAGCCGGCCCTGGGCATCGGCGAGGTCGACGGCCCCTACCACCAAGCCCTACGCCACGCGCTGGCGCCGTTCTTCTCCCCCGGCGCCGTCGAGAAACTCAAGCCGTTCATAGAGCAATCCGCGCACTGGTTTCTCGACCAACACATCGACGACGGGCACATGGACCTCGTGCTCGACTACGCCAGCCCGGTCCCGGCCATCCTCACCATGAAGTTGATGGGCCTGCCCTACGACAATTGGCACTTGTACGCCAACCTCTTTCACTCCGTCATGGCCGTCCCCCAGGACAGCGACGAGTACGCCACCGCGATCGCCAAAGTGCCCGCCATGATGCAAGAGGTCCTCGAGTTCGCGGCCCGCCGGCGGGCCGATGCCCGAGAAGACTTGACCAGCTTCCTGATTCAATTCGAGTTCGACGGCCACCGCCTCACCGACGAACAGCTGCTCAATATCCTGTGGAACCTCATCGGCGGCGGCGTCGACACCACCACCTCCCAGACCGCGCTCACGCTCAAGCACCTGGGCACCCACCCCGACATCAGGCAACAACTCATCGACCACCCGGAGCTCTACCGCACCGCCGCCGACGAATTCCTGCGCTACTTCTCGGTCAACCAAACCCTCAGCCGCACAGTCACTCACGACGTCGTCCTCGCCGGCCAACGCCTCCGCAAGAACGACAAAGTCGTCATCAGCTGGCTGTCAGCCAACCACGACGAAAACGAGTTCGACCGGCCAGACGAAATCATCCTCGACCGCGCCCCCAACCGCCACGTCGCCTTCGGGCTCGGCCCGCACCGCTGCATCGGATCGCACTTGGCCCGGCTGATGTCCGGGGTGATGGTCAAGGCCGTCCTCGACCGCATCCCCGACTACCAAGTCGACGTGGACAACGTCCACCAATACCTCGGCAACCCGAGCATGACCGGCCTGGGCAAGCTCCCGGTCACCTTCACTCCCGGGGCCAGTCGGCGCACGTCACGACCGTGGTAGCCACAAGGCGGGCCATCGCACGCGGCCACCACCGTCATCACCCTAGCCACACGGGGTTTATCATCGCGACCATCGCGCCGAGCGGGCGCCGTGGCGACTCTCGCACCTCCAGCCGCACGAAGCGTGCGGATGCGGCGTCGACTTCCCATCGCAACATGGTCCGTGCAGACGAGCCCACCGTCCCTCGGCCCACGCAGCCTGCCGCGGTGATCAGGGCAGCGCTGGTTCCGGCAGCTCCGGTGACCATCGCCGTGACGGTGACCGGTCCGTCGGGCGGCACCCGCAACGTCTGCCCGGGCCAGGCCACTTCTCGGGAGCCCGAGTGTGAGGCGGTGAGTTCGACTGTGACAGAGGCCGATCGGGCGATGTAGGAACAGCCGCCGCGCAGCGCGTCGACGAGCACCGGCGCCGAGAGCTCACGCGCGTGCACCACCGTCTGCGGCGAGCCGACCGGCTGGTGTTCGGTGTGCGAGTCACTGCCACCGACCGCAACGACACGCCGGCCGCCACGCAGCAGCCGGTGCCAAATGCGAAGCGATGCTTCGTCGTCGAGATTCCAGCGGCCATTCCACACCTCGAGCGCGTCCACGTGCTCAAAACCGAACTCCCACAACGAGCCCGGCACCGGTGCGGAAGGATGGGCGGCGACCACGAGACCGCCCGCGCCGCGGACTTCGGCGGCCAAGCGCGGGAACACCCCGTCGCGCGGCGCGTATCGCCAGTCAACCCATGCGCGCGGCGACAGGCCGACAGCGAGCCAGTGCCCGTGCCTGGTCGTCACCTCCTCACCGGGAATTACCAACAGCGATCCGGTACGGCATTCGGGCCATACCCGATTCGCGGAGTTCGTGTTGTGGTCGGTAGAGACGATGAAGTCCAGGCCGCCGTCGCGCGCGGCGGTCACCATTTTATGGGGATCGCGCTGGCCGTCGGAGTGGACGGTGTGCAGATGCAGGTCGCCGCGGTACCACCCCGCGCGGCCGACCGGCGGAGGCGGATATGCAACCGTGGCGTCGCTTTCCGCAGCGGTTTGACCGCGTTCCAGGATGACGCTTGCCTGCCAACCCATTCCCCACGGGTTCAGCACCACGGGCCCGAGGGCCACGGCCCAGACACCCGGCTCGATGCGGCCCGCAAGATAGCCCGGAGTGGCATAGCTGCCTGAGATCACAAAACCCTCGCGGGCCCCGCCGGACCATCCCCGAAAACCGGCCGCATTGCCCAATTCGTGGCCGGCTGGTCCAAAGATGCCTAGATCCAACACGTTTCGCACTACGCTACCGAGCGCAAAGTGGTCATGCGCTGTGGTAACCCGGATTTGCTTCACCCCCGTCGGTACCTCGAACGGCAGGTACGCCCACTGGTCGATACCGAACCCGAAGCGTCCTGAAAACGCTATGTGGATCGTCTCGTCCTCGCACTGTTCGGTGATGGCATCGGGCGCGAACATCGCGACGCTCATGGCGGCCCTCCCCTATCGGTACAGCGCCCAGGATCCGGCGTGAAGGAGTAAATATCCGTTACAACGACACGAACTCACGGCATCGCGTCGCTGTCATGTTCGCTAGCTGCCCACCGCTCAAAGCACTTGAGCCACAACGCCCGCGATCAATTCGTCGGGGGCTTGAACAATCCCGACAGCGGTCAGTTGGCCACCGATGGCGAGCGACGCGATGCCGTGCACCAGCGACCAGAGCGGCGCGGCAACCTCACGCGGATCCCGATCCTCGACGATCCCCGCCTCCTGGCACTTGGTGATCGCGTCGAGCAAATCGCCAAATGCCTGCTCGCCGGCGACCGCCACGCTCGGCTGCTCGGCCTTCAGCGACTCCGCACCGAACATCACCTGATAGTGGTCGGGATGGGCGGCGGCCCATTGCACGTAGGCACGGCCGAGCTCGATCACCCGCTCCTTCGGATCCGATGTGCGGTCCGCGGCGGCGGCCAGAGCGGCGTGCAGGTCGTGGAATCCCTGTTCGGCGACGGCGGCCAGCAGCTCGGCCTTGTCGGCGAAGTGCCGGTACGGGGCCGCGGCGCTGACGCCGGCACGGCGCGCCGCCTCGGTGAGGGTGAATCCTTTCGGCCCCTTCTCGGCCACCAGCGATAGCGCGGCGCTGGTCAACGCCCGTTTGAGATCGCCGTGGTGATAGCTCTGACGCGGCGCGGACGACCGCTTGACTGCCATGTTGACGACATTAACATCAAGGTCTATGTTAATGCTATTCACATTGGTGAACCAAGGAGACGAAATGTCGACTCTGCTTGAAACCACATCCACACTCGCCGGCACCCGCGACCGGGAGAAGACCGCCGACCTACTCGGTCAGGCACTCGCCCAGGGCTACCTGCAGGTGGACGAGTACGACAAGCGGCTGCAAACGGCGTTCCAGACGCACACAGCCGAGGAACTCCGCGCGGTCCTCGCCGGGCTGCCGCTCGATCGCATCCGGCGCCACGACCCCCGTCGACGTGCCGCTCGCATCGCCGCGGCTCGCCGCGGAGTGCGCGCTCACCTCGGCGCGTACCTCGCCATGGTCGTCATCGTGCTCACCGTCTGGGCGGCGGTCGCCATGACCACCGACGCCACCTACTTCTGGCCGATCTGGCCCATCCTCGGCGCGGGAATCGGACTCGTCAGCCACGCCGTGTCGATACCGCGCCTCAAGCAAAGCCGTTGAGAACCAACGCAACTCGTGAGGAGGAGTCATGACGAATACGGCAGTGATCACTGGCGCCAGCTCAGGGCTGGGCGCGATCTTCGCCGAGCAACTGGCGCAGCGGGGTTTTTCGCTCGTGTTGGCCGGACGGGATCAGGCCCGGCTCGAGGCGGTCAAGCAGCGGATCGGGCAGGCCACCCAGGTTGAACTGGTCGTGGGTGACCTCGGCACCAACGACGGTGTCGACTCTCTGATCGCCCGTCTGCACGGACGGGTGATCGATGTGCTGGTCAACAACGCCGGCTTCGGCACCTACGGCCCGTTCCCGGAAATCGACGCCGATCGCGAACGCGAACTGGTCGCGGTCAACGTCGACGCACCGGTCCGCCTGACCCACGCGGTCCTTCCCGGAATGCTGACCCGCGGCTGCGGCGGCATCTTGAATGTCGCCTCCACCATCGCCTTTCAGCCCGGCACCTATCAAGCCACCTATGGCGCGTCGAAAGCCTTCGTGCTGTCGCTGAGCCAGGCGCTGTGGGCCGAGACCCGCGGCTCCGGCGTCACCGTGACCGCGCTCTGCCCCGGGCCCACCCGCACCGGATTCGTCGACGCGCTCGGGTCGGACGTCTCACACACCGCCGTCTATCGGCACCTCGCCGCGCCCGGACCCGTTGTGGCCGCCGGGTTGCGCGGCCTTGACCGCGGCCGAGCGGTGGTCGTGCCCGGCTGGCGCTACCGGATGATGGCGACGGGCGGACGACTCGCGCCCGGATGGGTGTCGGCGCTGATGAGCGGGCGGATGCTGCGGCCCGCCGAAGCACCGGCGAAGACAGCGTGACGACGTTGCAACCGCGGTTTTCACCGTGCCGTTCCTCGAGGCGCTGGGGCCGACTGATAGGCGACTGTCAAAAGCGCTAGCACATCCGCTAGCGCTTTTGGGAAGCGTGTTATGGCCTGCAGACCGTTACTGATGTGACCTATGAGGCCTACGTGGATGCAGCGAAGGCGCCGCGCCCGTGGTAATTACGATGCCGTCGCGTACTGCAGCACAGGCTCCGACGAATCGACGTGCCCGAAGCTGATGATCCGCAGCCGGTTCGGCCGCACCTCGTAGACGACGCCGTCGACCGGATTGGTGACATCGAATCCGTCCTCGACCCGCTCGGCGTTGGAGAGTTCGAGGTGGGCGCCGTCGCGAATACGCTCGCCGCGGTAATAGTAAGTCCCACTGAGGTTTTTACACACCACCGCCAGTGACTTGGCGGTGCGCACCACGGCGGCCGGCGGGTTGCCCGGGTCGCAGCGGGCCGTCTCGCCGACGAACCCCAACCCGTCGGCACCCTTCACCGGACGCGACAGCGTCGGGGTCAGCGGTGGCGGCGGGGTCGTTGAGGACGGGGGTGCGGCCGCCTGTGCACTCGACAGCGGCGCGGCGCCCGAACCGTTGTGATGAGTCCCGCCAACCAAATTCACCGACAACACCAGCCCGGCGATCAATAGCACCCCAGCCACGGCGGCCACCAGGAGCGGTGTGCGGCCGATCGCCGGCCAGTGCCACGAGCTCTCGGACGCCGGAGGCGGCTCGGGGCGGCTGTCAGCGGGCTCGTCGAATTCTTCGGGCGGGGCTATCGGTAACGGGCGCGTCTTCGGGGGGCCGCTTCGGCCGGCCGCGGCACCCACCGGTTCGTAGGCCGCGAACACCGCCTCGCTGGCGGCCCTGGCGAGCTCACCCGCGGACGCGAATCGCGCGACGCGCGGCTTGGCCATGCCCCGGGTGATGATGTCGTCGTACTCGCGGCCCACGCCGCGGCGCATGATGCTGGGCCGGGGTGCCGGCGCCAGCATGTGCGCGCGCTTCAGCTCCCCCGCGTCCTCGCTCTCGAATGGCGGCTGGCCGGTGAGGCACTCGTAGAGCACACACGCCAACGAGTAGATATCGGTCTGCGGTCCGGTGCGCCCGGTGGTGAATCGCTCGGGCGCCATGTACGTCCGCGAAAGGTTCTCGTCGCCGGCCGCCTGAGCGATGCCGAAGTCGGCGAGGTAGGTGAAGTGGTCGTGGGTGAGCAGGATGTTCTCGGGTTTGACGTCGAGGTGCACCAGCCCACCGGCATGCGCGGCGTCCAGGGCGCGCGCCACCTGCGCGGTGATCGACGCCGCGCGCGACGGTTCCAGCCCGCCCTGCTCGCGCAGCAGATCCTTGAGGCTGCCCCCGTCGTCGACCAGGTGCATGTCGATGAAGGGCACCCCGTCGATCTCGCCGAAGTCATGCAGCGGGAGCACATGCGGCTCCTGCAGTCGCGTCACCTTGCGGCACTCGCGCCAAAGACGTTGCTGGAAGCCAGGGTCCGCGGCCGTCTCGCCACGTAACAGCTTGACGGCGACCATCCGGTCCTTAACCGTGTCGTACGCGCGGTAGACCTCGCCCATTGCCCCGGTGCCGATCAGTGATCGCAGCTCGTACGGCCCGAACCGGGTACCGAGCCGCGAACCGCGGGACGAGGAGGTCAAGTCAGCAATCCTTTCTCAAGACAGTCCAGCCCGCGAGTTCCCGAATCGGGCGTCGACATAACGTGCGCAGCCTCACGCGTGTCGCTACACCGAGACACCGCTGATGGCCGCTATGGTCCGCCGGCCGGCTGGCCAACAGGATCGGCTGCGCGAAACTGCGCCAGCCCCACCCTAGCGGCATCGACGCCGAACTTCTTCTCCACCGCGAGTCGCAGCACCGATACAGTAATTGTCCGGCACGTAAGAAGGTGAGGCCTTCGATGACCGACATGATGGCGCGGTTCGCGGAGATCGTCGGCGAGCACAACCTGCTTACGGGCGACGCCATTTCCGAGGACTACTCGCACGACGAGGTGCTGACCAAGCCGCCGCAGAAGCCGGCATACCTGGCCAGGCCCGCGACCGCCGACGAAGTCGCGCAACTCCTCAAGACCGCGACGGACAACGACGTGCCGGTGACGGCCCGCGGCTCGGGCACCGGGCTGTCGGGCGCAGCGATCCCCCGCGCCGACGGGTTACTGATCTCGTTCGAGCGGATGAACGCCGTGCTGGAGGTCGACGTCACCAACCAGGTCGCGGTCGTGCAACCCGGGGTGACGCTCACCGAACTGGACGACGCGACCGCCGGCACCGGGCTGCGGTACATGGTGCACCCGGGCGAGCTGTCGTCCAGCATCGGCGGCAACGTCGGCACCAACGCCGGCGGAATGCGCGCGGTCAAATACGGTATCGCCCGTCACAACGTGCTCGGGCTGCAGGCCGCGCTGCCCACCGGCGAGCTCATCCGCACCGGCGGCAAGATCGCCAAGGTCTCCACCGGCTACGACCTGACCCAGCTCATCGTCGGCTCCGAAGGCACCCTTGCCCTGGCCACCGAGGTGACCGTCAAGCTGCATCCGCGGCTGGACCACAGCGCCAGCGTGCTCGCCCCGTTCGCCGACTTCGATCAGGTCATGGAGGCGGTGCCCAAGATCCTCGCCAGCGGCCTGGCGCCCTACATCCTGGAATACGTCGACAACGTGACGATGGCCGCGCTGGTCCACACCCAGAATCTGGAGCTGGGCGTGCCGGACAACATCCGCGACAGCTGTCAGGCGTATCTGGTTGTGGCGCTTGAGAACCGGACCGCGGACCGGCTGGACGAGGATGTCGAGAAGACCGGCGAACTGCTCGCCGAATTGGGTGCCGTGGACGCCTATGTGCTCGAGGGCGGCTCGGCACGCAAGCTCATCGAGGCGCGCGAGAAGGCGTTCTGGACGCTCAAGGCGCTCAACGCCGACGACCTCATCGACACGGTCGTGCCGCGCGGCGCGATGCCGAAGTTCCTGTCCGGCGCTCGCGGCCTGGCGGCGGCGGCCGGCGCCGCGGCGGCGGGCTGCGGGCACGCGGGCGACGGCAACGTGCACCTGGCGATCTTCTGCCCGGACGCGGCGATCCGGAAGCAGCTGTTGACCGACATCTTCGCGCTGGCAATGGAATTGGGCGGCGCGATCTCCGGCGAGCACGGCCTGGGCCGTACCAAGGCCCCGTACTTCGTCGAACTCGAGGATCCGGTCAAGGTCGACCTGATGCGCCGCATCAAGACGAGCTTCGACCCCGCGGGCATCCTCAACCCCGACGTCGCATTCGCCTCGGGCGAGACGTAAAGCTCAGCTACGCAACGGCTCTCGGCCGATAGCCGGCGTGACTGAGGCGTCCACGTCGGCTTCTTCATAGTCGGTGAGCCAGCGTTCGGCGTCGATGGCGGCCGAGCAGCCGCTGCCCGCGGCGGTGACGGCCTGGCGGTAGGTGCGATCCACCAGGTCCCCGGCGGCGAACACCCCATCAATCGAGGTGCTGGTGGTGCGGCCTTGGACCAGCACATAACCCTCAAGATCGGTCTGCAGCACGTCGCGCACCAACTCCGACCGCGGGTCATGCCCGATCGCCACGAACACCCCGGTCACCGCCAACGTGGACACCTCACCGGTGCCGGTATCACGCAGCCGCACCCCGGTCACGGTCTGCTCACCCTCGACCGCCTCCACCGCCTTGTTCGTCAAGATCGTGATCTTGTCGTTCGCGCGGGCGCGGTCCAGCATGATCCGCGACGCGCGGAACTCGTCGCGGCGGTGCACCAACGTCACACTGCGGGCAAAACGGGTCAAAAACGTGGCCTCCTCCATCGCCGAGTCCCCACCCCCGATCACCGCAATGTCCTGGTCCTTGAAAAAGAACCCATCACAGGTCGCACACGAGCTCACGCCGCGGCCCAACAACTCCTGCTCACCGGGCACCCCCAAATAACGCGCCGCTGCGCCCATCGCCAAGATCACCGACCGCGCCCGCACCGTCTCACCCTCGGCGGTGGTCACCGACTTCACCGGACCCTGCAGCGAGACCGATTCGACGTCTTCCATCCGCAGATCCGCCCCGAACCGCAACGCCTGCTCACGCATCTGATCCATCAACTCCGGACCCGTGATGCCGTCGCGAAACCCCGGGAAATTCTCCACCTCGGTCGTCGTCATCAACGCCCCACCAAACGACGTCCCCTCAAACACCACCGGCGCCAACTGCGCCCGCGCCGCATACAACGCCGCGGTATACCCCGCAGGACCCGAACCAATAACGATCACATCGTGGACGTCGGAGGTGCTCATAAGCGGCCACACTACTGCGAATCCGATAAGTGCCGGCCCAATCCCTCTGGCCGCCAAAGGCAAAGACGTGAAGCAGCGCACACAACGCGGGGTTGTGCCTTCACAACACATGGCCTCTACTGACGCCGCCGTAGGTGGTGCACCATGGAAATCGCGACCCGTAGGTCCAACGACGAACTTGCGGGTGCCTACAGACCCAATCATCGCGATGCCGCGGCTCGACAGCCGCCCTGCGGCCGCACCACGGCCGATCTGAGGCCCACTCGGGCCGCCACGAGGAATCGAGAACGCACATGACCACCGCACGTCCCGTCAAGACCCGCAACGACGGTCAGTGGGCGCTGGGCGATCGCGAGCCGCTCAACCATGCCGAGCAGTTCAAGAGCGACGACGCGCCGCTCAACGTGCGCGACCGCATCATCAACATCTATTCCAAGCAGGGCTTCGACAGCATCGCCAAGGACGACCTGCGCGGGCGGTTCCGCTGGATGGGCCTCTACACCCAGCGTGAGCAGGGCTACGACGGCAGCTGGACCGGCGACGAGAACACCGACAAGATCGAAGCCAAGTACTTCATGATGCGGGTCCGCTCCGACGGCAAGGCGATGACCGCGCACACCATGCGCACGCTGGGACAGATTTCGACCGAATTCGCCCGCGACACCGCCGACATCAGCGACCGGGAGAACCTGCAACTGCACTGGGTCCGGATCGAGGACGTCCCCGAGATTTGGCGCCGACTCGAATCCGTGGGCCTGCAGACCACCGAGGCCTGCGGTGACTGCCCCCGCGGCATCCACGGCTCGCCGCTGGCCGGCGACTCGCTCGACGAAATCCTCGACCCGTCGCCCGCGATCGACGAGATCGTCCGGCGCTCGATGAACAACCCCGAGTACGCCAATCTGCCCCGCAAGTACAAGACCGCGGTCTCCGGCCTGCAGGACGTCTCGCACGAGACGCACGACATCGCGTTCGTCGGCGTCAACCACCCCGAACGCGGGCCCGGCCTGGACCTGTGGGTGGGCGGCGGCCTGTCCACCAACCCGATGCTGGCCCAGCGGCTGGGCGTGTGGGTCCCGCTGGACGAGGTGCCCGACGTCTGGGAGGGCGTCACGCAGCTGTTCCGCGACTACGGCTACCGCCGGCTGCGGGCCAAGGCCCGGCTGAAATTCCTGGTCAAGGACTGGGGCGTGGAGAAATTCCGCGAGGTGTTGGAAACCGAGTACCTGAACCGCCGGCTGATCGATGGACCGGCGCCCGCGCCGGTCAAGCACACCATCGACCACGTTGGCGTGCAGCGGATCAAGAACGGGCTCAACGCCGTGGGCGTCGCGCCGATCGTCGGACGCGTGTCGGGCACCACCCTGTCGGCCGTTGCCGATCTGATGGAGAAGGCCGGTTCGGACCGGGCGCGGTGGACCCCGTTCCAAAAGCTGGTCATTTTGGACGTCGCCGACGACAAGGTCGAGGACCTGGTCGCGGGCCTGGAAGCGCTGGGTTTGCCGTCGCGGCCGTCGTCATGGCGCAAGAACACCATGGCGTGCACCGGAATTGAGTACTGCAAGCTGTCGTTCGCCGAAACCCGGGTTCGGGCACAGACTTTGGTGCCCGAGCTGGAACAGCGCCTGGCCGACGTGGACTCCAAGCTCAACCTGCCGATCAGCGTGCACCTCAACGGATGCCCGAACTCGTGCGCCCGAATTCAGGTGGCCGACATCGGGTTCAAGGGTCAGTGGATCGACGACGGCGACGGCAACTCGGTCGAGGGTTTCCAGGTGCACCTCGGCGGCGGCGTGGGCGAACAGAGCGGCTTCGGCCGAAAACTGCGCCAGCACAAAGTCACCAGCGCCGAACTGGGCGACTACATCGACCGGGTCACGCGCAAGTACATCGACGGCCGGCAGGATGGCGAGACGTTCGCCGCCTGGGCGCTGCGCGCCGACGAGGAAGAGCTGCGCTGAGGCCGCGATGAACACACTCGTACTCACCGCGCACGGCAGCCGCGACCCACGGTCGGGCGCCAACGCCGAGGCGTTGGCCGACCGGCTGGCGCTGACGCGGCCCGACCTCGACGTGCGGCTGGCGTTCCTCGAGCTCAACACCCCGAACTTCGTCGATGTGCTGTCCGGGTTGCCGGACGCCCGCCGCGCGGTGGTCGCTCCGTTGCTGCTGGCCAGCGCCTATCACGCGCGCCTGGACATCCCCAAGCAGATCGCCGACGCCGGCGCCCACGGCATCCGGCAGGCCGACGTACTCGGTGAGGACGAGCGGCTGGTGTCGGTGTTGCGCGAACGCCTCGTCGAGGTCGGGGTCTCCCCACTCGACGACGACCTCGGCGTCATGGTGGTGGCGATCGGTTCGTCGAACATCGCCGCCAACGCGCGCACCGCGAAGGTGGCGGCCCGGGTGGCCGCCGGCACCCAATGGGTCGGGGCCACAACGGCGTTCGCCACCCGGCCGGAGGCATCGGTGGCCCGGGCCGCCGATCAGTTGCGCGGCCGCGGCGCGCGTCGGCTCGTGATCGCGCCGTGGTTCCTGGCGCCGGGCTTCATCACCGATGGGGTGTCAAAGTTCGCCCGCGACAACGGCATTACGATGGCGGCCCCGCTGGGGGCGCACCGGCTGGTTGCCGAGACCGTGCTCGATCGCTACGACGACGCGCTGGCCGAGGACGCCGCGGCCTAGCTTTTCGATGCCGTTGTGCGGCTGGTGACGTGGCTGACCAGGTCGCGGATCGCCCCCGGCGGCGGGGTCTTGCCGCCGACCCAGATCGCCCGAAACTTGCGGCGCAGGTCCAACTTCGGGATGTCGACGGCGTGCAGCCGGCCATCCGCCAGGTCGTCGGCGACGGCCAGCCTGCTCATGGTTGCCGGCCCCGCGCCGGCGAGCACGGCGGCGCGCATCGCCGCCGCGGAGGTCAATTCCAGCACGGGCGTGGCCTGTTGCATGTCCTCGCCGAGCACCTTGCGCAACGCCACCGTCAGTGAATCGCGGATGCCCGAATGGAGTTCGCGGGCCACCAGCGGCGTCTGCGCGAGTTCGCGCGCGGTCACCACCCGCCCCCGTCGCGCCCACTTGTGGTCGGGCGCAACCACGATCACCAGCTCGTCCTCCCCCACCACACAGCTACCTAAACCCTTTGGTGTACCAGGGTTTTCGACGAATCCCAGGTCGGCGCTGCCATCGCGGACCGCGGCGATGGCATGGTCGCTGTTGGTGGCGGTCAGAATCACCTGAGGCGCGTTATCGCCGCGCCGCGCCGCCTCGGCCTGCAGGGACAGCAGCCAGTGCGGCATGAGTTGTTCGGAGATCGTCTGGCTGGCCGCCACCCTAATGCGTTCGCGGCCTTCCTTTCGCAGCGAACCGAGGCCCGCGTCGATCTCGCCGGCGACCTCGAGCAGGCGGGTCGCCCAATCCGCGACGATCAGGCCCGCGGGCGTCAATTGCGAGCCGCGCGTCGTCCGGACGGCCAGGGTGACGCCGATCTGGGCCTCCATCGTGGCAAGCCGCCGGGATATCGCCTGCTGGGTCAGGCCGAGCTCGCGTGCCGCCCGGCCGAGGCTGCCGGTCTCGGCGATCGCCAAAAACGCCTCGAACGACGCGAGTTCGGGCAACCGGGGGCTCAGGGGCATGGGCGGCAGCTCACAATCAAATCGTGTGACACAACTATAGCTTGTGGCACCACAACGCCAAGCCTCTACTCACGCCCCGCCCGAGCCGGAACGATGTGACGCATGGCCTACGTGATCGCTGAGCCCTGTGTCGACATCAAAGACAAGGCGTGCATCGAGGAATGTCCCGTCGACTGCATCTACGAGGGTGCCCGGATGCTCTACATCCACCCCGACGAGTGCGTCGACTGCGGTGCCTGCGAGCCGGTGTGCCCGGTTGAGTCCATCTACTACGAAGACGATCTGCCCGCCGAGCACACCCAATACCTGCAGATCAACGCCGATTTCTTCACCGAGCTCGGCTCGCCCGGCGGCGCGGCGAAGGTCGGGCTGACCGAGAACGACCCCGCGCCGGTCAAGGAACTGGAGAGCCGGGCAGAGGCGTCGTAGCCTTCCCGCTAGTCCCATCCGGAGAGCCCGAACGTATCGCTGGGCCGTCGTCCCGAAAGCTTCTGAACCACCCACTGGTTCATCGAGACCTGTTGTTCGGCGGCTTCGACGGCCAGGCGGCTGTGCAGTTCCGGGGATGTCCTGATCACGATCGTGCCGCTGTAGCTGCGGTCCGCCATCGGGGTCGGCAGCGTTTCGCCGGTGTTCCGCATGATTTCGATGTGCCGGTCAACGGCCGCCTCGACCGCCTCGACGGCCTCTTGCGCGGTCGGCGCTTCGTAGCGCATGAACGGCAATTCCAGACAGGCGCCGACGTATTGACCGTGGTACGGCGACCACGCGACGCGATAGGTGTAGTGGTTCACGCCGGGTTGGTAGCACGGGTGCTAGCGGATTCGCGAGTCACTCATCCCCACCGGGAGAGGTGCGCCGGTACGGAGCCCCCGTCGGTGCGCCGGTACGGAGCCCCCGTCGGCGACCCGCACCACCTCTCCAGACCAATGTGGGCGTCCCAAATCCGCTAGCGCATGCGCTAGCGGATCCGAGAGTCGTCTGCCCGTTTCGTAAGGTGAGGCAATGCGGACAGCTCAAACCATCCACGTCATCCGGCAAATAGGCTCAGCCGCGGTCACAGCCCTCACCGCGGCGTCCACCCTCAACGCCTACCGGCCTTTGGCGCGCGGCGGATTCCCCTCGCTGTACTCGTGGATGTTCGGGCTCGTCGTCACCGAATTGCCGCTGCAAACGCTGCTGACCCAGCTCGGTGGACTGGCGCTGACCGGCCGTCGCCTGACCCGGCCCGTGCGAATAATCGCGTGGGTGGTCGCCGGCCTCTCGGCGCTCGGCCTGCTCAACCTCAGCCGCGCGGGCCATCGAGCCAATGTCCCGCTGGCCGAGGCGTTGGACAGCGGACTGGGAGGAGATCGGCTCACCGAGTCGGCCAACCTGTGGCGCCGCCCGGCCGGCGGCGGCACCGCCAAGACGCCTGGCCTACTAAGGATGCTGCGCATCTACCGCGACTACGCCCACGACTCCGACATCAGTTACGGCGAATACGGCCGCGCCAACCACCTGGACATCTGGCGACGCCCCGACCTCGACCCGGCCGGCAAGGCGCCGGTGCTCTTCCAGATCCCCGGCGGCGCCTGGACGACGGGAAACAAACGCGGACAAGCCCATCCGTTGATGAGCCACCTCGCCGAGCTCGGCTGGATCTGCGTGGCGATCAACTACCGGCACAGCCCGCGCAACACCTGGCCCGACCACATCGTCGACGTCAAGCGGGCGCTGGCCTGGGTCAAGGAGCACATCGCCGAATACGGCGGCGACCCAGACTTCGTCGTCATCACCGGAGGCTCGGCCGGCGGCCACCTCACAGCGCTGGCCGCGCTGACACAGAATGATCCGCAGTTTCAGCCGGGATTCGAAGACGCCGACACCAGCGTGCAGGCGGCGGTGCCGTTCTACGGCATCTACGACTTCACCCGACTCGACAAGACCCTGCATCCGATGATGCCGGGGCTGCTGATCAAGTCGATCATCAAGCAAAAGCCCTCGACGCACCTGCAGACCTTCGAGGCCGCGTCACCGGTCAACCATGTCCGCCCTGACGCGCCCCCGTTCTTCGTCCTGCACGGCACCAACGACTCGCTGGCCTACGTCGAGCAAGCCCGCACGTTCGTCGAGCAACTCCGGCAAGCCAGCACAAAGCCGGTCGTCTACGCCGAATTGCCGCTCACCCAACACGCTTTCGACATCTTCGGCTCGGTCCGCGCCGCGCACACCGCGGTGGCCGTCGAGCAATTCCTCGCCGAGATCTATGCGGCGCACCTGCGGGCCGATGTCGTTGCGGCCGAGGTGTCGCAAAGCTAGGCCTATTGCACCGTGACGGTCAGCGTGTAGGTGCACGCCGGTTTGGCGTCCTTGCCCACGAAGCTGGTGTACGCCGTGCCGATCGTGGTGCTCCCCGGCCTCAGCGCGGTGAACGTCCACTCTTCGACGCCCGGTGCGCCCAACGCGTCGGAGGTCGGCTGGATGAACCGGTGACCGAGCTGCTTGACGATCGACGAATCGCCGATCTTGGTGTCAGGGTTCCACCGGTAGGGAGTGGTGTAGTTCGAGCCCAACTGCACGACCAGGGCGTTGCCAACGGCGAGGGTGACGTTCTGGGTGATCTCGCTCTGCGTCAGCACATCGGTCATGGGGACCTGAAGCGTTTTGGTCGACGGCGGGTTCCTGGACGCGAAGTGGCAGCCCACCACCGTCGACAACATCAGCACGGCGACTGTCACCAGCAGCCTGACCTTCACCAGATCCCCCTTCGATTCCGCAACGGAGCCTAATAGGTCTCGATCCAGATCGAAGATAGGCACCGAGCGCCCTCGCCGCCTCCTCTCGCCCGAACGCAGGGCCTACTCGATTGGGGTGTTCGGGGTAGCGCGGCCGGCCCGGCCGGGGTCTGCGGCATGCTGCTCGAGGCTCCAGCTGGCGAGAATCTTCAGCGCCTGCTCGGACGGCGAATTGGGTTCCGCGGTGTAACCGACCAGGGACAGACCCGGCGCGGCGGTGACGGCTAAAACGTTGTAGGTCAACGTCGATTCGCCGAATTCCGCATGGCGAAACAGTTTCACGCCGTGCCGATGCGCGGTGACGTTGTGGGCGGCCCAGCGGCTGCGAAAGTCGTCACTGCGGGTCGCCAGCTCGCCGACTATTTGAGTGATCGCGGGCGAATGGGGAGAACGGGCGGCCTCGGCCTGCAACAAGGCGACGACCTCGTCGGCCGACCCTTCCCACTCCGGAAACACCTGCTCGGCATAGGTGTCGAAGAAGATGAATCGAGCGAAGTTCGGCACACCGGTCGCCCGGTCGAACATGGGGGCATACAACGCTCGGCCAAGCCGATTCGCTGCGACGATGTCCAGGCTTCCGTTCATCACGATCGCGGGCGAGGCGGCCATGCCGTCAATCAGAGCCTGGATCCCGTCGGGAATCGTCTTGCCGGCTTCCCGCTTCGGGCGACCGACCGTCCGGGTGCCGATCGCCGCGCGCACCAGGTCGAAGAAGTGGGTCGTCTCATCGTCGGTGAGTCGCAGCGCACGCGCCACGGCGTGCAGCACGTCATCGGACACGCCCGCAACGCTGCCGCGCTCGATCTGCGTGTAGTACTCCGTGCTGACGCCGGCCAGTTGCGCGACTTCCTCGCGCCGCAACCCGGGCACTCGACGTCGCCGGCCGGACGGCAACCCGATCTGGTCGGGGGTGATCCTCGCCCGCCGGGTCATCAAGAACTCCTTGATGTCCTTGGCGATGTCCATCTTCGCCACAGTAGGCAAACACCGGACGTGGCAGGCAGGGGCTGCCGGTACCCCCGATAACCGGCGACTCCCTGTCGGCCCGCCGCGTACGTAGCGTCGCAGGAAAGGAGGTCACTGACATGCCCAACGAAAATCAGGCACAAGCAGCATTCGACAATTTCGTCCAGTTGTGGACCACCGGTACGACAGCGGGTCGCCGCGCCCCGGTTCTGCGACGGCCCGACGAGGTCGGCCTCGACTACGAGGACGTCTTCTTTCCGTCGATGGACGGAGTGCCGCTGGAGGGCTGGTTCATCCCGGCCGACTCGGACCGGCTGATCATCCACAACCACTTCCTGCCGGGAAACCGGTACGGCTACCCAGGTCACCTCCCCGAGTTCGGCGGCCTGGGCGGATTCGAGGTCAACTTCCTGCCCGAATACAAGGCATTGCACGACGCGGGATACAACGTGCTCGCCTACGACATCCGCAACCACGGGATGAGCGGACAGGGCAACGGCGGCATCGCCGGCATCGGCCTGACCGAGTACCGCGACGTCATCGGCTCGCTGCGCTACGCGGCGGCCCGTCCGGACACCAAGACCATGAAGAAGGCGTTGCTGTCCGTCTGCCTGGGGGCCGACTCGACCGCCGTCGCCTGGTCCAAGCACCCGCAGGAGTTCTCCGAAATTCAGGCCATGGTGATGCTGCAGCCGGTCTCCGGACGCTACATCGTGGAGGAATTCGTCAAGGGCATCGGCATGGAGGACGGCTACCAGAAGTTCGGTAAGGCGGTGCACGAGCGCACCGGCTTCCATCTGTCCGAGCAGTCACCGCTCGAGCACGTGAAGGCCGTCACCGTGCCCACGCTGGTGGCCCAGGTGCACGACGACACGATGACGCGACCCCAAGACGTGCAGGACATCTACGACGCGATCCCCGTCGACGAGAAGCGCCTGTACTGGATCGAGGGCACGGACCGCCGCTTCGACGGCTACAACTTCTTCGGTGCGCACCCGGAAGTTCCGATCGAGTGGTTCGACAAACACATCACCTAACGAAGCGATAGCGCGGCAGCCACGCCCCAAGCCGCGCAAACCCGGTAGGTCCGGCAGGATGGGCGAGTGTTTGGCCTCGTTCTCATCGTCGCGCTGGTCTCCACCGTCATCGTGGGGACGGTCATCGGCCGGCGCTACCGGGTGGGTCCCCCGGTGCTGCTCATGCTGCTCGGCGCACTGTTGGGTCTCATCCCCCACTTCGGTCACGTGCGGATCAACGGCGAGCTCGTGCTGCTGCTGTTTCTCCCGGCGATCCTCTACTGGGAAAGCCTGAACACCAGCTTCCGGGAGATCCGGGCGAACCTGCGCGTCATCATCTTCCTCGGCGTCGCCCTGGTGATCTTCACCGCGGTGGCGGTGTCGTGGACCGCGCGGGCACTGGGCATGGAACCCCACGCGGCGGCCGTCCTCGGTGCCGTGCTGTCCCCCACCGACGCCGCCGCGGTAGCCGGCCTCGCGAAAAAGCTGCCGCGCCGGTCGCTCACCGTGCTGAAAGCCGAGAGCCTCATCAACGACGGCACAGCGCTGGTGCTGTTCGCCGTCACCGTCCACGTCGCAGTCGGCGGGGCCGCGATTACGCCGCCCGACTTGGTCGGCCGGTTCATCGGCTCCTACCTAGGCGGTATCGCCTCAGGGCTGCTGGTCGGCGGAGCGGTGACACTGCTGCGCAAACGCATAGACGCGCCGCAAGAGGAAGGGGCTTTGAGCCTGCTGACACCGTTCGCGGCCTTCCTGCTGGCCCAGTCGATGGAATGCAGTGGGGTGGTCGCGGTGCTGGTGTCGGCGCTGGTCCTTGCCTACGCCGGGCCGGTGGTGATCCGGGCCCGTTCCCGCCTGCAGGCCTATGCGTTCTGGGACATCGCGACGTTCCTGCTCAACGGCTCGCTGTGGGTGTTCGTCGGGGTGCAGATCCCGGCTGCGCTACGCGGCATCGCCAACGTCGACGGCGGGGTTCGGCACGCCGCCTACGTCGCCCTGGCCGTGACCGGTGCGGTGATCGTGTCGCGGATTTTCTGGGGTGAAATCACTGTCGTGCTGATCCGGCTCATCGACCGCCGCGAGGTGCAGCAGACCCGTCGGATCGGATGGCGTCAGCGCTTCGTCACCGCCTGGGCGGGATTCCGCGGCGCCGTCTCGCTGGCCGCGGCGCTCGCCGTCCCAATGACCACGCTCAGCGGCGCGCCGTTCCCGGACCGCAGCCTGCTGATCTTCATCGTGGTCGTGGTCATCCTGGTGACGGTCCTGGTCCAGGGCAGCACCCTGCCCGCCGTGGTCCGGTGGGCGAAAATGCCAGAGGACGCCACCCATGCCGAGGAGCTGCAATTGGCCCGGTGTCGGGGGACCCAGGCCGCCTTGGCCGCCCTGCCGACGGTCGCCGACGAAGTCGGTATCAGCGACGACCTGAGGCGCCGGCTGCAAAAGGAATACGAGGAGAAGGCCGCCCTGGTCCTGGCCACCGAAAACGGCTCTCCAGACAATCGCATCCTGAAGGGCCGCGAGAAGGTCCGGCGGGTGCGCCTGGGCGTGCTCGAACACAAGCGCCGCGAGATCACCGCGCTGCGCAACCAGAACCTGATCGACGACATCGTGTTGCGCGAATTGCAGAACGAGATGGATCTCGAGGAAGTGCAACTTCTCGCCGCCGCAGTCGACGACGGCGACGAGGAGGAGTAAGGCCCGTCGGCGGCCGACCGTACAGTCGGCCCCATGCTGCACACCGTCGCGATCCGCGGGTATCGCTCGCTGCGCGAGGTGATACTGCCCCTGGGTCGTCTGTCGGTGATCACCGGCGCCAACGGCGCCGGCAAATCCTCGCTGTATCGCGCGCTGCGCCTGCTGGCCGACTGCGGCCGCGGCGAGGTGATCGGGTCGCTGGCCCGCGAGGGCGGGTTGCAATCGGTGCTGTGGGCCGGTCCCGAGCAGCCGGCCGGCGCTCGACGCACCGGAAAGACCGAGGGCACCGTGCGCACCCGTCCGGTATCGCTCGAATTAGGTTTCGCCGCAGACGATTTCGGCTACCTGGTGGATCTGGGCATCCCGCAGTCGGCCGGGAAGTCGGTGTTCGCCCGGGACCCGGAGATCAAACGGGAAGTGCTGTTCGCCGGGCCCGTGCTGCGGCCGAGCTCGATGCTGGTGCGTCGGTCGCGTGTGTTCGCCGAGGCCAGCGCGGACTCCGGCAGCGGTTTCGATGAGTTGTCCCGCGCTTTGCCGTCGTATCACAGCGTGCTCGCCGAATATGCCCACCCGCACGCGCTGCCCGAGCTCGCGGCCGTGCGAGAACGGTTGCGCGGCTGGCGGTTCTACGACGGATTCCGCGTCGACGCCGGCGCCCCGGCGCGGCACCCGCAGGTGGGCACCCGCACCCCGGTGCTGTCCGACGACGGCAGCGACCTGGCGGCCGCGATCCAGACGATTCTCGAGTCGGGATTCGACGACCTCAACCGGGCCGTCGCCGAGGCATTCGACGGCGCCACCGTCTCGGTCGCCATCCACGATGGCCTGTTCGACCTCCAGCTGCGGCAGCGCGGCATGCTGCGCGCGTTGCGCGCCGCCGAGTTATCCGATGGCACACTGCGTTTCCTGCTCTGGGCCGCCGCACTGCTGAGCCCGCAACCGCCGTCGCTGATGGTGCTCAACGAACCGGAAACCTCACTGCATCCCGACCTGGTGGGCCCGCTGGCATCGCTGATCCGCACCACCGCCGCTCAGACGCAGGTCGTGGTGGTCACCCACTCCCGCTCGCTGCTGGAATATCTGGACACGACGCCGGTGGCGGACATGCAGGACGCCGCCGACGGCCAGGCCATCGAGATCGAGCTCTACAAGGACTGGGGCGAAACACGGGTCAGCGGCCAGACGTTGACGACGACACCCCGGTGGGATTGGGGCACCCGGTAGCCGCCTCTCGTCTGCGTCGAGTGTGCATCCTGGGCGGCCCCCACCCGGCGTGTCATCGCCGTGGCTGCACACTCAACGCCCTCAACGCACACTCCACGCCAAACTTGCCCGCAAGGCAATATTGCCCACTAGGCAAGTTTCGCGTATGTTGGTCGCTGTGACCGGACTCCGCGAGCGCAAGAAGGCCGACACGCGGCGTGCGCTCAGCGACGCCGCGTTGCGGCTGGCTTTCGAGCGCGGCCTGGAAAACGTGACGCGCGAAGACGTCGCGAACATGGCGGGCGTCTCACTGCGCACCTTCAACAACTACTTCAGCGGCAAATACGAGGCGCTCGCCTACCGGCAGGCCGAACGTGTGCGGCGCAGCGTCGCCGTGCTGCGGCAGCGCCCCGCCGACGAACCGCTGTGGACGGCGCTCACCCATGCCGTGCTCGAGCCGCTGGAGGCCGACTTCGGCGACGTGTACGGCGACGAGAACCGCGCACCCAGCCGCCAAGAGCTTGTCGAGGTCCGCAAACTCGTCATGCACCCGCAGGTACGAAACTCGGTGCCACACAACCTATTCGACGAATTGCTCCACGTGATCGCCGAACGTACCGGGACCGACCCCGACCGCGACCTCTACCCACGATTGGTGATGTCCGTCGTGCGCGCTGTCGGCGATGCCGCGGCCGACGCCTACGTGCGGGCCGACCCGCCGGTGGCCATCACCGCATTGATCCGCCAAGGCTTCGCCGCCGTCAGCGCGGGTCTACCCGAGCCTCCCAGAAAGAAGGCACACCATGACTGACGAACAGGCCGGCGTCGTCATCGCCGGCGCCGGGCCCAACGGGCTGCTGCTCGCCTGCGAGCTCGCGCTGGCCGGTGTCCGGCCCGTCGTGCTGGACGCCCTGCCCGGTCCCAGCTCCGAGCCGAAGGCCAACGGCCTTGTCGGACAAGTCGTTCGAATGCTCGACATGCGCGACTTGTACCGGGAGTTCACCGGAGACCTCAATCCCCCGCAACCAATCTACGGGTGGATCTTCGCGGCCATGACGCTGAACTTGCTCGGCGTGCCCGATAACCCGATGTACGCGCTGCCCATCCAACAGCCCCGGGTGGTGCGCCTGTTAGAGAAGCGCGCGCGGGACCTCGGAGTGGACGTGCGCTGGGGGCACGAATTTACCGGCATGCGGCAGGAAGCGAATTCCGTTGAGCTGACGGTGTCCTCGCCGGAGCGTGAGTATCGCATCGACGCCGGGTATCTGGTGGGCGCCGACGGCGGGCGCAGCCTGGTCCGCAAGACCGTGGGCATCGATTTCCCCGGGTACACATCGCAGACGGTCGGGCGGCTGGCCCATGTGCACATCCCCGACGGACTCCGCCTCGCCGACGGCGGCATCGACGTCCCCGGATTCGGCCGGATTGCCTTCGGCCACACGCGATTGGATCGCGGTGGGCTGATTTATGCGGAGTTCGAACCCGGCCGCTCGCTGTTCGGCACCGTCGAATTCGGGCCGCCAGTGGAGGACAAGCCCATGAGCCTAGCCGAACTACGCGAGAGCGCGCATCGCGTCCTCGGCGTGGATCTGCCGTTCGAGGAACCGAAAGGCCCGGGGCCGCACGCCCTGCGCCGGATCAACGGGCAGAACACGCGCCACGCGGAGCACTACCGCGCCGGACGAGTTCTGCTGCTCGGCGACGCCGCCCATGTGCACAGCGCCATGGGCGGGCCGGGCCTGAACCTTGGCCTGCAGGACGCGATGAACCTGGGCTGGAAGCTCGCGGCCCACTTCAACGGCTGGGCGCCCCCGGGATTGCTCGATACGTATGAGTCCGAACGACATCCTGTGGGCGCGCGCGTCATGATGCACTCGATGTCGCAAACCGCCCTCATGGCGCCGGGGCCCGAAGTCGCTGCGTTACGAACACTCATGGGCGAACTGTTCGCCATTCCCGACGTCGCCCGGCACATGGCGAAACTGCTGGCCGGTGCGGACGTGCGATATGACGTGGGCGACGGCAATCCGCTGTCGGGTCAACTGGTACCCGATTTGACGTTCGACGACGGCCGACGGGTCGCCGAACTGCTGCACGAGGCCCGTCCGATTCTGCTCGACCTCGGCGGAGGTGTCGAGGACGCGGCGCGTGGCTGGGCCCATTGTGTCGACACCGTCAGCGCGGGCATGGCCGACCGGCCCGCCGCGGCGCTGCTGATCCGGCCGGACGGCTATGTCGCCTGGGCGGCCGACGAATTCGGGCCGGCCGAAGAAACGGCCCTGCGCGCGGCGCTGCAGCGCTGGTTCGGGCCGCCGACGAGCGCATAGCGGCGCCCGGAAGCGAAGTTCACACAGAGTTCAGGCACGCGTCGGTTCAGCATTGATGCTTGCACACGCGGACCGCGTGTCCTCACGTTATGCGCGTTGTACAGGTCGCCAATTTCTACGGCCCTCGCTCCGGCGGCCTTCGCACCGCGATCGACCGGCTGGGTGCGGAATATTGCGCTAGCGGGCACGAGGTCTTCTTGATCGTCCCCGGACAGCGTGCCGAACGCGCCCAGCTGTACACCGGCGTGATCCGAATTACCCTGCCCGCCCGACTGATTCCCCTCACCGGCGGTTACCGCGCGGTGATGCCGGGCCCGGTCAAGGCGCTCCTGGCAGCGCTGCGGCCCGACGCGCTGGAGGTGTCGGACCGCCTCACCCTGCGGTCGCTGGGCCGGTGGGGCCGTGACTACGGTGCCACGACGGTGATGATCTCCCACGAGCGCCTGGATCGCCTTGTCGGACAAGTTCTTCCGCGCCGGGCCGCGCAGAAGTTCGCCGACGTCGCCAACGCGCGCACCGCCGCGAACTACGACACCGTCGTCTGCACCACCGGTTTCGCTCGCGAGGAATTCGACCGGATCGGCGCGACAAACACCGTCACGGTCCCGCTCGGCGTGGACCTTCAGACGTTCCACCCGCGCCACCACTCCCAGCTGGTGCGCGAGCAATGGGCCGCGCCGACGCAGATGCTGCTGGTCCACTGCGGGCGGCTGTCGGTGGAAAAGCGCGTCGACCGCAGCATCGACGCACTGGGCGCGCTGTGCCACGCCGGGGTCGACGCGCGGCTGGTGGTCCTGGGCGAGGGCCCGTTGCGGTCCAGGCTGGAGCGACAGGCCGCGCGGCTACCGATCGACTTCACCGGCTTCGTCTCCGATCGCAACGCCGTGGCCCAGCTTCTGGCGTCGGCCGATGTGACGCTGGCGCCGGGGCCGCACGAGACATTCGGGCTGGCCGCACTCGAGTCGCTGGCGTGCGGAACGCCGGCCGTCGTCTCGCGCACATCGGCGCTGACCGAGATCATCACCCCGGACAGTGGCGCGTGCGCCGACAACGATCCGGCCGCCATTGCAAGAGCGGTCAGCGTGATCGCCAGCCGCCCCGAGCGGCAACGCCGCATTTCGGCGCGGCGTCGCGCCGAGGACTTCACCTGGCACCGCGCCGCGACCGGCATGCTCGCGTCGTTGGGGGCGCCGGTCTTCGACGGCCCGGGCGACGATTCCGAGCAGACTGCATAAGGGCATTAGCGCCAAGCAACGTCAGTAGTTTCGCGGCAGCGCCGCGACCATCGCCTCGACCTGTGCGCGTTTCAGGGTGGTGACGCTCCCGTCCGGAAGACCGAGGACGCGGTCGACGGCAATGCCGTGCAGCCGGAATCGTGTTGTCAGACAATCGATCGCTCGTTCCCGAGCTGCTCGGTCATCGGCTCGCAACACATCGAGAATCCTCGAATTCGTCCGCGCGGCAAGGCCATAGATCATGTCAGCGACGCCCTCGGGGTCGAAGGTATCGAAGACACCTTCGGTGACCCCATCCGCGATCAGTCGCGTCAGCAGTGGCAAGAACAGTGCTTCCTCCACCGCCAGTATTCGTCCGTACAGATGCGCATTGTCCGGACGCAACAACGCGGCCATCGCGGCCAGCTGCTCGGGTCCGCCGGTGTTCATGTGCACGTCAAAGCCGGTTTGCAACACGGCATTCAGCCGCGCCAGTGCTTCCCCCCCGCACGCGGCGACAGCCCCTTCGATACCGACGAACGCAGTCTGCGCGCTGCGCTTGGCCAACTCCGCTATCAGCGCGTCCTTTGACGGAAACCAGTGGTAGAACGCGCCTTTGGAGACCCCGGCGTCGGCGATCAGATCGTTCAGACTGACGTTGTCATAGCCACGCCGCAGAAATAATTCCGCCGCGCGATCCAGCAGCTCTGCCCGGCGGATATCGGGGTGCTTAACTACTCGCGGCACCAGGGCGGTCCTCGATGGCGCCCGCCGCAGCGTCAGACCTGCGGGGTTCAGGTTTCCAGCCCACGTACGTCAGGTACAACCCGGCCGAACCCAAGAAGATGAACATCACCCATATGGCCGCGGAGGCACCCGAGCTGTAGATGGCGTTGCCGGCCGCGTCGTAGGCCCGCGGGACGGTCAACAGCAGCACCCCGCGGATGAGGAAGAACCAGCCCACGGCGGACACGATGATCGCGGCGAGGCCACGCCAGTACTGGTGAAAAGCGATGATGACCAGCCCGCCCATCAAAAGGATGGCGCCATAGAGCCAGGGCCACATTGGATTTGCCTTGAACTCGGTAAACAATTCCCGCATGTAAGAGCCGCGTATCGCAACCGTGATGGGCACGATGGTGAGATACGGGCCCATCACGCGGGCGAACATTCGCGTCCGCGTCTGCGACTGCTCTGAAGTGCTCATTGCACCACCTCCATCCGCCGCCGATCCTAACCGACCAGTGGTCGGTATACCAGACCGTCGGTCGGTTGGGTCCTGGAACGCGGTCTTACCGACGGTGCTGGCTAGGCTCGCTGGAGACCGATAAGGAGGATCCGTGGGAGCACGCAATCAGGTCCTGATCACCGCCACCGAGTTGGCGGACATCATCTCCGCTGGTGATCCGGTGACCATCCTGGACGTGCGGTGGAGAATCGACGCTCCCGACGGACGGCCGGCCTACCTGGACGGACACATTCCGGGTGCCGTCTACGTCTCGCTCGACGACGACCTCAGCGACCACACGGTCTCCGGCAAGGGCCGTCATCCGCTGCCATCGGGACGCAACCTGGAGACCGCCGCGCGTCGCTGGGGAATCCGGCAGGACGCGTTGGTGGTGGTATACGACGACTGGAACCGCGCCGGCTCCGCGCGCGCGTGGTGGGTGCTCACCACCGCGGGACTGGACAACGTACGCATCTTGGACGGCGGCCTGGCCGCCTGGCGCTCGGCCGGGCAACGTCTCGAGACCGGAGCGGTCGATCCTGTGCCCGGGAATGTGACTGTGCCACACCATGATCTGTACGCGGGAAGCCGCCGCACTCTGACGGCCGAGCGCGTCGCCGAGGACACCGTGACGCTGCTCGATGCGCGCGCACCGGAACGCTACCGTGGCGACGTCGAACCTCTCGACCCCGTCGCCGGCCACATCCCCGGCGCGAAGAATCTGCCCAGCACCTCGGTCCTGGCGCCCGACGGCACCTTCCTCGACGACGACTCACTGGCACAACTGTTGTCCGATCGCGCAATCGAGCGACACGACGCGCTGGGCGCCTACTGCGGCTCGGGCGTCACCGCCACGGTCACGATCGCCGCGCTCGCCGCGACGGGCCGGGAGGCGGCGTTGTATCCGGGCTCGTGGTCGGAGTGGAGCTCGGATCCCGACCACCCGGTGGAGCGCGGCGACGCGTAGCCGCCTTTCGTCAAGCGGCCAACAGACCATACGGATGCGGGCGTGAATCTTTGTTAGTCTGTGGTCGATAGCGCCTAGGGTTCCGACTTCATGTGCCTGGTCCGAGCGGCGCCACCGCGTCCCCGGACGGGGCGCGGTCATCTGAACGGACAAAAGCCTGGAGGACCCCGGCTGGTGCGCCTCGCGCCGGCCAAAAGGTCCTTTCATGCTGGCTCTTTTCGTCCTCTTCGTCATCGCGCTGGCCGCCGGTGCGCTCGGCGGGCTGGTAGGTACCGGATCGTCCCTGGTGCTGTTGCCCGCGCTGGTCATGATGTACGGGCCCCGAATTGCGGTGCCCGTCATGGGCATTGCGGCGGTTATGGCCAATGTCGCCCGTGTTGCCGCCTGGTGGCGGCAGATTCGCTGGCGCCCGGTGCTCGCCTACGCGCTGCCCGGAACACCCGCCGCCGTGCTCGGTGCCACCACCCTGCTGAGCATCCCGCAAGCTGTGGTCGACGGGCTGCTCGGCTTGTTTTTTCTCGGGATGATTCCGGTGCGCCGGCTCGCGCACGCCCGGCAGTGGCGGATACGGCTCTGGCACCTCGCCATCGCGGGCGTCGGCGTCGGCTTCCTCACGGGCATGGTGCTGTCGACGGGGCCGCTGAGCGTTCCGATCTTTACCGGCTACGGGCTCACCGGTGGCGCCTTCCTCGGGTCCGAGGCCGCCAGCGCCCTGGTGCTCTACATCGGCAAAATCAGCACCTTCGGTCAGCTGGGTGCGCTGAACCTCGCCGTCGTGGCCCGCGGGCTGGTGATCGGCGCCGCCTTGATGATCGGCCCCTTCGTCACGCGTTGGATCGTGCGCCGCGCCCACCCGCGGCACTACGCGATTCTGATCGACCTGGTGCTCGTCGTCGCCGCAGCCGGCATGTTCATCGCGACGGCCACTTCCTGAATCATGTTGGCGCTAGAATCTGCCCGGCATGAATCCGCCTGGGAACACGACATTATGACCGGCCGCCTCGACGGCAAGGTCGCGATCATCACTGGGGCCAGTACCGGCCTGGGACCGGTGCTGGGCTCGCTGTTCGTCCGCGAAGGCGCCAAGGTGTTGCTCGCCGCCCGACGTGAAGAGCTGGTGCACGCGGCCGCCGAGGCGGCCGGTCCCGGCGCCGTCGCCATGCGCGCCGACGTGACCGACGAGAACGACGTCGCGGCCATGGTGGCGCGGGCCGTCGTCGAGTTCGGCCATGTCGACATCCTGTGCAACAACGCCGCCGCGCCCGGACAGGACCGCTGGATCTGGGAGCAGACGCTGGACAACTGGAACGCCACCATCGCCATCGACGTCACCGCCGCGATGCTGTGCACCCGTGAAGTGCTCAACCAGTCGATGCTGCAGCGCCGCCGCGGCGTCATCCTGAACTTCTCCTCCACCGTCAGCTACACGGGGATGGTCCGCAAAACCCACTACGTCACCGCGAAGGCGTCACTGCGGGCGTTCACCAAGGCCGTTGCGCTCGAGGTCGGCCCGCATGGCATCCGGTGCAATTGCATCGTGCCCGGGGCCATCGACACCGACCTCTGGCGCAAATGGGTGCAACGCACTGCGGACGAACAGGGCGTCGACGTCGAAACGGTTCGCAAGAGGCAACTCAAAGGCGTTGCTTTGCAAGATATCTCCTCGACCGAGGACATCGCCAACCTGGCGCTGTTCCTCGCCGGCGATGAAAGCCGCACCATCACCGGCCAATCGATTCCCGTCGATGCCGGAGGGTACCTGCAGGGATGAGCTGCCGCTTCGACCTTCATCCCGGATTCGACGTCGTCCTGCCCGCTCCCGCATTTTTGGAGCCGATCGGCCGGCCGGAGCGAACCCGCGACCTGTTGGGCGAGACGACGGCTCACGGCGCGACCATCGTCAGCGCCGCCCTCCGCCACACCTCGCTGCAGCATTACCTGGAGAATCTGCAGGCACTGGCCGAGCTCCATCCCCCCGCCGGCGGTCCCGCGTGATCCGGGTCAAGGCAGGCATATTCAGCCTCACCGCCGCGCCGCCCGCCGACGACGACAGCAGTTACCTGCGCTGGCACCTGCTGGATCACATGCCCGAGCAATACCAGCTGCCGGGCATCGTGCACGGGCTGCGCTGGATCGCCGACGGCGATTACCCCGACCACCGCCTGGCCGCCAATGGTCCCCTGGGAGAAATCGGCAACGCGGTGCACTACCTGGTCGGCGATCCCGTCGAGCAGACCTTCGACGACTTCGTCACGCTGGGCCGCGCGTTGCGCGACAACGGTCGCTTCCCGGTCGTGCGGCCGTCGCTGCAAGTGGCCGGCCTGCGCCTCCTACAGTGGCAATCCTCGCCGCACGCCCTGGTTTCGCCCGAGGTGGTGCCGTTTCGGCCGCACCGCGGCATCGTGCTGATCGTCGAAGAACCCGCCGGCGGCCGGCCCGACGACTGGCTGCAATGGTTGCATGCCGAGCACTACCCGGCCCTGCTCGCGACGCCGGGCACCGCCGGCGCGTGGACGTTTGGTTCCAGCGCCGGTTGGAGCCACCTGCCGCGCGGCTGGCGAACCGATCACCAGTACGTCACCGTCGTCTACCTCGACGAGGATCCACTGACCGCCATCGGCGCACTGACCCCGATCATCGAAGAGCGTTGGCGTTCAAGCGCGGTGCGGCCGATATTCGCCGGCCCGCTGCGCAGCATGATCAGTTGGGAAGCCTGGCAGTAACCGCGCACACCGCCTAGGAAGCGCAGCAGGTGCGCTCCGATTGGTCGGCAGGTCCGAACGTCTCTGAATCGGCTTTGACCGCGTAGATCTCCCAACGTTCACCGCCCGGACCGCTCACCCACACTTTGTCCTGGGTGGCGAAGCAACACGTCGTGTCGATCTCGTCGTCGGTCAGCAAGCCCGCCCCGGCGAGCCGTTGGCTTTCGTCGTGCACGGTGTCGGTGGAGGCAACCTCGACGCCGAGGTGATTGAGGGTGCCCCCGTGGCCTGGGTTCTCCAGCAACACCAGTTTCAGCGACGGCTCGGCGACGGCAAAGTTGGCGTAGCCGGGTTTGACCTTGGCCGGCTCGACGCCGAACAGCTTGCTGTAGAACCCGATTGCCTCGTCGAGATTGTCGACGTTGAGGGCGAGTTGGACACGCGACATGGTTATCTTCCTTTCCCAGTGGGTATCTCGATCGTCATCGTGGTTCCGAGCAGTTCCTCGATGAGTGCACGGACATGCTCGGCGATGTCCTCGCGAATTGCCCGTACCGTCTCGACCGGCTGGCCGGCCGGATCCCGAAGGCGCCAATCTCGGTACGCGACGCCCGGGTAATACGGGCAGGAATCGCCGCAGCCCATCGTGATAACGATGGCACTGCTCTGAACCGCGGCGACGGTCAGAATTTTCGGAACGTCGGTGATATCAATCCCCCATTCGGCCATCACCGCCGTCGCAGTCGGATTGATCTGGTCGGCGGGCTCCGTTCCGGCGGAGCGGACTTCGATGCGGTCGCCGGCCAAATGACTCAACAGCGCGGCGGCCATCTGCGAGCGACCGGCATTGTGCACGCAGACGAAGAGAACGCTGGGTCTCTCGGCTCCGGCGCCACCAAAGAGGCGCGGCCGCAGGGCCAGCGAGACATAGACCAGCGCGACCAGGACCGGGACTTCGATCAGCGGTCCGACCACACCGGCCAGGGCCTGCCCGGACGCGGCGCCGTAGGTGGCGATCGCCACCGCGATCGCGAGTTCAAAGTTGTTGCCGGCGGCGGTGAATGCCAGGGTGGTGGTGCGGGCGTAGCCGAGGCGCAGAAGGACTCCCAGCCCGTATCCCCCGGCCCACATGATCGCGAAATACACCAGCAGTGGCAGCGCGATTCGCGCGACGTCCCACGGCCGCGAGGCGATCTGGTGACCTTGCAGCGCGAAGAGGATGACGATGGTGAACAGCAATCCGTATAGCGCCCAGGGCCCGATCCGGGGTAGGAAACGACTCTCGTACCAGCCGCGGCCTCTGGTGCGCTCACCGAGGCGCCGCGACAGGTATCCGGCCAGCAGCGGGATGCCCAGGAAGATGAGCACGGATTTCGCGATCTGCCAGGCGGATACGTTGATGCCGGTCGTGGCCAACCCCAGCCACCCGGGCAGCACCGACAGATAGAACCAGCCCAGGGCGGCGAACATGACGACCTGGAAGATCGAATTCAGCGCGACCAGAACCGCGGCGGCTTCGCGGTCCCCGCACGCGAGGTCGTTCCAGATGATGACCATGGCGATGCAGCGCGCCAAACCCACGATGATCAGCCCGGTGCGGTATTCCGGCAGATCCGGCAGCATCAGCCAGGCCAGAGCGAACATCACGGCGGGTCCGAGCAGCCAGTTCAGCACGACGGACGCCACCATGAGCTTGCGGTCACCGGTGACGCTGTCGAGCCGGTCGTAGCGCACCTTTGCGAGCACCGGGTACATCATCACCAGCAGGCCGATCGCGATGGGCAACGAGATGCCGTCGACCTCAACGGCGCCGACCGTCCGCCCCAGGCCGGGGACCAACCGGCCGAGCAGCAGGCCCCCGACCATGGCGATCGCGATCCACCCCGGCAGGAACCGATCCAACGTCGAAAGCCGGGCGCCCACCGCCGTGTCGATCGAGTTCATGACCCGCATTCCTCGGCCACGCGTGCGTCGACGCTCAACACCGACGAAAGTTGTTGCAATGCAGCGGGAATCACCCAGTAGTAGACCCACGTGCCGCGTCGTTCACAATCCAACAGCCCGGCCGACCGCAGCGTCTTGAGGTGATGGGAGATCGTCGGCTGTGACACGTCGAACGTCTGGGAGATCTCGCAGACGCAGGCCTGGCCGCCGGGATGGCTGGCAACCAGACTCAACAGTCGCAGCCGCACCGGGTCGCTGAGCGCCTTGAACATCGCGGCCAGTTCAGCGGCCTGCGGCTCGGCCAACGCGGCCGCACCCAATGCCGGGCAACACTCCGTCAATACCTGCTTCGACATCCATCTATATAAACATGTATCAAATCAACGCGCCAGCGGTGGAGTTTTGCCCCGTGCTCCGACCTAAGTCAGGCAGGGGCAACGAACGAGACCTATAGTCCTCGTGACGGCCTAGCCCGAGGGGGTGCCATGACCAATCCCGGCAATCGCCGCGGCCAGCGGTGGGTCGTTCGCGCAGCCGCCGCGCTCGGCGTGGCGGTACTGGCTGCCGGCCCGCCGGCCTGTTCCAGCAAGGGGGATCACCCCACCGCCGCTCGTAGTTCGGGCCCGCCTTTGGCAAGCACCACCGTCATGATCGATGGGAACAAGCACACGATGATCGCCGCGGTGGACTGCACCCGCTCGGCGGCGCAGCCGAGCGCCTCTCCCCCGGAATCGGGCGACCTCACCACCCGGATCAGCGTGCACGACGATTCCGCATCGGTGTCGCTGGCCGTCTCCGATGAGCAGCCGCCCAACATCGACGGCTTCGCCATCTCGCTCAAGCTGGACAGCGGCCTGTACCAATTGCCTTATCAGGGAACCAAATCACCGACCCAGGTGCAAGCGACCAAGGACGGCACGAGCTACACGGTCACCGGGACCGGCCAGGCCACCACGCCCAGCCAAAGTGGCTCGCGGGATGTGACTTTCGGAGTCCACGTGACGTGCCCGTAAGCGCATATTGTCTGCCGCGCCCACCTCTGCGATGCTGACAGCTTGGACATCTTTGCGCAGTGGCAAGACGGCGGCACCGAGCTTCGTTGGCGCTCGACTACCGCCGCCAACGACGGCCGAGAGGTCGCGGTGTTCAGCCGCCGATGCGGCACTCCCGGTGCGCCCGCCTTGGTGTTGGTGCACGGCTTTCCGACCAGCAGCATCGACTATTTCGGGTTGGCGGGTGAACTGAGCGCGGAGTTCGACATTTACCTGCTCGACTTTCCCGGCTACGGACTCTCCGACAAACCACCCGAGCCCTACGTGTACTCGCTCTACGACGACGCACGCCTTCTCGTCCACGCGATCACTCAGGTGTGGGGGCTCACCCAGTACCGCATGCTCACCCACGACCGCGGCAGCAGCGTGGGCATGATCGCGGTGGGCATGCTGGCCGCGCAAGACCCGCCGACCGCACCGGTCGACCTGATTTTGACCAACGCCAACATCTATCTTCCGCTTTCCAACCTCACCGCTTTTCAGAGCGCGCTGCTCGACCCCGCGACGGCGCGGGCCACCGCGGCGGCCACGACACCGGAGATGCTCGCGGCCGGCATGGGCGCGAGCACGTTCATGCCCCGGCGCACGCTGGAGGATCCGGAGATCGCCGCGCTGGCCAAATGCTTCGCCCACAACGACGGAATTCGCGTGCTACCGGACACCATCCAATACCTGCACGAGCGAGCGGCCGACGAAACCGGTTGGCTGGAAGCGCTTTCCACGAGCGACGTCAACACGACGGCGGTGTGGGGAGTCCACGACAACGTGGCACCGTTGCGCGTTCCCAATCACGTCTGGCAGACGTATCTGAAGCACAAGCCGGGCCGCAACCGCTACTGGGTGGTGCCCTGCGCCGACCACTATCTGCAGTGCGACGCCCCCGGGCAATTAGCGCAGATCGTCCGCCTCACCGCCCGGGGTGACGATATTCCGTTGCAGACGTTGGGAAATCAGCCCGACGGCGCGGTCTTGGTGGACCAGAGCGACACCTAGCCTCGATCTTTCGTGAGTGGGTTCAGCGGTGGTTGGTTCGGTTGGTTGCCGTTGGTGTGGGTGATGGTCGCGGTGGTTTCCCGGCGCTGGGTCCGCCGGTTCTCCTGGGTCCTTGGTGGTAGGGGCTGTGGGTCGAGATCAGTTGAGCGCTATGAGGTTTCGTTGGCCGGTGATCAGCAGGTCTGACCATGGCCATCCGCGGCTGATACGCAAGAAGCGCCGCCGCCCGCACGTGATGACGCGTGCGGCCACGCTGAGCAGGCGCAGGCGTAGTCGTTTGGGTTCCCAGCCGCGGGCGGGGTGATTGGGCCAGGCCAGCAGTTGGGTCCAGGTCAGCAGTTCGTAGGCGAGGGCAGCCAACTCGAGCCAGATCTCGTTTTTGCCGAAGGCCTGCAGCGGAAGGTTGGCCAAGCCGGTGTCTTTGAGGGTGCGGATGCGGTCCTCAGCGCGGGCCCGTAGCCGGTGACGTACTTCGAGATCAGCGAGGCGACCGCCGATGGTGTTGGTGGCGAACAAGGTGATGCGCCAGCCATCTGCATCGGTGATGCGCAGCTGGGCGCCCGGATGCGGGCGTTCCCGACGGGCGATTACTCGCATCCCGGGTGGCGAGCCAACGAAGGTCGCGGGAAGCCAGCGGGTCAGCTCGGCCACCTGGGCGCCCTCGCGGCGCCGGCCGTCGGCATCCAGTGCCCGACGCCAGGCTTGGCGCGGCAGGGCGGCCAATGCGTCGAGCACGGGTTGACGGCCATAGACGCCCACCGAGTACGACAACCCGAGGTTGTGGATGTGCCAGAGGAACTCTTTGACTCCCGAACCGGTATCCCCACGCACCAGCACCCGGCGGCGGGCCTGTTCAGGCAATTGAGCCAGCGCGGCGTCGAGCACCGCGATCTGGTCGGCGGCGTCACTGGCGTTGGCCCGGCCAGCACGCAGCATCGCCGCCAGCGGCTCCCCGGTACCGCCGGTGCCGTGATCAACGAACGCCATCATCGGGTGAAACCCGAACCCCCGTTTGAAGTTCGGGGTCGCACCCTCTTTCTCCGAGTGCGCCCCGATCAAGGTCGCATCCAGATCGATGACCACCTCGGTATCGGCAGCCACCGGGCAGTGCTGTTGCCACACCACCTCCCGGGCGGCCGCCCGTGCCTGCCGGATCGCCGCGATCGCAGCACCGGGATCCTCGCCGAGGGCGTCGATGAGCCGGCTGATCGTGGGATCAGAAGCCACCGCCCCGAACAACGCGGGCTGAGCCCGCACCAACGCGGCATCAGCCAGGCAGAGTCACCACCGAGCCCGATCGCGACGGCCAAATCCAGGACCGTCTTGCCCGGATCGTGGATCGACCGTGGAGTCCGCCACGGCTTGAGCACCCTCGACAACTCCTGCGCCAACCCGCTGACCTGCGCAGTCTGCACAAGCAGCGACCCGCCAGTCGACGAAATCAACGACTCGCGACCAGACTCCACCCGAAACCCACCACAGCGGCTACGCTTCACCTACGGAGTGCCTTCCCGCTCACAGAGAATTGACCTTAGACACGCCAATTTTCTCAAGCAGGACAGGCACTTCCGTGCATTACACGCCCGCCAGCCCTAGACCATCACGAAAGATCGAGGCTAGCCGCGACGACCTAACCCGTGACGACGGGCAGGCGCGCCCACCCACGCACGCTCGCGGTATGCGCCCGTCGGGCGTTCGCATAGTCGACTTCCCAGTCTGGCCATCGCTTCAACACTTCTTCGAAGGCCACCCGCGCCTCGAGCCGCGCCAGCGCCGAGCCCAGGCAGAAGTGCAGGCCCTGCCCGAAGCTGAGATGGCTGCCGCAGCGGTGGATGTCGTAGCGATCCGCATCCGGGAAGTGGCTTTCGTCCCGGTTGGCCGAGGCGTTCAGCAGCAGCATGAACGATCCCTCGGGCACCTTAAGGCCATAGTGCTCGGCATCGCGCGCGACGTAGCGGGCCTGCACCGGTGACGGCGGCTCATACCGCAGGGTCTCCTCGATCGCGCCGGGGATCAGCGACGGGTCCGACACCAGTTCGCGGCGTTGATCCGGGTGGTCCGACAAGAGTTGGCCCATGAAACCGATTAAGCGAGCGGTCGTTTCGTTACCGGCCCCGGCGATCATCGCGGTGTAGGCCAGCACCTCGGTCCGCGTCAGCGGACGCCGCGTACCGTTTGGCTCATCGATCTCGGCCCGCAACAGTTCGGTCATGAGGTCGTCGGAGGGATGACCGGCCCGCCACTCGATGTACTCGGCGAACAGTGCAATCGAATTCGCGAAGACATTCGCATCGACCGCGGCCGGGTCGCTGTCCTTGGACAATTCGATGTTGGCGACGCTGCGGTCCCGGATCTTTTCTTGATCGGCTTCGGGAATGCCCAACAGGTAGCCGATGGTCCGCATCGGCATCATCGCGCCCAGATCCGCGATGAAGTCGAAGCCGCTCCCGCCGACCAGCGGGTCAAGCTCCCGGACACAGAACCCGCGCACCAAATCTTCAACCGCCAGCATCCGCCGGGGCGTGAAGACGCGGGACAGCAGCTTGCGGTGCAGGTCGTGCAGCGGCGGATCCTCGAACAGCAGAATGCCCGGTGGCACTTCGATGTTCGCGAACAGAATGTCGGCCGTGGTGCCCTTGCCGGAGCGGTAGGTCTCCCAGTTCGGCAACTCGCGCACCACGTCGTCGTATCGACTCAGCGCGTAGAAATTGTACTTCTCGTTGTAGTACAGCGGCGCTTCTTCGCGCATCCGTTTCCACACCGGATATGGATTCGAGTCGATCTCGACATCGAATGGGTCGTAATACAATTCGACGGCGCTGCGGCTTGTCATTGTCGGATCCCTATCTCAGTCGTTGCGGTGCAAGAAGCCATGCAAGAGGGCTTGGACGAGTTCCTCAACGATCACCTCCCGCGGCGGTGGATTGTTCCCGAAGTAGGTCGACCGCAGCGCGGCCATGCCGGCGATCATCGACACGGTCGAGTGGGCCGGCAGATCAGGGTGATCGGACCGCAACCCGCGCAATTGCATGCCTTCAACGCTTATTTGGCCCAGCACCGTGACCGCCCGGCGGATCTCGGCGATGCCGGCGTCCGCCTTCTCCTCGTCGCTGAGACTCTCGGCGGCCATCAGGGTCAGGAGCAAACCCTGGTGTTCGACGAACACGTCGTAGAGCTTCGAGACGAACAGCCGAGTCAACTCCTGCTCGTCGGTCTCCTCGGGAACCACCGACTGCCAGGTCTGGCCGAATTCGTCGACGAAGCTCACGAAGGGCACGACGAGCGCCTCGCGGAACAGCGCGGCCTTCGAACCGAAGTTGCGGAACAGCAGATGTTCGGTGACCCCGGCAACCTGGGCGATTTCCCGTGTCGTGGTGCTGCGATAGTCCCGGCCGGCGAAGAGCTTCCGGGCGGCGTCGAGCAGAAGCCGGCGCGGCTCGCCACGGGGCCGACGCGCCACCGCCGTCGGCGTCGGCTGCTTAGTTGCTCGCTGGGGCACTGATGTCCACTCCTCCGAACGGCCTTGGGTCGGCCGCCTTGGGGATAGTATCCGCTATCCCCCATAGGATAGTATCCACTACCTTAAAGGCGAAACCATCGGAAGGTGACACCATGGGCGCTGTCATCATGCTCGGTACGCTGTTCGGGCTGATCGTCCTGATATTCGGGCTGGTACTCGGCTTCGATCCCGAAGCCCGGCGCGCGCCGAGCGACGAGGGCCGCCAGTGAACACCCAGATGACGCCGGTGATGGCCGGGGCGCAGTACTTTTCCTACGCCGCGAGCATCGCCTTCCTGATCGCGGGGATGTATCTGAGCTACCGGCGGCGCCGCATCCATCCGCTGTTGCTGCTTGGCATCTCGGCGATCTCGTTCTCCTGGATCGAGTCACCCTACGACTGGGCGATGTACGCACAGTTTCCGCCCGCGCTGCCTCGCATGCCGTCCTGGTGGCCGTTGAACGTGACGTGGGGCGGGTTGCCATTAGCGGTGCCGATCGGCTACGTCTCCTACTTCATCATTCCCGCCGTGGCCGGAGCCGCCCTCGGACGATGGCTGAGCGCAAAGTTCCAGTGGCGCAGGCCGATTACCCTGCTCGTGGTCGGCCTCGTCGTCGGTATCTGCTGGGCATTGTTTTTCAACGCCTACACCGGGGCCCAGCTCGGCAACTTCTACTACGGCTACGTGATTCCCGGCCTCGCGATCTTCGAAGGCACCAAACACCAGTACCCGCTCTACGACTCGCTCGCCATGGGCATCCAGATGATGCTCTTTACCTACCTGCTCGGCCGCACCGATGCCGAAGGACGAAACGTCATCGATATGTGGGCGGACAAGAGGTCAAAGAGCAGGGGCCAGTCGGCGGTGCTCTCCATCGTGGCCGTCATCGTCGTCGGACACCTGGTGTACGGCGCGGTCTTTGCACCGCACCTCATCACGAAGCTGGGCGGCTACGTCACCGCAGGACCGACAGAGCAGCTATATCCCGGCGTCCCCAACCAACCCAAGTAAGGCAGCGGTCACATGGGTTACCAGAGCACCGCCGAGCCGATCAAGGTCGGCTACCTGATGGACTTTCTACTGCCGGAGGGCTTTCCGCGAACGTAACTGGTCTCGCCGTGCCTGGATGGGGGCGGGCTATCTGGTGGCGCGGCGACTCGACGCCGACGGTGTCAACTCGCACCTCGTCGATCGGTTCGGCGAGGAGTAGCGGTCAACCGAGCGCCTCGGGCAGCACCACTTCGCCCACACGCTTGAGGTACGGCCACGCGATCTCCGGTGGCAGTCCGCCGCAGAGCGGCGACAGGTTGAGCACCTGGCCGGCCTTCACCCGCGAAATCGCTTCCGGCACCGAGATAATCACGTGCGACGTCCCCGTCTCTCGCAGCTCGTCGATGGTGTTGACGTGACTGAATCCCGCCGTCGTCTCGTCCCCGGGATTCCACGCGGCGTAAGTGCGCACGTCGTGCAGCAGGTGCTCGCCGATCTCTTTCCACGCCTGGTCCACGTCCTCGGCGACGAACACGACCGAGGGCGTGTTGCGGTCGGGGAACATCGTCGGCCCGGGCGTATGCCCGTGCTCGCGGCACGCCTCCTCGTACGCCTCCCGCATGCCCGGCGCGTTGGCGTTGCCCAGCATGCCCAGGCCGTACCGGCCGGCCCGACGGGCAGCGGCGACCGTTCCCCCACCCCACATCAGACCCGGGCCGCCGGGAGTCAGCGGGCGAGGCGTCACACTGATCCGACGCCCGTCCTCGACGACAGTTTCGCCGGCAAGCAGTCGCCGCAACAGTGCAAGTTTCTCGTCGCAGACGCGACCTCGCTTTTTGATCGGCAAGCCGAAGTGCTCGAACTCCTCGGGCCGGTAGCCCAGGGCCAGGATGTAGGAGGCCCGCCCATTGCTGATGATGTCGAGCACCGACATGTCCTCGGCGAGACGCACGGTTTCGTAGAACGGCAGGATCAGGATCAGGCTCAGCGCCAACCGCTGCGTCCGCGCCGCCACCGCCGAGGCCAGCAAGAACGGCGACGGCAGGTAGCCGTCCGCGGACCCGTGATGTTCGCACAGGACGGCGGCCAGACCGCCGTGTTCCTCGGCCCAGGCAGACATTTCGGGCGCCGCGGCGTACAGATCGGCTGGTGGCGCGGCCCATTCGGGATCGCGCATGTCGAAGCGCAGCGTGTACACGGCAAACTCCTAGGTGGCCTAATCTTGCTGATGCACGTTACACCTTTAGTCGAAGGCGTAAAGCGGCAGCGTGGTCGGGAGGTCCAGCGAACTCAGCAGGCCCGGGGGCGCGTTGACGACATACGGGATCGCGTTGATGACGCGCATGGCCGTGGACGCCATCGCGGCTCGCCCCGCGCCATGACCCGCCGTCGCGCCCAGCGTCATCTCGCAGTGGATGTCGGGATCTCCTTCGATGTCGACCCGATACGTGGCGTCGCGGTCCGAGGTGGGCCAATCGGGTGCGACGTCGCGCGCCATCCGGATGACGTGCTCGATCACGATGGCCTCCCGGCCATTGACCACTCCCGCCGCCCGGGTCCGCACCGCACCGCAAGTGCCGGCCTTGACGGTGCCGAAGGCCACCTCGATGTCCCGGTCCGCCGGCTCGCGGTCGAGCGAACCGCGTATTTCCTCCACCTCGACACCGAGCCCCTCCGCCATCAGGTAGATCGGTGCCTTCCAAGCCATTTCGATGAAGCCGGGCGTCTTCAGCATCGGCTTGAAGTCCAGCGGCCGGCCGAAGCCCATTCCGTCCATCATCACGTCAGCCACCGGGTAGTGGTCGTTGAGCGCAACCTCGCTGGCCGTGATCCGGCGGATGCTCTTGGACTGTGTCGTCATGAGCAACGCGAGCTGATCGGAAGCGAAGCCGGGGAAGATGCCCGATACGTAGAACGAGGCCTGGCCGGCTTTGGCCGCCCCTTTCAGCTCGTCGCGCCAGCGGGGCGCGAAGTAGGACGGCGGGTACACCAGGCTCGTCGACGACGTCGATACCACGTTGATGCCCGCCGCCAGCAGACGCACGTAGTCGGGCACGGCCGCGCCATCGCGGTCGGGACCGCTGGCCGCGTAGACCACACAATCGGGCTGCAGTGCGATCAGCGCGTCGGCATCATCGGTGGCCGTGACGCCCAGGGGCTCCCCGCCCGCCAGCTCGCCGGCGTCCTTGCCGACCTTGTCCGGTGAATGTACCCACACGCCAACAAGTTCCAGGTCCGGACGGCGGCGGATGGCATCGATCGCGTTCGAGCCGACTCCCCCGGTCGACCACACGACAACACGCATAGGCACCCTCCTCACTGGTTGTCTGCAAAGGCGGCCGCGGCACGCTCGAGATAGGGCCACGCCACGTCCGGTGCAACACCGCCGCAGAGCGGGTGCAAGGGCAGCAGTTGGCCGCCGCGCACATAGTCGACCGCCTCGCCGGGGGTGAAGATGCGGTACGGGCCGCCGCCCTTCCGAAGCTCCGCCACGCTGTCGGCGCGGGTGATGCTGGCGACCGAGTCGTCGTGCGGCCGGTACGACGCCGCCGTTTTCGCGTCGTGCAGCAAGTGCGGCCCCAGCTCATCCCAGGCCTCATCAACATTTTCGGCCACGAAAACCGCTGTCGGAGCGTGCGGTTGGGGAAACTGGATGATTCCGGGTTCGTGCCCGTGCGCACGGCACTGCTCCTCGTAGTACTCCATCAGGCCGGGCGACGCGGTCTGCGAGATGAACCCCAGTCCATGACGGCCCGCCCGCCGCGCCGCGGCCTTGCTACCGCCGGCGATCAGCATCATCGGCCCGCTGGGTGATCCGCACGGTGGGGTGACGCGGACCGTACGCCCCCGATATTCGACGGGGTCACCTCGCACCAGCGGCCCAAGGACGTCCAGCATCTCGTCGGCCGCGCGACCGCGCGTGCTCATGTCGATGCCGAAGTGCTCGTACTCCTCATGCCGATGTCCCACGCCGAATGCGTAGGACACCCGTCCGCGACTGATCAGGTCCAGCACGCTGATCTCCTCGGCGAGCCGGACGGGATCCCACAACGGAATCGGCACCGCGGCCAGCAGGATCGCCAACGTGCGTGTCCTGGCCGCTATCGCCGACGCCAAGATGAGCGGCACCGGCAGATGACCGTCGTCGGCGCCGTGGTGCTCGGAGAGCACCGCCAGCACGGCGCCGCGCGTTTCGGCCCACGCGCACATGTCGATGGAAGCGGCGTACAGATCGGTCGCCGGTGCGCCCCCGTCCGGGGCGCGCATGTCGAACCTGAGCGTGAACATCAGCGCCAGCCGCCCCGAATCGTTGCTCGGAGCCGGGCGAAACGCTGGTCCGCTTGCACAGCTGCACCCTAACCTAAAATTTGTTCGTTAAGATAGTGTCCGCTTTCTTAAAGCCTTGACCGCGCGCATTCGCGGCGGTAGTTTCCAACTCGAACGTCGGGGCAGTCACGGTCGCCGCTGTTGACGTAAGGGCAACGGCCATAACGGATTTCGTTGTGTTGCGCGCCGCGCACGCAGTTGAGGAGGAACACGATGACGGCTCATCGCGTGGTGGTGTGGGCGACAGGCGGCATCGGCTCGATCGCCATCCGCGCGATCCAGCGGCGCCCGAATCTGGACCTGGTCGGCGTGTGGGTGCATTCGGACGACAAGGTCGGCAAGGACGCGGGCGAGCTGGCCGGCGGTGGGCCGGTTGGCCTGAACGCCACCAACGACGCCGACGCGCTGATCGCGCTCAAGCCCGACTGCGTCATCTATGCGGCCAGCGGTCCGGAGCGGGACGCGCTGGCCATCCCGGACTACGTCAAGCTGCTCGAAGCCGGGATCAACGTCGTGACGACCAGCACCACCCGATTGGTCAACCCGCATGCCTACGAGCCCGCGGAGTGGCGCGACCAATTGGTCGCCGCGGCCAAGCAGGGCCAGGTGTCGCTATACGCCTCTGGCATCGAGCCGGGCTTCGCCGCCGATTATCTGCCGCTGGTGCTGTCCACCCAGTCGTCGTCCATCGACAAGATTCACTCCTTCGAGATCGGTCTGTACGACGACTACGGAGTTCCCGACATCATGAGCGACGCGCTGGGCTTCGGCCGTCCGCTCGACTACCAGCCCTGGATCAGCTTCCCCGGCGCCATCGCGGGCGAATGGCAGGGGCAAATCCGGTTGATCGCCGACGCGTTGGGGGTCCAAGTTCAGGCCGTGCGCGAGGGTTTCGACCGCGCCGTCACCAACCGGACGCTGGAGGTCGCGATGGGCACCGTCGAGGCCGGAACCTGCGGTGCGCTGCGAATGCGGGCGATCGGCGTGGTCGACGGCCGGGAGGCCATCGTCATCGAGCACGTCACGCGGCTCGCGCACGACGTCGCCCCCGACTGGCCCACCGGGATCGGCGATCTGTCCTATCGCGTCATGATCTCCGGCGATCCGGACATCGACTGCACGCTGGCTGCGACGCTGAAGGATCCCGCGAAGGCCGGCATCGGCGGGATGACCTCCGGGGCGGGCGCGATGGTCGCCACCGCGATGCGTGTCGTCAACGCCGTGCCGTATGTCGTTGCCGCCCAGCCGGGATTGCTGAGTTCGGTGGACCTTCCGCTGACCATCCCGCAAAATGCGTTTGTCGGGGGGTAGGCCGCGCCCGTTACTCTGCGGGCGTGACGGTTAATCCGCTCGAGGAATTGACGCTGCGGCAATTGCGGGTTCGCACCAGCATGAAATGGGGGGCGCACCCCGCCGACGTCCTGCCGATGTGGGTCGCCGAGATGGATGTCAACCTGGCACCGACGGTGGCCGACGCGCTGCGGAGGGCCATCGACAACGGCGACACCGGATATCCGTGCGGAACCGCGCTGGCGGAAGCGGTCAGCCAATTCGCCGCGCGGCGCTGGCAGTGGCACGACCTGGACGTGGGCCGCACCGCGCTGGTTCCCGACGTCATGCTCGGGATCGTCGAGGTGTTGCGCCTGCTCACCGATCGCGGTGACGCCGTCGTCGTCAACCCGCCGGTCTATGCGCCGTTCTACGCATTCGTCACGCACGACGGACGCCGCGTCATCGAGGCCCCCCTCACCGACGGGCGAATTGACTTGAACACCTTGGAAAATGCCTTCGCCCGGGCTCGCGCAGCCGCCGGGAGGGACGCGAAGGTCGCCTATCTGCTGTGCAATCCGCACAACCCGACCGGATCGGTGCACACCACCGACGAACTCCGCGCGGTCGCCGAGCTCGCCCGGCGGTTCGGCGTGCGGGTGGTGTCCGATGAGATTCACGCCCCCGTCATTCTGGCGGGATCGCGGTTCACTCCCTTCCTCACCGTCCCGGGCGCCGAGAACGCCTTCGCCCTCATCTCCGCGTCGAAGGCCTGGAATCTGTCCGGGTTGAAAGCCGCGGTGGCCATCGCCGGACCCGAGTCGGCCGCCGACCTGAACCGGATGCCGGAGGAGGTCAGTCACGGAGCCAGCCACCTCGGCGTCATCGCCCACGCCGAGGCATTTCGGAGCGGCAGCGACTGGCTCGACGCGACCTTGCGGGGGCTGGACGAGAACCGGACACTGCTGGGCGAGTTGATCGCCGAGCACCTTCCCGGTGTGAAATACCAATGGCCGCAAGGCACTTACCTGGCCTGGCTGGATTGCCGGGAGCTCGGCTTCGACGAAGAAGTCGCCGATGGCCTTGCGGTGGTTGCCGATCTGTCCGGGCCGGCCCGCTGGTTCCTCGATCACGCGCGGGTGGCGCTCAGCTCCGGCCACGTGTTCGGCACCGGCGGAACCGGGCACGTGCGATTGAATTTCGCCACCTCGCGGGCCATTCTCACCGAGGCGGTCTCGCGGATGGGACGGGCCCTGGCCGAAGCTTGATCGTGCAGCGACGCCGGGCCGCAGGGGTTTTCGGCTACGCGGAGACTTCCTCGGCGCCCCGGCCCAGGTTGCGGAACCCCTGTGCGGGCTCCTTCATGCCGAGCGTGAAGGGCAGGGCGTCGATTTCGAACCTCGTCGTCGCGCCAAGCCGGCGGAGAAAGCTGCGGCGCGGCGACGCGACGGGAACCTGCACCGCCGCAAGGTCGATGTAGTGCGTCGACGTTTCTCCGATGCCGTCGAAGACGTGCACCAACGGCATGCAAAGCTGGCGCATAGGCTCGTCGAGGCATGCCGCGACGGGATCGGTCATCAGCACGTATTCGGCTACCGGCACCAAGTTTTTCAGCATGCGGTGCACCAGAATGACATCGAAACCGGCCAGCTCGACGTGGCGTTTCACCTTCTGATCCGCCACCTCGCCCACGTGCACGACGAACTTGAGCGACAGTTTCTCCAGCTGTTCGCAACTCGCGCATTGGCAGGCGATGTCGTTTTTCATCCGCTCGCGCCGCTCCAGGAACGACGCACGCATCCTTGACAGGCGGTCGCACACCACCTCTTTGGCGTGGCTGTCCGGTGCGCAGAAGAACGCGGCGTCACCCTCGAGTTTGGCCAGCTTCAAACCCTTGCCCGCGTTGATGACCGACTCCAACAGGCCCGCAACCGTCAGCTGGGCATGCGCAAGGTGCGTCCGGTTCCACTGCATGTAATGCGTGTACCCGCCGATGTCGGCGATGAGCAGAACCGCGCGCCGAATTGCCATGAGTAAACCAGTTTAATAGTCCTTGGGGCCCAGCTCAATGAATCTCCCACTAGACGAATTCGCGCGGGCGCGAGAGGCTAACAGGGGTGCCGGTTCACCGGAGGAGCTGATATGCATGTGCTGCGAACCCCGGACTCCCGATTCGAAAACCTGGAGGACTACCCGTTCGTTGGGCACTACCTTGACGTAACCGCGAGCGACACCCGGCCGCTTCGCATGCACTACCTCGACGAGGGCACGATCGAAGGGCCGCCGATCGTTTTGCTGCACGGTGAGCCCACGTGGAGCTACCTGTACCGCACGATGATCCCGCCCCTGACCGATGCCGGAAACCGCGTGCTCGCGCCCGATCTGATCGGTTTCGGCCGATCGGACAAGCCCAGCCGGGTCGAGGATTACTCCTACCAGCGCCACGTGGAGTGGATGGTCTCGTGGTTCGAGCATCTCAACCTCAGGGATGTCACGCTGTTCGTGCAGGACTGGGGATCGCTGATCGGGCTGCGCATCGCCGCCGAGCAGTCCGACCGCGTCGCGCGGCTGGTGGTGGCCAACGGTTTCCTCCCGACGGCGCAACGGCGCACCCCGCCGGCTTTCTACGCCTGGCGCACCTTCGCGCGCTACTCCCCCGTCCTGCCCGCGGGCCGCATCGTCAGCGCCGGGACCGTTCGCCGGGTGCCGTCGAAAGTCCGGGCCGGCTACGACGCGCCGTTCCCCGACAAGACCTATCAGGCCGGGGCCCGCGCGTTTCCTCAGCTGGTGCCCACCTCACCCACCGACCCGGCGATTCCGGCCAACAGGAAAGCCTGGGACGCCCTCGGCCGCTGGGAAAAGCCGTTTCTCGCCATCTTCGGAGCACGCGACCCCATCCTCGGGCGGGCGGACAGCGCCCTGATCAAGCACATCCCCGGCGCCGCGGGCCAGCCACACGCCCGCATCAACGCCAGCCATTTCATTCAAGAGGACCGCGGACCCGAACTGGCCGAACGCATCCACTCGTGGCAGCAGGCCTGGCTCTGAGCGCCCGTCAACGGGTGTTGACCAGCCGTACGACCCCACGCATGACCCTCCGGCTGGCGCCGCGGCGCAACTTGTCGAGCGGCGAGCCGGGCTTGGGCGGCGCGACTGCGCCGAGCCGCGGGAACAGCGCGAGCGCGTTGTCGCGCTCGATCGCCGCGCGGGCGTCCGGGCGCAGCCCCGGGTAGGTCTCCAGGCCGGCGGCGAAGAGCTTCCCGGCCGCCACGGGCGCGAAGGGCCAGTCCGAGCCGAAGGTCACGTGGCCGGGCTTGGCGAACGCCAGCAGGCTCGGCAGCGCGGCGGCGCTCGAGGACAGCGCGGTGTCGAAGTAAAAGCCGGCGAAGTCACCCAGGCTGTCGCTCGGGCTGCGTCCGGTGTCGCCAATGATGCTGACCGCCATCCGGTGCGAGGCATAGGGGACGAACCCGCCCGCATGGCTGAGGATGAACTTGATGTTGGGGTATCGACGGCAAATACCATTGCGCACAAGCAAATACGCGGCGCGGGTGGTGTCGAGCAGGAAGTCGACGGCAAACGGCGCGACGCCGTCGATTACCGGTCCGGGCAGCTCGCCGGGATGGATGAATGCCACCGCCGCGCGCGCGTCCAGCGCGGCGAACAGGTCGTCCTGGCCGTCTTGCCCGAGGTAGGTCCCCGCGCTGTTGGCGAGCAGCACCACCCCGTCGGCGTGCAATTCGTCGAGCGACCTGGCGGCCTCGCCGACGGACTCGCGCAGGTGCGGCATGGGGAGGGTCGCGAAGAATCCGAATCGGTTGGGTTGGTCAGCGACGAGCCCGGCGAGGTAGTCGTTGAGGTCGCGGGCCAGCGAGGCCGCGTCAGCCGCGCTCGGCAGGAACGTGGTGCCCGGCGTCGACACCGAAAGGATCGCGGCGGCGACGTTCAGTTCCGCCATGGTCTGCAACGACCCTTGCGGGCTCCAATTCGGCAGCGCCCGGCCGCCCGCTTCGTCAATCCTCGCTTTTCGCAGCATGTCTCGATAGAAAGACGGGATGGCGTGGTGATGCGTGTCGATCCGCGACATCGTTGGCTGCTCCTCGGGAGAAGGTCGACCGTCCGATTCCCGCGTCGGCGCCTGCGGCGCGACGCCTTCATCATGTAACAGCACGGTAGCGCCGTTGTGCGCCGGGTGGGCGGCGGGACCTCGACAGATATGCCACGATCAGCGGGTGGATGGTGCATTGATGGGCCTGATGGGAATTGTCGTGGGCGCCTCGGCGGCGGGAACGGCGGCCGAGGCGAGGTCGGTCTCCGACGCGGTGCTGCCCAGGGTGATGGGGCATGCAGACCACAAGCACCAGCTGAGCATGCAATTGCACGCGCAGCGCTGCGAAGCGATTCACCGGTGGCGAACGGGCCTGGCGGGCGCGCGAGATGCATACCGGCAGTGGGCAAGTGGGCCTCGTGATGGAGATCCACCCAATATCGTCGGCGACGAGTGGTTCGAGGCCATGCGCCCGCAGCTGCCTGCCACCGGCGAAGCGGCGAAGTACCGCACGGCCCACGAGATCAGTTGCGACAATCCGACCCTGACGTTGCTCTCACTCGAGATCGGGCGAATCGAACGGGAATGGACCGACGAGGCAAAAGGCAACCGCCGACGCCGATAGGCCAAGACGGCTGCCCATCCCGAAAAGAATTGGCAATCCTACAGTTTGACCAGCGAGGTCAGCGCGTAACGGCGAGTACGGCTTCCGCCAGTTCGGGCCGGCAGACCACGAGATCGGGCAGCTTCGGGTCGGGTTGGTTGTACGCCAGCGCGGAGCCGTCAATGCGAGAGGTGTGCAGCCCCGCGGCCCGTGCCACCGCCACCGGCGCGGCGGAGTCCCATTCGAACTGGCCGCCGGCGTGCACGTACACATCGGATAACCCTTGAACGATCGAGGCGACCTTGGCTCCGGCCGACCCCATTTCCACCAGGACTCCGTCCAGCGCATCCCGCACGTTCAACGCGACGGCCGGTGGACGGGTGCGCGACACCACGATGCGCGGCTTGCCCGGCGCGGCAGGAGGCGAATCCAAGTCGGGAGTCGCCAGCGTAATGCCCTGGGCGGGTAACGCCACGGCACCGGCAACCAGCTCGCCGGACTGCCAGAGTGCGACGTGCACCGCCCAATCGTCGCGTCCCAGCTCGGAGAATTCCCGCGTACCGTCCAGCGGATCGACGATCCAGACGCGGTCAGAGCGCAACCGCACCGGGTCGTCGGCGCCCTCTTCGGACAGCACCGCATCACCGGGCCGCTCGGCGGCAAGCGCCTCCATCAAGAAGTCATGGGATCGCTTGTCCCCCGCCGCTTTCCGGTCGCCCGGTTCCGCGTCAGCGAACTCTTCTCGCACCCCGAGCAATAGCCGACCAGCCTCGGTGGCCAACCGCGCGGCCAGATCATGGTCATTCATCGGCAGCTTCACGGAATCCTCAATATGTTGGTAGCGATGACCAACTTTACCCTGACATGCCGGTCGGCGGGCACCGCCCCGGAGGAAACGTTTCACCCGTAATCTGGTCACCGTGAGCGGCAACGCCAACGTCCCATTATTGAGGCGGCTGCGCCACACCTCGCGGGGGCGATTGATCGGGGCCGGCATTGTCGTGGCGGTGGTGCTGGTCGGGGTCCTCACCGTGGTGGGCGTGCAGCTGACCCGCAGCCAGCAGAGCGCGACGGCACCCAGCACCCAGCCGGCGCCGTCAGCGCCGGAGAGCTTCGCGATCCCGGGCTGCTACAACCCGTCCGTCCCGCCGGTTGCCCGGCCGAAGCGCCTCAACGTGTTGGGCTGCGCCAGTGTGGCCGTTGCGCTGCAGGACATGTCGTGGAGTTCCTGGGGGCCGCAAGGTGCCGACGGGACCGGCACGGCGGTATTCAAGCTCTGTGATCCGAATTGCGCGGCGGGATCTCAGCTGACCGAACCGGTAATCGTGCACGCATGGAATCCACAGCAGCCGCGGCGCGAGGCCATCTGCCAGGTCGGCCTGGAGATTTTCGCCGACATGATCCTGGCCTTCCCCAAAGGCACTCCACCACCGAACGTGCAGAAGATGAACACTCAGTACAACGGAGTGCCGGCCGTGCACTTTGCCAACTACTCGAGCGGCGACACGCGCGGCACGCAATTCATCGGCTACACGTTCTGCAACTAGCCGGTGCGAACTACGTTGCGGTGGCTGACACTTGATGGCGGCGACCGGCCGCTGACCTCGCGATCGCCGCTAGACCTCGATGACGACAGCGCCGCCCTGGCCGCCGCCGGCGCACATCGCGGCGACGCCGATGCCGCCGCCGCGGCGGGCGAGCTCGTAGACCAGCGTGGTCACCATGCGCGCGCCCGAGGCCGCGATCGGGTGACCGAGGCTGCAGCCGCTACCGGAGAAGTTGACCTTCTCCTCGTCGATGCCGTATTCGCGGCACGCCGCGATCGGGACGGACGCGAATGCCTCGTTGATCTCCCACAGCGCCACGTCGCCGGGCGACAGACCGGCCCGCTGCAGCACCTTCCCGATGACCTTGACGGCACCGAGGCCACAATCGCGGGCCGGTACGCCCGCGGCGGCCCAGGCCTTGACGGTGCCCATGACGTTGAGCTTGTTGGCTGCGGCGTAATCGCGATCGACCAGGGCCACGCCTGCGGCTGCGTCGTTGGTGCCGCTGCTGTTACCCGCCGTGATCGAGAAGCCCTCGATCTCGGGGTGCAGAACCTTGAGGCCGGCGAGCTTCTCGACGGTGGTGTCGCGGCGCGGATGCTCGTCCACGGCGAACTCGGTGACCGAGCCGTCGAACTGGGTGATCTTCAGCGGCAGGATCTCGTCGGCGAATTTGCCCGCGTCCTGGGCCGCAACGGCGCGCTGGTGCGAGCGTGCCGCCCAGGCGTCCATCTCCTCACGGGTGATGCCGACCGCCTGCGCGGTGTTCCAGCCCACCGTGATGGACATGTCCTTGGCGGGCGCGTCCGGCGTCTCCACGTGCGTGGGCGGCATCCAGCGCTCCTCGAACTTCAGCTCGGGGCCGGGGATGCGCCAGTTGGTCAGTGGCGTCATCGACAGCGACTGCACACCGCCGGCGATGAGCACGCGCTCCATGCCCGAACCGATCTGCGCCGCGGCGTTGCCGATGGCCGTGAGGCTGCCCGCGCAGTGCCGGTTGACCGACTGCCCCGGAACGTGCTCCAGGCCCGTCGCGGTCGCCGCGTAACGCGCGAGATCCCCACCGCCGTAATGTGATTCGGCGAAGATGATGTCATCGATGTCGGCGGGGTCGACGCCCGACCTGCGGACCACCTCGGGCAGCACGGCGGTGATCAGGGTCTCGGGCGGCGTGTTGACCAGCGTGCCCTTGAACGAACGGCCGATCGCGGTCCGGGCGGCTCCGACGATGACGGGTGTTCCCATGTTCTCAACCTCGTTGTTGTGGGCGGTCAGACGCCGCGAATCGTATCAAATACTGTATAGGCAATAGTAACGGTCTAAATTCAGAAAGCCGGCTCCTGTGACGGCGCTTACAGTTAAGCGGTTCGGGTAAATACGGAGGCCAAGCCGTTGAAGACCAAAGGTGCGCTGGTCTGGGAACTGGATGAGCCATACTCGCCGACCGCGCGTAAGCAGTGGCCCCGATGGGCACAATGACTTCATGACCATCAGACCCGTTGCCGTCCGTGACACGACGCAGCCGCTCGCCTACCGTGTCGCGGCGATGCTGCTCGGCATCGGCACCCTGCACTTCGTTGCGCCCAAACCGTTCGACTCCATCATCCCGGCCGAGCTGCCGGGGAGCCCTCGGCTGTACACCTACGGGTCGGGCGTCGCCGAGCTGGCGATCGGGGCACTGCTGGTGCCGCGGCGCACCCGGCGGGCCGCCGCCCTCGCCGCGGTCGCGCTGTTCGTCGGCGTCTTTCCGGGCAACGTCAACATGTGCCGGTTGTGGTGGGACAAGCCGTGGCCGATGCGGATCGTCGCCCTGGCCCGGCTGCCGCTGCAGGTTCCCATGATCACCACCGCGCTCAAGATTCGGCGCAACAGCTGACGTTCCGCGTAGTTCGGGGCGCCCTTGCGCGCAAAGCTGTTGCGTCACACACGGAATGTCCCACCAAGTGCCTAGGAGACCGGCGTGAGTAGAACAGCCATCACCGTCGTTCTCGCCTTGGCGGCCGCTCTGATGGTCGGCGCCGGCGACGTCGTCCAGCAGCGATCCGCCCAACAGGTCACCGATGAGCCAGTCGGCACCTTCACCCTGTTCCGCCGGCTGCTGCGCGACCGGCAATGGTGGACGGGCAGCCTGGTGGCCGGCGCCGGGTTCGGGTTCCAGGCCGCGGCGCTGGGCCTGGGCTCGGTGGTACTGGTGCAGGCGCTGCTGGTGACGTCGCTGCTGTTCGCATTACTCATCAGCGCCAGGACAAACCACCGTAAAATTACACGGCCACAAGGCATTTGGGCTACGTTGCTTGCCGTCGCGGTCGCGGTGGTGGTGACGGTCGGTGATCCCCAGCAGGGAGCCCCGCGCGGGTCGGTGCAAACGTGGACCATCGTGGCGTTGGTCATGGGCCCAGCGCTGATCCTGTGCGTGATCGGCGCGCGGATGTTCCCCGGTTCGGTCGGCGCACTGCTGCTGGGACTGATGTCCGGCTCGCTGTGGGGACTGTTTTCGGTGTTGACCAAGGGTGTGGTGGACCAGCTCGACCGCGGCATCCCGGCGCTGTTGCGCGCACCCGAGTTGTATGTGTGGGTGGTGCTGGCGATCGCGGCCACCGCCTGGGAGCAGTCGGCGTTTCGGGCCGGCCCGCTCACCGCGTCGCTGCCGGCGGTCACCGTCGCCGAGCCCATCGTCGGCTCGCTGCTCGGTATCACTGTGCTGGGTGAGACGCTGCAGACCAACCACCTCGGCTGGGTGACCTTGGGCTTGTCGGTGGGTCTGATGGCGGCGGCGACGGTGGCGCTGGCCCACAGCCAGGCCAGCTATGCCCCATCGTCTGACCAAAAACCCTCTCCCGCAACGGGGAAGGCCTGAGGTCAATTCAGCCGCGAGCCGACGCGGTGCGCGGTGCCGTCGGGATCGGCGTCGCACATCTGGCAAATCCGCGTGCGGCGCGGTGCCGCTGTCGTAAGCTCCATGCGCATGAGGAGCCAGCTGACCGCGGCAGTTGTCGTTGCTGCCGCGGCCACACTGGTCGCCGGGTGCGGCGGTGCCAACAAGGGCGACAGCGCTTCGTCGTCGGCCGCCACCACGACGGCTTCGTCGAAGACTCCCCTGGCGCAGGGCGCGTTGCCCGACCTGATGCTCTCACCGAGTGACATCGACACCGTGCTGGGTGCCACGGGAACGTCGAGCGATCCACCAATCACCACGTTGTTGGAAGATCCGTTCAAGCGCCAGGACTACACATTCCCCGCTGAATGCCGGTACACCGTGCACGCGGCGTTGGCCTCCGTGTACGCCGACAGCGGGAACACCGCGGTTTACGGCTATCACGACCAGGCGCCGGCGCCCCCGGGGGCAGACCAACTGGAAAGCCCTGAGGTATACCAGGTCGTGGTGCTGTTCCCATCCCCCGAGCAGGCGAGCGCGTTCTTCACGACGTCGGCCCAGCGCTGGCCCGCCTGCGCCAACCGTCAAGACACCGTCCCCGCCGCCGACGGCAAACCGGAGCTTCAGTGGAAGGTGGGCCAGGTCTCCAAGGCCAATGGAGTTTTGAGCGTTCCGGTGACCCTGACCGTTGTCGGAAACGGCCCGAGCGTGACCGTGCCCTGCCAGCGCGCGCTGACCGTCCGCAACAACGTCGTCATCGATATCGACGCGTGCCGCAAGGACGTCGGGGACCTCGGCGTCAGCATCGCCAACCAGATCGCCGGAAAAGTCGACAAGCAATAGTGTGATCGGGGCGCGGCAAACCCAATAGCCTTCCGCCGTTTACCTATTGGCGGTAGTCGTTCTCGGCAACAGGAGCGTACGATCTGGCCGCCGAGACGGTCCAACGATCGATTTCAAGCCGTAGATGGCGCCGCGACGCCTAATTCGGGTACTTTGGCCGCGGGTTCGGTCGTACCGCCTTGAGGAGGGAAAATGGCCCTATCGGAGAAGGCGACCAAGCGGCGCGCCGGGCAGCAGGTCATCCATCTCTCGCAGTTGTTGCGCGCCCCCGTGTTGGCCCGCGCCGGCGAGACCGTGGGGCGTGTCGAGGACGTGATCGTGCGGCTGCGCGGCGCCGAGGAGTATCCGCTGGTGGCCGGGATCGTGGCCGGGGTCGGCGGACGCCGGGTTTTCATCGGCGACAAATCCATCGACGAGTACTCGGCCGACCGAGTTCTGTTGACCAAGAACAAGGTTGATCTCCGCGGGTTCGAACGCCGCGAGGGCGAGGTGCTGTTGCGCACCGATGTGCTGGGCCACCGATTGATTGACGTGGCGACCGTCGAGCTGGTGCGCGCCTACGACGTCGAACTGGAAAAGACCGGCGAGGGCTGGATGGTCACCCGCCTGGATACCCGCCGTCCCCCACGATTGTTCGGGCTGATCAAGCATTCGGGCGGGCACGCATCCCGCGATTGGAAAGCGTTCGAGCCGCTGATCGGCCACGCGCGCTCCGACGCCGTGCGGCGTCTGTCGGATCGATTCGGTGAACTGAAGGCCGCCGAGATCGCCGACCTTCTCGAGGAAGCGGACAAGGCCGAAGGCGGCGAGATCCTCGATCGGGTGCACAGCGACCCGGAGTTGGAAGCCGACGTCTTCGAAGAGCTGGATCCGGAAAAAGCCAGCCGACTGCTCGACGACATGCCGGACAGCGAGGTCGCCGCGCTGCTGGGCCGGATGCGCGCCGACGACGCCGCAGACGCGATCGCCGACCTGCGCCAGTCACGGCGCCGCCGTGTCCTCGAGCTGATGCCCGCCCCGCAACGCACCAAGGTCATCACCTTGATGGGGTTCAACCCCGAAAGTGCCGGCGGGCTGATGAATGTCGACTCCGTGACATGTTCACCGACCGCCACTGCGGGCGAGGCGTTGGCGTTGATTGCCGCCTCGCGCAGCATCCAGCCGGAAGCGCTGATCAAGGTACACGTACTGGACGAGGACAAGCGTCTCGACGGCGTGGTTTCAGTGATCACCCTGTTGCAGGTCGATCCCGCCGAAAAGCTGGAAACCCTAATGGATTCCGACCCGGTGCGGGTGAACGCCGTCGCGGACTTGACCGATATCGCGCTGCTGATGGCCGATTTCAACCTCTACTCCATCCCCGTCGTCGACGAGCAGGACCGCCTACTCGGGGTGGTGACCGTCGACGACGTGCTGGAGGCGACCATTCCCGAAGACTGGCGACGCCGCGAGCCCGCGCCGCGCCCCATCCGCGAGATCGCCACCGACGACCGTGACACGCCGCCCACGGGAAGTTCCCCGCAGTGAGTTCCGGAGAGAACACCACCCAGGCCGACGCACAGGGCGTCGACGCGCAACGCTCCGAGCCGGCACCAACGCGGCGCACCGCGGTGCTGGACAGCGCGCATCTAGGTGATATCGAGGGTGCGTTCGGGCGCATCAGCGTCGGGGAAACCGAGCATGCCCGCACGTGGCGGACGCGGCTGCTGACCCTGCTCGCGATCGTCGGACCCGGCATCATCGTGATGGTCGGCGACAACGACGCGGGCGGGGTGGCCACCTACGCCCAGGCAGGCCAGAACTACGGCTACTCGCTGCTGTGGGTGCTGCTGCTGCTGATCCCGGTGCTGATCGTCAACCAGGAAATGGTGGTGCGGCTCGGCGCGGTCACGGGGGTCGGGCACGCCCGGCTGATCAACGAACGTTTCGGCCGCGGCTGGGGCTGGTTTTCGGTCGGCGACCTGTTCCTGCTCAACTTCTTGACGATCGTCACCGAGTTCATCGGCATCAGCCTGGCCGCCGAATACATCGGCGTCTCCAAATACGTTGTGGTACCGATCTCGGCGGTGGCGTTGGTGGCGATCATGGCCAGCGGCAGCTTCCGACGCTGGGAGCGGGCCATGTTCATCTTCATCGCCGTCACGCTGCTGCAGATCCCGATGCTGCTGATGTCAAATCCGCAGTGGGGTCACGCGGCGAAGTCTTTTGTGGTGCCCAGCATTTCGGGCGGCATCAGCTCGGACGCGGTGCTGCTGATCATCGCCATTGTCGGCACCACCGTGGCGCCGTGGCAGCTGTTTTTCCAGCAGTCCAATGTCGTCGACAAGCGCATCACCCCCCGGTTCATGGGCTATGAACGCGCAGACACCGTGCTAGGCGCCTTCGTGGTGGTGGTCGGCGCCGCTGCGCTGATGATGACCGGCGAGTGGGCGGCGCGCTCCACCAACACCATTGGCGGCTTCACCGACGCCGGCGCCACAGCGCATCTACTGGGCGCACACCGCCCGATACTCGGTTCGATCTTTGCCATCGTGCTGATGGACGCCTCGATCATCGGGGCCGCCGCGGTGACCCTGGCCACCAGTTACGCCTTCGGAGACGTGTTCGGCCTCAAGCACTCGCTGCACCGTGGCTTCTCCGACGCCAAGCAGTTCTACCTGTCCTACACCGCGATGGTGGCGCTGGCCGCGGCCGTCGTGCTGATCCCGGGTGCCCCGTTGGGGTTGATTACCACCGCCGTGCAGGCCCTCGCCGGGCTCTTGCTACCCAGCGCCAGCGTGTTTCTGCTGCTCCTGTGCAACGACCGAGAGGTGTTGGGGCCGTGGGTGAATCGGTCCTGGCTGAACTGGGTCGCCGGGCTGATCGTGGGCGTCCTGCTGCTGCTGTCCGGAATCTTGATGGCTACCACCCTGTTTCCCGACCTCAACGTCCTCGCCGTCGCGGGCTACCTGACGCTGGCGCTGGTCATTCTCGCGGCGGCCGCCGCGCCGGTGCTGCGCTGGGTGGCTCGCCGGCAGCCGTCGCGGCCCCTGCCTCAACTTCCGGCGCGCGGCGTCGACCGCAACACCTGGCGCATGCCACCGCTGGCACTGCTCGAGCCGGTGACCTGGTCACCCGGAACCCGGCTCGCGATGATCGCGTTGCGCGCCTATTTGGTGGTCGGGGCGTTGCTGTTGGTGGTCAAGGCCATTCAGCTCAGCCGCTGACCGCTTGTATCCGGCGGGCCACCTCGCCGTACCGCTCGAAGCGCTCCTGATCGGCGACGGAGTTGTACATCACCAACCGCGTTGCCGTTCCGGCGTATTTCGTGGTCAGCGCGTCGGCCAGCCCGTCCCAGGTCGACTCGGTGGCGAAAAGAGCGATGTGCTCGTCGCTGACCTGGGCCGCCATCCCGGCGTAGTCTCCGGCCTTCTGCTTCTCCCGGATCCGGGCGGTCGTGCCCTCGAAACCCGCCTCGTCCCAGATGAATGCATAGTTGGGTGTGCTGCCGTAGAAGGCCATGCTGGCGCGCACGACCTCGCGCTGCTGGTCGCGCTCTTCGTCGCTGTCGCCGACGATGGTCATGACGGGCACGATGACCGCGATGTCCGACGGTGAACGGCCCGCTTTGGCCGCGCCTTCGGCGACCGTCGGCAGCACGTGCCGGGCCAGGTAGCCCGGTTCGCCGATCGGGTGGACGTGAACACCGTCGGCCACCTCGCCCGCCATCCGCAGCATCCACGGATTGACCGCTGCGATATCGACTTTGGGGTCCGGAGCGTCGATGGGCCCCGGGCTCCACTGTGGGGTGATGAAGTCGAGATCGTAGAAGTCGCCGTGGTGGTCCAGGGTCCCCGAGCGAAACGCCGCGAAGCACGCCTTCACGGCGAGCAAGTAGTCGCGCAGCCGGGGCCCGGGCCGCTCGAAAGCCGTGCCGTAGCGCCGCACCACGTGGGTGCGCACCTGCGTGCCCAGGCCCAGCCGGAATTTCCCATTGGTGGCCTCCTGCAGTTCCCACGCCGCGGCGGCGGTCACGAACGGACTGCGCGGAAACGCAACCGCGACGCCCGTCGACAATTCCAGATCCGGCGCGGCCTGCGACGCCACGGCGGCATTCAAATATGCGGTGCGGCCCGTCTCGGTGAACAACAAACCGGAGAACCCGGCGGATTGCGTCCGCCGGGCAAGATCACCGATTTGGCCGAGTGGCTGGGGAATCGTCATCGCGTCGACATGCATGGTGGGAGCGTACGTCGGCCCCCCGCGTCGACTGCGTGGTATCCCGCGCAAAGGCGCGGAAGCGTACCGTCCAGAGGTGTACGTCAACCGACCCTCAAGCGATCACTGCATGAACAATATCGAGGCTCTCGACGTACAGATGCTAACTTCTCGCTCACTCGAAAGTCTTTTGGCAAGAGGGTGTTTCGGGCCGGACTCGTCGAGTAGCGTAGGCACGTCGCCCGGTTCGGTGTCAATACCCGCGCGCTCGATCGGGGTCTTGGAGGACTGTGATCCAGCTATACGACGTGAGTGTGCGTTATGAGGCCACGATCGCGCTGCACCCGCTGACTATCGGATTCCCAGCGGGCAGCTTCACGGTCTTGCTTGGCCCGTCAGGAGCCGGAAAATCGACTCTGCTGCGGTGCACGAATCACTTGGTCGTCCCCACCAGCGGATTCATTGAAGTGGCCGGCATCGGCCCGCTCAACAGCAGCTCAAGTGTTCGTGCACATCGGCGACGTACCGGCATGATCTTTCAACAACATCAGCTGATCGGTCGTCACACGGCGTTGCGCAATGCCCTGCTCGGGTGCGTCGCGTCAACCAGTGTCCTGCAGGGATTTTGGCGGGCGAACCGCACTGAAACGTACCGCGCGCTGGCGGCGCTCGATCGCGTCGGACTGTTGTCGAAAGCCATGGTCCGCGCGGATCGGCTCAGCGGCGGCGAGCAACAGCGGGTCGGGATCGCCCGCGCGCTGACCCAGCAACCCCACATTGTCCTCGCCGACGAGCCGGTGGCCAGCCTCGACCCGGAAACCGCGATCGTTGTCTTGAGCATGCTGCGCGAAATCTGCCGGCAGGACGGCATCACCGCCGTGGTCAGTCTGCATCAGGTCGAGCTCGCCCGACGCTTCGCCGACCGCATAGTCGGCCTGTCCGCCGGCCGCCTGATCGCCGACGCGCCGCCTCGCCAGATCGACTCCGCCCAGATCGACCGGATTTATCGCCACACCGACAACTCCCCGACAGTTCCGACGACAAAGGAATCCTGATGAAGGCCGCACGCATCTTGATAACCGCACTGTTGGCGATCGTTCTCGCCGCCTGTGGGAGCTCCCACAGCCAGACGGCGCCCAACCCGTCATCGCTGCGAGTTGCGTTGCTGCCCGACGAAAATGCCAACACGGTGATCCAGAACAACCAACCGCTCAAGCATTACCTGGAATCGAAACTCGGTAAGCAAATCGAATTGGTGGTGACCACGGACTACTCGTCGATGATCGAGGCCATGCGGCATGGACGACTGGAGCTGGCATACTTCGGCCCCTTGTCCTATGTGCTGGCAAGATCGAAAGATGCCGGCATTGAGCCCTTTGCCGCAGTTGTCGAGGAGCGCGGCGGGCCGCCGGTGTACCACGCGCTGGTGATCGGCAATGTCAACCAGGGCATCAACACAATTGCCGACCTGAAGGGCAAAACGGTGGCCTACGGGGACCCCGCGAGCACCTCTAGCCACCTCATTCCGAAATCGATGCTGGCAGACCAGGGATTGCGAGCCGGGCAGAACTATCAGGAGCAGTTCGTCGGCGCTCACGACGCGGTCGCTTTGGCGGTGCAGAACGGCAACGCCGCGGGCGGCGGTATCAGCAAACCGATCTTCCAGACCTTGGTGCAGAAGGGCACGATCGATCCGGCCAAGGTGAGGGTAGTCGCCGAGTCGAAGCCATACCCGAACTACCCCTGGACCATGCGAAGCGACCTGGACGCGGGGCTGAAGGCCTCCATCACGAATGCCTTTCGGAGCCTTCAGGATCCCGCGGTACTCAAGCCGTTCAAGGCAGTCGCCTTCGCACCGGTGACCGATGCGGATTACAACGCGGTCCGGCAGCTGAGCACCCAGCTCGGGCTCGACCTCAGTTCACTCAGCCGATGACGGTCGCTGCCCGGGGCGCTCGGCTGAACCCCGAGGTCGTGAACACCGAGTATGCGGCAATCGTGCGCCTTGAGCAGCGCCGGCGCGTCCGCGTCATCCTGTTTTTCGCGGCAGTCGTTGCGGCCGTGCTCGGCTGCTGCGCCTATGTCGGACTTCTGGATGCTCGCCGGCTGACCGACGGGGTCCCGGCCCTGTTCTCGCTGATCGGTGAGATGTGGCCCCCCGACTTCAGCCGCGCCGGTTCCTGGCTCGCGCCGCTCCTGGACACCGTGGCAATGAGCGTGGCAGGAACCTTCATCGCGATAGTGCTGTCATTTCCGCTTGGCCTGGCTGCCGCGCGCAACACGACGCCGCACCCAGTGGTCTACCACGTCGCCCGAACGATGCTGAATGGCCTTCGCGCGGTACCTGAACTCATCATGGGGATCGTGTTCGTGGCCGCCGTCGGCTTCGGGGCGTTGCCCGGGGTGCTGGCGCTAGGGCTCCACTCGGTAGGCATGGTGGGCAAGTTCTATGCCGAAGCCATCGAACATGTCAACCCAGCCCCGGTTGAAGCCGCACGCGCGGTGGGAGCGCGTCCGGCCCAGGTCATCGCGCACGGGTTTCTGCCGCAAGTCCTGCCGCAATTGGCTGACGTGTCAATTTACCGCTGGGAGTATAACTTTCGAGCCTCGACCGTGCTGGGACTGGTTGGAGCCGGCGGCATTGGCTTCCAACTGATGGCCGCGTTGCGGGTGCTGGAGTACAGGCAGGTTTGCGCCATCATGCTGGTCATCTTGGCGACAGTCACCATCGTGGACAGCCTCAGCGGCTGGTTACGAAGGCGATTCGCATGAATCCGTCTCACTCACAGCCCTTTCGGGTCGTTATCACCCATCGTGTTCACGCCGAGGTGCTTGACCTGTTGGGCCGATCGTGCGAGGTGTCGGCGAATCAGACACCGAACAGCCTCACCCGAGACGAATTGTTGAGCAGATGCCGCGATGCTGACGCGCTGGTGGTGTTCATGCCGGACCACGTCGACGAGCAGTTGCTGCAAAACAGTCCCTGGCTGCGGATAGTGGCCGGTGCGCTCAAGGGCTACGACAACATCGATGTCGACGCGTGCACGGCGCGTGGCATCTGGGTCAGCTATGTCGAAGACTTGCTCACCGGCGCGACTGCCGATCTTGCGGTCGGGCTGTTGATCGCGTTGGACCGCCACCTCATCGCCGGCGATAGGCACGTCCGCTCGGGTCTTCATCGGGGCTGGCGGCCCGAACTTTATGGCGGCGGATTGGCCGGCAGGCAGGTCGGGATCGTGGGCATGGGGGCGGTGGGACGTGCGGTTGCTCGTCGGCTGCGCGCATTCGACGCGGAATTGCTTTACACCGACCCTAATTCGCTTCCGGCCGCTGACGAACTGCAGTTGGGCGCGCGAGCGGTGCCGCTTGAAACCCTTCTGAATCGCAGCACCGCCGTCGTGCTCACGGCACCCCTCACCGCGCGGACGCGCCACCTCATCGGACCGGACGCGTTGCGGCAGTTGCCCGACGGGGCGCTGCTGGTCAACGTGGGCCGTGGTTCGGTCGTCGACGAAAATGCCGTCGCCGACTCGTTGGCAGCCGGCCATCTTGGCGGTTATGCGGCCGACGTTTTCGCTTTCGAGGACAGGTCGGATCAAGACCGACCCCGCGACATTCCGCCCGGGCTTCTCGCGCACGACCGCACATTGCTCACCCCACACCTGGGTTCTGCTGTTTCCGACGTCCGCCGGCAGATCGAACTCGCGGCGGCGCAGAGCATCCTCGATGTTCGCGCCGGAAAACCACCCTCAGCGGCGGCGAACACCATCGAGATGTCTGGGTAGCGGCCCGCTGTCCAACGAAGACAGACTCTTTGGCGATCGGATCCGGTTCGACGGATGTTCACCTCTCGTTCTGGCGGGCCGACGAAACTGGTCATCTGACACCCACCGAAGGGCAGAGAGGACCGCGTCGCTATGGCCGGACGGATCGAGCATGTCGTGATGATCATCAAGGAAAACCACACGTTCGACAACTACTTCGGCAGGTTCCCCGACGCCGACGGTGTGACGCTGCAGCCAGCACAGAACCCGCCGCCGGACGACCCCGACCATCGTCATGAGGCGTGGATGAACCGTGGCACAGACACCGCACACCGAGTGCAATACACCCAGTCCGACATCCCCGGATATTTCGACCTCGCCCGGCGTTTCACGTTGTGTGACAACTACTTTTCCGAAGTAGCCGGCCCCTCGACTCCCGACCATCTCATGCTGATCTGCGCTGACTCACCGGTGATCAACAATCCGCATCACCAATACCGCCCCACACCGGCTGACCGATTCCGGCTGCCAGCGCTCCCAGTCTCGCTGGAAACGGCCGGGTTGTCCTGGGGCAACTACGGCGGATACGCCTTCGCCTACATTGACGGGCTGCACACCCATAGCCACAACCATGGTCGCGACAAGTTCGCCGCTGACGCGCGCGCCGGCCAGCTACCCGCGGTGTCGTGGGTGTACGGCGACGGCAGACCCGATCTGTCCGAACACCCGAAACAGAACGTCACCGACGGGATGACGTGGACGCTCAACCAGATTCAAGCTGTCGTCGACGGCGGTCTGTGGGATCAAGTAGCGATCTTTGTCACCTGGGACGACTGGGGTGGCTGGTATGACCACATCGACCCCCCGGTGGTGGAAACCTGGGACCACACCCACGCGCAACGACCAGCCGACGAATTCCAGCAGTTCGATGGGCAACCGTTCCGGTACGGGTCACGTGTCCCGTGTCTCGTCGTCGGCCCCTATGCCAAACCCGGCCACGTCAGCAAGCAGCTCAATTCGCATGTAAGTCTGCTGAAGTTCTGCGAGACCACCTTCGGCCTGGACCCGCTCACAGATCGTGATGCATCCGCCAACGGCATGAGTGATTGCATCGACCTTTCTCAAACACCGGTTGCTCCAGTCAGCTGAAAACTGCAAATCCACTTGGTCACAGATCATCTCGTTTCATCAGCCAGACGGGTCTCTGCCGAGAAGGGGTACTCGTTGCGCCCGCCTCTCAGCGACAAATCCGCTCGCCGAGGGCCGACTTATTGGGGCAGCGCCTGGCCCTGAGTCTCGGGCGCCAATGGGATGACGAAAAGCCCGATCACGAAAGCGACGGCCGTCAGCGCAACGGGCAATCCCAGAGTGTGCGTGTGCAGGACCGCCGCGCCGAGCAAGAAGTTCACGCCCGCCCCGACAAAGCGGCCGACCGACGTGCAGAAGGCAAACGCCGTCGCGCGGACCCGCGTTTCGAACTGCTCGGGCAGCCACAGGCTGAATAAGGCGAAGTTGCCGCCAAAGAAACCCAGCACGAACAGCCACGCGATAAACGGCGCGAGCCCGTTGGGCAGATAGAACGACCAGCCGAAGCTGCCGATGATCGATACCGCCATCCCGGCGAAATAAATCGCAAGGGTCTTCCTGCGTCCGATGCGCTCCGCGACGACCGGCAGGATCAGACAACCGAGTATGGTGCCGATGGACAACAGGCCGGTGGCCCACGATGCGGTTCTGGTCGCGCCGCTCTTGTCGAATCCCGCTTGCTGCGCCAATTGGATTACGGCCGACGGCTCGTAGACCGCGCCGGCCCACAGGCCCACGATCGCGATCGTCACCAGGGCGCAGGCCACCCAGGTGCGTCGCCGGTAGCGCGGGGCCAGGATTTCGCGCAGCGGCTTCACGGGCGGCGCGGCGCTGGCCTCGGCCTGCTGAAACTTCGGGGTTTCCTGCACCCGCGTCAGAATCAAGATGGCGACGACGACCGGCACCGCGCCCGTCAAAAACATTGCGCGCCAGCCGAAATGCACGCCGATGGTGTAATTCAGCGCTGCCGCCAGGAAGAAGCCGGCGTAGTAGCCGGTCTGCAGATAACCGGCTCCCATCTTTCGCCGGTCCTCCGGCCACGCCTCGGCGACGTAGGTGCCCGCGAGTGCCCATTCGCCGCCGATGCCGACGCCCGCGATGAAGCGGAAGGCGGCAAGCTCCCAAACGTTCTGCGCCGCCGCCGAAAGCCCGGTGAAGACTGCGAAGGTGAAGATCGTCGCGGCCAGCACCTTGGTCCGCCCGAACCGGTCGGCGATCGGCCCCCAGATGAAGGACAAGCCCCAACCCACCAGAAACAGGGCAAACAGGATCGATCCCGCCAGGCCGACATGGGCCTGTGTTGCGGCGAAGCCCGAACGCGGCAGCAGTTCGGTGAGCGCCGGCGTGAGCACCAGCGCGTAGATGAACGAATCCATCCCATCGAGCGTCCAGCCCGTCCATGCGCCCCAGAAACCGGCGATCTGGGAACGGTTGAGCGGTGTGCGATGTTTTGCGAGCTTCGGCGGCTCCAACACCAGATCAAACTAGCGCCTCTGAGCCGATCCGGCTGGGCGGGGCGAATCAGCGCCTTTCTGGCCGGTGGCTCACCGGCGCGGTGAAGCCCTCGGTGTCATCGAAGAATGCCCATTGCCCGTCGTCGTTGACCTCCATGCGCCAACCCAGCTCGGTATTGCCGCCAACCGAGTTGACGAACCAGGCGTACGCGGCCTCTGCGCTAACATAATTCTTCGTCGCGACGACCCGGCCACGTGGGTCGATAACGCGAAACTCAGGCATGGGATCTAAGTATCCCTGCCAGCGAGTTTTCAATCCCGAAAATCGCCTATTTGCCGGTAAACGCCGGGTTACACCGTGCGGGCCAGCCGATCGGCGAGCATCTCGGCAAACCTGGCCGGATCGTCGAGCGCGCCGCCTTCGGCAAGAAGCGCTGTGCCGTAGAGCAATTCCGCGGTCTCCGCGACCGAGGGGTCGTCGCTGCGGTCCTGGTGCGCCTGGCGCAGGCCGGTGACGAGCGGGTGGTTGGGATTGAGTTCGAGGATCCGCTTGCCCACCGGAATGTCCTGCCCGGAAGCGCGGTACATGCGCGCGAGCGCCGGTGTGATCCCGAAGGCGTCGGTGATCAGGCACGCGGGTGAGTCCGTCAGGCGGGTGGACAGCCGAACTTCCTTGACGTGGTCGGTCAAGGTCTCCTTCAGCCAGGTAAGCAGGTCGGCGAATTCCTTCTGCTGCTCCTCGCGCTCGGCCTCGCTCTCGTCGTCGTCGGCGCTGAGGTCGACCTCGCCCTTGGCGATGGACTGCAGCGGCTTGCCGTCGAACTCCGTCACGGTCCCCACCCAGACCTCGTCGACCGGGTCGGTGAGCAGGAGCACCTCGTAGCCCTTGGCCTTGAACGCCTCGAGGTGCGGCGACTTCAGGATCTGCTGACGCGACTCCCCCGTGGCGTAGAAGATCTGCGTCTGGCCCTCCTTCATGCGCTCGACGTATTGGGCGAGGGTGGTGGCCTCCTCCTCGCTGTGTGTCGAGGCGAATGAGGAGATCTGCAGCAGCGTCTCCTGGTTGTCGAAGTCCGACAGCAGGCCTTCCTTGACGACCCGGCCGAATTGGGTCCAGAAGGTGCGGTAGTCCTCCGGGCGCTCGGATTGCAGATCCTTGATCGTCGAGAGCACCTTCTTGGTCAACCGCCGCCGGATGGCCTTGATCTGTCGATCCTGTTGCAGGATCTCGCGCGACACGTTGAGCGACATGTCCTGCGCGTCAACGACGCCCTTGACGAAGCGCAGGTATTCCGGCATGAGCTCGTCGCAGTCGCCCATGATGAACACCCGCTTGACGTACAGCTGGATCCCGGTCTGGGCGTCGCGGTTGAACAGGTCGAACGGGGCGTGCGACGGAATGAACAGCAATGCCTGGTACTCGAAGGTGCCTTCGGCCCGCATCGCGATGACCTCGAGCGGATCGTCCCAGGCGTGCCCGATGTGCTTGTAGAACTCCTTGTACTCCTCCTCGGAGACCTCTTCTTTGGGCCGGGCCCACAGGGCCTTCATCGAGTTGAGGGTCTCGGTATCGATGACGACCTCTTCGCGGGTCTCCTCGGAGCCCTCCTCCACCGGAACCTGGATCCGCCGCTCGACCTCCATCCGGATGGGCCAGGCGATGAAGTCGGAGTATTTCTTGACCAGGCTCCTGATCTTGAAGTCAGCGGTGTAGTCGTGCAGCTCATCCTCGGCGTCTTCGGGCTTGAGGTGCAGGATGACCGACGTGCCCTGCCCAGCACCCTCGACCGACTCGATGGTGTAGGTGCCCTCGCCGCTCGATTCCCATTTGGTGGCTTCGCTCTCCCCTGCCTTGCGGGTGAGCAGTTCGACCTTGTCGGCGACCATGAAGCTCGAATAGAAACCGATGCCGAACTGGCCGATGAGTTCCTCGGAGGCGGCTTCATTCTTTGCCTCGCGCAGCTGCTTGCGCAGCTCGGCGGTGCCCGACTTGGCCAGTGTGCCGATCAGGTCCACCACTTCGGCGCGGGTCATCCCGATGCCGTTGTCGCGGATGGTCAGGGTGCGCGCATCCTTGTCCACGTCGATCTCGATGTGCAGGTCGGAGGTGTCGACGTCGAGGTCCTTGTTGCGAAACGCCTCTAGCCGCAACTTGTCCAGCGCGTCGGAGGCGTTCGAGATCAGCTCCCGCAGAAACGAATCCTTGTTGGAGTAGACCGAATGAACCATCAAATCCAGCAGCTGCCGGGCCTCCGCCTGGAATTCCAACTGCTCGACACGTGCATTCATGACATTCCCTTCGACGACACGACGATTCAAATTTACCGAGAAGCGGATGGCCCACGACGAGGGGCTGGTCCTACCCTGAACCCATGACCGTTGCCCAACGCGAACGTGCCGCCCTTGTCGAAACGATGCGCGGCGTCGGGCCAGATGCGCCCACCCTGTGCGAGGGATGGAAGACGCGGGACCTGGCCGCCCATCTGGTGATCCGTGAGTACCGTCTCGACGCCGTGGCCGGCATCGTGATCCCTTTCTTGGCCTCCCATACGGAGAAGGTGCAGAACGAGGTGGCCGAGCAGAACGACTGGGACGAGCTCGTCGGCAAGCTCGCCGCCGGACCGCCGGTCTACTCGCCGCTCAAATTGCTCGACCCGGTGGCCAATGTTGCCGAGATGTTCATCCACCACGAGGATGTGCGCCGCGCGCAGATGGGCTGGCAGCCGCGCTCCCTGGAACCCGACCTGGGCAAGATGCTGCGGCGCACCCTGCCGTTGATGGCGCGGCTCACCCTCGCCAAGGTGCCCGGCCGGGTGGCGTTGCGCACGCCGGAGGGCAAGACGGTGCTCACCGCCGGTCAGGGGCCGGCGGTGACGGTGACCGGGGCGCCCGAGGAGCTACTGCTGTTCGCGGTGGGGCGACAGGCGCAGGTCGAATTCGACGGCGACGCCGCCGCGGTGCAGGCCGTGCGCGATGCGCCCAAGGGGCTGTAGGCGTCCGGGCTGCCGCCATGCTGGCGTCGTGAAACTTGCCCGCGCATGCGCTATCAAGTTTGAGCGGACGTCAGTCACCTAAAAGCCTCGCGCGTACCTGAAGGCGCCGCCGCTACCCGACGGTCTCGCGCCAAAAGTCATACGCCACAACGAATTCGGTGCCCAGTGGTCACCGTGCCTACCTATCGACCTCACCCGGCTGATGGATCCGTGGCGGGCGGACGAAATCCCGAGTGCGCGATCGCCACGGACACGCCGGTGCCGATCGGGCCCTTCGCGTCCACCAGGACCGCCGAGCCGCTAGCAACCCCGTCGTGACTGTGATGCGTCAGCGAGGCGAGCCCGATGTGGTCGCCCTCGGGCAGTCGGCTGAGCGTGAGCGTGTAGTCGACATTGATGAACTGCAGGGAGTTGGTGCCCCAGTTGGCAATCGAGGCCGTGATGTCACCGGCCATCGCCACGCGGGTGAAGGCGGTGAGCGGTTCGTCGTCGATCAAGGGGCGCGTCTCGTGTATCCACGTGTACTTCGGGCCGTCGGCCTGGGGCCAGTCCGGATCGGGGTTCTGCACATCGGCGCCCCAGCCGTAGGTTCGCATGAACAGCGTCGAGTAGGCCTCGTCCAGCGGGATCGGGGGCATCTGCACCGGTGGTGACCAGACGTGCCCCTCGGGCTGCGCGCCGCGCCGCAGAAACAATGCGCTCGCCTGCGACACCGGAGCTCCGTCCTGGACGATCACGGTCTCGACCAGCCGCAACCGACGTCGGTCCTGTCGCACCTGCGTATGCACCTCGAGCGGCGCCAACGCCGTTGGCCGGGGCAGATCGACGGTCAACCGCGCCGGTTGCAGTTGCGGATCCTGAGCCGCTTCCTCGACCGCCCACGCCAAGAGTCCGCCGACAACATGGCCGCTGAGCGATGGGCCCCATCCGCCGCGCGCGATTTTGGTTGGCACAAAGTATTTTTCGTCGCGCTCAAAGTACGGCACCGATCCCGCCCATTGGGCTTCGTCCGGCACGATGTTGGGCTCGGCCACTGCATGACCCTCCGCGTGATGGGATACGCGGGCTCTGCTGAGGACCGCAACTGTCGATGTTACAGTTGCGCTTCCAGTCGCTGGACGCGCACCGCACCGCACCGCCCCTAAGCTCCGGCGGTCAGCCGAGTGCGGCACCCACCAGATGACCGATCACGTACGTGACCGCCAACGCAAGACTGCCGCCAATGGCGTTGCGCAGCACCGCGCGGCCCTTCGGCGCTCCGCCCAGACCGGCCGAGACCGCACCGGTGATCACCAGCGCGATCAGTACCGCGGTGACGGTAACCGGAACCCGCCACGTCGTGGGCGGAACCAAAATCGCGACCAACGGCAACAGGGCACCAATCGCAAATGAGAGCGCTGACGAGGATGCCGCATGCCGGGGGTTCGTCAGCTCCTCGGGGTTGATTCCCAATTCGACCTCGGCGTGGGCGAGCAGCGGGTTGTGGTCGGTGAGTTCCTCGGCCACGGTGCGCGCGGTCGCCGGCGTCAGACCCTTCGCCTCGTACAACGTGGCGAGCTCATCCAGTTCGGCGACGGGATCTTCGCGCAGTTCGCGGCGTTCCTGACTCAACATCGCCTTCTCGGTGTCGCGCTGGGTGCTGACGGAGACGTATTCGCCCAGCGCCATCGACACCGCACCCGCGACCAGTCCGGCGCTGCCGGCGGTCAATATGGGGGCGCGTTCGGCGGTGGCCGCCGCGACCCCGACGACGATGCCCGCGGTGGAAACGATTCCGTCATTGGCGCCCAGGACGCCCGCGCGCAGCCAATTCAGCTTCGACGACACCGAACCAACGTGGGGTTCGTGTGGATGTGGGGCACTCAACACGGCCGCAACCATATAAAGGAAAACCCTGCTCGACTAGCCAACATAGCCTTCCCAAACCGTCCCTCGCGCCGGCTGAAAAACGCCTCGATCCGGGGTCAAAATGCCTGGTGTCAACGGGCGCGGCAGCCGCTGCGCCGCGGCGGAGATGTGTGGCAAACCACCGGGGTCGGGCGCCCAGCCAGAAGTTCTGCATGGGCGAGTCACAGCTAGTCCATAGGAAGGCTATTTAGCGTCGGGGGGTGTAACGGGGGGTGTTCCAAGGAACTTCCTTGCAAAATCCCTAGTGGATAGGTGAAGCAACATGAAGTTGAAGCAACTTGTCGGAGGGGTGACCGTCGCCGGAGCGCTCAGCGCTGCGGCGCTGGGAATGGGCGCCGGGTTTGCCAGCGCTGCTCCCGGGGCGCCACAGCCTCCGGGTGATCATGGCGCGCCCGCGGCGCCTGGCGGTGGCCACGCGCCCACCGGTCCCAACGATCCGGGCGGCCCTGGCGGTCCTGGTGGTCCTGGTGGCCCCGGTGATCACCCGGGCGGTCCGGGCGGCCCCGGTGGTCCGGGTGGCCCCGGTGATCACCCCGGTGGTCCTGGCGGCCCCGGTGACCACCCCGGCGGCCCTGGCGGCCCCGGTGGTCCTGGCGGCCCCGGTGATCACCCCGGTGGTCCTGGCGGCCCCGGTGATCATCCCGACCACCCCGGTGGCCCGGGTGGCCCCGGCGACCACCCCGGCGGGCCTGGCGGCCCCGGCAATCACCCCGGTGCTCCGGGCGGATTCGGTGGACCCGATCCTCACCCCGGTGGCCCGTGGCATGGCGACGCTCAGCGCGGCTACTTCCATGGCGCCCCGTGGGGCGACGGACCCGGACCCTGGGGCGCGGGCGAGCCGCCGCGGCCGGCATGGGATCGACCGCTTCCCCCGCCCGGTGGGCGCTGGGACTACGGCCCGATCAACTACTGGGGCTACCAGGAAACCCCAATGTGGGATCCCGGTTTCAACCAGTGGGGATTCTGGCTCTTCGGAGTGTGGATCCCGCTGTGATCGATAGCTGACAAGACGCCCGCTTCGCCTATTGGCGAAGCGGGCGTCGTCGGTTACGCGTTGGCGCCGAGCGGTTTTCAGCCCGGCGCTGCACTCAACTTTTCGTGCCGACAGTCAACAGGTCGGACACGAGGGCCGTCCACACCGGTCGCGGGATCCGGTGTTGATCGGTGATCACGAACCCGGCGTTTTCGAACAACGTCCGCATCTCGGGCGCGGACGCATTGTGTTGCGGCTTCCACCGAGAGTCCGCGGAGGACTGCAGCCGCGCTTGGCGAGTACTCAGCGCCGAGACGGCCACCAGGCCGCCGGGGGCCAGCACCCGATGGAACTCACGCAATGCCGCCGGCTGGTCGAAGAAGTGGAAGGCCGAGGTCGTCACGACGGCATCGAGAGCGCCGTCGTCAAACGGAAGCTGCTCGGCCGGGCCACGCATCCACTGCACCCGATCCGACCTGGCACGAGCCTGACCGAGCATGCCGTCGGACATGTCGACGCCATAGATCTCGTCGGGCTGCAGTTCACGCTGGATCCGGTCGCTCAAAATGCCGGTGCCGCAAGCGATATCGGCAATCTTGCGCGCACCGTGGTTGCGCAGCTGGGCGATCACCTCGTTGTGCGGAGGTCGGTACACCCACCGCTGCAGGAAGGGCAGATCGTATGCCGGCGCGAGGAAGCTCCACATCCGCGTGACCGCCTCGTTGAGCCCCCGCCGCTGCGGTGCCGTCATTTGCTCAGCACCGAGCTGTAGTAGATGGTGTCGGCCACCGACACCGAGTCGTTGGTCTGCGGGATCGCATCGACACCGGAGTCGGCCAACAGCTCGGCCATCCGGGTGCCGTCCGACTGCCATCCCAGGTTGTCCAGATAGGCGGCGACGTCATTGCGCTCGCCCTGGTAGCCGAGCTCGCCGAATTCCAGGTCGAAGCCATGCTCACGCCATTTCGCGGTGGCCCGTTGCATCATCTCCTGGGCTTTCTCCGTGTCTACCTCCGACATGTCCGGAATAGCTTCGCACGCCAGCCGACTGCCGTCAGCGCTGAGTGCGGTGATGTTGTCCAGCAGGCGATCTTGTGCCTCCGGCGGCAGGTACCCGAAGAGCCCCTCCGCGATCCATGCGGTCGGGCGACTCTTCTCAAAGCCGGCTTCTACCAACGCCTTTGGCCAGTCATTGCGCAAGTCGACCGCGACCGTGCGCAGCTCGGCCTGCGGGGCGGCGCCCAGCTGGACCAGCGTGGCGGCCTTGAATTCGATCACCTGCGGCTGGTCGATCTCGAACACGGTCATGTCGGCCGGCCACGCCAACCGGTAGGCGCGCGCGTCGAGGCCCGATGCCAAAATCACGGCCTGCCGGATCCCGTCCTGCGTCGCGGCCTGGAAGAACGAGTCGAAGAATCGGGTCCGCGCGGCCATCGCGGCGGGCATGTGTTCGAGCTTCCAGCCCGACTCGTGGTCGTCGACGTCGGCGGCCACCAGGTCACCGGAGACCCAGCGAGTGAAGAAGTTCACCCCGACGGCGCGAACCAGCGGCTCGGCGAAGCGGTCTTCGATCAGCGGGTTGTCAGCGTTGGTCGCGATGGCTCGCGCGGCTGCGACCATCGTCGCGGTCGCGCCCACACTGGTCGCCAAATCCCAGGTGTCGTTGTCTGTGCGTGGCATGCGGCTGTTGTCTCCCTCGGAATCACAGGTTACTTAGCCGGTATAACGACCGGCGGACACGTGGAGTTCCCACGCCCCGCCGACCAGCCAGTTCGCCATCCGCGGGTCGCGCTGCCGCAGCCAGACGTGATTTCTAGTGTGGTCCGGGACGCCCGGGTCCACCCGGCCGTGTCTTCAGTCGGTCACCAATTCGAAGACCGGGATGAGCCGATCGGTGCGCTGCTGGTATTCGCTGAACCCGGGGGCGCGCTCGACCACCACCGGATAGATCGAATCCCTTTCGTCGCGCGGTAATTCGCGTGCAGTAGCGGGCTTAGCGGGCTCCGAGCCAATCTCGATCGACACCCGGGGGTTGGCCCGAATGTTGTGCACCCACGCCGGATTGTTGTCCCGGCCCGCCGCGGAGCCGACGACGTAGATCTTGTCGTCGATATCGAAGTACGCGACCGGGTTGACCCGCTGGGCGCCGCTTCGCGCACCGGTCGACGTCAAAAGCAGCAGCGGAAAACCCTCGAATTGCCCGCCCACCTTGCCGCCATTGCGGCGAAACTCTTCGATGTTCTGTTCGTTGAACTCCCGCTCCGAGCTCAGCGCGTCGTCAGCCATTACGCCATCGTGGCATGCGGCGCGGACCTCGGCCAAGGGCGGCCGAGATTACGCTGTGCCGCAAGATCATTCGGAAGTTGATGTTTTTGGCGCGGCGCCGCCCGCTGGCGGTGGTGCCGCTTCGACGGTCGTCAGTTCGGTGAGGCCACTGATCCTGAGGACGGACATCAGGATGGGGTGCGCGACGAGCTCGATCCGATCGGCATTGGCGGCCAGAGTGTTGATGGCGGCGCTGTCCAGGTACTCCACCGCGCTGAGGTCGACGAGCAACGCCCTGTCGCCGCCGCTGGCCTCGGTCGCGGCGCTGGCCAACGCAAGATTGAACGCATCGATATTGCTCAGGTCGATTTCCCCCGCGGCGACGAGCATGAACTTCCCGTCGTTGCCGCGCGCGGTGTCGAGCGTGAGCGGGGTGGTCATCAGATGATCCTCGTGGATAGGTGAACTGTGGTGCCGTTGGTGTCGGGCCGGATGTCGACATCCTGCATCAGGCTGCGCATAAGCGGAATACCGCGACCCCGATGCGGGCGGGAAGCCGGATGCGGCGCCTTCCACGAGCCCGTGTCGGTGACGGTCAACTGGACCTCGTCGCCGAGCGCGACCGCTCCCAGGCGAATCATGCCCTCCGGTCTATGACGGTGACCGTGCTCGATGGCGTTGGCGACGGCCTCCCCCGCGGCGACGAGCACGTTCAGCGCTTGGTCGGGGTTTAACCGGGCCTGGGTCAGCCAGTTACGCAGGGCAGTACGGGTGGGCGCGAGTTGGCTGACTTCGGCGGGAAAATTCAGCTCCAACGGGGCGGGGTGGCGGTAGAGCAGCAGCACGACGTCGTCCTGGTACCCGCCGCGCGGCGCGAGGCGGGACATGACCTGGTTCGCCAGATCCTCCAACTGCAACGCGCGCGAATCTTGGGCGACGCCGGCGACGCGGGAGATGCCGTGGTCCAAGGGAACCCGGCGGCGTTCGACCAGACCGTCGGTGTAGAGCAGCAGCGTCGAACGCGCCGGGATGGTCACCCGGGCCTCCGGTCGAATCCAGTTGCCCCGTATCCCCAATGCGATCGTGTGACCCTCATCGAGCATCTGGGTGCTGCCGTCACCGTGCACCAGGATGGGCGGCGGATGACCGGCGCTGGAGTAGACCAGTTCACCGGTCTCGGGGGTGAGCACCGCACAGACCGCGGTGGTGCACTGCGCGCCGGGCAGCCGCGCGGCGAAGCGGTCCATCCCCGCGAGAGCTGCAGCGGGACTTGGGTTTTCGAACAGTAGCGCGCGACAGGCGCTGCGCACCTGGCCCATCACGGTGGCGGCGGCAAGGCCATGGCCGACGCAGTCACCGACGATCAACGCGATGCGCCCGTCTTCCAAATCGACGATGTCGTACCAGTCACCGCCCACCTGGAGGGGTCGTGTCGCGGCCTGATAGCGCACCGCGAACCCGTTGGGCAGATCCGCAGGCCCCAGGATTGCGTGCTGTAGGGCCAGCGCGGTCTCGCGCTGCTGATCGACCTGGTGCACCCGCTGCAAACCCTGGCCGAGGCGGCCGGCCAGAACGGTGAGCAAGGTCTGATCCTCGAGGGTGAACGGGCGCTGCGCGGTCAGGTCCATCCAGACCACCAGCACACCGTCCGGGTGCTGCAGCGCAATGCCCGCTGTCCCGGGTTGCGTCGCATTGGCGGTCAGCAGATCGCCGTCCCGCAATGAGCCGAGTGCCTGCTGGGTCTCCGATGGCAGGTCGGCCCACTGCGCGGGTTCACCGACCGACACCACCTGCGGTGCACCAAAGCTGCTTTCAACGGTGGACGACGTGTGCGTCGGGAAGGTTACGGCCAGAACGCGGCGCGCCCGCCAGAGCCGGCGCAGTTCCTCCGCTGCGGCTTGCACCGCTTCATCGACGGTGTCGGCCTCGGCCAGTTCCTGGTTGAGCGCGTGTTCGCGGCCGGCCGCCAACGCCAGGGCGATCGCCGCATGCCGGGCGAAATCGCTGACCAGATCGAGATAGTCGTTGCCGAACGCGGGCTGGTGCGGGTCGCGCGCGACGGCGATGACGCCGAGCACTGCGTCGTCCGCAATCAGCGGCATGACGATCGCCGATCGTTCACCGACATCGGTGAAGCCCTCGATCGGATATTGGAAGGAATCGGTGATCAACGGCTGGCCGCGGCGAGCCACGCCGCCGGTGGTCGACCCGTCCATCGGAACCTGCCGGCCGATCACCTCGGAGGCGTACCGGCCCGCCGTCGCGGCCACGACCAGGGTGTCGACCTGGTCGACGGGCAAATCGGGCTCCCGGGGAACCAGCAGGATGGCCTGCTCGGCACCGGCCAGCTCCAGCGCCCGGTTCACGATGAGCTGCAACGGCCCCGTCTGCGGGTCTCCGGAGAGCAGCGCGGTGGTGATCTCGCGGCTGGCCTTCGTCCATTTCGCCGATTCACGCTCGCGCTCGAAGAGTCGGGCGTTGTCGATGGCGGCGGCCGCGGCGGTGGCCATGGCGCGCACGGCGCCTTCCTGTGTGTTGGAGAAGACACGGCCGGGCCGGTCGTCGGCCAGGTATAGGCTGCCGAAGTTGGCCGCCCGCACGGTGATCGGGATGCCGAGCAGCGCATACATGGTCGGCTCGTGTCCGGCCAGCGCGCGGGTCGCGGGATGGGTGTTCAGATCGTCGACGCGCAGGCCGTCGCCGAGCGGAAGGTCGCCGAGCCGCCGTGCGGTGTCAGTGTCGATCCCAGCGTGCACAAAAGAAACGAGGCTGCCGTCGGCTGCGCGGATCCCCAGGGCTGCGTAGCGGGTGCCGGTCAGCTCCATCGCGGCTTTGATGACGCGTTGCAGCGTGACGTCCAGGTCCAGATCGGAGCCGATCTCGACAATGACCCGCACCAGTTGTTCCATCTGGTCGCGCGCCGCGACCAGCTCATCGAGCTGGTCATGCATCCGGCTCACCAGGTCGCGCCGGCCCTGCCAGGTGAAGGCGGAGTCACTCCGGTCGCTGTCCATAGGTACCAACGTTAAACGGTCGCGTGAACGCGGATGTTCGGTATGTGGATGAGCCCAGCATCAGGCTGGGCTTCTCGGAAGGCCGGGCGAAATCGAGGGTCAGTAGCTGGCCAACATTCAGCAGGCTCACAGGACATTGTGCGCGGTCAACGAACTGCAGGCAGCGCGGCTTTACTCGATCTTGACCGAGTATTGAATTGTCGCGCCGAAGATAGCTGACATGAGTACGCTTTCATCGGTGGAACTGGGGGTTTTGGGGCCTCTCCAGGTCCGGCAAGGCGGAGCGTCCGTCGTCATACCGGGCGCGAAACCGCGCGCCATCCTCACGATGCTCGGACTGCATTGCGGGTCCGTCGTGCCGGCCGACACCCTCGTCGAGCTGCTCTGGAGCCAGGACCCGCCGCGCACCGCCGCTAAAGCCCTGCAGACCCACATCTCTTCGCTGCGTCGCACCCTCGGCGACGGCTTCGTCCTGACCCAGGGCGCGGGCTGGGTCCTCGCCCAGAGCGAGGTTGACGCGTCGTGGTACAAATCGGCGGCTCGACTCGGGCGCGATGCCGCCGCCGCCGGCGAGACCAGTCAAGCGCTGGCCCGCTTCGAGGAGGCCCTTGCCCTGTGGCGTGGGATCCCCGAACTGCCCGATGGCCGGCGCGGAACCTCCGAGAAGACGCGATGGGTCGAGGGCCACGCCGCGCTGGTCGAGGACCGGGCGGACGCGCTGCTGGCTACGGGTCGGGCCGCGGAGGTCATCGGTGATCTCGAAGCCGCGGTGGCCGACGCCCCGCTGCGGGAGAGGCGTTGGGGCCAGCTGATGCTCGCCCTGTACCGCGCCGGCCGACAAGGTGAGGCCCTCGGCGCTTATAAACGGGCCCGGTCGCTGCTTGCCGACGACCTGGGGGTCGATCCGGGGCCGGAACTCCGCCGGCTCGAAGCGGCGATCGTCGCACAGGACGCCTCGCTGGATGTCGTTGTGGCACAACAAGCTCCGTCGGTGACACGCGCCGTGACTTTTCTGCTCACCGACATCGAGGGGTCGACGGCCGCGTGGGAGGCCGATGCCGATGCGATGGCGGTGGCGCTCGCGCGCCACGATGAGCTGGTCGAACAGGTCGTCACGTCGCGGGGCGGTCGGCTGATCAAGACGCGCGGCGAGGGTGACGCGACGTTTTCGGTCTTCGACCGGCCTTCAGCGGCCGCCGCGGCGGCGATTGAGTTGCAGGACGCGATCACTCACGAGCCGTGGGCGTCGCAAGACCCTATCCGTGTCCGCATGGCGCTGCACACCGGCGAGGTCGAACTTCGCGACGGCGACTACTACGGCAGGGCCGTGAACCGCGTTGCGCGCCTGCGGTCCCTGGCCGAAGGCGGCCAAATCCTGTGCTCCGGCGCGACCGCTGAGCTCGTCATCGACTCGTTGGCCGACGACGTCGCGCTGACCGACCTCGGGATGCGTCAGCTCAAAAACCTCGCGCGGCCCGAGCATGTCTTCGAGCTGCGACTGGAAACCGGTGCCGAACAACCGGAAGCGCAGGCGCCCGAAGCGCCGATGGAGCGGCCCACCTTTCCCGCGGTGCTGGTCGGCCCGGGACCCTTCGTGGGACGTGGCCGCGAACTGGAAGGGCTGCTCTCGGCGTGGCAGACCGCGCTAGCCGGCGGTGTGCGCACGGTACTGATCGCCGGTGAACCCGGAGTCGGCAAGACACGTCTGGCCGGTGAATGGTCGCAACAGGCCTATGCGCAAGGAGCGGTCGTGTTGTACGGGCGTTGCGACGAGGATCTCGGAGCGCCCTACCAGCCGTTCGCCGAAGCGCTACGTTCGCTGGCACCGTGCATGGGCGCTGACCGGCTGAGAGGCCTGCGCGGCGTCGAGGCCTTGCTGGCACTCGTGCCCGGCCTGGCCGATGCCATGCCCGATCTCGCGCGCCCGGCCCACGCGGACCCCGACACCGAACGCTACGCATTATTCGATGCCGTCGTCGCGCTGCTGCAAACCGCGTCGAAGAGCGCGCCTGTCGTTCTCGTCCTCGACGACCTGCACTGGGCAGCCAAACCGACCCTGCTCCTGCTACGGCACCTGCTGCGCTTCGGGGAACACGCCCGTGTGCAAATAATCGGCACCTACCGCAGCACCGACCTCGACCGCTCCCATCCCCTTGCGGCGATGCTCGCCGACCTGCACCGCGACGGGACAGCCAACCGTCTTGCCCTCGGGGGACTCGACGAGGACGAGGTAACGGCATACGTCGCGGAGTCCGGCTACGACGACGAGGAACTCGCTCACGCACTGGCGTCTGTCACGGGCGGTAACCCCTTCTTCCTGATCGAGGCCCTGCGCCATGTCGACGAGAGCGGCGGCGTGTGGGACCAGAGCACCCTGCCCCAGGGGGTACGGGAAGCGGTGAGCCGCAGGCTTTCCCGGCTACCAGCCGAGACCAACAAAGCCCTGGCAGCTGCCGCGGTGGCGGGCAGCCGGTTTGCGTTAGAGCTGGTCGAACAAGTGGTCGGAAGCGACCTTGTCGACGCGTTCGACGAAGCACGCCAAGCCGGCATCGTGATCGAAGAGCCCGGCGGGTACTACCGGTTCAACCACGCCCTCGTCCGACAGTCACTGCTGGCCGAGCTGGCGTCCGTGCGGCGCATGCGATTACACCAGCGCATCGCCACAACCCTCGAGACGCTGCCCGGTGCCGAGGACGAGCTGCTGGCCGAGCTGGCTCACCACTATTTCGAATGTGCTTGGGCCGGAAACGCGGCCAAGGCGGTCTTCTACTGCCGCCGCGCCGCCGATCAGGCGATGGCACGACTCGCCTACGAGGGTGCCGCCGACCTGTACCACCACGCCCTGCACGCGCTCGAGGAGATCGACGACGAACTGCCCGACCGCGACGAGCAGACCGCCGAGCTGTTGATCGCCCGCTGCGAGGCCTTATTGGCCGCGGGCGACGTCGCGTCTGCGGCGGGTGCGGTATCTAAATTGCAAGTGGCGACGGTTGATTCGGCCCGGCTCGCGGCGTGGGCGACATGTTTCGACGGCCAACTCTCGATGTTGGTACACCCCGAGCGGCTCGACGAGGTCGAAGCCGCGTTGGGCGCGGCCGCGGCCAAACTCGCCGAACTGGACGACGCCGCCGGCGAAGCCAAGGCGCACACCGTACGCGCCGGGTGCCTCGCCCGTCTCGGGCGAATCGGTGACTGCGAGGTCGCGCTGGACGACGCGCTGACCGCAGCGCGACGGGCGCGTGACCATCGCCGGGTGAACGCGGTTTTGGCGGGTGCACCGCTCGCGGCGCTGTGGGGCCCGAACCCGGTTCCGCGCGCCGGCGGGCGGTGCCTGGATGTGGTGCGGCTGCTGCGGATCACCACCGACTCCCCCGCCGTCGAGGCCACTTCGACCCGATGCCAGGCCGTGCTGGAGGCCTTTCGCGGTCGCGCCCCCGCCGCCCGGCGGATGATCGACTCGGCCCGGCGCACGGTCAGCGAGCTCGGCCTGCGCCATGCGCTGCTCGAGGTCGAGCAGTTCGCCGGCATCGTCGAACTCATCGTCGACGACCCGGCCGCCGCTGAGCCGCATCTACGTAAGGCCTACAACGGCTTTCGCAGGATGGGACTGGAGGCTGATACCGCCGAGACCGCCGCGCTCCTGGGCCGGGGATGTCTTGCGCTCGACCGAGATGACGAAGCTGGTGAATTGTGTGCGGAGAGTCAGCGTCTCGCCGGGCACGCGCTGAAGGCCTCGATCGCGTGGCGGACGCTTCGGGCGCAGCTGCTGGCGCGGGGTGACGACCACGACGGGGCCCGACGGATTGCCTCAGAGGCAGTCGCGTTGGCCGAGCGCACCGACGCCCTGGTCGATCACGGCGACGCATGCCTGACGCTGGCAACGGTGTTGAGCGCAGCCGGCGATGTGGCCGGAGCTCGAGCCGCCGCCGAGCAAGCGGTCGACTTGTATGAGCGGAAAGGCGCTGTGGCACTTGCGGAGACGGCACGCCGCATAATTGGCGAACGCACCGTTGCGCCTGCACCGGCGCCGCCCGAAGGGCCGGTTGTCGCACTCGATAATGCCTGCGCCCGGGTCGTTTGCGAGATCGACGCCGCGACCGATCGTGAGGCCTGGGACGAGACCGAGCGGCATCTCGCAAACCAAGTCACCCTCGAGAGCCGCCGGAGGGTCGTCGGCTTCCCGCGCATCATCGTTTCGCCCAGCCAGTGGATCCGCGACGTCGTAAGAAGTGCGCGGGACATGGGCGGTGTGCGGTACCGTCACGTCGTTCTGGCCGTGCGAGGCGAGCGCCTGGCTCTTACTCGGCTGGAGATAGGCACTGCAGATGCGAGTCCCGGGGCGCCGGAAGACGAGATGATTCAGTTGGTCGGCCTCGACGCGGACGGCCACCTCGCACTGCATGTGTGGTTCGACGTCGAAGACATGGACGCCGCGATCGCCGAACTCGATGCGGCGTATGCGCGGCTCGAGGACGAGCGTCCGAAACCGCGAAGGCTCGAAAACGCGGCGACGCGCGTATACGAACGCCTGCATGCGTATTTCGCGGCCCGCGACTGGGACGCGATAACCGAGCTACTCACCGACGACTACTACGGCGACGATCGTCGTTCGGTGGTTGGTGCCGGGATCCGAAGCGGCCCAGATGCTGCGATCCAAGACTACCGGTCGGCCGCCGACATCGAAGTGACGGACGCGAGATCAGACACCGTTGCAACCCGTGGAGCGCGCCTGGCCCTCACTCGTGCCCGCTACTCGCGAAGTGGCAGCGAATCAGAAGCGTTCCGCGTCGATTTCCTACAATTGGTCGAAATCGATACAGACGAGCGGATCGCGGCGATGGCCGCTTTCGATCTCGACGACTTCGACGCCGCCCTCACCGAACTCGACGCCCGGTACCTCGCCGGCGAAGCGGCTCCGCACGCGCGCACGTGGTCGGTTATCTTGCGGGCTTTCGCCGCGTTCAACGCACACCAGCTCCCCTCGGCGACGCCAGACTGGTTGACGCTCGACCACCGCCGCGGAAGAGGGTTCTCCCCCGGCGATTTGGTTCCATACATTCATGCCGCGTGGGAACTCGCGCCGCAAGCCAGGATCTACGTCGAGGCAGTGCATCGGCTGAGCAACCTCGGAGCGGTTGTCACCGACGTGTTGCCTGGAACGTCACCAAACGGCTTCGATGCCGAGTGGCTAGAGGTCAACCTGTTGACTGTCCAAGGCGACCTGATCGACCGCAGCGAGCTGTTCGACGAAGCAGACCTCGATGCCGCGATCGCAAGATTCGAACAGCTTGGTCGACCGGCACCGCAGCTCGAAAACGCAGCAAGCCGAGCGACCGAGCGATTTCTGACGCACTTTGCGGGAGGCGATTGGGAAGCGATGGCGGAGATACTGGCCGAAGATTTTTCCCTCGACGATCGCCGTCGCGTGGTCGGCGCGGGAGTCCGACATGGTCGAGATGCCCAGATCACGGACATGCAGGCTATCTCGGACCTGTGGATCACTGACGTTACGCCGACCGTCATCGCAATCCGTGCGGATCGCCATGTCCTCATGCATGTTCGACATTCAAATCGCGATCAAGGACCCGCGGTGTTCCACACCGAGGCGCTAGTAGTCGGCGAAATCAATGCCGACGAGCGGATCGTCGCTGCCGTCTCGTTCGACCCCGACCACTTCGACGCCGCCATAACCGAACTCGATGCCCGATACCTCGCCGGCGAAGCGGCACCGTATGCGGAAACGTGGTCGACCGTGGCGGAAAGTTACGCCGCGCTCAACCGACACGAGCAACCATTGACCAGCCCGGACTGCGTCAACGTCGACCACCGACGGGAGACAGCGTTCGGCCCTGGTGACGTGACCGCATACATCCACGCCGGGTGGGACTCCCAGGAAAACATCAACATCTATGTCGAGCAAGTGCATCGGCTTAGCGACATCGGAACGGCCATTACTTACGCGGCACATGAGGTCTCGCAAGAGGGCATGACGGCTGAGTGGGGCGGGATCGCGCTATTCGCGGTCCGGGGCGGCAGGATAAACCGGACCGAGGTCTTCGACGAGACCGACATCGACGCGGCGATCGCAAGATTCGAACAGCTCAACCGTCCGGCACCACGGTTGGACAATGCGGCGGCGCGCGTATTCGAACGCGTCTGGTCGCAGTTCGCCGCTCGCGATTGGGACGCTATGGCGGAAAAGGTTGCCGACAACTATGTCGGAATCGATCACCGACGAATCGTGAGTGCCGATACTCAGCATGGTCGGGACGACGTCATCAGAGACCTGCAGGCAGCGGCCGGAGTCGGATTTACGATTTCGATGGTGAGCGCCATGGCGATTCGTGGAGACCGCCTGGTCCTCGCACGGACTCGCGCCGCGGGCCGCGACCCCGGCGCGGCCCAAAACGATGCCCTGAACGTCGTCGCGATCGACGACGACGAGCGGATCGCGCGTGTTGTCTCGTACGACCTCGAAGACATCGACGACGCCATCGCCGAACTAGACGCCCAATACGCCACCGGCGAAGCGGCAGCCCACGCGCGCACGTGGTCGGCAATCGCGCGAAGCACTGTCGCTCTAAATCGCCATGACCCACTGCCTACAACGCCAAATTGGGTCAATATCGATCACCGGCGCGGGGTATCGATTGCACCCGGTGAAATGTCTGCGTGGGTCAGCGCCGCCCGAAACCTCGGGTCTGACCTGAGCGTCTTCATCGAGTCAGTGCATCGATTGAACGGCCTTGGTGCAGCCGTCACTCATGTCGCGCATGAAACTTCGCAAGACGGTTTCCGCGCCGAATGGCGCGTGATCAACGTCCAAACGGTCAGTGGCGATCTGATTGATCGTTTAGAAATGTTCGACGAGACAGACGTTGGACGTGCGCTCGCGCGATTCGACCAGCTGACCGCTCCGGCACCTAAGCTGGGAAACGCGGCTAGCCAAACGGCGCGCTTCTTTGCGTACTTCGCAGCCCGCGACTGGGATTCGATAGCAGCAACACTGGCCGAGAATGTTTATCACGACGATCGCCGGCATGTGGTGAATGCTGGCGTCCTACACGGTCGCGATGCCCAAATCGCGAACCTGCGAGCCATCGCTCAGGTCGGGGTCGCGAGCTTTTCTTCCACAGTCAATGCGACCCGCGGCACACACCTAGCCCTCGTCCACACCCGTTCCTCGGGAGACCAGGCGACCGAGAGGTCCCTAACGGAGGAACTCGGCGTCGTCGAGATCAACTCCGACAACCGAATGGCGGCGTTCGTCGCCTTCGACGTTGACGATTTCGATGCCGCCATCGCCGAGCTTGATGCGCGATACCTCGCCGGGGAGGCGGCCGCCCATTCTCGGATCTGGTCGCTCGTGACCGAGGCGTTCGTGGCGCTGAACCAACGGAGAATCCCTGCGACGACGCCTGACTGGGCCAACATCGACCACCGACGACCGGCACCGATCGACGCGGGTGACCTGGGCGCGTTTCTGGTTGCGACTTGGGAACTCTCGCCGCAGGCTCGCATCTACGTGGCGGCTGTGCATCGGCTGAGCAGCATCGGCGCGGTGATCACCCATGTGGCAGTCGGGACTTCGCCGGACGGGTTCGACGCCGAGTGGCGGGTGGTCGACTTCGTGACATTCGAGGGCGATTTGATCGACCGCACAGAGCTTTTTGATGAGTCAGACCTGAATGCCGCCCTCGCCCGCTTTGATGCGATTCGGGCGCCGTCGCGACAGCTGGAAAATGCGGCAAGCCGCGTGACAGAGCGCTTTGTAGCGCTGTACGCCGCACGCGACTGGGTCACCATGGCCGAAACACTGGCCGACGACTTCGTCAGTAACGATCCGCGTCGGGTGGTGGGGGCCGGAGTTCGGAATGGTCGAGATGCCCAAATCGCGGACATGCGGGCGATTGCCGACCTGGGCCTGACGAACATGACGTCGACTCCCTTAGCGATCCGTGGGGAGCGCCTTGTGCTCTTGCGTGCCTGCATGCACTTCTCAGCCACCGATCAAGGCCCATCCCTCACAAACCTGCTTGCCATCGTTGAAATCAACACCGACGGGCGGATGGTCGCGCTCGAGTCCTTTGACGCCGACGACTTCGATGCCGCCATCGCCGAACTCGACGCCCGTTACGTCGCAGGCGAAGCGGCCGCTTATGCAGACACGTGGGCGGTGGTAACGGGCGTGCACGCAATGTTCAACCGGCATGAACTTCCCCCAGAGGACTGGGTGACCATCGACCACCGGCGCGGCACACCATTCGCCGCAAACGAGATGACTCCGGCCATCCACACCCTCTTCGATCTCACGCCGGACTTCCATGTTCATATTGACACGGTGCATCGGCTCAGCAGTTTCGGGGCGCTGATCACCAACAACGCACACGGGTCCTCACCCGATGGCCTGGGCGTGGAATGGCGCATGGTGATGCTTCTCATCGTCGATGGAGGCCGACTCACCCGTTGTGAGGTATTCGACGAGAACGATTCGGACGCCGCACTTACGCGATTCGAGGAGCTCCGCCCGGAGGCACCGCGGTTAGAGAACAGGGCAAGTCGAGCGGTCGAGCAATTTCTGGCGCACTTTGCGGCCCGCGACTGGAATGCCATGGCGAACCTCATCGACGAGGATTTTCGCTCTGACGACCGCCGTCGAGGCATAAATGCCGGAATCCGACACGGTCGGGATGTCGAGATGGCGAATTGGCATGCCACCGCCGAGGTTTGGAAATCTGACGCGAGGGCGGCCGTCGTTGCGACCCGCGGGCAGGGCCTCGTGCTCTTCCGCTTCACCTTCGCAAGCCAAGATTCGCTGCCCGCGGCATTCCAAGCCGCGGCGCTTTCCGTCGTGCAGGTCAACGACGACAACCGATGCGCGGCTGTGGTCATTTTCGACCCCGACGACTTGGAGACCGCCTTCGAGGAACTCGAAACGCGCTATCTCGCAGGTGAAGCGGCTGCCCATGCGCACACGTGGTCGACTCTGGTGCGAGATTTCACCGCGTTCAATGAGCACAAGCTTCCCTTGACGACGCCAGACTGGGTAAATCTTGACCACCGGCGAGGACGAGCGTTCTCGTCGGGCGAACTGGTTCCGTATATCCACGCCACCTGGCAGCTGACGCCGCAAGCCAAGATCCACGTCGTTGCCGTGCATCGACTGAGTAATCTCGGAGCGGTCGTCACCCAGTCGACGCACGGGACATCGCCGGATGGCTTCGACGCCGAGTGGCTCGAAGTGACCCTTGTGACTGTAGACGGTGACCTGATCAACCGTATCGAGGTCTTCGATGAGGCGGACCTCGATGCCGCACTCGCTCGCTTTGAGGAGCTCCGTCCGCAGGCGCCGCGATCGAAAAACCCTGTGATGGAACGTTTCTTGGCGTCCTTCGCCGCACGCAACTGGGATGCCATGGCGCAGGTGTTCGCCGCGGATTACTACAACGACGACCGCCGGCGGGTCGTGAACGCAGGGGTACGAAACGGTCGCGATGCCGCGATCGAAGACATTCGGGTGTCTGCTGATGTCGGGTTACTGACGAACATCACAGCGGAGCTCATCGCGTCCCGCGGCGGACACCTCATTCTCGTCCGCTTTGGCGCCTCCGGGCGCGACCACCCGGCGATTCAACTCGACGTACTTCAGGTTCTTGAGTACAACGCCGACGAACAGATCACAGCAGCCGTCCTCTTCGATCCCGAAGACATCGATCTTGCATTCGAGGAACTCGAAACACGTTATCTCGCAGGAGAAGCAGCGGCCCATGCGCACACGTGGTCTGTGATCAGGCAGGGCTATGCCGCGCTCAACCGGGCCGAAATACCAGTGACTTCCGACATGGTCGATGTCGACCGCCGGAGTGGGGCGGCCATGGCACCCGGTGACTTGATCGGTTACCTACGTGCAGCTTTCGACGATACGGCCTTCAACGCCCTGTACGTTGAAGTCGTTCATCGGCTGACCCACGGCGGCGCGGTCGTCACGCATGTGGCGAAGGGGACGTCACGAGGGGGTTTCGACGCCGAGTGGCGCATGATCGTCGTCATCACCGTTGAAGGCGATGTGATCAGCCGCGGTGAACTCTTCGATGAGACAGACCTCGACGCCGCGCTGGTGCGCTTCGCGGAACTGCAGCCCCAGCCGCATCGACAAGAGAACGCTGCAAGCCAAGTGGTCGAACGCTTTTGGACCTGCTTAACGACCCGGGACTGGACCGCGATGGCCGAGACTATGGCCGGCGATTTTTCATCGCATGATCACCGTAAGGTCGTGAACGCCGGTGTTCTGCGCGGTCGTGATGCCAATATCGCAAACATGCGAGCGGTCGCCGAAGTCGGCTTCGAGGGCCTGACGTCGACAGTCGTCGGGACCCGCGGGCAGCGCCTCGTCCTCAATCGTATTCGGTCCTCGGCGCATGGCTTTAACGCCGGGGAGATCAGCGCCGACATGCTCGGCGTGCTTGAGATCGACGCCGACAACCGATTCACCGCTGGCGCCATCTTCGACTTCGACGACATCGACGCCGCCTTTGCGGAACTCGACGCTCGGTACCTTGCGGGCGAAGCAGCCGCACATGAACACACATGGTCGCGTATGCAGCGGACCTACGCAGCATTGAACCGGCACGAGATACCCACCACTGCACCCGACTTCGTCAACGTTGACCACCGGCGCGGCATAACGTTCGAGCCAGGCGAAATCGTCCCGTACGTCCAGGCCACATGGGACGTCGCGCCGGACCTCAAAATGTTTATCGAGACGGTGCATCGTCTCACGGACACTGGATGCGTCGTCACTCATACCGCTTGCGGGACCTCCCAAGAAGGCTTCGATGCCGAGTGGCGTGAGACCGTCTTCTTCACATTCGATGGTGACCTGATCAAACGTTGCGAGATGTTCGACCAGACAGACGTCGACGCCGCGCTGGCACGGTTTGACGAGCTGCACCGCCCAGTGCGGTGGCTGGAGAATGCAGCAAGCCGGGCGGAACACCAACTCTTTGCGCACTCGGCGGCCCGCGATTGGGCGGCGGTAGCCGAGACCCTCGCAGGCAATAGCTACGTCGACGATCGCCGTCGAGTGGTGAATGTCGGCATGTGGGACGGCCGCGATGTCGTGATAGCGAACATGCGCGCCCTGGAAGAGGGCCTTGCGCACGTGACGTTGGCGGTCATCGCGACCCGCGGCGAACGCCTCGCCCTCATTCGCATCCGCTCCTTTAGCCCCGACCCACAGCGCGGGGAATTCGCCGTCGAGATGCTGGGAATCGCCGAGATCGACTCTGACGGGCGGATCGCGGCCCACGTGTTTTTCGACCTCGACGACATCGACACCGCCTTTGACGAACTCGAAATCCGTTACCTCTCCGGCGAAGGGGCCGCGCACGCGCACGTATGGTCGGTCATCACGCGGGAATGCGCCGCGTTCAACCGGCATGAACTTCCGACGGCGGACTGGGTCACGGTCGACCACCGTCGGCTCGTAACGATCGACGCGAGTGATCTGCTCCCAAACATCCGCGCCACTTGGGACCTCATGCCAGATATCAGGGTTTACATCGAATCGGTGCATCGTGTCAGCAGTTTGGGCGCCGTCGTCACTTACACCGCTACCGGGACCGCACACGAGGGCTTCGTTGCTGAGTGGCGGATGATCCATCTCCTGACCGTAGAAGGCGACCGGATCAATCGGTCCGAGCTGTTCGACGAGCCAGACATTGATGCAGCCCTTGTGCGCTTTGAAGAACTGCAACCACAGGCCCGACGACTCGAGAATGCGGCGAGCCGAGTAATCGAGCTCTTCTGGAGCTATTTCCTGGCTCGCAACTGGGACTCAATGGCCCAAGTCCTGACCGACGACAGTTTCGTCGATGATCACCGTCGAACCGTGAACGCCGGACTCTGGCGCGGTCGCGATGCCGTCGTCACGAACATGCGAGCGCTCTCCGAGCCGGGTTTGGACATAACGTTGACCGTGATGGCAACCCGCGGGGAGCGCCTCGCGCTGTATCGCGAGTCGACGCGCGACCTGGGGCACAAGGAGTTTGGGGTGGAGCTGCTCACCATCGTCGACATCAATGCTGATGCTAAAATCGCCGCGCACATCGCGTTCGACGTCGATGACGTCGACACTGCCTTCGAAGAACTCGACGCTCGATACCTCGCGGGCGAAGCGGCAGCCCACGCTCACACGTGGTCGGTGATCACAGCGGGCTACGCCGCGCTAAACCGGCACGAACTCCCAGCAGCGGCGCCGGATTACGTGATCGTCGAACGACAGTTGCACGCAACGATAGAGGCGGCCGACCTGTCCAAAAACCTCGGTGCCGCTTGGGATCTCACGCCAGACCTCAAGGGTTACGTTGAGGCCGTGCACCGATTAAGTGACCGGGCAGCGGTCCTAACCCATGTTGCGGAGGGGACCTCGAACGAGGGTTTACACGCGGAGTGGCGCGGCGTCCACCTTTTGACACTGGAGAGCGGCATGGTTGACCGCTGCGAAATGTTCGACGAGGCCGACCTCGATGCGGCTATCGCCCGCTTCGACGAATTGCACATGCAAGCAAGGCAATTGGAAAACGCGGCCAGCCGGGTGGACGGACGCCTGATCGCGTACTTCAACGCCCACGACTGGGCAGCGATGGCAGAGACCATGCTCGACGATTTTTGCAGCGAAGATCGGCGTCACGTGGTGAATGCCGGGCGCACGCAGGGGCGCGAAGTTGCGATTGCAAACTTCCGGGCGACCGCCGAGCTCGGTGTCACGTTGGACAAGTCAGACCTGGTCGCTACCCGGGGAGAACGCCTGGTCCTTAGTCGTGCCCGCTGGTCCGGCGCCGACCAAGGGCCGGACGCGTTCCACAGCGAGGTGCTCAATGTCGTCGAGATCAACACCGACGAACGGATCGTCGGACACGTCATGTTCGACCCCGATGACGTCCATGCCGCGATCGCCGAGCTCGACGCGCGCTACCTCGCCGGCGAAGCGGCCGCCCACGCTCACACGTGGTCGGTAATCGCGCGAGCGTACGCGGGGTTCAATCGGCATGAGCTTCCCGCGACAACGGCGGACTGGGTCATGGTCGACCGTCGCCCGCTTGTAACGAGCGAGACAGTTGATTTGGCCGCATCTATTCGCGGGATATGGGACGTCATTCCAAGCATCAACATCTACGTCGAGGCCGTGCATCGGCTGAGTAAGCTCGGGGCCGTCGTCACCCAAACCTTGAAAGGGACCTCGCACGAGGGCTTCGATGCCGAATGGCGGATGATCGATATTTACACGGTCGATGGTGACCTTCTCAGCCGCTCCGAACTATTCGACGAGGCGAATCTCGACACCGCGCTGGCGCGCTTCGACGAACTCACCGGCAAAGACCAGCCAAAGTGACGGCGCCACAACCCCAACCGCACTATCTACTGGCGGACAGCCAGCTGCTGTTCTGGAAGCGTGACGGCAAACTGCTTCTCGAAGCGGCCCTCGATAAATCGCCTCGGGACGAGCCGCCGAGCGCGGCGTACATCGGAGCCTCCAACGGGGATCGTCCGGAATTCTACGAAATCTTCGAGGCCGCAATGGATGCCGTCGGAATCACCGATCGTCGGATGATCGGTTCGGCGTTCGGCACGGACGACCGCGCCTTCCTGGAGCGTGCTCAGTTGATCCTCCTGGCGGGCGGCGATGTGCGCCGCGGCTGGAACACATTCGAGAAAACCGGCATGAAGAACGTGATTCTGGACCGGCACGCCAAAGGGGCGGTTCTGATGGGCATTTCGGCCGGCGCGGTCCAGCTCGGACACTGCGGAATCGTCGAGGCACTGGGTGCCGAGGAAACGGAGTTGCTCGACATGTTCGATCTCGTCCCCCTGGTTATCGACGCGCACGATGAGCGAGCCGAGTGGGGGCGGCTGTCGCGAGCGATTCAGACGCTCGGCGGGTCTGTCACCGGCCTCGGAATCCCCACCGGCGGTGGGGTTATCGCGCACCCAGACGGCACGATCGAGGCCTTGCGCCATCCCGCGCACAGATTGACCTTCGAGGGCGCGGGTGTCACACACTCGCTGTTGCCCGCCGACGTTCGGCCAGGATACGAAAGCCCTTGACCGCTACCCAAACCGCCTGCAATCGTTCGGCGAGACCATGACGCACGCCTTCGACCCAGCCGGACCCGACGGCCACCCACGGATCGTCGCCGATTTACTACGACCCGATGCCTACGACCCCCCGGCCGACGACGTCCGTCTCCACGAGACGCACAGCTCGTGGGTCCTGCTCGCCGGCCCCTATGCCTACAAGCTCAAGAAGCCGGTGAACCTGGGTTTCCTCGATTTCACCAGCATCGAGCGGCGTCGCGCCGACTGCGAAGAGGAGCTGCGGCTCAATCGGCGGTTCAGTCCACAGATGTATCTGGGAGTCGTCGAAGTTACCGAGCAGGATGGCCGTTACCGGATAGGCGGCGAACCCGGGTCGGGCGAGCCGGCGGTGTGGATGCGGCGTCTGCCTGACGAGGGCATGCTGCCGGCCAAGCTCGCGCGCGGCGACGTCGACATGCGTCTCGCGCGACGAATCGGCCGGTCGCTGGCCAAGCTGCACAGCCGGACCGAAACTGGTCCCGACATCGATGTGCACGGGCGCCCCTCCAGTGTGATCGCGAACTGGCGGGAGAACTTCGACCAGATAGTTCCCTTCGTCGGTCGAACCATTTCGAGCGACGTCAACGAGGACATCCGAACCTACGTCGACCGGTTCGTGCACGAGCAGGCGTGGCTGCTTGAGCGGCGCGTGGCCGAGGGCCACGTGCGGGACGGCCACGGTGACCTACACGCCGCCAGCATCTGCGTCGTCGACGGCCAGATCCTGCTGTTCGACAGCCTGCAGTTCGCGCCGCGCTATCGGTGCGCCGACCTGGCCTCGGAAGTGGCTTTTCTGGCAATGGATTTCGAGTACCACGCTCGGACGAACCTGGCCTGGGGGTTCGTCGATTCCTACGTGCGCGCCAGCGGCGACGACGGACTGGTCAGTCTGCTCGACTTCTATACCTGCTACCGGGCCTACGTGCGCGGCAAGGTCCGCAGCCTGCGTCTCGCACAGGCCGAACAGGCATCCGGTGGTGAAGCGCGTCAGCTCATCGCCGAATCGCGGGCGTATTTCGATTTAGCGTGGGCGCACGCGGGTGGCCTACCCCACCGACCGATGGTGGTCACCATGGGCCTGCCGGCGAGCGGCAAGACCACCCTGGCGCGCGCGCTGGCCGGCCGATTGGGCCTGGTGCACCTCTCGTCGGACGTGGCGCGCAAGAGAATGGCGGGCATCGAGCCCACCCGGCGCGGTGACGATGATTTTCGCTCGGGGCTCTACGATCCGGCCATGACGCGGCACACGTACGCCGCGCTGCGTCGCGACGCGGCGCGCTGGTTACGCCGCGGCCGCGGCGTGGTCGTCGATGCGACATTCGGCAATCCGCGCGAGCGGTCCCGGCTGCAGCAACTGGCGCACCGGCTGGGAGCCAACCTGAACGTTGTGCTGTGCGAGGCGGACGACGCCACCCTGATCGCACGACTCGAGCGGCGCGCCACCGAGCAAGGAGTTGTCTCGGATGCGCGGATCGAGCTGTGGCCCGAGCTGCGGGCCGCGTTCACGCCTCCCGATGAGCAGCCGTCCCTTCTGCGGGTCGACGCGACGCGGGATATGGAGGAGACCGTCGAGCAGACCCTGACGCTGCTGCGTGCCGCCTACCGCTGACGAAGGTGTCCGCCACCAAATGATCTGCGCGCCTTTATATTTGGCCGATCTGGCCGATCACCGGGTAGACGCGCTGCCTCGTCGCCGTGGCGTGCGGTGCGCTTCGAGAACGTCGGCGTTGGCCAGGCTTTGCGCCTGAGCGGCCAGTGTCGATGCTCTGTTGGCATACGCAACGGCGTCGCCGTCGTTGCTTGTTGCCACACCGTGCGCGGCCGCCAAGTGCCGTTTCGCGTCGTCGAGCCGCGCCTGGGCCTCGGAACCGATGTTGGAGCGATAGCTGGCGACATAGTCGGAGATTTGACGCACTCTGGAATCCGCGACGGACAACGCCTGCTGCACCGGATGATCGCCGCCGCCAACATCCAGCTGTCCACCACTGCGGGCGGCGCGCCGACGGCGGCGTGCACGCAACAGCACCAGAAGCGATGCGGCCAAAAGCACGACCACGATGACGCCGACAGCGATCAGCGGCCAGATCGGCTTCGACGAGCTCGCCGGCTTTGCTGAGCTCGTCGATTTGTCCAACCCATCGGCTGCGGCGACCGCGGCGCCGCCCCAATTCTTCGCGCCCAGTACCGGTTCAATCTGGTTGGTTTGCAAGCTGTTCAGCTCGGCCGGCGTCAGGACCTGCACCTGCGGCGGCACGCTGAACGCGTACAGCTTGGTGTTCGTGGCCACGGCCAGCAGCGCGTCATGGTCGCCCAACCCGCTGACACTGCGGGTCCGGTCGGCCCAGTTGTCGGGTTTGAACCGGTTGAAGTTGTCGACGTAGACCACCCACAGTTGGATGTGGCGGTCGCGGTTGAGCCGGTCGATGGCAGCGCTGACCGCCGCCCGGTCGGACGCCGTCAACACCCCGGTGCTGTCAGTGATGTGATCGGTGAGCTTGGACGGCGGTTGCGCCCCGGCGGGAGATGCCCACAGCAGACCCGCCGTGAGAATTGCCAGGACTACGCCGAACAGGCGAAAAACCCGCATATGGGTAATCTAGCCGCCTATTCATGGCGGCGTGGGCCGGCTACAAACCCGCAGCCAACAAATCGTCGGTCCGGTGCCGGCACCCCGATGACCAGCGCAATTCGTCCGCATCTGACGCGCCACGGGACACCCACGCGTACTGGACACCCTATGGTTAAGCGCGTAACCTCTGTCGCGCGACGACAGCATTTCCCGCGAGTGAAGGGCCATGAGGAACATTGAGCAACACCATTGCGGTCTTTAACCCGTCCAACGAGGAGCAGATCGCGGAGGTCCCCGATTCGGACCAGGCGGCCGTCGACGCGGCGGTGGCCCGGGCACGCGAAACCTTCGAGTCGGGCGTGTGGCGCAAGGCGCCCGCGTCGCACCGCGCCAACGTCCTCTTCCGCGCCGCACGCATCATCGAGGAACGCACCGACGAACTCGCGGCGCTCGAAGCCCAAGACAACGGCATGAACACGACGGCCGCGCGTCACATCATCCCCGTGTCGGTGGACATGCTGAAGTACTACGCCGGCTGGGTCGGCAAGATCCACGGTGAGTCGGCCAACCTCGTCTCCGATGGCCTGCTCGGCACCTGGGAGACCTACCACACCTTCACCCAGCTCGAGCCGGTCGGCGTCGTCGGCCTCATCATCCCTTGGAACGGGCCGTTTTTCGTCGCGATGCTCAAGGTCGCGCCCGCACTCGCGGCGGGATGCAGCGCCGTCCTGAAACCCGCCGAAGAGACGCCGCTCACCGCGCTGAAACTGGAAGAGATCTTCCGCGAGGCGGGTCTGCCCGACGGCGTCCTGAACGTCATCACCGGCTACGGCGAGACGACGGGTGCCGCACTGACCGCGCATCCCGACATCGACAAGATTTCGTTCACCGGGTCGACGGAGGTCGGCCGGCTGATCGTGAAGGCGGCCGCGGGCAACCTCAAACGGCTGACGCTCGAGCTCGGCGGTAAGTCGCCGCTGATCATGTTCGACGATGCCAACCTCGACAAGGCCATCATGGGGGCCGGCATGGGTCTGCTCGCCGGCTCCGGCCAGAACTGCTCGTGCACCTCGCGCATGTACGTGCAGCGCGGCATCTACGACCAGGTGGTCGAGGGCCTGGCCGGGTTCGCGCAGATGCTGCCGATGGGCGGCAGCGACGACCCCGATTCGGTGCTGGGCCCGCTAATCAGCGAGAAGCAGCGCAAGCGCGTGGAAGGCATCGTGAACGACGGCGTGGCCGGCGGCGCGCAGGTGATCACCGGCGGCAAGCCGATGGACCGCAAGGGCTACTTCTACGAGGCGACGATCGTCACCAACACCACCCCGGACATGCGGCTCATCAAAGAGGAGATCTTCGGCCCGGTCGGCTGTGTGATCCCGTTCGACGACGAGGACGAGGTGATCGCCGCGGCGAACGACACCCACTACGGGCTGGCGGGCTCGATCTGGACCGAGAACCTCAGCCGCGCCCATCGCATGGTGAATGAGCTTCGCGCCGGCCAGATTTGGGTGAACTCCTCGCTGGCGGCCGATCCGTCGATGCCGATCAGCGGGCACAAGCAGTCGGGGTGGGGCGGCGAGCGGGGCCGCAAGGGCATCGAGGCCTACTTCAACACCAAGGCCGTCTACATCGGCCTGTGATCGAGGTGGCGCGCAGCCGCTCGACGAAATGATCGGGCCGAGTTAAAGACTGGGCTGCGCCCATGTCGGCTGGCATGGTTGCGAGTTGTGCGGGTGTGGCTGAGTGGTTAGGCAGCGGCCTGCAAAGCCGTATACACGGGTTCAAATCCCGTCACTCGCTCCAAGGCAGACCGAGCTGGAGCGCCGCTACGAATCGTCCACGGCGTCGAGGTAGAACCATCGGCCGGCGCGACGCTCGAAGCGGCTGCGCTCATGCATGCTGCCGGCCCGGCCCGCGGACTCGTATCGGGCCGTGAATTCCACTTCCCCGGCATCATCGCCAGGCCCACCCGCCAGGGTGTCGATCACCTGTAAGCCGGTCCAGGTGATGCCCGGGTCGACGGTCACGTCGGCCGGGCGGGTGCGCGGGTGCCACGTGCGGAACAGGTAGGCGGCGTCACCGTAGGCAAATGCCGAGTACCGCGACCGCATCAATTCCTCGGCCGTCCGGGCCTGGGACTCACCCTCGTGAAGCGGGCCGCAGCAGGCGGGATAGCTGTTATCGCTGCCACACGGGCACGGTTCGTTCATACCAAAAGCCTGACAGAACGTTACGGGGACGCGGCGTCCTGCAGCACCTGCTGCAGCTTGTCGAGCGGATCGCCTCCCGAGGGATCAAGCCGGCGTGGTGGGATCTCGCGGTCGTCGGGCGCGACGGCGGCGACCGGCGGCGGTGGTGGAGGTGGCGCCGCCGGGGGCGGCGGCGGGGGCGGTGGCGTTGCCGGGGGCGGGGCGTTAAGCGCAGTCCTCTTGGCCGCCAATCGGTTTGCGGCATCGTCACGGATGGCATGGCGCTGTGGGTCCGGGTCGGTGTTGCCGGCGAAGCACGCTTGCGGCGCGGCGTCGACGATGGCCAACGCGCTCGCGTAGCGCTCGTCAGCGCGTGTGCGGTCCCCTGCCGCCGCGGCCCGGTCGCCCTGGGTTTCGCGGACCAGTTCGAGGTTGACGCGCACCGGGCAGGAGCCCGCCACGTCGGTTCGGGCCAGCGCGTCGGCGAAGTGCGCGTCGGCATCCTCGAGCCGGCCGTCGAGCACGGCGGCTGCGCCCGCGGCGAACGGCGCCCTGGCAGGTTCCACCACGTTGGCGAAGCCGAGGATCGCCGCGTCGGACCGCACCGTGTCTCCGTCGCGGCTCGCGAACGCGTGGGTCGCTGAATTGCCCACCAGCACAACTGACAACAGCTTGATAGCGACCAGCAGCGCGACGCCGGCGACCGGCGCCGAGTAGATGAGCAGCCGCCGTCGCAGCCGCAATCGAGCAGGTCTGCGCGTCATGATGCCAGGTCCCGTCGGGCAATGCGGCCGCGCCGGAACTCTCGGACCGACAGGTAGATCTCAGCGAGCAGCAGCGCCGCCGCGAGCAGCGCGGGCAACCAGTACAGCTCGGTCCGATCGGCGGAATCCCCGCTGCTACCCGGTGTGTGAGGCAGTCCAATCTGGAAGGGTTGACCGAGCTCGCGGTGTACGTACGGGACGCCGAGTTGTGCTGCGATTCTGTGCAATTCGGCTTCATCGATCGCGTCGCCGCTGCCGTAACCCAGCACCGCTCCCCCGGCAACCGAACCTGCCATGAGGTTGAAGTCACCCTGGGGGGCGCGCGAGCCTGGCGCCCCGGAGCCGAAGTAGAGCACCACGTTCCGCGAACCCGGATATTGTTGCGTCGCCTGGATCAGCTGGTATCGCAGCACGTTGTCCGCCGCGCCCGCGTTCGCGTCAAACGCCGCGTTCTGCGAGCCGAGCGCCGCAACGGTTGGACGCAGGCTCCAAACGTCCTCGGACAGCGGCCAATCCAGGGAGGCTTTCGAGGTGAAGCCGATGAGCGCATATCGTGCGGCGGGGTACTGCTTGATCACCGACGCGATGTCGTCGCGCATGCCCGCGATCCGCGGTTCGCCGTTGCCGTAGACCTCGGCGTTTGCGCCTGCCGAACGGTCGACGACCAGGAACACGTTGAGATTGGCGCCGGCTGCGGCCTTTGCGCCCTGGCTGTTTTGCTGGTCAAGAAGTGCCGGGCGGGTAGTCGCCGCGATGAGCAGCAGCACAGTCAACGTCACCCCGCCCCAGCGCAGTACCGCGCGACCCCGCCGGTGGCCCGCCGAGAGCAGCACCTGGCGCAGCGCCACCACCCGCGCCAGCAACAGCGCCCCGGCCACGACCGCAAGGATCGGCCAGGGCAGTACTGGTTGAAACGTCATCGGCGCAACACCAAGAGGGCCACCGACAGCACGGCCGCCGACAGCAACGCGATGACCAGCGGTGCCACCGGTGCGTCCCGGAAGTCCGCGGTCACGACCGTGCCATCGGCACGGCGCGCCGGTGGGGCGTGTGCGCGAATCTCGTTGAGCGCCGCGGTCACCGATTCGGCTCCGGGGGCGACGTACCGGCCACCGGTCTGGTTGGCGAGCGTGACCAGCGCAGCGCTCGCGGGTGAGGCGGCAGTGTCGATCACGTTGACTTGGGCCCCGACCCGCTCGACCAGGGACCGGACGCTGCCGTCGGTGAACAATGCGGGACGCGGCTCCCCCGCTGCGCGGAGACCCGACGGCCCGAGATAGATCACCGAGCGTCGGTGGGTGGTGCGCTGCTCGGCGGTAGGAAAGCCGGAGAGGCACAACGCAAGAACGTCATTCACGCTAGCGGCGTAGTCGGTGTACGGCACCGCTGGGGCGAACGACGCCGAAGGCGCCTCGTGGGCGGCGCCCGTGTAGTCGCCGAACCGGCCGGCGGCATACTGATGGTCGCGCGTCAGCGGCACCAGGCGGCGGTTGGCCGACGTCAGGCCGATGCGTTGGGCCTGAGGGGAATTCGTGGTCTGGCGCGCGAAGTAGTCGAGCAGGTCCGCCGTCGACGCGTCGGCCACTGGCTGCCCGACGCACAACATGATGTCCTCGGGGTGGGCGGCGTCGAAATCATTGGTCGCCACGCTCGGACGGGCGGCCGCCCACGTCGCGGCGGCGAACATGACCGTCAGCACCACCAACGTCACAATCGTCGACAACGTCCGCAGCCGCGCCACTTTCGCGTACTCGGGCAACCGGATCAGTCGTGCGACGTTGGCCAGCGGGCGCAGCTGCCGGCGGGTAGCGGTCATCGACAGCAACGCCGCCAGGGCGACAACTGCGACCAAACAGGTCAATCCGATGAGCGCGACCGGCCACCACCTCAGGTCCACGAGCGGATCAACTCCTGCGCCCGAGCGCTCGCGTCGTCGACATCGACCTGCGTCTCGGCGTTGAACTGCCCGTCACCAAGCCGGGCGAGCAGCGGCGCGGCCGCAGCCAGCTCCCCATCGGCCATGGCGGCGATCTGCAGATACTGCACCCGCGTGCCGGTCGCTTGATGCAGAAAACTGCGCAGTGTCCGGCTGATCGCCGCGCACGCAGCCGGAGCCGACATGCGGCCGGCAGTGTGCTCGTCGGCGATACCCTGCACACAGCGGGCGAATCGGTTGCGGATCAGCCAGGCATGCACTCGCCGCGCAACCGGGATGCGTCGTAAACGGTCGGATGGCAGCGTCCACACGAAAACACCCGCATACCAACCGAACACGCCAAGGATCACTAGCACGGCCAGCCACAGCCACCACGACGAGTACGGCTGCGGACCGAACACGTGGCGCAGCAGGTCATCCGGCACGGGCGGCCACCTCGGTCAGGCGAACCAGCTCGCCCCGAATGTCCTTGCTACCGGCGATAGTCGCGTACGGAATGGCGTGGCTGGTCAGGAACGCATCGAGGCTGTTGCGCCGCGCCTGCTCGGCACGGCGGTACGCGGTGACCACCCGGGGCCCGAGGTCGGCTCCGTTCAGGACGAAGCGACCGGTGGCGACGTCGTATCCGTCGGTGTTGTCGGGACCCACCGCGGGCATGTCGGACACCATCGCCCACATGATGTCGTGGCGCCCGGTCAGTCTGGTGAGCACTTCGCTGAGCCGGTCATCGACCTCCGGTTCGTCGGAGACGACGATGATCAGCATGGTGTGCCGGTAATGCGTTGCGACGTAGTCGAGTTGGGCGGTGATGTCGCTGCGACCGGGGCCGGTCGTGGTGTGTTGATACCAGCGGTGCAGCAGTCCCTCGATGTGCGACTCGCCGCGCCGCTGGGGGATGTTCACGCTGCCGCGGCGGTCGCCGTAGACCATGCCGATCTGGTCGGACCGCCGCAGGCCGATCAATCCCACCGCACCCATGATTTGCGCGGCGATGTCGCGTTTGCACTCCCCGCTCGGGGCGAGCGCCGACATGTTGCGACCGGCGTCGGCGACGAGCAGGATCTTGTGGTGCTTTTCGGACACGAACCGTTTGATGAGGACGCCGCCCGAGCGTGCGGAAGCCTTCCAGTCGATGTCTCGGACGTCGTCACCGGGAACGTACGGGCGTAGATCGTCGAATTCCATGCTGCGCGTATGCAATAGCGCGTAGCGGCCGCCTTCGAGCAGACCGCGGGTGTCGGTGCCGAAGTGCGCCTTGGCCCGGTTGAGGTGCTTACCCACGATGACCTCAGGGCACGCGAACGGCCCGCAGCGCGGCGTCGACCACGACCTCGGCAGTGATGTCGGCGCTGGCCGCTTCGAAGCCGAGGATGAGCCGGTGCCGCAGCACCCGGTGCGCCAGGTTCGCGATGTCTTCCGGAAGCACGTGTGCGCGCCCGGCCAGCACCGCCTGCGCCCGGGCCGCCTTGCAGAAGGCGATCGTGGCACGCGGGCTGGCACCGTACTCGACCAGGCGCGCGATCTGCTTGGGCAGCGCCCGCGCGGGGTGGCGGGTCACGTCGACCAGTTGGCTGGCGTAAAGCATCAGCGCACGGTCCATGTGGACGTGACGCACCACCTCCTGCAAGCGCAACACGTCGTCGAGGCTGACCACCGGCGCCGTCGGCTGCCCCCTGTCGTAGATGCCGGCGTCGATCCGCGTCATGACTTCCACCTCCTCCTGCGGGGAGGGGTAGCGCACGATCTCCTTGAGCAGGAAACGGTCGGTCTGCGCCTCGGAGAGCGGATAGGTGCCTTCCTGGTCGACGGGATTTTGGGTGGCGATGACCAGAAAGGGATCCGCAAGGGGGTGGACCTGCCCGGCGATCGTGGTCTGCCGCTCCTCCATCGCTTCGAGCATCGCGCTCTGTGTCTTGGCGCTGGACCGGTTGATCTCGTCGAGCAGCACGATGTTGGCGTGCACCGGACCCAGTTGGGTGACGAAAGAGTTGGTCGCCGAGTCGTAGATCTGGGTGCCGATGATGTCGCTGGGCAGCAGGTCGGGTGTGCACTGAATGCGTTGAAAGCGGCCATGAATCGACTCGGCGAGCACCTTGGCGGCGGTGGTCTTGGCCAGACCCGGCACGCTCTCGAGCAGGACGTGACCGCCCGCGAGCAGACCGATGAGCAGCGACTCGCGAAGGTCACGCTGCCCGACTATCTTGGCGGCGAACGCCTGGGAGATGGCGTCGACGATCCGTTGGACGCCGTCGAGTTCGCGCTGATCAGGTTGTATCCGTGCTGTAGACATACGCCCGCTGGGATACCCAGGTGCCGTTTTTCCACACTTCCGGCCGCACGACGCTGCTCGCGTCCGTTCCGCGTGTTCGCGAGCGCTGGACGACCGGCTACGGCTAGTTCTCTTGCGGGGGCCGCTTGATTTTGGCTTCAGCCTCGAGCCGCAGCCAGATTGCCTTCGCCCGTGCCTCCGCGGCACGAGCTTGGGCCTCGGCGGCTTCTGCTCCCGCCCAAACCTCGGCGGCCCGAGCGCGAGTTTCGGCCGCTTCCGCGCGCGCCCGCGACTCGGCGGCGAGGGCTTCGGCTTCGGCGGCTTCCGCGCGCGCCCGCTCCCGCGCCCGCGCCTCGGCGGCCAGCGCCTGGGTCTCGGCGGCTTCCGCGTGCGCCTGCGCCTCGGCCACCAGCGCTTCCGCTTCGGCGGCCTTTGCCCGCTTCCGAGCTTCGGCCGCAAGGGCCTCGATTTCGGCGGCTTCTGCCCGCTTCCTCGCCGCGGCGGCCACGGCTTGCGCTTCGGCGGCTTCCGCCTGCTTCCGCGCCTCGATGGCCAACGCCTCGGCTTCGGCAGCTTTTGCGCGTGCCCGTTCCCGTTCCCGCGCCTCGGCGATCAAGGCTTGAGTTTCGGTGGCTTCTGCCTGCGCCCGCGCTTCGGCGGCCAAAGCTTCGGGTTCGGCGGCTTTTGCCCGGTTCCGGGCTTCGGCGGCCAGAGCCTGGGCTTCGGCGGCTTTTGCCTGCTTCCGGGCTTCGGCGGCCAGGGCCTGGGCCTCGGCGGCTTCTGCCCGCTTGTGCGCCTCGGCGGCCAGCGCTTCGGCGGCCGCGGCTTCCGCGCGCGCCCGCTCTCGTGCGCGCGCCTCCGCGGCCAGGGCTTCCGCCGCGGCGACCTCCGCCTGCGCCTGAGCCTCGGCGGCCACCGCCTCGGGTTCGGCGGCCAGCGCTTCGGCGGCGGCGGCTTCGTCCCGCGCCCGCGCCTCGGCGGCCAGCGCTTCGGCTTCCGCGGCCAGCGCTTCCGCTTCCGCGGCCAGCGCTTCGGCGGCGGCCGCGTCTGCCCGCGCCCGCGCGGCGGCGGCCACCGCTTCGGCTTCCGCGGCCAGCGCCTGGGCGGCGGCGGCTTCTGCCTCCGGCCCCGCGTGAGCTTCCACCTTGAGTCGCGGCGGCTTCTGCTTGGACGGCGGCCTGGGTTTATTGACGAGCGGCTGACGGTTCCGCATCGGGGCGCCGCCCGCTGCCCGCGCCTTTTGCTCAGCCACTCTGTATGGGCCCGCTAGGAAATCGGTCAAGACCAAGGCCACGCCGACTAGCAATACCAGCGGCAGTGCCAAGGATGGGCGGGTGACCATTCCCCAGATACCGGCGACTGTCAGCGGCGCCGCGAGCAATACTGCGGCCCCTGGATACCGACCGCCTAGGTCGAGGATTGTTGCGGGCACTGCGGACGCGCGAGCGGCCAACGGGAGCCGATCCGGCCGACTGACGACGACTCTCTGAGACCCCAAGATCCCGCTCCTTTATGGAGATGCTGGCACATAAGACTACTGCGCTGTCGGCCGTTTCGGTGACTCAAATTTTCGTGTCGGAGTAGCAATGTCGCCGCAGTACCGTGGCCGGGCAGGGTGACTTGAGGGGTGACGGTAGTTTCGCGGCAAGGCGCGCGTGGGTGTGGCCGTCGAACGCTGGGATCTGGACGATCTGGCAGCGGTGCCGATGGGATGTCACAATCCGTCGTGAATTCCGTGCCAAGCCTCTACGCTGCCGATTAATCATGCTGCGTCTTCCGGCGAGGAGGTTGAGCGCATGGAGCCGTCGATGGCGTCAGATTATCCGTGTAGCAACGGATTCAATTGGGCTCAATTGGTGGAGATGCCGATCGTGAGCGATGAGTGGCATCATGGGCATCAAGTCCTCAATTTCTACCCGATGGACAAAGACTATCGAGAATCGCCGGCGGCGCTTTCGATGGTGACCGAGCACTTCGGCGATGCGAAGGCTCTCGACACCGATGCGGAATTGCTCAAATTCGGTTCTGACCACGTTACGGTGCGAGGCGCGTTTTTGGAGATGGGAGTTTGCACCGGCAGAACCATCAACTTCATTGCCGCGCTCAATCCTCGGCAACGTATCTGGGGATTCGATTCCTTCGACGGCCTTCCCGAACGGTGGGCGCGCACCGATATCACCGTCCCCCAAGGTACTTTCCGGGCGAACGTCGACGGGTGGATGCCACCGGTGCTCCATAACGTGGCTTTGGTCAAGGGCATGTTTCACGAAACCCTTCCGGAGTTCAAAAAGCGAGTCCTGAAATCCACTCCCATCGCTTTCCTACATGTCGATTGCGACATTTACACATCGACGAAAGAGATTTTCAACCAGCTGGTCGACAACATCGTGGCAGGTACCGTAATCGTATTTGACGAGTTTTATAATTACCCGGGCGCCGAGGAACAGGAGTTCAGGGCATTCCAGGAGTTTCTGGACCGGACCGGGAAGAAACCGGTCTACCTTGCCTACAATCAGTACTTCGAACAAGCGGTTGTCCAGATTGCCTGATTCGAATCGCGATGGCGCTCAAGCCGGCAAGCACTCGGCGTGCGCCAACCGCTTCGCCAGATACGGCGCCGTGCGGCTGTGTTTCGCACGTGCCACCTTCGTCGGCGGCCCCGCAGCGACGACCCGTCCGCCGTCGCTGCCGGCTCCCGGTCCCAGGTCGATCACCCAGTCCGCCCCCGCGACCATCCGCATGTCGTGTTCGGCCACCACGACGGTGTTGCCCGCGTCGACCAGGCGGTGCAGTTGACGGTCGAGCAGATCCACATCGGCGGGGTGCAGCCCGGTGGTCGGCTCGTCGAGCACGTACAGGGTGTGCCCTCGTCGGGGTCTCTGCAGCTCCGCGGCGAGCTTGATCCGCTGCGCCTCGCCACCCGACAGCTCGGTCGCGGGCTGTCCCAGACGGAGATACCCCAATCCGACCTCTTGCAGCGTGGTCAGGCTACGCGCTGCGCTGGCGACGTCGGCAAAAAACTCCGCGGCCTCATCGACGGTCATCGCCAGGACGTCGGCGATCGTACGGTCGCGGTAACGCACCTCGAGCGTCTCGTCGGAGTAGCGCGCCCCTTGACACTCCGGACATGTGGCGTATGTGCCTGGCAAGAACAACAATTCGACCGAGACGAATCCCTCCCCCTGACAGGTGGGGCAGCGCCCTTCGGCCACGTTGAACGAGAACCTGCCCGCTGTCCAGCCGCGGCGACGCGCCTTCGGGGTCGCGGCGAATTCACGGCGCACGGCGTCGAACAAGCCGGTGTAAGTCGCCAGCGTCGAGCGCGGCGTGCGTCCGATCGGGCGCTGGTCGACGGATACCAGCCGGTTGATCTCCTCGGCCCCCTCTGCCGTCACACCGACACTCGCGTCGTGATCGAGATCCAGGATCCCACTGTCGGTTTCGTCGTCATTGGATTCGGCCGGCTCGGCGGCTCGTCCAGTGCCGAGATGGCTGTGCACGACATCGCCGAGCACCTTGACGACGAGCGTCGACTTGCCTGAACCGGACACTCCGGTGACCGCGGTGTACACGCCAAGTGGCAGGTCCACGTCGAGGTCTCTCAAATTGTGGAAGCAGATCGCGCGCAGCCGCAGCCACCCGGACTGCGTGCGCGGTTGACGGGGTGGCGGCCCGGCTCCCTCGAAAAGGTAGTTGCGAGTGATCGACCCCTCGATGTCGGCGAGGCCCGGCACCGGCCCGCTGTAGAGCACGCCCCCGCCAAACTCTCCGGCCCCGGGTCCCACGTCGACTATCCAGTCGGCACGGCGTACCACGTCCATATCGTGCTCGACCACGAACAGCGAGTTGCCCGCGCGCCGCAGCCGATCGAGCACTTCGAGTAGCGGTTCGGCGTCGGCGGGGTGCAGTCCGGCCGACGGCTCGTCTAACACATAGAGCACGCCGAACAAGCCGGCGCGCAGTTGAGTGGCCAGCCGCAACCGCTGCAGCTCGCCGGGCGACACGGTCGGCGTGCGGCGACTCAACGTGAGATAGCCGAGGCCGAGATCTATGAGTACCTGCAGGCGTGCGACGAGGTCGGCGGCGATCATGGTCGCCACTTCCGTCAGCTCACCGGATTTCGTTGACTCGTAAGCGGCGGCGGCATCGGTCCGGGAAGCCGTCGGGCGCAACGTGTCAGCAAGGTCGGCCAAGGGCATCGCCACGTAGTCGGCGATGGTGCGTCCGGCGAATGTCACCTTCAGCGCCTCCGGCCGCAACCCGGAACCGTCGCAGACCGGGCACTCGACGCTGTCGACGAATTGCAATACGCGGCGCCGCATCATCGCGCTATGGGAGTTGGCCAACGTGTGGCGGACGTGGCGTTCGGCGCTGGAGAACGTGCCGTTGTAGTAATAGTCGGCCTGCACGGGGTGCTGGCTCGGATCGATTTCGACTGTGGGTTGCTCATCGGTGAACAGAATCCAATCCCGTTGACGCTTAGGGAGTTTCCGCCATGGCTTGTCGATGTCGTAGCCCAGTGTGACGAGGATGTCGCGTAGGTTTTGGCCCTGCCACGCACCCGGCCATGCGGCAACCGCACCTTCGCGGATGGTCAGCGACGGGTCTGGTACCAGTGTCTCTTCAGTCACCCGATGGATTCGTCCCAGCCCGTGGCATTCGGGGCACGCACCCACCGCGGTGTTCGGGGAGAACGCATCGGAGTCCAGTCGTTCCGTGGCTCCCGGCGGGTAGGTTCCGGCGCGGGAGAACAGCATCCTCAGCAGGTTCGACAGGGTGGTGACGGTGCCGACCGTCGACCGCGACGTCGCCGAACCCCGGCGCTGCTGTAATGCGACGGCGGGCGGTAGCCCGGTGATGTCATCTACTTTTGGCGCGCCGGTTGGCAATAGCAGGCGACGGGCGTACGGTGCGACCGATTCGAAGTAGCGGCGCTGGGCCTCGGCATAGATGGTCCCGAAGGCCAGCGACGATTTGCCGGATCCCGAGATTCCGGTGAACGCGACCAGCGCGTCGCGCGGCGCTACGACGTCGACGCCCCGCAGATTGTGAACCCGCGCCCCGTACACACGCACGCAAGGGTCGATTTCGTCCGTGCTTCGATCGGGTTGGGTCATCTTGCTCAACCGGATACCCCCAGTTGCGGCCGCACAAGCGCGATGCTTGCTGCTCGACACCGACTGGCCGGATCAGGTGTGCAATCGTTTTAACGCCTCGCCGGCCGGGAATTCCGCCGTGGCCATGACGGAGACATCCCCAAGCCGCATCCGCCTGAGTCATCACGTCGTGGAACTCGATGACGGGCGCCGGATCGGGCTGTCGGTATCGGGCAGGCGTTGTTCGTCGGCCATTCGATGGGCGGGCGAATGACCATCCAGCTGGCCGCACGCGCGCCCGAGCGGGTACTCGCCGCCGTGCTGTTCGACCCGGCGGCCGGAGCCCGGTTCGACACGACCATCCCCAAACTGGTGAAGTACCCGACCAAGGCGTTGGGCGCGGCCTACACGGCGTTCCGCGACACACTGGGTGACCCGACGCAGCTCACACCCGGCGAGCAACTCGGATACTTCCGCGTGCTGGCCGCGGTGGCGGTGCCCAACCTGCGGTATCCCCTTGGGGCCGTCCGAACCATCAAGGCCATCATCGAGTCCGGTGATTACACGCCGATGCTGCACACCATGCGCGACGAGGGGATGCCCACGATGGTGGTGCACGCCGAGAAAGACATGATCGTGCCGTTTTTACACGCGCGCGAACTCGCCAACGAGTCCGACGCCACGCTGTACAAGGTGCCAGAGGCGTACCACTCGTGGATGATCGCGAATCCGCGGCAGGGCGCCGACGCGTTTCGTCAACTGCAGGACGGCGAACTGGGCGTGGTGCTTCGCAACGCCGCCGACACGATGGGCATCGCCGACGTCGATGACCATGAGGCGTGGGAGCGCGAATTGCTGGACCCCGATGCGCTGGTGTTGAAGTTCATCCGCGGCCGCGACCGAATCGAGATCGGGCCCGAGGAGCTTGACCACGTAGACCTCGAGCTGGTGCGCCGTACCGAGCGTTCGCAGGAACGGATGTCCTGGGCTCGACGAACCTATCGCAGGTGCGCGGCCAAGCACCTGCATCAGGCGCGATCCCTGATTCGGCAGAACACCCGGATCGAGCCGGAGCACGGCGAATAGCTACCGGCGTCTGGCAGGGCGGGCGGGCTCGAACCCGCGACCAACGGATTATGAGTCCGCGACCAGCGTGACCGCGACCAGGAGAAATGGTTCTCTGAGACAGCTCAAATCGCCTGTAACACAGTTAAATTGACCGTTCCCGGTGCGGTTACGGTACGGCCTTGGTACGCCTACGAATCGCCCTCGGACGCCGCGACGACGCCGCGATGAGATGCGGCAGGGCGGTGTTAGCTCGATGCTCAGGTCCGACGATGCGGCCGATCAACCAGCACCCGCCGTCCGTCTCGCCACTGGACGACGCGAATCTGATGGCCGGTTTGCACGCCGGTGACCGGGTCGACACGAAAGCGACCGAACAAGGTGGTGGTATCGAGTCGTTGTGACGCGGCCAGCACCGGCAAGGATTCAACAGTGCCGGCTTCCTTCACACAGCGCTCCCAAACGACACCCGCGGCGAAGGCCGCAGCAGCCGGATAGGGCGGCTCAGTACTGTTCGCGCCCCGGTAACAACGGCTGAACCACTCGCTGTTAGGCCCGTCCACAGGATCATCTGTCCCGTCGTCAAACCACTGGCACGGTCCGTAAAACCGCTCAACGAGCTTACCGAGGGCATGCCGGAGCTCATCGACCCCCGCGGCGACCAATCCAACTGCACGCCAACGGCGTTCGCTTCCCCACTGTGCGATGGCGACGTCGTCGTCGAAGGAACCGGCCGATAACAGCACATCACCCGCCGGGACTTGCGCCAGCACGTCTCTCGCCCGGCCTGGCCGAAAAGTGACCGCCCGCCGCCGCAGACCAAGTCGCCGCGCAACCGTCGCCGCCCCTTCGGCCACCTCGCGACCAAACCCCGTGTCGACGTGCACTATCACCACCTCCGACCCCTTCCCAAGGCCGTCGGCGACAAGGGTTTCGAGCACTGCGGCGAGATAGCGGGAAGCGGGAGACTCCACGTTGACGACACGGGGATACGCCGGCCGCGCGAGCCGGGCGGTGGCGCCACCGTGGTTCCAGACGACCCCTTTGCTGGCGGCCGCGGCCGCGAGCGCGGGCCCCGAACCGTAGGGCCCGAACACCACGTCGGGCCGGCTAGCCTCGGCCGCCCGTATCGCGGACGCCGCGGAGGGGTAAGCGTCAATCACCTCCAGACTTACTCCGGAACGCTCGGCCCAGAGAGCAAGAGCGCTCGCCCCTGCTATCCCGAATCTGACCAGCGGCCCCGACAGTGGGGTAACTAGGACGGCGCGCGCTGCCACGCGCACAATTTAAACAGTGTGGCGAAACCGAGCGCGAGCTTCGCGCGGCTGCCGCGTCGGAATTCAGCCACGGGGGGCGGGGCTACGCGCCGAACTACAAGCGCGGACTTCGTCGCCGGAAAGCTGTAGTAGTTACTCACGCTTCCGTTAAGTGACGAACGCGCGCACTATGGAGGGGTCCGCGGTCTCACCAGGACGAGAAGGGGGCGGGCGATGAAGGCGCATGTCGGCGACTACCTCGTGGTAAAGGGCACAACCGCGGAACGGCATGATCAACATGCTGAGATCATCGAGGTGCGCTCACAAGACGGCTCTCCGCCATACGTGGTGCGTTGGCTGGTGACTGGGCACGAGGCGACGGTGTACCCCGGGTCTGACGCGGTGGTCGTCACCGCCGCCGAGCACACGGAGGCCGCACGACGCACTGCCGCGCGGGCCCGCCACGCGGCCACAACCCGCACAACGGTTCCGTGAGATTTGTTGGGCCAAGAGTAATTCGACGAGAGTCAGGTGTGTTGGCAACATGGCCAGCTCGCCTGGTTTCGGCCGCGCATCGCGCACGACGGCGCCTCCGGTGTGCATGTAGTGAAAGAGTCACGCGCACAATGATTTCGGGCAGTCGCCGAGCACCGCTCAGGCCACCGTTGGACACCGACGAACCGCCCGAAGACAGCTCTAACGAATACTGCCTCAGCTTAGTCTGACGCCTGAGCCCGCCCGCCGGGCGCCGCGACGGCACACCGTCTCGGTGATCTAGCCCTGTCCAGCTTCGACATCTCGGTCTTCGAAGCCGCAGCTCAGGTGGAGGGCATAGCGGCTTCGTCGTCCCGAGTCCCGGATGCTTGCGGTGTTGCTCGTTCCAAAAACCGGAGCAGTTCGACGGGGAAGGGAAGCACCAGGGTCGAGTTCTTCTCCGCGGCGACCTCGACCACGGTTTCCAAGAGCCGCAACTGAAGCGCAGCCGGGTGCACGGCCATCGTCTCGGCCGCTTGGGCCAGTTTTTCAGACGCCTGTAGTTCACCGTCAGCGGTGATAACCCGAGCGCGCCGCTCACGCTCCGCCTCGGCTTGGCGCGCGATCGACCGCTTCATCGAATCCGGCAGTACTACATCCTTAATTTCCACGCGGTCGATGTGAATACCCCAGCCCACCGCGGGGCTGTCGATCATCAACTCCAGTCCCTGATTGAGACCCTCGCGGTTGCAGAGTAGGTCGTCCAGGTCGCTTTTGCCGATGATTGAACGCAGCGATGTCTGGGCGACCTGGCCAATAGCGGACACATAGTCCTGTACGTCGACAACCACACGCACCGGATCCGCAACCTTGAAATAGATGACAGCATCCACACGCACGGTCACGTTGTCGCGCGTGATGCCATCCTGGGCCGGCACCGGCATCGTAATGATCTGCATGTTCACCTTCTTGAGGCGATCCGCGATTGGAATCAGCATCGTGAGCCCCGGTCCACGGACCCCGGTTTGCGCACGTCCGAAACGAAAGACGACGCCTTGTTCGAATTGCTTGACGACCCGAACGTTTGTGCCCAACCAGAGCACACCAAGGCCGAGCGCTGCGGCCAATGCGTAAAGGATGATCATTATGTCCACTTCCACCCGGGCAAGACCGTCAGTGCTTCTCGGCGAGTGCGGGCGACTTACAGCCGATGAAACGTCGAGACCCCTCCAGTATGGGCCGATCACTGCAGACGTGCTGGGACCTGGGCTGGGCACCGCGTGGGCCCATCAAGACCGAGTCGCGGGTCGACGTGCCGAAAAGTGGTCAGAAAGTGCCGATGGGGCCCGTCGTTTTTGGCGGTGTCGCGTGGGCAAAGAATCGCGGCGTGCGGGCCGTAGAGGTCCTCATCGACGACGGCGTGTGGCAGCCCGCTGGACAGGGCGCGAGCTATTCCAACGAGACGTGGCGGTTGTGGAGGTTCCCATGGCAGGCGAAAAGCCCAGGGAAACACACCATCACCGTGCGCGCCACCGACAACACCGGAGGCACCCAAACGGCAGATCAGGTTGGTACCGTCCCCGACGGCGCCACCGGCTGGCACACGGTGGACTTCACGGTGGTGGAGACATGAAGCGCTATTTTGACGAGAGTTTCCGCCAACTGAATAGCGCAATCACGATGCCGATCAGCACCGTGATCGGACCAATGATGGACCAGGTCGTGGTGTTGCTCATCGGGCTCCCACCAAGCACTCCATATCCCTGGAGCGCCCAGATCAGACCGAACACTGCGACAATCAACCCAACCGCGAATGTAACGACGAAAGCCCTTCGCATACAGGGATCTACGCGCCGGAGAGGGGATGTCGCGCCCTTGACCCAGCAGACCGCGCAGGCCATGGCTGGTTTTGCCCCAACCACTTCGACAACACCTACATAAAATGCGCTAAATACGAATATTGCTGCGCCGCAACAGATTTGCGTAGTCCGTGCAGCCTGAGACCTTCAACGGCTGGCACGCGGGTGCCATGCCTCAGGGTTGTGGCCGGCCGGCTCGCGGGGAGGCACACTAATAGACAGCCAGGCCTGCGCGGGTGCGCTTGGCGGCCATCAACCGGGCACAAACACATCCGGGAGTAATCGTCGACCCCGGTCAGCGCCTTGGCGCTGGTGCCATCGGCCAGCGCGAACCCGCCCACGATTTCCATCGCCACAGCTCCATCGGCCGCGCCGCGTTCCCCGCGTTTCGACTTGCGCGAGCGCGGTCGCGCACACTGGGGCCGAGCTTGAGCCGCACTCGCTCGATGCGAGCCGTCTGACAGCGCTGGTCGTCGTGCCGGCGGCGCTGTCGTCGCCGACCTGTGCCGGCCCAGGCTTCTCTGATTCTCGGTGGCCGACCACACCCACCAGTGTCAGCAGATCCGAAGGCGGACCACCTCGACGAAGTGATAGCTACGAGGGCAGATCCACCCGCAGCGCCAGGTGCTCATCGAGTATCCGCCGCAGCGCGACGTCCATCGGATGAGCGGATGCGAGGTCGCGGCCGAACCGGCTGTCCACTACGACCACCGCGCCATCACGCAGTTCGGCGGTGTCGACCTGGTCGACGAACGGGTCGAACAACGCTGTCGGCGTGGCCAGGTAATACAGCGCCCGGCGCGACTCGCTCAACCCGGCGGCATACATCAGTCCGTTTTGGGTGATCACGAATGTTTCCGAGGTGATCGTGGCGGTCGGGGTCTCGGCTTTGCCCCAAGCCATTGCGGCGCGCCGGGCTTGTGCTAAATGATCCGGGACGTCGTCAGTCAGCGCGAGCCACCGTTCGACGAGTCCTCCGCCCGTTCGCCGATATGCGCAGGTGGCGGGTCTGAAGTACCGCTGGAAGATCTCGCCGAAAAAGTCGTACAGTTGCTCGCGCATCGCGCCTCCCCAGGTTTCAGACGCACACCTCAATTGTGCGCCCGAATTGTCAGCTGAGCACGAGTTTGGTTAGACCGGCTGCCTCGCGGGTGTCGACGTCCCTGGTCGCGGGGAGCAGGGTCAGCATCTTCTTCCGGGGTGCGAGCTCGCGCAGGTGCGCCATTATCCTCGTCGAAGTTGCCCGGCTGCACCACGAACTGACGCCGTCGCTGAGGGCGGATGCTGCCCCAGTCGCGGAGGGACTTGACACATACAGGGCCAGGGTAAAAGGGTCCGGAGTCTCCGGACTCACCGGGGCGGTTCACCTCTTGCCTCAGGTTCAACTGGCCTCAGTCGGCGCCGCTACTGGAGGACCCGCCGCAACCCGCGTCGACACTGAACCTGCCGACCCCTGAACAGTTTGACCGACATCCTCAACAACCTTTCCAATCCGGGCGTGTCATATCGGACCAAAGATGGTCTCGTCGAAGGCGGCATCGGTTCGGGCGAGGGCCACGAGTTGCATCACGAGCTGAGAGTGGCCCACCGAAACGGGCAACTCCCGTTGTCGTTTATCGTCTCCAACATCCAACAGAACGGTCCGACTACGGTCATGTCCGACGTGACCACCTCGGGGCCAAAGCTGAGTTCACGCCTCCTTGGCTCGGTAGTAGTACCGCAGCTGCAGGGGCGCGGCGAGGGGTACGCGCGAAACCTCCGACGGTCCGCGGTTAGTTTTCTGTCGGCGCGCTATATCGCATCGTCCAGACGGGTGCCTGGCCGGGCGTGTACTCATTGCCCGCCCAGGGCGTGCCGCAGATATGCAGATATGCATAGGGCGTGCCGTCGAACATCACCCAGGCGCCGGCATCACGCACGGTGTTCGGGAGGCCATCACGCGCCGCGCTGTAGGGCCAAAGGATCATCCAGTGCGGGCCGATCGGAATGGCGGGGCTGGTCTTGTCGAACAGGTCGGTATTGCTGTGTTGTGTTGCACCGCAGAGCATGTAGATGATTCCGGGGGCAGTGTTGGTCGGAGCCGGCTTGCTCGCCATGATGTCTAGCATCCATTGCAGCCCCATGGGATCCGCGCACATGGGCACGTCGCCGATCTTGTTCTCATCACCGGGGAAACACACCCACTGGTTGGTTCCCTGGCGTAGCACGACAGGATTGCCGTGCCCATCCATCTCTGCGATCGTGGCGTCGCGGGTGATGTGCAGCGGACCCGACGACATCGCGCGCGATATTTTGGCGGCGAGTACCTGTTCGTCCCTGGATGCCGCGTGGAGTTCTCCGGCGTGCAACGCTGTGATCGCGCTGTTGCTATAGCTTCCCGATGCTCCATGCGGTTCGATGTCGGCCATGATGCGCTCCTCTCAGATGTTGTTTCGGCGCAAGGTGATCTGACTCATGTCGATCGCGATCAGCAGCGGCTCCGGGACCAGCTGATAGTCGCCCTCCCAGCTGTAGACCCGCCGCTTGGTGGGGATGATGATCCCGTCGACATCGCGAAAGTCGCTGGCGTAGTTCAACCCGGCTGCGCCACCCAGGATGTCGACCGTGTAGTCCTGACGGCGCAGCAGCCCGTCCGGGCCAAAGCAGAAGATCTGTTCGCGGGTATGGCTTTTGATGTGATCGGGAAACGTCGCCCTTAGCCGCCGGCACGGTTCACCGTCCACCTCGATGGGGCTGATCTCGTCGGTGACGAATTCGGGCCAGGTGAAGACGAATGGCGTGTTCAGATACGTCCAGAGCGCCTCCCCGCTGAAGTAGGCGACGTGCAGGTCGTCCCACGGGGTGGCGAGCACGTGCCCGTCAAACGACCGCTCCGGGTCCGCACGTGACTGCACGGTCATGCCGTCAGCGCGTTGCATCGCGACGCGGGAGGGCTCGAAGATCGAGCGCTTGTCTTGACCGACGAAGTCCATCGTCAGCAGCTCGCGCGTGGTGTCGACCTGGAAGCGGACGTCCTTGAGCGCATCGCCTTTGCCCTTGACGAACCAGGTCGCCCCGGTGATCGACGCGGCGACGTTGACCGATGTCACACTGTTCCAGCGCTCCATGCCGCCGTGCGCCGCGACCACCTCGGCGAGCAGATCGCCCATTAGCTATGAGAACAGCTCGGGATGTTCGGCGACGTATTCGCCAACCGTGGAAGCCTGCTGCCCCGTGAGCTTTTCGACGTCATCGGTGGCTCGGTCGTAGCGTCCGGCCCGGTGCAGGAGCGCCATCGTGGTGAGGTGCTGCTGCAGGTGCTCGGGCAGGCCGAGCGGTTTGAGGACTTCCTGGACCCAGGTCTCATGCGGAATGTCGGAACCTTGTATCGGCCGGTGCAGTCCCCGTGCGTATTCGGCTGCCAGCCCGTCGATGTCCAGGCTGGTCGGTCCGGTCAACTCGTAGATATTCCCGATACGGTCGGCGGGGTCGACGAGCACTGCCGCGACCGCGCGGGCCACGTCGCTGGTGGCAATCGGCGAGGTTCGCCCGGTTCCGAAGGGCAACACCAACAGATTTCGTTCCCGCAGCGATGGCGCGGCGAACCAGGTAAAGATCGGATTATCCAAAAACGCCGTCGGTCTGATGTGCACCACCGGTATTCCCGACCAGTTTAAGACGTGCTCTGCGAGGTAGTGCAGCCGATGTTGGTGAGACTCCCCCTCGCTGGTCAGCGTCATCTGCGACACCGTCATCTGAGACATGTTCACGACCACCTCCAGGTGACCGTATTCCAATGCAGCATCACAGATTACGGCTGTCGCCGTCAGGTAGTCCGGCGAAACGCTCATCGAAAAGAACATGCGATCGACGCCGGCCATGGCGTTGACGACATCTCGCGGTTCGGTCAGATCCCCGATGACCACTTCAGCGCCGAGTTCGCGCAGCGGATCGGCACGAGCATCGTCTCGATGGACCAACGCGCGCACCTGGTTTCCACCCGCGCGCAGTTGCTCGATCACTTGTCTGCTGACCCCACCGGTGCCCCCACCCGCGCCGGTGATCAGATACAGGGGCGTACTCATTCGCGCTCCTTACGGTGTGCCTTCCCAGTGTTTGGCAAGGGGGGTGCCGGCGAATCTCTCGAGCATCGCGCGTGACATCTCCAGCACAGAACTGCGCGGGCGGTGATTGACCACTAGGCGCTGGGCCTTCCCGTCGGCATTAAAGGCGACCAGAACGATGACGCGCAGCGGCACACCGCGAACCGATGATGTGTAGTCCTCAAGGAAGCTGTTGTCCCCGCATGGCCCGGCGTAGTGGAACTCTTGAAACTCGTAGATCTCTTTGGCGGCGACCACGACTTCATGGACGGCCGCAGCGCCCTGGATGGCGCCGTCCCATGCCGGCCCCTCCCCCGTCACGTCGTCGGCCAGATTGTCCAACCACGCCGGGTAATAAGGCTTTCCCAGATATGTCGATGCCATTACGGGGTGCCTTTCCAATGCTTGGCATGCGGGGTGTCGGCGAAGGTTTCGAGCATCACGCGGGAAAAGTTCAACATCGCGCTGCGCGGCCGGTGGTTCACCACGACGTGCTGGGTCTGCCCGTCGGTGTTGAAGGTGACCAGCACGACGACGCAGGTCGGCACCCCGCGAACCGAGCTCGAATAGTCCTCGACGTAACCGCTTTCGCCGCAGGGACCGGCGTAGGTGAACTCTTGGTGCTCGTACTGTTCGCGAGCTTTGCCCAAGATGAAGCGGACAGCCTCGGCACCGTGCGCGGTGCCGTCCATCGCCGCGGCCTCGAGGGTGACGTCGTCGGCCAGGTCGTCCAACCACAATGGGTAGTAAGGCTTTCCCATGCATGTCATACGGCGCCTCCGTCAACCGACGTCGTCACCGGATCCGTGAGTACCATCACGCTCTCCTCAGTGCCAGGCACGATAGACGATCCCGGAAACCGTCGATGAATGTAGGCGCTGGGAGTGTGATCGATAAGGAGACTTAGCAATTCGGGTCGGCTGTAGTGCCCGACGGAGTCCATGAAGGCCTTGCGTTTGTCGATCAACGTAAAGTCCAGATCCCCGATCACCTCGCCTTCACCGGAACGCAGGGGCTCACTGAGCGGCTCGCCTTGCGGTGTGATGATCGCGGTGAAGCAGCCACCCGAGATCGGCCCTATCGGGCAACCCGTGTCCGCCATGAGCTGCGCCTGCTGATCGGGATCGAGCCAGGCGGTTGCCACGACCACGAAGACACCCGATTCGAGCGCATGGTTGCGCACCTGGACTTCCGCCTGCCGGGCAAACAGGTCGCCGAAAATGGATCCCGGAAACATCGCCGAATGAATTTGCTCGCCGTCGGCGATCAGCGCGTAGCGGGCCAGCGGGTTGTAGTGCTCCCAACAGGCCAGCTGGCCAATGCGACCCACTGCGCTGTCGACGGCTCGAAGTCCGCTGCCATCGCCTTGGCCCCAGATGATGCGTTCGTGATAGGTCGGAGTGATCTTTCGGCGACGCTGGATCAGTGCTCCGTCCGCATCGAAAAGCAGCTGGGTGTTGAACAGTGAGCCGCCGTCGCGCTCGTTCACACCTATGGAGACCACCATTCCGGCGCGGCTTGCGGCGTCGGCGATTGCCTGTGTCGCCGGGGATGGCACGGTGACGGCCTCCCGCATGAGCCGTATTTGCTCGGGCAGCATTTGGTACGGGGGCTGCACAAACGAAAAATACGGATAATAGGGAACGACAGTCTCCGGAAAAGTCGCGAATTGCACGCCACGCGTTGCCAGTTCGTCGATCTTCGCGACGACGCGCTCGACGGTCCCGTCCCGGCTGTACAGCTCAGGACGCAGTTGGACTGCCGCTGCCCGGATTGTGGTCACCGCGCCCATCCTCACCTCGAATTGCGTTCTACTGGCAGACAGGACGGCGCGCCTTTAGAGGCGTTCTGCGGGTTGAGTCCATCGCGACGGCGGCCGAGGCTGGGTCGTCGGCAAGCAAATTCCGAGGTGATATGGCTACTGAAGCGGTGACCGATATCAACCCAGTTGATCACGGGTGTCCCGATGGGCTCAGCGTAGTGGTTAAACGACCACGGCAAAAGGAAAATTATTTGCCAAGTGGCAGGCGCGCGTCGCGCCTCGCGTTTTTACGTTTCGAACACCAGCAGCGGTTTGCCCCCGTGTGCGGGCGCTTCGGCCAAATAAACCGCCTCACTGAACTTTTCGGCGGGGATCGGCTGCCCCTCGGGCACCCGTAGCGCACCACTGTCGACGAGCTGAAGTGTCCGGTCGATCGTTGCCGCCATCCGATCCTTCGGGGTTTGGTTGAACCAGCGGAACAGCCAGAACCCCCGAACGGTCTTGGTTTCGTAGATCAGCGAGCGGGCGAAGATGGGGATGGTGAGTTTGTCGGGTTCGGTTTGCCGATGCGTGGACAACGCACCCGCGCCCACCTGACCGCTCACGCAGTCGATCGCCTTGGACACGCCATCGGCGCCGGCGATCTCGGCCACCCGTTCGCGCAGGTCCTCGTCTTCGGTGCAGATCACCGCGGTGCCGCCCAGCGCGAGGACGTCCTCGACAGCCGAGCGACGACGGACCACGTTGAGGGTTTTGAAGCCGACGTGGGTTCCCAGTTGGATGACCGACTGGCCCACGATTGAGCCGGCTGCGGTCTGCAAAAGCCATTCACCCGACCGAACATCGAGCTTTTCACTGGTCAAGATGACGGCGGTGAGCGGATTGCTGAGAATCTGGGCGGCGGTGGAATCGCTCATGCCCGCGGGTACAGGCAGCACTCGCTCGGCATCGGCAACGACGTATTCCTGCCAGGTGCCCGTGACTCCGATTGTGATGACGCGCTGCCCGATGGTCAATCCCTCTGCACTGCTCCCGATTTCGTCGATCACACCAACGGATTCGATTCCGGGCACGGTGGGAAACTCCGGGGTAAATCCGTATCTGCCGCGGACGGTGTGTAGATCGCTGGCCTCAACCGGTGCAGCTGTTACCCGGATCCGGACCTGGCCGATGCCAGGCTCCGGGATTGGCCGGGCCTGTAGCTGCAGGACCTCGGACGGTTCGCCTACCTTCTCGGCAACGACAGACCGCATGGTTGCCATACTGGCCCCTCCATCGGGTCCACTGGATCGGAGCGGCCAGCTCCAATGCCATCACGGCGGGCGTGTTGAGACCTTCTGATTTGAGCACTCAGCCGGCGGCTGGCCTCAGGCGTTGAGCGTAATAGGCCGGCTCCAGCGGCCGGTGGGACGTCAGGCAGTTCGCGCTCGAACTCCGAGTCCAGACGTCCTTGTCCGAGGTCACCACCAGTTCGTGGCCACCCTCCTCGAAGAACTTCCGTAACCCCAGCGCCCTTACGGGTTTATGAGGCTGCGAGTGCCTCAAGCGCTTTTGCCGAATCACTGCCCGGCTCGGGGTGGTAAATGAACACCTGAGTGTCTGAGTCGGGGACGCTGAGCCTCGTGCGGCGAAGGTAGAGATCACCCACCAGGGGATGTCGCAGGTGGAGGATGCCGCTACGGTATCCGACATCTGCGCGTGCCCAGAGTTCGCGGAATCGGTCGCTGGCTGCCGAAAGCTCGTCGATCAAGGCGCGTAAGCGAGGATCACCCACATTGCCGGCCGCGGATTCCCGTAAGCCACTCACCGCGACCTCGGTTGCCTCGTCCCAGTCGACGAAAAAATCGCGAGCAGCCGGTGTCAGCAGCCGCCACCGCAAGAAGTTCTCGCCGGGCGCGAACCCTGGTGACAACGCGCAGGCAATCGCATTGGCGGCCAACACATCCTGGTATCGGTTGGTGACGATCGCAGGAAGCGAGATCTGCTCGATCAGTTGATCGAGACCGTCAGCCGCTGCCTCTGCAACAGGCCGAGGGCTATGCGCCGCTTGTAAGCCCGCAAGCCGATGCAGATGTTCTGTGGCTTTGATATCCAGTCGCAGCGCCCGGGCGAGCGCATCGAGCACCTGTGAGGACGGGTGCCGGTCACGACCTTGCTCGAGTCGCAGGTAGTAGTCGACGCTAATGCCCGCGAGCATCGCCAACTCTTCGCGGCGCAATCCCCGGACGCGCCTGCGAGGTCCGGAATCCAACCCGACATCCTCCGGGCGGAGTTGTTCGCGGCGCGCGCGCAGGAAGTTACCCAGCGCGCTGACCGTTGGCGTCATCGCCCGATCTTAAGGCTGTCCCTCCCAACACCAGGATCAATGAGGCATGGCTGCCGAGGTCCAAGCGGGAATTCGGATTGGCGGCGGTGCGCTTCCCGGGAACGAAGGATCAATCGATCAAGTAAGGAGGACGCGATGTCCACGATTCATTTCCACCGGTCCACCGCATCTACCCCGGAGCAGTTCATCGCCGGGCTCACTGACTTCGGACCGGGCCGTTCCGAGGTCTTTCCGGATAGCGCGGACGCCGACCTCATAGTGCACCACAAGGGCGCGCGTGACGCCGATGTCACCGAAGGCTCAGGCGGCATCTGGGAACGGCTGCACTACGACTGGTCCGATCCCAACCACGTCACGCTTACGACCACCGACTCGAACACCTGGGGAGGCGCGTCGGGCTACGTCTACACCCTCAGCCCGCGTCCCTACGGCACCACGAACGTGGACGTTGTCATTGTCCGGGAGGGCAAAAACCTCAAGGGACGCGTCCTGGCGGCCGTACTCGGCACCATCGGCAAGGGAGTCTTAAGGAAGGCGTTCGTTCACAGCATCAAGGCCATCGAGACGCGCAGCGACGCCGAAATTCGGCGATAACCGCCGTTTACATAGCCCTTCGATCGAAAGGAATTGTCATGCGCGCCATCCAGATTGAACGGTTCGGCGACCCCGCGGAGGTGCTCCGCGTCGTCGACATAGAGGAGCCGCCGCCACCGGGTCCGCACGAGGTTCTGCTGAGCGTTGAGATCTCGCCGTTGAACAAACACGACCTCCTGGTTGTCATGGGCGCGCTCGCGCGACCATCGCTGCCCCACATACCAGGTGCAGAGGGGGTCGCCCGCGTGCTTGCCACTGGTGCCGAGGTCGATGGACTTCAAGTCGGCGATCTGGTCGTGCTACCCCTGTATGCCGGTGCGTGGCGTGAGCGGCTCGTCGTGCCCGCCGACGGCCTGTTCGCACTCCCCGCCGACGGTGACATCGAGCAGTACTCGATGCTGGGCAGCAACCCCCCGACAGCAGGCTTGATGCTCAGTGAATGCACCACCCTGCAGCCCGGCGACTGGGTGGTTCAGAACGCCGCGAACTCCGGTGTGGGACGGTCAATGATCGCGCTAGCCAAACTTCGTGGACTGAAGACGATCAACCTGGCCCGCGACGACACAACGTTCGCCGAGCTCACAGCAGCCGGGGCCGACGTCGTCCACCTCGACGACCCCGATGCGGTCAGCGATGTTCGAGCAGCGATCGGCGACGCGCGAGTGGCGCTGGCAGTGGATGCCGTCGGGGGTCCGGGGGTAGCGCGGTTGCTCGAATTGCTGTCCGACGGTGGACGGTTGGTCAGCTATTCCTGGGCCAGGAACGAACCCATGTGGGTCGACACCTCGACACTGGTCGGCAAACACCTCACCGTCCGCGGATTCTTTGTCGGCGACTTCGACTACCGCAACAAAGTGCTGCCGGTCATTCGTGAGGCGACACCGCTGGTGGCCGACGGCGCCCTCGCTGTCCCGGTGGGGGCCGCGTACCCCCTGGAGCATATCCAGGACGCGGTGCAACATCTCCTCCGTGGCGGCAAGATCCTGCTCAAAGTGGCGGCTGACGGTTAGCTACTTCGACCTGAAAAACGGTTGATGGTCTGAGGGCGCTCGAGCTGACGGCCGAGGCTGGTCGATCGGGCTGCTGGTCTGCGCTGTTCATGCGGCCAGGGCGCTGATCTTGACCAGGTTGTGGGCGAAGACTCCGTGTCCGCACCAGGTTCGAGCTCCCGTCAGGGTGGTCAACTCGGTGCGGTTCCAACCGTAGCTGCGTTTGAGGTGGTTGATCCGGCCTTCACATCCGGTTCGCCATTTGATCTTGGCGCGGAATGCTCTTCGGTGTTCGAACTCCCGGCGGGTGGCACTGGGCTTATTGGCACGCGGGATCGCGACGCGGCGAACCCCGAGGTCGTGCAGTTCGGTTTCCACCGACGCGTATCCATAGCCGCGATCAGCAGTCACCGCTGTTGGTGCACCACCGGTGCGTTCTGTTATGCGTGCGATGGCCGGCACCAATTGCGGTGCATCAGCAGGGTTTCCGGTCTCGACGGTGTGGTCGAGGATGACCCCGTCGGCGTTGTCTACGACCTGGGCTTTGTAACCGAACTCCACCGGCTTACCGAGCCGACCCTTGCGGATGGGGCGGGCATCGACGTCATGGAAACTGACCATCCGGGTCGCTGAATCAGGCATCACTCCGGCCAGCCGGCTGCGGGTCTGAGCCACCACTAGAGCGGTGCGTTGCAACAGCGTATCGAGGTCATTGATCGCTCGGCGCAATTGGCCGCAACGCCGACCGGTCGCGGTGGGCAGACTCCGTCGGGCGTTGCGCAGCACCGCCTGGGCATCACGCACCGTCGATTCGGCGATACCGGCCAGATCCCCGGTAATCCGCAGCACCGCAGCCTGGCCCTCCTCGCGCGCCGCTGCACCGCGCAGACGCAGCTTGGCCGCGATCGAACGGGCCCGCTGCCCCGCGGAGCGACTGCGGTCGCGCACCCGGGTGCGCGTCGCTCCGCCGGCGGCTTGAATACGCGTGATCGTGCCAGCGATGCTGCCCACGGCCTTGGCCAACAAACCCGAGTCGGTCGGATAGGCCACCGCCGCTGGCACCACGGTGGTATCCGCACGGACCTTGTCGGTTCGCAGCAATTTGCGCTCGGTGGCTTTGGCCAACAGCGCATCGTTGAGCCCGGCCACCGCAGCATCGCCGCACCGGCGGGTCAGCTTCATCAACGTGGTCGGATGCGGGACCCGTGTGCCGAACGGGATTCGGCAAAACCGTTGCCAGGAAATCGAATCACCCACCTCACGACACAGCGACTCATAACCCAGCCCGTAACGGAACTTCAGGAACATCATCCGCAGATAGGTCTCCATCGGTACCGACGGACGCCCCATTCGTGCGTCGAAAAACGACACGAAAGGCGCGAAGAACGCTGGGTCGTCGAGCAGCCTGTCCACCCGCGCCAATTCGTCGGGCAACACCAGCAGCTCCGACGGCAGTATCGCGTCCCACAACGACGGCTGGTCGTTTAAAGTTCTCAGCACGATGGCCTCGATCCCTTCTTGCCCAAGGGTTCGAGGCCATCATCTCGTCAAACAACGGCCACTTCAGCCACCGCCACACCCCGACTTTTTCAGGTCGAAGTAGCTAGCGCGCCGACCCTTCCACCGCGATCCGCCGCGCGCCGCGACCGGAGGCCCGATCGAACCAATCTGGCGGCCTAGAAAGGCTCTACCAGGCCTTTTAAGTGGGGCGGGCGGGGCTCGAACCCGCGACCAACGGATTATGAGTCCGCGGCTCTAACCAACTGAGCTACCGCCCCGACAGGGTTGTCCGTAGGAAACCGTAGCCGAAGGCTGAAGTCAGGGTGTGTCGGGCGGTGCCGCCGCCTTCACCTGATGCCGACTTTTGCGGTGGGCGCCCCATATCGGCAGCACCCACCGCCGTTGCGCCTCGATGTTCTCGAGGTCAGGCGGGAGCCGGCCCCGGCGCTTGAGACTTGATCTTGGGAATCATGTCGGGCGCGTAGACGAAAATCGCCGACTCGACCTCCCACTCGGCCTGGGCCTGGCTCATCGGCGTAGTGCGGGTGATCATGTTGATCAGCTCCTGGCCCTCGCCGTACGGATTAGGGTTGGCACGAACCTGATCGGCGAACCAGCGTCCCTCGGCTGCCTCGCTGCAGTCGTTGAAGTCGGCGTTGTGCACCATCTTGTTCTGCGCCAGCAATTTGATGTACTGATCGTCGGCGGGAGACATGTTGCACGACGCCGAGGCCTGCGGCGCTGACGCCACAGCACCACCGAACATCGCGGCCCCCAGCGCCAGGCCCGCGGCCCCCACCGCCAGCACCTGCACGCGCGATCGTGTCGTTCTCACTTCTCTCAGACCCCCTTATCGTGGAATTTGCTACCTTCCCTTTCGCAACAAAGTTCGGGTACCACCGCCGATAAGCGCGGCAAACGATGATCGTTTCGAACAACGCGTGAACAGCAATTAGCTAAAATTACTGTGCGTGAAACTATTCGGGTCTAAAGCGGTAACGGAGCCGACGCTATGGGGGCAATGCGGCGCGGTCGAATTGATCGCCGTCACCCAGCGGTTACGGTGCCCGACCTTGAGTTAGCTGCAATACGAACACGAAAACGGCCGGAGGGCAACGCCTCACGGCCGCTTACGTTCTCAGCGCAACACAATCCGTTGCGCCCCAATTGCTCTCGCTACGGAGTCGGCCAGTTTGCGTTTGCGGCTTGGTCTTTGATCTTGGGGATCAGTTCGGGTGCGTAGACGTAGATCGCCGACTCGACCTCCCACTCGGCCTGCGCCTGAGTCATCGGGGTGGTGTTGGTGATCATGTTGATCAGCTCTTGGCCCTCACCGAACGGATTGGGGTTGGCCCGAACCTGATCGGCGAACCAACGACCCTCGGCGGCCTCGTGGCAATCGCTGAAGTCGGCAGTGTGGACCATCTTGTTCTGCGCGAGCAGTTTGATGTACTGATCGTCGGCCGGACTCAAATTGCAGTTAGCCGAGGCTAACGGAGCCGACAGCACCGCGCCGCCGAGCATCGAGGCACCCAGCGCGACGCCGGCAGCCCAGACCGACGACACTCGAACGCGCGAGCGTGTACGGGTGCTTGTCATTTCCGAACCTCCCTCTGCGCGGGAACGCTGCCGCGTTCGACGCAACCCAAGCTAAAAATCCTGCAAACAAACTGACCGGCAAAGCCATCCGGACCGCGCGCCAATGACGCACGATCCGTGGCCACCCGGCTCGGGCCACGCTGCCATCTCGTTACCGCCACTTCTCGGTGTCGTATCAGTGTCGGCGAACGCGCTAAAAGTAGCGAATGACCCCCACACACAGCGGAAACGGGGGCTTGCGCGTCAGTGTACGAATGGTTAACATTTCGTGCTCTCGCCGCCGCGTCGACGGGCGTCTGAGCCCTCAACCACTCGGCGGCACAACCCCGGTGGCCAGCTACTACCGCCCCACACCGCGCCGTCAGCTAAGACCGGTCCGGCCCGGCGGCACCGCGCGGCGTCCGCAAACGTCAGCTGAATACCGTCTGGCCGTCGGCGTCGAGCAAGTACCGCTCGGTGCCGGTCTCGACGCGCGGTGTGTCGGCGCCCAATGACACGGCGACTTTGTTGCTGGCATTTCGCATGATGTCGAAGGTGAGCTCCACGGCCTCCGACTCGGAGAACCGGGAGCGCACCTCGGCGACGTCGTCGGCGACGAGGTGCGCAGGCGTCCAAATTAACGCATCGGCATAACGCAGCGCTGCTTTAGCGCGGTCATCGAGCAAACTCGATGATTCGAAGCGCGCGATCTCCTCGTACAGCGTTTCCGAGCCACCAGCATCGAGCGCGCCGCCCTCTCGCAGCGAGTTGCACAACCGGCAATTGTGCTGTGCCGCCCCGCGTAGCCGAACCAGTTCGGAGGTGACGGGGTCGAGGGCACGCATTCGCGCCACCGCGATTAAAAATTGGTTGAACACCGCATACGCCGGATCGGTGGTGTGATCCCAGGTGATCGCTTGACCGACCCAGCCGAGGTATTGCGCGCCGACGCCGAGCGCTTCCAGCCCGGCCCGCACCCGGGGGATGAAGTCGGCGATGTACATCTGCACGACGACGCCAAAAGTGCCGTCCCCTAGCTGCTTCCACAACCGCGACCGCTGTTCGGCGGTGACCGACGCGACGTCGGCGCTGAATTGTTCGGCGAATTCGGCGACCGCGGCCTCGGTTTCCGATTCCGGCTCGCCGACCTCGACGCTCGCGGGCAGCGGCGGCAGCGACATCGTCTGCGCACATACCCGGCGAACCAGCGCCGCCAGACGACTGTCGCCCGGAGCCAACGACACCAACCGCATGAGCTGGTCTTCTCGAACAGAAACCGGAGCCGTCATTCGTCACACGCTAGAACGCCCGCCGCCCGGCGGCAATGAATTACTGGGCCTGGCTCACCGACGACATGTAGAAGTCGGGTATCCGCAGCGACGGCATCGCGGCGCGGGTGGCCCAATCCCCCCATTCGCGCGGCAGGGTCTTTTCACTGACGCCGGCTTCGGTGGCCCGCCGCAGCAGGTCCAGCGGACTCTCGTTGAATCGGAAGTTGTTGACCGCCGCGGTCACCCGGCAGTCCTCGATGAGGTAGACGCCGTCGCGGGTCAGCCCGGTGAACAACAGGGTGGTGGGGTCGACGACGCGGATGTACCACAGCGTGGTCAGCAACAGACCGCGCTCGGTGGCCGCGATCATGTCCTCCTGACTGGCCGTCCCACCGGTCATCACCAGGTTGTCGGCGGCCACCGCGACGTCGACGTCGTATTTGGCGGCGGTGGCTCGCGGATAAGCCAGCGCGTTGATCACTCCCTTGCGGATCCAGTCCACCTGATTGATCTCCGCACCGTTGTCGAACACCGACACCGTCTCGGAGGAACTGCTGACCGCGACGAACGGCGTACAAGTCAGTCCGGGCGCCATCGGATCGGAGTAGAGCGTCAGCGGCAGATCGGTGAGCCGCTCCCCCACCCGGGTTCCGCCGCCGGGCGCCGAGAACGCGGTCCGGCCCTCCTGGGCGCCGCGGCCGGCCATCGACCACGCCATGTAGATCATCATGTCGGCCACCGTCGACGGCGGCATGATCGTCTCGTAGCGTCCCGCCGGCAGCTCGACGCTGCGCTGCGCCCAGCCCAGCCGCGTCGACAGCTGCTCGAGCAGCGAATCGGTTGGCACATCGACGAAGTCGGGTGTCCCGACCCCCGCCCAGGCGCTGGCGTCGCCGCGTTTGGCGTTGATTTCCACCGCCCCGTTGGGCTGAGTGAAACGTCGCCGCAATCCCGTCGACGATGCCAGGAAGGTCGTCGAAACACTGTGGTGGGCAAAGCCATACAACCGGTCTTCGCCGCGGAAGCCGCGGGTCAGTGAGCCGGCCACATCGGAGAAGACCAATGGCCCGGTGCCGGGCACCGGCGCGTCCCAATCCACGGGCACCCCGGTATCGCTCAGCAGCGGCGCGGCGTCACCGGCCTCCGGCGCCGCGCTGGCCGCCTCCTGCGACGCGGCCACCAGCCCGGGCAGCACCCGCGGGTCGGCCTCAGCGGACACCACCGTGCCGATGCGCGCGCCGGACCCGCGACGCACCACCGAAATCACCGACACGCTGCGGCTCACCGAAACCCCGTTGGTGGTCATCGAATTGCCCGCCCAACGCAACGTCGCCTCGACCTTGTCGGTGACCAGCACCATGGTCTCGTCGGCGCGGCCGAGCTTGGCCGCCTCATCGAGCACGATGTTGACGACATGCTGCGCGGTGATCACTGGCGCCCGCCCTCGGTGCGGGTGTTGAGCACGTTGATGCCGCGGAACAGCGCCGACGGGCAGCCGTGGCTGACCGCCGCGATCTGTCCGGGTTGGGCCTTGCCGCAATTGAACGCACCACCCAGGCGCCAGGTCGACGCTCCCCCCAAAGCCTCCATCGAATTCCAGAACTCGGTGGTGGTGGCCTGATAGGCCACGTCACGCAGCTGACCGTCCAGCCTGCCCTCGCGGATCTGGAAGAAACGCTGGCCGGTGAATTGGAAGTTGTAGCGCTGCATGTCGATTGACCATGACTTGTCGCCGACGATGTAGATGCCGTCCTCGACCCGGCTGATCAAGTCGTCGGTGCTGATGTCGTCGGGCGCCGGCTGCAGCGACACGTTGGCCATCCGCTGGATCGGCACATGGTGCGGCGAGTCGGCATACGAGCATCCGTTGGAGCGCGGCTGGCCCAGTCGCTGCGCGAATACTCGGTCGAGCTGGTAGCCGGTGAAGATTCCGTCGCGCACCAGATCCCAGCTTTGCGCGGCCACCCCCTCGTCGTCGTAACCGATGGTGGCCAAGCCGAATTCGACGGTGCGGTCCGCGGTCACCGTCATCACCGGCGACCCGTACCGCATGGTGCCCAGTTTGTCCGGCGTGGCGAACGACGTACCGGCGTAGGCCGCCTCGTAGCCGATCGCGCGGTCGTATTCGGTTGCGTGCCCGATTGATTCATGGATCGTCAGCCACAGGTTGGTCGGGTCGATCACCAGGTCTTTGGGCCCCGGAACGACGGTGGGCGCCTTGATCTTCTCGGCCAGCAATGACGGCAGCTGCGCCAGCTCGTCGGTCCAGTTCCACACCTCGTCACCGGCCAGGACCTCCCAGCCACGGCCCATCGGCGGCGCCAGCGTGCGCATCGAATCGAAGCTGCCGGCCGCGGGGTCGACCGTCACCGCCTCCAGCGAGGGCAGCACCCGCACCCGCTGTTGGGTGATCGAGGATCCGAACGTGTCGGCGTAGAACGTCTGCTCCTTGACGGCGGTCAGCAGCGCCGACACGTGGTTGATGCCGTCGGCGCTCAGCAGCCGCCCGGAGTAGTCCTCCAGCACGGCGATCTTGTCGGTGGTCGAGATGTCGAACGGGTCGATCCGGTAGTCCGACACCCAGGCCGCGTCCGCGTACACCGGTTCGGGCGCCAGCTCGACGCGCTCGCTGCTCAGCGTCGCCAAAGTGGTGGCCACGTGCACCGCGCGCCGCGCCGTCTCGGCCGCCACCGACGGCACCAGCTCCGCATGCGAGGCGAATCCCCAGGTGCCGTCGACGATCACTCGCACCGCCAGGCCCACCTCACGATTGATCACCGCGGTCTCCAGCTCGCCGTCGCGCAGCTGGATGATTTCGGTAATGATGCGATGAACCCGCAGGTCGGCGTGCGTCGCCCCGGCCAACTTGGCCGCCGAGAGCGCGGCATCGGCCAGGTCGTGGCGCGGCAGGTCCAGGAAGTCGGCATCGATCCCCCGGTTCGGTGTCACGCTTCCACCGTAACGGCCGCTCACCCCAAACCCCGGCGGCGCCCGCTTTAATAACCCCATGGCCAGCGCGGTGCTGAGGAAACAACCTCGATCCACGGCGCTGGGCTACGCGCTGCTGGCGCCCAGCCTGTTCGGCGTGCTCGCCTTTCTACTGCTGCCCATCCTGGTCGTGCTCTGGCTGAGCCTGTGCCGCTGGGATCTGCTCGGCCCCCTGCACTTTGTGGGCCTGTCCAACTGGCGGTCGGTGCTGACCGACGCGGGTTTCGGCAACTCGCTGATCGTCACGGTCATCTTCGTCGCGATCGTGGTGCCGGCGCAGACCGCGCTGGGACTGCTGGCCGCGACCATGCTGGCCGGCCAGCTCCGCGGCACCAATGTGTTTCGCACCCTGTTTGTGCTGCCGTGGATTTGCGCGCCGCTGGCCATCGCGGTGCTGTGGCGCTGGATCCTGGCTCCCACGGACGGCGCGGTGAGCACCGTGCTCGGGCACAGCATCGAGTGGCTCTCCGATCCCAGCTTTGCGTTGCCGCTCGTTTCGGCCGTGGTGGTGTGGACGAACGTCGGCTACGTCTCGCTGTCGTTTCTGGCGGGCCTGCTGGCCATTCCCGACGACATCCAGGCCGCGGCACGCACCGACGGCGCCACCGCGTGGCAGCGATTCTGGCGCATCACCATGCCCATGCTGCGGCCAACGACCTTCTTCGTGCTGGTGACCGGGATCGTCAGCGCAGCACAGGTTTTCGACATGGTGTACGCGCTGACCGACGGCGGACCGGCCGGCAGCACCGACCTGGTGGCCCATCGCATCTATGCCGAGGCGTTCGGTTCGGCGTCCATCGGCCGGGCCTCGGTGATGGCGGTGGTGTTGTTCGTCATCCTGATCGGCGTCACCCTGGTCCAGCACCTGTACTTCCGGCGACGGATCAGCTATGACCTCACCTAACCGCACCACCAGCATCGTGATTTATGCCGGGCTGTCACTGGGCGCATTGATCACGTTGGCGCCGTTCGCACTCGGATTGATGACGGCATTCACCTCGGCCCACCAATTCGCCACGGGCACCCCGTTGCAACTGCCGCGGCCACCCACGCTGTCCAACTTCGCCAACCTGGCCGGAGCCGGATTCGGCCGGGCGGCCGCGGTGACCGCATTAATGACGGCGGTGATCCTGGTGGGCCAGTTGACCTTTTCGGTGCTGGCCGGATACGCCTTCGCGCGCCTGCAATTCCCCGGCCGTGACGCGCTGTTCTGGGTGTACATCGCGACGCTGATGGTGCCCGGCACCGTCACGGTGGTGCCGATGTATCTGATGATGGCCCAGCTCGGCCTGCGCAACACGTTCTGGGCGTTGGTGCTGCCGTTCATGTTCGGCTCGCCCTACGCAATCTTTCTGCTGCGCGAGCACTTCCGCATCATTCCGAACGACTTGATCAACGCCGCCCGGCTGGACGGGGCGAACACCCTCGACGTCATCGTGCACGTGGTGATCCCGTCCAGTCGCCCGGTCCTTGCCGCACTGGCACTGATCACGGTCGTCTCGCAATGGAACAACTTCATGTGGCCGTTGGTGATCACCAGCGGCCACAAGTGGCGGGTGCTCACCGTCGCAACCGCCGAGCTGCAGTCGCGGTTCAATTCCCAGTGGACGCTGGTGATGGCGGCGACCACCGTCGCGATCGCCCCGCTGATCGCGCTGTTCGTGATCTTCCAGCGCCACATCGTCGCGTCGATCGTCGTCTCGGGACTAAAGTGACCCGGCCCCGCTTTTCCACACTGATCGCGGGATCGGTTGCGCTGGTGGCCGTGCTGCTGGCGGCGATGGCCGTACTGCTGGATTACTCCGGCCAGCCCCATGGCGGCAAGACCGTCGTCACGGTACGCATCTGGGGCGATCAGATCGGCGCGGCCTATCGGCAATCCTTCGAGGCGTTCAGCCGCGCGCATCCCGACATCGACGTGCACCTGAACTTGGTGGCCTATTCAACGTACTTCAACACCCTGCGCACCGACGTGGCCGGCGGCAGCGCCGACGATATCTTCTGGCTGTCCAACGCCTACCTCGCGGCGTATGCCGACAGCGGCCGGTTACTGAACATCGGCGAAGTGCTCGGGCCCAAAGCCGCCGCGGAGTGGGAGCGGCCGGTGGTCGAGCAGTTCACCCGTAACGGCACGTTGTGGGGCGTGCCCCAGCTGACCGATGCAGGGATAGCGTTGTACTACAACGCGGATCTTCTTGCCGCGGCCAGCGTCGAACCCGCCCAGCTGAACACCTTGCGGTGGAGCCCCGACGGCGGCGACACGTTACGTCCCCTGCTGCGCCGGCTTACCGTCGACTCCGACGGAAACCGCGGCGACACAGCACGTTTCGATGCTGGACGGGTGCGTCAGTGGGCATACAACGCGGCCAATGACCCCCAGGGCATCTACCTGAACTACATCGGTTCGGCCGGCGGCGTGTTCCAGCGAGACGACACGTTCGCGTTCGACAACCCCGCAGCCGTGACGGCCTTTCAGTATCTGGTCGACTTGATCAACCGCGACCACGTCGCGCCGCCCGCCGCCGACACCAACGACAACGGCGACTTCTCCCGCAACCAGTTCCTGGCCGGCAGGATGGCGCTGTTTCAGTCCGGCACCTACAACCTGGCGCCGGTGGCCCGCGATGCCCGCTTCCACTGGGGCGTGGCGATGATGCCCGCCGGGCCGGCGGGCCGGGTCAGCGTCACCAACGGCATTGCCGCGGCGGGCAATGCGGCGACGAAGCACCCTGATGCGGTCCGACAGGTGCTGGCCTGGATGGGCAGCAAGGAGGGCAACGAATACCTCGGGCGTTACGGTGCGGCCATCCCGGCGGTGTCCTCGGCTCAATCGGTCTACTTCCAATACTGGGCCGCCCGGGGTGTCGACGTCACACCCTTTTTCGCCGTGCTGAACGGTCCGCGCATCGCGGCGCCCGGCGGTGCGGGCTTTGCCGCCGGCAACGACGCCCTGCGGCCGTACTTCGACGAAATGTTCTTGGGCCGCAGCGATGTCGCGGCGACATTGCAGCGGGCTCAGGCGGCGGCCAACACCGCGGCGGCGCGCCAGTAAGGGCCCGTCACCGGACGTCGTACGCCGACCGCTCGACCGTCTCGTCGTTGAGCGCGCTGTGGTGGCGACCCCAGACGAAATAGAAGATCAACGCCAATGACACCCAGCCGCTGAACGCGATCCAGGTGTACCAGTGCAGGCTGGCCAGGATGTAGCCGCAGGCCGCCACCGAAAGGATAGGCGTGACAGGATAACCCGGCACCTTGAATCCACGCGGCAGGTCGGGCTCGCGCACCCGCAAGACGATCACCCCGACGGAAACGACGACGAACGCGGTGAGCGTGCCGACCGACACCATGTCGGCGAGCTTTTGCAGCGGGATGAACGCGGCCAGAGCCGAGGCGACGACGGCGACGATTACCGTGTTGTTCACCGGCGTCATGGTGCGTGCGTTCACCGTCGCGAACCTCGCGGGCAGCAACCCGTCGCGGCCCATGGCGAAAAGGATGCGGGTCAGGCCGTACATGGTGACGAGCGTGACACTGAAGATCGAAATGACCGCCCCGGCAGCCAGGATCGTGCCCGCCCAGCCGCCGTGGGTGACGTTGTCGAGAATGACGGCCAGCCCGGCTTCCTGCTGGCCGCCGAAGTTCTGCCACGGCTGAGCGCCCAGCGCGGCCACCGCGACGAGGACGTAGACGCCGGTGACGGTCAGCAGCGCGCCGATCAGTGCCCGCGGCATGGTTTTCTGCGGATCCTTCACCTCGTCACCCGCGGTGGACACGGCATCCAGACCGATGTAGGAGAAGAAGATGGTGCCCGCGGCCGAACCGATACCGGAAACACCGAAGGGCGCGAAGTCACGGAGATGGCTCACGTCGAATGCCGTGAAAGCGACTACCGCGAAGACGACCAGCACGCCGAGTTTGATCATCACCATGATGGCGTTGACCTTGGCCGACTCGCTGGCGCCGCGGATGAGCAGCAACGCGCACATCACGATCAGCAGGACCGCCGGCACGTTCACGTACCCGGGTTGGGAATCCCACGGCGCGGCCGATAAGGCTTGCGGCAGCTGGAATCCCAGGACATTGCTCAGCAGCTTGTTCAGATAGCCACTCCAGTTGACGGCGACCGCGGCGGTGGCCACGCCGTATTCCAGAAGCAGGCACGCCGCCACGCCCACGGCCACCACCTCACCGAGCGTGGTGTACGCATACGAATACGACGACCCCGAAACCGGTACAGCCGACGCCAATTCGGCATAGCAGACGGCCGCCAGGCCGGCGGCGATGCCCGCGAGAAGGAAGGAGACGATCACTCCTGGCCCGGCCTCGGGCACGGCCTCGGACATGACGAAGAAGATGCCGGTGCCGACCGTCGAGCCGATCCCGAACATGGTCAGCTGGAAGGTTCCGATACCGCGCTTGAGGTGATCGGCGGTCCCGTGTGCGGCGTGCGCGCCCACCACCGGGCGCCGCCGGAGCATCTGCTCTTTCAGGCTGATCGACGTGGCTGGCAAGCGCCCCTCCTATGGCCGGATCAGCTGATTATGAAGCAGCCTCCCGTAATACCGCAGCAAGCCGCCCGACTGCCCACTCGATCTCCTGGGCGGTGACCACCAAAGGCGGAGCGAAGCGAAGCGTCGAACCGTGGGTGTCTTTCACCAGGACACCGTGGCCGGCCAGCAGCAGGCTGATCTCCTTGCCGGTGCCCAGTGAGGGGTCGATATCGACACCGGCCCACAATCCCAGGCCCCGTATCTCCTGGACCCCGTGGCCGAGCAGCTGTCGCAGCCGCCGATGCAGGTGCGCACCCAGCGCGGTCGCCCGGGCCTGGAATTCGCCGCGCGCCAGCATGGACACCACCGTGGTGCCGATGGCGGCGGCCAGCGGATTTCCGCCGAAGGTGGAGCCATGCTCGCCGGGGTGCAACACGCCCAGGACGTCGCGGTCGGCCACCACCGCCGACAGCGGAACCACTCCGCCGCCCAGCGCCTTGCCCAGCAGGTAGACGTCCGGGGTCACTCGCCATCGATCGCAGGCGAATGTGTAACCGGTGCGCGCCAGGCCCGACTGGATCTCGTCGGCGATCATCAGCACGTTGTGCTCGCTGCACAGCGCGCGGACCGCTGGCAGGTAGTCGTCGGGCGGGACGATGATCCCGGCCTCGCCCTGGATGGGCTCCAACAGCACCGCGACCGTGGTGTCGTCGATCGCCTGCGCCAGCGCGGCGGCGTCACCGAACGGCACGGAACGGAATCCCGGCGTGAAGGGTCCGAACCCATTTCGCGCGGCGGGATCCGAGGAGAAGCTGACGATGCTGATCGTGCGGCCGTGAAAGTTGTTGTCGGCCACGATGATGTTGGCCTGATCGGCGGGTACGCCCTTGACGTCGGCGCCCCACTTGCGGGCGACCTTGAGGCCGCTTTCGACGGCCTCGGCGCCCGAGTTCATCGGCAGCACCATGTCCTTGTCACACAGGTAGGCAAGTGCCGCGCAGAAGGGTCCGAGCTTGTCGGAATGAAATGCGCGGCTGACCAACGTCACGGCGTCGAGTTGCGCATGCGCGGTGGCGGTGATCTCCGGGTTGCGGTGGCCGAAGTTCACCGCGGAATAGGCGGATAGGCAATCCAGGTAGCGGCGGCCGTCGATGTCGGTGATCCACGCGCCTTCGGCGCTTGCGGCGACCACCGGGAGCGGCGAATAGTTATGCGCTGTACGCCTTTCCGCCAACCTGATCGCGGTGTCGATCCGGTTGGCGGCGACCTTCTGCGACGTCTGCGCATCGAGGATCGTCATGGGTATACCTCCAGGGTGCAGCACTTGACGGATCCGCCGCCCTTGAGCAGCTCGGACAAATCGACGCCGATCGGCTCGAAGTCGGCTCGGCGCAACTGGGCGCCGAAACCCGTTGCCGCGCTGGGCATCACCACATGCAGGCCGTCGGAGACGACGTTGAGACCAAGCACGTAGGCATCGGCCGTGTCGGCGATGATGGCGTCCGGGAACAGCGCGCCCAGCTGCTCCTGGGCCTCGGCGCTGAACGCCGGCGGGTAGAACGCGATGGTGTGATCGTCGAGAACGGCCAGGGCGGTGTCGAGGTGGTAGAAGCGGGGGTCCACCAGCTGCAGGGAGATCACCGGCGCGCGCAGCGCGCGGGAGATCTCCGCATGCGCGCGCCGGTCGGTGCGAAATCCCCAGCCGGCCAACACGATGTCGCCGACCTTCAGCAGGTCGCCTTGCCCTTCGTTGACGTGGCGGGTGCACACCGGCCGGTAACCCAGCGACGACATCCACTGGGCGTAGGCGCGCGATTCGCCGGCCCGCTCGGCGAACCGGAACCTGGCGACGATCGCGACATCGCGCGTGACGAACCCGCCGTTGGCGGCATAGACCATGTCCGGAAGGCCGGGCACGGGTTCGATCACCTCCACGTGATGCCCCAGCCGTAAATAGGTCTCACGCAAGCTTTCCCACTGCGCTTGCGCGAGGCCGACATCGACGGGCGTGGTGGTGTTCATCCAGGGGTTGATCGCGTATTCGACCGCGAAGAAGGCCGGCGGCGTCATCGCGTACCGACGGACGCTCGGCATGCGACCGAGCGCGACGGGCCCGGCTGACCTGACGGTTCGGGACGCTAGCAGATGTTGTTCCGTCATGAATCAACGATATTTGCGGCACTGTTGTTAATCAAACCGCGCATATTGCGTGTCTATGGTCGATTTATTGCGCTACAGTGCTGGAATCGACGATTTGTTGTTTATCGCCGGGAGGGCCCGCCGTGGACCGCTTGGATGAGACCGACGAGCGCATCCTCGCCGAGTTGACCGAACATGCGCGCGCCACCTTCGCCGAAATCGGCGAGAAGGTGAATCTGTCTGCGCCGGCGGTGAAGCGGCGCGTGGACCGGATGCTGGACAGCGGCGTGATCAAGAGCTTCACCACGGTCATTGACCGCAACGCGCTGGGTTGGAACACCGAGGCTTACGTACAGGTATTCTGCCACGGCCGGATCGCACCCGATGAGTTGCGAGCGGCCTGGGCGGACATCCCCGAGGTGTTCAGCGCTGCGACGGTCACCGGCACCCCCGATGCGATTCTGCATGTGCTGGCCCGCGACATGCGGCATCTGGAGGCGGCCTTGGAGAAAATTCGGTCCAGTGCGGACATCGAACGCAGCGAAAGCATCGTCGTGTTGTCCAACCTGATCGATCGGATGCGGCCGTAAAAGTCAGCGCCGGCCGAACAACCGGGACGGCCGCGGGCGGGCCGGTGTCGAGCGACGAGAGGCATACAGCCGGGCAACGGGTTGCCTAATGGACCAATAGCGAGTCGATCACGACTCCGATTGCGCCGGCCGCGGTGGTGATGCCGAGCGTCACCCAGTCTGCCAACTTCGGTCGCGCCGGTGCGGCCGACAGCTGGCCGATACCGCCCCGGGCGGTGATCGCGTCGCCCATCTCGTCGGCCCGTCGCAGCGTCACCACGATTGCCGCCGTGAGCAAATCAATCATGTCGCGGGCCTGCTGCCGGCGGCGGGCCCTGCGCTTCCGCTGCGCCTGGTTGGGGCGCAGTCGCCGGGCGGCGTAGAGCACCTGGAATTCTTCGATCAGCATCGGGAAGGCACGCAACGCAAGCGCCAGGGCGACGGCCCATTCGTCGCTCGGGATCCGCAGCCACCGCAGCGGTCGGCCCAAAGCCGCCAGCGCCGGCCCCATTTCGGCGACGTTGGTGGTCCACGACAGCATGGCGCCGAGCCCGATCAACACGATCGACAGCGCGGTGACCCGCACGAAATGCAGCGTTCCGCCCAACCCGATGTGAACTCCGGCTATCTCGATCACCGGACTACCGGCGCCGAGCGCGGCAGTTATGGCGCCCACCGCCAGAATGATCCAGATCCAGCGCCGCGGCGACGGCACCGCACCACGGGGAATGTGGGCGAGCCGCGCCGCGGTGATCAGCAAGACCAACATCAACCCGATGGTCGCCCAGCCCGGGTAGAAGGTCAGCAGTATCGAAACACCCAGCACCACCAGCAGTTTGGTGCCGGCCCACAACTCGTGGATCTTCGACGTACCGGGCACCGGCACCAGCAGCACCACCGGACGGTGCGTGCGCCGGGTGCGGTTCGGTGCCCGCTTGGTGTCCGCGGGTGCGGTCACGACATACCCCCCGCCGCGGTCGACGCCGCTTCCAGCATGCCGTCGCGCAGGAACAGCACTCGCGGGCAGAGCTCCTCGAGTCCGACGATGTCGTGGGAGATCACCACGACCGTCAGGCCTCGTTCCTTGCGCAGGTTCTCCAGCAACCGCAGCAGGCCGCGCTGGCTGCCAATGTCCAATCCCGCCAGCGGCTCGTCGAGGACCAACGCTCGCGGGGAGCGAGCCAGCAGCCCGGCCAGCACCACGCGGCGCATCTGGCCGCCGCTGAGTTGATCGATTCGGCGCTTGCCCATCGCCGGGTCCAGCCCGACCGAGATCAGCGCCTCGGCCACGCGATCGGTGTCGCGATGCGAAAAGCCCGCTGCGGATGCGACTTCGGCGTCGACGTGATCGCGCATCAATTGCAACCGGGCCGACTGGAACGACAGCGCGACCTCGCCCACGCGCTCGTGGGTGGGCTCGCCGTCGATCAGGCAGGTGCCGGCGGTCGGCGTCGTCAGGCCGGCCATGATCCACGCCAGCGTCGACTTTCCCGAGCCGTTGCCGCCGTGGATCAACACGCCGTCGCCCTGTTCCACCACAAAGCTGATATCGCGCAGCGCGACCTTGGACCACGGTGTGCCGCTGGCATATTCGTGGCTGACATCGACGAGTTCCAGCACCGGCGTCTGCGAGCTGTGACCGACGGCGGCGGCGGTCAGGGCCGGTGCGGTCGCGGTGTCGCTGGTCACCGTGTTGTCCGGCGAATCGCTGAGTTCGATGATGCGGTCGGCGGATGCGGCCTCGTTGTCGTAATGGGTGATGTGCACCAACGTCGTCTGGTGCCGCTTGGCAAGGCCAGAGAGCACGCCCAGCAAGGCATCTCGCCCCTGCTGGTCGACCATGGTGGTGACTTCGTCGGCGATGAGCAGCGCCGGATCCCGCGCCAGCGCGGCCGCGAGCGCGAGACGCTGCAGTTCCCCGCCGGACAGACTTCCGGTGTCACGTTCGGCCAGCCCTTCGAGGCCGACCTCGTTCAGTAGTTGGTTGACGTCGATCTCGGCCTCCGGTGGCAAACCCCACACCACGTCGTCGGCGACCCGGGTGCCCAGGACCTGGCTTTTGGGGTGCTGCAACACAATCGCCGTGCCGCCCATCTCGCCGAGCCCCACCGTTCCCGGGCGCTCGACGCTGCCCGCCGTCGGTGCCCGGCCGGCCAAGATCAGCATCAACGTCGTCTTGCCCGAACCGTTGGCGCCGGTCACCGCGATGTGTTCACCGGCCTGGACATCGAGACTGACCTCGCGCAGCGCGTCCCGCTCGGCGCCGGGGTACCGGAACCGCACCCTGTCCAACCGCACCGGCACCGGCCCCACCGGACTGCCGTGCGCCTGCGCATCCTCGGAGCTGTCCAGCTTGTGGACGTCAGGGATTTTGCGCATCCGCTCCAGGAGGCGGGACAGCGCCGACCAGCTGATGAACGCAACGATGACGACCAACAGGACCATGTAGGGGAAAATCAGCAACGGCCAATGCTGTATGCCGTCGGCGACATACCGCTTCAGGCCCACGCCGACACCCCGCAGGTGGACCCAATTCAGAAATGCCGCGACGCCGTTGGCATTGGCGGTGATGACGTCGAAGAACAAGTGCCGCAGCCGGGTCAGCACCGCCAGCACCGCGACCCAGCCGGCGCCCCAGAGGACTCCGGCGGCCAACGACAACAGGGCGACCGTCGGCAAGCCGCGGCCTTTACGTTTGACGATCCCGCACAATCCGCCGACCCAGGCGCAATCGACGAGCATGAACAGACTGCCCAGTCCGGCAATCAAAAAGGCGATCACCCCACCGGCCACCGTCGCGGCCACCAGCGCCCGGGGGCGGTAGCGGTAGGCCAGCAGTCCCATCGGCACGGTGCCCAGCACGCCCAGTCCCTGAGCGAATGGGATTACCGCGGCCAGGATCTCGATCGCCGCGCAGAGGGCCCCCATAACCGCGGCCTGTGCCAACTCATTTGGCCGCAGCGCCCCTTCCTTCGATCGCCGGAAACGCAGCAAGGTCACTTGGGCGATTCTGCCAGCCGCCAGCAGGAGTGTCCGCTGAAGATGGGTTTTGCGCGGCACGCGTCGTCTTTTAGGCCTCGCTTAGCAAAGCTATGCAACCATGGAGACATGGACAACGATGTCGACGCCGCAAAGCTCAAGGGAGCGCAGGGCTTGGGAGCTGACCTGCTTGCCGTGGTCGCGCGGCTCAACCGCATGGCCACCCAGCGCATCCAGATGCCCTTGCCGGCGGCGCAGGCCAGGCTGCTGGCCACCATCGAGGCTCACGGCGAAGCCCGCATCGGCGACCTGGCCGCGGTCGACCACTGTTCGCAACCGACGATGACGACGCAGGTGCGCCGCCTCGAGGAGGCGGGCCTGGTGACCCGGATGGTGGACCCGGGGGACGCGCGTGCGGTCCGAATCCGCATCACGGCCGAGGGCCGGCGCACACTCAACGCGGTTCGGGCCGACCGTGCCGCCGCGATCGAACCGCAGTTGGCGCTGCTCGACGACGCGGACCGCCAGGTTCTGGTGCAAGCGGTGGAGGTGTTACGTGGGCTGCTCGACAACGCCTCGCTCACCACCTCCGCTGCGGGCCGCCGCAGCACGCTCTGAACGGGGCGGCGCTGGTGATTGGACCGCGGGCAAGAGTAGACACTTAATCGGCGCCGGAGAGCGGGCGGTCCTGACGGCGCGACCGAATCGAGCTGACCGGAACGAAAGGTGGCGGCCATGCCGACCGAGGCTTCGGCCCTTCCGGCCTCGCTGACCGTATGGGCCGGACCGGCGAAGTATGTCTTTACCCCAGGCCGCGACGTGCTCGCGGGCTACGGCCCGGGTTGTGACATTCCCCTGGAGCGTCTCGGCCAGCCTTCCCAGCACCCGCGGCCGCCCCGGGTGGACGTGATCCTGCGGTTCACGGGAACGCAATGGGTGGCCATCGATCTGAGCCGCCGCGGCATCTTCGTCAACGGATCCCGGGTGGCGACCGTCGAGATCCGCGACGGTCTGGGGATCGCTATCGGCGATCCCCAGCACGGTCCGCGCCTCGTCTTTCAAACCGCACGCTCGGCCGCACCGCCCGGACCTCCCCCGCCCGCCGGCCCGGCGTATCCACCCCAGGCGCCTTCGGTTCCGCCGGGCGCGCCGCCGCCGGGCGGTCGTCCAAGCGAGCCCGACCCGCGGGATCCGACGCAGAGCGCCACCCAGCGGATGCGCGTGGTCCCGCCCCCACCGCCCACCGCCCAGCGGCCTACCCAGCCCAGCCCACCGCCACCACCGCCGCCCGGCGGGGCTCCCCCGCCCGCGGCACCGCCGGCTCCGCCGGTCCCCCCGCCCGCCGCGGAGCCCGAGCAGCACAAGGGCCCGAGCCTGATCGAGCGGATGGTGACCAGCAAGCTGCGCGTCCAGCGCCCCTCCTTTCGCACCGAGGAACCCAACTCCACCTTTCGGCTGCCGCTGCTAACCGCGTCGCGCACCAGCGGCGTGACGGCCTACCAGCTGGGGCTGGCGGTCGATGGTCGCGAGACCCTGTCGGGCATCTCGTTCACTGCGCGTCCCGGCACCATGACCGCGGTCATCGGGCCGTCGGCCGCACGCAATTCCGCGCTGCTCGCGCTGCTGGCCGGCACCAGAGAACTGAGCGCCGGGCGCGTCATCGTCGACGGACACGACGTCCACGCCGAGCCGGAGTTCATGCGCACCCGCATCGGTGTGGTCCCGCGCGACGACCGCCTGCACCGGCAGCTCACCGTCGCAAAGGTGGTGGAGTACGCCGCCGAACTCCGGCTGCCACCGGACACCACGGCCGAGCAGCGGGAGCGGGTGGTCAGCCAGGTTCTCGACGAACTCGAGCTGACGCCGCACCGGGACACCAGAATCCGCAACCTCTCACCCGAGGCGCGCCGGTGCGCCGCCCTGGCTGTCGAGCTCGTCAGCCGGCCAAGCCTGCTCGTGGTCGACGAACCCACCGCCGGACTGGATGCAGCGCAGCAGCGGCACGTCATGGCGATGCTGCGGCACCAGGCCAACCTCGGCTGCGTCGTCGTGGTCGCGATTTCGGCGCACGGGTCGCTCACCGACGTCAACGCGTGCGACCACGTGTTGGTGCTCACCACAACGGGCAAAGTCGCCTACCTGGGAACGCCCCTGCAGGTCGAGTCCGCGATGGGCACCAACGACTGGTCGAGGGTGCTCGCGCAGGTCGGCGAGGACCCCGAGGGGGCCCATCGCGCCTTCCGGGTGCGGCCGCAGACAGCGGCACCGACCACCCCACCCGAAGTCGCGGCAGCGGCTCCGCCGCCACCCGGGCGGTCCAGGAACCGGCAGATCCGGTTGCTGGCCCGGCGCGAGGTTCGCATGCTGCTCGGCGATCGCATCTACTGTGCGTTCCTGGTGATCCTGCCGTTCGTGCTGGCGGGGTTCGCGTTGCTGATCCCGGGTGATTCCGGCCTGACGCGGCCCGACCCGGGCAGCACCAACCCGCACGAAGCCATCGAGATCCTGGCCGCCCTCAACATCGCCGCGGTGATCATCGGCACGGCGCTGACCATCCGCGCGGTGGTGTGCGAGCGTCACGTCTTCCGCCGCGAGCAAGAGGTCGGCTTGTCGGCGCCGGCCTACCTGACCGCCAAGCTCACCGTCTACGGCCTGACTGCAGCCATCTGGACGGCCGTCGTGTTCGCGATCGTCATCGCGGTCAAGGGCGAGCCGGGACGCAGCGCCGTCCTGCTGCACAACGCCACGGTCGAGCTCTACGTGAGCGTGGCGGTCACGGCGATCGTCTCCGCGATCATCGGCCTCGCGCTGTCGTCACTGGGCAAGTCGCTGCGGGAGGTTCTGCCGCTGGTAATCCCGGTGATCCTGGCGTCCGCGCTGTTCAACGGCAGCCTGGTGCAGCTGGTAAGCGTGCTGGGCTTACAGCAGATCAGCTGGTTCGTCCCGGCCCAGTGGGGGTTCGCGGCCGCGGCGTCCACCGCGAATCTGCGCAGGGTCGACTCGCTGGCCGCCAACGCCGTCACCTGGACCCACTACAGCGGCTGGTGGGTGTTCGACATGGGGATGCTGGTGTTGTTCGGCGTCATCGCGGCCGGGTTCACGCTTTATCGGCTGCGGTCGCCCCTCGGCCAAAGTCGCGGCCCTTTTCCCGATCCCGAGCCGCAAGCCCCTCATCCCGAGCGCTGAGTTTCCGGCGCCGTCGGCTCGCGACCGCCGGGAAGTTCCGTTCGGCGACATGAACTGTCGTCGATGTTCGCCGCGACGCGAACCGCCCATTACTGTCGGCTTATGGCGCCTGAAACGACTACCACTGCCGATCATCTACGCAACGCCTTGGACGGGCGCTGGCGCGATGTCAGAAACCGGATGCGGGACACACTCACCGAGGATCTCTTCCGCCCGCACTACACCCCGAACACCATCATCGCCCGCACCAAGGTGGCTGAGCAGATGCGAATCATGGCGGCGTTCGGCGCGGCCGCCGACAGTTTCAAGAAGGAGCACGGCGGGACCGGCGACGTCGGTGCGGCGATCACGATGATCGAGATGCTGGCGATGTCGGACCTGTCGCTGATGGTGAAGGCCGGCGTGCAGTGGGGGCTGTTCGGCGGGGCCGTGGAGAACCTGGGCACGGAGCGCCACCACGAGATCTACGTGCCCAACATCATCAGCCTGGAGTTGCGTGGCTGTTTCGCGATGACCGAGACCGGACACGGCAGCGACGTGCAGTCGTTGGAGACCACGGCGACCTACGACCCTGAGACCCAAGAGTTCGTCATCGACTCCCCCACCCCGTCCGCCCGCAAGGATTACATCGGCGGTGCCGCCGAAACCGCAACCATGGCAGCAGTTTTCGCGCAACTGATCACCACCGAGGACGGCAAGCCGGTCAATCACGGTGTGCACTGCGTCCTGGTCCCGATCCGCGACGAGGACGGCAACGACCTGCCCGGCGTCACCACGTCGGACTGCGAATACAAGGGCGGGCTGCCCGGCGTCGACAATGGGCGCATCGTGTTCGACCATGTCCGCGTCCCGCGGGTCAACCTGCTGAACAAGTACGGCGACGTCGCGGCCGACGGCACGTACAGTTCGCCGATCGAGAACCCCAACCGCCGGTTCTTCACCATGCTGGGCACCCTGGTCCGCGGCCGGATCACCGTGGGCGGCAGCGCCGGCGCCGCCGGCCGGGTGGCCTTGGACATCGCCACCCGATATGCGTTGCAGCGCAGGCAGTTCAGCGCACCCAATGAGGATTCCGAGGTGCTGATCATGGATTACCTGGTGCACCAGCGGCGACTGTTTCCGTTGATCGCGAAGTCATACGCGCTGCAGTTCGCCCAGAACGAGCTGGTCGGCAAGTGTCACGACGTGCAGAGCGCGGACGCCCCCGACGCCGACGAGCAGCGCGAACTGGAAGCGCGTGCCGCCGGGCTGAAGGCCGCCAACACCTGGCACGCCAGCCGCGCGATCCAGGAGTCCCGCGAGGCGTGCGGCGGCGCCGGCTACATGGCCGAGAACCGGCTGATCGGGCTACGGGGTGACACCGACGTCTTCACCACGTTCGAGGGCGACAACCACGTGCTGACCCAGCTGGTGGCCAAGGAGCTGCTGACGGCCTACGCCGACGACATCAAGAGCATGAGCCCGGTCGAATGGGTTCGCTTCGCCGCCAACACCGTCGGTGAACGCGTCGTCAAACGCACTGCGGCAGAAACGATTATCCAAACGATCGTGGATGCCCGGCAGGACAGCGAAGAAGAGGGCAGCCTGTTCAACCGCGGTACCCAGATCAAGATGTTCGAGGACCGCGAGGAATATCTGCTGGCATCCGTGGCCCGCCGGCTGCAGGCCAAATCCAAAGAGATGTCGGCATTCGACGCGTTCAACTCGGTGCAGGACCACGTGCTGCATGCGGCCAGCGCGCACATCGACCGAGTCATCCTGGAGGCGTTCGTCGCCGGGATCGACGCCTGCCCGGACGAGCAGGCCCGCGAACTACTCGGCATCCTGTGCGACCTGTACGCGCTTTCGGTGATCGAGGACGACAAGGCCTGGTACATCGAGCACCGCTACCTGTCCACCGAACGCGCCAAGGCCGTCACCCGCGGCATCAACGACCGGTGTCGCGCGCTGCGACCGCACGCCGAGACCATCGTCGACGGGTTCGGCGTCCCGGAGCGGCTGCGTTACGTCGAGATGCTGCACCCGGAGAACTTGTCCGAGGCACTCACGAGCTGACGGGCTGTTCGGCGATCGCCTCCAGGTCCGGCGCCCCGGCGGGGCGTTGCGGCCGCACGTACCTCGCCCAGGTCAACAGCGCCGCGGCGACGTAGCAGCTCATGAACGCCCAGGAGGCCGGCGTCTCGGTGCCGGTGATGGTGTAGGACTCGCGCAGTGCCAGGTTGATCAGGTCGTCGTGGAGGCTCACAGCGACCAGGAACCCGCCGGCTGCGATCATTCCGGCCAGCACGGTGAGCGTGACGCGGCCACCGTGGCCAGAGTCGTGCGGCCGCGCTGGCGTGATCAGACTGTTACACAACGCGATTGGTTCTCCTGCGAAGCCTTGGGTGTGCAGGGAAGTCATTGGCGTGGAACGTTATTGATTCGGGACCTTGCCAAGGGTCTGCAGCTTGCCGTCCGGGCCGATCCGGAACTTCACCGTTCCGATCCCGGTGGGACAGCACAGCTGATCGTTTCCCTTCTGCCACTGGTATTGAACGGTGACGGTGTCATCCGAGGGCGGTAGCACGGTTATATACGGCTTCGGGTTGGAGGTGGGGCTGCCGAGCGGCGTGTTGTGGTCGAAGAACAGCAGTTGTTGCGGACTTGATTCGCTGGCGATCGTCGGGATGATCTGCACCCAGTGCAACCGGCAGTTTCGCGTGTGCCCCCGCCCCATCTCGACCCAGATGGTGCCGGGGATGGCGATGGGAACCGCGGTGATCGCCCGGCGCACGGTGTCGGCCGTGGGCCCGTCGGAGTCCTTGCAGGTGTCGGGTCGTGCCTGCGGTGGCGCGGTCGGCTTCCAGCCGCAGCCGGAGGCCAGCAAAACCAGAAAGATCACAATGAGCTGACGCACGCGGTGAGCTTAGCGAAGACTGTGAATGTCCCGCCGGTTTGGTCAAAAACCCCGTTCTGAGAAGCGTTTCGAGGCTCGCGCTGCGTAACCTCGAGCGGGGCGGGCGGTCAGCGGTGACCTGCGCTAACGCGATCCTGAGCCGTGAATTCCCCCAGCGGTTTCACAACGGCCCGTTGGCCGTTGAGAGGAAGAAGTAAACCGGGGGAAATTTCGAGCAGCGATGCCGAAACATGCCTGCTCCACAATGAACTCACCCGATACGGAGCTAACCCGTACGCACTCGACGGAGGGACGTAAGCGTGGCAAGGGAGTCCATGGCGCGTGAGAACGCCGTGAACACCATGTGCGCTTACTGCGGCGTCGGCTGCGGCATGGTGTTGCAGATCACAACGGACCCGAAAACGGGCCGCGATCACGTCGCCAAGTCGGTTGGGAACAAGGAACATCCGGCGAATTTCGGCCGGTTGTGCACCAAGGGCGCCACCACCGCGGACATGCTCGGCGCGCCGGGCCGGATGGAATCGGCGCATGCGCGGGCCGACCGGGGTGAACCACTCGAGCCCATCTACATGGACCGGGCGATCACCCAGTGTGCGAAACGGTTACGGGCGATCATCGATCAACACGGCGCGGACGCCTTCGCGATGTACGTGTCCGGCCAGATGTCCATCGAGGCGCAGTACCTGGCGAACAAGCTGGCCAAGGGCTTCATCGGCACCGACCAGATCGAGTCGAATTCGCGTCTGTGCATGGCCAGCGCGGGGTCCGGTTACAAGCTCTCACTGGGCGCCGACGGACCGCCCGGGTCCTACCAGGACTTCGAGCGTGCCGACGTCTTTTTCGTGATCGGCGCCAACATGGCCGACTGCCATCCCATCCTGTTCCTTCGCATGATGGACCGGGTCAAGGCCGGCGCAAAGCTGATCGTCGTCGACCCGCGCCGCACCGCGACCGCCGATAAGGCCGATCTGTTCCTTCAGATCGCGCCGGGATCGGATCTGGCACTGCTCAATGGACTGCTGCACCTGATCGTCGAAAACGGCCACACCGACGCCCATTTCATCGCCGAATTCACCGAAGGCTGGGAGGTGATGCCCAGTTTCCTGGAGCAGTACACCCCCGACATGGTCAGCGCGGCGACCGGCATCCCCGAAGAGGACATCCGCGCGGCGGCTCAAATGATTGGCGAGGCCGAGAATTTCATGAGCTGCTGGACGATGGGCCTCAACCAGAGCACCCACGGCACCTGGAACACCAACGCCATCTGCAACCTGCACCTGGCCACCGGGGCGATCTGCAAGCCGGGCAGCGGCCCCTTCTCCCTCACCGGACAACCCAACGCGATGGGCGGTCGCGAGATGGGTTACATGGGTCCGGGATTGCCGGGTCAGCGTTCGGTGGCATCCGACGACGACCGCGAATTCGTGGAAAACCTGTGGGGCATTCCCCGCGGCACCCTGCGCACCGAGGTGGGCAGCGGGACCATCGACATGTTCTCCCGGATGGCCGACGGCCAGATCAAGGCCTGCTGGATCATCTGCACCAATCCCGTTGCCTCCGTTGCCAACCGAAAGACGGTGCTGGCCGGACTGGAGCGCGCCGAATTGGTGATGGCCCAGGACGCGTTTTTCGATACCGAGACCAACGAATACGCCGACGTGTTGTTGCCGGCGACCCTGTGGACGGAGTCCGAAGGGGTGATGGTCAATTCCGAGCGCAACATGACATTGTTCCAGCCCGCGGTCCAGGCGCCGGGCCACGCCCTGCCCGACTGGCAGATCATCGCCCGGATCGCCTGCGAGATGGGCTTTTCGGAGGCGTTCAGCTACGACTCCGCCGAGGAAGTTTTCGAAGAGATCAAGCGGTTCTCGAACCCGAAGACCGGTTATGACCTGCGTGGCGTCAGCTACGAGCGGTTGCGTCAGAGCCCGCTGCAGTGGCCGTGCCCACCGGAGGGCGACGGTGACCGCAACCCGATCCGCTATCTCAACGACGGCGTCAGCCAGACGCAGTTCGTCCGCGAGGACGGCAGCGTACCGCGGTTGGCCTTTCCCACGGCGACGGGTCGCGCGGTGTTCTTCGCCCGCCCGCACCTGATGCCCGAGGAAATGCCCGACGACGACTACCCGTTCCTGCTGAACACCGGTCGCCTGCCGCACCAATGGCACACCATGACCAAGACCGGCAAGGTCGCCAAACTCAACAAGCTCAACCCCGGGCCATTCGTCGAGATCCACCCCGACGACGCCGCGCGCCTGCAGATCGCCGACGACGATCAGATCGAAATCGCTTCCCGCCGAGGCCGTGCCGTGCTGCCCGCCGTCGTCAGCGACCGGGTGCGGCCCGGTAACTGCTTCGCGCCCTTCCACTGGAACGACGCTTTCGGGGAATACCTGTCTATCAACGCCGTCACCAACGATGCGGTCGACCCGATCTCGAACCAGCCGGAATTCAAGGTGTGCGCCGTCACGCTGACGAAGATCGCCGTTTATCAACCCGTTTCGGGAACCGAGACGCCGGCGCCCACCGACACACCAGAACCCGCGCCCACGGAGGTACGAGAAATCAGCGTGTCACAAGTCGACGCCCTCGGCGAATTGCTGGGTGTGGCAACACAACCCACGCCTGAATTCACCGAGCTCGGCCGCTCCTACCTGGCCGGGATGCTGTCCGGGCTTCGCTCGGACGCGGGACGCCGCGCCGGCGGGGTGCCCACCCTGCCGCTGAGCGCGCCGTTCGATTCCAGCACCCGGCTCTGGGTGGATGGCCTTCTGGCGGGGCTGTTCTCGCGCATCGATGGGCCCCAGCCGGTCGCGCTGCCCGAGGGGGCCCAACCGACGCCGCAGCAGGCCGCTCAGCAACCGCCCGCCGCCCCGGCTGATGCGAAACCCGCGGCCGAGCGCGCTCCCATCGTGGTGCTATGGGCATCGCAGACCGGGAACGCAGAGGAACTCGCCGCCGAGATCGCCGCACAATTGGGTGCCGCCGAACTTCCGGTCACGCTGCGGAGCATGGACGACTTCCCTGCGGCCGAGTTGGCGACGACGAAGGAACTGTTGTTGGTCACCAGCACCACCGGTGACGGCGAAGCGCCCGACAACGGCGCCGGCCTCTGGCGGGCACTGACCGGCGAGGGTGCGCCGCGATTCACCGACACCCGCTACGCCGTGCTCGCGCTGGGCGACTCCAATTACGACGATTTCTGCGGTCACGGCCGCAATCTGGACGCGCGGCTGGCGGAGCTGGGGGCGAGCCGCATCGCCGATCGGGTGGACTGCGAACCCGACTACGACGACACCGCGGCGAAGTGGCTGGGCGACGTCATCGACGCGCTGACCAAGACGCCCACGGCCGTCGGCGGCGACGGAGCCGCGGTGGCGAAGGCCCGCACCGCCCCTGTAGCGGCACCGTCCCGCTCCAATGGCCACGCGACGAGCGCCTACAGCAAGAAGCACCCGCTGATCACCGGCATGGTCCGCAACACCGTGTTGAGTCAGCCGGAATCGACAAAAGACGTGCGGCACTTGGTGTTCGACCTGCCGGAGGAATCCGTGACCTACGAGGCCGGCGACGCGCTCGGCGTGTGGCCGCGCAACAGCGACGAGTTGGTCGACGAATGGCTGTCGGTGACCGGACTGAACGGCCAGACCCCGGTCGAGGTCGGCGAGCACGGCCTGATGTCGTTGCGCTCCGCGCTCACCGAGCGCATCGAGATCGCCCACATCAGCCGGGACCTGGTGCGGTTCGTCCAGGAGCGCACCGGTGACTCGACGCTCGCCGAGCTGCTAAAGCCGGAAAACAAGCGCGCACTGGCGGATTGGACGTGGGGACGCCAGTCCATCGACCTGCTGTCGAAGCTGCCGGTGTCCGCGTCGGCCCACGAGTGGCTGCGCGTCCTCAAGCGCCTTCAGCCGCGGCTCTACTCGATATCGTCGAGCCCCAAAGCGTGTCCGGGGGAAGTTCACCTGACGGTCTCTCCGGTGCGCTTCAACTTCCAGGGCGTGCCGCGCCGTGGGGTGTGTTCGACCTACCTGGCCGACCGCTCCCCCGGCGATCGCGTCGCCGTCTATCTGCAGCAGTCGAGCAACTTCCGGCCGCCGAGTGACTCGGACACGCCGATGATCATGATCGGGCCCGGCACCGGTATCGCGCCCTTCCGCGGCTTTCTGCAGGAACGGCGCGCGCTCGGCCACACCGGACCCAACTGGCTGTTCTTCGGCGAGCAGCACGCCGCCACCGACTTCTACTACCGCGACGAGCTCGAGCAGATGCGTGACGACGGGTTCCTCACCGAGTTGGACCTGGCGTTCTCCCGTGACCAGCAGCAGAAGGTTTACGTGCAGCATCTGATGCGCAACCGCGGGGCGCAGCTGTGGAGCTGGCTGCAGGACGGCGCCCAGCTGTACGTCTGCGGCACCGCCGATCCCATGGCCAAGGACGTCGACCGGGCGCTCTGCGAGATCGCGGCCGAATTCGGCAAGCTCGACCCGGACGCGGCCAGGGATTACGTCCAGTCGTTGAGCGCCGACAAGCGCTACCACCGCGACGTCTACTAGCGTCGATCGGCCGCTGCCGCCGAAGCCGTAACAGGGCGGAAACATCGCACAACCGCAGCCGAAACTTCTGCGTCGCACGATGCACTCACAAGGTCGCGCACCTGGAGGAGTGACGTCATCGTGGCTCGGGAGTGTGAGGGACCCGATCGGGTCATCAAGAACGGCTGCCCGCTGCAATGCCGGCTGCGGTACGGCGGGACGGCCGACGAACTGGTCAGTGACCAGGTCGACTGGGCGGGGCTGCCCGTCAACCTGGACTTCGCGTTCTCACGCGATCAACGCGACAAGGTCTTGGCGCAGCATCTGCTGCGCAGGCGCGGTACGCAGTTCGGCCCGTGGCGACACGGCGCCGTGGTGTGCGTCTGCGAGGCCGACGAGCGTGACGGCGCGGAAACGCTGCAGATCTCCTCTGATTCACTCTGATCAGACGCCGTATCGTTGTCCGGCCGGCCTTGGACACCAAAGCGTCGAATGTTCCCTAGTTACTTGCACGCTCACGGCCGCGCGGCGCCAACTGCTGTCGCTCAAAGCGCGCCACGCGGGTAAATCCGTTTCGACGCAAGGATTTCCTTCAGCCTGACCGTAATCGCACGGCCCCGGATAGAAACCGAAAGTTCTGGATACACTCTGCCGGTGACAGATAGCCCGTCGTCATATCTGGTGTTGGCGTCGCAGCGCAGCGGCAGCACGCTGCTCGTCGAGTCGCTGCGCGCCACCGGCGTGGCCGGCGAGCCACAGGAGTTCTTCCAGTACCTCCCGTCCACCAGCCAGTCACCGCAGCCACGGGAGTGGTTCGCCGGCGTCGAGGACGAGTCGATCCTGAGCCTGCTCGACCCGCTGGACGTCGGGACGCCGGACCTGGCGCCGCCCGAGATCTGGCGCGCATACATCCGCACGGTCGGACGCACACCCAACGGGGTGTGGGGCGGCAAGCTGATGTGGAACCAGACGCCGCTGCTGCTGGACCGTGCGAAGAACCTGCCGGATCGCAGCGGCGACGGCCTGCTGGCGGCGATCACCGACGTAATAGGCGAGCAGCCGCTGCTGATCCACGTTTACCGGCCCGATGTGATTTCGCAGGCGGTGTCGTTCTGGCGCGCGGTGCAGACGCGGGTCTGGCGGGGCAGGCCCGATCCGGTGCGCGATGCCCGCGCCACCTATCACGCAGGAGCGATCGCCCACGTCGTCACCATGCTGCGCGCGCAGGAGGAGGGCTGGCGAAACTGGTTCGCCGAAGAAGGCATCGAGCCGATGGACATCTCGTATCCGGTGCTGTGGCGCAACCTAACTCAGGTGGTGGGTTCCATCCTGGAGGCGTTGGGGCTGGACCCTCAGCTGGCGCCGCAGCCGGTGCTGGAGCGCCAGGCCGACCAGCGCTCCGACGAGTGGGTGGACCGCTACCGCGCCGACGCCGAGAAGCACGGCCTGCCAACCTGATCGGCCGGCAGAGCTAAATTCAGCCCGAGCCAATCACTTGGATGTGGCGCGCGCGGACGCCACCATTCGGATCGACGGGTGCGGCTGGGAGACGCCGCCATGGGCGCTTGAGGAGCGGTCATCGTGGGTGAAGGCGTGCCAACTGACGGAAGAGACCCCGACGCTTCGCCGCGGCCGGATTGGGCGGCCCGGCTCGGTTCGGTGTCGGTGGACTGGTGGGCGACCGCGGTGGCGGGTGTGATCGTCGCGTTGGCCGTGGCCAACGTGCTCCCGAAGATCCCCTGGTGACGGGCGTGAGCACGGTTCAGGTGGAGCCCGACGAAGCGTCGGATGAAGCCGCCTTCACCAGCACCCGTCCACTCGACTATGTGCCCGGCATCCTGCTGCTGATCGGCGTGGGCGTGTTGGGCAAGTACGCCCAGATCTGGTGGAACGCGCTGGCCAAGCACCAGCACTGGACGGTGCCCGACATCGAATACGTGTTGTGGGCGATCGTGATCGGGTTGCTCATCACCAACACCGTCGGCCTGCACCCGATATTTCGCCCGGGCGTGCTGACCTACGAATTCTGGCTCAAGGTCGGGATCGTGGCGCTTGGTTCGCGCTTCGTGCTGGGCGATATCGCCAAGCTCGGCGGGATCAGCCTGGTGCAGATCCTGGTGGACATGACCATTGCCGGAACGATCATCATCGTCGCGGCCCGCGCGTTCGGGTTGTCGGGCAAGCTCGGTTCGCTGTTGGCGATAGGCACGTCGATCTGCGGGGTGTCGGCCATCGTGGCGGCCAAGGGCGCGATCCGGGCCCGCAACTCCGATGTCAGCTACGCGATCGCGGCGATCCTGGCACTGGGGGCGGTGTCGCTGTTCGTGTTGCCGCCGCTGGGCCATGCGATCGGTCTCACCGACCACGAATTCGGTTTGTGGGCCGGGCTTTCGGTGGACAACACGGCCGAGACCACCGCCACCGGATACCTGTACTCGGACCATGCCGGCAAGATCGCGGTGCTCGTGAAGTCGACCCGCAACGCGCTGATCGGGTTCGTCGTGCTGGGCTTCGCGCTGTTTTGGGCGGGTCGGGGGCAAGCCGACGAGATCGCGCGCGGCGCCAGGGCCAAGGTCGCGTTCGTCTGGAACAAGTTCCCGAAATTCGTGCTCGGCTTCCTGGTGGTCTCGGCGATCGCCACCGCCGGCTGGCTGACGAAGGGTCAAACCGCCAACCTCGCGAACGTCTCGAAATGGGCGTTCCTGCTGACCTTTGCCGGGGTGGGGCTCAACACCGACATCCGTCAGATCGCGCGCACCGGGTGGCGCCCTTTGGTGGTCGCGGTCATCGGACTCACCGTCGTCGCCACGGTCTCGCTGGGAATCGTGCTGCTGACGTCGCGCGTATTCGGTTGGGGCGCAGGTACTTAAGGGTTTTGCGCCCCGCGTCGCATTGTCTTGTACCCGATTCCGACCGTAATTCAGGATGCCAACGTCGGCGCCGCCTTCGGCGATCCGGCACATCGCCTCCGGGAACACGTCGATCTCTTCGAATGTCTTGTAGCCCGCTCGCGCCGCGATGCCTTCGGCGTTGAGCGTGCTGACCGAGCCGCGGCGTCGCGTACTCGAGCAGGGCGTGCTCGTGGGCGGCGCGCTGCGCTCGATGCCCACCCGCTCGACGGAGCGCAGCACCTTCCTGGCCCGACGGCGTCGGCGATGTTCCCCGTGCCGGCCTCGATCGGTGCGCTTCGTCTAGCGACTGCCGGTCGCGCCGATCGGAGGTCAGGGTAAGGCCTGGCCAGAAGGCCTAATGCCGGGCTGAGCCCAACGATCGACCACGGCCGGTGCCCTATAGTGGTGATATGCAACACCCCGTACAGCTGCGCTTTGTCCCGTCGCGCTGCATCGTCGTGGACTGTTGTTGCTGTTGTTGTTGATTTCCTCAGGCGCTCTGACGTTGTAGAAATCCCCGTCGCCCATGTCAGGGCGGTATCGCCGGGTCCGCCGGCGGAATGATGACGCGGGTTCGCGAAAAGCCTTTCAGGAAGACCACCCACCCATGACCGTATTGTCCGATCCCGACGGTGCCCTGGCGCCGGTGGCGCGCACAACGGCGGACCCGGGGCTCGTCGGACCGTTTCAGGTGCGAACCCCGCTGATATCCAGCGCGAACAACGGCCGCGAACTTGTCGACGCGGACGGCTTCGCCGTCACCGGAGTGATCGAACCCGGCACGGACTTCTACCTACGCCAGGCGCCCGACACCCCGGGAATAACACTCACCGCGAAAACGGTTGGCGATCTGCATGGACGCGTGCTCACCGGGGTGGCGCTGGACGAAGCGTCGCACCGCTCTATCTCGGTGGCGCTAGCCATCCCCACCGAGATGAACATAGAGTTCGAGATTAGCTGGCAGGCAAAGGCCTGGTCCTACGTCGTTGGAGACAATAGGTAGATGAGCATCGCGGAGAACGTCACGGAACTGATCGGTAACACCCCGCTGGTCCGGCTGAACCGGGTCACCGAAGGTGCGGTCGCCGACGTCGTCGCCAAGCTGGAATTCTTCAACCCGGGCAACAGCGTCAAGGACCGCATCGGGGTTGCGATGATCGACGCGGCCGAGCAGGCGGGTCTGATCAAACCGGACACCATCATTCTCGAGCCGACGAGCGGAAACACCGGCATCGCCCTGGCCCTGGTCGCCGCGGCCCGCGGCTACCGTTGCGTGCTGACCATGCCGGAGACCATGAGCGTCGAGCGACGAATGTTGTTGCGCGCGTTGGGCGCCGAGATCGTTCTGACGCCGGGCTCCGACGGCATGCCCGGCGCCATCGCCAAGGCCGAGGAACTGGCCAAGAGCGACCAACGGTATTTCGTGCCACAGCAATTCGAGAACAAGGCCAACCCCGCGATCCACCGCGCCACCACCGCGGAGGAAGTGTGGCGCGACACCGACGGCAAGGTCGACATCTTCGTCGCCGGCGTGGGCACCGGCGGCACCATCACCGGCGTCGCTCAGGTGATCAAGGAACGCAAGCCCTCGGCACAATTCATCGCGGTGGAGCCGGCCGCGTCCCCGGTGCTGTCCGGCGGACAGAAGGGACCGCACCCCATCCAGGGCCTCGGCGCCGGGTTCGTCCCGCCGGTGCTCGCGATGGATCTGGTCGACGAGGTGATCGCCGTCGGCAACGAGGAATCCATCACCCTGGCCCGGCGGCTGGCCGCGGAAGAGGGACTGTTGGTCGGCATCTCCTCGGGCGCGGCCGTGGTGGCGGCCCTGCAGGTGGCCCGCCGGCCCGAGAACGCCGGAAAGCTCGTCGTCGTGGTGCTGCCCGACTTCGGCGAGCGGTACCTCAGCACGCCATTATTCGCCGACCTGGCCGATTAACCATGCTCGAAGCCATCCGACGTGACATACGAGCGGCCCGGGAGCGCGATCCGGCCGTTCCGACGACGCTGCAGGTGATCTTCGCCTACCCGGGCGTCCATGCCATCTGGGGTCACCGCATCAACCACTGGCTCTGGCAGCGCGGCGCAAGGCTGATCGCGCGCATCACCGCCGAAATCACCCGGATCCTGACCGGCGTCGAGATCCATCCCGGTGCCGTCCTGGGTCCCGGCCTCTTCATCGACCACGCGACCGGGGTGGTGATCGGCGAGACCGCCGAGGTGGGCGAGGACGTGACGCTCTACCACGGCGTCACCCTCGGCGGGAGCGGCAGGGACACCGGAAAACGCCATCCCACCATCGGTGATCGGGTGACGATCGGCGCCGGGGCGAAGATATTGGGCGCGATCAAAATCGGTGACGACAGTCGCATCGGTGCCAATGCAGTGGTGGTCAAAGAGGTTCCGTCGAGCTCGGTAGTCGTCGGGGTGCCCGGACAGGTCATCAGCCGCAGCCGTCCCGGCAGTCCGGACGACTCGATGATGCCCGACCTCGTCGGCGTCAGCCTGCAGTCGCTGCTGACCCGCGTGACCAAACTCGAAGCCCGGGCGGACGGCCCCCAGAGCAATCACGTCATCAGGCCGCCCGAGGCCGGTGTGTGGCACGGCGAGGACTTCTCCATCTGATCTGTGAAAGATCGTGGAGCCCAGCCGAACACGCCGTGATCTCCGGAATTCGCCACGCTGCACCGAATCCCCGTCCGCGCGTCCCCGCGGCATTGAGCTCGGCGAAGTATTACTCACGCTGAACTTAACCCCGTGATGGAATGCACCACCGTCCGCAGCGTTGCACAGTGAGTTATGACCACGACGCGCGACGGCGACATCATCGGGGCCCGATCATGACCGAGCTGCATCTGGCCGTGGGCCTGGATGGCTACGGTTGGCACCCACAGGCGTGGCGATACGCGTTCGCACACAACGCGACCGGCGGCGGGCAACTCAGCGGTCGCTACTGGGCCGCGCTGGCCGGCACCGCCGAGCGCGGGCTGCTGGATTTCCTGACCATCGACGACAGCCTGGACGTGCAGCCGGGCCGCCGAGCCGAAATCTCCCCGCGGCGCCTATCGGGGCGGGCAGATGCCACGCTGGTGGCCGCCCGGATCGCGCCGGTCACCAAGCACATCGGCCTGATTCCCGTTGCTACAGTGACCCATACCGAGCCGTTCCACGTCTCCAAAGCGATTGCGACGCTTGACCATATCTCCCATGGCCGGGCGGGCTGGCAGGTGCGGGTGAGCCCGACCGCGCACGAAGCGGCGCTGTTCGGCCGTCGGGCCGCCCCCGCCGCCGACGAACTGTTTGACGAGGCCGCCGACGCCGTCGAGGTGGTGCGCCGCCTGTGGGACAGCTGGGAGGACGACGCCGTCATCCGCGATGTCGCGACCGGTCGCTACATCGACCGCGACAAGCTGCACTACATCGACTTCGCCGGCGAGCACTTCTCGGTCAAGGGGCCCTCGATCACCCCGCGGCCACCCCAGGGCCAGCCGGTGGTGGCGGCGCTGGCACACGCGCCGCGGGTCTACGAATTCGCCGCCGCCAACGCCGACCTGGTGTTCGTCACCCCGCACGACGAACACTCGCTGCGTGCGATCCTGGCCGACGTCAGCCACGCCCAGCGCGCCGCGGGCCGCGAAATTCAGGTCTACGGCGACCTGGTGGTGTCGCTGGCCGACGATCCATTGGCGCCGGCGGCCGCCATCTCCTCCGATGCGCACGTATTCACCGGCAACACAAGCGATCTGGCGGAACTTCTGCTCGCCTGGCAGGACGCCGGGGTCGACGGCGTGCGGCTGCGGCCCGCGATCAACGCCATCGACCTGCCCGCCATCGTCGATGACCTGGTGCCGCGACTGCAGCACGCCGGCCGATTCCGCGCCGGCTACCGCGACGGCGAGACGCTGCGCGAACGCCTGGGCCTGGCACCCGCACCCAATCGCTACGCGGCGGTGCCGTCATGACCGTCACTCCCCTGTCGATCCTCGACCTCGCGCCCATCAGCGCCGGCAGCGACGCCCCGACGGCACTGCGCAACACCATCGACCTGGCCCAGCACGCCGAGCGCTGGGGCTACCGGCGCTACTGGCTTGCCGAGCACCACTTCGTCGCGGTGGCCAGCTCGTCACCGGTGACGCTGATCGGCCAAATCGCCGCGGCCACAGAACGAATCCACGTCGGATCGGCCGCGGTGCAGGTCGGCCACACAACGGCGCTCGCGGTGGTGGAAAGCTTCGGCATCCTCGACGCGCTCTACCCCGGCCGCATCGACATGGGGCTGGGCCGGTCCGGGCAGCGGCGCCAAGAGGCGGCCACATCGCCTACGGCCGTACCCGAACGCGCACCCACGCCGTGGCGCGAGGTGGCCGGCGTCCTCATTCCCACACCTTTTGACCAGACCCCGCTGATGAAAAGCGACCGGATCCGGGCTCAGGCTTCGGTGCTCGCCCAGCCGTGTGCGCAACCCCCCGACTTCGCCGAGCAGCTGGCCGACATCGAGGCGTTGCTGGACGGCACCTACGCCGTCAACGGCCATGAGCTGCACGCCGTTCCGGGCGAGCACGCCCAGTTGACACCGTGGATCTTCGGCAGCACCAGAGGCCAGAGCGCCGAGGTGGCCGGTGCCCGTGGACTGCCGTTCGTCGCCAGTTACCACATCACCCCCGGCACGGCGCTCGACGCGATCACCGCGTACCGCAACGCGTTTCGGCCGTCCGCCCGGCTCGCCGAGCCGTACGTGGTGGTGTCGGCCGACGTCGTGGTGGCCGAGGACAACGCAACCGCACGCCACCTCGCGTCCGGCTACGGCCGCTGGGTGCATTCCATCCGCAGCGGCCACGGTGCGGTCCCCTACCCGGACCCCGACTTCTGCGAGCCGTTGACCGAGGAGCAGCAGGCGCTGGTAGCCGACCGCACCGCAACACAATTCGTCGGCAATCCGGACGAGGTCGCCGACCGGCTCGAGCTGCTGCGCCAGGCCACCGACGCCGACGAGCTGGTGATCACCTCCGTGACGCACCGGCACGTCGACCGGCTGCGCTCGCATGAACTGATCGCCAAGCGATGGGGATTAACCGGATGAGCGTTCGAGAACCGGCCCGCCGCAAGCAGATACATCTGGGCGCGCACTTTCCCGGGGTGAACAACACCACGGTGTGGTCCGACCCCAGCGCGGGTAGCCAAATCGCGTTCGAATCGTTCGTGCACCTTGCCAAGACCGCAGAGCGGGGGCTGTTCGACTTCTTCTTCCTGGCCGAAGGCCTGCGGCTGCGCGAGCACCGCGGCAAGATCCACGACCTCGACGTCGTCGGCAGACCCGATACCTTCACCGTGCTGGCCGCGCTCGCCGCCGTCACCGACAGACTCGGCCTGGCCGGCACCATCAACACCACCTTCAACGAACCCTACGAGGTGGCAAGGCAATTCGCGACGCTGGACCACCTGTCCGACGGGCGGTCGGCCTGGAACATGGTCACCTCCTCGGACGCGTTCACCGGAGAAAACTTTCGCCGCGGCGGATTTCTCGCTCACGCCGAGCGCTACCACCGGGCCGAGGAATTCATCACGGTGGCGCGAAAGTTCTGGGACAGTTGGGCGGCCGATGCCGTCGTCGCCGACGTCGACGCGGCGATCTATGCCGATCCGGCCCGCATCGGCAGCGTCGAGCACCGCGGCCCGCAATTCGCCGTCCGCGGCGCCGCCTCGCTGCCCGCCGGGCCGCAAGGCCACCCGGTGCTGCTGCAGGCCGGCGACTCCGACGACGGCCGCGACTTCGGCGCCCGGCACGCCGATGCCCTGTTCACGCTGCACGGGTCCCTTGAGGCGGGCCAGCGCTACTACGCCGACGTGAAGAGCCGCGCCGCGGCCCACGGGCGGGACCCCGACCAGCTCAAGGTGCTGCCCGGCGCGACGTTCGCGCTGGGTGACACCCCCGCCGAAGCGCAGGACAACGCCTGCCACATCCGCGAGCAGCAGGTCAGCGGCCCGACCGCGATCGCATTCCTCGAACAGGTGTGGGGCGTGGACCTGTCGGCCTACGACCCCGACGGGCCGCTGCCCGACATCGACCCCGTCGAGAACCCGAGCATCACCCGAGGACGGGTTCGGCACGGCGACCCCAAGACGGTCGCCCAAACCTGGCGGGCGCGAGCGGAAGCCGACAACCTGTCGATCCGCGAGCTGATCATCGAAGTGACCAGCCGCCAGCAGTTCGTCGGCACTCCGCAGCAGGTAGCCGAGGAAATCGACCGCTACGTGCAGTCGGATGCGTGCGACGGCTTCATCCTGGTGCCGCACCTGACGCCGCACGGCCTCGACGAGTTCGTCGACAAGGTGGTGCCGCTGTTGCAGGAACGCGGTAGCTTCCGCACCGAATACCGCGGCCACACCTTGCGCGAGCATCTGGGCTTGTCACCCACGCCCGGGTGGGCGGGAAATCCAGCCGGCATCGCGATCGGCCAATGAGAGCCGGCGGAGCGTGAATTCTGCTCCCCCGCCTGGACTCGAACCAGGAACCCTTCGGTTAACAGCCGAATGCTCTGCCAATTGAGCTACAGGGGACTAACCCGATCGCGGGACGACTCTAGCGTACTGGCACGACCGCACCCAACTGCGGACCAGTGGCGATCGCCGGCACGGCGTGGCCGGGCGCAGCGGGTCGCCGGGCGGTGAGGCAGGATGGAGCCATCGATAGTCGGGAGGAACGTTTTGATCCGGTATGTCGTGGTGCTTGGACTGGGTTACGTGCTGGGTTCGAAGGCCGGGCGTCGCCGATACGAGCAGCTCGTCGGCACTTATCGCGCGCTGACCAGCAGTCCGGTGGCCAAGTCGATGATCGAGGGGGGACGCCGCAAGGTCGCCAATCGGATCTCCCCCGACGCCGGTTTTGTCACGCTGACGGAGATCGACGACCAAACGGCCATCATGGAACGCGACGTCGAGGGCTCCGCCGACGACGCGCTCGCGCCGTCTAATCGTCGCCGCTAGCCTGCTCCAACAGGCTGCGCCGGTAGGACTCCATCGCCACCAGGTCGCCGAATAGGGCGTGATACTCATCGCCCTGCTCGATCGGCGACATGCGCTGCAGCTTCGACTTCACCTCGGCGATCTGCCGGCCCATCCACACCTCTTGCAGCCGGGCCAGCACGCCGCCGATGTAGCGCGGCAGCTTCTCCTCGTCGACCTGGATGGACTCCACACCCAGCTCGCTGGCCAGACCGGCCGTCAGGGGCGAGGAGGCCTGGTCACGCACCGCCTCGATCCACTGTGCGCCGGTGGCCCCGCTCGACGTGCCACCGGCGGTCTCGATGGCGGCGCGGATGGCCGCATACCCGGGATGGGTGAAGCTCTCGACGGTCAGCGTGTCGAACACCGGCCCCGCGAACGCCGGGTACTGCAGGGCCGCCTTGAGCGCCTCCCGCTGTGGCCACAGGGTGGGGTCGCGCGGGTCCGGACGGGCGGCGGCGGCCTGGGCCGCGGCGGGCGCGGGCTCGGCCGCGCGGCGGGAGGTCTTAAGCGCGGAACCGCCGCGGGCCTGAGCGTTGGAGCTCTTGGCCTGCCTGCGCACCCGATCAATCACCTGCGCGACGTCGTCCCAGCCGACCCACCCGGCGAGCTGGCGGGCGTACTCGTCGCGCAGCGTGGGGTCCTTGATCTGGCTCACCATCGGCACGCAGCGGCGCAGCGCGGCTACGCGCCCCTCGGCGCTGTCCAGGTCCATCTCGGCGAGCGCCGAACGTATCGCGAACTCGAACAGCGGGGTTCGCCGCGCCACCAGGTCGCGCAGCGCGCCATCGCCGGACTTGAGCCGCAGATCGCACGGATCCATGCCGTCCGGCGCGACGGCCACGAATGACTGCCCCGCCAGGTTCTGCTCGCCGCCGAAGGCCTTGAGCGCGGCGGCCCGCCCGGCCGCGTCACCGTCGAAAACGTAGATCAGCTCGCCGCGAAAGAAGCTGTCGTCCATCATCAGTCGGCGCAGCATCGACAGGTGCTCGTCGCCGAACGCGGTGCCGCACGAGGCGACGGCGGTGGTGACCCCGCTCAGATGCATCGCCATCACGTCGGTGTAGCCCTCGACGACGACGGCCTGGTGCCCCTTAGCGATGTCACGTTTGGCCAAGTCGATGCCGAACATCACGTTCGACTTCTTGTACAGCAGCGTCTCGGGCGTGTTGATGTACTTGGCTTCCATCGGATCGTCGTCGAACAGCCGCCGGGCCCCGAAGCCGATCACCTCACCGGACGAACTCCGGATTGGCCACAACAATCGGCGGTGGAAGCGGTCCATCGGTCTGCGCCGCCCCTGCCGCGACAGGCCGGCCGCCTCCAGTTCTTTGAACTCAAAGCCCTTGCGCACCAAATGCTTTGTCAGCGAATCCCAGCCCGACGGTGCGAAGCCGCAACCGAAGCGCCGCGCCGCCTCGGCGTCGAAGTTGCGCTCGGTCAGGTACTGCCGGGCCGGTGCGGCCTCGGCGGATTCCAACGCCGCCGCATAGAACTCCGCCGCGGCCGCGTTGGCCGCGACGAGCCGGCTGCGACTGCCGCGGTCGCGCTGCACGCTGGTCGCCGGGCCGGAGTAGTTGATGTTGTGGCCGATCCGGTCGGCGAGCAGTTCGACCGCCTCGACGAAGCTGACGTGTTCGATCTTCTGGATGAACGCGTACACGTCGCCGCCCTCACCACAGCCGAAGCAGTGAAAGTGGCCGTGATTAGGGCGGACGTGAAACGACGGGGACTTCTCGTCGTGGAACGGACACAGGCCCTTGAGCGAATCGGCGCCGGCACGCCGCAATTGGACGTAATCACCGATGACTTCGTCGATGCGCACCCGTTCGCGGATGGCCGCGATGTCGCGGTCGGGAATCCGGCCGCGACCCCGGGCACGGCCATCGCCCTCCGCGCGTGAACCTGCCGGGCTTGACATCGGCTCAGTCTAAGGCGCGACGGCGAAAGCTAGCCGGTACCGATGACGCCGCAGGCGACCCGGTCCATCGCGTTCTCGGTGTCCTGGGCGCCGTGCAGCATCAGCGCGGTCTTGTTGCCCGCCAGCAGGTCGTCCCGGTTGAACGAATCGGTGGTGGTGACCAGGTACGCCGAGCCGTCCTGACGGACCTCGAGCGACGTCAGATCGCCGCTTTCCGGCTTCCCGGTGTGGCCGGGGGCCTGGTAGTGACCGCCGGCGGACAGGAAGTTCCCGGGTGCACCGCCGGTGGGAGCCACCGAGTTCGGCTCGCACTTGCCGATCTCGTGCACGTGCAGGCCGTGGATGCCGGGCGTCAGGATGCCGGGCGCCGACGTCTTCACGGTGACGGTCACGTAGCCGCCGGTGAAGTCGAAGGTCGCGGTGGCCGCCGAGCGGCCATCGGGCGTCTTCAGTTCCGCGCTGAGTGAGCCGCCGGCCGGTGCCGGGGTCGTCGTCTCAGCGGACGACGTCGGAGCGGCACTCTTCACCGGCGGGGTGGTGCCCGACTGGGTGCTCGCATGCTGCGGTGAACTGCAGGCTGTCATGGCGACGACCGGCAGTCCCATCAAGAAGGAGGCCACAAAGGGCGAGCCGCTGAATTTCTTCATGTCGGGCAGCCTAACTCGCGGCGGCCCCGCCGATCCCCGGACCGGACGACTTGATGCCCGCGGCGACTACGGTGCGGCCTGGTGGACGTCGATCCGTTCGAGCCGGCCCTCGGTGAACGAGGCGATCTGATCGACGATGACCCGCCATCTCGCACCGTCGTCGGCCGCGGTGTTGAAGGCCGCAGCAAAGACTGGATCAAGTGTCCGGGGCGCGCCGGCATACAGCCAGTGCGCGACCCGGTGGACGCGTTCGCGCTGCCCGGCCTGGGTTTCCTGATGCCGCGGATCGGACATGATGAATTGCAGCGCCAGGATTTTCAGCAAGGCGACCTCGGCACGCACCAGGTCGGGAACTTGCAGCTCGGCCCGGTAGCGCACCAGGGGCCCGGGGCCGGCCGCCGCGCGGGTGGTGGCGATGGCGGCCGAGGCGAACCTGCCGACCAGCTCACTGGTCAAGCGCTTCAGCGCCACCGATGCGGCGAGCGTGGCGTCGTACTTGCCGACGGCGGCGACCACCGGCAGGGCGGCGAGCCGTCGCGCGGCCGCCATGAAGTCATCGGCACGCACCCGGGAGAATTCGGTCTCGCCCAGTTTTGCCAACGCGGCGGCCTCGTCGTCGTCGGCGAGCACCCGCAGGTCGATGCGTTGGGACACCACACCGTCCTCGACGTCGTGTACCGAATACGCCACGTCGTCGGCCCAGTCCATGACTTGCGCCTCCAGGCACATCCGGCCCTCCGGCGCGCCCGCCCGAACCCAGGCGGCCTGCTCGCGGTCGTCGTCGTAGAACCCGAACTTGCGTTGTCCTTCGCCGCGGGGCCACGGATACTTCGTGACCGCGTCCAGCGACGCGCGAGTCAGATTCAGTCCCGCGCTATTGCCTTGTTCGTCAAGGACTTTGGGCTCGAGGCTGGTCAGGATTCGGAAGTTCTGGGCGTTGCCCTCGAAGCCGCCATAATCCGTCGCGACCTCGTCGAGCGCCCGTTCACCGTTGTGGCCGTACGGCGGGTGGCCGATGTCGTGGGCCAGTCCCGCCAGCTCGACCAGGTCGAGGTCGCAGCCCAGCCCGATCGCCATCCCCCGCCCGATCTGGGCGACCTCGAGCGAGTGCGTCAGCCGGGTGCGCGGCGTGTCCCCTTCGCGGGGCCCGACCACCTGGGTCTTGTCGGCCAATCGGCGCAGCGCAGCGCTGTGCAGAACGCGCGCGCGATCGCGGGCGAAGTCGGTGCGGTGCTGACCCTCGGTACCCGGCAGACCCGCAGTCTTCGGCGCTTCGGCCACCCGTCGCTGACGGTCGAAGTCGTCATATGGGTCGTGCTGATTCCTGGTCACCGACGCACAGTCTGCCAGGGAATGCCCGCCGAAGTCTGGCTCGACTCAGGCCTACTGGCGTGTGTCGTCGCGGGGCTAGATTGGCCCTATGCGTCGCACCGCTCGCCTGATCGCCGTGATCGCGACGATCCTCACGGTCGGCTTCGGCGGCAGCCTGCTGCTGACACCGTCCGCCGGCGCGCAACCACCATTCCGGTTGGCCGACTACATCACTGATCCCGCGGGAGCCTTGTCGAATTCCGGGCACAGCGCGGTCAGCTCCGCCCTCAACAAGCTGTACACCGACCGCCACATCCGGCTGTGGGTGGTCTATGTCGACAATTTCTCCGGGCAGACCCCGGTCGAATGGGCACAGCGCACCGTGAGCAGCAGCGACCTGGGCGACTACGACGCGCTGCTGGCCGTGGGCACCACCAGCCGTGAATACGCGTTCCTGGTGCCCTCCACGATCAAGAGCATCAACGCAAATCAGGTCGACAAGTTGCGGCGCAACAAGATCGAGCCCGCCCTGCACAACGGGGATTGGAGTGGGGCCGCCGTGGCGGCGGCCAACGGGCTCGACACCTCGCCCGGTTCGTCGGGCCGGGTGGCACTGCTGGCCGTGCTGGCGGGCATTCTCGTCTCGTTGGCGGTCCTGTTGCTGGTGATGCGTTATCGGGGCCGGCGCCGCCGCGCCGCGGCGTTGGCCGCGGCACGCCGGGTCGACCCCACCGACGCCGATGCGCTGGCCGCGGTGTCACCACAGGCACTCGACGACCTGTCCCGCGCGCTGGTGGTGGACGTCGACAATGCGGTACGCACCAGCGCCAATGAATTGGACCTGGCAGTCAGCGAATTCGGCGAAGACCGCACCCAGCCATTCACCCAGGCGGTGACCAACGCGAAAGCGGCTCTGTCCCAGGCATTCACGATCCGCCAGCAGCTCGACGACGCGTCGCCGGAGACACCGGCGCAGCGCCGCGAGTTGCTCACCCAGGTGATCGTCTCGGCGGCGCGGGCCGACCGCGAACTGGAGTCACAGACCGAGGCATTCGAGAAGCTGCGCGATTTGGTGATCAACGCCCCCACCCGGCTGGACTCGCTGACGCAGCAGTACGTGGAACTCACCACCCGCGTCGCACCGGCCGGGGAACGACTTGCCGCGCTGCACAAGGAATTCAGTGCCGCCGCACTGACTTCGGTGTCCGGCAATGTCACGGCGGCCAAGGAGCGCCTGGCATTCGCCGACCGCAACATCGGCAGCGCCCGTGAGCTTGCCGCCCAAGCCGTCAGCGGGCAGCAAGCCGGTCTAGTCGATGCCGTCCGCGCCGCAGAGTCGGCACTGGGCCAGGCGCGCGCGTTGCTCGACGCGGTGGACAACGCGGCCAACGACATTCAGCACGCCATTGACCGGTTGCCGTCGGCGATGACCGACATACAGAACGGGATCGAGCGTGCAGACCAACTGCTGAAGAAAACAGCGAACACCAAAGCCGCGCACCGCGGTGATCTGTTCGCGGCGCGCGACGCGGCCGTCAGGGCCGTCGAGAGCGCACGAGCCGGCGCATCCGACGATCCGCTGGGCGAATTCAGTCAGCTGACCAAGGCCGACGCCGCCCTGAACGGCCTACTGGCCACGCTGGCCCAGGAGCAGGCCGCCGCCGAGCAGCTGAACCGGTCGCTGGAGCAGGCGTTGTTCACCGCGCAGTCGAGGGTGCGCGCGGTGTCGGACTACGTCGACACGCGTCGGGGCAGCATCGGCCCCGAGGCGCGCACCCGGCTGGCCGAGGCCAGACGGCATCTCCAAGCCGCGGAGGACAAACGGTCGACGCTGCCGACCGAGGCGATCGCCCACGCCAATGCGGCGTCGACGCTGGCCGCCACGGCGCAGTCCCTGGCCAACGAGGACGTGCAACTCGCGCAGCGCGCCTACATGGGCCGCGGCGGCAGCGACATGGGCGCGATGCTCGGCGGGATCATCATCGGCAACGTTCTCGGCGGAGGAATGCGGGGCGGATTCGGCGGCTGGAGCCCGACCTCGTTCGGCGGCAGCCCAAGTTCGTCCGGCGGCGATTTCATGGGCGGCGGCGGCCGATTCTGAGCAGCGCACGACGCCGACCATCGGCTGTTGGGTTTTCTCCGGTTTCAGCCGGCCGCCGGGGAATGCGGTATCACGCCCGGGCTCCGTGGGACGGCTTCATCCCACCCGCTCCACACACCGTCTGCGACGGCTGTCGGGCGGGGAACGTCGGCCCTCTCCTCGGAAGCTTCGGCACCGACGTCCGACTTCGGCGCCCAGTGGTCATAGTCATCTGGTGGGACGACCACGCCCCACTTGAGTGGAACCGACAGGCCACCGAGCATGCCGGATTCACCTCGAACTGCCGACACCGTGTCATCCGGCAACGGCGAACCGAGAGGCAAAAGCACCCCTGCCCCCTTCCACAGCCGATAGTGCGTTCGGGCGCTGTGGCGAGTCTATTTACACCAACCGGTCACATCGTAAGACAAACTCAAGAAAATATGCGGGAATTGCCAATTTTGATTTTTCGGGACGTGCTCGACAGCGGACAACTCGTCGCCGTTCCGCGACGGCCGCCGCGGCTCACCGTCGCCGCATCAACAACGCCGTGCGCCGCCGCTCGACGCGAAGTGTCATGCGACGGATTTTCGAAACATATTCGTTGACGCGCAACGCATTAGGACTATCAGCGAGGGCAGACCCCGACGGGCGGACAAGGTTGTGCGGCGCGTCGCGGGAGTCGGTTCGGCCCAGTTCATCCACCAAACGCGTAGACCGGCTCGAGTTTCTACTAGGTGCAACAGATAAAATCGCGTGCCGCGGTACAACGCCCGTTGCCGCGCATGCCCGCATGACCAAAAGTATTGAATTCACACACCCTTTGCACAATATTCACGTGTGCAACAGCAGCACCGCCGCCGCTATCCCGGACGGTTGCGCGGAACCACCTTGGGACGAGACCTCACCACCTGAGCGCGGGTCCCGCGGTCCTCGCCCTCGGGGCTCTTGTCGCCCACCGGCATCGCGGCCATCGGCACGCCACTGCCCGACCCGGTAGCGGCCGAGGCGGGCGGGGCTCCGGAGCCCACGCCCGACATCGCCGGGGTGGCGATGTACGCCGGCATCGATCCTTCCCAGGCGGCGGGCACCGACATCGACCCGATGAACCGCGCGCTCCCCAGGCCCGCCGTCGCAACGCCCAAGGCGCCCAACCCCCCACCGGCCAGCGGCTGCAGGTCGGATAGCGGGCTACCCGCGCTGTGTGGCGCGTTGAGGGGCGCGCTGGTGGCGCCGACGAACGCCGGTGCCAGTGCCGGCGCGGCAGCGGGCACCGTAGTTGGGCCCGCAGGTCCGGCACTATGGGCGAGCGTCGCCATGGGCGTCATCAATGCGGTGGCCGGGTACACCCCGGCCTGCGCGACCGTGGTCAACGTGGCCACCGGCGTCGACGTGAGCACCGAGACCGCCGGCGAGAGTGCGCCGAACACCGACTGCAGTTCGGAGACGAACGCGGTCCCCAGTGAGGACAGTCCCTGGAAGAACTGCGACGCGAAACTCAGCGGAGCCGTCACCAATCCCGCCAGGCCCGTCAGGTCCGCGGACGGTGCGCTACCTCCCAGGGCCGCGGGCGGCACGCTGAACTCCGGCAATGCCTGCGCCATCGATTGAGCCCCGGCGTGATAGCCCAACATCGCCGCCACATCCTGCGCCCACATCTCGACGTATTCGAGTTCGGTCTGTGCGATGGCCGCGGTGTTGATGCCGAAGAAGTTCGTCGCAATCAGCACGAGCAGCCGGGCCCGGTTCGCCAGCACCTGCGGCAGCGGCACCGTCGCCACCAGAGCTCCCTCGAAAGCTAGCGCCGCGATCCGGGCCTGCAGGGCCGCCACCTCTGCTTGCGCCGCGGCGATAACCAGCCATTCCACGTAAGGCGCCGCGGCGGCGGTCATCGACATCGACGACGGACCCATCCAGGCGCTACCGGCCAAATCGGAAACCGTGGTGTGAAACGACGACGCCGAGGATGACAGCTCAACCGCCAGCCCATCCCACGCCGAGGCCGCCTCGAACAGAGGTCCGGCCCCCGGACCGCCAAATATCAAGGCCGAGTTGATCTCAGGAGGGAAGAACACAAACGCGGGAATCATTGCAACCCCAACTGACCGAGTCAACGGCTCCTACCCCGGACGGCGCGACATCCGCCCGTGGCCATTAGCTATCTACTTATGCCCCAAAAGGGGATCCTAAGGCACCGTCACCGAGAAAGGCCGAACTTTAAGCAAACCTTATTCCGAAATTCCGGCGTCGGTGTGGGCTCATCGGCACCCGCGCGGGCCCATCAGACGCGCGAGGGCGGAACGGGACGGACAATATAACAAGGCCGCGCCGCAACTGGCCGATTAACAGCCCTTCAGGCGCGCCGCCAGATAGTCGGACACGGCATTCATCGGGACACGCTCCTGGGACATGTCATCGCGCCGGCGCACCGTCGCGGCGTTGTCCTCGAGTGAGTCGAAATCGACCGTGACGCAGAACGGCGTACCGATCTCGTCCTGGCGCCGGTAACGTCGCCCGATCGCACCGGCGTCGTCGAAGTCGATATTCCAACACTTGCGCAACTCGGTGGCCAAGTCCCGCGCCTTCGGGCTCAAGTCGGCGTGACGGGAAAGCGGAAGCACCGCGGCCTTGACCGGAGACAGGCGCGGGTCCAGGCGCAGCACTGTGCGTTTTTCCATCTTGCCCTTGGCGTTCGGGGCTTCGTCCTCCACGTAGGCGTCGATCAAGAACGCCATGAACGACCGCGTCAGGCCTGCGGCCGGCTCGATGACATAGGGCGTGTACCGGGTATCGGTGACCTGGTCGTAGAACGACAGGTCGACGCCGGAATGCTTTGCATGCGTCGACAAGTCGAAATCGGTGCGGTTGGCGACCCCTTCCAACTCGCCCCAGGGATTACCGGCGAACCCGAACTTGTACTCGATGTCGACGGTGCGATCGGAGTAGTGCGACAGCTTGTCGGCGGGATGCTCGAATAACCGTAAGTTCTCTTGATCGATGCCCAGGTCGACATACCATTGCAGCCGGGTGTCGATCCAGTACTGATGCCATTCCTTCGCGGTCGACGGCTCGACGAAGAACTCCATTTCCATTTGTTCGAACTCGCGGGTCCGGAAAATGAAGTTGCCCGGAGTGATCTCGTTGCGAAAACTCTTGCCGATCTGGCCGATACCGAATGGTGGCTTCTTACGGGCGGTCGTCACCACGTTGGCGAAGTTGACGAAGATGCCCTGCGCCGTCTCGGGGCGCAGATAGTGCAGGCCCTCCTCGGTCTCGATCGGACCCAGGTAGGTCTTGAGCATCATGTTGAACTCGCGCGGCTCGGTCCACTGGCCTGGCTCGCCGGTCTCCGGGTCGCGGATGTCGGTCAGCCCGTTGGGCGGCGGGTGTCCGTGCTTGGCTTCGTAGGCCTCGATGAGATGGTCGGCGCGGTAGCGCTTGTGGGTGATCAACGACTCGACCAGCGGGTCATGGAACACCTCGACGTGGCCGGAGGCTACCCACACCTGGCGCGGCAGGATGATCGACGAATCCAGGCCGACCACGTCGTCGCGACCGCTGACCACCGAGCGCCACCACTGCCGTTTGATGTTCTCTTTGAACTCCACACCCAGCGGGCCGTAATCCCACGCCGACCGGGTGCCGCCGTAGATCTCCCCCGAGGGAAAGACGAAGCCGCGCCGTTTGGCCAGGTTCACTACGGTGTCGATGACGGACGCCACGGGGCGGTGCACTCCCTTTCCGGGTTGGGGCGGGCACGCGCGGCGGTCAACCGCGGTGCGCAGAGCATCAGTCATGGTAGCGATCGACGCCGCGCTCTTTGACATGCGTCATCATGCATGTGACAGTGGATGGCAGCCGATAACGATATTCAACGGCGGATACTTTCCCACTACCTGGCACTTCTCGAGGTGATGCCGCTCTCATGATGACGTCCCCGTCGCCTTCTGCATCGATGCCGGCCGCCGACGACGGCGATTCGGACCCCGGCGTCGTCGCCCACGACCACGACGCGCTCGGCGCCGCCGGGCACTCCGGAGTCGCCGCCTACCCCGTCCCGCCGCCACGCGACATCCTCGATGCCGCCGGCGAGTTGTTGCGCGCGCTGGCCGCGCCAGTGCGGATCGCGATCGTGTTGCAGCTGCGCGAGTCCCACCGCTGCGTGCACGAGCTGGTGGATGCGCTGGGCGTGCCCCAACCGCTGGTAAGCCAGCACCTGAAGATTCTGAAGGCCGCCGGGGTGGTCACCGGGGAGCGGTCCGGTCGCGAGGTGCTCTACCGGCTCGCCGATCATCACCTCGCGCACATCGTGGTGGACGCGGTCGCGCACGCCAGTGAGGAGCCGCGCTGATGACCGGAACCAGCGTCCGATCCACCCGGCAGCGTGCGGCGATCTCCACGTTGCTGGAGACGCTCGACGAGTTCCGCTCGGCCCAAGAGCTGCATGACGAGCTGCGCCGCCGCGGCGAGAACATCGGCCTGACGACCGTCTACCGGACGTTGCAGTCGATGGCCGCGGCCGGGATGATCGACACGCTGCGCACCGACACCGGTGAATCGGTGTACCGCAGGTGTTCTGAGCACCATCACCATCACCTGGTGTGCCGCAGCTGCGGCGCCACCATCGAGGTGGGCGATCACGAGGTCGAGCAGTGGGCGGCGGAAGTGGCTGCCAAACATGGCTTCTCCGACGTCAGCCACACCATCGAGATCTTCGGCACCTGTTCGGACTGCAGGGGCCGATAGCCGGTCAGGCCGTCAGCTTCCGACGTATCCCGGCGCCGGTGTCCAGCACCAACAGGATCAGCGTCCGCAGGGCGTCGTCGGTGAGTCCGCCGCCGGGGAAGTTGTAGCGCAGCATCACGTCGGCGGTCTTCGACGCACTCTTGCTCGAATTGCGTTGCACCGCCTTCGCATTGACCTTCTCGATCAGGCTCACGCTGCCGAAGTTGCTGTCGCGGGCCTCCTTGGCCACCTGCTCGCTGATTTTCTTGGTCAACGGCAGATCCCACGCCAGTATCTGGGTGAGCGACACCAGATCGAGACCCTCGGCGATGTTCACCACCCGCAACGAGGCGATGGTGCCGTCGTGGCGCACCGTGACCGCGCCGTCCGCCTCCTCCTCGAGCGGGAGGACGTCGCCGAGTATGGACGCCAGGCGTTCCTGCAGCGATGGCACTATGCGCTCCCGAATCTACGGTTGCGGGACGCGTATTCCTCACACGCAGCCCACAAATCGCGGCGGTCGTAGTCGGGCCACAGCTTGTCCTGAAAGACGTATTCGGCGTACGCCGCCTGCCACAACATGAAATTGCTGGACCGGTGCTCCCCCGAGGTCCGCAGGAACAGATCGACGTCGGGGATGTCGGGCCGCTGCAGGTGATGCGACACCGTCGACTCGGTGATGCGTTCCGGGTTCAACCGGCCTGCGGCGGCCAGGCGCGCGATTTCCTTTGTGGCCTCGGCGATTTCGGCACGCCCACCGTAGTTGACGCAGTAGTTGACGGTGATGACGTCGTTGTTCTTCGTCATGTCCTCCGCGATCGCCAATTCATTGATCACGCTGCGCCACAGGCGCGGCCGCGAACCCACCCACCGGATCTTGACCCCGATCGTCTTGAGGTTCACCCGGCGCATGCGCACCACGTCGCGGTTGAATCCCATCAGGAAGCGGACCTCGTCGGGGGAACGCTTCCAGTTTTCCGTGGAGAAGGCATACAGGCTGAGCCATTTGATGCCGAGTTCGATTGCGCCGCAGACGATATCGATGACCACCGCCTCGCCCGCCTTGTGGCCGTCGGTGCGGCTCAGCCCCTGCTGGGTGGCCCATCGGCCGTTGCCGTCCATCACGATGGCGACATGGTTGGGCAGTCGATCGGCCTCGATTTTGGGCGGGGCCGCCTTGGAGATGTGCTGCGGTGGCCGGGACGGCCCGCCGTCGGGGGACGGCGGCAACTCCGGAAAGACGACGGGCCAGGTCGACTTGTCGGGAAACACCGGATAGTCGTCGGGCGCGGGGGGCAGCTGCGGGAAATCGGCTGACGCCGTGGCGCGCTCGGCCTTCCGGCCCGAGCCGCCGGCCCAGAGTTTAGCCACAGTCCATATCCTGCCCGATCAGCGCCGCGCGCTGGTCGGCGATGGTCCGGTCGACGTGATACGTCCGTTCCACGAGCGGCAACGTCTTGAGCTGTCGCTCCAGATGCCACTGCAGGTGCGCGGCCACCAGGCCGCTGACGTAGTTGCGGTGCGATTGCGGCGTCTGCTCGGCGAAGTCCCAATCGCCGTCGTGCAGCGCGGACATCAGATCCAGCACCCCCGGCGGCGGCGTCGTCGAACCGGCCGGGCGGCAGTGTGTGCAGACGCTGCCGCCGGCGCCGACGTGGAATGCCCGATGGGGACCGGGGGTGGCGCAACGGGCGCACTCATTGAGCGCGGGCGCCCATCCGGCGATGCCCATCGCGCGCAGCAGGTAGGCGTCCAACAGGAGGTCCCGGGATCGGCGGCCGTCGGCCACCGCCCGTAACGCGCTCACCGTGAGCCCGTGCAGGGCCGGGGCGGGCGCCCGCTCCTCGCCGGCGAGGCGCTCGGCGGTCTCCAGCATGGCGCAGCCGCAGGTGTAACGGCCGTAGTCGCTGACGATGTCGGTGGCGAACGCGTCAATGGAGACGACCTGGGTGACGATGTCGAGGTTGCGGCCGGGATGTAGCTGCGCGTCGATATGCGCGAACGGCTCCAGCCGCGCACCGAATTTGCTGCGGGTGCGGCGCACGCCCTTGGCCACCGCGCGGACCAGCCCGTGATCACGCGTCAGCAGGGTGACGATCCGGTCGGCTTCGCCGAGCTTGTGCTGGCGCAACACAACAGCTCGGTCTCGGTATAGCCGCATCACAATAGTTTTGCACCCCGCCGCGACATTACGGGTATCCGCGCCGTTAGTCTCGTACCCCGTGATTGGCGCTTCTGGGTCGGGTCCCGGGTCCATTTCCGGATCCGGCCACCGGCGCCTGCCCACACTCACTGACCTGCTGTATCAGCTGGCCAGCCGCTCAGTGACATCCACCACACTGGTGGGCCGCTCCCTGCACGCCATCCACGCCAGCCAGCCCACGCTGAACGCCTTCCGGGTGGTGCTCACCGAGTCGGCGCTGGCCGACGCGGCGGAGGCCGACCGGCGCCGCGCGGCCGGTGACCCCGCCCCGCTGCTGGGGGTCCCGATCGCCGTCAAAGACGATGTCGACGTTGCCGGTGTGCCCACCGCCTTCGGGACCGAGGGGTCGGTAGCCCCCGCCACGCACGATGCCGAGGTGGTGCGCCGCCTCAAGGCGGCCGGCGCGGTGATCGTCGGCAAGACGAACACCTGTGAACTCGGGCAATGGCCGTTCACCAGCGGGCCCGGGTTCGGGCATACTCGCAACCCCTGGTCGCGTCGGCACACCCCCGGCGGATCGTCGGGCGGCAGCGCCGCCGCGGTGGCGGCCGGACTGGTCACCGCCGCGATCGGCTCCGACGGCGCCGGCAGCATCCGGATTCCGGCGGCGTGGACGCACCTGGTGGGCATCAAGCCGCAGCGCGGACGCATCTCGACCTGGCCGTTGCCGGAGGCGTTCAACGGCATCACGGTCAACGGCGTGCTGGCCCGCACCGTGGCCGATGCGGCGCTGGTGCTCGACGCCGCGTCGGGCAACGTCGAGGGCGACCGGCACAAGCCGCCCCCGCTGATCGCGTCCGACTATGTGGGCAAGGCGCCCGGCCCGCTGAACATCGCGCTGTCCACCCGATTCCCATACACCGGCTTCCGGCCGAAGCTGCACCCGGAGATCCTGGCCGCGACGCGGGCCGTCGGCAAGCAACTCGAGCTGCTCGGACACACCGTGGTGCCCGGCAACCCCGACTACGGCATGCGGCTGTCGTGGGACTTCCTCGCCCGGTCCACCGCTGGCCTCCGCGATTGGGAGGAGCGGCTGGGCGACGGCGTCGTACTGGACCCCCGCACCCTGTCCAACCTGCGCTTGGGTGCGCTGCTGGGACAGGCCATCCTGCGCACCGCGCGCCGCCACGAAGCGGCCGACCAGCGCCGAGTGGGGTCGATCTTCGACATCGTCGACGTGGTGCTGGCACCGACCACGGCCCAACCGCCGCCGCTGGCGCGGGCCTTCGACCGCTTGAGTGGCTTCGGCACCGACCGCGCCATGATCGCGGCGTGCCCCCTGACGTTCCCGTGGAACGTGCTGGGCTGGCCGTCGATCAACGTCCCGGCGGGCTTCACGTCCGAAGGCCTGCCGATCGGTGTGCAGCTGATGGGTCCGGAGAACAGCGAGGGCATGCTGATTTCGCTGGCCGCCGAGCTGGAGGCCGTCTGCGGCTGGGCGAGTCAACAGCCCCAGTCGTGGTGGGACCAGACCACCGATGCGCCCGGCGCCAATTAGCCGCTGACAACCCGGGTATCCGTCCGTCGTGGACCAGTCGACCGCTCCCCTGCTCGATGCGCTGGCCGATTATCGCGACAAGAACCGGTACGGGTTCACCCCGCCGGGCCACCGGCAAGGCCGCGGCGCCGACGACCGGGTCCTGGCGGTCCTGGGCCGCGAGCCGTTCCTGGACGACTTGCTGGCCAGCGGTGGCCTGGATGACCGCAGAACCAGCAACGGATACCTCGAGCGCGCCGAAGACCTGATGGCCGAGGCCGTGGGCGCCGACATCGCCGACATCGCCGAGGTGTGCCACCGGCGGGGAAAGCCATTGATCCTGGACGAGGCGTGGGGAGCGCACCTGCCGTTTCACGAGGACCTGCCGACCTGGGCGATGGATGCGGGCGCGGACGTCTGTGTGGTGAGCGTGCACAAGATGGGCGCGGGTTTCGAGCAGGGCTCGGTGTTCCACGTGCAGGGCGACCTGATCGATCGGGACCGCCTTTCGGGTTGCGCTGATCTGCTGATGACGACCAGCCCCAGCGTGCTGTTGTATGCGGCCATGGACGGGTGGCGCCGGCAGATGGTGCAGCATGGTCACGAATTACTCGGCGCCGCGTTGGATTTGACACGGCAGGCGCCCGAGGAGATCGAACTCATTCCGGACGTGGAGGTACTCGACGAGGAACTGCTCGGCGTGCAGGCCTCCCACGACCTGGACAGGATGCAGGTGCTGATCGACGTATCGGCCACGGGCACATCGGGTTACCAGGCCGCCGACTGGTTGCGCGCGAACGCGCACATCGATCTGGGCATGAGCGATCACCGTCGCATTCTGGCCACCTTGTCCATGGCCGACGACAAGGAAACCCTGGGACGTCTCACCGATGCGCTGCGGGCATGGCGAACCGCGGCCAACGATTTCGAGCCGGCGCCGCGCATCGCGCTGCCTTCGCCGGCGGACCTGCAACTGGAAACCGTCGAGCTGCCGCGGGATGCGTTCTTCGGGCAGGTCGAGGCGATACCCACCCAGAGCGCCGGCGGGCGGATCGCCGCCGAACAAATCACGCCCTATCCCCCGGGCATTCCCGCCGTCGTCCCCGGCGAACGTCTCAACGATGCTGTGCTGGACTACCTGTGCTCGGGCGTCAACGCCGGCATGAACCTGCCCGACGCGGCCGACCAGTCGTTGCAGACCATCCGGGTGCTGGCCTGACGAGTCGACCCTCCGCAAGTCACACGAGCCACTTGCGTAGCCTCTGCCTGGCATATGGCCTTTCCCATATGCGCTAGCACCGGCGCTAGCGCGAATGAAACTCACCTATTAGTCGGGCGTGCGGCGACGGAAAGTGCGCCGGGCGTGCGCCCGTGGAAAGTGCGCCGGGCAGCGTGCGCGGGCAGCGTGCGCCGGTCAGGCGGTGATCGCTAAAAACCTAGTCGGCCAAGCTGTTTGGGGTCGCTCTGCCAGTTCTTGGCGACCTTGACGCGCAGGTCGAGATAAATCTTGGTGCCCAGCAGTTTCTCGATCTGGGCGCGCGCGGCGGTACCGACCTCCCGCAGCCGGGCACCACCCTTGCCGATGATGATCCCCTTCTGGCTGTCGCGTTCGACGTAGAGCAGGGCGTGCACGTCGATCAGGTCGTCGCGATCCTCCCGCGGACTGACTTCGTCGATGACCACCGCGAGCGAGTGCGGCAATTCGTCGCGAACGCCCTCCAGTGCCGCCTCCCGGATCAGCTCGGCCATCAAGACCTCTTCGGGTTCGTCGGTCAGCTCGCCGTCGGGGTAGTACGCCGGGCCGGGCGGCAGCGCGGCGGCCAGCACGTCGATCAAGATGTCGACCTGCGCGCCGGTCACCGCCGACACCGGCACGATTTCGGCGGCGTCACCGACCAACTCGCTGACCGCCACCAACTGCGCGGCCACCCGGTCCCTGGGCGTCTTGTCGATCTTGGTGACGATGGCGACCAAGGTCGTCTTAGGCGCGGTCGCGCGGATCTGTTCGACGATCCACCGGTCTCCCGGACCGATCGCCTCATCCGCCGGGATGCACAGCCCGATCACGTCGACTTCGGAATAGGTGTCGCGCACAAGGTCATTGAGCCGCTTGCCGAGCAGGGTGCGCGGCCGGTGCAGACCTGGCGTGTCGACCAGGATGATCTGGAAGTCGTCCCGGTGCACGATGCCGCGGATGGTGTGCCGGGTGGTCTGTGGCCGCACCGAGGTGATCGCGACCTTGGTCCCGACGAGCGCGTTCGTCAGTGTCGATTTCCCGGTGTTGGGACGGCCGACGAAACATACGAAGCCGGAACGGAATTCAGTCATGCTGTTCGTAGTCCTCGCGATCGGATGAACCGTCGGATTCGATCGGGCTGAGCAGGACGGTGTTGATCCGTACCCTGCCCCGGTGATCGGTGCCGCCCTCGGCCTGCAGCCGCAGACCGTGTGACACCACCTCGGCGCCCGGCAGCGGAACCCGGCCCAGTTCCAGGGCGAGCAGGCCGCCGACGGTGTCGACGTCGAGATCGTCGTCGAATTCGACGTCATACAGCTCGCCCAGGTCCTCGATCGGCAGCCGCGCCGACACCCGGAAGTGCTTGTCGCCCAGTTCTTCTATCGGCGCCGTCTCCGCCTGGTCGTACTCGTCGGCGATCTCGCCGACGATTTCTTCGAGCACGTCTTCGATGCTGACCAGGCCGGCGATCGCGCCGTACTCGTCGACGAGCAGCGCCATGTGGTTGCGGTCGCGCTGCATTTCCCGCAGCAGCGAGTCCAGGGGTTTGGAGTCGGGCACGAAGACCGCAGGCCGCATCACCTTCGACACCGGCGGGGTCCGGCCGCCGTCACCGGATAAAACCGTCTGCTGGACCAGGTCTTTCAAGTACACGACGCCAACGATGTCGTCGACGTTCTCGCCGATTACCGGGATGCGGGAATGCCCGCTGCGCACCGCCAGGTTGATGGCCTGGCTGGCGAACTTGTCGCTTTCGATCCAGATCATCTCGGTGCGCGGCACCATCACCTCACGGGCCGGGGTGTCACCAAGTTCGAAGACCGACTGGATCATCCGGCGCTCTTCCGCGGCGACCACGCCGCGCTGCTGGGCCAGGTCGACGACCTCGCGCAGCTCGATCTCGGAGGCGAACGGCCCGTTCCGCAGGCCGCGCCCGGGGGTGACCGCGTTACCCAGCACCACCAACAACCGGCTGATCGGCATCAACAGCCACGAGATCGCCTGCAGCGGAAGCACTGTCGTCAACGCGATGGAGTAGGCGTTCTGCCGGCCGAGGGTGCGCGGCCCCACCCCCATGACGACGAAGCTGGTCACCACCATGATGGTCGCGGCGCCGAACAATCCCCAGCGCAGCCCGAAGTTGTCGTAGAGGAACACCACGAGCAGGACGGTCGCGGTGATCTCGCAGGTGATCCGCAGCAGCACCACCAGGTTGATGTAGCGCGGCCGCTCCGACATCACCTTGGACAACGCCACCGCGCCGGGTCGCTCGTCGCGCACCAACTCCTGCACCCGGGCCAGCGACACCGTGCTGATGGCCGCATCGATCGCCGCGAACAGTCCGCCCAGCGCAATCAGCGCGACTGCGCCGAGCAGCTCAGACCAGCCCGTCAATGGTCGACATACCTAGGTGTCAGCGTCCTGCTCCTCGGTCCGGCTCCGGCGAGCGAGCAGCCAGGCGATCAGGCACACCACGACCGCGAATCCACCGTAGCGCAGCGCCAAGGTCCAGCCGGATTGGTTGGGTTGACCGGGCTCCTGATGGTGGACGGCGAGCAGCACCAAGAAGCTGCCATCGTCGGTCGGGCCGACGCCCGGCGTCGGCTGGGTCTTGATCACCCGGATCTGGGCGGGGGCGCTAGTGGAATTGTCGGTCTGCCCCCAGGCCAGGGTGGAGTCGTCGAGCAGGAAGGTGTCCTGGCCGCCCGCGGGTTGGCTGCCGTCGTGACCCACCACCGACACGTGGCCCACCTCGACGGTCTCGCCCTTGGCGGGGACGAATACGGTGACGTTCTCGTACAGCTTCGGGGGCGCCGGCGGCTTGTAATCGGGTGGCGGCGGGCCGTTGTACCCGTTCAGCGGTATGGACCCCCCGCCGTAGAAGCTGCCGGCCGCCACATAGCTGTCGCCGACCGCGGTGAACGGCACCACGCCGACGGCCGTCGCGTCGAGCACCATCCGCGCTCCGCGCGGCAGATACGCCTGTTGGTAGGCGCCGTTGTAGAAGTAGCGGAACGTGATCGGCTGATTGAGCGGGTTGTAGATGGTCGGTCGGCGGTAGACGTCGTCGTAGTCGAGGTAGTCCCAATGGCGCGGACGGACGAACTTCTGGTCGTCAACCTTGAGGACGTCGACGTTCTCCCGATGCGAACTGACGACGTTCTGCACCTGCTGATTGAAATCGATCTGGGTTGGCGGCTTCGGCGGGTTGGCGGGGTCGACGCGCGTCACCGGCGCGGCCTTGGCCGCCGCGATCGCCAGCGACGGCGCATCCAGCCCGCGCGGCGGTGCCACCACCGGGGCGTTGCGCGGAGCGTCGGGGCCCGGCGGAGGGATCTCCAGCACCGGCACGTTCTGACCCGAGTTGGGCGGCGGGAGAACCAGCGGGTTTTGCGCCGGCGGCGGCATCGGCGGCGGCTCGTACACCGGAATGGGGACTTCCGGGGCCTGCGTCGGCGCGTTGCTCGGGGGCCCCTGCACCCCGCGGCGGTCCTCGTTGCACACGTTCGCCGTGTGATAGGCGTTCACGTAGAACATGCAGTGCTGGCAGGAGACGGGGTTGGATCCCGCTCCGGCACACGGGGCCGCCCGCGCCACCGGGGCGGTGGTGGTGACCAACACCGACAACGGCGCGAACGCGATGGCGGCTGCCGCCAAAATCTTGAGCGCCCTCAATTGTCGAAATACCTTGACTTGTCGAGCAATCGGCGGTCCCGCTCCTCCTGGCGGTCCTGGCGGTAGGCCTCGACCTGATCGGCGACCCACTCTTCGAGCAGCCGGTCCTGCAGGGCGAACATCTCCTTCTCCTCGTCCGGCTCGCCGTGGTCGTAGCCGATCAGGTGAAGCACGCCGTGGATGGTCAGCAAAGCCAGCTCGTGCCCCAGGCTGTGCCCCGCCGAGGCGGCCTGGCCGGCCGCGAATTCCGGGCACAGCACGATGTCGCCCAGCATCGAGGCGCCCGGCTCGGGGGCGTCCGGGCGTCCACCCGGCTCGAGCTCGTCCATCGGAAAACTCATCACGTCGGTCGGGCCGGGCAGATCCATCCAGCGCATGTGCAGGTCGGCCATCGCGGCGGTGTCCAGCAGCACCATCGACAGCTCGGCCGCCGGGTTGACGTCCATTTTGGCGATGACGAACCGCGCAACGCTGATCAGCTCGGCTTCGGAGACGTCGATACCCGATTCGTTGGATACCTCAATGCTCATAAAACCCGCTCACCGCACCATCATCGACGACCGCGCGAGCCCGTCGCCCGCCGCGACGCCCGATTCATCGTCAGACCGGGCTCTTCAAACTTCGCATAGGCGTCGACGATCTCCGAGACCAGCCGGTGGCGAACCACGTCCACGCTGGTCAACTCGGCCACGTGAATGTCCTCCACGCTGTCCAGGATTTCCATCGCCGAGCGCAGGCCCGACTTGGCGCCGCCCGGCAGATCGACCTGCGTGATGTCGCCGGTGACAACGATCTTCGATCCGAAGCCGAGTCGGGTGAGGAACATCTTCATCTGCTCGGCGGTGGTGTTCTGCGCCTCGTCGAGAACGATGAACGCGGAATTGAGGGTGCGGCCGCGCATGTAGGCCAGCGGCGCCACCTCGATGACCCCGGCGGTCATCAATTTGGGGATCAGCTCGGGATCCATCATCTCGTACAGCGCGTCATACAACGGCCGCAGATACGGATCGATCTTCTCGCTGAGCGTGCCGGGCAAAAAGCCAAGGCGCTCACCGGCTTCCACGGCCGGGCGGGTCAAGATGATGCGGCTGACCTGTTTGGTCTGCAGGGCGTTGACCGCCTTGGCCATCGCCAGATAGGTCTTGCCGGTACCCGCCGGGCCGACCCCGAAGACGATGGTGTTGGCGTCGATGGCGTCGACGTAGCGCTTCTGGTTGAGCGTCTTGGGCCGGATCGTCTTTCCGCGCCGCGACAGGATGTCCAGCGTGAGGACTTCGGCCGGTGACTCGTTGTCGGTGCCGGCCAGCATGGCGACGCTGTGCCGAACCACCTCCGGGGTCAACGACTGACCCCCGGCGACGATGGCCACCAGCTCGGAGATCACCCGCTCGGCGAGCGCGACATCGGCGGGCTCGCCCGCCACGGTGACCGCATTGCCACGCACGTGCAGATCGGCATTCAGGCTGCGCTCCAGTGCCCGCAGGTTCTGGTCCGCCGAACCCAACAGGCCCATGACGACATCGGGCGGAACGTCGATGCTGCTGCGAACCTGAGCGGTGGCCGGGACGGCTCCGGCTGCGTCAGCAGCGCTGGTCTCGCGGGGCGTCACGTGGCTCTCGATGCCTGCTTTCTCGGCTTGTCGGTGGGTTGCTGGGCCGTCTCAGTCTACGCCGAGGGCCCGGGATGGTCAGCGTTCAGCAACGTACTCGACGACGGACCGGTGTCGCGAACCTGCAGCGTGAGGCCGTTTGCCGGGATGTCGCCACGCCGGTCCCAGCGCGGGGTCAGCACGCCGAGCGCGCCCAGGGCCACCGCCGCGGCGGTCGACGTCCGCAGCACCTGGGGACCGAGCCGCACCGCCGCCGCGCCCGCGTCGGACAGCGCCGCCATCTCGTCGTCGGCGATCCCACCTTCGGGGCCGACGACGAGCAGTAGTGATTTCGCTTGTGAAAGCTCGATGTCCGCGAGTCGTTGGGTGGCCGACTCGTGCAGGGCCAGCGCCGTCGCGCCGGCGGCCACCTCGTCACGGATCCGCCGCGTCAGCTCCGCGGTGGACAGCACGCCGTCGACCGGTGGGATGTGCGCCCGTCGGGATTGCCGGGCCGCAGAACGGACGACTGCGCGCCACCGGCGCAGCCCCTTGTCGACCCGGTTGCCCTGCCAGTTGGCCACGCACCGCGCGGCCTGCCACGCCAGGAACGCGTCGGCGCCGGCTTCGGTGGCCAGCTCGATGGCCAGCTCCGAACGCTCCGACTTGGGCAGCGCCTGCACGACCGTCACAGCCGGCGATCCGGGCGGGACGCTCCAGCGCTCAAGCACCCGCGCGCGCAGCCCGTCGCGCCCGGCGTGCTCCACCTCGCAGTGGGCCAAAGCTCCGGCGCCGTCGCCCAGCACGAGCCGCTCGCCGGGACGGATCCGCCGCACGGTGGCGGCGTGAAAGCCCTCGTCACCGCCCAGCACGGCGAGCGAGCCGGGCTGCGGCAGAGCGTCGAGGTAGAACAGGGTCGCGACCATGTGCGCGCCTTCTCAGGCTCCCGACTAGCGTCCGGTGAAGGTTTCGCGGAGCCGGCTGAACAGGCCGCCGCCGGCGTGGGTCGAGCGGACCTCGGGTACGTCGCGGCTGCGGCGCATCTTGAGCTCGCGCAGCAATTCGGTGTCGCGGTGATCCAACCGGGCCGGAACCACGACCTCGACGTGCACGTGCAGATCGCCCCGGGTGCCGGACCGCAGGTGCGGCATGCCGTGGCCGCGCAGCGTGATGACCGATGCCGGTTGGGTGCCGGGCGGGATGGTGATCTCGCTGACGCCGTCCAGAATGGCGTCGACGGTGACGGTGGCGCCCAGCGCCGCGTCGACCATCGGCACCGAGACGGTGCAGTGCAGGTCGTCGCCTTCGCGGACGAAGACGTCGTGGGGCTGTTCGTGTACCTCCACATAAAGGTCCCCGGCGGGGCCGCCGCCGGGCCCGACCTCACCCTGGGCCGCGAGCCGCACGCGCATGCCGTCGCCGACACCGGCGGGAATCTTGACGCTGATCTCACGGCGGGCCCGCACCCGGCCGTCACCCATGCACTGGTGGCACGGGTCGGGGATGACGACGCCGACGCCACGGCAGGTCGGGCACGGCCGAGAGGTCATCACCTGGCCCAGCAGCGAGCGCTGCACCGTCTGGACCTCGCCGCGGCCACCGCAGGTGTCGCACGGCACCGGCGCCGAATCGCCGTTGGTGCCCTTGCCCTGGCATCGGTCGCACAGCACCGCGGTGTCGACGGTGACCTGCTTGGTGACGCCGGTGGCGCATTCCTCGAGGTCGAGCCGCATCCGCAGCAGCGAGTCCGAGCCCGGCCGCACCCGTCCGATGGGGCCGCGGGAGGTCGTGCCGCCGCTGAAGCCGCCGCCGAAGAAGGCCTCGAACACGTCGCCCAGCCCGCCGAATCCGGCGCCGAAACCACCGCCCGCGGCGGCGGCGTTCTCCATCGGATCCCCGCCAAGGTCGACGACCCGCCGCTTCTCGGGGTCGCTCAGCACCTCATAGGCGACGCTGATCTCCTTGAATTTCGCCTGCGCGGCCTCGTCGGGGTTGACGTCCGGATGCAGTTCGCGCGCCAGCTTGCGATACGCGCGCTTGATCTCCGCGTCGCTGGCGTTTCTGCCCACGCCGAGCATCCCGTAGTAATCGCGTGCCACGCTTGACTCTCCTATACCTGGTCTTTCCCGCGCCTACCCACCCTGCGGGTGCGCGTTCATCGAGCACCCAGGACTTCGCCGATATAAAGAGCAACCGCAGCAACGCTGGCGATAGTTCCCGGATAGTCCATCCGGGTGGGCCCCAGCACACCCATTCCCCCGTAAACGGTGTCGGAGGTGCCGTAGGCGGTGGTCACCACGGAGGTGCCCAATATCTGTTCGGCGGCCGTCTCATGGCCGATGCGCACCGTAACCTTACCGGCTTCCTGTTGGGCGGCCAGCAACCGCAACACCACCACCTGCTCCTCCAGCGCCTCCAGGATGGAGCGCAACGAGCCACCGAAATCGGCCGCGTTACGGGTCAGGTTGGCCGTACCGCCCAGCAACAAGCGCTCTTCGGTGTGTTCGACGAGGGATTCCAGCAACACCGTCGCCGACCGGCCGACGGCGTCACCAAGGCCGTCGGGGCTGCGCAGCTGTCCGGCCAGGTCGGCCACCGCGACCGAGGCGGCCGACAGCTTCTTGCCGACCAGCGCCTGGCCGAGCATCTCCCGCAGCTGAGAAAGTTCGTGGTCGTCGATGACGTCACCGAGTTCGACGACCCGCTGGTCGACCCGGCCGGAGTCGGTGATGACGACCATCAGGAGCCGGGCCGGGGTCAGGGCGATGACCTCCAGGTGACGCACGGTTGACGACGACAGCGTGGGGTACTGCACCACGGCCACCTGCCGGGTGAGTTGCGCGAGCAGCCGCACCGCCCGGCGCAGCACGTCATCGAGGTCGACCCCGGACTCGAGGAAGCTCAGGATCGCGCTCCGCTCGGCCGAGGACAGCGGCTTGACGTCATCGAGCCGGTCGACGAATTCGCGGTAGCCCTTCTCGGTGGGCACGCGTCCGGAGCTGGTGTGCGGCTGAGCGATGTAGCCCTCGGCCTCGAGCACCGCCATGTCGTTGCGGACGGTGGCGGACGAGACGCCCAGATTATGGCGCTCCACCAACGCCTTGGAACCGATCGGTTCTTTGGTGGCGACGAAATCCGCGACGATGGCACGGAGCACCTCGAACCGACGGTCATCGGCACTTCCCACCGGCTGCCACCTCCTTCGATACCGCCTTGACCGAATTCATTTTACGAGCGCTCGGACGACTTTCTGCGCACGCATCGGTGCTGACGAAAGTCGCCCCGGCTAGCCTTTCCAGAATGAACCGGTCGGGCCGCAGCAATGAGTCGGGAAAGGTCGGCCGATGATTTTCAAGGGCGTACGCGACGGCAAGCCGTATCCCGAACACAACCTGTCCTACCGGGATTGGTCCCAGATACCGCCGCAGCAGATCCGGCTCGACGAATTGGTCACCACCACAACGGTGCTCGCGCTGGACCGCCTGCTCTCCGAGGACTCCACCTTCTACGGCGATCTCTTCCCGCACGCGGTGCGGTGGAAGGGCATCACCTATCTCGAAGACGGCCTGCATCGTGCGGTGCGCGCCGCGCTGCGGAACCGCACCGTGCTGCACGCCCGCGTGTACGACATGGATATGCCGCTGGGCGCGCCCGGGTAATTGTCACGTTCGGACCTCGCCGCGTGTCGACCTAGTAAGGACGTTGGTTAACAACACAACTTGCCAGGAGGATCGCCATGCCACGGCTGCAAGGAGTCTCCGACCGCGACGCCGGCCTCGGCGCCAAGATCGCTTTCTTTTTCACCAAGCGCAAGCTCGCGCAGATGACCGGGCTGGAAACCGCGGGGATGCTGGAACCGCTGCGGATGTATGCGCACATCCCGCGGTTGCTCAACGCCTACGGCAAGTTGGAGCAGGCCGAGTCCAAGCTGGACGTCCTCAGTCCCCGCCAGCGGGCGCTGGCCGAGCTCAAAGCGGCGACGACGGTGCGCTGCGAATACTGCATCGACCTCGGCTCACAGATCGCGCGCCGCTGGGGCATGAGCGACGAAGAGCTGTTGGCCCTCTCCGATTATCAGAACGCGCCGTGCTTCTCCGACGTCGACAAGCTGATCCTGCGGTACGCCACCGCGATCAGCCGCACCCCGGTCGAGGTGAGCGATGAACTGTTCGACGCGCTGCGCACGCATTTCGACGCCGCCCAGCTCGTCGGCCTGACCCACGTGATCACGCTGGGCAACCTTCGGGCCCGTTTCAACATCGCGCTCGACATCGGGTCGTCGGGTTTTTCCGGTGACCGGGTGTGCGCCTTGCCTGAGACCGATCGGCCGTGACGGCGCAGGGGGCACTGGCGGCGCGCTTCGAGGCGGCCCGCCCGCAGCTGGGCGCCATCGCCTACCGCATGCTGGGCTCGATCGACGACGCCCAGGACGCGGTGCAGGAGGCGTGGCTGCGGTTGAGCCGCAGCGCCGAATCGGGCGGCGGGGAGGGCATCGCCAACCTGGACGCCTGGCTGACCACGGTGGTGGCACGCATCTGTCTGAACATGTTGCGCGACCGCCGGACTCACGGCGGCGATGAACTGATCGGTCACCTGCCGGATCCGATCGTGGACGCAGAGGGTGAATTCGACCCCGAGCACCGCGCGATGTTGGCCGACGCGGTGGGGCTGGCGCTGTTCGTGGTGCTGGACACGTTGCCGCCGGCCGAGCGGCTGGCGTTCGTCCTGCACGACGTCTTCACCGTGCCGTTCGATCAGATCGCGCCGATCGTCGACCGGACGCCGCAGTCGGCCCGCAAGCTGGCCAGCCGGGCACGACGCCGGATCGAGCAGGCCGATCCGGTTCCCGACGGCACGTTGGCCGCGCAACGCGAGGTGGTCGATGCCTTCTTCGCGGCGGGGCGCAGTGGCGACTTCGACCGCCTGGTCGCGGTGCTCCATCCCGACGTGGTGCTGCGGGGTGATTTCGGCGGCGCCGCGCCCGTCTTCCGCGCCGAGGGCGCGGCCGCGGTGGCCGAGCTGGCCCGCGGCTACGCGGGCTCGGAGCGCGAGGCGCGTGCCGCGACCATCAACGGTGCCGCCGGCGCGGTGATTTTCATCGCCGGCCGGGCGGCATCCGTGATGGGTTTCGTGGTGCGCGACGGCCGGATTCGAGCGATCGATGTACTCGCGGATCCGGCGCGCATCGCCCGGTTAGACCTGGGCGCGCTGGGCGCCGATCACTGACCGGCGGCCTGCAACAGCTCCATCGCCGACGACCGCGACAGCACCCAGCCGCCCTGATTGACGAAGGTGACGTTCTGCGTGACCGGCGACGTCAGCTTGGGGCCGGAGACCGCAACGTCGGCGGTCGCCGAACCGGCCGCCGCGGCCGGCTGGATGTTGGTGACGTCGAACGACAGCGGCAGGTCGCCGTTCTTGGCGGCCTTCTGCAGCTTCTTGTCCGCGACGTGCGCTTCCATGCCACTGATGCCGCCCTGCACCAGATTGCCCTTGCTGTTGAACGACACGTTCGGGTCGGCGAGGCTGTTGAGCACGCCTGTCAGCTGATCCGGAGTCGGCACGTCGGCACCGGCGACCGGCTGTGCCGGCGGCGGATCCTGCGGAAGCGGCGCACCGACGGTGGCCAGCCGCACCCCGGCGGCCAGCGAACTCGGTGTCGCGACGGAAGCCACGCCGGCGGCGGCGCCCCCGACGATGGCCAGCGCTGCCACCGCGGTGGCAAGGGTCTTGACGGTCTTCATGGTTCCCCCTTCGGTGGGCACAAAATTCGACGCACAATCCGCCCCGCCTATCGTGGCGGCTCAGATGGTGTAGGCGTGCCCGTTGCGTCTGGGTATGTCGTGCCTCGGCACCGATACGTTACGGCGAGCCGATGTGGGACAAACAAGAGCAAACTGTGCGCCGGCTGTGCGAAGACGTGCCTCGGTCCGCCACCGGGGCGACCGTGATTGCGTACCAGGGGCATTGAAAGAGGCGAAACCCATGCGCCGCCGCACGGAGGCGCATGGGTTTCGCTTGAAACGTCGGTGTCGCTCGACGAAGTCGCCGAACTGTTTTAGTTGGTCGCCGTCGCCGCCTGCACCAGAGCAAGCGCCGCGTCGTGCTGCAAGACCCAGTTTCCGTTCTGGTTGACGAACACAAGGTGCTTGTTGACCGGTCCGGCGAACTTCGGCCCCGTGATGGCCACATCGGCCTGGGCCATATTCGGGCCCGCCGGCGCGATGTTCGTCACGTTGAACTGCTCGGGGAAGTTCCCGTTCCGGTAAGCCTTCCGCAGGTCGTGGTCGGCCACCATACCCTCGTTTTGGCTGACGCCGTTTTCAACGAGGTTGTTCTTGTCCCGGTAGTTGACGCCGGGATCGGTGGCCTGCGTGCAGAGGTTGGCCAACTGATCCGCCGTCGGCAACTGCCCCGGCGCTCCCGGCGGCGGGGGCGGAGGCGGCGGCGGGTCCTGCGGCAGTGGCGCGCCGACCGCAGCCAGTTGCACCTGATCCAGGCCGATCGGTGCTGCAATGGAAGCCACGCCGGCGGCGGCGCCGCCAATGGCGGTCAGTGCCGCCACGCCCGTGGCAATGGACTTCACGGATTTCACAGGTCCCCCTTCGATGCACATGGACCGTGGCGGAAATCCTGCGGATCGCCGCACACGGTCACACGTCTCCATGGTTGAAGATGGTGTAAGTGTGCCCTGTGACTCGGGAATTTGTGTCTCAGGTCGGTCACGTTACGACGACGCTACGGACGCTACGGACGAAAACACGCTCTGTGCCGTAAGTGTGTAGCGGCAAAAATCTCGCCGCCGCAGACCCTGCTACTCCCCGGCGAGCGCCTCGATCAGGCTCTTGGGCCGGATGTCCGACCAGTTCTCTTCCACGTACTGCAGGCATTCCGCGCGACTGGCCGCACCGAACACCACCCGCCAGCCGGCCGGTGTGTCAGCGAAAGTCGGCCACAGGCTGTGCTGGCCTTCGTCGTTGACCAGCACCACAAAAGTCGCGTTGTCGTCATCAAACGGGTTCGCGCTCATCGTGTCTCCTCCCCACGGGATACTTGGACGGGCTGACGGTGGATCCCAATACCCGGTCGGATAGCAGCCCAAGGCAGCTCAGGTTGGGAAATCCGGGCCCCTGGGTGAGTCCTGACAGGTTTGGCAGGAACAACTTGGGTGTCACGTCGGTGACGGCCAGGTCATAACCTATCGCCTCCTGCAGCCGCTCCGAAGTCAGGGGCCCACCGAGAGCGAGTTCTAACAGATCAAGGGCTTCCTGGCTGAATAGCGGTGCGAACCAAAGCGAGTCAGCGCCGGAACCGTCGATGACGAGATCAAATCCGTGTACCGTCTCGAGATTCTCGCTGCCGCGGTTGGTGGACAGCGTCAACCGGATCTGCCCCTCCTTGCCCACCGCGTGGGCGACGCGGCCACGCAGGTGGTGGATGCGATCGTCGGCCAGCAACGCTTCCTGCACGTGGGACGAAAACACCCCACGGTCGGTGCGCGCCAACGCATCACGGCGTTCGGCAAGCGTCAGGGCCGGCCAGTTGGTGGGATCGGAGAACAGTGAGTTCTCGAAAAACCCCTCGCCGCGGGTGAACAACGTAGCTTGCGGCGAAATCACAGTGATGCTGGAAACCCGGTGCCGGAACAGCTCATAGAGCATCGCCGCGGCCGTCTCGCCACCGCCGATCACGGCCACCCGCTCCGCATGGATCCGGTCGTGATTGGCGGCGCGGTCCCAGAACTGGGCGATCGACAGCACGCGCGGATTGCCTGGAAGCAAAGACTTTTCGGCCTGGCCAGGGCCGGTGATCATCAAGGCGTCGGCGTGCACGGTGGTCTCGTGGGTGTCCAGCGCCCAGCGGTCTCCGGTGATCGCCAATCGCTCGACGCCACCGTGCACCACATTCATGCCCACGTGATGCGCGACCCAACTCAGGTACTGGCTCCATCGGCGATGCGTCGGCGCCGGCCTGCCGCGGTCGATCCACTCCGCGAACGAGGCCGTCGCGATGAGATAGGACTGCCAGCTGTAGCGGGTCATCCGCTCGTCGAGTTCGGCGTTGCGGCGCGGCACCAGCGCCGAGCGGTACGGAAACCCGACGTCCTTTTCGGGGCTGGTACCCAACCGATGCGCGCCATCGGTCCAGCCGCCGCTGGCCTGCCAGTTCGCCGCGACGCCGATCCGCTCCACCGCCACCACGTCGGGAACCTCGACGCCCATTTCGCGCAGCGCGAAGGCCTTGGCTGCCACAGCCACCGCCTTGGCCCCAGCGCCCACGATCGCAATTGTGCTCATTTCACCATCTCCCGCAGCGAATCAACCCAAAGTTCTTGCAGCGCAGCAATATCTGCGCCATCGAGAATGTCGGGCAGGGCGCGCCACTGCGCGGCCAGAACCCGCTCCCCGTCATAATTCAGCACCAGCGCGGCGATGGTCAGTTCGTGGCGCACCGCCAGTTCCGGCTCCGGGACCGGCGACGACCCGGCGAGTAGCTCGCGCTCGAGCCGGAGTCCGGTGCCGCCGCCGGTGTGCGCGGCGCCGAGATAATTCAGCAGCAGCTGCGGTGGTGAATAACCGGCGAGCCGCTCGGCGGTGTCGTCGCGCAAGTAGCGCAGCAACCCGTAGTCGAGTCCATCGCCGGGGATGGCCGCCAACTTCTTCCCCACCTCGCGCGGATCCGTCGAGTCGAGCCGCACCGGATAGATGGAGCTAAGCAACCCGACCGTGTCGCCGGTGTCGATGGTGTGTACGCCCGGCCCGTCCACCAAATCGTCCGCGCGGCCGTGTGTTTCGAGTGCCAACAGCGGGGGCGGGGTGGCCTGGCCGCGCATCTCGCGCCAGCGCGTAACCGTCGTCGCGGTCGCGGCGATCAGCAGCGTGGGCAATGGCAGCCCCGACTCCAGCAGCCGGCGGGTGACGTCGGCGTCGGTGGCGGCGTTGCGGACGATCAGGTCGCGAGCGCGATCGCGGCTCGGATCGAGCCTCCTGGCACCGAGGTCGGGATCGTCGCCGTCCAGTTGGGACGCCCAGAATCGCACCGTGTCCAACCGATGCGCCCGCGCGGTCAGCGCGTCCGCCCAGCGGCGATAGCTGGTGTGCTCGCGGACGGGCGCCGGCGAGTGGCCGGTGGCCGACGCCGTCAGCGCGGCACCGAGTTCGCCGAGGATCACGCGCCACGACGCCGGATCCAGCGCGACGACGTGCGCGGCCAGCAGCAGGACGCTCTCCCCCGCCGGCGGTCGCAACCACACGGCGGACAGCAGCCTTCCGCGTTCGGGATCCAGGCGGTCGACGGCCTCGGCGACGTGGGCGGCTACCACCGCGGCCAGATCGCCGACCACCTCAACCTCTTTGACCACGTCGACGATGTCTGCGGCGGGCACCGGCACCAAGGTCATGGTGGAGCGGTCCACCCGGGTGTGCAGCACCTCGTGACCCTCGATGATGCTTGCCAGGGCCGCATCCAACTGCTCGCGGCGCAGGGTCTCGGGCAACCGGATCGCTTCGGTCTGCGCGAGCCGGCGCGGATCGCCGAATTCGTAGAGCCATCGGCCGTTGGGCAGCAACGGCATTGGTCCAAATTCGGTGTCCGCCTGCTGGGCGGCGGCCGTGGTTTCCGAGTCGATCGCCCCGGCCAGTTCGCGGACGTTGCTGCATTCGAGGATGAGCCTGGCGCGCAGCGCGATTCCGCGTGCGCGAGCCGCTTGTACCACCGACAACGCCATGATGCTGTCCAGGCCCAGCTGCAGGAAGTCCGCGGTGACGTCGACGCGCGGCTGCCCGAGCAGCTCGGCCAGCAGCTCGGCCAGCGCGGATTCCATGGCGGTCTCGGGCGTCGCCGCCCCGACCTCCGACTCGGCGTGGTCGAAGGCGGCCAGCGCGTTCTCGTCCAGCTTTCCGTTGGGGGTCAACGGGATTTCGTCCACCAGGATGATGCGCTGCGGAACCATGTAGCGCGGCAGCCGGGTGCTGAGCATGCCCCGCAGCTTCGCCGTCGTGGGCCGGTCGGCTGCCGAGTCGGTGGCGACGTACGCGGTGAGCCGTGCGACGGCCCCGCGCTGCTGCACCAGCACCCCCGCGTGCCGCACGGCCGGGTGCGATTCGAGGGCGGCCGCGATTTCGCCGGGTTCGACGCGGTGGCCGCGGATCTTCACCTGGGCGTCGGCGCGGCCCACGTATTGCGCTGAGCCGTCGGGCAGCCGTCGCACCAGATCGCCGGTGCGATACATCCGTTCGGCCGCCGCAAACGGGTCGGCGACGAAGCGCGCCGCGGTCTCCGGAGCGCGACCCAGGTAACCACGGGCCAGCTGGGCACCGCCCAGATACAGTTCGCCCGTCGCCCCGCACGGCACCGGGCGCAGCGCGGAATCCAGCACGTAGCCGCGGGTGTGCCGGGTCGGCCGTCCGATGGCTGGTTCATCGTGCTCGGCGATGGCGGCGACCACCGCCTCCACCGTGGTCTCGGTGGGTCCGTAGCAGTTGTATGCCGCCATCGACGAGGTGCCGCAGGTGTTGCGGATCCGGGTCCAGGCCGCACTGCCGACTGCCTCGCCGCCCAGCGCAAGCACGGTCAGCGGCGCCTCGGTCAGCAACCCGAAAGCCTGCAGTTGGGCGAACATCGACGGCGTAGTGTCGATCATGTCGATGCCGTGCGCGGCGATCAGCGCGACGAGCGCCTCGGCATCGGTCTGGGTCTGCTCGTCGACGACATGCACGCCGTGCCCGTCGAGCAGGCCGACCAACGGTTGCCACGCGGCGTCGAACGCGAACGACCACGCGTGGGCAATGCGCAGCGGCCGCCCGAGTTTGCTTGCCGCGGGCCGCAATACGCGGTCCAGATGATCGTCGGCGTAGGCGCCCACCGCGCCATGGGTTCCGATGACGCCCTTGGGTTCTCCCGTCGTGCCGGAGGTGAACACGACATACGCGGCCTGCGCCGGTGGAACGTCGACGGGGTTGAAGTCGTCGTGCGGTTCGCCGGCGTCCAGCAGCTCCGCGATCAGCTGCTCGTCCAACACGATCGACGCGCCCGACTGGCGCAGGATCGAGTCCACCCGTTCGGGGGGCATTCCCGGCTCCATCGGCACGCACATGCCGCCGGCCTTGAGCACGGCGAGTATCGCGATGATGTATTGCGGGCCGCGGGACAGCCTGATGCCCACTGGAGTTTCGCACTTGACCCCCTGGTGGGCGAGTCGCGCCGCCAGCCGGGTGGCATGAAGATCGAGTTCGCGGTAGCTCAGTGTGCCGCCGGCCCAGCTCACCGCCGGGCTGTCCGGTGTCCGGGCCGCGGCCTCGGCGAACCGGGCGTGAATGCTCAACCGCGACACCGGTGTTGGCGCACCGGCGGCCCGCAGCGGGTCGGCTTCATCGCCCAGCAGGACGCTGACGTCGCGCAGCGGACGCTCCCAGTCCTGCAGCAGCCTCTCGGCGGCGGTGAGCACCCGCTGCCCGAATGCTTCGGCGGGAATGGCGCCCAGCGCTCCGTCGATCGCTTCGATCAGCACGACCAGTTCGCCGGCTTCCATGTGGGCGGCGATCGCGATCGGGAAATGCGACAGGGTTTGCAGGGCTGACGGTCGGAAAGTGGCACCGCCGGCGGTCAATTCGCCACCCGCGGTCAGCCCGTCCATCGGGAAGTTCTCGTAGACCAGCAGGGTGTCGAACATCTCCCCGACCCCGCCGAGGGCGCGGAGTTGGGCATGCCCGAGATGGCTGTGCTCGCGCAGCAGCGCCGCGTCGCGCTGCACGGCGCGGCACTGTTCGCCGGCCGTCGCGGCCGGGTCGAGCCGCACCCGCAGCGGCACGGTGTTGATGAACAGACCGACCATGGTCTCGACGCCGGTCAGTTCGGGCGGCCGACCGGAGACCGTGACCCCGAAAACCACGTCGCGGGTGTCGGTAAGCCGCGACAACACCAGCGCCCACGCCATTTGCATCAGGGTGTTGACGGTGATGCCGCGCGATCGGGTGTCCTCGACCAACCGCCCGGTGGCGTCGGCCGGCAGTCGCAGCTTGGTGGTGCGGGGCAGCGCCGTCTGCTGCCCGTCAGTCGTCTCGATGGAGCCCAGCGAGGCGGCGAGCAGAGTGGGGCCCGGCAGCCCGGCCAGGTGCTCGCGCCAAACCCGTTGGCTGGTTTCCGGGTCGCGGCTCGCCAGCCAGCCGATGTAGTCGCGGTAGGGCCGAGGCGCCGCGGGCAGCGCCGACGGGTCGCCGCCGGCCTGATAGAGGATCATCATCTCGTTGACGAACACCGGCAACGACCATCCGTCGATCACGATGTGGTGGGCGGTGAGCACCAAACGCCAGCGCGCGCCGGGCAATTCGATTAACAGGAAGCGGATGGCCGGCCCGCGTTCCAGGCCGAACGGTCGTTGGCGTTCGCCGGTTTCCAGCGCCGGCACATCGTCGGGTGCGGCAGCGACCAGTCGCCAGGGCAGCTCGACGCGGGACGGCACGATCTGTACCGGTCGCGGGATTCCCCGGCTGAAGAAGCTGGCCCGCAGATTCGGGTGCCGCACCAACATCTGCTCCGCGCACTCACGTAACAGTGCGACATCGAGTTCGCCGGAGATATCCGCCGCTATCCCGATGACGTACGGGTCGTCCGCCGCTTCACCGTCGGCGAATTCCGCGAGTGTGGTCAGCGAATACAGGCCCTCCTGCAGCGGGCTCAGCGCCATCACGTCCTCGATGTCGGGCGCGACATCGGTTTGGGCAGCGGTCATGTCGTGCCTTCGCGCGACGATGAGAAGAGTTGCGTCACGGCGGCCAGATCCGAGGGGGACAGTCCGGAAGTGCTCATCGGCTCGAAACGGGTGTCGGCCGGCCGCTCGCCCTGTTCGGTGACGGCCCCTTCGTCGCCCAAGGCATCGAGCGCGGCGGCCAGCTGCTGCACTGTCGGGTTCTCGAAGATCATCCGTGGGCTCACGGCCAGGCCGGCCGCCCGGGCGCGCGAGGCGAGCTGCACGGACAGGATGCTGTCGCCGCCGAGGGCGAAGAAGTCGTCGAAGCGCCCGACGTCGGGGGTGGACAGCAGTTCCGCGAACACCTTGGCCAACGCCCGTTCGGTGTCGGTGCGCGTCGGTTCGGTCTGCCCGCCGGTGCTGACCGCCGGCCGCGGCAGCCCGGGCCGATTCAGCTTCCCCGATTCAGTTTTCGGGAGTGCGTCGAGCACGGTCAGCGATGACGGCAGCATGTAGCCCGGCAGGGTCGTGGCGATCGCCGCGCGCACCTCCCCCCCGAAGGTCGCCTTCGCGGCGTCGTCGGTGAGTGGGCGTTGCGGCACAACGTATCCGGCCAGCGAGGTGCCGCCGTGCACCTCCCACGTGCGGGCCGCCGCGGCGGCGACGCCATCGGCGCCCGCCAGGGCGGCCTCGACCTCGGCCAGCTCGACGCGGAAACCGCGGACCTGCACCTGGTGGTCGGAACGTCCGACGAATTCCAGCCGACCGTCGTTGGTCCACCGGGCCAGGTCGCCGCTGCGGTATAACCGCGAACCCGCCTCGGCACCATAGGGATTGGCGATGAACCGCGTCGCAGTCAGGCCGGGGCGTTTCCAATATCCCCGAGCGAGCTGGTCACCGGCGTAATACAACTCGCCCACGACGCCGACCGGCACGGGACGCAGCCCGTCGTCGAGCAGGTAGGCCTGCGCCCCCGGGACCGGCCTTCCGACAAGCGGATTCGGCAGACCCAGCCGCCCGCGGGACACGGCGCCGGAGGTCTCGGTGGAACCGATGTTGTTCAGCAGCTCGGTGCCGGCGCCGTCCTGGCCGGCGCACACCGATACCAGCCGCTGCAGCAGCGCCGTGCTCACCGGTTCGCCACCGCACACCAGCCGCGACAGCGAGCGCACGGCGTCGGGCCGGCTGTCCACCAGCGCCGACACCAGGCTGGGCACCGCGGTCACCTGGGCGACCGAATACCGGTTCATCAAGTCCCCGAGGGCCTCCGGGTCGCGGTGCTCGGCGTCGTCGGCCAGGATCATGGTCGCGCCGGCCGCCAGTCCGGCCAACATCTCCATGCCGCCTTCGAGGAAGGTGATCGAGGCCTGCGCCAGTCGAACATCGTCGGTTCGCGGCGGGTAGTGCCGCAGCTGCCAGTCGAGCCGCGCAGCCATCGAGCGATGCGTTCCCACCGCACCTTTCGGCTTGCCGGTGGACCCGGAGGTGAATACCAGGTACATCGGGTCATCGGGGTGCGGAAGTCGCACCTGCCTCGACACCGGATCCACGTCCTCACTGTCGACCAGCGCGCGTACCTGTGGATCGTCCAGCGAGATGAGCTCGACCCCCGGCACCTGCGGCATGGTGCCCACCGCTTCGACCGTCGCGACCACGACCGGCGGTTGCACGTCGTCGAGCATGAATTGCTTTCGCGCCAGCGGATATCCGGGATCGATCGGGAAGTAGCCGGCGCCGGCTTTCATGATGGCCACCAGCGCCACCACGAGCTCGGTGCTCCGCCGGGTCGACAGCCCGACCAGCGACCCGGGGCCCACCCCGTTGTTGACGAGCAGCGCGGCCAGGTTGTCCGAACGGCGATGCAGCGCAGGATAATCGATGCTCTGCTCGCCGCAGCGCACCGCGACGCGGTCGGTGTCCCACGCCCGGCTGGGTTCTAGCAGTTCCGGAATGGTGCGCGGCCGGTCGTGCGGCGCCTGCTCGCCGCGGCTCCAGTCCTGCAGAATCCGGTCCTGTTCCGCGGCATCGATCAACCGAACGTCACGCAGGGTCTGATCGATGTCATCGGCGAACTCGGTGAGTGTCCGGGACAGCCATCCAGCCAGTCGCTCGATGGTGGCTCTGGCGTAAAGCTCGGTGCGGTAGATGACATTGCAGTTGTAGCCGATGTCGCCGGAGCCGTCGGTGCCGAAGAAGTTGACGCTCAGATCGGCGTGCGCCATGTCGAAGATGGGGTCCAGCGAGGTGCACACGGTGTCCTGCTCGCCGCTGCCCGCGGCCGCGGCCTCGATGACCCGGGTGGCGGACAGGTGATCCCGGACGTGCACGACGACCTGGAACAGCGGGTTGCGTGACAGTGAGCGCACCGGGCTGACGCTGTCGACGACGCGGTCGAACGGCAGGTCCTGGTGGGCGTAGGCGGCCAGCGCGGTCTCCCTGGCCCGCTTCAGGAGTTCGCGCAGCGTCGGGTTGCCGTCCATGTCGTTGCGCAGCACCAGGATGTTGACGAAGAATCCGATCAGCTGGTCCAACTCGGCTTCGGTGCGGCCGGCGACCGGGGTGCCCAGCGGAATGTCCACTCCGCCACCGGCTTTGTGCAAGACCACGGCGACGGCCGTTTGCAGCAGCATGAATTCGGTGATGCCGAGCTCGCGGCACACCTCGCCGAGCTTGGCGCGGGTGGCCGAGTCGATCTGGAAGTCGACGGACTCCCCTTCGCCGCTGGGCACCGGCTGGCGCGGGAAGTCCGGCCGCAGCCCGGTGTCCTCCGGCATCCCGGCCAGCTGACGGGTCCAGTACTCCCGCTGGCCGCCGACGATGGCGGACTCCTGGCCGCTCTCGTCACCCAGGAACTGGCGCTGCCACGCCGCGTAGTCGGCGTACTGCACACGCAGCGGGGCCCAGGACGGCGCCTCTCCGCCGCGCCGGGCCCGGTAGGCCGTCATCACGTCGGAGAAAAGCACGCCCGCCGACCAATGGTCGGAGGCGATGTGGTGCACGACCAGCGACAGCACGTGCTCCGAGGTGTTCTCGGTGCGCAGCACCGCGACCCGGATCGGCAATTCAGCATCCAGTTGGAAGCAGTGGCACCGCTCGACATCGAGTTGCTGTTGCAGCCAGTCCTCGTCGGGTCCCTCCTCGCGGCGCACCGTAACCTCGACGCCGGCCGGTTCAACGACCTGATAGGGCACGCCGTCCAGCTCGACGTAGCGGGTGCGCAGGATTTCGTGCCGGGCAACGACATCGCCGATGGCGGCGATCAACGCATCGATGTCCCACGGCCCGGTCAGCTTCGCCGCGAAGGGAATGTTGTTGACCCGGCTGGGCCCGTCCACGCGGTAGGCGAACCAGCTGCGCAGCTGCGACGCCGACAGCGGCATGGGTTGGTCATGGGCGGTGGTGATCAGCCTGGGCCGCGACCGCGTCAGTCCGCCCGAAACCAGATGGTCGATCCGCTCGGCCAACGCCCCGACCGTCGCAAGTTCGAACACGTCGCGGATGCCGATTTCCACGCCGCAGTCCGCGCGGATCGCGGTGACAAGTTTGGTGGCGACCAGCGAGTGGCCGCCCAGATCGAAGAACGAGTCGTCGATGCCCACCCGTTCGTGGCCGAGCAACCCGGAAAACAGTTGCGCGACGCGCCGTTCGGTGGGGGTGCTGGGGTCGCGGTATTCGGCGGCGGCCGCGATCTGCGGTTGCGGCAGCGCGGCGCGGTCGATCTTCTGGTGCGCGGTGATCGGGATTTCGTCGACCACCACGTAGCCGGCCGGGGTCATGTAGTCCGGCAGCGCGGCGGCCACCCGGGCCCGGATGCGCTCGACGTCAACCGATTCCGTGCCGGCGCCCTGGGCCGGCGTCACGTATCCGACCAGGCTCTTGCCCAACTGGGGCAGGTCCATGGCCAGCACGACCGCTTGCCCGACGCTGGGGTCGACCGAGATGGCGGCCGCGATTTCGCCCAGCTCGATGCGGAAACCGCGGATCTTCACCTGCTCGTCGGCGCGGCCGACGAACTCGATCTCGCCGTTGGCGTTACGGCGGGCCAGGTCACCGGAACGGTACATCCGGCCACCGGGCGTGAACGGGTCGGCGACGAAGCGCTCGGCGGTCAACTGCGGCCTGCGGTGATATCCGTGCGCGACATGTGTTCCGGCGATGTAGATCTCACCTATAACGCCGACGGGGACCGGCTGCAGCGCGTTGTCGAGCAGATACACCTGTGTGTTGATCTTGGGTCGACCGATCGGCACCACCCGGGTGCCCTGGGTGCCCTCGACCGGGTAGCTGGTGCAGTTCACCACCGTCTCGGTCGGTCCGTAGAAGTTGTGCAGCGACGCGTCGAAGGTGGCGTGGAACTTGTCGGCGATCTCGCCGGGCAGAGCTTCCCCGCCGATGGGCACGCGTCGCAGGGTCCGCCACTGGCTGACGCCGGGCAGCGACAGGAAGAGCCCCAGCAGCGACGGCACGAAGTGCATCGACGTGATGCCCTCGCGGGCCAGCAGGCCGGTGAGGTAGCCGATGTCGCGCAGCCCGTCCGGCCGCGGAATCACCAAGCGGGCGCCCATGATCAGCGTGCCGAAGATCTCGCCCATCGACACGTCGAAGCTGGGCGAGGCGACCTGCAGCAGCCTATCGGTGTCGTCGATCCGGTATTCGTCGCCGAACCAGACGAAGTACTCCGCGATGGGTGCGTGCGGCACCGGAACGCCCTTGGGCAGTCCGGTGGAACCCGAGGTGTAGATCAGGTAGGCGGTGTTTTGCGGGCTCAGCGGCCGGTTCAGCTTGGGGGGTGCGCCGGCCGGATAGCGCGCGACGTCGGTAACCGGTTCGCGCAGCACCAGTTTCGCGTCCGCGTCCTCGAGGATGAAGCTCAGCCGGTCCTCCGGGTAGGTGGGATCCACCGGCAGATAGACCCCGCCCGCCTTGAGCACGCCCAGCGCGGTGATGACCAATTCGGGAGACTTGTCCAGCAACACCGCGACGCGATCCTCGGTGCCGATCCCGTGTTCGACCAGCCAGTGCGCCAACCGGTTCGACTCTTCGTCGATTTCCCGGTAGGAGTAGGCGCGCCCCTCGTAGACCACGGCGACGGCATCGGGAGTGAGCCCCGCCCTCCGGCTGACCAGCTCGGGCAAGGTGCTCGGCGGGGTGACGAATTCCTCGCCGGTCGACACCGCGCGCAGCCACTTGGCGTCTTCGTCGCTCATCAACGCGCACGCCGACAGCTTCACGTCGGGGTCGGACAGCAGGCCGTCCAGCAAGGCGGTGTAGTGACGCAGCAATTGCTCGACCAACTGCTGATCCAACACCTCGACCAGATACTCGGCCTCGACCACGCCGCCGCCTGAGCCGTCCGGCGCCCGGTCCAGCTCGACCATCAGGCTCAACGGCAATTGATTGAAATGGCCGCGCAATTCGCCGCGCTCGCAGCGCACGCCGGGCGGGCAGAAGCCGGCGCCGTCGGGCTCCCGTTGCCCGAAGCTCACCCGGGTCATGCGGTCCGCGCCATGCCGGCGATCGGGATTCGACTCGCGCACCAGCCACTCCAGGTCGGCACGCGAATGAGCGAAGGCGCCCACCGCGTCCTCGCGGGTTTGGGCCAGCAGCTTGCGGAACGTCTGGTGCGACCGCGGCTGCAGCCGGATCACCACGGTGTTGCCGTAATACCCGATGACATGCTCGGTGCCCAAACCGCGGTTGAGCACCGGGGCCGCCACCAAGAAGTCCGTCGACTGGGTATACCGGTGCACCAGCGCGGCGAACGCGGCCATCAACACCATGTACGGGGTGGCGCCGGTCTCGCGGGCCAGCGCGGTCGCCCGCTCGACGGTGTCCGGTGACAACTGCGCGAACGTGCGCTGTGCGCGCCAGGTGCTGGGCACCACCGAACCGTTGGCCCCGGGCAGCTCGAGGGGTTCCGGGAGGTCGGCCATCCGCGGCCGCCAGTAGTCCAGGTCCGCCTGACGAACGGCGGTCGCGTCCGCCGCAACGTCCCTGAGCACTTGCCCATCGGCGAACTGGGCCGGGTCGGTGTATGCGCGGGTCAGATCGGCGAAGAAGGGTGCCCATGATCCGTCGTCCCAGGCGATGTGATGCGCGGTGATCAGCAGCATGAGTTCGTCGCCGGCCAGCCGTGCCGCCGTGACTCGTAGCGGTGAATCCTTGCTCAGGTCGAATGGCCGGCGAAAGTCCCGCTGCGCCAACACATCCAACCGTAGCCGGCGCGCCTGATCGGTCAACCCGGTCAGGTCGTGTTCGGCCCATTCGGGCCGCAGGTCCTCGCGGATCACCGGGTACGGGTCGCCCGCACCGACGGTGGCGTACGTCGTATGCAGCACCGGGTGTCGCGCGGCGACGGCGTCGACCGCACGGTGCAGCCGCCCGGTGTCGACGGTGCCGGACAGGCGGTAGGAGACGCAGATGTTGAGCAGCGCGCTGCCGGGATCGACGGACTGCACGAACCACATCCGGTGCTGGCCGACCGACATGCGTGGTTCGCCGTCGGTCGCGACGGGCGCCGCGCCCGTCGTCTTGGCCAGGCCTCGTTCAGCGAGCTTGCGGCGCAGTAGTTCCAGCCGCTCATCGTCGAGACGGGTGCCGATGCCGGTGGTGTCTGTCACGCTAGGAGTCCAACCTTTCTAGCATCGCGAGCATTGAGTGGTGCGCACCGTTGGCGGCTCCGGCGCGCTCGAACGACGGCGGCACCGCGGGTCCACCAGAGTCGGCACGCAGCGCCTCGATCAGCTCAGTCACCGTGATGCCGCCGAGCATGCGGGACACCGGAACCGAGTTGCCTACCGTGCGGCGCAGCCGCTTACGTAAATCGAGTGCGAGTAACGAGTCCACACCCAGGTCGATGAGCGGCCTGGCCGGGTCGATTGACAGCGAATCACTTAGGTGCAATGTCGCGGCCAATTCGGCCCGCACGATCTCGGCGAGGGGCTTCTCTCCCGCAGCCTCGCGGTCGTGGTCCTCGCCGGTGCGTGAGACGGTGAACGGCATTGGCATTCCCTGGCTTTCGAAGAAGACTTGCAGCCGCTCGAAGTCCGCGTCGAAAATCAGTGGATCGTTCTCGTAGCGATACAGGCTGGCTTCGATGGCCTGTTCCGGCTCCATCGCCACCAGACCGGAGCGCTCGGTGCGGGTGATCTCGTTGCCGACCACTACCCCGGCGCCTTGCCACAGGCCCCAGCGGATCGCCGTGCAGTCGCGGCCCGTGGCGCGCAACTGGGCGGCCAACACGTCGAGCATCCGGTTGGACGCCGCGTACGCCGCGTGGGTATAGCCGCCCCAGGCGCCGAATACCGAGGAACAGGCCAGGATCCGGCAGTCCGGCCGCAGCGGCCACACGTCGGCCAGCATCGCCAGTCCGCGGACCTTGGCCGCGCAGACCGCCGCCACATCGGACCCGGTGAGCTCGGCACGCGAACGTGTCCGCGCGATCCCAGCGGTGTGGATCAGCAAGGACGCGCCCGACGCGTAGTCGGCGGCCACGGCGGCCAGTGCGGCCCGATCGGTGATATCGCATTGCGGAGCATGCACTTCCGCGTCGTACCGGTCGACGAGTTCACGCAGCGTGGTCGGGTCAACGCCGTTGCGGCTCAACAGGGTGATGTTCCGGGCGCCGCGTTCCAGGCAATACCGGGCGTACTGCAGTCCGATGGCTCCGCTGCCTCCGGTGATCACCACGTCGTCCAGGGCGGCGGCGTCGAGGGGCCGCGGGGTCGCCGGTTCGCGGCACGCGCGGAACGTCCGGACGTGGCGTCGAGGCGATTCGGTGCCCCGCAACGCGACCTCCGCCGCCTCGCCGAGCAGCACCTCGACGACGGCTTGTGCGGTGGCGGCATCGACGTCGCGGTGCGCGAGGTCCAGATGCCCGAATGCCTGGTCCGGGAATTCGAAGCCGACGCTGCGATGCATGCCCGCCAGCGCCGCCTGTGCCGGAGAGACGTTGGCGTCATTGCGGTCGACCTGTTCGGCACCGGCGGTCAGCAACCAGACGGCGCGGCATCGTGGGCCGATGAGCGCGGGGTAATCGGGTAGGCCCGCATCGGGCCGGCCGGCGATCTGCTCGATCGCGGCGGTGACGTCGAGCTGGTCGAGTTCCGGGGCGACCACCACGACGATTTCCGCCTCAGTCGGTGACACTGCTCGGCAGCGGCCCTGTGCCGCAACGACCTCGACGAGGCGCTGCGTCAGCGGGCCCGCACCGAAGAAGCCGATGTCAACGGGGCTTGCGCTCGGTGTGATCGGCGCCGTCGCCGGCTGCCAGTCCTCGACGGCCACGGTGAGCGCAGGCGTCGGCGCCGCCTCGGTCGCTCGTTCGGGCGCCGCCCATAGGTGCACCGCCCGCATCGGCGCGTTCGGAAATCCCCGCAGCGTTGGCCCGTCGGCCATCGGGACCGCGTCGGCCCACCTGCAGCCGGGGTCAGCGGTCGCGAGCGCGGCGATGCTCTCGGACAGCGAATCGGTGATCGATCGGTCGCGATGCCCCGAGCCGACGATGACGGTCGACTCGCCGTCGACGATGTCACCCAGCGGGTACAGCAGCGACGGGTGCGCGGAGATCTCCACGAACGCGTCGGCCCCGCAGGCACGGGCATGCTGCACGGCGAGGTCGAACCGGACCGTGCCACAGAGGTTTTCATACCAGTAGCCGGAGAAGTCGGTGGTGCCGGTTAATTCGGTGCCCAGCGTGGAGCCGATGAACCGCACCGGGCCGTCCCGGAACGCCGACTTCGGGGTCAGCTCGGCCAGGTTCGCCCGCAACGCTCGTAGCGCACTGGTGTGGCCGGGATAGTCGACGGACAGTTGCTGGCCGAAGATCCCCCGCTGTTGAGCCAGCCCCACCGCGGCGGCCACGGCCTCGTGGTCGCCGGCGACCACGGTCGACGACGGCCCGTTGACCGCCGAAACTTCCAGCCAGCCCGCTGTCTCGGCCAGCAGAGCCTCCGCGACGTCGAGGCCGGTGCCGAGCACCGCCATCGCGTAGCGGCCGGTCAGCCGGTCGACGACAGTCGCGCGGGCCACCACCAGAGCGACCGCGTCCGGCAGCGAGATCGCTTCCGCCACATAGGCCGCCGCCACCTCACCGAGGCTGTGCCCGATGGTGATGTCGGGCAGCACCCCACAGAATCGCCACGCTTCGGCCAGGCTCACCGCGTGGGTGAACTGCGCGCCCTGGATCTCGGGGCGCGACCAGTCGCGCTCCTCGTCGCCCACCAGATACGGCAGCGGAGAGGGAAATCCATTGGATGCGAACGCTTCCGCGCATCGGTCGGCCGCTTCACGGTAGGCCGGAAGTCGCCGGTAGGCGTCGGCTCCCATCGCCTGCCATTGATTGCCCTGGCCCGGGAACACGAACGCGATGCGCGGCGGCGTCGCCTTGTCGGAGTGCGAGACCAGCTCGTGTTCGGCGCCGCGAGCGATCGCGGACAGCCCCGCGAGCAGTTCGGCGCTGTCGGCGGCTCGCAGCACTGCGCGGTGACGCCGCACCCGCCGCAACCGCAGCAGGGTGGAGGCGACCGTCGCGGTCGGGTCCGGCGCGTCATCGATGCGGCCCAGGTAGGCGGCGATCGCCGCGGCATCTTGGCGGATCAGCTCGGGGTCGTGGGCGCTGAGCAGCACCGGGACGCGCCCGTCCGGCAGTCCATGGTTCAGCATCATGCGACCTCGGGGACGGAGACGATCAGATGGGCATTGGTGCCGGCGATCCCGAACGCGGAGGCCGCGGCGATGCGCTGCCCGTCAATGGCCGGCCACGGTGACAGAGTCTGCGCCAACCGCAAACCCTGGTTCTCCCAGTCGATTTCGGGGCTGGCATCACCGGCGTGCAGCGTGGCCGGCACGGCACCGTGTTCGGCGGAGACCAGCACCTTGGCCAGCCCCAGCGCGCCGGCGGCGGCCAGCGAGTGACCCACGTTGGATTTCACCGAACCCAGTAGCGCGCCGGCGCCGGGTTCGGTATCGCCGTATGTCTGGGCCAGCGAGCGCAACTCGGTCCGATCGCCGAGCCGGGTGCCCGTGCCGTGCCCCTCGATCATTCCCACCTCGTCGGGCTTGATCCCGGCCTGGCTGATGGCCCGCTGGAACAGCCGCACCTGGGCGGCGCCGCTGGGCGCGCTCAGACCGGCGCTGCGGCCATCCTGATTCATGGCGGTGGCCCGCACCTCGGCCACGATCTGCCGGCCGGCACGCAGCGCCCCCGACTTCCGTTGCAGCACAAACATCGCCGCTCCCTCGGCCCACACGGTTCCGCTGGCCTGCGCGCTGTAGGGACGGCAGTATCCGTCGTCGGAGAGCGCGTGCTGTTTGGAGAACTCGACGAAGAAGCCCGGCGATCCCAGCACGTTGACGCCGCCCGCGATGGCCAGATCGCAGTCGTCGTTCTGCAGGGAGCGCACCGCTACATGGAAGGCCACCAGGGCCGAGGCGCACGACGAATCCAGGGTCAGCGCCGGCCCGGTCAATCCCAGGGTGTAGGCGATGCGGCCCGAGATCACACTGAGCGCGGTGCCGGCCAGCAGATGACCGCTGTGATCGGAGAACTTGGCCATCTGGGGCCCGTATCCCGTGGCCGAGGCGCCGACGAAACAGCCCACGTCGTGCCCGGTCAGGTCGTCGGGATTGATGCCGCTGTTTTCACATGCGCGCCAGGCCACCCGAAGCGCGACCCGCTGCTGCGGATCCATCACGACGGCCTCGCGGGGCGAGATGCCGAAGAACTCGGGATCGAATGTGGTTGCCCCGGTGAGGAAACCGCCGCGATCGTGGATCTCTTTGAAACCGCTGCGGCGCGAGCCGGTGAGCAGCTCGCGCACCGCCCAACCGCGGTCGGTGGGAAACGGGCCCAGTGCCTCACGGCCGTGTGCCAGCAGATCCCAGTAGCCGTCGGCGGTTTCGATGCCGCCGGGCGCTTCCACGCCCATGCCCACGATCACCACCGGGTCGGCGCGTTCGGCGTCGAACCGGTCCTCAGACATTGGTATCACCCGGCATTCACCTGCGCGGCGATCGCATCGACATGGTCATAGACGTAGAAGTGGCCGCCGTCATACAGCGACATGGCGAAGGATCCGGTGGTGTGTCTTTCCCACTGCCGCAGCACGCCGGTGGCGATGCGGTGGTCGTCATGGCCGCCCAGTACGTGAATGTCGGCGCGGAGGCGGACGTCGGGGCTGGGGCTGTACCCGTTGAAGGCCCGGTAGTCGGCGCGGACCGCGGTGGTCAGTAGTTCGGAGAACTCTTCGTCGGCAAGCAGTTCGGGGTCGGTCCCACCCAAATCGGCGATATCGGCCAGCAGCCCGTCGTCGCTGGTCGGCAGTTCAGGCATGTCGGCGACGACGCATGGCGGCGGACCGGCCGACACCCATAGTTTCTGCACGGCCGTGCCGTGGGTTTCGGCGACGCGGGCGAACTCGAAGGCGACAACGGCGCCCATGCTGTGCCCGAACAGCTTCAGCGGCGCGACGCTGGGCCATGGCGCGGCCTGGAAGAGGCTGGCGGCCAGGTCGTGCACGCTGTCGTGAGCGGGTTCGCCGAGGCGGTCCGCCCGCTGCGGGTACTGCACGATGTACGTGTCGCCGCCGGCTGCCAGCGCCGCTGCCAGCACTCGATAGCTCGCTGCGGCGGCGCCGGCGTGCGGAAAGACCACGGCGGCACCGGTGGATGACGCGTTGTTGCGGCCCGCGGTCAATTTGATCCAGGACGGGAACGTGGCAGGCACGGTGATCAGATCATTCAATGGCATTGCGCTACCTACGATTTCGCGGTTCGCTGGGCGCCGGCCAGAACCGATTCGGCGTCCATGCCGATCACTTCCAGGTACAGCTCGGCGACCTGGTCGAGCCGGTCGGGGTCGTTCTCGGCGGCGCTGAGCACCGCGGCCAGCGCCGCCACGGTTCGGTTGGCGAAGATGTCGGCGACCATGATGTCCGGCGCGTCCAGCCAGGCCCGAATCCTCGCCACCGCCTGGGTGGCGAGCACCGAATCGCCGCCGAGCGCGAAGAAGTCGTCGTCGGCACCGACGTTGTCCCGGCCGAGCAGGTCGCCGACGATCTTTGCCAGTGCGGATTCCACCGGCGACGATGGTGAGCGGTGACCGGGCCGCTGTGCCTGCGAGACAGCGGTTTCCAATTCGCGTGCGGCGACCCGGCGGTCGAGCTTTCCGGCATCGGTGAATCCGACCCGCTCCACCACCGTGATGTGGCGCGGGATCATGTGTGCGGGGACCAGGTCGCTGAGACGCTGCCGAATCCGCTCGGCGGTCAAAGTCGTGTCATCGGTGCACACCTGCGCGGCCAGCACGTCGGATTCCCCGGACACGGCGATCAACGCGGCGACCGCCGTCCGCACCCCGGGCACGCGCCGCAACGCGGTCTCGATCTCGCCCAGCTCGACGCGATACCCGCTGATCTTGACCCGGTGGTCGGCACGGCCGACGAATTCGAGGGTGCCGTCCGGCCAGTAGCGCACCAAATCGCCGGTGCGGTACCAGATTCGGTGGTCATGCTCGACGAAGCGTTCGGCGGTGAGATCGAGACGGCCGCGGTAGCCGCGCGCGATGCCGCGCCCGGACACCCAATATTCCCCGGCGACCCAGTCGGGGCAGTCGGCACCGGAGTCGTCGACGACGCGGCACGCGTTGTTGGGCAGCGGGATGCCGAACGGCAGGGCCGTCCAGTCCTCCGGTATCGACTGGGTGACCTCGAAAATGGTGTTGTGCACCGGGGTTTCGGTGGCACCGCCGAGTCCCGCGAAGCGCAGGTTGGGCGCCTCGGCTTGGAGGCGCCGTACCACCTCGGGCCGCACCCAGTCGCCTCCGGTGGGGATCACCCGCACCGAAGACAGCCGGCCGCGGCCGACTTCGATCAACATCTCCAGCCAGCCGGGCATGAAGTGGAGCACCGTGACTTTGTGAGCGTCGATGAGCCTGGCCCAGGCGTCGGGATCACGCCGCTGCGCCTCGTCCACCACCACGATGGTCCCGCCGGTGCGTAAGGTGACAAACACGTCCATCACCGAGATGTCGCCCTCCAGGGTCGACAGGGCCAGGCATCGATCCGCGGGGCCGATCTCAAAGTGGCGGCCGATGAATTCCACCGTGTTCATGGCCGCGTCGTGGGTGACCTCGACGCCTTTGGGCTCGCCGGTGGATCCCGAGGTGAACAACACGTAGGCCAGCTCGGCGGGATCGACTCTCGCTGAGGCGGTCTCGTCGCCTGCGCGGACGTCGCGAAGCACCTCGGCGACGACAAGTTCGGGCACCGGCAACGAGAGCCGTTGTCCCCCGCACACCAGGGCCAGGCTCACCCGACCGGTGTCCAGGATGCGCTCGGCGCGATCCCGCGGCTGGTCGACGCCGATCGGCAGATACACGGCGCCGACGGACAGGATGCCCAGCAACGCCGGAATCTGCTCGGCGGTCTTCGGGCCCATCACCGCAACGGTGTCGCCGGCCGTGATGCCGGCGGTGCGCAGCGCCGCGGCCACGGTCAGCGCCTGGTCGCGCAGTTGCGCGTAGCTGAGCTCACCCGAACTCGCGAGCACCGCGGGGGCGTCGGGCCGCCGCTCGGCTTGCCGAAAGAACCCGTCGTGCAAGGCTTCTCCGCTGGGTTCGGTGGTGCGAGCGTTGGCGGCCTCGCGCACCGCTCGCTGTGCTTCCGGCAGCGCCGCGAGGCCGGGCGCGTCCCAGGAATCGTCGCCGTAGGCCAACTGGAGCAGCTCGTCGATGTGGTAGCCGAACATGGCGTCGATGACCCCGGGTGGGAACATGCCTTCGCGCACATCCCAATTCACCAGGACACCGCCGTTGAACTCGGTGACCTGCGCGTCGAGCAGTACCTGCGGTCCTTGGGAGATGATCCATCCCGGGGTGCCGAATTGGTCGGTCACGTCGCGGCTGAACAGGTCGCCGAGGCCCAGCGCGCTGGTGAAGACCACCGGCGCGAGCACCTGGGTCCCGCGATGACGGCTGAGGTCGCGCAGCACCGACAGCCCGGGATAGGCGGAATGGGCGGCGGCCGTGCGCATCGCGTCCTGCGCCACCTGTGCCCGCGCGGTCGCGGTGTGCGCGCCGGCGAGATCGATGTCGAGCAGCAGCGAGGAGGTGAAGTCGCCGACCAACGAGTCGACGTCGGGGTGCAGGGCCTGACGCCCGAACAGCGGGACGTTCAGCAGAAAGCGCGAGGCGGTCGACCAGCGCGCCAGGGTGTTGGCGAATCCCGCGGCCAGCGCCATGGCCGGGGTGATGCCGCGCGCCTGGGCGCGGGCAAACAGCGCATCGCGGGTTTGCGGATCCAGCCAGTGCCAGCGCCGGGTGCTGTGGTTCGAGCCCCGGCCACCGGTCGACGGCAACGCCGGCGGGTCCGGCAGCTCCGGGAGGCGCTGCGCCCACCACGCCTGGTCCGCATCGCGCGCGGCGTTCGGCTGTGCGTCTTCGGCCTCGATGGCTTGGCGGTACTGCCGGTAGGTGTAGCGCAGCTCCGGGAGGTCGCGGCCGCCGTAGATGGCCGCGAGGTCGGCCATCAGGGTGCGATAGCTCATCGCGTCGGCGGCCTGCATGTCCAGATCGACGTGTAGCCGCGACCGCTCGGCCGGTAGCAGCGTCATGGCCAGTTCAAATACCGCATCGTCCAGCTGCTGGTGCGATTTGACAACGCGGATCGCGGCGAGCCGCTGCTCGACCTCATCAGCGCTCAGCGAGCGGAGGTCCTCGATGGTGACCGGGAAGTCGCCGGCCTCGTCGGCCGGGGTGATGCGCTGCGTGCCGTCGGGCAGGAACCGAGCCCGGAGCATCGGGTGGCGCCGCGCCAACGCGGTGGCCGCCGCGCGCAGCCGTTCGGCATCGATCGGGCCACCGTCGAACTCCACGTAAAGGTGCCCGGCAACCCCGCCCAGCTGCTGGTTGTCTTGGCGACCGACCCACATGGCGTGCTGCATCGGGGCCAGCGAAAACGGCTCGTCCTCGCCGGACTGCGCGGCGTCGCCGAGCGACCCGGCGGGCATGGTTTGCCGGTCGGCGTCCTGCCCGCCGGCGGGGACCAACCCGGCCCAGGCCTCAACCGTCGGATTTTCGGCGAGCGTCGCGAAGTCGATGTCGATGCCCTGGCGGCGCCAACGGCCGGCCAACGTCATGATCCGGATGGAGTCCAGGCCCTGGCCGATGAGGTTGCTACCCGGCTGAACTGCATCGACATCGACGCCGAGCAATTCGGCCACCTCCGCCCGGATGTCCTCCGAGCGTGCCGAGGCGTGCACCACAGACCCTCCCTGAATTAGCACAGGCTGCCCTAATTTTTTGGTTACCCTATCCTTACTCCCTACGTCCCCGCTACTAGCCCTGTTCGAAGTGCCCGTTAGAGGAGCCATGAGCCCGAACACACCGCCGCCGCCGGCCGGAGTCCTCGACGGGTTCGTGCCGTTCCCCGCAGATCGGGCCGCCGCCTACCGGGCGGCCGGCTACTGGACGGGACGGCCCCTGGACGCGATCCTGGCCGACGCTGCCCGGCAATGGCCCGGCCGGACTGCCGTCCTCGACGCCATGGGCGACACCGGCCTCAGTTATGTGGACCTCGACGACCAGGCTGACCGCGCGGCCAGTGGCCTGCGGGGCGCGGGTGTCGCGCCCGGCGACCGGGTGTTGCTGCAGCTGCCGAACGGCTGCCAGTTCGCGGTGGCGCTGTTCGGGCTGCTGCGGGCGGGGGCGATCCCGGTGATGTGCCTGCCCGGCCACCGGGCCGCCGAACTGGGGCATTTCGCCACGGTCAGCGAGGCCACCGCACTGCTGATCGCCGATGCCGCAGCGGGTTTCGACTACCGCACGATGGCGCAAACGCTCGTCGCGCAACACGCCACGCTCAAGCATGTCATCGTCGACGGCGAACCGGGACCGTTCACCTCGTGGACACAGCTGTGCGACCGGGCGACCGCCGACACGCCACCATCGGTGCCTGACCCGGGATCGCCTGCGCTGCTGCTGGTTTCAGGTGGCACCACGGGCACACCCAAGCTCATCCCCCGTACCCACGACGATTACGTCTTCAACGCGAGGGCCAGCGCCGAACTCTGCGGGCTCACCTCCGACGACGTCTACTTCGCCGTGCTGTCGGCCGGCCATAACTTCCCGCTCGCCTGTCCGGGTCTGCTCGGCGCGATGACCGTCGGTGCCACCACCGTTTTCGGCACCGATCCCAGTCCCGAAGCGGCCTTTGCCGCCATCGCACGCCACGGCGTCACGGTGACCGCCCTGGTGCCGGCGTTGGCAAAGTTGTGGGCGCAAGCCTGCGACTGGGAACCCGTGACACCAAAAACATTGCGCCTCTTGCAAGTTGGTGGCGCCAAGCTGGAACCCGAGGATGCCCGCTTGGTGCGCGGCGCCCTGACCCCGGGGTTGCAGCAGGTCTTCGGGATGGCCGAGGGGCTACTGAACTACACCCGGCCCGACGATCCTCCCGAACTCACCGAACACACGCAGGGGCGACCGATGTCGGCCGCCGACGAATTGCGCGTCGTCGACGCGGCGGGCGAACCGGTGGACCCTGGCGAGGAGGGCGAACTACTGGTCCGCGGGCCGTACACCTTCAACGGCTACTTCCGCGCCGAGCGCGACAACGAACGCAGCTTCGACCCCGACGGCTTCTTCCGCAGCGGTGACGTGGTCCGGCTGCGTAAGGACGGCTATCTGGTGGTGACCGGTCGCGTCAAAGACGTGATTTGCCGTGGCGGGGAGACGATTTCCGCGGCCGATCTCGAGGAGCCGATGCACAGCCACCCGGCGATCTTCTCGGCCGCCGCGGTCGCGCTGCCGGACCCCTACCTGGGCGAGAAAGTCTGTGCGGCCGTCGTTTTCAACGGCCCCGAACTGACGCTGGCGGAGTTGAACGGCTATCTGGACTCCCGTGGCGTGGCCGCGCACGCCCGCCCGGACGTCCTGGTTGCGATGCCCTCACTGCCCACCACCCCGATCGGCAAGATCGACAAAAAGGCGATCGCCGGCCGGGTTTCGGCGCAACAGACATCAGCGCGTCGGTAAGGCCACGCGCTCCTGCTGTGGTCCGCGATCAGCCCATCGCCGCGTAGAGGTCGGCGAGCAAGCCCGCCGTGGTCTGGAAGTCCATGCACTGATCGGTCACCGATTGGCCATAGGTCAGCTCGCCGCCGAGCGATTGGGCACCGGCCACCAGGAAGCTCTCCAACATCAGGCCGGCGATACCGCGCTCGCCGGCGCCGATGCGCGCGGCCACCTCGGCGGTCACTTCGGCCTGCCGCACATGGTCTTTGGCAGAGTTGGCGTGTGAGCAGTCGATCATGACCTGACCGGATAGCCCCGCCTTGCTCAGCCGTTCGATGGCAGTGGTCACCGAGGCAGAATCGTAATTGGGCCCGGCGGTGCCGCCCCGAAGGATCACGTGACAATCAGGATTGCCCATGGTCTGCACGACGGCGGCGCGACCGATGTTGTCGGTGCCGAAGAAATGGTGCGGTGCCGCAGCGGCTTTGACGCCGTCGATGGCGACTTGGATGTTGCCGTCGGTGCCGTTCTTGAATCCGACCGGCATAGAAAGCCCGGACGCCAACTGGCGGTGCACCTGCGATTCGGTGGTCCGCGCGCCGATTGCGCCCCAGGCGACGGCGTCGGCGATGTACTGCGGGCTGGTGGGCTCAAGGAATTCACATCCCACCGGGAGGCCGACGTCGATGACGTCGAGCAGCAACCCACGCGCGATGCGGATGCCGCGTTCGACGTCGAAGCTGCCGTCCATGCTGGGATCGTTGATGAGGCCCTTCCAGCCGATGGTGGTGCGCGGCTTCTCGAAGTAGACCCGCATCACGATCTTCAGCCGGTCCGCGTACTCGGAGGCGAGCGGCGCGAGCCGGCGCGCGTAGTCGAGTGCGGCGACGGGATCGTGCACCGAGCAGGGGCCGACCACCAATAGCAGCCGGTCGTCACCACCGGCCAGGATTGCCGAGATCTCGTCGCGATCGCGCTGCACGGCCTGGGCGCGCCGCGCCGTCAACGGCAGCTCGGTGCGGATCGCGGCGGGAGCCGAGAGTTCCCGGAACGAAACGATCCGATGATCGGACGTATCGATGGTCGCCGTCTCGCAATTGATGATGGACATGAAGGGTGTGTGCCTTTCTCTGCTGGCTCCCAGGGCACGCCCGCTGGTTCCCGATGCCCTGAAAAACGAAAAGCAGCGACCTTGTGGTCACTGCCGGGCTCCGGGTATCAGTCGTGCGGTTGCGTCAACCAGACGCTGCATCGCTGACTCCACCCGGAGCCACGATAAAGCGCCAATACGCGCGCACGCCGATGTTCACGTCGGCGAAGATACCACGCCGGTCCGGGACCGGTGCAAACGCGTCGCGGTTACCGACCGGCGCACGCGAGTCAGGGATCCAAAACCGTGGTCGCCGAACCGAATCAGTTCAGAGCGAGCGCGGCTATCTGATCGAGGAACGCGCGCGCGGGCGCCGACGCGCTCGCGGAGACGGCGAGGCCGAGGCGCCGCACGGTCTCGGGCAGCAGCGGCCGCACCGCGACACCGTTCGGCTCGGGCAGGCCGGCGCTGGGCAGGATGCTCACCCCGAGCCCGGCGCGCACGATCTCGAGCGTCGCGGCGATCTCGCGCGCTTCGAAGGCCAGGTCGAATTCGATCCCGGCGCGCCGCGCGATCGGCATGAACACCTCCGCACAACCACCGGTGCCACGGACGAACGGTTCCTTGGCCAGGTCGGCGTAGGTGATGGTGTCCTTGGCTGCCAGCCAGCTGTCGGCCGGTACCACCGCAACCATTTGTTGGTCGCCGAGCACCGCCACGTCGAGTCCCTTGACCGGCAGGCTGACCACGCCGGCCTCGGCCGCCCCCTGGTCGAGCCAATCCAAGATCTCCCCCTCGCTTCCCTCCAACAGCCGGATGGTGGCGGCCGGGTGCCGCTGGGCGAATGACCGTAGCTGCGGAGCGACGAGCGAGGCGGTTGCGGACGGCAGGCTGGCCACGCTCAGCGTCCCGGTGATGTCGCCCGCCAGATCCGCGACCTCGGTACGCATCAGCGTCAGTTGGCGGACCGCCTCTCGCGCGTGCGTCACCGCGACGGCACCCGCCTCGGTTAGCGACAGTGCGTCTCGGCGACGGAGGAACAGCGGCAGACCCAGCTCTTTTTCCAGTGCGGCGACGGTGCGGCTGACGGCCGGTTGGGATAACCCGAGTCGCCGACCCGCGGCCGTGAACCCGCCCTGATCGACCACCGCTATGAACGTCTTGAGCTGCGACAACGTCGTCATCGATCCTCCATAAGATCAATGTCATCCAACATATCAACAATGTTATGAATTGTTGGCTTTCCAAAACGTTTAAGTCATCATACGAAACGCCTTCGAAGGAGGACATCATGACCACACGGCGAGTACTGATCACCGGGGCATCAAAGGGAATCGGCCGCGCGGTCGCCGACCGAGTCGCGAAGTCCGGCGACATACCGCTCGGCCTGGCACGCACCCGACCCGACGACTTCCCGGGCGAGTTCTACGAGGTGGATCTCACCGACAGCGCGGCCACCGACGCCGCGCTCCAGCGGGTCCTGGCGAACGGGCGCGTGGACGCGGTGGTCAACAACGTCGCCGTCGCCCGGTTCGGCCGCATCGGCTCGATCGACGTGGACGACCTGTTCACCACCTACGACCTGAACGTGCGCACCGCCGTACAGGTCGTCCAGGCGGTGCTACCCGGCATGCTGGCAAGCGGGTGGGGCCGCATCGTCAACGTCACCAGCCTGACCACGCTGGGCACCCCGGAGCGCACGCCCTATGCGGCGACGAAGGCGGCCCTGGAGGCATGCACCCGGATCTGGGCCGGCGAACTCGCGCAGTCCGGCATCACCGTCAACGCGGTGGCTCCCGGACCCATCGAAACCGAGATGTACCGCGAACTCAGCCCGGCCGGATCCGAGCGCGAATCTCGTGTCCTGCAAACCATTCCGATGCGCCGTGTCGGCACACCGCGCGAGATCGCACACGCGATCTGCGCGCTGCTCGACGAGGACGCGGGCTACATCACTGGCCAGATCATTCGGGCGGACGGCGGCGGAAGCATCGCCGCGTGATAGGCCCTCCTAGTCAAGGATCCGATGACGCCACGAATTAGCCGGAAGTGTTGGCGCGCAACGCCTCGAGCAGTCTATCCATCACCGCGCCAGCGTCCGCCCGGGCCTGACGATGGTCCTTGGCGCGGGCAATGTAGAGCGTTGCCTCGCGCAGCGCGCCCATGATCGTCAGCGCTGTCGCCTCGACGGGCTGACGGGGGATGCTGCCGGACTCGATGGCCTCGGTGAGCAGCCCGGTCACGAATCCGATGTTGTAGCGGTGCCCGATGTCGCTCCAGCGTTCCCATCCCAGCACCGCCAGCGCCTCGAGCAAGACGATGCGCTGAACCTCGGGTTCGGCGCACGCGTCCAACCAGAGCCCCGAACACAGTCGCATGATTTCGACCGGATCCGAGTGCCCCGCCGCGGCGACGGCCTCCCCCATCCGCGCGGCCATCTCCCCCTCCACCTGCTCGAAGACCGCCGCGAACAGCTCTGTCTTGTCGGCGAAATGGTGGTACAGCGCTCCGCGTGTCACCCCCGCGTCGCGGACGATGGTTTCCAGGGACGCGTCGGCGAATCCCACCGACGCAAACAGCGGCCGCGCGGCGCCCATCAGCGCATCGCGCGTCTCGGCCGCGCGTTCGGCCTGCGTGCGGCGACCGCCCTTCGCCATCAACCCTTACCTTTCACACCGCCCGATGCATTGTCATGCATACCGTATGCAGGTCGTGAATTGTGGCACCGCCGAAGTGGCGTCGCGGTCTGCGTCTCCTCAGAACACCCTGAGCCGACGAATGATATCCAGCGCTGCCGGGTCACCCTCGGCCTGCACACCCAAGCCCTCCCAGGTGCCGCGCTGGGTGATCCACCGCACGAAGGCCTGGGAATCGGACGTGACGCGCGCCGCGGCGTCGGACCGGCCACCGAGACGCAGGGTCCGGGCGCACAGTCCGTCGAGGCGAATCTCCACGCCCGCGGGTAAATCGTTGAGCAGATTGACATTCTGCTGTGGCAGTGCGGCTTCGATCCAATCGAGCGTGGGGGCGAGCCGCAGCTCGTCGACGGGTGGCGGGTCTCCCTCCAACGGCCCATCCGGAGGAAACAGGTCGTACCGAGTGTGGATGAAAGCCTCGAAGACGAACGTTGTCGGCACCACCGAGGCCGGGTAGGTTCCGACGTCGCCTATGGGTATGTCCACGTCCTGGGTCTCGACTGCCGCGAGCACCTCCAGTCCCCGCGCGCTGACCGATTCATAGTCGGCGACAACCTCTTCGGGGGTCATCGAACGTCGCGAGTCGACGTAGAGGTCCGCCGCGCGTTCCGCGGGTATGCTGCCGGGACTGGGCAGCGTCGACGGATCGACCGCCAACCAGAAGCTACACGCCATGTGCGACACGAGGTCCTGCACGGACCAGCCGGAGCAACCACTTTCCTTCGCCCACAATGGATCCGGCATCTGCGAACAAAGTTCCAACACGATTCTGCGTTCTTCCGCTATAGCGTCGAGCGTGGCACTCATAGGGGCCGTTCCCTTCTAGATACATACCGTATGTATTAACATACACACTGTATGTATGAAGTCAAGGCCGCAGGTCGGCGGAAGCCGACGCCCAGGACAAGCGCCCGTGAACCGCGGGCAGTAGGACATGCACCGCAATCAGGCCGATCCGACGAGTACCGGCGGGCAGGACTCGGCTAGCCGGTGCCGAGCAGTCGTTGCTTTTGTTCGGCGAATTCAGTGTCGGTCAGCGCGCCGGTGGCTCGCAGTTCCGCGAGTTTGCCTAGCACGTCGGTGACTTCGCGCAGTTCGGCGGCGGTTCCGGTCGAGGCGCTGCGCGGCGACTGTCCGCGCTTCTGCAGAGCCGCCGCGGCGGGGACCTGGCGGCCGGGCGCGTCGCTCGTGTCGGCCGGTTGGCGACCCCGGCCATCAGGTGTGCCGCGGCCGGGCATCGCCATCAACGGCGCACCACCGAACAGCGGCATCTGGCCACTGAACAGGCCAGAACCCGCGCGGCTCGCCGGAAGAGCACCAGCGTCGGGCGACTCGAGTGCGGTGAGGCGCACTTCCGGTGCCGCCGTGGACCAACCCTGCGGCACCGACATGCTGCCCAGCGAGTTCGCACGCCCCATTCCCGCGGACACCGTCGTCGCTTTTCCGGGCGAGCGCGAAACTGCCGGCTTTTCCGGCACGGCCTTCGATTTCGTGCCCGGTTCTACAATCTTGTGTTCGGTGTCCGAAATGAACCCCGCGGCTCCCGATACCCCGATCAGCCCGGTGCCATTGCCGAGGAATGCAGACCCGAGGGACACCAAATTGTATGGGTTCATGAAGCTTGAGAGGTCACTCAGTCCCGAGGACGCCGTCGACGAAGTTGTGAGGTTTTGCAGCGCGTTCGGCACCGCGGACATCGTGTTGCTCGAAAGCGCCGATTGCACGTGTCCGGCCGAGGTACCGGCGGCCTGTGTCGTCGCAACAGTCTGCGCGGCCAGCCCGCCCTGATTGGTCGTCCGCTTGGGCGGGGTGAACGGTGTCACCTGCGAGGCCGCGTGCGACGCGCCCGCATAGCCGTACATCGCGGCGACGTCCTGGGCCCACATTTCGCCGTAGGCGACCTCGGTGGCGGCGATCGCCGGGGTGTTCTGACCCAGGAGGTTCGTGGCGACCAGGGACGACAACTGGGAGCGGTTGGCTGCGATCACCGACGGGTGCACCGTCGCCGCATACGCCGACTCATAGGCCGTCGCAGCGGCTTTGGCCTGAGCACCGGCTTGCGTGGCCTGCTCAGCGGTGGCGGTCAGCCAGGCCACCTGCGGTGCGGCCGCGGCCGCCGTCGCCACCGCGGACGGCCCGTGCCACGGCTCACTGGTAAGCCCGGAGATCACCGACTCCATGTTGGCCGCCGTGGTGTGCAGCTCATTGGCGAGCTCATCCCACGCCGTCGCTGCGGCCAAGAGCGACCCCGCGCCGGGGCCTGCGTACATGCGGCCGGAATTGACCTCCGGCGGCAATACCGCGAAGTGCATTGAGTTCCTTTGAGATTGTGGGGGCATCGGTCATCTAACCCCCGCTCACGTTCCCTTTGGTACCACGCGCTCTCGATTCTCAATCCTGCGCGCGTACGTCCGCGCGGGGAGTGTCGGCCCGCGGTCGTGTCGTGCAGATCCGCTGTAGCGCAGGCGTTTCCGTGCATCCTCCCAGCCCGTTGCCCACGGACAATATTGCCTTGAAGGCCGAAAGTGAACATACTCACACCGCGGTCCCCGATACCCATAACCGGCGGTACGTCGCTTCGACAGCCGAAGTGATGCCCCAGAAAACCTGGAGGCGGCAAAGTGCAACCAGCTCGGGTCGACCCACCGCTACCTGCGCGACGTCTACTAGGCCGTGGTGTCCGCCGAGGCAGGATAATCGGGGAGCCAACGCACCTGCGCGATGCGTTCGGTGAGTTCTTCGTCGCTGCGCGTCGGGGCGACGCCGTCCGCGACGGCCTGCACGGCGACGGCGTGCGCGATGCGCACCGCAATATCGGGCACGTCCGACCATGCGGGCAGCAGCGGCTGGTCGGGGTCGGCGAGGGCCGGCGACGCCTCGCCCAAGGTTTCGGCGGCGACCCGCATCATCTCGTCGGTGACCCGCGTCGCCTGAGCCGCCGTCACGGCCAGTCCCATCGCGGGGAAGATGTAGACGTTATTGCATTGGGCCACTGGGCGTTCCACACCGTTTCGGTGTAGCGGCGCGAACGGTGAGCCGGTGGCGATCAGGGCGCGCCCGTCGGTCCACTGGTCCAATTCCGCGGGGTGCGCCTCGGCGCGGCTCGTCGGGTTGGAGAGCGGGAAGATGATCGGCCGCTCGGTCTTGTCGGCGACCTCGCGCACGATGCTCTCGGTGAAGGCACCCGCCGCGGTCGACAGGCCGAGCAGCACACCCGCGTCGACATGGTGGACGACGTCGGCGAGCTGGGCGGGCCCTGAAAGATTCCAATCCGCAACGCGACCGGCCGGCTGGGCGAATCCGCGCTGCGCGTCGGACAGGTCGGTGCGGTCGTCGGTGAGCAGGCCGACCACGTCGACAACCCAAATGCGCTGCGAGGCCTGCTGTTCGGACAGGCCTTCGGTCATCATCTGCCGGCGAATCATGTCGAGCACTCCGATACCGGCCGAGCCGGCGCCGAGCATGACGACCTGTTGCTGCGAGAGCGGGCGGCCGGCGACTTTGGCGGCGCCGTGCAGCGCTCCCACGGTGACGGCGGCCGTCCCTTGGATGTCGTCGTTGAAGGTGAGCAGCTTGTCGCGGTAGCGGGCCAGGATCGGCAGCGCATGCGTCGTGGCGAAGTCCTCCCACTGCAGCAGCACATTGGGAAGATGGTTGCGCACCGCGGTGACGAACTTGTCGATGAAGGCGTAGTAATCGTCGTCGTCGATGCGCCGGTGCCGCCAGCCCAGGTACTGCGGATCGTCGAGAAGTTCGCTGTTGTCGGTACCCACGTCGAGCACAATCGGAAGGGTGCGGGCGGGATCGATACCGCCAATGAGCGTGTAGAGGGACAGCTTTCCGATCGGGATGCCCATCCCGCCGATGCCCTGATCGCCCAGGCCGAGGATGCGCTGTCCGTCGGTCACCACGATCACGTCGACGTCGCGCTGCGGCCGGTTGTCCAGCACCTCGTCCAGACAGTGACCCTCGGCGTAGGAAACGAACAATCCTCGCGGCCGCCGGTAGATCTCACTGAAACGCTGGCAGGCCTCACCCACGGTGGGGGTGTAGACGATCGGCAGCGCCTCGGGAATGTGGTCACTCAACACCTTGTAAAACAACGTTTCGTTGCGGTCCTGCAATGCCCGCAGATAGATGTGTTTGTCGAGATCATCTCGCCGAGTGGAGAATTCGTGCCAGCAGTGCTCGGCTTGCTGCTCCAGGGTCTTCACCGTCGTCGGCAGCAGACCCAAGAGCCCCAACCGCTGGCGTTCAGCTTCGGTGAAAGCGGTGCCTTTGGTGGTCAACGCATCGAACAGCCTGGCCGTACCACGAAGCTCATCGGGCATCGTCAACATCCGTTCTCTGGAAGGTTCACGGTGACGAGAAACGACGGGTTGTCCCGACCATCATCGACCACCCCGGACGCTTTGTCTGCGCGAGCAGCCGTCGGGTGCGCCGCCCGTGGGCGACGCCGCCTCGGGCAACTTGAGACCGACTGCCAGTCGGCGCGTCCTGCAACTTACTGGGCGGTCTGCGCTCACCATGGCGAGAACCACCCGCTGAATAGTCGCCGTCGGCGCTTATCCACCTGGCGCGCAAAGATTTCCCCTGCGCTGCGAATTCGGGCTCGTGGTTGCGCACGCTGCGCCCACGTGACAAGGTTCACCACGCCGACTCGATCGAATCACAGTTTGCTGTCGGTGCGCAGTTCGGCTCCCGATTTGTGCACCTAGGCTGGCATTAGCAGGGCCATCTGGCCTAGTGCTGTGGCCCTGTTAAGAATCGATTGGTTGTTTGCCCGGAGCATCGGCGCGAGGAATCTTTCGCTGACACTATTCCAATACGACCATACATCACGATATGGTAACCGAGGCGCCGTTTGGGCAGGCCCACCAGCATCTGGCGAGGTCTCCCCGATATAGCGCTTGCTGCATGGGTGGGAATCGACAGGTTGGGTCATCTGGTCGAGATAAATGCTTGTTTGACTGGTAGTTCCATGTTAACGAAGCGCGAATTAAATGGCCCTGCGTTGTCGACTACCTCACATGAGCACACATTTGGTTGACAGAACTTTCCATGCGATAGCTCAGGCCCGAAAGGGGAATTACATGATTGCGCCGCGGGATCGCCGGCGAGTCATTTATTTGCGCCGCTTGCCAACACGTGGACCGTCAACTCAAACCCCAACCAGCCCAATCACCGGCCTGCATTGCTCGCCGCGGCTCGCCGTAAGCGACTTGCCAAGCCTACGGAACCGGACCGCCTCGGCAACCGACTTACTCAGCAATTCATGCGCCGTGCCATTAAGGTCATCCAAACCGGCGTCGCAGCTGACGGACGAAAGGTAGCGCATGTTCTTGGGCACGGTTGAGGACTGGACGGCCGAGGGCACCGTCGTATCCTGGTACCCCACGGCCGCCACCTATCGGCGCGCCGCCGAAGCACAGCACCACCCCGCCCCGGTGAGCTATCAGCAGGCGCAGCATCTCCGCTATTACCGACGCCAGGTTAACCGCGGCCGTGATATCCCCCGGTTGTGCATCGGGGCCTGGGAAATCAGCGGCATCTGCGATATCGATGCGATGACCCAAGCCGTGAACGGTCACCTGCGGCGACACGACACTTACCACGACCGCTTCGCCTTCGGGGATAACGACGAGATCCTTCGCTATGTCATTCCCAACCCGGAGGTCATCACCTTGGCGCCGGCGGACCTCGGGCGGATGACGCCGAACCAGATCCGCAAACTGCTTCTCGATACGCCCGACCCGCTCCAATGGGACTGCTTCACCTTCGGCATCATCCAGGCCCAAGACCGGTTCACCATCTATATCGCCGTCGACCACTTGCGCGCCGATGGCATGTCGGCGGGGGTGATCTTCCTCGACATCCAGACGATGTACTTCGCCGCATTGCAGAGGGCGGAAAACCCGCTGCCGTCCGCCCCGAGCCATCGCGAATACAGCGCGAATCAGCACGCGTACACCCGGGGCCTGAACGAGGAGTCGCCCGAGATTCAATCGTGGCGCGCTTTTCTCGCGGCGAATAATGGGGCACTCCCGAAATTCCCGCTGGAACTGGGTGACTCGAACGCGGACACCCCGGGAGCCATCGACGTATTCGACCTGCTCGATGACGACCAAGGCCGACGGTTCGAAGCGGTGTGCCGTGCGGCGGGCGCGCGTTTCAGCGGTGGCGTGTTCGCCTGCGCCGCGCTGACCGAACACCGGTTAACCGGCGCCGCAACGTATTTCGGGCTCACGCCATTCGACAACCGGCGGGAGCCCGCGTACGCCACCGCGGTCGGTTGGCTGGCCAGTTTCGTCCCGTTGGCGATTCCCACCGCCGGTGCGTCGTTCGATGAGGTGGTCAGCGCCGCCCAGGCATCTTTCGACGGCAACACCGCCCTGGGCGCCGTGCCCTACTACCACCTGCTCGAATCCACCGACCCGTCGTCGAACCCGATCGAGGTCCCGGACCGTCCCGTCCCGATGCTGTCCTACATCGACATCCGCAAGTTGCCGTTCGGCGATTACTTCGACGGCCTGCGCGCCGGCGTGTGGGGCGATAACCGGCTGTCGGAGACGGTGTGCATGTGGGTCAATCGCATGCACGACAAAACGCAGTTGGTGGTCGCCTACCCGGGCACCGACGTCGCCCGCAGGTCCGTCCTGCACTACGTCGAGACGATGCGAGCCGAGTTCACCCGGGTGTCCGATGCCGGACTCCGTATCCATGCGTGATGTGGTTCCCTTCGTGGCGTCGCCGGAGGCCGCGGTATGAGTGCCCTGGTGGCACTCACCTTGCGGACGGTGTCAGCGTCCCGGCGCGACGCTGACCTGCTTTTCGCCGCGCTGGCACCGGTGGGCTGTTTCCTGGGGTTCACGCTGGTACTCGGCGGCCTCATCCACACCGGCCCGATGAGCTATCCGCAGTATGTCGTTCCGGTCGTCATCGTGCAGGCGATGCTGTTCGGGGCCATGACCACGGCCGATCGCGCCGCACGAGACCGGTTGTCCGGCTTCGGTTCGCGGCTTCGCACCCTGCCGGTTTCCGCGGTGGTGCCGCTGGGCGCGCGGATGCTCTATTGCCTGACCCGCGCGATCATCGCGTTGGTCGCGGCCATCGCGGTCGGATGGTTGTTTGACTTCCGGATGGAGGGCGGCCCCGGTGACACGGCCCTGTTCGTGCTCACCGTGGTGGCGTTCGCGATGGCGGTTTGTCTCGGTGCCGATGCGCTGGGCTCCCGGGTCGGCTCCGTCGAATCGTCGAGCCAATTACTGCTTCTCCCCCAACTGGTCCTGATCTTGTTGTCCACCGGAATCGCTCCGGCGGAATCGTTTCCGGCATGGCTTGGACCGTTCATTCGCAACCAACCGGTGTCTCAGGTCACCGAGACGCTGCGCGGCCTTACCACTGGCCACGTCACCAGCAGGGATCTGACGGTGACATCGACGTGGTGCCTTGGCTTGCTCGCACTTTTCGGCGTTCTCGCGGTGCGGATGCAGCGCCGTGTCAGCGCGGGAAGTTCGGGCGCGCCGCTGATCGTTCGCAGGGCAGCTCGGGACGAGTCGCCGGCGCACGATGCGTCCACCGATCGGGCCCAGGTGGCCGTTTGTGCCGCTGCACGGCAAGAGATTCCGTGCGCGACATCGCTGACAGCCTTCGTCAGTCAAAGCACTTCGGAGGCGGGACGGCTGCTGCGCCGCTGGCGCCGCGACCCGATAGTCGCGGTACAGGCGCTGTTGTTTCCGACCTTTCTCCTCGTCATCTACAAACTGCTGGTAGGCAAATCCGTCCTGGCCGCCACCGGACACGACAGCCTGTACGGGCTGGTCCCGATGTGCGCGGTGGTCGGCGCGGTGTTCGGAACCCTCGGCACCGGTCTGGCTTTGCCGTCCGAGCGCGAGTCCGGTGTACTCACCAGGCTGTGGGTGCAGCCGGTTCATCGGGCCAGCACCGTGGCGGGGCGGCTCGTCGCTGAGGCGGCCCGAACCATCACGTCCGCCCTTGTGCTCACCGTCTTCGGAATCGCTATGGGTCTGCGATTCAACTACGGCTGGATCGCGATGCTGGCTTTCGTCCTGATGCCCGTGGCGATTTCGGCCGGAATGGCGACATTGGTCATCGCCATCGCTGCGCGCGCGGACGGCAAAGCGATGGTGACCTGGCTGGGCGCGGGGTGCATAGTGTTGCTGTTCCTGAACACCGGTGTGGCGCCCGCCGAGGTGTTTCCGGGCTGGCTGCAACCGGTGGTGCGATTTTCGCCAATCTCCCCGACGATCGAGGCGATGCGCGCGCTCGCGGAGGGCGGTCCGGTGCTGTCGCCGCTGTGGCAGGCGGGCCTCTGGGGCGGCGTGCTGGTCGCAGTATTCGCACCGGTGGCGGTGCGCGGGTATCGCGCTGCGGCCGAGGCGGGGTGCTAGTGGCGCGGCTGGCGCTGCTGGACCAGGCCGCCTTCCTGCGGCTGCGCGCCACCGGTCAGGGCAGCACCGTGCAGTCCACGTGGATCTACGACCGCGACGTGAACATCGACGAATTGCGGGCCTTCAACGACAATCTCGGTGCCGGCTTGCTCGGACGCCGGATCGAGCGTTCGCCGTTGCCGTTCGGGCGTCATCGCTGGGTGCTCGACAGCCGCTCGCCCGACATCGCGTGGGAACCGCCGCGACCCCGGGACGAGATCGGTGCGTGGCTCGAACGACGCGCCCGGGTGGACGTCGATCCCGAGCACGGCCCGACGTTTCATCTGGGCGCGCTGCCGTTGGACGACGGCGGCGCGGCGGTCACCCTGGTGGCGTCGCATTGCGTGGTCGACGGCCTCGGGCTGGTGTTGGCCGTCGCCGAAGCGGTCAAAGGAGAACGACGCAATCTTGGTTATGCACGGCCAAATTCACGCCAGCGGGGCCGCGCGATCTTGGCAGACCTGGCCGATGCCCTTCGTGCTCTGCCGGCGGCGATTCGCGCGCTCATCGCGACCCTGCTGATTTTGCTCAGGGTCTCGTCCGATCAGCGGCGTCAGTCGCCGGCGCGGCGGCCCGGAGGCCCGAGTGACGACGACCAGAACACCTCCCCGTCGGTGACGATCCAAACCGACGCCGCGGCGTGGGAGGCGCGAGCGCGCGCCCTCAACGGAAGCGGCAACGCACTTTTCGTGGCGTTCGCCGTTCGCCTGGCTCACCGGATGGGCAGGGTGCTGCCCGACGGAAACTCCGTGACGGTGGTGCTTCCGGTCAGCGACCGCACCCCCGACGACGACCGCGCCAATGCGCTGACCTCGATCACACTGGCCGTCGACGGCGCCGCGGTGGCTGGCGATTTGAGCGCCGTGCGCGCCGACGTCAAGAGATCGCTGGCGGCGCTCGAGCAAGAGCCCAACGAGATGCTCGCCGGACTGCCGCTCATTCCATTCACGCCGCGCTGGCTGGTGCGCCGCGCCGAAGGCATCGCCATGTCGTCCGGCCAGCTTCCGGTGGGGTGTTCCAACCTCGGGAGCCTTGACGGCGCCGTCAGCCGCATCGATGGCGCGGATGCGACCGAGGTCTCCATGCGGCTCGCCGAGCAGGGCCTCACTCAGGCCCGCATCGAGCAGGCGCAGGGCCAATTATTTTGTGGCACAGGCACCGTCAACGGCAGCCGGTTTCTCACCGTCGTTGCGTATCAGAGCAGCGCCACAGCCACGCGCGAGTTCGCGTGCGCCGCGCTGGCCGACCTGCAGCTGTCCGCCACCAGCGTGTACGAGGGCCGGATCTGATGGTGGATCTGAGCATGCGGGCGTATCCACGTGCCCGGAATCGCCTCGTGGGTATCGGCGCCGCAATCGCGGCGTGGACGGCACTCGTGCTGTGGTTCGCGATCAAGGTCGTTCCGCTCGACGTGTACTGGATGTCGTATTACGCCGCCGACTACACGCACGGCTTCGTCCGCCGCGGGCTGGCCGGCGAACTGGTGCGGTTGGCCCCCAACCACTACTTCGGGGCCACGCTCGGTCTGCGCTGGCTGTCGACCGCGGTCTACCTGTGCGGCCTGGCCGCGGTCGCGGGTGTGATGCTCGTCGGCCGCTATCGATCTGAGCGCCGGCTGATGGTTGCGATGGTGATTCCGTTGCTGCCGTTCGGTGTTCCATTCGCGGCATTCTCGGCCCGCCCCGACCTCTTCGGCGGGGCGGCCCTGGCGCTGTTCAGTTCGGCGCTGGTGCTGACGCGTTCCCGCGCCCTCGCGATGGGCTGGTGCGCGGCTTACGGCGCCGTGATCGCGGTGCTGACACTGGTCCACGAGGCGATAGGGCTGCAGTTCGCGTTGGGTGCGGTGCTGGCGATCATCGTCCTCGGCGGTGCGCTGGAATCCACTCAACGTCTCGGCATGCTCGTTGCCGTGACACCGGGAGTTCTCATCACGGCTGTGGTGGCGGCGTTCGGTCGTCACGACATCGCCTCGCAGCTGTGTGCAGCCGTACCGCATCACCTGATGCCCAACCCCTTCGCCACGGTCACGTCGCCGGAGACGCTGATGCGCTTCGTGATGAACGGGCAGTCCGGTCAGACCGACTACCACGACTGGGTGTGCCGAAACGTCATGCCGCACTACGACCAGGGAGTCGCCGACGCCGTCCGCACGGTCGGCGACATCGGCATACTGGGTCTCACCGTCTCGTTGATCTTCGGCGCCGCTGCGCTTGCGGTGACGCTGTGGGGACTCAGCGGACTCTCCGGTGTACCGCTGCGCGCATTCGTCGAGGCGCTGTCAGGCCGAACGGGCTGGGTTATCGCCGGCCTGTTGCTGGTCGCCCCGGTTTTCCTCACCGGCTACGACTGGACCCGCTGGCTGACGATCGTGGCATTCGACGTCGCGATCGTGTTCATCCTCTTCGCCGCACGTCGACCGGAGATCGAACAAGCGCCCACCCCAAAGACGTTGCGATTGTTCATCAGTATCGTCATCGTCTTCGCACTGATCCCGGTGGGCGCCGTTCCCGGGTTCGGCGGCCCTCGCATGGTTTGACCGACGCATCGCAGCTAGAAACCGACGGTCGCATTAACCGCGAGTCTGGTTAGTCCATTGGGTCCCGTCCCACCAACGCGCAAAAGCGTGACCCCACGGGTCCTCGTACCATCCCGCTACGGGCATAGCGCTCGATGTAGCTGGTGCGTTAAGGCGAGCGGCGCGCTCGGCTTCCCGTTGACTACCACTTCGCGAAAGGCCCTGAGACGAGGCGATTTGTCGTCGTTGGCGCGCGTGGCGGTTTCGCTCACTAATCTGGCGGTTTCGCTCAGTGATTTCGCGATGTTGTGCCACCGTCTTCTGATGAATCTCCTGGTACCGCTTCGCTGCCTGTTGGTACGCTTGTTCATGCCATGCGTCCACTTCTGATCACTCCTGTGGGTTTCTGATTCTGCGTTTTCGTACAGGGGTCACCTTGAATTGACGGCAGACGATGAGAATGCTGACATGGCGAACCCCCTCCCCGGCGCCGTTACACTGGGCGACTAGCCAAGTTTTGGCTCGTCTCGAAAAGGCCGCATAGCGTAGTGGGCTACTCGACCTGATTCGGCCCGCTGCGCGGCGCAGACCCGACGGTCACCAAAGTCTGGATCGCGCAGCGTGGTTCCGGGTGCCGCCCGGATACCGATTACCGTCGACCGACGTACTCGCGCGGGGGTCTGTTGCCGGCGGCCTCTGACACCGGTGATGGCCGCGATGACCTTTTGGAGATCTGCTAGGTGGTGCGCTGTGGCGCAACGATAATGCCGCTGGTCATCGTGGGCTGTACTCGAGGTGCAGGGCGGACAGCCCGCGCAGGATCCACAGCGGCACATAGTCGAACCGACGGTTTCCGGGCGGCCCGTGGTGCGCCTCGTCGAGCCGAATGTCCTTGATTCGGTCCAGGACTCGCTGAATCGTGACCCGGCCCTCGATCCGGGCGAGCGGTCCCCCCGGGCAACTGTGTACGCCACGCGCGAATGACACGTTCTGCCGCGCATTGGGCCGGCCGACGCGCAGGTCGGCCGGGCACTCGAAATGCGCAGGATCCCGGTTTGCCGCGCCGGGCAGCAGCATGATCTTGGTACCGGCAGGCAGGCTCACCCCGCCTAGGGTGGTGCTCACCCGGGTAAGCCGGAAGTCGCTTTTGATCGGGCTCTCCAGCCGCAGCACCTCTTCGACGAATGTCGGGATGTGATCGGGGTTGTCGCGCAACGCATCCTGCAGTTCGGGACGCTCGGCCAGAATATGAAAGGCGTTGGCCAGCAGTCGGGCGGTGGTCTCATGGCCGGCGATGAAAAGGAAGGTGGCGACCCTGACCACGTCGACCACATCGGGCTGGCTTCCGTCGGGGAATGTCTGAGTAGCGAGTTCGGTCAGGATGTCAGACCGTGGTGTTTCGCGCCGGTCACTGATGTAGCCGGTGAACCATCGATCCAGATACGCCAGCGGATTGAGGTCGGTGGCTCCGTCATCGCCGATCCTGGCCCATGGTTCATCCTCGGTCGGGCCGGTTCCGGCCAGCAGGGCGCGAAACATCGCGTGGTCCTCTGCCGGCACGCCCAGCAGGTCGGCGATGACCAGAAGCGGAAACGGCTGACCGTACGCGGCGACGAATTCGCATTGGCCAGTGTCGACGAACTCGTCGATCAGACGGTCGGCGAGCTCCCACATGAATGCCTCGTTCTCCTTGAGCCGCTTCGGCGTGAACAGACCGCTGAGCAGCGCACGGTGCGCGGTGTGGGTGGGCGGGTCGAACGACACAAGGTGCTCGTTCATGGGGAACTGCTCGCGGTGACTGTCGATCAGTTCAGAGATGTCGTCGCCGACGACGTTGAACGGTAAGGGGAACGGGCCCGACGAAGAGTTGATCGCCGAGAAATGGTCGCTGTCCTTGTACACCGCGACCAGTTCGTCGTATCCGGTCACCGCGACGACGCCACTCCTGGCGATCGGGCACACCGGACCCTGCGCCCGCAGGTACTCGTAGTAGGGGTACGGATCGGCGATGACACCCGGATCGCTAAAGAAGTCGACGTCGGCGAAAGCACTATCGGACTGCATGCGGCGACGCTAACATTGCTTACAAATACTGTAAAGGATGTCAATGCCCCCGCAGATCTACGATGATCCCGCCACCCGCGAGCGCATCCTGCGCGCCTGCTTCAAAGTTCTGTGCCGCCACGGGTACGGGAAGTTCACCTTGTCAGATGTCGCAGCGCAGGCCGGCATCTCGCGGCCGACGCTTTACAAGTGCTTCGCCTCTAGGGACGAGCTACTTATGGCGTTCAGCGAGTTCGAGGTGCAGTCCTTTGAGGAGGACCTCGCCCATGCACTCGTGGGGCGCAAGGGTCGCAAGCGACTCGACGCCATCGTGGAGTTTCTTGCCGACTTCTACCGCTCGTATCAGATGCGCGGGCTCATCGAGATCGAGCCCGCGCTGGTTTTGGCGCAAATGAGGGGCGCGATCCCAGTACTTTCCGAGATCATCGCCCGCGAACTCGGCAGCAGGGTCGGCGATCCCGTACTCGTCTCCACCACACTGGTTCGCATCGGGATCTGCCACTACCTACTGCCCAGCAGCGACGACGACCTTTTGCTCGCCCAACTCCGCGCCGCCGTCGGCCTACGGTGACGTCGATGGGACGTGTGGCAGACAAAGTGGTGCTCGTCACCGGGGGTGCTCGGGGCATGGGAGCCGCTCACGCGGCGGCACTGGCCGCCGAAGGGGCGAAGGTAGTGATCGCCGACGTACTGGAAGATGAAGGTCGCGCAGTCGCCGAAACGCTGGGCGAGGCTGTGCATTTCGTGTGTCTCGACGTCACCGACGTTAGCCAGTGGGAGACGGCAGTCTCGGCGTGCATCAACGTATTCGGAGGCTTGGACGCACTAGTGAACAACGCAGGCATCGTCAAGCTCGGCTCGCTGCGGAAGCTGGCGATTGCCGATTGGCAGCAGGTCCTCGACGTCAACCTCACCGGCGCTTTTCTGGGTATGCGCGCCGTGGTCGAGCCGATGATCGCTCGCGGCGGCGGCTCGATTGTCAACATCTCCTCCGTCGAGGGTTTGGCAGGCAGCTCCCATCTGCACGCGTACGTCGCAGCCAAGTTCGGCCTGCGCGGCATCACCAAGTCCGCGGCCGTCGAGCTGGCGAGCCAAGGCATCCGAGTGAACTCGATCCATCCCGGTCTGGTCCACACCCCGATGAGCGACGGGGTTACCGAGGACTTCATGGCCCCTATCCCGATGCGACGCGGCGCCGATCCCGCTGAGGTGTCGAGCTTCGTGGTGTTCCTCGTCAGCGACGAGTCGACCTACGCTACCGGCGCCGAGTTCGTCGTCGACGGCGGTTTGATGAGCTATGTCCCGACGAAAGTCTGACGCCCACCGCTCCCAAGGAAGCGCGCCCGTGCAACCTCACAATCTCGTCGCCGTCGTCACTGGCGCCAGCCGTGGCGCCGGGCTCGGCATCGCTCACGCACTCGGCAGCCATGGCTGCACCGTGTACGTGACGGGCCGCACCCGCGAGCCCGGCCAAACCCCACTCACTGGAACAATTTACGACACCGCGGCTCTGGTTACCGCCGCTGGCGGTATCGGCATCCCCATCGCAGTGGACCACTCCAACGACGACCAGGTACGCGCTATTCGAGACGATCGAACGCGATCACGGCAAGATCGACATTCTGGTCAACAACGCAGCCTTGATTCGCGACGAGATGATGGGCCCTACCAAATTTTGGGAGGAGCCGCTCAACGTCATCGACACCCTCGACGTAGGTCTGCGCAGTAGCTACGTCGCCAGCGCGCTGGCGGCGCCATTGATGATCTCTCAGAACAAGGGGTTGGTGGCGTTCACCTCGGCATCAGGCGCGGCGCACTATATGTTCGGGCCCGCCTACGGCGTCGCCAAGGCCGGCACCGACAAGATGGCTGCCGACATGGCGGTGGACTTCAAGTCGTACGGCGTCGCCGCCGTATCGATCTGGATGGGTACCCTACTCACCCAGCGCGTGCGACAGATTGTGGCCGCCGACCCCGAGAAGCTCGGCTACATAATCGACGACACCGAAACTCCGGAATTCACAGGCCATCTCATCTGGGCACTGTACAACGACCCCCGCCGTATGGAGCTCAGCGGCCGGACCCTGATCGGTGCTGAACTCGCAAGGCGGTACGGCATCGTCGACGACTGCGGCCGCACTCCCCCGTCCTGCCGAGATCGCTACGGAGTCCATCCGCATTCCCAGTTTGAGATCCACCTCGACCGCGCTAGGCGTAGCACTGATTAGGTAGACCAATGGCAGAAGGTTTGGGGCAGTCCTCGTCGTTGAACGGATCAACCGACGACCCAGTGGGCGTACGTACCGGTCGCACCGGCCACCAGGCATGACCTTGCACCGGAATGGGTGGCTAATCCCGGAGTGATCAGGCTAGTAGGTGTGACACGAAAGCCGGGGAATCGGGCCGCGATTTCGAGGAGTCGAGAATATTGTCGACTCGGTAGCGTGGCAGTAGCTCTCTTACAGGCGATTTCGTCAGATTGGGATGCACTGACTGTCCGCAGGGCCGCGGGGGCCGGCGAAGGGCTAGACGGTGGTATGTCTCAGGTTCGTGTCAGATATGACATCCATATGACATCTCAACTGAGAATGTGACACCGGATTTCACACCCGCCAGGTCGAGCGGGCACGGCGTTCGCATCGCCCCAGAAAGCTGCCATTGACCAATGTCACCATTTGGTGTTGACTGCGTTGTATGACGGACGGCGTTCCGGCTCGCGGATCGTTGCGATCCCGCGGCGCGGCAGCGGTAAGTACGTACACCCTTCGGCCGATCACCAGCGTGATTCCGCCCGAACGGGCCTGGGGTCTGTGGTTATCGCGCCAGATCATCGCCAGGATCATGGGCACGTTCGGGCCCTCGCTCGCGGGCACCCGCGTCGAGTCGGTCGACGTCAAGCTGCCCGATGGCCGTCGGGTCAAGGGTGAATGGGTATTCGGACCGCGAACGCCCACAAGCGAAACCGAGCGGTCCTCACTCAGCGAGGGTGCGATCTACCACGTGCACGGCAGCGGATACGCCGTGTGTTCGCCAAAAACGCACCGCCGCTTGACATCCTGGCTGTCGGCCCTGACCGCCCTACCGGTGTTCTGCATCGATTACCGACTCGCACCGCGTCACCGCTTCCCCACCGCGGCCGACGACGTCCGCGCGGGCTGGGACTGGCTGGTCGACACCTGCGGCGTGCCGCCGAAACAGGTAGTGATCGCCGGTGATTCGGCGGGCGGTCACCTGTCGGTGGACTTGCTGTTGCAGCCCGAGGTCGATCACCCCGCCGCCATGGTGCTGCTCTCCCCCCTATACGACCTCACGTTCGAGCTGTCACTGGCGCGCGAGCGGATTCGCCCCGATCCCGCCACCCGGGCGGCGAACGCGGTCCGCCTGGTCGGCCTCTACCACAGCGGCATCGAGCTCACCCACCAACGGCTGACGCTCGACGTCGCCGGCGGCGCCGCGCTTCCCCCCACCCTGATCCAGGCGGGTGGGGCCGAGATGCTGCAGGAGGATGCGCGCCAGCTCGCCGCCGACATCCGCACCGCCGGCGGCCGATGCGAACTGCAGATCTGGCCGCACCAGGTGCACGTCTTCCAGGCGTTGCCACGCATGACACCCGAGGCCGCCAAGGCCATGGCCTATGTCGCGCGATTCATCGCCCACGCCCTGCAGGATGCACGCGCCGTCACCGAGGAGATCCACCGATCATGTTCGGCCCCGTAGACAGACTGCTCAACCGGTCGAAAACCAGCCGCGGCGCCTCGGCGGTGGTGACCGGTGCCGGAAGCGGCATCGGCGCCGCCTTCGCCGTCGAACTGGGCAAGCGCGGCGGCGCGGTGGTGTGCAGCGACATCGACGAGGCGGCCGCGCAGCGGACGGCCGACACCATCACCGAGCACGGCGCCAAGGCGGTGGCAATCCGTTGCGACGTATCGCGATTCGAGGACGTGCAGGCGCTGGCCGAACAGTCGCAGGCCTGGTTCGCGGCGCCACCCACGCTGGTGATCAACAACGCCGGCGTCGGCGCGGGCGGTGCCGCCATCGGCGAGGCGCCGCTGGACGACTGGCTGTGGACCTTGGGCATCAACCTGTGGGGTCCCATCCACGGCTGCCACGTGTTCGCCCCGATCCTGCGCGAGGCCGCGCCCTCGCACGCGCCGCGGGGCATCATCAACGTGGCCTCGGCGGCGGCGTTCGGTGCGGCGCCCGGCATGGCCGCCTACAACGTCAGCAAGGCCGGTGTGCTCTCACTCTCGGAGACCCTCGCCGCCGAACTGGCCGGCACGCCGGTGCGCGTCACCGTGCTGTGCCCGACCTTCGTCAAGACCAACATCCTCGAATCCGGCCGCATCAGTGAACAATCCAGCGAGCTGGCCGGAAGATTGATGCGCTGGACGGGATTGTCCGCGGACAAAGTCGCGCGCACCTGCTTGGACGCCCACGACCGTGGTGAGCTGTACTGCATGCCCCAATACGACGCCAAGATCGGATGGAACATCAAACGGCTTGCCCCGCAGACCTATACCCGTGCGGCCGGCCTGGTGTCCCGCATCAACTTGCCCTGATCACCCGACGAAAGGAGCCACCGGTGGCCATCGACATGGAAGCCATGCTCGCCAAGATCAAGGATCGACAGTGGGCCCTTGCCGACATCGATTGGGACGCGCCTGGTGCCGACACCATCCGGCCCGAGTTCCGTCCCAAGCTCAAGGCGTTCATGGCTGACCTGTGCTGGATCGAAAACGTCGGTGCGCGTGGGTTCGCGGCGCTGGCCAAGAAGGCACCCGACCCCACGCTGGCCGAGATCTACCGGTACTTCCATGCCGAAGAACAGCGCCACGCCAACGCCGAGATGGCCCTGATGAAGCGCTGGGGCATGCTCGACGACGGCGAGGTTCCCAAGCCCAACGTCAACATCCGGCTGGCCATCGAATGGCTCGACACCTACTCCGACGACATGCCGCTGTCGGTGCTGGGCACCGTCATACCGATGCTGGAGGTCGCCCTCGACGGCGCGCTGCTGAAATTCTTGCTCGACACCGTGGAAGACCCGGTATGCCATCAGGTGTTCGAGAAGATCAACAATGACGAATCACGGCATATCGCAGTTGATTTCGAGGTGCTCGACATGATCGGCCACGCCACGGCGCGGCGGCTCGCCATCGAGTTCATCGGGACCATCGCCACGCCCGGCCTGATCATCGGCGCCCTGATGTACATCCCGCTGCTCAATCGCGTGCGCAACGAGATGGCTGGCATGGGCATGGAACCCGAGCGGCTGTACAACGCGGTCAAGCGCTTCAAGCAACTGGGCGAGCGCGGCGAACGCACCCGGCGGGTGCCCGCCTACCGGGTGCTCAAGCGACACGCCGGCTGGGTGGTCAACCCCGGTCACCCCTATCACCTGCTGGCCAATTCCATGGTGTGGCTGTCCGACCGGTACCCCAAACCGTTACTCAGACCGGTACCCAGCTGGTTCAAGGAACTCACCTACCGGCCGGCGGCGTGATCATGGCGAACAACCGCGCCCATGCGGCGCTCATCATCGGGGCCGGCTTCACCGGACTGGGAGCAGCGATCCGCCTGGCCGAAGCCGGAGTCGACGACATCGTGATGCTGGAGCGCGCCGACCGCGTCGGCGGAACTTGGCGTGACACAACGTATCCGGGTGCCAGCTGTGACGTCCCGTCGCTGCTGTACTCGTACTCCTTCGTCAAGAACCCGACCTGGTCACGCACCTACTCCCCCGCGCCTGAGATCTACCGGCACCTCGAGGACATGGCGAACAGGTTCGACATCCGCAGCCGCATCAAGTTCGGCCACGAGGTCAAAGACTTGACCTTCGACGAGGAAGCCGGCATCTGGACCGCGACCACCAAAAACCGCAAGAAGTTTCGCGCCCGCACCGTCGTGCTGGCCTCCGGTCCGCTGTCCGACGTCAGCTTCCCCGACATCCGGGGCTTGGACAGCTACCGCGGGCACAAGATCCACAGCGCACGCTGGGATCACGACTACGACTTCACCGGCAAGCGCGTCGCGGTCATCGGTACCGGCGCCAGCGCCATCCAGATCATCCCCGAACTGGTCAAGCAGGCCGGGTTCGTCAAAGTATTCCAGCGCACGCCGTGCTGGGTGCTGCCGCGGTTGGACGTTGCCACCCCGCCGGCCGTGCAATCCTTGTTCGCCAAAGTCCCTGCCACCCAACACCTTGCGCGCCAAGCGCTGTACTGGGGCCACGAAGCCAGCGCGACGGCGCTGGTGTGGGACACCCCGTTGACGTCGCTGGTCGCCCGGCTCGGCCGAGCGCACCTGCGCGCGCAGGTGAAAGACCCGTGGCTGCGGCGGCAGCTGACGCCGGACTTCCGGCCCGGGTGCAAACGCATGCTGGTTTCCAGCGAGTACTACCCCGCGCTGCAGCGCGACAACTGCAAGCTGATCGACTGGCCGATCGCCACGTTGAGCCCGGCCGGCGTTCGCACCAGCGACGGCATCGAGCATCACCTCGATTGCATCGTGTTCGCCACCGGTTATGACGTGCACCTGACCGGTCCGCCCTTCCCGGTCACCGGACTGGGTGGCCGGTCGCTGGCCGCCGAATGGGCCGATGGCGCACAGGCTTACAAGAGCATCAACGTGCACGGCTATCCGAACCTGCTCGTCATGACCGGCCCCAACTCCGGACCGGGCCACAATTCGCTGCTGGTGTACATCGAGGGCCAGCTGGACTACGCGGTACGCGCGATCACTACCGTCCTCAACGACGACCTGCGTTACCTCGATGTTCGCGAAGAGGTCCAGCGTCGCCACAACGAGGGCCTGCAACGCCGGCTCACCAAGACGACCTGGATGTCGGGGTGCCGCAGTTGGTACCTCACCAAGGACGGATTCAACGGGTCGATGTACCCCGGGTTCGCCACGCAGTATCTTCGCCAGATGAGGGATTTCCGGTACGAGGACTATCAGGCGGTTGCCCATCACGCCCAGACGCAGGCCACCGCGTCGGCCTGAGAGGCCGCATCGACATGGCCACCGAGCGCGCGTCGCGACCCGAACCCGGCACCATCGCCAGCGTGCTGCACAATGTGCGGCGCGCACCCAAACGCGTGCGGCGCCAATCGCGGGAATACCGCCAACTCATCGAGGGGGCGGTGTCGCAGCTTTTCGAGTCGGCCGCCCGGCACCCGAACGGCGACGCGAATTCCGGTGAGTACCGGATCGATGACCTGGCCCGGCTGGCCGGCACCACGACGCGCAACATCCGCGTCTACCGGGACCGAGGGCTGCTACCGCCGCCACTGCGAGTGGGGCGGATCGCCCTGTTCAACGACACCCACCTGACGCGGCTGCGGCTCATCACCTCGATGCTCGACCGCGGCTACAACATCGCACACGTGCGAGAAATGCTCAGCGCGTGGGAGGAGGGCAAAAACCTCGGCGACGTGCTGGGCCTGGAAACCGCCATCGTCGGCACCTGGACCACCGAAAAGCCGGAGACGGTGACGCTCGCCGAGGCCCAGCGACTCGTCGACGATGCGCAAGCGTTCGAGCGCCTGGTGGCGCTGCAGGTGATCCGGATCGATGGGAAGCAAGCGACCATCACCCGCCCGAAACTCATTGAAGCGTTCAACGAAATCCGGGGCTACGGCGTCAAATTCGACAAGCTCATCGACCTCCACGAACAGATCGTCCCGGAGATCGACAAGATCAGTGAGATGCTGGTGCGCGCAGGTGCCGAACACGTGCTGGATCGCATCAAGCCCGGCGAACCGCTGCCGGCCGACGCCGAAATCGCCGAACTGATCACCATGCTGGTGCGCTTCCGAACCCAAGCCGTGGCGACCGTCACCGCCACTCTCGCATCGTCCATCGAATCGAATATCGAATCGCTTGTCGGCCGTATCCTGGCCGACTATCTCGAATCGAGCTCTTCGGTCTGACTCTGGGTCAGCGCGCAGCCAAAGAGATCAGAAACTTATTGGCGCGCAATCAGATAGGGGGCGAGCGTGGACAGCTTTTCGCAGGTCTCTTCGAACTCGCGGTCCGGTGTCGACTCTTCGATGATGCCCGCACCGGCCCGCAGCCAGGTCTTCCCGTCACGTTCGTACGCCGACCGCAGCGTGAGCGCCGCATCAAGCCCGCCATCGGCCGAAAGCATCACGACCGCACCCGAATACAGCCCGCGCGGCCCCTCGTCGAGGCGCATGATCGCTTCGACGCCAACGGCTTTCGGAATGCCCGACGCGGTGACCGCCGGGAACAGCGCCTCGAGCGCATCCATCCGGTCATTGGATGTGCCCAGCCGGCCGCTCACCGTGGAGCCCAGGTGCTGCACGCTCCCCCGTTCCCGCACCGTCATGAAATCGGTGACGACAGCGGTGCCCGGCTCGGCGATCTCGGTCATTTCCTGCAGCGAGCTTCGCACCGAAATGGCGTGCTCGACAATCTCTTTGGAGTTCGACTCCAGGTCGTCGCGAGCCTGGCGGTCGCGCACCTCGCCGCGCCCGAGCGCGCGGGTGCCCGCCAGCGGCTCGGTCACCACGACGCCGTCGCGATGAACGGCCGCGACCAGTTCGGGACTGTAACCCACGGCGCGAATTCCACCGAGCCGCAGCAGGAACGACCGCACCGGGGTGTTGTGCCGACGGGCCAGCCGGTAAGTGGACGGGAAATCGAGCGCGAAAGGCACTTCGATAGAGCGGGAAAGAATCACTTTGTGGTAGCGGCCCGCCGCGATCTCAGCGACGGCCGACGCGACGCGACCACGGTAGTCGGACGGGTCGGCGATTACGTCGACCGCCGAGGCGTCGCGCACATCGGGCACGCCGTCGCCCAGTACACCGAGGACTTCGTCCCGGTGCCCGGCCGAGGTACCGAACAGCCGGACCTCCTCCCGGGTCACCACGATGCGGCCATGCGGCCAAAAGACTCGGGCCAGTGGGGTTCCCGGCGCCAGCCGCTGCTGCAGCCCGTAGCGGTACACACCGAATTCGAAGGCGACCCAGCCGAAGAGCTGATCGGTCTCCAGCAACAGCCGGTCGATGGCTTCACCGAGCACCGGGCCGGGCCCGCCCGACCATTGTTGACTCTGGGTCACCCCGTCGCGGATCACTCGCAGCTCGTCGCTGTCGAGCTCGACCATCGCGCGCACACCGGTGGCCAGCACCCATTCACCGCCGCGCTCGTAGAGCAGATACTGTTCCCCGGCGCGCTCGGACAGCACCACGGCCAGCTCGGCCGCCACGTCCGCCGGGTCGAGGTGCACGGGAAGCGGCATCGACGGCGACTCACAGCCGGCGGAACTTGTCTCGACGCTGACCTCGGTCACGGTTAGTAAATGTAGCCTAACCTATGTACCTGTGCGCAACCGATCCCAGGAACTGCCGCCTCGATTGCCGCATTCAGCTAAAACTCCCGCGGAGTTAAACCGCCAACCGGCCGGACGCTTCTGCTCGAAGCCTGGCAAAGCCCCGGCGATCCCGGCGTGTTTGCGCAGGTAAGGCGGTTTGAACTCCGCCCTCGAGGGGGAGATCTGGCCGGCGGCCGTGAAGATCGCCACTCCAAAGGTTTCCCAACCGTTTACGTTGCGGCCGCACAACAGGCGGCTTCGGGAGCCAGACTTTTCCTAGCGCCCACTGCCCGCCTTGGCCGAGTCCGCCGGATTGGAGGAACACCGTGTTCATAATCCGGCTCTTCAACGGCGAAGAAGTGCACGCAAGCGAAGGCGACGAGCTCGAAATCAATCCACAGACCGGGGTGCTTTCGGTTTCCCGGGTCGACGGTTTCGAGGAAATCACCACGCATTACTCGCCGTCGGCGTGGCTCTCGGTAACGCACCGCAAAAAAGGGGCCGGCGTGAGGCCCTCGCTCGTCCCTTCTGCGCGCTGACGCTGTATTAACTCCACAGTAAATACACAGCACCTTCACACCAAACTAGCGGTAGCGGTAACGGCGCCGCGCACGGTATTTCGCTTCGAGAATTTCGCTCTGACCAGCATGTTCATCGGCTATCACCAGCCGCGCGGGCGTCCGACACCCGGTGTGCTGCCAACTGGCGGCGGGCCAGCGGTGGGGATAAATTCTTGACGGTCGTCGCGATGTTTCGTGGTTGCTCCGCTTGCGGACGGTGCTTCCCCAGATCAGCGCTCTAACCTACGGAGGCATCGATGCTGCAAGAGTTCTGGCACAACTTCACCCATAACTTGTTCAAACCGCTTTTGCTGTTCTTTTACTTCGGGTTTCTGATTCCCGTCATGAAGGTGCGGTTCGAATTCCCCTACGTCATCTATCAGGGTTTGACCATGTACCTGCTGCTGGCCATCGGCTGGCACGGCGGGGAAGAACTCGCCAACGTCAAGGCCTCCAGCATCGGGGCCATCGTCGGGTTCATGGTGGTGGGCTTCGTGCTCAACTTCGTGATCGGTTGTATCGCCTACCTGTTGCTGACTTGGCTGACGTCGCTCAGAAGCGTCGATCGAGCGACGGTCGCCGGTTATTACGGCTCGGATTCGGCTGGAACGTTCGCCACCTGCGTGGCCGTCTTGGCCACCGTCAACATCGTGTTCGACGCCTACATGCCGGTCATGCTGGCCGTTATGGAGGTTCCCGGCTGCCTGGTGGCGCTCTACCTGGTGGCTCGGCTGCGGCATCGGGGCATGGACTCGGCGGGCAATATGCCAAACGAGCCCGGCTACACGCCACCGGTCAAGGTCGGAGTCGGTCCCGGCACCGCCGCTAAGCCCCCGCATGGCCAGAGCCTGGAGGCCGAGCGCCAGCGCGGCATCGAGCAGGAGCTGGAGCTCTCGATGGAAAAGCTGGATCAGGACTGGGAGCCCGAAGAAGCCCTGGAAGGCAAGAAACCGCCCTTCTTCTCCCGCGAGCTCCTGCGAGAGGTTTTCCTCAACCCCGGGCTGGTCCTCCTCTTCGGCGGAATCGTCATCGGCCTCGTCAGTGGTCTGCAGGGGCATAAGGTCGTTGCGGACGATGACAAGTTCTTTGTGATCGCGTTCCAGGGCGTGCTCTGCCTGTTCCTCCTCGAGATGGGCATGACGGCCGCCCGCAAGCTGAAGGACCTGCGCACGGCGGGTCCTGGCTTCATCATCTACGGCCTGCTGGCGCCGAACATCTTCGCGACGCTGGGGATCATCGTCGCCCATATGTACGCCGCCCTGACCCACACCGATTTCAAGCCGGGGACCTACATTCTGTTCGCGGTACTGTGCGGTGCGTCGTCCTACATCGCCGTCCCGGCGGTCCAACGCCTGGCAATACCAGAGGCCAGCCCTACTCTGCCCTTGGCCGCCTCGCTGGGTCTGACGTTCTCCTACAACGTCACCATCGGAATCCCGCTCTATATCGAGATCGTCCGCCTCGTCGGGCACTGGTTCCCGAGCACCTAGCGACTTACCCCAACAGGGTGCGCACCACCCCGTCGGCCAGCAGCCGGCCGCGCGGGGTGAGCACCAGCCTGTCGCCGTCGGGCACCAACAACCCGTCGGCAACCACGCCGTCGGCGCGCTCCCGCTCGGCAGGACTCAGCAATTCAACTGGGAGTCCTTGGCGCAGACGGGTTTTCAATAACACGTCCTCGGTGTGCAAGGCTCCGGCATCCAGCTGCTCGAATCCCGCCACCGGCAGCGCCGCCGCGCCCAGCCTCTCCGCGTAAGCGTTGGGGTGCTTGACATTCCACCACCGTGTTGCGCCGACGTACCCGTGTGCACCCGGTCCTGCGCCCCACCATTGTCCGCCATCCCAGTAACCGAGATTGTGGCGACACTCACCGCCGGGCCGCGACCAATTGGACACTTCGTACCAAGACAACCCTGCCTGTGACAGCCGCGCGTCCACCAATTCGTAGCGGTGGGCCAGCACGTCGTCGTCGGGGGTGGCGAGTTCCCCGCGCCGGACGCGCCGGGCCAGCGCGGTGCCTTCCTCGACGACCAGCGCATAGGCGGACACGTGATCCACACCGGTCTCGATCGCGGTGTCGACCGAGCACAACAGGTCGTCGTCGGACTCCCCTGGAGTTCCGTAGATCAAATCGAGGCTGACGTGCTCGAAGCCGGTGGCCAGCGCCTCGCGGGCAGCCGCCGCGGACCGGTTCGGCGTGTGAATGCGGTCCAGGACGCCCAGCACCCTCGGCGCCACCGACTGCATCCCCAGTGACACTCGCGTGTAGCCGGCCGCGCGGATGGCGTCGAAGAAGTCCGGCCATGCCGACTCCGGGTTGGCCTCGGTCGTCACCTCGGCATCGGGGGCCAGCGTGAAGTGCTGGCGCACCATGCCCAGCAGCGTCGCCATCCGCGGGCCCCCCAACAGGGAGGGCGTCCCGCCACCGACAAACACGGTGTTCACCGGCGGCGCCTGCAGCCTCGCCGCCGCCAGTTCCAATTCCGTTCCCAGTGCGCTGAGCCAGGCGTCCGGATTGACGCCACCCAGCTCGGCCGGTGTGTAGGTATTGAAATCGCAATAGCCGCAACGGGTTATACAGAACGGCACGTGCACATAGATGCCAAACGGCTGCCCCGCAACCATCCCGACGTCGGGCAGGTCGACCGGTTTTTTGCGAATGGCCATGCCAAATGATCCCACGGTGGGCCGGGCGACGCCGGGCGTCGATGCCGGCCGCAAAGACGACCTGTTCGGCCGGGAGCGGTCTCATCAATTTCCCGGGCTTCGCGGGTGGATCTCAAAGAGTCGCCGGGTAGTTTTAATCACCGTGAGCCAAGATTTGACCTGCTCGCATGGCCCTTCGGCATCCGTGGCACAATGGGGGCGTGACTGTCGACCGGCCCAGCCCGCACATTGTGCTCGTGGCGCGACGGCACATTGATCTCAAGCGCGTTTGCAGCTGTATCTGTCTGCCTTGACGTGGTAGACCCAGGCCCCCTGTGTCTCCAGCTGGCCGACGGTTCCGCGCCGCCCGAAAGTGCCGGTGAACTGTGCTGGCCGCGCTGGCGATCTTTTTAGAGGAGAGAACTTCCGATGACCACCGCCCGAGCCGCAAAGCCCCGTAACGAGGGCCAATGGGCACTGGGAAATCGTGAGCCGCTGAACCCGAACGAAGAGATGAAGCAGGCCGGCGCCCCGCTGGACGTACGGGAGCGCATCGAGACCGTCTACGCCCAGAATGGGTTCGACAGCATCGACAAGAGCGACCTGCGCGGCCGTTTCCGCTGGTGGGGCCTGTACACCCAGCGCGAACAGGGCTACGACGGCACGTTCACCGGCGACGACAACGCCGATTTGCTGGAAGCCAGGTACTTCATGATGCGGGTGCGGTGCGACGGCGGCGCGCTGTCGGCGGCCGCGCTGCGCACCGTGGGCCAGATTTCCACCGAATTCGCCCGCGACACCGCCGACATCACCGACCGCGAGAACGTGCAGTACCACTGGATCGAGGTGGAGAACGTCCCCGAGATCTGGCGCCGGCTGTCCGAGGTCGGACTGCAGACCGCCGAGGCGTGCGGTGACTGCCCCCGCGTGATCCTGGGCTCGCCGCTGGCCGGCGAGTCGCTGGACGAGGTGCTCGACCCCAGCTGGGCGATCGAGGAGATCGCCCGCCGCTACATCGGTCAGCCCGACTTCGCCGACCTGCCGCGCAAGTACAAGACCGCGATCTCCGGTTTGCAGGATGTGGTGCACGAGGTCAACGACATCGCGTTCATCGGCGTCGACCACCCCGAGCACGGCCCGGGACTGGACCTGTGGGTCGGTGGCGGGCTGTCGACCAACCCGATGCTGGCCCAGCGGGTGGGCGCCTGGGTGCCGCTCGAAGAGGTGCCCGAGGTGTGGAACGCGGTGACATCGATCTTCCGCGACTACGGCTACCGGCGGCTGCGGTCCAAGGCGCGGCTGAAGTTTTTGATCAAGGACTGGGGCATCGAGAAGTTCCGCAAGGTCCTGGAAACCGAGTACCTCAAGCGCCCACTGATCGACGGCCCGGCTCCCGAGCCGCTAAAGCACCCGATCGACCACGTGGGCGTGCAGCGGCTCAAGAACGGCCTCAACGCGGTGGGCGTCGCCTCGATCGCGGGCCGGGTGTCGGGCACCATCCTCACCGGGGTGGCTGACCTCGCCGCGCGGGCCGGCTCGGACCGGATCCGGCTCACCCCCTACCAGAAGCTGGTCATCCTCGACGTGCCCGACGACAAGCTCGACGAGCTGATCGCCGGCCTGGAGGCGCTGGGCCTGCAGTCACGGCCGTCGCATTGGCGGCGGAATGTGATGGCTTGCACGGGGATCGAGTTCTGCAAGTTGTCCTTCGCCGAAACCCGGGTCAAGGCGCAGTCTTTGGTGCCCGAGCTGGAAAACCGCCTGGCGGACATCAACGACCAGCTCGACGTGCCGATCACCGTCAACATCAACGGCTGTCCCAATTCATGCGCCCGCATCCAGGTCGCCGACATCGGGCTCAAGGGCCAGATGGTCGACGACGGAGAGGGCGGCTCGGTGGACGGTTTCCAGGTGCACCTGGGCGGCAGCCTGGGCCTGGACAGCGGCTTTGGTCGAAAACTGCGTCAGCACAAGGTCACCACCGACGAGCTCGGCGACTACATCGAGCGGGTCACACGCAACTTCCTGAAATATCGCGGCGAGGGTGAACGTTTCGCACAGTGGGCTATGAGGGCAGACGAGGACGATTTGCGATGAGCGAACGAACAACCAAACTTCCAGAAGCCGAACTGCGGGCGCTTGCCGCCCGCGGGGCGGCCGAGCTGGAGGGCGCCAGCGCCGCCGATGTATTGCGTTGGACTGACCAGACATTCGGCGGCATCAACGGACCGCGCGGCTGGGCCACCTGCAACTACGTGGTGGCTTCGAGCATGCAGGAGGCCGTGTTGATCGACCTGGCGGCCAAGGCGCGTCCGGGCGTTCCGGTGGTATTCCTGGACACGGGTTATCACTTCGTGGAGACCATCGGCACCCGGGATGCGATCGAATCCGTGTATGACATCCGGGTGCTCAACGTCACGCCCGAGCAGAGCGTCGCCGAGCAGGACAAAATGCTGGGCAAGGACCTGTTCGCGCGGGACCCCGGTGAGTGCTGCCGGCTACGCAAGGTCGAGCCGCTGGGCAAGACGCTGCGCGGATACTCCGCCTGGGTGACCGGGCTGCGCCGCGGTGAGACCGCCGCGCGCGCCAACGCCCCAGTGGTCGGTTTCGACGAGGGCTTCAAGCTGGTGAAGGTCAACCCGCTGGTCGAATGGTCCGACGAAGACGTACAGAATTACATCGACGAGCACGGCGTGCTGGTCAATCCGCTTATGTACGACGGCTATTCATCGATCGGTTGCGCCCCCTGCACGGCCAAGCCGCTGGCGGGCGCCGACCCGCGCAGCGGACGCTGGCAGGGACGGGCCAAGACCGAATGCGGGTTGCACGCGTCGTAGCTACAGACGTGCGACAGGACGAATCCGGCCGTCAGGCCGACGCCAGCGTGTTCTCGTCCTCATCGGCCTGATCGGCGCGGCGAGCCTCGGCTGCGGCCTCGAGGGCGATGGGCGGGACTCGGGTGGCACGCACGTAGACGGTGTCCCCCTCGCGCAGCGCCAGCGCCTCGGCGTCGCCGCGCGTGATCTGGGCGGTGAAGAAACCGCCGGTGGCGGCGCTGGTCAACTCGACGCGCACCTCGAAACCCAGCGTGACCACGCGGTCGACGACGGCGCGCACCACCCCGACGGACTCGGCGGTGCCATCCCCGCCGGCGATCGCCATGTCCGGATTGCGCCCCACCCGGATATCGTGCGGCCGCACTAGGGTTCCGTTCAGGGTGGACACCGCGCCGAGGAACGACATCACGAACGCGTTCGCCGGGGCGTCGTAGACGTCGGTCGGGGATCCGATCTGCTCGATGCGGCCCTGATTGAGCACCGCGATCCGGTCGGCGACGTCCAGCGCCTCGGCCTGGTCGTGGGTGACCAGCACCGTGGTCACGTGCACCTCGTCGTGCAGGCGCCGCAGCCACGCCCGCAGGTCCTCACGCACCTTGGCGTCCAGCGCACCGAACGGCTCGTCGAGCAGCAGCACCTGCGGATCGACGGCGAGCGCGCGCGCCAGCGCCATCCGCTGCCGCTGACCGCCGGACAGCTGGTTGGGGTAGCGGGCCTGAAACCCGCTCAGCCCCACCACTTCCAGCAGGTTGTCGACTTTGGCTTTGATCTCGGCTTTGGGCCGCTTGCGGACCTTGAGCCCGTAGGCCACGTTGTCGCGGACGGTCAGGTGCTTGAACGCCGCGTAGTGCTGAAACACGAACCCGATGCCGCGGCGCTGCGGCGGCACCCGCGTCACGTCACGACCGTAGATCGTGACAGTTCCGGTGTCGGGCTGGTCGAGTCCGGCGATGGTGCGCAGCAGGGTCGATTTACCCGAACCGCTGGGACCCAGCAGGGCCGTCAGCGAGCCGGTGGGCACGACGAAGTCCACATGGTCGAGGGCGACGAAATCGCCGTAACGCTTGTTGGCGTCACGCACGATGATGGCGAGGTCGTCGCGGTTGGTGCCGGCGTCGGTCACGGTCATTCCCCTCGTCAGGCCTGTCTGGCCGCTCGTGCGCGCCGCGCGTCAAGCGCCACCTGGAAAACCAACACCAGCACGGCAACTCCCATCAACAGCGTGGACAACGCGTAGGCGCCGTACTCCGCGCCGCGGTTGTAGCGGTCGGAGACAAGTAATGTCAGTGTCTGCGACTTCCCCGGCAGGTTCGACGACACCATCAGCACGGCACCGTATTCCCCCAGGGTACGTGCGATGGTCAACACGATGCCGTATGTCAGACCCCACCGGATGGACGGCAGGGTGATCCGCCAGAAGGTCTGCCACCAGCCCGAACCCAGGGTGGCCGCCGCCTCCTCCTGGTCGGTACCCAGCTCGTGCAGCACCGGCTCCACTTCGCGCACCACGAACGGCAGCGTGACGAAGATGCTGGCGAGCACGATCCCGGGCAGGCCGAAGATGATCTTGAACCCGAGGTCCTGCTCCACGAACCCGAGCGCGCCGGCCGACCCCCACAACACGATCAACGCGACGCCCACGATGACGGGCGAGACCGCGAACGGCAGATCAATGACGGCCTGCAGCACGCCCTTGCCACGAAACCTGTTGCGCGCGAGCACCAATGCCGTGGGGATCCCGAAGACGACGTTGAGCGGCACCACGATGGCGACCACCAGCAGGGTCAGGTTCAGCGCCGATATCGCGGCGGGGGTGCTCACCCAGGCGTAGAACTGGCCCAGTCCGGGCTGGAATGTCCGCCACAGGATCAACGCCACCGGAATGACCAGCAGCACGAAGATGTATCCGAGCGCGATGAACCGCAACCAATAGCGCACTCCCGCAGACGATGTCATGCGGACAGCTCCTCTCGCTTGGCCGCGTGCCCGCCCACGATCCGCAGGATGAGCAGCACGACAAACGAAATGGCCAACAGCACAATCGAAATTGCGGCGGCGCCGGTGCGGTCGTCGTTCTCGATCAGCGTGCGTATCCACTGCGACGACACCTCGGTCTTGCCCGGTACCGCGCCGCCGATGAGCACCACGGAGCCGAACTCGCCGATCGCCCGTGAGAACGCCAGGCCCGCACCGGATAACAACGCGGGCAGCAGTGACGGCAGCACCACGGAGGTGAAGATCTTCGCTCCGCCGGCACCCAGCGACGCCGCGGCCTCCTCGGTTTCGCGATCCACTTCGAGCAGCACCGGCTGGACGGCGCGCACCACGAACGGCAGCGTGACGAAGGCCAGCGCCACCGCCACACCGCATGACGTGTGCTGCAAATGCAGGCCGACGGGGCTGTTGTTGCCGTACAGCGCCAGCATCACCAGGCTGGCGACGATGGTGGGCAACGCGAACGGCAGGTCGATGATCGCGTCGACGAGCCGCTTGCCCGGGAAGTCGTCACGCACCAGCACCCACGCGATCACCAGGCCGAAGACCAGGTTCAGGACGGTGACCCCGGCCGAGATCGTCAGGGTCACCCGGAATGACTCGAGCGCGGCATTCGAGGAGACCGCCAACCAGAAGGCGTGCCAGCCGCCGCCCGCGGATTGCCAGGCGATCGCGGCCAGCGGCAGCAGCACGATCACCGACAGCCACACCGTGGCCGCCCCGACCCGAAGGGCGGTGGTCGGCCGGCCGCGCCCGGGAAGCGGTCCCGGTGGCGTGTCACCGCTGAGTTCGGGCCGGATTGCCAGCGGGTCCGGCGTGATGGCCGTCATCCGGTGGCCTTCGTGTAGATCTTGGTGATGCTGCCGGTGTTCTTGTCGAACAGCTGCGGATCCGCGGTGGCCCAGCCGCCCAGGTCGGCGATGGTCCACAGCTTGGCCGGCACCGGGTACTGGCTTCGGAAGTCGGCGGCGACGGCAGGATCGACCGGGCGGAAACCGGCCTGCGCCCAAACCTTTTGGGCCGCGGCCGCGTATTGGAAGTTCTTGAAGGCGACGGCGGCATCCAGGTGCGGGCTGGTGTTGACCACGGCCACCGGATTGTCGATCCGGAAGGTCTGCGGCGGGTTGATGTGCTCGACCGGCTTTCCGGCCCGCTCGGTGGCGATGGCCTCGTTCTCGTAGCTGATCAATACGTCACCGCTGCCCTGCACGAAGACGTCGGTGGCTTCCCGCCCCGATCCGGGACGCAGCTTGACGTGCTCGGTCACCAGCTTTTTGATGAAATCCACACCGACGTCACTGTGTGCGCCGCCTTCACTCTTGACGGCGTACGGCGCGAGCAGATTCCATTTGGCCGATCCGGAACTCAACGGGCTGGGCGTGATGACCTCGACGCCCGGCCGCAACAGGTCATCCCAATCCTTGATGTTCTTCGGATTACCCTTCCGCACCACCAGTGTGACCACCGAGCCGAACGGAATTCCCTTGGTGGCGTCGGTATTCCAGTCCTTGGAAACCTTGCCCGCCTTGACCAGTCGAGCGATGTCGGGTTCCACGGAGAAGTTGACCACGTCGGCCGGCTTGCCATCGACGACGCCGCGGGACTGATCGCCGGAGGCCCCGTAGGAGGTCACCACCTGCACGCCCTTGCCCTCGTCGGTGGCATTGAACGCCGGAATTATCTTGCTCCACCCCGGTTCTGGGACCGAGTAGGCGACCAGGGTGATGCTGGTGCGCGCGTCGGACAGCCCACCGCCGCCGACGGCGTCGCTGGCCCCGCCGTGGCAGCCGGCGACGAGGCCGGCAATCATGGCAAGGGTGAGGACGGGCCGCCAGTGCGATGCGGTCCTGATGTCCATTGAGGGCCTTCCGATGCAGAACGTATGGGATTTCGGTCCCGTTTCTGCGGATAGGCACCTAGAACTTCAGGAGAATTCGAAAACTCCAGACCAGACCGCGCACGGGTTTGGGAGTCAGCGACAACAGTGCACGAGGGCATAGCAGCCGGGAATGCCAAATGCCACGCGCATGGCGGGAAGCCTAACAGGAATCGGGGTTGCCGCCACCGCGACGGTGGCCGAGCAAACCGGCGACGCCGGCTAGTGCATGAAGTGGGTCACCAACCAGGTGACCACCACCAGCGCCACCAGGATCGCGAGAACCAGCGTCACGTGAGACCGGGGCATGGGCGTTACTCGGGGGTCCCGTCGGCGTGGCGAGCACGTCGCATCAGTTCGATGCCCTTGCCGAGCACGCCATCCAGCACGGCCGCTGTGGCGTAGGCCACCACCAGCACGACCGGCATCACCACCATGGCCTGCAGGACGAAAGGGAGTCCGGAAAGCCACAGCTCGTTGCCGTCCCACCAGTTGAGGAACGCGTTCACCGGGCTCACCCTATTCGGCAAGGCTGTCGAAGACCAATGTGTGAAGATCGGCCGCTGGGCGCGCGCCACGCCACCGAGCCGAAACGTTGGACGCGAGATCGCTGAGCAGCGATGATGGCCAGATGGTTCTGCATGCCCAACCCGAAGACCAGCCGGCCGATGCCATGCCCGAGGACGCAAATCAAGCCGCCTCCGCAGCGTCGATGTCGTCGTCCATCGATTTGCGCACGGCCGGGCCCCTCGCTCCCAGCGCCGCCTTACGGAACCCTTTCCCGCCGATCGCCGACTATGCGTTCCTGTCGGACTGGGAAACCACCTGCCTGATCTCCCCGGCCGGGTCGGTGGAATGGCTGTGCGTGCCCCGGCCGGACTCCCCCAGCGTGTTCGGCGCGATCTTGGACCGCAGCGCCGGTCATTTCCGGCTCGGGCCCTACGGCGTCTCGGTGCCGTCGGCCCGCCGGTACCTTCCCGGCAGCCTCATCATGGAGACCACCTGGCAGACCCACACCGGGTGGCTGATCGTGCGTGACGCGCTGGTCATGGGCCCCTGGCACGACCTGGAGCGGCGGTCGCGGACGCATCGGCGCACCCCGATGGACTGGGATGCCGAGCACATCCTGCTGCGCACCGTGCGCTGCGTCAGCGGCACCGTCGAACTGATGATGAGCTGCGAGCCGGCGTTCGACTACCACCGCGTCGGCGCCGCCTGGGAATACTCCGCGAACGCGTACGGCGAGGCCGTCGCACGCGCCACCAGGGAACCCGACGCACACCCGACGCTGCGGCTCACCAGCAATCTGCGCATCGGGCTGGAGGGCCGCGAGGCACGCGCGCGTACCCGGATGAAAGAGGGCGACGACGTGTTCGTCGCCCTGAGCTGGACCAAGCACCCGGCGCCGCAGACGTACCAAGAGGCCGCCGACAAGATGTGGCAGACCACCGAGTGTTGGCGGCAATGGATCAACATCGGCAACTTCCCCGATCACCCGTGGCGGGCGTACCTGCAGCGCAGCGCACTCACGTTGAAGGGCCTGACCTACTCGCCCACCGGCGCGCTGCTGGCGGCCAGCACCACCTCGCTGCCGGAAACGCCGCAGGGCGAACGCAATTGGGATTACCGCTACGCCTGGGTGCGCGACTCGACGTTCGCGTTGTGGGGTCTGTACACCCTGGGGCTGGATCGCGAGGCGGACGACTTCTTCGCGTTCATCGCCGACGTCTCCGGCGCAAACCACAACGAACGGCACCCGCTGCAAGTCATGTACGGCGTGGGCGGCGAACGCAGCCTCGTCGAAGAAGAGCTGCATCACCTGTCCGGCTATGACCACGCCCGCCCGGTGCGGATCGGGAACGGCGCCTACGACCAGATCCAGCACGACATCTGGGGCTCGATCCTGGATTCCTTCTACCTGCACGCCAAGTCGCGCGAGCAGGTTCCCGAGACGTTATGGCCGGTGCTGAAAAAGCAGGTCGAAGAGGCGATCGAGCACTGGCGCGAGCCGGATCGCGGCATCTGGGAGGTGCGCGGGGAGCCGCAGCACTTCACCTCCTCGAAGGTGATGTGCTGGGTGGCGCTCGACCGCGGGGCCAAGCTGGCCGAGCGGCAGGGCGAAAAGAGCTACGCCCAGCAGTGGCACGCCATCGCCGACGAGATCAAGAACGACATCCTTGCGCACGGTGTGGACTCGCGCGGGGTGTTCACCCAGCGCTACGGCAGCGACGCGCTGGACGCCTCGCTGCTGTTGGTGGTGCTGACGCGGTTCCTGCCGCCGGATGATCCGCGGGTGCGCAACACCGTGCTGGCGATCGCCGACGAACTCACCCAGGAAGGCCTGGTGCTGCGCTACCGGGTCGAGGAGACCGACGACGGGCTGTCCGGCGAGGAGGGCACCTTCACGATCTGCTCGTTCTGGCTGGTGTCGGCGCTTGTCGAGATCGGAGAGGTGCGGCGCGCCAAGCGGCTGTGCGAGCGGCTGCTGTCCTACGCCAGTCCGCTGCACCTCTACGCCGAGGAGATCGAACCGCGCACCGGCCGGCAGCTGGGCAACTTCCCGCAGGCGTTCACCCACCTGGCGCTGATCAACGCCGTGGTGCACGTCATCCGCGCCGAGGAGGAAGCCGACGGCTCCGGGATGTTCCAGCCCGCGAACGCGCCGATGTAGGGGATTGCGGCGCAAGGCAACCGCGCGGCATCGGCCTAGCGCAGCGCGCCGACTTTGTCCCGCATGACCTGCGCAATGTCGAGCGCGCTGGCGTCGACCTCGTCTGGTTGCCGCAGCGGCCGAGTGGGTGTGTTCGCAAAGTCGACCTCGACTTCGATGAGGCAATTGTCCCGCACGCCGATGGCCCGGCCGGCCGGTAGCGAGTCCTCGAGAAGCGGGTTCGGCGAATCGAGCTCGATCGACGTCGTCGCCGCGAGAACCGAAGCGGCGACTTGCACGCCGTCCACCTTCGCCTTCAGCCGGAACGGGGCACCGGTCAGGGCAACCGTCTTGCCCTGACATCGTTGCCACTGCCGAGAGAACGTCACGAACAGCGCCTCGGCGTCGGCGTTCGTCGGCAAGTCGACCACCGCCTCTTGGACGCGGATTACGACGGCGGGCGTGGAATCGGGCCGCCACGTCTCCTGCGCGACGTCTCTGACCTTTTGGTGACGGTAGGCGCTTTGCTGCAGCATCACCGCGACTCCGATGCAGTCGTCGGGCGACGTGGCTCTGTCGCCCTGCAGCGATTCGGGACCCGCGAAACTCGGTGGAAATCCGGGATCAATATTCAAGGGCTGCCTGACAATTCGCGATAATGCACTCTTGCCCAGCAGCACCCGCTTGATGGTCGGCCCACTGAGCGATCGCGGTGCCGCGCCGGGCACCGGCCGCGCCGTGCCGTCGACCGCCACGGAGCAACCCGAGGCCAGCACCACGATGACCATCAGGGCGCCGACGCACCAGGGGCTTCTCGTACCGGCCATCACACTCGTTACCGCGCCTCCCCGGGTCGGTCGATCTACGCCACAACCCGCTTCTTACCGCCTTGACCAGCAGTTTACGGTCGCCGGCGAGGTGGACACACGCGCCACACCGAGGACACAGCGCAACGTCAGGCATGTCTCAGGTTCGGGTGGCGACGCCCCATCGGCTCAGCCGCGGGCGCTGAGTTTGTCCATGAGCGCGTGGGTGAGATCGATGGCGGTGGTGTTGATGTCGGCGTTCCCCGCATCCGCTGGGGTATAGATCGGAATGAACTCGACCGTGACCTCGACCAAGTAAGGACCCTTGACGCCAAGGGCCCGAGCCGTGGGGATCGCGTTCAAACCCCCGTGTGGGCCGGATTCCATCGAAACCGTCGCCGCGACAACCGAATCCAGTACGCGCACGCCGGAAATGGCGTCCGAACCCCACACATCGATGGGCTCCACGGTCAGCGTGGTCCCATCGCACTTCTGCCACTGCGCGGCGAACTTGGCGAACAACGCGTTGGCGTCCGCGTCCGTCCGCAACGCGACGATGCCCTGCTGGACGCTGTCGACCTTCACGGATCACCCTTGTGCACCCACATTTCGGAGGCCGTCTGTTGTATCGGTGCTGAGGCATACGTGCCCCGCTGCATCAGGTGAACGACTCCGATGCAGTCGGCGGGCTGCCCGTTATCCCAGTTGGTTCCCAATTTGTCGGTGCCGCCGAACTCCGAGTAGTGCGGGTAGGGCTGGAACGGCTGGTTGAGCAGCCTTGCCAGCGCGGTACCGTCGAACAAGGCCCGCTTGATGGCCGGCACCCGCCCCGCGTTTTGCGCCAGACTTGCTGTGCCAGCGGTGGTTTCGGTGCATCCGCCCGCCAGCACCACCGCAATCAATGCGGCCAGCGCTCGCCGGCTGCTTTTCACTTGGCTCCTTTGCCCTTCCCCGGCGCCGGCCTGACGTCAGCCCAGGGCGCTGACTCTGTCCATCAGCGCGTGCGCGACGTCGATGGCGCTGGAATCGATGTCGGCCGATCCCGGGTCGGAGGACCGTCGCCCGCCGAAGAACACCACCTGAACCTCGACGAGGCAGTTCGACCGGATGCCGATCGCGCGCGCCTGCGGGGTGGGCCGCAGGGGCGGCATGTTGGGCAGGACCGACGTCGCGGTTTTGGTGGCCGCGATGGTGGAATCCGTGGTGCGGACGTCGCTGATGACGTTCGTGGTGCTGATCGGGCCGCTCTGTTCCGACGTCGTCATGCCGTTGCACTGCTGCCATTGCTGGGAAAACTGTGCGAACAGCGCCTGGGCCTGTGCGGGCGAGGGAAGGGTGACCACGCCCTCCTCGACAACGATCACCTGCGCCGGCTCGCCGTTGTTCCACCACGATTCCGACGCAACGTCTTTCACGTCGGCGGACTGGTACACACCCTGCTGCAGCATCGCCGTCACGCCCAGACAACCGGCCTGCGACATCGATCGCTTGACCTGATACAGCTTTTCGGGCCCGCCGAATTCGGCCGGGTCCCGCGCCACGAACGTCTGATTGAGCATCCGCGACAACGTCGGGCCGTCGAGCAACACCTGCCTGACCGTCGCGCCGCTGAGCGGTCGCGGCTTCAGATTCGGCGCCGGCTTCGCCGTGCCCGCCACGACCCCACCGCAGCCCGTCACCAACGCGGCGACCGCCATCAGCGTCGTCGCCATCCCCCGTATCCGCATGGCTACTTCTTGCCCTTGTCCCCCGCGGCGTCGGCCGACAGCGCCGCCACGAACGCCTCCTGCGGCACGTCGACGCGCCCGATGGTCTTCATCCGCTTCTTGCCTTCCTTCTGCTTTTCCAGAAGCTTGCGTTTGCGGGTGATGTCACCGCCGTAGCACTTAGACAACACGTCCTTTCGGATCGCGCGGATGTTTTCGCGCGCAATGATTTTCGATCCGATGGCGGCCTGGATGGGAACCTCGAACTGCTGGCGCGGGATCAGCTCTTTGAGCTTGGTGGTCATCTTGTTGCCGTACGCCGATGCCCCGTCCTTATGGACGATCGCGCTGAACGCGTCGACCGCCTCGCCTTGCAGCAGGATGTCAACCTTGACCAGTTGCGCCTCCTGCTCGCCGGCCTCCTCGTAGTCGAGGCTCGCGTAGCCGCGGGTGCGCGACTTCAGCGAGTCGAAGAAGTCGAAGATGATCTCGCCCAGCGGCATGGTGTAGCGCAGCTCGACGCGTTCGGGTGACAGGTAATCCATGCCGCCCAGCTCACCGCGGCGCGACTGGCACAACTCCATGATGGTGCCGATGAACTCGCTGGGCGCGATGATCGTGGTCTTGACCACCGGCTCGTAAATGGTGCGGACCTTGCCCTCGGGCCAGTCCGACGGGTTGGTCACCACGATCTCGGTGTTGTCTTCCTTGACCACGCGATAGACGACGTTGGGCGACGTCGAAATCAGGTCCAGGTTGAACTCCCGCTCCAGGCGCTCGCGGGTGATCTCCATGTGCAGCAGACCCAAGAAGCCACAGCGGAATCCGAAGCCCAGCGCCACCGACGTCTCCGGCTCGTAGGTCAGCGCCGCGTCGTTGAGTTGCAACCTGTCCAGGGCGTCGCGCAGAACCGGATAATCGGAGCCGTCGACCGGATACAGGCCCGAATAGACCATCGGCCTGGGTTCGCGGTATCCGGTCAGCGCCTCGGTGGCGCCGTGCCGGGCCGTCGTCACCGTGTCACCGACCTTGGATTGGCGCACGTCCTTGACGCCGGTGATCAGGTAGCCCACCTCCCCCACGCCCAGGCCCTCGCTGGCCTTGGGCTCGGGCGAGACGATGCCGACCTCGAGCAGTTCATGCGTGGCGCCGGTGGACATCATCGCGATCCGCTCGCGCGGCGTGATCTTGCCGTCGACCACCCGGACGTAGGTCACCACGCCGCGGTAGATGTCGTAGACGGAGTCGAAGATCATCGCGCGCGCCGGCGCGTCGGCGTCACCCTGTGGTGGGGGCACCTCGCGCACCACGTGGTCGAGCAGGTCGGCGACGCCGTCCCCGGTCTTGCCCGAAACGCGCAGCACGTCGCCCGGCTCGCAGCCGACGATGTGGGCGATCTCGGCGGCGTAGCGGTCCGGGTCGGCGGCCGGCAGGTCGATCTTGTTCAGCACCGGGATGATGTGCAGGTCGCGGTCCAGCGCCAGGTAGAGGTTGGCCAGGGTCTGCGCCTCGATGCCCTGCGCGGCGTCGACCAGCAGCACCGCGCCCTCGCAGGCCTCCAGCGCTCGGGACACCTCGTAGGTGAAGTCGACGTGGCCCGGGGTGTCGATCAGGTGCAGCACGTAATCGGTGTCGCCGACCCTCCACGGCAGGCGCACGTTCTGGGCCTTGATGGTGATCCCGCGCTCGCGCTCGATGTCCATCCGGTCCAGGTACTGGGCGCGCATGGACCGCTCGTCGACGACACCGGTGAGCTGGAGCATCCGGTCGGCCAGCGTGGACTTGCCGTGGTCGATGTGGGCGATGATGCAGAAATTCCGAATCTGCGCCGGCGCAGTGAAGGTCTTGTCGGCGAAACTGCTGATGGGAATCTCCTGGTGCCTGAAGCTTGACGGGGTGCGTCGCGGCCGTTTCCGGGCCGGTTCGCGGGTATGTCCAGCGTATCCAGACAGGGCCGCCGCGACCTACTTGGACACAGTCGCGGTCCGCCGCTCGCGTCTATGCTGCGAATATGCCGTCTCCCCGGAAATCCCAGTGGAAGACGTTCCAGCGGTTCGCGGAGAATCTGGTGTTCAACGGGGCTCCGCGGCTGGTCCGGCAGGTGCAGAATTCCCAGACCATGCTGCGCGAGTTACAGCAGGCCGTGCGGATCACCGCGAACGTCATCGCCGCGGTCGCGCCGCCCCCCGCCGAGGCGCCCGTCACCGGCCGGCCGGTGACCAGCGGCAGCCTCCCGACCGCGCATCGCGCTCGCAAGCTGGTGTACGCGCCGAGCCTGGACGGCCGGGCCGATCCCGGCGAGATCGTCTGGACATGGGTGGTCTACGAAGACGACCCCACCCGAGGTAAGGACCGCCCCGTCCTGGTGGTGGGACGGGACCGCAGCGTCCTGCTGGGGCTGATGGTATCCAGCCAGGAGCGTCACGCCGCGGATCACGACTGGATCGGAATCGGTTCCGGTCCTTGGGATTACGAGGGCAGGCCAAGCTGGGTCCGGCTCGACCGGGTGCTCGACGTGCCCGAAGAGGGCATTCGTCGCGAGGGCGCCATCCTGGATCGCGAGATCTTCGATGCGGTCGCCGCCCGGCTGCGGGCCGAATACTCCTGGCGCTAATGCGCCGACGAGGCGAGTGGCGCTGGCCCCCGCCGCGCACTCAGCCCTGGGTGATGTAGGACTGCAGCTGCTGCTGCTCGGCCTCGAGCTCTTCCAGCCGGGACTTCACCACGTCACCGATGCTGACGATGCCGATCAGCTTCTTGCCGTCCAGCACCGGCACGTGCCGCACCCGGTTCTTGGTCATCAACACGCTGATCGCGTCGACCTCGTCGGCCTTGGTGCACGTGGCCAGCATCGACGTCATGATCTTGGACACCGGGCGGGACAGCACGCTGGCGCCGTGGGTGTGCAGCTGGCGAACGACGTCGCGCTCCGACACGATGCCGACCACGCCCTCGTCGCCGACCACGACCATGGCGCCGATATTTTGCTCGCTCAGCCCCGCGAGCAGCTCGCGAATCGTCGCGTCCGGGTTGATGGTCACCACCGCCGCGCCCTTGTTCCGCAAGACGTCCGCTATCCGCATCGAGGCCTCCAGCCGGGTTGTGATCCGCTTCACATCAGGCTACGGCTAACTCGCGCGGCGGAAAAGCCACTAAGAGAACCTGCAAACAGATCGTTGCCAAACGGTGAACGCCGCGCGGATCGGCCGATTGGGCCACTACGGCCACCGCGGGCTTGCAAGATAGGCCCATGATCGAGGTCACGCTGCTGGGAACCGGAAGTCCGATCCCCGATCCGAACCGAGCCGGACCGTCCACGCTGGTGCGCGCGGGCGGGCAGACGTTCCTGGTCGATTGCGGGCGCGGCGTGCTGCAGCGCGCGGCCGCGGTCGGGGTGGGCGCGGCCGGCTTGACGGCCCTGCTGCTGACCCACCTGCACAGCGACCACATCGGCGACCTCGGCGACGTCCTCATCACGCGGTGGATCAGCACCTTCACCCCCGAACCCGCGCCGCTTCCGATCATCGGACCGCCCGGCACCGCCGAGGCGGTCGCGGCGACGCTGAACGCGTTCCGGCACGACATCGGCTACCGGATCGCCCACCACAGCGACATCAATGAGCCGCCCGCGGTGGACGTCCACGAATACACCGAGGGCGCCGCATGGGACCACGACGGTGTGGCAATCCGGGTAGGTCCCACCGATCACCGGCCGGTCGCCCCGACCATCGGCTTTCGGATCGATTACCAGGGCGCCTCGGTGGTGATCGCCGGCGACACCGTCCCGTGCGCCGGCCTGGACGAATTGGCGGCGGGTGCCGGCGCGCTGGTGCACACCGTGATCCGCAAGGACGTCGTCGCCAACATCCCCCAGCAGCGGCTGCAGGACATCTGCGACTACCACTCGTCGGTTGAGGAAGCGGCGGCCACCGCGGCCCGCGCGGGGGTGGGCACCCTGGTCATGACGCACTACGTGCCGGCACTGGTCCCCGGCCAGGAAGAACAGTGGCGGGCCCTGGCGGCCGCTCAGTTCAGTGGGCGCATCGAACTCGGTGACGACCTGCACCGGGTCCAGGTCGACGCGCCTTCGTGACGCCGCGGCTCACCGGGCCGTCGAATTTCGTTGCAGCACTGGGGATAGCGCAACCGCTGCCACCATCAGCCAGGTCAGCGCCAGTACCCGCGCGATCGGCAGGATGACGCCCAGCGCCGGCCAGACCAGCACCGCCGTCGTCGCTTCGGCGAGGGCGGCCGTCGCCACACCGATCCAGACGATCGGTCGGGGCAGCAATCTGTTGCCGGGCGCCGCGAGGGCGCCGACCAGCAGGCCCAGCGCCACGATGTGCCCCGGGCCGCCGGTGAGAAACACCAGCAGGTACAGCGCCCTGACTACCGCCGCATTCGCCGCCACGTCCCGTACCGACAACGCCCAACCCAGCAGTCCGGCCAGGCCGAGCGCACCGGCGGCCAGGGCGCCGCCGGTCAGCGTGATCGCGATCGATCCGGCGCAGGCCCCGAGCCGGCGCAACCGGGCAGCCGCGACCGCCGCGTAGAGCGCCAGCGGCACCGACGAGGCGAACGTCGCAACCGCGATGATGCGCACGGCCGTCGGCTGGGCGCGCACGTAGCCCACGACGGCGCTCGGTGGCCCGTAGGGCAACGGCATGACGCCGCCCACGGCGACCCCGATCGTGATGCCGCCGATGAGCAACGCGATGCAGACCAGGGACAGCACCGCCAGGGGCGACCCGCCACCCCTCGGGCGGATCGCGTCGCGCCGGGCCCCGCCGGCGGCTGAATCGTTCATCCCTGCAACGGTATCGCCGCGCCGGCTCACCGAGGACGGCTTTTGCATCCCGGCTAGGCGAGCCGGGTAACCTCCACGATGACGTCGAGGTCGGTGGCGCCCTCCCCGGAGTAGATGCCCTTCAACGGGGAGACGTCGGCGTAATCGCGACCCGCGCCCACGCCCACGTACTGCTCGGTGATCTCGGTGTCGTTGGTGGGGTCATAGCTCCACCACGCTCCCGTCCACGCCTCGATCCAGGCGTGGCTCCGCCCGTCCACGGTGTCCCCCACGACGGCTTCACGTTTGGGATGCAGGTAGCCCGAGACGTAATGCGCCGGAATTCCCATGCTGCGCAACAAGATCAGTGACAGGTGGACGAAGTCCTGGCAGACGCCCTTGCCCTCTTTCAGCGCGTCCAATCCCGAGGAGGCCACGCTGGTGGTCCCGGGAAGGTATTCGAGTTCGTTGCGCACCCAATTGGCTGCGGCGACAACGGCTTCCGCCGGCTCGTGGGTCTTGCGGATCTTTTTGCCCACGGACGCCACCCGTTTGCTCGCCGGGGCGTGCTCGGTGGGGCGCAGCAGGTCGTCGTAGCGATCGAGCACGGCCTCCGACTGCAGGTCGCCCCAGCCCACCTCCGTCGAGAGTGGTTCGGCCCGTTCGGTTTCGACGACGGAGGATGACATGACCGTGAGATCGGTGTGGGGAGCGTGCAGGTCGAACGCCGTGACCGCGGTACCCCAGTAGTCGATGTAGCGATAGGACCTCGTCGCCGGGATGGTCTCGACGCGGTTGAGGATGACGTTCTGCCGGGTGTTCGACCGCGGGGTCAGCCGAGCCTCGTTGTAGGAGGCGGTCACCGGCGACTGGTAGGCGTATCCCGTGGTGTGCACCACCCGCAGCCGCCACATCAGCCGTCCCCTTTCCTGCTGACCAGTCGGGCACGCTGGCCCGCATCCGACCATGCCACCCAGGGCGTCACGTGGAAGTACTGCAGCGCCAACGCTTCTCCGACGTCACGGCAGGTCCTCTGCAGTCCCGCCAGGCGGCTCTCCAACGATTCCAGTAGTACGCCGGGCTGAACGAATTCCAGCTCGCTGCGCGCCTGGCCGAGCAGCCGCTGCGTCTCGGCGGTGGCCCCGATCCGGCTCTGCCGGTTGCGCACCAATTCGTCGAGGTTGTGTTCGGCCAACCGCAGCGAGTAGAACACCGACCGCGGAAAGAGCCGGTCCAGCAACATGAATTCGACCACCCGGCCCGCGTCCAGCACACCGCGGTAGGTCCGCAGGTAGGTGTCGTGTGCGCCAGCCGAACGCAGCAGCGTCACCCACGCCGGGGACGAGGCGCTGTCCCCGACCCGGGACAGCAGCAGCCGCACCGTCATGTCGACTCGTTCGATCGCCCGGCCCAGCACCATGAACCGGTAACCGTCGTCGCGGGACAATGTCGAGTCGGCAAGGCCGGCGAACATAGCCGCGCGGCGTTCGATGAACGACAAGAAGTCATGTGGCCCAAGGCGTTTGGCGGCACGCTCGCGTTCGGACAGGGCGTGATAGGTGGTGTTGAGGCACTCCCAGATTTCGCTGGAGGTCACCTCGCGCGCCGACTTCGCATTCTCCCGCGCCGAAGTGATCGCGTCGACGATCGAGCAGCCGCCCTGCGCGTTGGTGCTGTAGGCCACCAGGTCGGTCAACGACCACACGTCCAGGTCGTGATCCGGCGGATCGATGCCGAGCACCCGCAGCAACAGGCGCGACGCCTGGTCGGGGTCGACACTGGAATCCTCGAGCAACTGGTGCAGCGCGACGTCCAGGATGCGTGCGGTGTCGTCGGCGCGCTCGACGTAGCGGCCGATCCAGTAGAGCGCCTCGGCATTACGTGCCAGCATCGTCCACCGCCCTTTGCTGCTGTTGCTGCTCGAGTTGCTCACGCCGGGGCGGTTCGGTGGGCTGCGCCTGCTGAGGCGGCACCGACGTCAGCCGCGGCGTGTCGTCGACCATCGGGTCCGGCATGGACGTCGGCAACGAGCGCACCACCTCCGCCGCCTCGAGCTCATGGTCACCGGCCGCCGCCCGCGACGCCAGCACCCAGGTGTCCTTGGAGCCACCGCCCTGGCTGGAGTTGACCACCCGCGATCCCTCGACCAGGGCCACCCGGCTCAGCCCGCCGGGCAACACCCACACGTCGTCACCGTCGTTGACCGCGAACGGCCGCAGATCCACGTAACGGGGCGCCAGCGTGTTGCCGATCTGCGTCGGCACCGTCGAAAGCTCCATCATCGGCTGCGCGATCCAGCTCCGCGGATCGTCGCGCACCTTCTTGGAGATGGCGGCCAACTCTTTCTCCGAGGCCTCCGGACCGAACACGATGCCGTAGCCGCCGGACCCCTCCACCGGCTTGATGACCAGCTCGTCGATGCGGTCCAGCGCTTCTTCACACTCGTCATCAAGCCAGCAGCGCAACGTCTCCACGTTGGCCAGCAGTGGCTTCTCGCCCAAGTAGTACTCGATCATGGTGGGGACGTAGGTGTAGACGAGTTTGTCGTCGCCGACGCCGTTGCCGATCGCGCTGGAGATGGAGACGTTGCCGGCGCGGGCCGCGTTGACCAGACCAGCCACGCCCAGCATCGAGTCGGCGCGGAACTGCAGCGGATCGAGGAAGGCGTCGTCGATGCGCCGGTAGATGACGTCGACCTGACGCTCGCCCTCGGTGGTGCGCATGTACACCTGGTTGTCGCGACAGAACAGGTCGCGCCCCTCGACCAGCTCGACGCCCATCTGGCGGGCCAGCAGCGAATGCTCGAAATAGGCCGAGTTGTAGACGCCCGGGGTCAGCACCACCACCGTCGGGTCGGCCTCGTTGGTGGCCGCGGAGTTGCGCAGCGCCCGCAGCAGGTGCGAGGCGTAATCGTCGACCGCGCGCACCCGATGGGTGGCGAACAGGTTCGGGAAGACGCGGGCCATGGTGCGCCGGTTCTCCATGACATAGGACACACCCGACGGCGAGCGCAGGTTGTCCTCGAGGACACGCCAGACGCCCTTGTCATCGCGGATCAGATCGATGCCGGCGACGTGGATCCGCACGCCGTTGGGCGGGACGATGCCCATCGCCTGGCGGTGGAAATGCTCGCAGGAGGTGATCAGGCGGCGCGGGATGACGCCGTCGTTCAGAATTTCCTGGTCACCGTAGACGTCGTCGAGATACATCTCGAGCGCCCTGACCCGCTGGGTGATGCCGCGCTCCAACCGGGCCCACTCGGCGGCCGAGATGACCCGCGGCACCAGGTCCAGCGGAAACGGCCTTTCCTGGCCCGATAGCGAGAATGTGATCCCCTGGTCGAGGAAGGCGCGCGATAGCGCTTCGGCGCGAGCTTGCAGTTCCGAGGCGTCCGACGGCGCAAGCTCGGCGTAAATGCCCTTATAGGGGCCGCGCACAGCGCCCTGGGCATCGAACATCTCATCGAACGCCAGCTCGTAGGCGTCCGAAGACATGTTGTAGCCGCCGAAAATGCGCTCAGAACGCGCAGCGCGAAAACCCCGCTTGCTGTCGTCAAGCTGGTTGGTAAGACTCACTGTTCAGATGCTGCCTCAGGTCGACGTTCTGGCAGCCCACGTGTTCCCGTTTTGGGAGAAAACGTAACTCACTGATAACCTGGGCAATCGCTGTGGTGATATCCGGCGACCCACAAAACGTCTAATCGAAGAAGGAACTCCAGCGTGGCCAACATCAAGTCGCAGCAGAAGCGCAACAAGACGAACGAGCGCGCTCGCCTGCGCAACAAGTCGGTGAAGTCGTCGCTGCGTACCGCTGTCCGCGCGTTCCGCGAGGCCGCCCACGCCGGCGACAAGGAGAAGGCCGCCGAGCTGCTGGTGTCGACCAACCGCAAGCTGGACAAGGCGGCCAGCAAGGGCGTGATCCACAAGAACCAGGCCGCGAACAAAAAGTCGGCGCTGGCGCACGTCCTCAACAAGATCTAACGGCCTGCCGGTCGACGCCCGGCCGCCCCTAGTGACCGCGCTGGGCGGCTAGTTCGGCGACCTGTCTGACCGCGGATTCCAGGGCGTAGTCGGCGTCCACCACCGCCCCCTTGACGTTCGCGTTGAGCGCGGCGACCACCTTCATCGCCGTCGCCACCGAGTCACGCGACCAACGCCGGGCCTGTTTCTGCGCCTTCTGCACCCGCCAGGGCGGCATCCCGAGCTGCGACGCCAGCCGGTAGGGGTCTCCCGAGAGGGGCCCGACCCGGCCGATCGTGTGGATCGCCTCGGCCAGCGCATCGGCCAGCACCACCAGCGGCTCCCCCCGCATCATCGCCCACCGCAGCGCCTCGGCGGCTCCCTCTATGTCGCCGGCCACCGCCTTGTCCGCGATGTCGAACCCCTTCACCTCGGCCTTGCCGCTGTGGTATCGGCGCACCGCGGCGGCGTCAACCACCCCGCCGGTGTCGGCGACCAACTGCGAGCAGGCAGAGGCCAGCTCCCGCAGATCGGAACCGACCGAATCCAGCATCGCGGTCACCGTCTCCTCGTCGGCCTTGACCCGCAGGCCGCGAAACTCCTTGCGGACGAAGTCGATGCGTTCGCTGAGTTTGGTGATCCGCGCGCACGCATGCACCTCGGCGCCGAGGGACTGCAGCTCGGTGGCCAGCGCCTTGGCCCGGCCACCGCCCGAGTGCACCACCACCAGCACCACACCCGTCGGCATGTCGTTGGCGGCCGAAACAATCACCGCGGCAGCGTCTTTGCCCGCTTCGCCGGCGGCCTCCAGCACCACGATGCGCTCGTCGGCGAACAGTGACGGACTCAGCAGCTCGGCGAGCTCATACGTGCTGACGTCGCCCGCCCGCATCCGGTTGACCGGAACGTCGTCGGTGCCTGCCCGTTTCCGCGCCGACCGCAGCACATCAGCCACCGCCCGCTCGACCAGCAGTTCCTCGTCTCCCAGGACCAGGTGCAACGGCGAAACCTCGCTCACCCCACGATGGTGTCACGCCGCACCGACCAGGCCGCTCGGGGATCCGGCGAGACGACGACCCGCCCTACCCGAGCCCGGACAGCGCCCAGGCCAGCCCGGCCAGCGCCGCCACTGCGGCCGCGAGGCGGAACGGTCGCCACCGCCACAGCACCATCGCCAGCACCGTGACACCGCCGACGATCAGCGTGCCGGGCATGCCCTCCGGGACCGGCAGGGTCGCGCCGGGCAGGTTGGCCGCACAGCGGGCTACCCGGTCGACCCACCACAACTCGGGGCCGGTGAACCGGATCAGCAGCCGCGCGGCGGCCGGCCATACCGTGCAGAGCGCCGCCGCGGCGGTGCCGAGCACCGTAATCGGTGCGATCACGGCGGCCACCACGAGGTTGGCGAGCGCGGCGACCACACTGAATCGGCCCGAGATCGCCGCCACCAGAGGCGCGGTCACCACCTGCGCGGCCCAGGCGACGGCGAGCGCGTCGGCTAGCGGCTTGGGCCACCCCATCCCCACCAGGCGCCGCGACCAGACCGGCGCGACGACGATCAGCGCGGCGGTGGCGATCACCGACAGCGCGAACCCCACGTCGACGGCGAGCGCCGGGGCGACGGCCAGCAGCACCAGCACGGTGGCGGCCAGGGCCGGAATGGCTTGGCGCCGACGCGAAGACAGCATCCCCGCCAGTGCGATGGCGGCCATCACCGCCGCCCGCACCACACTCGCCGTCGGCTGCACGACGATGACGGAGGCCACCAGCGCCAGCGCGGCAAGGGCGACCGCCGCGCGGGGACCGATCAACCGGGCCGAGAACAGCACCGCGGCGCACACGATCGTCACGTTGGCGCCCGACACGGCCATCAGGTGCGTCATCCCGGCCGCGCGAAAGTCGCGGCTGGTGTCGCTCGGCACCGCCGAGGTGTCGCCAAGCACCAGCGCGGGCAGCATCGCCGCCTGCTCGCCGGGCAGCGTGTCGCGGACGGCGGCGGCGAATCGGCTGCGCACCCCGTGCGCGGCGCGCTGCACGGCGCTCGCGGTGCCCATGGTCGGCCGGCCCGACGCGTTGAGCACCGCGACCGTCAGGTCGCGACGGGCCGGGCGGGTGATGCGCGCGGTGAACTGCACCGGCTGGCCCACCATCACGGCGCCGAAGTCCGAGGCACGCGCGAAAACCACGACCCGGCCCGAGGTTTGGGCCTCGCGCAGACGTTGCAGGGAGGCCTTGAACATCAACCGGGCGGCGCCCAGCGACACCGGGCTCTCGGTAGGCGTGACGGTGACCGCGGCGCTGCCGCCGAACGCCGCGGTGATCGGGTGGTGAACCACAGCGTCGGTGCGCAGCCCGATGGCGAAGCCATATCCCGCCCCCACCACGCCGACCGCGGCCAGGCCGGCGCCGAGCGCCCGCAGCCGCGCGGTTCGGCCGGGCCGGTGCGCGGCGCGCCATGCCAACGCACCGGATGCGGCGACGAGCGCGAGGCAGCACCAGGCGAGGAGGCGGCCGGCCGGCCACCAGATCCCGGCGGCAGTCACCGCCCAACAGGTCAACGCCGCGGGCACCAGGCGCACATCGACATGCCCGGAAGGCGGAACGCCCGGCCCGGAAGGAACCACCGGGGTCAGACACGGACCAGGGCGCGCAGCTTCTCCAATCGCGCCGGCCCGATGCCCTCGACGTCGGCGAGCTGGTCGACGCTGGTGAATTTGCCGTTGGATTGGCGCCACGCCACGATCGCGGCGGCGGTGACCGGGCCGACGCCGGGCAGCGCGTCGAGTTCCTGAACGGTCGCGGTGTTCAGGTCTACCGCCTGGGCCGGCTTCGGCTTGACCGATCCCGGCGTCGGTGTCGGCGCCTTCGATGTCGGCGTCATTCCGCTGGCCACCGAGCTGCCCAGCGCCGTCGGCTGTCCGGGAGCGGGAGCCAGACCGACCACAATCTGTTCGCCGTCACCGAGCGGTCGGGCCATGTTCAGGCCGATGGTGTCCGCGCCGTTCACCGCGCCGCCGGCGGCCTGCAGCGCATCGGCGATGCGCGCGCCCGGCGCGAGGGTCACCAGGCCCGGGGTATGCACCAAACCGACCACGCTGACCACCACCGGGCGGTCGGGGCCCGGCGCTGGCGCGGCACCCGGACTTGCCGACGACCTCGGCCCGCCCGTCGACACCTTCTCCACCGGCGGCAGCTTGGCCGACATCACCGGCGCCGGCCGGTCGCGCAGCAAGGTGAAGACCGTGACCAGCACCGCCAGCGCCGCCACGATCGCGAGCCCGACGGCGCCGGCGCGTCCGGGGTCGGCGCGGACCCTGGCCAGCCAGCCCCGGTCCCCCGACGCGTCGGGAAGCCACCGCGGCAGCAGCGAATTCTGGTCGTCGTCCGGGGCGTCGTCCGTCGACGCGGACCCTGCGTCCGCGGGACCGGCGTGCGCATCGGTCTCCGGTTCGGCGTTGAGCCGTCGCTGCAGGCGCTCCGCCGGAAGTTCTGTTCGCATGGGCCGACGGTAGGCCGCGGACCGCCACAACGGCCCCGCTCAACGGCTCCACGGGGCCGATCTGTGGATTAACCCGAGGCTGTGCACGGGGTCCGCGAGGGATGGGTCAAGATGGAAGTCGAGCGAACGACCGGCACCGCCAGAAAACAGCTCTGGGCGCTGCGTCGTCACGGTCACCCCGAAACGACAGGAGGCTGCCATGCAACTGGCGCTCACGCGCGAGGAAGCCGCGTTCCGCGACGAACTCCGCACCATCTACACGACCAAGATTCCCGAGGAGCTGCGCGAGCGGGTGCGCCGCGGCTCGGCGGAGGTGAACCACGACGACATCGTCGCCAGCCACAAGATCCTGCACGAGCACGGCCTGGCGGTACCGAACTGGCCGGTCGAGTGGGGTGGCAAGGACTGGACGCCGACCCAGCATCAGATCTGGGCCGACGAGATGCAGCTGGCGTGTGTCCCGGAGCCGCTGAACTTCAACACCAAGATGGTGGGCCCGGTGATCGCCGAATTCGGTTCGGAGGAGGTCAAACAACGCTTCCTGCCCCCGACGGCCAGCCTCGACATCTGGTGGTGCCAGGGATTTTCCGAGCCCGAGGCGGGGTCGGACCTGGCGTCGCTGCGCACCACCGCGGTCCGCGACGGCGACAGCTACGTCGTCAACGGCCAGAAGACCTGGACCACGCTGGGGCAGTATGCGGACTGGATCTTCTGCCTGGTCCGCACCGACCCGCAGGCGCCCAAGCGGCAGGCCGGCATCTCGTTCTTGCTGTTCGAGATGAATACGCCGGGCGTAACCCTGCGGCCTATCAAGACGATCGACGGCGGCCACGAGATCAACGAGGTCTTCTTCGAGGACGTCCGGGTGCCCGCCAATCAACTTGTCGGAGAAGAGAACCAGGGCTGGACCTATGCGAAGTTTTTGTTGGGCAACGAGCGTACGGGTATTGCCGGGGTGGGGCGGACCAAGGTGCGCCTCGCCGAGGTGAAGAAGCACGCGGCGGCCACCGGGGTGCTCAACGATCCGCTTTTCGCGGCGCGGCTAGCCGAGGCCGAAAACGAGCTGCTGGCACTGGAACTCACGCAGTCGCGAGTGGTCACCGACTCCGCGGACGGCCAGCCCAACCCGGCGTCGTCGGTGCTCAAGCTGCGCGGCAGCCAACTGCAGCAGATCGCCACCGAACTGCTCGTCGAGGTGGCCGGGCCGGATGCGCTGCCGGCCAACGGCGAAGACATCTCGTCGCCGTCCTGGGCCCAACACAGTGCGCCGCACTACCTCAACTACCGCAAGACGTCGATCTACGGCGGTAGCAGCGAGGTGCAGCGCAACATCATCGCGTCGACGATTCTGGGATTGTGAGGCAGCCATGGACTTTCAATTGAGCGACGAGCAAGCCCTGCTCCGCGACACCACCCGCGACCTGTTGTCGCGCACCTATGACCCGGAAAGCCGCAACAAGATCATCGGCTCCGATCTCGGCTGGAGCCGGGAGGTGTGGAACCAGCTCGCCGACACCGGAATTCTGGGTCTGGGTTTCGAGCCGGAGGAGTCGGGCCAGATCGAGATCGTGGTGGTGCTCAACGAGGTTGGGCGCCGGCTGGCCCCCGAACCGGTGCTGCACGCCGCGCTGGGGCCCGGTGCGCTGATCGCCGAGCTGGGCAGCGCCGACCAGAAGCAACTCCTCGACGAAGTCGCGGGCGGCCAGCGGCTGCTGGCGTTCGCCCACCTCGAGCCGGGCCAGCGCAAACCGTCCGCCGAGGTGAGCACCAAGGCTGAGCAGCAAGGTGATTCGTGGACGCTGAGCGGCCGGAAGAACCCGGTGCTCGCCGGGGACTGCGCCGACACCCTGGTGGTCAGCGCCGCCCTGCCGAACGGCGGCACCGGGCTGTTCCTGGTCGACGCGACAGCGGTGACCAGGCACCCGTACCGGACATTCGACGGACAACGCGGCGCCCAGATCGATCTGGACTCCACCGCCGCCGAACCGCTGGGCGAGGCGGTCGACGCCTCGGGCGCCATCGGCGACGCACTCGTGCGCATCCAGTCGGCGCTGTGCGCCGAAGCGCTGGGCGCCATGGAGGAATCGCTGCGCCTGACCACCGATTACCTCAAGACGCGCAAGCAGTTCGGCGTCACCCTCAACAAGTTCCAGGCGCTCACGCAGCGCGCCGCCGACATGTACGTGTCGCTGGAATTGGCCCGCAGCATGACCCTGTACGCGGCGATGTCGATCGCCGACGGCAACATCGACCCGGTGATCGCCTCGCGTGCCAAGCTGCAGATCGGCCGCTCGGGCCGGCACATCGCGCAGGAGTCGGTGCAGATGCACGGCGGCATCGGCGTGACGGCCGAATACCCGGTCAGCCACTACGCCGCCCGGCTCACCGCGATCGAAAACACCCTCGGCACCTCGGGCGAGCACCTGCACAACCTGATCGATCACCTCGGCGACTACGACCTGGCCCGTCTGTAACGCATGGCCGAGCGCGCGGAGCTGACCGAGAAGGTCATCGCGTTCCTGTCGACCGGCACCCGTACCGGGATGCTGGGCTACCTCGCCGCCGACGGCCGCCCGCTGGTCGCCCCGGTGTGGTTCGTCGTGGACAACGGTGAGCTGGTGTTCAACACCGGGCGCGACACCGCGAAAGGCCGTGCGCTGGCCCGGGATCACGCGTCGTGATCTGTGTCGACGATCCAACCCCGCCCTACTCGTTCGTACAGGTGCAGGGCATCGCGACGACGCAGGACGGTGCGGAGGACCTGCTCGACATCGCCACCCGGATCGGGGGGCGCTACATGGGACCAGATCGCGCCGACGAGTTCGGCCGGCGCAACGCCGTTCCCGGAGAGCTGTTGGTGCGAGTTCGGCCGACGAAGGTGAACTCGGCCTTCAATATCGCCGACTGAACCCGCCGAGTATCAACTCGACCCTGTCGACACAGGTTCTGGGTTTAACTCCGGTGCCGCAACCGATTCCGCTTCGTTGGACTGCGAGTCCGACTCCGATTCCGCGTCGGGTAGCTGACTTGCGAGATACTCGGCGAGGCCGCCGATCGTCGGGTAATCGAATACCGCGGTCGCGTTGATCGTGAACGCGCCGCCGAATTGGCTATGCAGCCGGTTGCGGAGTTCGACGGCCATCAGGGAATCCGTGCCCAGGTCCAAGAACCGACTGGTCGCGGCGGGTGGTTGCGCGAGCCTCAGGAATCCCTGCACTTCGCGCTGCAGGAATTCGGTGATGAAACTGGCGCGCTGCGCCACCGGTATCTCCTGCAGTTGCCGCAGCAACTCGCTATCGCCGGTTGGCTCGCCGACGGCGCTCGGTAAGACGAGGTCGAGAATCGGTGGCCGAGAAGCGCCCAGCAGCTTCGCGGCACGTTGCCAATTGGCCTTGATGATGGTTGCCTGGCCGGTTCCGTTGGCGACAACCTCGACCAGCGCGTTGAGGGCGGCCGTCGGTTCCAGCGGAATCAACCCCTGCGCACCGATATTGGCGCGCGCGGCCTCCGAGGAGGCCATGCCCCCTTGGGCCCAGGGACCAAAATTGACCCCGGTTGCCGGCAAGCCTCGCGCCGTTCGTTGTGCGACCAGCCCGTCGAGCAACGCATTGGCCGTCGAGTAATTGGCCTGGCCGGGGGAACCCAGCAGGCTGGACACCGAGGAGGACACGATGAAGAAGTCGAGATCGTCGTTCTTCGTCATCCGGTCCAAATGGCACGCGCCGAACGCCTTGGGAGCCAATGTCGTCCGGAAACGCTCCAGGCTTTGCTGGGACAGCAGCGCGTCATCGAGGATGCCCGCCAAATGTGCCACTCCCGCGAGCGCAGGCAACTCCGCGCGGATCCGCGTCAGCAGCTTTTCGACTTGCGCCTCGTCACCGACATCGGCCGCGAAAGTGTGGATGCGGCACCGGTAACGCTCGACGATGTCGTCGATCGACCGCTGCGCATCGGCGTCGGGTGCACGCCGGCTGGTCAGCACGATGTCCCCCGCTCCGAGCTGGGCCAGATAGGCCGCCATGTGCAGGCCGATTGCACCGAGTCCACCCGTGATGAGATAGCTCCGATCACCACGCGGCTGTAATGGGGTCGGCATCTGCAGCACGATCTTTCCGATATGGCGCGCTTGCTGCATCCGACGAAACGCCGTCTTCGCCTCGGACAGCGGGTAGATCTCGGCGGGCAGCGGCGTCCACTCGCCACTGGCCAAACCGTCCGACACCTCGGTCAGCAGCCGATGAATGTGCTCTGGCTGTTGCACGCAGGCCCAGTCCAACGCGACGATCTCGTAGGCGATATCGGGCCGGGCCGCCGTCATCTGCTCGCGCGTCCAGATGTCTCGCTTGGCGATCTCTACGAATCGACCGTTTTGGGCGGTAGCCCGTACGGTCGCCTCGATGAACCCCTCGTTGGTCAGGCTGTTGAGCACCACGTCGACGCCCGCACCACCGGTGTCGGCGAGGATCTGGTCGGCGAAATCCGTTGTGCGCGAGTCGTAGACATACTCCACACCCAGCTTGCGCAGTGTCGCACGTTTGTACGTGCTCGCCGTGGCGAAGACGATCGCACCGTGTCGCTGCGCCAGCTGGATGGCGGCCAATCCGACACCACCGCTCGCCGCATGAATGAGCACTCGGTCACCGGGCCTCAGCTCCGCCCAGTCAAACGCGAGCCGGGCCGTCAGCGCCGCGGCGGGAATGGTGGCCGCCGCGACCGCGCTCACCCCGTCGGGTATGGGCGCCAGCAACTGGGCCGGCACATTGAACCGGCTGGCGAACGCACCCTGCATGAAGCCATAGACGCGTTGGCCCACCTCGAGTCCGGTGACACCATCACCCAACTGTGTGACGGTGCCGGCGAAGTCGCCGCCGAGCGGGCCGGGATCGCCCGGGTAGAGGCCCAGCACATTGAGCACCTCTCGGAAGTTCAACCCACCGGCCTCAACCCGGACCTGCACACAGCCCTCGGCCGGTGGCGACGCTTCCTTCTCGATCAGACGCAGGTTGTCGATCGCGCCCCGTTCAGTGGGCGTCAGCACGTAATCGGTGCCACGCGGTACCGCGAGATGACCGCTGCGCGCCCAGGGCAGTAATCGGGACGCCAACAACTTTCCTTGCCGCAGGGCGAGTTCAGGTTCGTCGAGCGTCGCCCTGACAAGACCGGCCAGCGAGTGCACAGCCTGCTCCGAGCCGTCGCAATCGACCAGCCTGCAACGCAGGGCCGGTTCCTCGTTGAGGATGGTGCGCCCGAGGCCCCACAGCGCCGCCTGCACGGGATCGACGGCCTCACCGGATTCGGTCGCCACTGCCCGTTCCGTGATGATCCACAACCCATCGGGAAGTTTGGCTGCCTCATCGGTCTGCAAGGTGTGCACTGCACTCAGCAGATGGGCGATCTCGGTTTCCAGACGCCGTGCGGAATCAGCGCTCGACTCTTCTGCACTAGGCCTGGAGGCACGCCAGACGATGCCGGCGAACGGCACGTCGCGCTCTCGAGCCCGTGTCAACAGCTGCCCCAACGACTCGGGCTCCGTAATCCGGTCAAAAGTGGTGCAGCCGGGCAGTTCGGCCGCCAGTTCGTCGAAGCCGGCAATCAGCCAGGTGCCGTTCGCGTTTCCGGCGCCCTCGGCATCGTCGCTCGGCGGCTGAGGCGGCACCTCGTGCCAGCCGAGGGTATAGAGCAGCCGGGTGGCATCGCCGCCGAGTCCACGCAACAGCGCCTCCCGGGGCGCGCGCTTGACCGTGAACTCGCGAATCCCGCCCAGGTGGCGACCATCGCGATCGACGAAATCGAGGTCAAAGACTTGGGTTTCGCTGTCGAGGGCACTGGCACGCCACTTGCCGCGGCAATAGAACCGTCGTGGCATCTTCTCCCGGAGTGACACTTGCCCGTACCGCAACGGCAGTAAGAGATCGTTGATCCCCTGTTCGGCCGCGAGCAGGGCCGGGAACGCCGGGAAGGTGATGCCGGTGCACAGATCGAGCAGCACCGGATGCATCGGCTCGGTTCCAAGGTGCTCGGCGAGTTCCTCGCCGACGGTGACATCGCCGATCGCCTCACCCTCGCCGAACCACAGCGATTTGAGGGACGTCGACCAGGTGGTCCCCCATTCCAGCTCGCTTTCAGCGAAGCTCTCGAACAGCAGCTGGGGACGACTGCGGTCCAGCCGCTCGATCGCCGCGTCGATGGAGTCCGCCGGATCAGCCGCCGGCTCGTCATCGACGCCGGCGACGACGGTGCCGTCGGCGTTCAACGCCCATTCGGCATCGGCGACGCCGTATGAGCGGCTGTCCACCCGGAAGCTCCAGCCGCCACCGTCCTCCAGCGGATGCAGACTCAGCTGCACTTCGCGAGAAGCCTTTTCGGGCAGGATGATCGGTTCATAGAAATAAACGTTCTGCACGCGCCCCGGCGGCCCGATGGCGGCCAGGGCCATCGCCGCGTACGTTGCGCCCGGGACGACGACGGTGCCATAGATGACGTGGTCGGCGAGCCAGGGCTGCGACTTGACCGACAACCGGCTGGTGTAGACGCGGTCGCCGGAGGCTAGCTCTTTTGCACTGCCCAGGAGCCCGGATGCCACAGCACCTTGACCATCGATGCCGGCGATGCCGGAAGCCTTGGGCCAGAAGCGCCGGTGCTGGAACGGATAGGTGGGCAGTTCTAGCCTGAGGCGCGGCTGACGATGCAGCACAGTGAAATCGGGCCGGTGACCGCTGACGTACCCCGCGGCCAGCGCCTCGGTGATCTGCCGCCGGTCGCTGACGCCCTTGCGCAGAGAGACGATCGCGCGCGGCGCCGCCAGATGTTCCGGCCAGACCTGCACCGCGGCCCCGGTCAGAACCGGTTGCGGTCCAATCTCCATCAACACCGAGCACCCCAGCGCCGCCACGGTCCGTATGCTTTCGGCGAACTGCACCGGCTGGCGGGAATGCCGCCGCCAATACCGGGCGTCCAACGGGGTTTCGGCGGTGAGCACCGCGCCGGTGCGGTTGCAGACCAGCGGCAGCGTCGGTACAGCGAAATCCAAACGCGCTGCATATGATTCGAATTCGCCGAGCACCGGCTCCAGCAACTCAGAGTGGAAGGCGTGGCTGGTTTCCAGCCAGCTGCAGCGAATCCCGTCACTGCCACCGCGAGCGACAATTTGTTCCAGATCCGCGCCGGGACCCGACAGCACCGTGTTGGGGCCGTTGTAGGCGGCGACAGACACCCGGGGGAAGTCGTTGGCGATCTCCTCGACGTATTTGGCGTCGGCGAACACCGCCACCATTCGGCCGCCGTCAGGCAGGCTGCCGAACAGACGGCCCCGCTCGGCCATCAGGCGCGCCCCGTCCTCGAGGCTGAAAACCCCCGCCACACACGCCGCCGCATACTGGCCCACGCTGTGCCCCAGCACCACGTCGGGCTCGACGCCCCACGACTGCCACAGCCGGGCCAGGCCCATTTCGACGGCGAACAGCGCGGGCTGCGCAAACGAGGTGTGCCGCAGTGTTTTTCCGGCTTCACCACCGGAGTCGCGGTCAGTCGCGAAGAGCACCTCCAACAACGGACGCGGCAGCATCGCGCTGACTGCATCCGCGCAGCGTTTCACCGTGTCCGCGAAAACCGGCTCGGCGTCGAACAACTCGCGCGCCATCCCCGGGTACTGGCTGCCTTGCCCGGTGAACAACCATGCCGTCGTCGGCGGGTCCATGCATTCGCCGCGCACCACTCCCGGCCGCATCCGGTTCTCGGCCAGGTCGGCCAGCGCCTCGCGGGCGCTCTGAACCGAGTCCACGACCAGCGCGGCCCGGTGTTCGAAATGCGAACGCCCGGCCCCGGCCGTGAAGCACACATCGGCGATATCGGCGTTCGGGTGGGTGTCCAACCATTCCTGGTAGCGCCGCGCCAATGCCACCAGTGCCTGCGGCGACCGCGCGGACAGCGGCAGCACGTCGGCCGGCCCATCATGAACCTTCGTCTCCGCTGGCGCTGCGAGGTCGCCCGTGGGGTTTTCGTCACCGGTCGCGGATGATGGCGGCGCCTCCTCGATCAGCACGTGTGCGTTCGTGCCGGTGAACCCGAAGGAACTTATGCCGGCACGGCGCGGTCTGCCGTTGGCCTGCCACGGAATCGCTTTGTCCACGACCCGTACCGGCAGTGAGTCCCACGGGATATGTGGCGACGGTGTCTCGAAGTGCAGGCTCTGCGGCAGCACTTGGTGCTGTAGCGACAACACGACTTTGATCAGACCAGCGACTCCTGACGCCGACTCGAGGTGGCCGATATTGGTCTTCACCGAGCCGATCAGCAACGGCCGGTCCACATCACGAGCGGCACCATAGGCGGCCCCGGCGGCCTGCACCTCGATTGGATCGCCCAGCGCTGTGCCCGTCCCGTGTGCCTCAAGATAGTCGACATCCCCGCCGTCGAAACCGGCGCGATCCAGCGCCGCGGCGATAAGCCGTTGCTGCGCACCACCATTGGGCACCGTCAAACCACTGGAAGCGCCGTCTTGATTGATCGCGCTGCCCGGGATGACCGCACAAACCCGATCGCCGTCACGCACTGCGTCGCTCATCCTTTTGAGCACCAGGATCCCGCAGCCTTCGCTGCGCACATAGCCGTCCGCGGAGGCGTCGAAGGTCTTGCATCGCCCGACAGGCGACAACATCCTGGCGCGTGACGCCGCGATGGTGGACACCGGACTCAGCAAGACATTCACGCCACCGGCCAACGCCAAATCGCAGTCACCGGAGTGCAATGCATGGCAGGCCTGATGGACGGCCACTAATGACGAACTGCACGCGGTGTCGAGCGCCACCGCCGGTCCTTCCAGCCCGAGTGCAAACGCAACCCGGCCCGAAATGGCATTGAGCGCATTGCCCGTGATGAAGTGGGGTTCGATCTTCTCGACGGAGTCGGCGGACAGCAGATGCGAATACTCGTTGGAGCCCACCCCCACGAAGATCCCGCTTCGGCTGCCGCGCAATTCCCCCGGCGAGTACCCGGCACGCTCCAAGCCCTCCCACGCGGTTTCCAGCATCAGCCGTTGCTGCGGATCCATCCAGACAGCCTCGCGCGGGGAAATACCGAAGAATTCCGGATCGAAACCGTCTATTCCGTCGAGGAATCCACCGAAGCGGCTGTAGACCTTGCCCGGAGTATCTGGATCCGGATCGTAGAACTCGTCGATGTCGTATCGGTCATCCGGGACTTCCCGGATCGTATCGACACCACCGGACAGCACCTCCCAAAAAGCTTCGGGATCGGCCGCGCCGGGAAAGCGACAGGCCACTGCGACGATCGCGATCGGCTCGTCCGTGCGCGTCCTCACCACCGAGGCCGGCTGCGGCCGCGCATCGGCGGACGGCTGTTGGCTGAGCCCGAGCACGTCGCCGAGCAGATAATCCGCCACGTCGGACAGACGTGGATAGTCCATCGCCAGGGTCGCCGGCAACTCCTTGCCCACCCCTTGCTCCATGCGGCGCCGCAGTTCGACGGCCATCAGCGAATCCATGCCGAGATCGAAGAATCCGGCGTCCCCGCGGATCTCCGCGACATCGACTCGGGTCACCTCCGCTACCGCGTCACGCAGATAATCCGTGACGAGCTTCTTGCGCTGCTGCACCGGAGCGTGAGTGAGCTGCTCGACCAGTGGTGTCCTCCCGGACGTGGTTGGCGCGGGGGCGAAATCGGGAATTTCACCTGCCAACTCCGCCAGCAATGACCGCTTCCCGGCTTGCTGGTAAAGCGGCAGGAAACGGGCCCAGTCGATCCGGGCCACGACCCCTTGTGCAACGCCCTGCGCGGCAGAAGCCGCGATGACATCGGCCATGCCCGCCAGCGCATCGGCAGGTGACAATGTCCGGACACCGCGTTCAGCCAGTCGCGCCCGAGCCTCCTCGTCGGCCATACCCGCCGACCACGGACCGAAATTGACGCTGATCCCGGACACGCCCTGCTCGCGCAGCCGCCAGGCCAGCCCGTCGAGGAAAGCGTTAGCCGCGCCGTAAGCCGTCTGACCGAGCCCGCCCCACACCGAAGCGATCGAAGAAGTGCTGAGGAAGAAGTCTAGCTGCAGGTCAGCGGCCGCTTCGCTCAAATGCCAAGCGCCCCAGACTTTTCCAGCGAACACTCGATCTACCTCAGCGTCGTCCAGGGCGCGCAGCGGGGTGGTCCCGATCTCACCCGCCGCATGGACGATGCCTGCCAACGGCGGCAGTTCGGCCCGCACAGTGCCTAACAGGCGCGCGACGTCGTGGGCGTCGCCGACATCGGCGGCGACAACTCGAACCTCGCATCCCTGCTGTTCGCGTAGGGCATCGATGCGCTGTCGGGCGGCCTCGCTGGGCGAGCGTCGGCCGGTCAGCACCAGATGCCGGGCACCGTGCGCTGCCAGGTATCCGGCGATTTCCAGTCCGATCGAACCAAGCCCACCGGTCACCAAATACGTTGCATCACCACGCAATGTCAGCGGTGTTGCGGCAGGCCGCCCGATTCGCCGGACCAGCCGGGGAACATAGACCTCTTGACCACGCAGCGCGATCTGGTCTTCCCTGACAGCCGAGTCGCGCGGTGCCAACGCCATCTTGATCAACCGCGACCATTCGTCGGTACTACCTTCAGCGAGGTCCGCCAGGCCGCCCCACAATTGCGGATGCTCCAGCGAGGCGGCGCGACCGAATCCCCATAGGCAACTCTGATCCGGCAAGACGGTGTCGGCGTCAGTGACTCGTTGCGCACCACGGGTGACCATCCAAATGGGTTGGCGCAGTTCGGCGGCGGCCGCGACACGAAAAAGCCGCCGCGTTCCGGCCAGTACCCGATGTTGCATCCGCAGCAGCGACCGCATCGATGGTGCGGTGCCGGAATCGAGGGCCGCGACATGCACGATGCGTAGCGGCGCATCATCTGCTGCCGCAGCGCGCAATACGATCTCGAGCCGTTCCTCGTCCGCGTCGGTCGCGGGCAACGCCAGAATCCGAGACTGCTGCCCCTGCGCGGTGAGCGCATCGACCAGGGGCTGGACGGCATCGTCATCGCCAACGACAAGCCAGGTGCATCCCTCGCCGGCTTCCGTATCGGAAAGTCGCGCAGTGAACTCCTCCCAGCGAATCTCGTAACGATCATCGGAGATGGACTGGCTCATACGCTGTTGATTGTGTTGCGCGGCCAGTTTTGTCAGCACATCCAGGGTGTTTTGATCACCGCTCGCACCATCGAGTAGCGCGGCGAGCTCCTCGATCCGGTCATCCTCGAGGAGCCGGACGGCATCGCTACGCGCGACGGTGGTCTCGCGGGCAGTGGGCCGGACCCTCTTCTCGCGGAACCAGTACTGGCGATGCTGGAACGGATAGGTGGGCAGGTCGAGCTTTCGCGCCGGTTCCTGCCGCACAGCATCGAATTTGGGCAGGTGGCCCAGGACGTACGCGTCGGCGAGGGCTTCGGTGATCTGGCGATGGTCGGCGGTGTTTCGACGCATCGACGCGATCGCCCGCGGTGCAGTGGTCGGGTCAGGCCATGCCCGCAGGGCCGCGGCGGTGAGAACCGGTTGCGGGCCGACCTCTAACAACACTTTGCAACTCAGGTCGGCAAGGGTCTGTACGCTCTTAGCGAATTCGACCGGTTGGCGCGCGTGGCGACGCCAATAGGAGCCATCGAGTTTCACGCTCCTGCCGAGCGCGGCTCCGGTACGGTTGCACACCAGAATCCGTTGTGGGGAACTGAAATTGAACCGGTTCGCATATGACTCGAACTCGTCGAGGATGGGATCCAGCAGCGACGAGTGGAACGCATGGCTGGTGTCCAGCCAGTCACACCGGACACCGTCGGCCATCAACTCGGCCACCGCCTGGTCGAGAACCTGCGCGGGCCCGGACAATACGGTGTTCGCGCCGTTGTAGGCAGCGACCGACAGGCTCGGGAACTCGGCGGTCAGGACCTCGACGCGTTCGGCGGCGGTGAACACCGCGACCATCCGACCACCCGCAGGCAAACTGCCGAAAAGACGGCCGCGCTCTGCCATCAGCAGCGCGCCGTCCTCGATGCTGAACACACCCGCGACGCAGGCCGCCGCATATTGGCCGACGCTGTGGCCCAACACCACGTCGGGTTCGAAGCCCCAGGACTGCCAGAGCCGGGCCAAGCCCATCTCCACCGCGAACAACGCGGGTTGGGCAAAGGCGGTCTGTCGCAACGCCTCTTCGCAGTTTGGGCCATCCGTATCGAAAACGACTTCCAGCAAAGGCTTTTCGAGAACATCGGCGACAACTGCAGCGCAGTGGGTCAGTGTCTCGGCGAACACCGGCTCGGTGTCGAACAGCTCTCTGGCCATGCCGGCGTACTGGCTGCCTTGACCGGTGAACAGCCACGCCGTCTTCGGTGTGTCATCGGATACGCCGCGAACCAAACCGGGTCCCGGGCGGTCGTCGGCGAGCGCGCCGAGTAACTCGCTGGCAGATTCCCTCGAATTCACCACCAACGCGGCCCGGTGCTCCAGGTGCGCTCGCCCCACTCCGGCGGTAAAGCGCAAATCGGCGAGGGTGGCCTCGGGGTTTGCGCTCAACCAACTTCGGTATTGATCGGCGATCTGCACCAGCGCGGCGGGCGTCCGCGCCGACAGCGGAAGGATGCTGAACCGTCGGTCTTCGGCCTGGCCGGCGGACCGCGGGGCCGCAGCAACCTGAGCCACTTCCTCGGGAGCTTCCTCGAGGATGACGTGCGCATTGGTCCCGGCGAACCCGAACGAACTAACTCCGGCAATACGCGGCCGACCGTTTCGTTCCCAGGCAGTCGCTTTTTCGACCACCTGCACCGGGAGGCGGTCCCATGGAATGTGCGGAGACGGATTGCGAAAGTGTAAGTGCTGCGGCAGTAACCCGTGTTCGAGCGACAGGATGACCTTGATGACGCCCGCGATCCCCGCGGCCGCTTCCAGGTGCCCGATGTTGGTCTTCACCGAGCCGATCAACAGCGGCCGGCTCGCCTCGCGCCCGGTGCCGAGCACCGCGCCGGCGGCCTGGGCCTCGATCGGATCGCCCAGCGACGTCCCGGTCCCATGTGCCTCGAGGTATCCGACGTCCCCGGGTGCGATGCCGGCGCGCTGCAGCGCGTCGGCGATAACCCGTTGTTGGGCAATGCCATTCGGCACGGTCAATCCGCCCGATGCGCCGTCCTGGTTAATTGCGCTGCCCCGGATCACGGCCCGAATCCGGTCACCGTCACGGATCGCGTCTTCAAGCCGCTTCACGACAATGACGCCACAACCTTCGCCCCGCACGTAGCCATCCGCGGCCGCATCGAAAGTCTTGCACCGGCCGTCGGGCGCGAGCATGTGCGCTTGGGAAAAGGTGATCATGGTCGCTGGGGTAAGCAGGACATTTGCACCGCCGGCGAGCGCAAGGTCGCATTCCCCCAACCGCAGCGCTTGGCATGCCTGATGGATCGCCACCAACGACGAGCTGCAGGCCGTGTCGACGGCGACCGCCGGACCCTGCAGCCCCAATCGATAGCTGATCCGGCCCGCTGCCGCAGCAGATGACGTCCCGATCGCCATGTACGCCTCGATCTCGGCGTAAGTTAGTTCGTCGGAAGCCATTCCGAGGTAATCATGGGTGGACATCCCGACGAAAACACCAGTGTTGGTGTTCGCCAATGCCGTTGGCGCGGTGCCCGAATGTTCGACCGCCCGCCACGCCGTCTCGAGCAAGATCCGATGCTGCGGGTCCATCGACCTGACCTCGCGCGCCGACATACCGAAAAACGGCGCGTCGAAACCCGTTACATCATCAACGAAACCTGCCCGACGGGTTACAACCTTCCCGGGCGCATCGGGATCCGGGTCGAAGAATTCGTCGGCATCCCACCGGTCCTGGGGCACCTCCGATATCGCATCTCTACCATCTCGCAGCAGCTGCCAGAATTCGTCAGCGTCCGAGGCGCCGGGAAAGCGCGCCGCGTATCCGACGATTGCAAAACCGGATGGCGGCTCCATGACACCTTCGGCGGTTGACATGCGGTTGTCCTCTCTGCTTCGGCTCGCGAGGGATTCCATCGCCGTGCGCGTTTCAGCGCCGCGGCGGTGGTGTTCCGTACCAGATCTGGCCACACACTGCGCACCCCCGGAGCAGACAGTGTGCCGAAGTTTGCTGGTGCACTGCCTCCAGCAACCGTCGTCAGCTCAATTCACTTCACCACCAAACCAGCCCGCGTTCGGAGAGCACCCCGACTCGCGGTACCGCAGTTATCCTCAAGCACCGCATTCGAATTCGCGTTTCCAGCCAGTCACCGACTGCGGGAAGGCTTCCGGTATAGGCGACGACAATACACCCGGCAGGAACGGTGGGGGACCCCGCCGCTGCGGCAAGACAGCCACTGCCTCGACGTGCTGCACGCATTGCGTCCTCAGAATGCGAACGAACCCCATCCCTAACCATCCGCGGTGGCCGGCTCTGCTGTCCTGAGCTGCCTCATCTACCGTCCGTGATGACAATCGACCCTACGGAATATGCGGCTACGGTGGCCGGCAACGACACGCCGGATCGGGCCGATCGCCCGATCGCATGCGATCGATTCCCACCTTCGCGCGGGATCTTGTGTCCCGCAACGTGGTCTAGCTGTCGAGATACTTCAGGGCGCGCGATGACTGCTGCTCTCAAGGGGCCTTGATCCGACATTCCGACGCATGGCCCATCTCGACACTCCTAGCAAGATCAGTGGTTCCCCGCCAGCTCAGCCATCGCTGACTGACCGACAAAGATGCGCGGCGGCGAAACCAGTCCGTCAGTCAATGTACGCATGCCGGTCCGATTGTGCACGTGTATAAGAATCAAACGAGTATGGCTCTTCTCCGCGGCACGTTGCATGAGTATCGTCGGTTGACCGCCCGAGTATCGTCAACTGACGGCGCGGGCCTGCGTCCGGTGCGGGACCGTTCCACCCTCACCACCGCTGCCGTGTCGGTGAGCTGTCGCACGCCGCGCAGTCCGGCGTCGGTCACTCCGGAGAGGGTTATCTTGGTGCCGCGGCCAGCGGGCCCGGAACGCGGCCGTCCAGACCGAGGAGAATAGATTGCGCATCGGGAAAATCACGATCGGCTCGCTCGGTGATTGGACGCCTGCCCCAGGGTCGGTCATCTCCTGGCACCCGACGGCCGCGGCCGCCGAGAAGGCGCGACAGGCGCCGGCCAGTTCTGTGCCGGTCAGCTACATGCAGGGCCAGCATCTGCGTAATTTTCACGAGCGGACGTCCGCCGGACTCGACTTTTCCCGGCAAATCATCGCTACCTGTGACGTGCCCGGCCAATGCGACATTTCCGCCATGAACTATGCCGTCAACGCGTATCTGCGCCGGCATGACACCTTCCGCAGTTGGTTCCACCACACCACCGACGGAGAGTTCGTCAGGCACACCATCAGCAACCCCGCCGATATCGAATTCGCTCCGATTGATCACGGCGAAATGACAATTGACGAAATGCGCGCTCATGTCGTGGCGATACCGAATCCGCTGCAGTGGGGCTGCTTCACTTTCGGGATTGTCCAGAGCGATGATTGCTTCACTTTCTTTGCCGCTATGGATCATGTCCACGGGGACGCGACGTTGATCGGCACAACGATGCTCGAGGCCAACGGAATGTATGCGGCGGCGAGCGCAGGAGATGAACCCCTTGCGCTTCCCGATGCCGGCAGCTTTGACGATTTCTGCGCCGGCGAGCGCCAGTACACGTCAACGTTGACCATGGATTCGCCTGAGGTACGCACTTGGATTGACTTCGCCGAGAACAACAATGGCAGTTTTCCTGAATTTCCGCTGCCATTGGGCAACCCGTCGGGGGCGAGTGCAAGCGCCATGGTCTCCGAACTCCTCATAGACGCAGAACAGACGGAGCGATTCGAATCAGCCTGCACGGCGGTCGGCGCGCGTTTCATCGGTGGCCTATTCGCGTGCATCGCCTTGGTCGAGCACGAATTCACCGGTGCTCCAACGTATTACGGCCTGACTCCCAGGGATACACGCAGAACTACGGATAATTTCATGACACAGGGATGGTTTACCGGCCTGGTACCGATCACTGTGCCGATAGCCGCAGCCACTTTCGCCGAGGCCGCGTGGGCTGCGCAGACTTCCTTCGATTCCGGTCAGCACCTGGCGAAGGTCCCGTATTACCGCGTTTTGGAATTGGCGCCGTGGCTGAAGTGGCCGCAGCCAAACTTTCCGGTGTCGAATTTTTTCCACGGCGGCGCCGCTCCCCTCAACGCTGTACTTGCGGCAGCTGACCTCGGTTATGCGAACAACATTGGAATCTACTCGGACGGCCGGTACTCGTATCAGCTGACCATCTATCTATTTCGGTACGGGGAAGGCACGGCAATGGCGATGATGTTCCCCGAGGATCCGGTCGCTCGGAAATCGGTTGTCCGCTACCTGGAAGCGATGCGGTCCGTGTGCGGGCGGGTCGCCGACACCGGACATTGGGGACGCGTTGGGTAGCGTGGAGTAGTTCGATGACTCGTGGGAAATTGCGCGGCTTGACCACAGCGTCGGCGGCTGCCATCGCAGGACGCAAACAACTGCGCCGGCCGGGATGAGGCCGATATGCGACGAATAGCCAATTTTGTGGTGCGGTGGCCCTGGGTAGTAATAGGGTTCTGGGCCGCCTTGGCGGTCGCCCTGCCACTGACATTCCCATCCCTCAACGAGATGGCGCAAAAGCATCCGCTCGCTATCTTGCCGAATAATGCACCGTCCAGTGTCACCGCCCACAAGATGACCGAGGCGTTTCACGAATCGGGCTCCGACGACCTCCTGTTGGTGGCCCTGAGCGATGAGAAGGGCCTAGGCCCCGCCGACGAGGCCACTTACGGCAAGTTGGTGACCGCGCTGCGCGCGGACACGCGAGACGTCGTGATGTTGCAGGATTTCATCAGCGCGCCGCCTTTGCGTCCGGTCGTGACCAGCAAGGACCACAAAGCTTGGGTGCTGCCGGTCGGCGTTGCGGGCGAGCTGGGCACCCCACAGTCGTACGCCGCCTTCAACCGGATCAGCGACATCGTCAAACGAACGCTGCAGAATAATCCGACCGGAACACCGCTGACTGTGAACCTCACCGGTCCCGCTGCGACCGTCGCCGATCTTACCGTCGCGGGCGATCGGGATCGGCTTCCGATCGAGCTGGCGATCGCTGTTCTGGTGCTCATCGTCCTGCTGCTGGTTTACCGCAGCGCGGTCACGATGCTGCTGCCGTTGATGACGATCGGGTTGTCCCTGATTATCGCCGAGTCCGCGGTGGCGGGCTACTCGCAACTGACCGGCTCGGGGGTCTCGAACCAATCCATCGTGTTCCTGAGCGCGATCATGGCTGGCGCCGGAACCGACTACGCCGTCTTTCTCATCAGTCGCTACCACGACTATTTGCGGTCGGGAGACGATTTCGATCAGGCGGTGAAGAAGGCTCTGATCTCGATCGGGAAAGTGATCACTGCGTCGGCCAGCACCATGGGCATCACCTTTCTCCTCATCAGCTTCGCCCGGATGGGCGTGTTCAAAACGGTCGGAATCTCCTCGGCAATCGGGATCGGCGTCGCATTTCTGGCCGCAGTGACGCTCTTGCCGGCGATCATGGTGCTCGCCGGACCACGTGGTTGGATCAAGCCCCGACGTGAACTGACCGCTCGGTTCTGGCGGCGTTCCGGCATACGCATTGTGCGCCGGCCGAGGGCACATCTGGTTGCCAGTGTGCTTGTCCTGATCATCCTGGCCAGCTGCGCGAGCTTGGTGCGCTACAACTACGACGACCGCAAGGCCCTGCGGCCGTCTGCGCCGAGCTCCATCGGCTACGCCGCGCTGGATCGCCATTTTCCCGTGAATCAGTCCATTCCGGAATACATCCTGGTCCAGTCGCCGCATGACCTTCGCACGCCGCAGGCCCTTGCGGACTTGGAACAGATGGCGGATCGCGTCAGCCAGCTGCCGAATGTCAGTGCCGTCAGCGGCATCACCCGCCCCACCGGAAATGTGCCGGAACAATTCAGAGCCACCTATCAGGCAGGCGCAATCGGCAGCCTTCTGGCCGGCGGGTCCAAGATGATCAACGACCAAACCAATGACCTCAACCGGCTGACCGAGGGGGCCGGCACGCTGGCCGACAACCTCGGCGATGTCCGGGGCCAGGTCAACCAGCTCGCCGCGAGCGTGCGCGAACTGGAGGGTGCCTTCTCATCGACGAAGAACCAGTACAGCGGCAACGCGCTGGTCGAAGAGGTTGATATCGCAGCCCGACTCGTCGACCACGTCAACTCGCTCAGCAATGCGATGGGTTGGAATTTCTCGGCCGCCAAGAACATGTTTGCCTGGATAGGCCCGGTTCTGACAGCGCTGCAGGGCAACCCGGTCTGCGATGCCGACTCGTCGTGCAGCGCCACGCGGGGGACGTTCGAGCAGCTGGTAGGTGCGCGCGATCAAGCAGACCTCGACGCGATCAATGACTTGTCTCATCAACTGCAGGAGTATCCGGACAAGCGGGCCCTGAAAGCGTCGACAGACCGCCTGCGTAGCGCATTCGCGAAGCTCAGCGACGTGCTGCATTCCATGGGGATGGACCGACCCGGCGGCCTGCAGACAAATCTGAACACGCTGCAAAGCGGCGCAGACCAGCTCGCCGGTGGGAGCCGGCAGGTGGCCGACGCGGTGGCTCAACTCATCGACAAGGTCAAGCAGCTGGGCGCGGGGCTCAGCGAGTCGGCCGCGTTTTTGTTGTCGCTGAAACATGACGCGGCGCGTCCGGCGATGGCAGGGTTCAATATCCCGGCTCAGCTGCTGCATCTGCCGGGATTCCAGGAGGCGGCCAAGGTGTTCATTTCACCAGACGGCCACTCGGTGCGGTACCTGGTCCAGACCAAACTCAATCCCTTCAGCACCGAAGCCATGGATCAGGTCAATGCGATCACCGCGTCCGCCCGGGGAGCCCAACCCAATACCGCGTTGGCGGACGCCACCGTATCGATGGCGGGATACACCGCCGGGCTCAAGGACACGCGGGACTACTATCAACACGACATCCGGTTCATCATCGCGGTAACCCTCCTCGTCGTGCTACTAACGTTGATCGCGCTGCTACGCGCGATTGTCGCGCCGCTGTATCTCGTTGCCACCGTGGTCATTTCGTATCTGTCGGCGGTGGGCATCGGCGTTCTGGTGTTTCAATTCCTGCTCGGCCAGCAATTGCATTGGAGTGTGCCGCCACTGGCATTCGTGGTGTTGGTCGCGGTGGGAGCCGACTACAACATGCTGCTCGTCTCGCGAATGCGTGACGAGTCTCCGCACAGCATGCGTTACGGCATCATCCGCACCCTGAGTTCGACAGGGGGCGTGATCACTGCGGCGGGTCTGATCTTCGCCGCGTCCATGTGCGGCCTCCTGTTCTCCAGCATCGGCACCGTGATCCAAGGCGGTTTCGTGATCGGTGTGGGAATTTTGCTGGACACCTTCTTGGTGCGCACCATCACGGTTCCCGCCATCGCTGCGCTGGCGGGGCGGGCGAACTGGTGGCCGTCACGAATGAGCCGAGGGCGGGCCTCGAGGCGGGCACCGTCGCGAACAGCGGTCGGACACACCGAACCAGAGCCCTGTTAGCACACACCCATGTTGTATGTGAGACTAGAGAAGCCGAAGGGTCAGGAGTAGGGATGAAGCAACTACTCGCAGGAGTTACGGCGCTGTTAACCGTAAGTGGCGCAGGGTATTTCGGCATCGGCACTGCGACGGCTGACACGCCAATCGGCGGACCGCCGACTCCCGGGGCGCCGGGCGACCAGACCGCCTACGCCCTCGGAGGCGCTCATGTACTGGGCATCCCCTACGACCAATACATCCGGATGGAGGGCGCGGAGTGGTTCCCGGGCCAGCAGCGCCAAATCGTTCGCTACCCGGCCGGTCAGGTGCAGGGGCACGTCCTGGAGCGACTCTTCCCGGGCATCGGCAAGCTCGATGAATCCTTCCCCGGCCTGGGGATGGACGGCCCCAGCGTGGGCGAGTCGGTCGACGAGGGCATCAACAATCTCGACGCGGCGATCCGCACCACCGGTCGCCCCGGCACGGCGATCGGCTTGTCCGAGGGCGGGTTCGTGGTCGACGGCGAGCAGGCCCGACTGTCCAATGACCCGACCGCTCCCCCGCCGGACAAGCTGAACTTCGCAACATTCGGCGACCCGATCGGGCAGCACGCCTTCGGCCAGAGTTTCCTGAGCGCTATGTTCCCGGTCGGCAGCGTTGTCCCCGCACTCGACTACCGCATGCCACCGCCGTACGAGAGCCAGTACGACACCGATAAGTTCGTGGCGGCGTACGACTCGATTGCGGACTTCCCCGACCGGCCCGACAACTTGTTCGCTCTCGCCAACACGCTGCTGGGTCTCGCCACAGGTCACACCGCGGTGGCCTTCACGAACCCGAGCATGGTGCCGCCGCAAAACATCAGAACAACGGTCAACTCCCGGGGCGCCAAAATCACCACGATCATGGTCCCGGAAAAGCACCTTCCGCTGGTCATGCCGCTGGCCTACATCGGGATCCCGGAGGACACGCTGAACAAGCTCGACGCGATCCTGACTCCCCGGGTGAACGCCGGCTATTCGCGAAACGACGACCCGGCGACCGCTCCGGTTCAGGTGGACCCCGTGCACGGCTTCGACCCAGCGGCCGTCACCGCGCCGGCCAACCAGGCGACCTTCGGCGGCGGCGCTGATCCGTTCTCACAGATCCTCAGCGGTGCGATGTCCGTGATTTCGCACGGCGCAGGCGAAGCCGCGCCCTGATCCCGAGCCCGCAATCGACTAATCGACTATCAGTACGGACGTGAAGTGACGCCTATGCCCGAGCCCTCCGTTCTCTCGATGCTGCACGGGCGTGCCAGCCTGCGGCCCAACGACATAGCGTTCACGTTCACCAATTACGACGACGCGTGGGAGGGTGTTCCTGAGAGCCTCACGTGGGCGCAGTTGTCGCGCCGAACACTGAACCTGGCACGCGAACTTCGCCTGCACGGGTCCGTCGGAGACCGGGCGGTGATCCTGGCTCCCCAGAGCCTCGACTACCTCGTGGCCTTCTTGGGATCCATGCAGGCTGGGCTCATCGCCGTGCCGCTTCCGTTGCCGCACCGGGGCTCGAGTCATGAGCGGGTAAGCGGGGTCCTCGCCGATACGTCGCCCTCGGTTGTTCTCGTAACGTCCGAGGTCGCGGAAGATATCACCGAATACGTTGATAAAGCACGCCTGGACGCTGTTCCCAAGATCGTCGAAATCGATTCACTGAACCTGGACGTCGATGGCGGAACAAGCGTTCGGACGGCCGGTTTGCCCAGCACGGCGTATTTGCAGTACAGCTCGGGATCAACACGGCAGCCAACCGGCGTGATGATCTCACACCGCAACCTGCGGGTGAATTTCGAGCAGTTGATGCGGGGCTTCTTCGCGGATTCCCAGGTCAAAGCCCCATCAGATTTGACGATTGTCTCGTGGTTGCCGTTTTACCACGACATGGGTTTGGTGCTGGGGGTCTGCGCCCCGATCCTGGGCGGCTACCGCGGCGAGCTGAGTAGTCCGATCTCGTTTTTGGAGCGGCCGGCTCGATGGGTGCGATCGTTGGCCGGCAGCCCTCATGCGTGGTCAGCGGCGCCCAATTTCGCCTTCGACTTGGCCGCCCGCAAAACCACCGACAACGACCTGGCCGGGCTCGACCTCTCCGGTGTGCTGGGCATCATCAGCGGTGCCGAACGGGTCGAGCCGGCCACGCTGCAACGTTTCGTTGATAGGTTTGCGCACTTCAACTTTCATGACCATATGGTGCGTCCGTCGTACGGCTTGGCGGAGGCAACCGTCTTCGCGGCGGCCGGCACCTGGAGCGATTCATCGGGCACGGTTCATTTCGATGTCGCGGCGCTTGCCGCCGGCCGCGCTCAGCGATGTGCGGCCGGGACCGGCAGCGCGCTGGTCAAATACAGAGTGCCGCACTCACCGACGCTGCGGATCGTCGACTGCGACACAAACCGTGAGCGCCCGCAGGGCTCGATAGGCGAGATATGGCTGCATGGCGATAACGTGGCCGACGGCTACTGGCGCAAATCGCCGGAGGATCAGCGCTGCTTCGGCGCAACACTCGTCGACCCGTCGCCGGGCACGCCCGAAGGGCCCTGGCTGAGAACCGGCGACCAGGGCTTCATCTTCGAGGACGAGCTGTTCATTGTCGGCCGCATCAAGGATCTGCTGATCATCCAGGGGCGTAACCATTACCCCGAGGACATCGAGGCGACGATCCAAGAGATCACCCGCGGCCGGGTCGCGGCGATATCGGTTCCGCTGAACAGTACCGAGAAGTTGGTCACCATCATCGAGGTCAAAAAGCGAGGCGACTCCGACGAGGAGACGACGCACTGGTTCACCGGCGTCAAAAGCAATGTCACCTCCGCGATAGCCAATGCGCACGGCTTGAACGTCGGGGACCTCGTCCTGGTGCCGCCCGGATCGATTCCCACCACTACAAGCGGCAAGATCCGCCGCGCCGCCTGTATCGAGCAGTACCGACAGGAGCAGTTCGTCCGGCTGGATGCCTGACCAGCCAGTGGCGGGGATGCGGCCGTATCAATGTTGATCACTGTCCTGGTAATGGCCGTCGCGGTCAGTGTCGAACCTTTCCGCATCGGCATGACGGTGCTCATGCTGAACAGGCCCCGACCGGTGCTGCAATTGCTCGCGTTCCTGTCGGGCGGTTACGCGATGGGAATGACGGTGGGCCTGGTGGTCTTGTTCTTGCTTCGGCGCGGACTGACCGGGTCCACCTACTTCACAGTGCCGAGGGTTCAGATCCTGATCGGGTTGCTGGCGCTGGTGGTCGCTGTGGCTGTGGCCGTGGACATCCCCGGACGATTGGGCTCGCGCCCGGCAAGATTGGCGACGCCGGGCCGACGGTTTCTGCGGGGGCACTCGCTGTCGGTCGCGGGGATCGCCGGACTCAGCATCGCGCTACCGTCGGTCGATTATCTTGCCGCGCTAGCCGTCATACTGGCCTCGGGCGCTGCGGCCCTGACGCAGGTCGCAGTGCTGTTGATGTTCAATATCGTGGCCTTCGCGCTCGTGGAGGTTCCGCTGTTGGCCTATCTACTGGCGCCCGAGGTAACCGCCAGGTCGATGAAAGCGTTGCACAACTGGATTCGATCGCGTCGCCGCCGCGAAGTCGCGCTTTCGCTTGCCGCGGTCGGCTGTCTGTTCCTCGCGGCCGGCACGGCCGGGCTTTGACTCCCGGTTCGCGGGCACGTGGGCCGGGGTTGAACATAATGAGTCAATCGCACCGCAAAGGAGCCCGCATGGAAACGACCAGTCCAGACCGTCCGCTGCGGGTGATCCAGTGGACGACCGGCAACATCGGTCGTCGTTCGCTGCACGCCATCATCGGACGGCCCGACCTCGAACTGGCCGGGGTGTATGCGCACGGCGCGGACAAGGTGGGCGTCGACGCCGCCGACCTGGCGGGCTGGCCCGAGCCGACCGGGGTGCGGGCGACGAACGACATCGACGCGCTGCTGGCCCTGGGCGCCGACGCGTGTTGCTACAACCCGTTGTGGCCCAACATCGATGAATTGGTGCGGCTGCTGGAATCGGGAGTCAACGTGTGCACCAGCGCGGCGTGGATCACCGGCGGCAAGCAGACACCGCAGGATCGCAAGCGCATCGAGGACGCCTGCCAGAAGGGCAATTCGACGATCTTCGGCAGCGGCGCCCACCCGGGCATGACGAACATGGTGGGCATGGTGCTGTCCGCCTCGTGCGAGCGCGTCGACGAGATCCGGATCACCGAATCCGTCGACTGCTCGACCTACGAGTCGGCGGAAACCCAGACGGCCATGGGGTTTTCGCAAGATCCCGATACCCCGGGCCTGGCCGAAAACGTCCGGAGGGAAAGCGAGGTCTTCGCCGAATCGGCCGCGATGATGGCCGACGCGATCGGGGCGAAGCTGGACAAGATCACCTTCGATGTCACGTTCACCGCGGCCACGGGCGATTCCGATCTGGGCTTCATGAAGATTCCCGCCGGAACGGTCGGCAGCGTCTACGGGTACCACCGCGGCTGGGTCGGCGATCGCAACGTCGTCAGCGTCGGGTTCAACTGGACCATGGGCAGTCACGTCGTCCCACCCAAACCACTCGAGCATGGCCACGTCATCCAGGTGTTCGGGCTGCCCAACATGCGCACCGTGTTGCACTGCCTGCCGCCCAAGGATTGGACGGAGCCCGGGTTCATGGGACTGGGAATGATTTACACCGCGATGCCGGTTACCAACGCCGTCCCGGCGGTGGTGGCCGCCGCACCCGGGATCGTGACACTGGCGGATCTGCCGCCGGTCACCGGTCGCCTCGCTGACTAGCGGCTATGCCGTTCGCCACAACTTGTCGGGCCCCGGGAGGAACGCTTGCGTGCACTAAGGTTAGTATCCCTAACTGAGCAAATGTTCCGTTGACATTGGTGTCGTCGGCGACGGTTGGTGAGCTTTGCGGAAGGCGGTCAGGTGGTGGCTAGTCTAAACTCAGGTCCCCGCCCCGGCCTGTTGATCCGCGTGTTGAAACAAGGATGGATCCCGCTGCTGCTGGTGGTCGTATTGGCGCTGTCGGCACTGATCGTGTCGCGGCTGCACAGGATTTTCGGCTCGGAGGATCTCAACGCGAACGCCGGCAAGGGTATCGAAATCGTGCAGTTCAACCCGAAAGTCGTCGTCTATGAAATCTCGGGCTCGCCGGGCACCACGGCAAACATCAACTACTGGGATGAGAACGCCAACACGCACCAGGTCAACAACGCCCCGCTGCCCTGGTCGGCCACGATCTCGACCACGTTGCCCTCGGTGAGCGCCAACATCATGGCGCAGAGCGATGGCAGCACGATCGCCTGCAAGATCACCGTGGACGGCGTCGTCCGCGAACAACAAAACTCCGACGGCCATAATGCCCAGACCTTCTGCCTGGTGAAGTCCGCATGAGCGACGTGAACAAGACCGAGCGCGACCTGAGCGCGGCCGACACCGGCCCGATCACAACCCGGGGGTTGCCTAAGGCCGAGCGCGGCCACCGGCCCTACCTTCCGCATGCGATCCGCATCTTCGCGATACCGGTCATTCTGGGCTGGGTCGCCATCACCGTCCTGGTGAACGTCATCGTTCCCAGACTGGAGGTGGTCGGCGAGCAGCACTCGGCGCCGATGACACCGCTGGACGCGCCGTCGATGAAGGCGATGATGCGCCTGGGCCACAACTTCCACGAATTCGATTCCAACAGCACCGTCATGATCGTCCTGGAGGGTCAGCACCCCTTAGGCCAGGACGCGCACCAGTACTACGACAAGCTGATCCGAGAACTGCGCCAGGATCCCAAGCACATCCAGCACATCCAGGACTTCTGGGGTGACCGGCTCACCGCCGCGGGCGCGCAGAGCGCCGACGCCAAGAGTGCGTACGTACAGGTGAACCTCGCCGGCAATCAGGGCACCACGCAGGCGAACAACTCCGTGGACGCCGTCCACAAGGTGATCGACGAGAACAAGCCGCCGCCCGGCGTCAAAACCTACGTCACCGGGCCCGCGGCGCTCTCCGACGACATGCACATCATCGGCAACGCCAGCCTGGCCACGATCACGCTGTTCACCCTGGGTGCCATCGCGATCATGTTGCTACTGGTCTACCGGTCCATCTCCACCACCCTGATCCAGCTCTTCATGACCTTAGTGGCGCTGGCGTGCGCGCGCGGCGTCGTCGCGGTTCTGGCCTACAACAACGCATTTGGCCTCACCACCTTTGCCGCCAACATCCTCACCATGCTGGCGATTGCCGCCGGAACCGACTACGGCATCTTCCTCGTCGGCCGCTATCAAGAAGCGTTGGCCGCCGGCGAGGATCGAGAAACCGCCTACTACACCACATTCAAGGGAGTCGCCCCGGTGGTCCTGGGCTCCGGCCTGACGATCGCCGGCGCCACCTACTGCCTGAGTTTTGCTCGACTGCCCTGGTTCAACACCATGGGTGCACCGGTGGCGATCGGCATGCTGGTCGTGGTGGCTGCCGGACTCACCCTGGGCCCCGCGGTCGTATTCATCGGCAGCCGCTTCCACATGTTCGAAAAGCGGGCCAAGCGGGGGCGGCTGTGGCGCCGGGTGGGAACCGCCGTCGTGCGTTGGCCCGCACCGATTTTGGCCGTCAGTGCCGCGATCGTGATGGTCGGCATGATCGCCCTGCCCAGCTTCAAGACGAGCTACAACGACCGCCATTACCTGCCGCTGTCAGCCCCGTCCAATCAGGGGCAAGAAGCCGCGAATCGGCATTTCTCCGAAGCACGGATGAACCCCGACCTGCTGATGGTCGAGTCCGACCATGACATGCGCAACCCGGCGGACATGTTGGTGCTGGACCGGGTGGCCAAGAATGAGATGCGCACGCTCGGCATCGCCATGGTCCAGGACATCACGCGGCCACTGGGCATTCCAATTCAGCACAGCTCGATTCCGTTCCAGAACAGCGTGCAAAGCCAGACGACGATGCAGAACATGGCCTTCCTCAAGGAGCGCATCGCCGACATTCTGAGGATGGCGGACGACCTGCAGACCCAGATCGAGACCACGCAACGCCAGTACGAGGTGTCACTGGATCTGGCCCACGCCGCCGACGACAGCGCGAAGACCACGGCGGTCACCTCGCAGATCACCGACACCCTGCGTGACCACATCGCGGACTTCGACGACACATTCCGGCCGATACGCTCTTACATGTACTGGGAGAAGCACTGCTACGACATTCCGGTGTGCATCGGGCTGCGGTCCCTCTTCGATACGTTCGATGGGTTCGACCAACTCGCCGAACAGTTCCACTACCTCACCGCTGACATCCAGCACACCGCCAACGCCACCCATGACCTGAACGCGCTGTTTCCGCCGCTGATCACCACACTGAAGACCACCAGGGGCATCACGCTGACGCTCTACCAGACGTTCAAGGCGATGATCAACCAGATGGAGGCGATGAGCAACACCTCGATCGTGATGGGTCAAAGCTTCGACAACTCCAAGAACGACGACTTCTTCTACCTCCCGCCGGAAGCCTTTGATAATCCCGACTTCCAGACGGGTCTTCGCATGTTCCTGTCGCCGGACGGTAAGTCGGCGCGGTTCTTCATCACCCACCAAGGCGATCCGATGTCGCCGGAGGGCATCGCGCGCGTCGACGCCGAACGCACCGCCGCGCAGGAGGCGCTGAAGCAGTCCTCACTGTCGGACGCCCGGGTGTATCTGGGCGGAACCGCCGCGACCTTCAAGGACATGGCCGACGGCGAGAAATACGACCTGATGATCGCGGTGGTGTCAGCCCTCACGCTGATCTTCATGATCATGCTGCTGTTGACCCGTAGCGTGGTGGCGGCACTGGTGATCGTCGGCACGGCGGCCAGTTCGATCGCGGCGTCTTTCGGTCTGTCGGTGTTGATTTGGCAGGATCTGTTCGGCATCAGGATCCACTGGATCGTGTTGGCGCTGTCGGTCATCATCCTGTTGGCCGTGGGATCGGACTACAACCTGCTACTGGTGTCCCGGTTCCGCGAAGAGATCCATCGCGGGCTCAAGACGGGCATCATCCGGTCGATGGCCGGCACCGGTGGTGTGGTGACGGCCGCGGGTCTGGTGTTCGCCTTCACCATGGCGTCCATGCTGGGCAGTGATCTGCGGGTGCTCGGGCAGTTCGGGTCCACTGTGTGCATCGGTCTGCTGCTCGACACGTTGATCGTGCGCACGTTGCTGATGCCCTCGATCGCCACCCTGCTCGGACGGTGGTTCTGGTGGCCGCAAGTGGTGCACCCGCGCGGTGACAACGCGCGACGGCCGGTGAGCGCCAGCTAATCCGGCGGTGGCGACCCGCCGCGCCCGGCTACGCCGCGCTTGCGATCGCGACTAGCTATCGGCGAACGCCACGCACACCGCGACCGCGCCCGCGCCGACATGCAGCGCGAGCACCGGTCCCAGCTCGGTGATGATCGCCGGCTCGCACGCCGGCAACCGCTCGCCCAGCGCCGTCGCCACCTCACGCGCACCGTCCGGGTTGTTGACGTGGTGCACCGCCAGGGCGGCGGCGTCGTTGCCGACTACCTGACAGACCCGGTCGATCATCGCCTCGGTCGCATGGCTGACCGTGCGGACCCGTTGCGCCAGAACGAGTTTGCCGTCATCGATGCGCAACAGCGGCTTGAGTGCCAGCGCGGTGCCCAGCCACGCCTTCGCCCCGCCGATGCGTCCGCTGCGGCGCAGGTTGTCCAGCCGGTGCACCACGATGAAGGCATGTCCGCGGTCCACGGCCGCGCGCGCGGCGTCCGCGACGGCGTCGACGTCTTTACCGTCGGCCGCGGCCCGCGCGGCGGCCAGCGCGACGAAGCCGGTCCCCATCGCCGCCGACTTGGAATCGACGACGCGCACGCTCGGATCGAGGTCGGCGGCGGTGCGTTGGGCGGCCCGGTAGGTGCCCGACAACGCCGACGAAATATGCACGGCCACAACCCCGTCGGCGCCGCTATCGGTCAGCGCCTGCTGGTACACGTCGGCCAGTTCGGCCGGAGTGGCCGCGGCGGTGGTGGCCGCGAGTTTGTGGACGTCGCCGGGGACGTCGTCGACACCGTCGCGCAGATCGTTGCCGTCGAGCAGGATGTGCAGCGGAACGACGCGTATCCCCCACTTTTCGAGCAGGTCGGCGGGCAGACGTGCCGACGAGTCGGTCACCACCACTACGGTCATGGCGCTACCCGCGGGGCTTCTCGTTGGGTACCCCGGCCTCGGCCAGCGCCTTGAGCATCAACTCCGCGACCGCCTGGTGAGCCTCGAAATTCCAGTGAATGCCGTCGGGGTTGCCGCGGCCACTCATAACCTGCTCGGCGACAGCGGCTTTGAGGTCGACCAGGGGCACCTGGTGGTTCTGCGCCCATTCGGTGATCGCGGCCACCGTCCCGGCGCGCCCGTGGTGCGCCCGGCCGTAGGTGTCGGCGATGTGCACCGATGGCAGCGAGGCCACGATCGGGATGCCGGGGCGGTTGAAATCGATTGCGCCACGGGTCTGTTCGAGGTAGTCCGCACTCAGGTGCGGAGGCAGCGCCGATCGGGCCACCGGCGAGAGCCGGGGCTGCAGCCAACCGTAGCCGTCGCGGACCCAGCGCCGCAGCCAGGGCGGCCGTACATAGCGGATCAGTTCGCGCAGCGCGGTCGGCAGCACCGACGGCAGTGAATCCATGCCGCCGGTGGCGAAAATTACCGCGCCGGCCCTGGGCAGCGCCGCCCAGGCCCGGGGGTCCTGAGTCGCCGCCCACCAGATGTCGCGGCACGTCCACCCGATGCGGCCGATCAGCTCGACGTCCCAACCCAATTGCGCCGCAACGATGTTCGGCCAGATACGGGGATCGTCGGCGGGCAGCCCTCCGGTCGGCCCATAGTAGGCCAACGAGTCGGCGAAAATCAGCAGGGTGGGCGTCGGCGGCCGTTCAGAGGACATCGTTGGACACCTGCGCCGAAGCGTTCCACACATCCAGACGCCAACGGATGCTGTCGAATTCGTCGGCGGGATCGTCGTTGTGTCCGGACAGTTGCACCCAGCTGGCATTGCCCATGCCGCCCAGGATCGGCCAGTTGGCGACCGGAAGCTTCAGCAGCGCGGCCGACAGCGCGGCGATCAGGCCCCCGTGGGCCACCAGCACCACCGGGCGATCCGGCCCGTCGGGATCACCCCATTCCGGCTCGCCGGACACCAGTTCGGCAATCAGCGGCACGCTGCGGGCCGCGACGTCGACCCTGCTCTCACCGCCGTGCGGCGCCCAGGTGGCGTCCTCGCGCCAGGCCAGCCGTGCACCCGGGGCCTGCGCGTCGACGTCGGTGTGGGTCAGGCCCTGCCAGTCGCCCAGATGGGTTTCCCGCAACCGCTGGTCCACCCGTATCGGCAGACCGGTTACCTCCCCCAGCCTGATCGCCGTGTCATAGGCACGATGCAGATCCGACGACACGATCAGCAGCGGCTGCAGCTTGCCCAGCACCTCGGCGGCGGCGATCGCCTGCGCCCGCCCGAGTTCGCTCAGTTCGGAATCCAGCTGGCCCTGCATCCGGCTACCGGCATTGAACTCGGTTTGCCCGTGCCGCAACATGATCAGACGCCGAATGCTCATGGCGCGCCCGAGTCTTCAGAGTTCTCGGGACTCTCGTCCAGCTCCACCGGCACCGTCGGGCAGTCACTCCACAGCCGGTCCAGGGCATAGAAGTCGCGGTCTTCCTGGTGCTGAATGTGAACGACGATGTCGCGATAGTCCAGCAGCGTCCAGCGGCCTTCTCGCGTGCCCTCGCGGCGCGCCGGCTTGTAGCCCGCCTTACGCATCTTCTCCTCGACCTCGTCGACGATGGCGTTGACCTGTCGCTCGTTGGACGCCGAGGCGATCACGAAGCAGTCCGTGATGGCGAGCTGGGCCGAGACGTCGATGACGACGACGTCGTCGGCCAGCTTCGCGGCGGCCGCGCCCGCGGCCACCGTTGCCATGTCGATGGCCTCCCGGGTGGCGCTCATGGGCGTTCCCCTGTGCTCAGGCGTGCTTCGTTGACGATCACCGGCGGCCCCTCGTCGCGGTACAGCCGGCGCTTGGAGACGTACTGCACGACGCCGTCGGGCATCAGGTACCACAGCGGCCTGCGCTGCGCGGCGCGTTGACGGCAATCGGTCGAGGAGATGGCCAGCGCCGGGATCTCGACGAGCGTCAGGGCGTCGTCGGGCAGCTCGCCGAGCACGCCGGTGATGTGTTCGCGGCGCAGCTCGTAGCCGGGCCGGCTGACCCCGATGAAGCGCGCCAGGTCGAACACCGTTTCCCAGCCCTGCCACGAGAGAATGGAGGCCAGCGCGTCGGCACCGGTGATGAAGTACAGCTCGCAGTCCGGGTTGAGGGCGCGCAGATCGCTCAGCGTGTCCTTGGTGTAGGTGGGGCCGCCGCGGTCGATGTCGACCCGGCTGACCGAGAAGCGGGGATTGGACGCCGTGGCGATCACCGTCATCAGATACCGGTCCTCGGCGGCGGAAACGTGCCGCTCCTTCTGCCAGGGCTGCCCGCTGGGCACGAACACCACCTGGTCGAGGTCGAACAGGTCGGCGACCTCACTGGCGGCAACCAGGTGGCCGTAATGGATGGGGTCGAACGTCCCACCCATCACCCCTAACCTGCGAAGCTGCTTTTGCACGATTTGCCAGCTTACTTGAGCCGGTGTTACGGCCCGATTTCCCAGGCGTTGGTCACACGGGCCACACCAGCCTCTGCGTCGGGAGGCACGACACCGTGCCCGCGCCCCTACACCGGCAACAGCTGGTCGATCACCGCGGCCAGCTGCTTGGCGGACCGGCACTCGTGCATCGGGATGACCTCTTGATAGCGCGGCACCGCCGAGTCGCCGCTGCCCCACAGGTGCTTCGGCTCGGGATTGAGCCAGTGCGCGTGCCGGCTTGCGCTCACCATGTGGGTCAGCAGCTCAATCTCCGGATTGCGGTAGTTGGTGCGGCCATCCCCGAGGACCAGCAGCGAGGCGCGCGGTGACAGCACATTGGGGAACGCCTGCACGAACGACGCGAACGCGTTGCCGTAATCCGAATGGCCGTCACGGCTGTACACGCCGGACTCGCGGGTGATCCGCTGGATGGCCACGGCCAGGTCCGCCTCCGGTCCGAACATGTGGGTCACCTCGTCGGTGGTGTCGATGAAGGCGAACACGCGCACCCGCGAGAACTGTTGGCGCAGAGCGTGTACCAGCAGCAGGGTGAAATGGCTGAACCCGGCGACCGAGCCGGACACGTCGCACAGCACCACCAGCTCCGGCCGTGCCGGGCGCGGCTTGGCCAGCACCACGTCGATCGGCACCCCTCCGGTGGACATCGACTTGCGCAGCGTCTTGCGCAGATCGATCGTCCCGGCACGGCTGCGTCGCCGGCGGGCCGCGAGCCGGGTCGCCAGCGTGCGGGCCAGTGGGGCCACCACCCGGCGCATCTGGCGCAGCTGCTCGCCGGAGGCGCGTAGAAATTCGACGTTCTCGGAAAGCTGTGGAATGCCGTACATCTGGACGTGATCGCGGCCCAGCTGCTCCGCGGTGCGCCGTTTGGTCTCGGAGTCGACCAGCTTGCGTATCTGGGAGATCCGCTGCGCGGCAAGCGCTTTGGCGATCTCCTCCTGACTGGGAGTGGGTTCCTCGCCGTACGAGGCGAGCAGCCCGGCCAGCAGCTTGCCCTCGAGCTCGTCCAGCGCCATCGCCTTGAGTGCCTGATACGACGAGAACGACGGGCCGCGGCTGGAGCTGTATTTGCCGTAGGCCTCCACGATTTGGGCGATCATCGCCACCAGGCGCTCGTCCATCTCGGCGAGATCGGGGTTCTCGGTCAGCAGCTCCGCCAGCATCTGACGCATCGCCTCGACGTCGTCGGCCGGCAACGCGTCGTCGTCCGGCGAATCGTCGGCCTCGTCGTCGGTGACCACCGCGCGAGCGCCCAGCGCCGCGGGGAACCACAGGTCGAACATCGCGTCGTAGGTCTCGCGGTGATCCGAGCGGCGCAGCACGGCGCATGCGAGGCCCTCGCGCAGCACCTTCCGGTCACCCAGGCCGAGCGTCGCCATCACCCGCCCGGCGTCCACTGTCTCCGACGGACCGACCGAAATCCCTGCCCCGCGAAGCGCTTCCACAAATCCCACCAGGTGGCCCGGCAGCCCGTGCGGGGCGAGCGGCCGGGAGGGTCGGATACGGCGGGTGGCCATCTCAGCAGTCCTAGTTCAGCCGCAGCTCGCCGGTTGCGCGCTGCTGGTCGGACTGGTGTTTGAGCACCACCCCCAGCGTGGCGGCGACGACCGCGTCGTCGATGGTGTCCAGGCCCAGCGCGAGCAGCGTGCGGCCCCAGTCGATGGTCTCGGCGATGGACGGCACCTTCTTGAGCTGCATGCCGCGCAGCACGCCGATGATGCGAACGAGCTCCTCGGCCAGGTGCGCCGGCAGCTCGGGGACCCGGGACAGCAAAATGCGGCGTTCCAGGTCGGGACTGGGAAAGTCGATGTGCAAGAACAGGCACCGACGCTTGAGCGCCTCAGAGAGTTCGCGGGTGGCGTTGGAGGTCAGTACCACCAGCGGAGTGCGCTCGGCGGTGATCGTGCCCAGCTCGGGAACGGTCACGGCGAAGTCCGACAGCACCTCCAGCAGCAGGCCCTCGATCTCGATGTCGGCCTTGTCGGTCTCGTCGATGAGCAGCACCGTGGGCTCGGTGCGCCGGATCGCGGTCAGCAACGGACGCTGCAGCAGGAACTCCTCGCTGAACACGTCGTCCTTGGTCTGGTCCCAGTCCCCCGAACCGGCCTGGATGCGCAGGATCTGCTTGGCGTGGTTCCACTCGTACAGCGCGCGCGCCTCGTCGACGCCCTCGTAGCACTGCAGGCGCACCAGGCCCGAGCCGGTGGCCTGGGCGATGGCGCGGGCCAGCTCGGTCTTGCCCACGCCGGCCGGGCCTTCCACCAACAACGGCTTGCCGAGCCGGTCGGCCAGGAACACGGCCGTCGCGGTGGCGGTGTCGGGCAGGTATCCGGTCTCGGCCAACCGCCGCGAGACGTCGTCGATGTCGTCGAACAACGGCTTGGACCGGGCGGGCACACTCACAATCGATTCTCCTAAAACACTTGCTCCACGCGGGGTATCAGGCCGGACGAGTTTGTCCGTCTCCCCACGCAATCCATTTGGTCGAGGTCAATTCGGGCAGTCCCATCGGGCCGCGGGCATGCAGCTTCTGAGTGGAGATGCCGATCTCGGCGCCGAAGCCGAACTGCTCACCGTCGGTGAACGCCGTGGACGCGTTCACCATCACCGCGGCGGCGTCAATGCCGTCCGTAAACTTGTGCGCCGCAGCCATATTGGTGGTCACGATGGCCTCGGTGTGTCCGGTGCCGTACTCGTTGATGTGAGCGATCGCGGCGTCGATACCGTCGACCACCGCCACCGCGATGTCCATCGACAGGTACTCACGACGCAGGTCGTCCTCGTGCGCGTCCTTGGAAAATCCACCGTGCACCGTCACACCGGCGTCCTGCAGGGCGGTCACCAGCCGGGGCAACGCCTCCTCGGCGATCCCGACGTCGATCAGCAGTGTCTCTGCGGCGTTGCAGACACTGGGCCGACGGGTCTTGGAATTCAGCAGGATTCGCTCCGCCACATCCAGGTCGGCTCCCTCGTGCACGTAGACGTGGCAGTTGCCGACGCCGGTCTCGATGGTGGGCACCTGCGCGTCGCGGACCACCGCGTCGATCAGGCTCGCCCCGCCGCGCGGAATCACCACGTCGACCAGGCCGCGGGCCTGGATCAGATGCGTCACCGTGGCGCGATCATCGGCCGAAAGCAGTTGCACCGCATCGGCCGGCAGGTCCTCGCTGACCAGGGACGCCCGCAGCACCTGCACCAGCGCCTGGTTGGACCGCGAGGCCGACGAACTTCCGCGCAGCAACACCGCATTGCCGGACTTCAGCGCCAAACCGAAGGCGTCGACGGTCACGTTGGGCCGGCCCTCGTAGATCATGCCGACGACGCCCAGCGGGACGCGCTGCTGGCGCAGCTGCAGCCCGTTGGGCAGGGTGTAGCCGCGCAACACCTCACCGACCGGGTCGGGCAGCCCGGCGACCTGACGCAAGCCGGCGGCGATGGCGTCGACGCGCTTGGGGTCCAGGGCCAGCCGGTCGAGCATCGCGGACGGCGTGCCGGCGGCTCGGGCGGCGTCGAGGTCTTCGGCGTTGGCCGACAGGATCAAGTCGGTGTGGGCGGCTATCGCGTCGGCCGCAGAACGCAGCGCCTGATCCTTGGCAACCGTCGGCAGCAATGCCAGGACACGTGACGCGACCCGGGCGCGGCGTGCGGCGTTGTGCACCTCCTGGCGCAAGTCGGGAAGCGATGGTGCTTGCAGACTCATTGAACCAGGGTATCCGGCGGCAAAACCCCGGGTGAGGCGACCCGATTGGGGGTTGGTTATCCCACCCGCTCGCCGCGCCGCGCGCTGCGCACCTTGCTGCGCCGCTCTTCGATGATGGTGCCGAAGTTCTGCAGCAACAGGGGCGCACGCGTCACCAGGTGCTCGATGTGCTCTCGGTCGATCTCCAGCGCGGTGACCTCTTCCAGCGCGTACGCGCTGGCCAGGTTCGGTTGCCGGGTCAGCGCAGTGAGTCCCAGGAACGACCCCTCGAGCAGCGTGCTGATCGGCACCATCGATCCGTCGTCGGCGGTCGCGGTCAACTGCACGCGCCCGGAGACCAGGAACGTCATGGTCGTGGGCACCTGGCCGGCGTACTCCACCACCTCGTCGGCGCCGTAGCGGACGATCCGCGCCGCCGACCGCAGCGATCGCTGCTCCTCGGCGCCGATCCGCAACGCCGGCGCCACCACCGTGTGCAACGCGTGCTCCACCCGTTCGATGGTGGAGAAGTCGTCGTCGGCGTCGTCGAGGTGCAGATCCTCACGTCGGGCCGCATACCAGGTCCAGCGCAGGAAGGTGGCCTTGGCGGCGCCGGCGTCCGCCGGTGAGTTCACCCCGATGGTCGTGCGGTACTCGCCCGCGCCCACCGCGACCGACCGCGGCACGCTGCCGGCCTTGAGTTGCGGCAATCCCTGGGCGATACGCGACAGCAGCGCACACACCCGGTCCGGCGGGTCGACGCTGGAGAACGTCGTCGTCACCGACAGCTTGTGCGGGCCCGGCGGGCGGCTGAGATTCGTGAACGCGGTGCTGGCGAGCATCGAGTTCGGCATCACCCGAATTCCACTGCCGGTGTCGATGTGCACGGCGCGCCAGTTCACCTCGATTACGCGTCCGCGCGCGGTGCCGGTGTCCAGCCACTCGTCGATGCGGAAGGGCTGCTCGAACAGCATGAACAAGCCCGACACGATCTGGCCGACGGAGTTCTGGAGCATCAGACCGATGACGACCGACGTGACGCCCAGCGCGGTGAAGATACCGCCGATCCGCACACCCCAGATGTAGGAGGACATCACCGCCAGGCCGACGCCGATCACCGCAAACCGGGCGCAATCCAGAAAGATGGTGGGTAGCCTTTTGCGCCAACTCTTTTCGGGTGCGCCTTCGAACATCGTCGCGTTGAGGCCGGACAGCACGAGGACCAGCACCAGCAGGCCGAACACCGTGGTGAGGACGCGCACCGGAACGTCACCGGCCGGAATCTGCGAGGCCTGGACCAACAGCAGCAACAGCGCACCGAGCGGGAGCAGGTAGTTGCGCAGCAGGCTCACCTGCCGGGCCAGCGGGCTGTTCCGGCGCAGCAGCGCGTCGTGCAGCTCGGTCAGGGCGATCAACCCGAGCGGCAGTCCGACCGCGATGCCGATCGCCCAGTAGAACCATGTCGAGTTGAAGAGGTTCATCAGCGCTCCTGCAACCGGTAGATGACCTGGTCGGCGCCGCCAACGGAGATGGTGCCCGCCGGCGTGAACTGCCGAACGTCCCGCATCGCCTCGTACACTTGCGAACTGACGTAGATTCCCGGTTGCGGTGCGCCACTGTGCATTTGGTAGGCCAGGCTGACGGCGCCGCCCCACATGTCATAAACCAGGCTGGAGCGGCCGACCAGCCCGCTCACCACGTTGCCCGTGTTGACGCCGACTCGTAGGCCCAGCTGGTGCACCGATTGGCCGTTGAATCGATCGATGATGCGACCGACCTCGAGGGCGAAGTCGACGGCACGGTGAATGCTGTCCAGCCGGGGGGTGACCATCCCGCAGCTGGCGAGATAACCGTTGTGGAAGGTGCGGATCCGTTCGACGCCAAGGGATTCGGCGGCGGAATCGAATTGCCGGAAGAGATCGTCGATGGTGGCGACCAAATCGTCCTCCGGCACGTCGCTGGAGATCTCGTCCAGGCCGACGATGTCGGCATAGATGATGGCGACGTCCTGATGTTTCTGGGCGATGGTCTCCTCGCCGTCGCGATAGCGTTGCAGCACCGACTCGGGCATCAGCGCCAGCAACAGGCGGTCGTTTTCCCGGCGCTGCTCGTCGAGCAGCTCCTCCTTGATCGCCAGACTGCGGCTCATCTCGTTGAAAGCCGCCGTGAGATCGCCGATCTCATCACGCCGTCGGACCGGGATGTTCATCTCGTAGTCGCCGGAGCTGATCTTTCGGGTGCCCTCTTCGAGGCGCCGGACCGGACGCACCGCGGCCTGCGCGACGAACATCGAGGCCACACAGATGGCGAAGATCATTGCAGCGACCGCGATCACCAGCGTCTTGCTGAACCTGCCAAGCCGGGCGAACGCGTCGGAGTTGTCCCGCGTCGCGAGAATCGACCAGTGCAGATCGGAGTTGGCGATGTTCAGCGGGGCATAGGCTTCCAGCTCCCTGTTGCCCAGGTAATCGGTGGCGCTGACCACTCCTGTCTCGCCGCGTTGGGCGGCGCGAAGACCCGCGGTGTCAACCGGCTGCACCAGGGTGGTGGTACCCAACCGGATCGCCCGGTCCACCACGTCGGGCGGCGTGCCCGCATCGATCGCCGAGCGGCGGTATGCCTTCGGGTCCTCGATGAAATCTCGCGAATCGGAACGCATCAGGTCGTCGGGGCCCGCCAGATACGTTTCGGTCGCGGGCCCCATCCCGGCGGCGTCCCAGTGCTTGTCGGCGGTCATGATCTTGTTGATCTTCGCGACCGGAACCGGCAGCGCCATCACGCCTTCGAACTTGCCGTTCATGCCGACAGGTGACACCACCCAGGCCGTGGGGGTGTCGAGTGCCGGCTGGTACTGCTGGAAATCGGTGATCCAGACGAAGTCGACGTCGTTGGAGGCCAAGGCTTTCTGGTACGCCTCCCGCAGCTTCGACTCTCGGTACGGGCCGGTCAGGATGTTGGTCCCGAGATCGGGACCCTTCAGCACGCTGTAGACGACATTGCCCTGCATGTCCAACAGCAGCGCATCCCGATAGTCGAAGCGGGTGACGATGCCGCGCATGTAGAAGTCGAAGCGCGCGTTGGCGGCCGACCAGGCGCTGCCGTCGCCGGCGTCCTGGACGGGGAGCGCGTCGGGGTTCGCCCGGGGCGCAGCGGTGTAATGCGCCTGAACGTACTTCTGCGCGTTGGAACTTGGCAGGACAGCCCGAATATCGATGGTGTCCCCGGTGATTTGCTTGATCGGTTTGATCATGTCGTTGTCGTAGTAATTGACCAGCGACTGCTGTTGGTCCGGCGTGATCGTCGCGTTGTTCAGTTGGGCGAAGTCCGCCGTGAGGGCCGTCGTCGCCTCGTTGACGCTGAAGCCGCCGCTGTAGACGATCAGCGAATTCGACACCTCACGAAACAACGCCTGAACGGCACGCTTCTGGGATTCACGCATCTCGATCAGGCGTTCGGACTCGACCTGCCGCAAGGCGTTGCGCCCGGACGCCGCCCCGATGGCGCCGATCACCGCCACGCCCAGGATGCTCGACAGGAGCATCGTGATCAGGATCTTGGACTGGATGCCGAACCGGAACCGGGCCAGGGCACGCTGGCGCGGACGCTTGGTGGCCGGTTGAGCCGGGCCGGGATCGATTTGGGGTTCAGCGTCTGTTAACTCGCTCGTGGTCAATCGCTTGCCCCTTTTCTTGGGATCCAGCACCCCTAACGCAGCAGAATATCGCGCGGATATCGAGTTATTCGGCGTTTGCCGTGACGCGATTCGGCGTCGAAAGTGCCGGTGCCCCTGGTGTGCTTCGCCATCCCGTCGCGACTAACGTCGCCGTCATGGCTGGGGTTTGTGTAGTGGGCAGCGTGAATCTCGATCTGTCGTTGGGTGTCGACGCCCTTCCGCGGCCTGGCGAAACGGTTTTGGCGTCGTCGTTGACCCAGGCGCCCGGCGGCAAGGGCGGCAATCAGGCGGTGGCGGCAGCGCGCGCGGGCGCGCAGGTGCAGTTCGTCGGCGCGGTGGGCGATGACGCGGCCGCCGAACAATTGCGCGCACACCTGGAGGCCAACGGGGTCGGACTGGACGGAGCCGTCGAGATTCCAGGCCCCAGCGGCACGGCCATCGTGGTGGTCGACGCGAACGCCGAGAACACCATCGTCGTCGCGCCGGGCGCCAACGGTCGTTTCACGCTGACCGACGACCGTGCGCGCGGGGTCGTCGCGGACTGCGATGTGATGTTGACCCAGCTGGAGATTCCGGTGGACACGGCTGTCGCGGCGGCGCAACACGCGCGTTCGGCGGGGGCGATCGTCGTCGTGAATGCCTCGCCGGCCGGGCAGGACCCCCGCTCGTTGGGCGAATTGGCGGCCGCGGCGGACGTGGTGATCACCAACGAAGACGAAGCCGACGAATGGCCTTGGCGCCCAGAGCATTTAGTGATCACACTGGGCGCGCACGGCGCCCGCTACGTGGGCACGGACGGCCAGTACACCGTGCCGGCCCCGACAGTGGATCCGGTGGACACCACCGGGGCCGGCGACGTGTTCGCCGGCGTGCTGGCCGCGAATTGGCCGTCCAATCCGGGCTCGCGGGATCAGCGGCGGCTCGCGTTGCAGCGTGCGTGCGCGGCGGGTGCGCTGGCGACGTTGGTCGCCGGCGCCGGCGATTGCGCACCCGACGTCGGTGCAATAGACAAGGCGGTCCGCGACGCGTCCTAGCCGCTCCGCCCGCCGACGTCGTGGGCGATTCTCAGACCGTCGCCGGTCTCCAACTCGTCGGCCGCCTGGGTGAGCAGCACGCGACTTCGGCTCGGCGATAGCAGGGCCGAGAGATAGTGATGCGGTGCGTCGGCCGCATAGACGAGCCGGTTGACCCGCAACAGGGCCGCGCCGATCGGCATGTCGAGCAGATGCGCGTTGCGCGGGCCCGCGATTTCGGCCGTGATCTCGTGCCGCACCCGGTTCATGGTGATGCCGCCGTCGGACAACAGCTCGTAGAGGGGTGCGCGCCGCAACGCGGCCTCCGTCAGCACCGGGGCCAGTTCCAGCGGCAGCCAGGCGTCGGTCACCAATAGCGGCTCGCCGGTCCTGCGCTGTCGTCGCACCCGCACGACGTGCAGCAACTCGCCGGTGCTCCCGAGGCTTTCGGCGACGACCCGGGTGGGCGACCGCGTGCCAAGTTCGACCACCTCGACCTCGGTCTCGAATTGGGTCTGGCGCAGTTCTTGCAGATACGAGCGCCCGGTCGGCACATCGGCCGGATCATGTTGGCGCACAAACGAACCGATGCCATGCCGGCGTTCGATGTAACCCTGTTCGGCGAGGTCGGCCAGCGCGCGCCGCACGGTGATGCGAGAGACCCCGAACTGATCGCACAGGGTCTGCTCGGTGGGCAGCGCCTCGCCGGGGGCGATCACCCCGCGGTCGATCTCGTCGTGCAGCACCAAGTACAGCTGCCGGTGCAACGGCACACCGGCGGTGACGGACACCGGCCCGGCCTTCTCGCTGCGCTGCTGCACGGTGCTCAATGCTGTCACACCGCCTCCCTTGCACGATCCGATCAGTTGTTATAAACATATAACAACTATCACCCGTCGACTAGGGGGTCGCGATGACCGCGGTGCAGCAGGGGGCCGCCACCGATCCGACCGGGCCGACCGGGCGCCTTGCCACCTGGGTCGCCGGGCTCACGCTCGACGATGTCCCCGCTGCCGTCGTCGATCGCGCCAAACACCTGCTGCTCGACGGCATCGGCTGCGCCCTGGTGGAGGCCCAATTGCCGTGGTCACGCGTCGCCACCGACGCCGTGCTGGGCTTGGAGGGCCCCGGCGACTGCGCCGTCATCGGGACCGGCCTGCGGACCAGTGCGCCCGCGGCCGCGGTGCTCAACGGCACGTTCATCCAGGGCTTCGAACTCGACGACTTCCACCCGCTGGCCCCGCTGCACAGCTGCTCGCTGCTCATCCCGGCGCTGCTGTCGACGGCGTCGACACGTCCGGCGCCGACCGGCGGCTCCGAACTGCTGCTCGCGGCCATCGCCGGGTTCGAGGTCGGGCCCCGCGTGGGCTACACCCTGCACGGCACCCAAATGCTGGACCGCGGATGGCATTCGGGCCCGGTCTTCGGCACCCATTCGGCGGCGATGGCGTCCGGCAAGCTGCGCGGACTGCCGCCGGCGCAGCTGGAAGACGCGCTGGGCCTGGCCGCAACCCAATCGGCGGGTCTGATGGCCGCGCAGTACGAAGCGATGAGCAAGCGCATGCACCACGGCCTGGCGGCGCGCAACGGCTTCTACGCGGCGGGTCTGGCGGCCGCCGGTTACACCGGGATCAAGCGCGTGTTCGAACGTGAATATGGCGGCTTCCTCAGCGTTTTCGGCGAGGGGCACGATCCGGATGCCGCACCGCTGACCGGCGAACTCGGCCACCGCTGGGAGACCTCCCTCATCATGGTCAAGTCCTATGCCGCGATGGGTGGGCTGCACGGTGCCATCGACGCCGCCCGACAGTTACGGAATTCGGTCGCACCCGAAGACATCTCGTCGGTCGACATCACCGTCGGAGAGACCGTGTACAAGCATGGTTGGTGGCCGCCGGAGCGCCCGCTCACCCCGATCGGGGCACAGATGAACATCGGGTACGCCACCGCGGCCGCGTTGCTCGACGGCGACGTGTTGCCCGAGCAGTTCACCCCGGCCCGGCTCGATTCCGACGACATCTGGTCACTGATCGCGTCCACCACGGTGCATCTCGACGAATCACTGGCCGGCGCCGGCATCGCCGAGAGATTCCGCACCGACGTCGCGGTGACCACCCGGGACGGAACCGTGCACCGCGCGCGAGTCGCCCTGCCGCACGGCGCACCCGACGATCCGGTCACCAACGACGAATTGGTGGCCAAGTTCCACGCGCTGGCCGACCGGGTCACCAATCACGGCCGCGCCGCGGCAATCGAGCGGGCGGTGATCGGGCTCGACGACCTGACCGACATCAACAACCTGATCGACCTGCTCGCCGGCCCCGTCGCGGGCGCACTGGACTGAAAGGACGCACGATGGCAACAACAACTCCGGCCCGCTCTCGGCTCAAAGCATTGCTGGACAAACGCGAACTCATCGTCGCGCCAGGCGTTTTCGACGGCATCTCCGCGCATCTGACCAGACGCACCGGGCACGTCGCCGCCTATATGACGGGCGCCGGCGTGGCGGCGTCGGGCTTTGGCTTGCCCGACATCGGCCTGGTCACCGCGACCGAGATGGCCGACCGGGTCGCGATGATCACCGGCGCCCTCGGCGACGTCCCACTCATCGCCGACGCCGACACCGGGTACGGCGGACCGATGAACGTGGTGCGCACGGTTCGTTCCTACGATGCGGCCGGGGTGGCCGCAATCCAGCTGGAGGACCAGGTGTTCCCCAAGCGTTGCGGCCACCTGCCGGACAAGCAGGTCGTCGACGCGGCGGTGTTCGAACAGACGCTGGCGGCCGCACTGGACGCCAGAGCCGATGACAACCTGCTGGTGGTGGCCCGCACCGACGCCCGCGCACCACTCGGTCTGGATGCGGCGATCGAGCGCGCCAACCGGTACGCGCAAGCGGGCGCGGACATCATCTTCGTGGAGGCGCCGCAGGACGTCGGCGAAATCGAGCGCATCGCACACGAAGTCGACGCTCCCCTGCTGATCAACCTGGTGCTCGGCGGCCTGACCCCGCTGCAGTCGGCGGCACGACTGCAGGAATTGGGTTACGCGATCGCCATCCACCCCAGCAATTTGCTGATGCAGACGACGTTCGCCATGCTGCAGAGCCTGTGCGAACTCAACGGTACCGACCTTGCCGCCCAGCTGCCCACCTCCCCGGCTGACTTCTTCAACCTGGTGGGCATGTCGGAATGGCGGGCGCTCGACGACAAGTACGCACACACCGAGGACCGCACATGGGCATGACCATCATCGAAAAGATCTTCGCGCGCAAGGCCGGGCTGGACTCGGTGGCACCGGGTGACACGGTCGTGGTCGACGTCGACATGACCGTGCTGATCGACCTGCAGTTCGCCACCATGTGGATACAGCCCAACAGGATTCACGACCCCGACAAGCTCGCGGTGATCATGGATCACGCCGTGCCCGCCCCGACGATCAAGGATGCCGAGGGCGGCCGCCACGCCCGCAAGTTCGTCGCGGACTTCGGCATCGAGCGCTTCTACGACGTCGGCCGGCATGGCATCTGCCATCAGGTGATCGCTGAGAATGGGCTGGCCCGCCCGGGAGAAGTGCTGGCGTGCACCGACTCTCACACCTGCGCGGCGGGCGCATACAACACCGCGGCGCGCGGGCTGGGGCCCGCCGAGATCTATTCCATCATGTGCACCGGTTCCACCTGGTTCCAGGTCGCGCCGACGATCCGCTACGAATTCCACGGCGCCAAACCGGACGTGGTGAGCGGCAAGGACATTTTCCTGCACATCGCCAACGAATACGGCGATGCGCCGAATCGGAACCTCGAGTTCGGCGGGGGCGGCCTCGCCGGCATCCCGATGCACGATCGGCGGACCATCGCGACCCAGGGCGCCGAGGTGTCGGCCGACTTCAGCACATTCGAGCCCGACGACGTGTTGGCGTCGTTTCTCGACGAACGCGGGGCCACCGGATTCGACGCCGTCACACCGGATTCCGACGCCACCTACCAGGACATCCGGCGCATCGACCTCGCGGCGCTGGAACCCTATGTGGCACGGCCGGGCACCGTCAGCCGCAATGGTTCTCCGGTATCGCAATTGGGCAAACAGAAGATCGACCAGGCCTTCATCGGCTCCTGCGCCAACGGGCAACTCGAGGACCTGCAGATCGCCGCGCAGTTGTTGCGCGGCAAGACCGTCGCACCGGGCGTGCGACTGCTGGTGACGCCCGCCTCGCAGGCCGTGTACCGCGAGGCCATGCGGCGTGGCTACCTTCAGGATCTCGCCGACGCCGGCGCCGTCGTCACCAACTCCACCTGCGGAGCCTGTTTCGGCTACCACATGGGCGTGGTGGGCCCCGGCGAGGTGTGCATCACGGCCAGCACCCGCAACTTCACCGGGCGTATGGGCAGCACCGAGGCCGAAATCTACATGGCCTCCCCGGCCACCGTCGCCGCGTCCGCGGTCACCGGCTACATCAGCGACCCGAGGAGCGTGATCGCATGACGCTGCGTTTCAGCGGCAAAGTCTGGGTGTTCGGCGACAACCTGAACACCGACGCAATGTATCCGGCGTTCGCCATGAAGATGGAACCCGCCGAGGCCGCCAGGCACGTCTTCTACGAGGTGCGGCCGGGCTGGACCGACGAGGTGTCGCCGGGCGATATCGTGTTGGCAGGCAAGAACTTCGGGCTCGGCTCCTCGCGGCCCGTGGCGGCGTTGTTCGTCGAGCTCGGCGTCGCCGGTTTGGTCGCCGAGGAATTCAACTCGCTGTTCTTTCGCAACGCCGTGAACTCCGGGCTGCCGGCGATCACCGTCCCCGATGCCACCGCGGCGTTCAACGACGGCGACACCGGGACGTTCGACCTGGCCGACGGCAGCTGGCGCAACGACACCACCGGCGCCTCGGGCACCATCGCGAAGCTGCCCGACCTGATTCTCGACATCATCGAGAGCGGCGGCGTGCTGCCGCGGCTTGCCCGGCAGGGCTACCTGCCCAGCGAATTGGGCGACCTGCTGCGCTCACCCGCGGTGGCCATGCGCGGCGCGGGCAGCGGGGCATGATCGAGCGGCTGGGCCGAATGCTCCGCGGCGTGCGCGCGGGCGGCCACCGAAGTCCGCTCGCCGGTGGCGCATTCGCCGCACCCGCCACCATCACGGTCACCAGCACCGCGTTCGCCGACGGCGAAGCCATGCCGGCGTCCAGCGCGGGCAAGGGCGTGGGTGACAACACGTCACCGCCGCTGCGTTGGTCGGGGCCACCGCTCGGCACGCGTCAGCTGGCGCTCCTCATCGACGACGTCGACGTGCCGTTCCCCCGCCCGCTGGTGCACACCGCCGCGGTAATCGAACCGACCGTCGACGGCGTGGCGGCGGGGGCACTGCAACCGGGATGCGCGGGAATCCGCTTCCTGCGGGCCGACCTCGGTCACCACGGCTACGCCGGCCCACGACCGATTCCCGGCCACGGGCCACATCACTACCGTTTCCACGTGTTCGCGCTCGACGCCGCCCTCCCGGACACGGTGACCACCGCCAAGGGGCTGTTGGCCGCGATGCGCGGGCACGTGCTCGCGCGGGGCACGCTGACCGGAACCTACGAGCGCTAGTCCTCGAAAAGTAGGGCGGCGACGTCTCGCATCGGTATGCCGGTCGTCGCGCTCGCAAGGTCGCCCTGGGCCAGTGCCGCTGCCGCGGCCTGCACTGCCGCGGCAGCGTGGTTGTACAGCGCCGCCCCGGTGCTGATGCGCTTGACTCCGGCCGCCGACAGCTGTCCCACCGTGGGCGTCTCCGACTTTGTCCCGACCACGACGTTGACCGGTTTCGGAGCGACCGCTCGCACGATCGCCGTGACCGCCGCCATGTCCGGCGGGTAAGGAGCGTAAAGGACGTCGGCACCGACCTCCGCGAATGCCGTGAGACGACGGATCGTGTCGTCAAGATCGTTGCGACGATGCAAGAAATTGTCGGTGCGCCCGGTGAGCACGATGCGGCCGCGACCCGCTCGCGCGGCGGCCCGGACCCGCGCGACTGCGTCGTCGAAATCACGGATTGGACGAGCGGGATCCCCGGAGGTGTCCTCCACGCCGGTCCCGGCCAACCCGCTATCGATGGCGGCGCGCACCGTCGCAGCAACATCGTCAGGCGTTGCACCGTAACCGTCCTCGAAGTCGCCGTTGACGGGCAGGCGGCCGACTTCGATGAGCAACTCGGCGTGCGCCAGATGTTCGGCGGCGGTAACGGCATGACACCCGTCGCGGCGGCCCAGTGCCGCGGCCAGAGCCGCCGACGAGGTGCCCAGTGCGGCAAAACCTGCGTGCTTGAGGATCAGTGCCGACAGCCCGTCCCACGCGTTCGGCATCACGAACGCTTCGGGCTGGTGATGCAGGGCTAGGAACTGTTCGTAGTATTCGGCTTGCGTCATGGTGCCTCCTGGCTTCATGCGCAGCGCAGCTGCAACTTGCGCATCACTTCCCGGTTGTCTTCGGGAAAGGCGACCGGGCCGCAATCTCCGACCAGGACGAGGGTCATGTCACAGACGCTGACGCATCTGTCTTCGTGGAAAATTCCGGACGATACGACGACCGAGGTACGGCCGATGCCACCAATTCCGATGCCGACCTCGACCGTTGCGGGCCAATGCACCTCAGCCAGGAAGTGCACGACGTTTTGGGATGTCACCAACCTAAGGGCGCGATCAGCCGGGTCGTAAGCGCCAGGGACATACTGCTGGTTGATGCGCGCCCGCGCGTCTTCGTGTAGCGCCTCCAACGCCAAATGGTTGAGGTGGCCGTTCACATCCATGTCGCTGTAGCGGGACTCCTTGGTCTCGACGATTGGATAGACGCTGATCCGGCACCGGCCCCGGTATGGCCGGCCCGTGGTTGTTAGCCATTCGGGGGAAATGGCATATTCATACGTCATTGAAAATCACCTTCCTTGGTCCATAACCGGTTCTGCGGTCAACGTGGTGCTCGGATCACGCGCGCATCGATGATCCCGTTGTCAAGGTGGGCCTCTACCGTGCCGAATCGCGACAGCTTGCCAAGCAGCCAGTGATTCTCGCCCAGTGCTGATACACACAGATCTTCGTCTGGTCCGATCAGATCGACCAGCGAGTCAAGCATCCGTCTGCCGATGCCTTGCCCCTGGTAGTGATCCTCTACTAGGAGCCCCAGTTCGCGCTGACCCTCTGAAGTTAGTGCGGCACTGGCCAATCCGATGACAATCGCTGGCCGGCCACCGCGCACTGCCACTATCGCGATGTGTTCGTCGCCGCCGGCGAGTGCGGCCCGCAAATACACCCGCGGGAAGATCGAGCTCGGCGCCAACCATCTGGAATAACGCGTCGCGGGGCTGCACCGCTCGTGCATGCGAAGCAAAGCCGGCCCGTCGCTGGGCCTGGCCGGTCGGAGATAGACCAACGGCGATCGACGGATCTCCAGTCCTGCCACGCCACCACGGCATTGCCGCGCACCGCCGGGTATAGGTGCGGTCGCCGCCGCATGGCGTGCGACCGGCATCACCGGGACCTCTTGACGCGGCGCCAGCCAAGGTACTGCAGCTGAGCAAATGCCAGCGTGTAAACGGCGGATGCCGTTGCGAAGACCATGCCACTGGCGGTCAACGGAACCAGATGTTCGACCACCAGGACAACGGCAGCCGCCGTATAGAGAAGATTGGCGACGACTACGCCGATACCAGTGCGGAGCACGGGTGGCAGCGCGGCCAGTCCCAGCACGATCACACCGTAAACGACGAAGAAAGAGTCAACCCCGTATTCGAAAGCCCTTGTGGCTCCTGAGAACTCAGGCATCCACCCAGCCAGACCGGCTATTCCGAAAATGCCACTGATCACGGCGTCCGCGCGCATTGCCAGGCGCAGCAACCCGTCGCGGCTGTCTAGGTAGACAACTGGATTGGCGTACATGCGTTTCCTTTGAAGTAGACGATCTGGTGCGAGGTGGCCAGCAACACAGCATCGCGAGACCACAGCTGCACGCTCTGATCGAAGTAGCCCCGGGAAAATCGGTTGGCGTGCGCGGTACCGAGGATGTAGTCGCCACGGAGGGCGTCAAGCTCTCGCTGATCGGCGTGGAAATACGTCGTCAGGGAGATAGTCCCGGCAGGAACCGGTCCACCACAGCGTAAGAAAGCGCGTGGGCAGAACACATCACACACGGCGGCAAGTGCCGGGTAGTCGATGCGGCGCTGTGCTGTGTCGCGAATCCACATCGTCGTAGTCGCGGAGGGACTGGGCAGTGCGCCTTGTCCCGGAAAGGCGCCCTCGGCGAACCGCAGGTCGTACAGACGTCCCCAGCCGACGAAGTCGCCCTGGGCGCGGTCTGGCGCGATCTGTTCTGGCGGCGGTGTTTTCGGCGGACTAGCTTCGGTGTCACCCCAGGTGTCGCGGCGAAATCCAAATAGCGCCGTCGCGGTGTTCCTGACTTCGCCGTCTTGGCTGAGCTCAAGCAGCCAGTGCTGGTTGGTGCGGTTCGTGCGCACGGCGCGAAGCGAAATGTCGAACTCGCCGTCGGCGATGGGTGCCAGGAAATTTACGGTCAGCGCGATGGGTTCGCCGACGCGGTCGGGGTGTGTCTCGACGGCACGCACCAGCGTGGCAACGGTGATTCCGCCGAACGGGCTCACCATGGATGTCCACCCCGGATGAGTGCGGCCCCGGCTGATATTGCGGTCGACGGGATCGAGTTCAATCGCGCCGTCAAAAGGGTGAGCGAGGGGCATGGCGGGGTCTTTCACTACGCCCGCACCGCGACGGTCGAAAGCAAGTCGGCGAGCCGGGCCGGCCGATCCACCATCGAAAAGGTGCGGGCTCCCTCGATCACCGCGAACCGGGCGTTCGGGAGGATGGCCGCCAATCGTTCGCCATCCTCTTGCTCGAAGAACACGTCATCAGCCGACCATGCGATGAGGGCCGGCTTGTCGAATTCCGGCAGCCGGGCGGCGACGCCGGTAGTGACCTCGGTCCGAAACGACAGCGTGAGCCGGCGCAAGTCTTCCGCGACTGCCGGATTTGACAGCGCCGCCCGCACCCACGTCTGGGCCAGGTCGTCGATGTCGCGGTGGGCCAAGGCGCCATACGCGCGCTTGCGGACACCGGATAGCCGCATCGTTTGCAGCATCAGCCGGAAGGACAGTTTGGACTTGGCCGCCATGATCATCGGATTGAGGATCGGCGGCGGGAAATGTTCGAAGGCATCGCAACTCGTCAGCACCATGGCGCCAATTCGGTCGTGATGGTGCACCGCGACGAGTTGCGTTACGACACCGCCGGAGTCGTTGCCGACCAACACCACGTCTTCGAGGTCAAGGGCCGCAAGCACCTCGGCAACGATTCCGGCAACGCCCGCGATGGTGCGATCGGCGCCCGGGCGCAGCGGCTCCGGGTGCGCACCCATCGGCCAGGTGGGGGCGATGCAGCGCAGCCCGACCGCGGCGAGTTCCGCGCTGACGCGGCGCCACACTTGCCCACCCATCATGTATCCGTGCACGAACACCACCGGCCTGCCGTTTTCGGGCCCGGTCTCCTCGTAATAAATTGTGCCGGAGCTAATTTCGATCGCTTTCATGATGACTCCTACCTGCGCAGGCCCGGGTCGGTGCACGTGTCGCCTTCACCAGGGAACTGCGCCCTAGGCAACCCAGTGGTTGGTTGGTTGCTCTTTCGCAGCGTATCCGGGTGTGATAGAACAATCGAGAAATTGTCCTAGATACAAGGGCGGGCTACCCGTGCCGACCAGCCGCTATACAGCGATCGTGGATCGATTGACCGCCGAGATCCGCGATGGGCAATTGGCGCCCGGCACCCGGCTGCCGACCCACCGCGACCTTGCCCGGCAGCATGGCATCGCCTTGGCCACCGCGACCCGCGTCTACGCTCACCTCGCGCGCGCAGGCCTAGTGGTCGGCGAACCCGGCCGCGGCACGTTCGTCCGCGACCAGGGCGGCTATGGCGGCCTCGACGGACGCCGAATCCCCATCGCATCCCGCACTGCCGACTTATCGTTCAACCAACCGCTGGCAGACGACCAGGCGGAACAGTTACGTGAGGCGTTGCGGCAGCTGGCCGCCACAGGCGACCTGCAGTCGCTGCTGATCCAGCATGCACCCGGTGGTCGAACTATCGAAAAGGCCGCGGTCGCAACCTATCTCCTCGATCGCGGGATAGACGTGCCACCCAACAACGTCGTACTGGCAGCCGGATCCCAGCACGGTCTGGATATCGCGCTACGCGTACTGACGCGGCCGGGGGCGATCGTTGCCGTCGACGAACTGACCTATCCCGGCATCAAGCTGCAGGCCGATGACCGCGCCCTGGAGCTGGTGTCGTTTCCCTCCAGCCCCGCGGGTCCAGATCTCGACGCACTGGAAGACCTGTGCGCTCGTCGCCGGGTCGAGGCCATTTACACAATCCCTACTTTGCATAACCCGCTCGGCTACACAATGTCGCACGAACAGCGCATCCGCCTCGCCGAAACTGCGCGCCGGCACGATTGTGCGGTGATCGAGGACGGCACCTACGCGTTCCTCGAACCACATTGCGGCCCAACACTATACGCATTAGCCCCGGAACGCACCCTGCATGTGGCAAGCCTGTCGAAGAACCTTGCCACCGGTTTACGTTTCGGGTTCGTCGTGGTGCCGGACGAATACGTCTCGACTGCCAAACAGGCCGTGCGCACATCGAGTTGGGGCACCTCGAGTCTGGTGTCGGTGTTGGTCAGCGGTTGGCTCACCGACGGCACGGTCACCAGGCTGGAAAAGAGACGTCGCAGCGACGCCGCGGAGCGCCAGCAGATTGCCCATCGCGCACTAGAGGGACTTAACTACCACGGCCCGGCCGCCTGTTACTACGGCTGGCTGAGCCTGCCGGACAACGCGCGTAGTGACGCCGTGGCACACCAGTTGGCAAACGAAGGCATCCTGGTGTCGACTGCCGAGGCCTTCTGCGTCACATCGCATCCGCCGAACGCCTTGCGCCTCGCACTTGGCACACCGCCGCTGGAGGGGCTCGCCAGCGCACTTGACCGAGTTCGCGAAGTCGTGTTGTCGGCGCAGTGGTAGACGCGGTTTTCGGCCCCAGGAGACACACGACTGAGGTGTCCGACCCGCGGCGTGAGGTGTGGTGCGAACTCTGCCCGAGCGTCGGTGGAGTATGCGTCGAGATGTCCGCCGGGGACCGTTCCCAGCACGAGTACCCCGCTGACCTGCGGTTGGCAGCGTTTGGCAGCGGCTGGCGTCGATCTGGCAGTGGTTTGCGAGCAGCGTCGGTGGTGATCGCAGTCCGCCACAGAAAGGAACATCATGTCCGCAACCACGATCGACCGCACGGGCACCCGGGACGGCTTGCTTCGCCTTGCCATGCGGGCCGACGCCGCCATCAGCGGACTGGTCGGCCTGGCCGGTATGCCGTTCGCCAACCGGCTCGCCGACGTCTCGGGCACCACGAAGGCGTTCGAGTACGGCATGGGCGCGTTCTTGATCGCCTACGGCATCGTCGTGTTCGGGCTGGCCGCCCTGCCATCGGTGCGGCGCGCCGGCATGGCCGTCATCATCGCGAACGTGGCGTACACGGTGGCCGCAATCGTTCTGGTGCTCGCCGACGTCTTCCCGTTGACGTCGACCGGCGTGGTGTTGAACCTGACGGCCGGCGTGGGCACGCTGGTAATCGCCGAAATCCAATATCAGGGCTGGCGCCGCGCCAGGGCGTAGGCGGACCGCTCACGACCCGCCCGGTACCGCCGGGCGGGCCCGTGAGTGCGCGGGCTACTCCTCGGGAACCTCGCGGTCGATCTCGTCGAGCCAGATGCGCGCCGACATGTCGGATGGCGCGCGCCAATCCCCGCGCGGCGACAGCGAACCCCCGTGCGACACCTTGGGGCCATTGGGCAGGGCCGAACGCTTGAACTGGCTGAACGAGTAGAACCGCTGCACGAAAACCTGCAGCCAGTGCCGAATTTCCTTCAGCGAGTAGGATGGCCGTTTGTCCTGGGGGAAACCGGGTGGCCAGATACCGTGTTCGGGATCGCTCCACGCGTGCCAGGCCAGGAAGGCGATCTTCGACGGCCGGAATCCGAAGCGCAGCACGTAAAATAGCGAAAAGTCTTGCAGCGAAAACGGGCCCACTTTCGCCTCGCTGCTCTGCAGCTCCTCCTCCTCGCCGCTGGGAACCAGCTCGGGGGTGATCTCGGTGTCGAGCACCGACTGCAGCACCTCGCTGACCTCCGGCTCGAACTGTTCCGACGAGATCACCCAGCGGATCAGGTGCTGGATCAGCGTTTTGGGCACACCGCCGTTGACGTTGTAGTGCGACATCTGGTCGCCGACACCGTATGTCGACCAACCCAGCCCCAGTTCGGACAGGTCGCCGGTGCCCAGCACGATTCCGCCGCGCTGGTTGGCCAGCCGGAACAGGTAGTCCGTGCGCAAACCGGCCTGGACGTTTTCGAAGGTGACGTCGTACACCTTCTCTCCCCGGCCGAACGGGTGATCCATCTCCTTGAGCATCAGCTCCGCGGACTCGCGGATGTCGATCTCGGCGAACGTCACGCCCAGCGTGCGGCACAGCTCGGCCGCATTACGTTTGGTGTGGTCCCCGGTCGCGAAGCCGGGCAGCGTGAACGCCAGAATGTCACTGCGCGGCCGTTGTTCGCGATCCATCGCGCGGGCGGCGACGATCAGGGCATGCGTCGAGTCCAGACCGCCGGAGATCCCGATGACGATTTTCGGGAAGTCCAGCGCGCGCAGCCGCTGTTCGAGACCGGCGACCTGGATGTTGTAACCCTCGAAGCAATCCTGTTCCAGCCGTTGCGGATCGGCGGGAACAAAGGGAAAGCGTTCGACCTCGCGTCGCAGCCCGATGTCGCCGGACGGTGGCTCCAGCCGGAACTCGATGCGCCGGTAGGTGTCCGTCGTCGTCCGGTGATGGCGCCGGTTGTCGTCGAAGGTGCCCATCCGGAGCCGTTCCGAGCGAAGCAATTCGATGTCGATGTCGGCGATGCTGAGTCGCTCGCCTTTGGGGAATCGCTCGGACTGGGCCAGCATCACGCCGTTCTCGAACACCATGGTCTGACCGTCCCAGGCCAGGTCGGTCGTCGATTCACCTTCCCCGGCAGCCGAATACACGTAGGCGGCTAGGCAACGTGACGAGGCCGAACGGGCCAGCAGGCAGCGGTCCTCGGCGCGGCCGATCGTGATCGGACTGCCGGACAGGTTGGCCAACACCGTCGCACCCGCCAGCGCGGCCTCCGCGCTCGGCGGGATCGGCACGAACATGTCCTCGCAGATTTCGACGTGCAGCACCAGGCCGGGGACGTCGGAAGCCTCGAAGAGCAGGTCGGGACCGAACGGCACCTCGGCCCCCGCGACGCGGATGGTGCCGCGCTCGTCGTCTCCGGGTGCGAGCTGGCGGCGTTCGTAGAACTCCCGATAGGTGGGCAGGTACGACTTCGGCGCCACCCCGAGCACCACGCCGCGGTGGATGATCACGGCGGCGTTGTAGATCCGGTGCCGATGACGCAGCGGGGCCCCGACGACCAGGACCGGCAGCAATTCGGCCGAGGCCGCGACAATCTCCGCGACGGCCTTCTCGACATCGTCGAGAAGCAGGTCCTGCAGCACGATGTCTTCGATGGAGTACCCGGACAGCGTGAGCTCGGGGAAGACGGCCAGCGCGACAGCGTCGTCGTGGCACTCCCTGGCCATCCGCAGCACCGATTCGGCATTCGCGGCCGGGTCAGCGATGACCGTGTGGTGCGTGCATGCGGCGACGCGGGCAAAGCCCTGGCTATAAGCGTTGTAAAAGTCCATCGTCCTTCCATTGTCGTCCCGTGAGTGTCAACCGGTAGCCGCCGGGTATCCCGGACGGCATGAGTGACACCGCTGTCTTAGTGGTCGACATGATGAACACGTATCAGCATCCCGACGCTGAAAATCTAATACCCAATGTCGAGAAGATCATCGAGCCTTTGACCGGTTTGGTTCGGCGGGCACGTGAATCCGATGACGTCGACCTGGTCTATGTCAACGACAATTACGGCGACTTCACCGCGGAATTCTCCGACATCGTCCGCTCCGCCCGTGACGGGGCCCGGCCCGATCTGGTCAAGCCGATCCTGCCGACCGATGAGTGCCGCGTGATGACAAAGGTCCGGCACAGCGCGTTTTACGCGACGGCGCTGGCATATCTGCTCAACCGGCTGGAAACCAAGCGGCTGATCATCACCGGTCAGGTCACCGAGCAATGCATCCTCTACACCGCCCTGGATGCGTACGTCCGGCACTTCCCGTTCGTGATCCCGACCGATGCCGTCGCACACATCGACCCCGACCTGGGCGAGGCGGCGTGCAAGATGATGCAGCAAAATATGTCCGCCGAGCTCACGACCGCGGCGGACTGCCTGGGCTGAATACGTACTCTGGATGAGGTGACCGTCGGCTGCGCAGAATCGCCCGAACTGGTCACGCTGCTGGCCGGTCGCCGGATCGCGGTGCTGACGGGCGCGGGCATCTCCACCGATTCGGGCATTCCCGACTACCGCGGGCCGGACTCACCGCCGAGCAACCCGATGACGATCCGCCAGTTCACCGGCGATCCGGCGTTTCGGCAGCGGTATTGGGCACGCAACCACGTTGGCTGGCGGCACATGGACGACACGCTGCCCAACGCCGGCCACCGCGCACTCGCCGCGCTCGAGGACGCGTCGGTGGTCACCGGCGTGATCACCCAGAACGTCGACCTGCTGCACACCAAGGCCGGCAGCCGCAACGTCATCAACCTGCACGGCACCTACGCGCAGGTGATCTGTTTGGACTGTGGATTCACCATGACGCGTGCCGCATTGGGCGAGCGGCTGGAGGCGCTCAACCCCGGCTTCATCGAGCGCGCCGAAGCGATCGGAGGGCTCGCGGTGGCCCCCGACGCCGACGCAGTTGTCACCGATACCTCGTCGTTTCGCTACCTGGATTGCCAGCGCTGCGGCGGCATGCTCAAGCCGGACATCGTCTATTTCGGTGAAAGCGTTTCCAAAGATGTTGTGGCGGAGGCTTATAAATGGGTTGAGCGGGCAGAGACGCTGCTGGTCGCGGGCTCGTCGCTGACCGTGTTCTCCGGCTACCGGTTTGTGCGGCACGCCGCCGCGCTGGGCATCCCGGTGGCCATCGTCAACCGTGGCAGTACCCGCGGCGACGACCTGGCCACCGTCAAGGTCGACGGCGGCTGCTCGGAATTGCTGGCCCTACTCGCCGACGAGTTAGCGCCCCTGGCAACGCATTAGAAGGTGCACGGCATGGCGCGGATGGCGTGCACGAAGTTGCCCGCCAGGTAGGCGGGCTCACCCGCCCGGATGTCGGGCAGCTGACGGAACAGCTCGCCGAAGATGGCCCGCAGCTGCGCGCGGGCCACGTGCGCACCGAGGCAAAAGTGCAGCCCGCCACCGCCGAAGCCGACGTGCGGATTGGGGTCGCGGCTCAAGTTCAAGCGTTCCGGGTGGTCGAAGACCTCGGTGTCCCAGTTGCCGGACGGATAGAACATGACCACCTTCTCTCCCGCCAGGATGGTCTGACCGCCCAGCTCGACATCCGTTGCGGCCGTGCGGCGGAAGGTCATGACCGGCGTCGCCCAGCGGATGAACTCCTCGATGGCGGCGCCGATGCGGTTGTCGAAATCCTCGAGCAGCCAAGCTTTCTGGTCGGGGAAGTCGGTGAGCGCGCGCAGCGTGTGGCTGATGGTCTGCCGGGTGGTGTCGTTGCCCGCCACGGAGAGCAGCACGAAGAACGCCGCCACCTCCGCGTCTTCCAGGCGGTCGCCGTCCACCTCGGCGGTGACCAGGCTGCTGATCAGGTCGTCGCCGGGGTGCTCGCGGCGTCGGGTGGCCAGGGTGCCGACGACCTGGTGCAGATACAGCTGGTTTTCCACCAGGACTTCCATCGCCGGCCGCCCGTCGAGGAATTCCGGGTCGGCCCAGGACACCAGGGCGTCGGTGGCGTGCGCCATGCGCTCACGCTCGGACTCCGGGATCCCCATCATGTCCGACAGGGTGCGGATGGGCAGTTCTTTGGCGCAGTGGTCGACGAAGTCCGCGCCGCTACCGGCGGCCCGCAGTTCTTCGACGATGGTCTTCGCGTTCGCCTTGATCGAGTCCTCGATCCGGCGGACCTGCCGGGGGCTGAGCGCGGCGTGAGCGAGCTTGCGCAGCTTGGTGTGTCGCGGCGGGTCCATCGCGAGGAACGACTGCGACGCCTCGAGCAGCTCCACCGGAATGCTCTCGAACATCACGCCCCGGCCGGACAGGAAGACGTCGTTGTTGCGGCTGACCGCGACGATGTCGGAGCGCCGGGTGACCGCCCAGAAACCCGGGTCGGCCGGATCGGGCATCAGCGAGTCTTCGACGGGTGGGTGCCAGCTCACCGGGCGCTCGGCGCGCAGCACGGCGAAGGAGCGTTCCCGATCCGCCGCGGTGGTGGACCAGAACGCCCGCGAGGACAGATCGATCTCGTCGTAGGCACGACCGGACTTGTCGGTCCCGGACTTCCCCGTCATCACGGCCATTGCTGATCCTCCCTCTGTATGACCCCGGTCACAGGCTCCCAGTGGCGACGATATGCCTAGACACTATGTCTAGTCAATATGTCGGCTCTTCGGTTATGCTCGGCGCATGCCGTCGCTCACCCGCAAGCCGCAGGGCCACCGGCGCCTGGGGCGCGAACAGCGGCGCGAACAAATGGAGCGCCGCCTGCTGGACGCCACCGAGCGGCTGATGCGCGATGGCGCGAGCTTCACCGAACTGAGCGTGGATCGGCTCTCCGGCGAGGCCGGCATTTCCCGGGCCAGCTTCTACATCTACTTCGAGGACAAAGGGCAACTGCTGCGACGGCTCGCGGGCCAGGTGTTCGGCGATCTGACCGACGGCGCACGAAGTTGGTGGAGCGTGGCCGGGCGGCATGACCCGGACGACGTGCGCACGGCGATGAGCCGCATCATCGCCACCTACCGGCGGCACCAGGCGGTGCTGGTCGCGCTCAACGAGATGTCCGCCTACGACCCGCTGACGGCGCAAACGTATCGCGAACTGCTGACCGGCATCTCCGAGCAGTTCACCCAGGTCATCGAGGCCGGCCAGGCCGACGGCTCGATCCGCCGCGAGCTGGCCCCGCTGACCACCGCGAGCGCGCTGACCTGGATGGTCGAGCGGGCCTGCCAGCAGAACCTGCCGGCCAATCCGCCTGACTACGATGCCGAGCTGGCCGCGACCCTGGCCGAAATTGTCTGGGGCGCACTGTATCTCAAGCCAATCTCGGAGCGTTGACCCGGACGTGCGGCAAAGCGCCGAAGCGCGTCTACACCGCCACCAGGTCGTCGGCGTGCACCGCGGGCCGACGCAACTCGCCCGGCAGCTCAGAGGTTGAGCGGCCCATCATGGTGGCCAGTTCGGCCGCGTCGTAGGCGACCACGCCACGGGCCACCATCACCGCGTCCGGGTCGCGCAATTCGACGACGTCTCCGGCGTAGAACCGCCCGGCCACCGCGGTGATCCCGGCGGGCAGCAGTGAGCGACGCTGGCGCACCACCGCGCGCACCGCCCCCTCGTCCAGGGTCAGCTCCCCGGCCGCCTCGGCGGCGTAACGCACCCAGAACCGCCGCGCCGACATTCGTACCGGGCGCGCGGCGAACACCGTGCCGACCGACGCGTCGGTGAGCGCGGTCGCGGCGTCGGCCGCTGCGGCCAGTAGCACCGGCACACCGGCGTCCGCGGCAAGGAGCGCCGACGACATCTTCGAGGTCATCCCGCCAGTACCCAAATCGCTTCCGGGCCCGGCGATTACACCGATCAGGTCCGCGGAGCCCGACACCTCCGAGATGAACCTGGCGCCGTCGGTCTTTCGCGGATCCGAGTCGTAGAGCCCGTCGATGTCGGACAGCAACACCAACGCCTCGGCGCCGACCAGGTGGGCTACCAGCGCCGAGAGCCGGTCGTTGTCACCGAACCGGATCTCGTTGGTGGCCACGGTGTCGTTCTCGTTGACGATCGCCACCGCGTGCAGTGCGCGCAGCCGATCCAGTGTGCGCTGGGCGTTGGTGTGCTGGGCCCGCATCGAGATGTCGTGCGCGCTCAGCAACACCTGTCCGACCGTGCGGCCATAGCGGGCGAACGCGGCGCTCCACGAATTCACCAGCGCCACCTGACCGACGCTGGCCGCGGCCTGCTTCGTCGCCAAATCCCTGGGGCGACGGGATAATCCGAGCGGCTCGATGCCGGCGGCGATGGCTCCCGATGACACGATGACGACGTCGGTATCCGCCTTCATCCGCGCCTCGATCGCGTCGACGAGTCCGGCCAACCGGCCGGCGTCGAACACTCCCGCGGGTGTGGTCAGCGCGTTGGTCCCCACCTTGACCACCAGGCTGCGCGCATTGCGGATGACGTCGCGGTGGGCGCTTACGATGCGCCGCTCTCCCCCGCAAGCGGGTGGGGGTACCTCCCACTTGTGGGGGCGTGCCCCCACCTCATCGCTACGCTCTGCATCGCCGCCGGCGGTCACGATTCCTCACCGTGTTCGCGGCGCTGGCGCCGGGCGGCCTTGCGTTCGGCGGCGCCGACGCGGTCGGTGCGCTCCAACCGCGCGTCGGTTCCGCGTCCCGACAGCGCAACCTGTTGTCCGGCAGGCGTTTGCGGCTCCCAATCGAACGTCATGTCGCCGATGGTCACTTCGCAGCCCGGTCGCGCCCCCAGCCGCAGCAATTCCTCTTCGACACCGAGGCGCGCCAGCCTGTCGGCCAGGTATCCGACCGCCTCGTCGTTGTCGAAGTTGGTCTGACGGATCCATCGTTCGGGGCGCGCACCGCTGACCACGAAGGCACCCGGCTGCTGCGGATCCGGCTCGACGCGAAAGCCGCTGTCGTCGACGGGAACCGGACGTATCACCGGGCGGCGCGGCACGACCTCCGGCTGGGCGGCCTTGTATTCCGAGATCATCTTCCATAACCCGAAGATCAACGGCTGCAGACCTTCTCGCGCGACAGTCGACACCAGGAACACCGGCCAGCCGCGCTCGGCGATCTCGTCACGGACGAATTCGGCGAGCTCGCGCGCCTCGGGCACGTCGATCTTGTTGAGCACCACCGCGCGGGGCCGCTCGGCCAGATCACCCAGCGTCGCATCCCCTTGCAGGGTGGGCGTGTACGCGGCGAGTTCGGCCTCCAGCGCGTCGATATCGGAGATGGGGTCGCGGCCGGGTTCCGCGGTGGCGCAGTCGACGACGTGCACCAGCACGGCGCATCGCTCGATGTGCCGGAGGAAGTCCAGCCCCAGGCCGCGGCCCTCGGACGCGCCCGGGATCAGGCCGGGTACGTCGGCGACGGTGAAGGTGTGCTCCCCCGCCGACACCACGCCGAGGTTGGGAACCAGCGTGGTGAACGGGTAGTCGGCGATCTTGGGTTTGGCCGCCGAGATCGTCGACACCAGCGACGATTTGCCGGCCGAGGGGAAACCGATCAGGCCGGCGTCGGCGACGGTCTTGAGTTCCAGGGTCAGGTCGCGGGTCTGGCCTTGTTCGCCCAGCAGCGCGAAGCCGGGCGCCTTGCGCGCCCGCGATGCGAGGGCGGCGTTGCCCAACCCGCCGCGTCCGCCCGCGGCGGCTTCAAAGCGGGTGCCCGCGCCGACCAGATCGGCCAGCAGCCGACCGTTCTCGTCGAGGACGACGGTGCCGTCGGGCACCTTGACTTCCAGGTCGGCGCCGGCGGCGCCGTCGCGATTGTTGCCCATCCCCTGCTTGCCCGAGGGCGCGGTGACGTGCGGATGGAAATGGAAGTCGAGCAGGGTGTGCACCTGCGGGTCGACGACGAAGACAATGCTGCCGCCGCGGCCGCCATTGCCGCCGTCGGGGCCGCCGAGCGGCTTGAACTTCTCGCGATGGACCGAGGCACAGCCGTTACCCCCGGCACCGGCGCGCGCATGGATGACGACGCGGTCGACGAACCGAGGCATTGTGAATCCTCTCACCTACCACCGGGCGCCGAAATCACCGGGCTGGGCCCGGAAACACGGGTCAGTCGGTGGCTTGTCCGGCCGCCACGATGTTGACGGTCTTGCGGCCGCGCTTGATGCCGAACTCGACGGCGCCGGCCTCCTTGGCGAACAGCGTGTCGTCCCCGCCGCGCCCAACACCCACGCCCGGGTGGAACTTGGTGCCGCGCTGGCGAACGATGATCTCGCCCGCCTTGACGACCTGGCCGCCGAATCGCTTCACGCCCAGCCGCTGCGCGGCGGAATCGCGACCGTTGCGCGAGCTGGAAGCGCCCTTCTTGTGTGCCATGTTCTGTCGCCTCCGCTACTTGATTCCGGTGACCTTCAGGACCGTCAGCTGCTGACGGTGCCCCTGACGCTTGTGGTAGCCGGTCTTGTTCCTGAACTTGTGGATACGGATCTTGGGGCCCTTGGTGTGCTCGAGCACCTCGCCGGTCACCGCGACCTTGGCCAGCGCGGCCGCGTCGGTGGTCACCTTGGCGCCGTCCACCACCAGGGCGACCGGCAGCGACACGTTCGAGCCGGGCTCGGATTCGAGCTTCTCGACCTTGACCACGTCCCCGACGGCGACCTTGTACTGCTTGCCGCCCGTCTTCACGATTGCGTAGGTCGCCATCGTCGCTCTGCTCCTTCTGCTAGCCGCTGCTCTGCGCGTCGCGCGCGCACCAACCGCGGTGCGCGTGGTGGGTCTGGGTTGCGGGCCTGCGCCGATTCCCCGGGAGTCCCGCTGCCGCCGGCCAAAGTTTCCTCACCCGGTCTGACGACAACTGTCCAAGGGTACGTGACCAGCGGCTACAGGGTCAAACCGGACACGACCGGCGCCTTCCGGTCAGCCCGGTCAGTCCGCGTGGATCGGCGGGCCGGCCGGCCGGCCCGCAGCCCGCCGGCGCCTGGGGCGTCCCGAGTCGGCCTCGCCGGCCCCGGCGGTGGCCTGCCCGGCGTCGGTGTCGTCCGAATCGTCGTCCTCGGTGTCCAAATCGTCGTCGTCGAGCTCGAGGTCCTCGTCATCCTCGCCGAGGTCCTCTTCGTCGTCGATGTCGTCGTCATCGTCGTCGAGGTCGTCGTCATCGTCCGAATCGTCGTCGTCCGAGTCCTCGTCATCCGAATCGTCGTCCGAGTCCTCGTCGTCGGTGTCGTCATCGTCGGTGTCCTCGTCGTCGGTGTCGTCGAAGTCCTCTTCATCGGTGTCCGCGACGCCGCGGGCGCGCCCCGCCTTCTGCTGGTCGAGCTCGTCGACTTCTTCGATGGTCTCGTCGGACTCGTCGTCCTCGGACTGCGTGGAGGAGCCGGCGGCCATCGCCTTGAACATCGGGTGCTCGCCGGGAGCGTGGGTGGGCACCTTGGCCACCACCTGCTCTTCGGTCTTGTTCTTCTTGCGCCTGCTTCGGCGGCCACCCCCACCGGATTCGGACTTGCGCCCGTTCGACGGGGCCGAATCCACCGGGTCGGTGTGCAGCAGGATGCCGCGCCCGCCACAGTTCGAGCACGACGTCGAGAAGGCTTCGATGAGGCCGGTGCCCAACCGCTTGCGGGTCAGCTGGACCAAACCGAGCGACGTCACCTCGGACACCTGATGGCGGGTGCGGTCGCGGGCCAGCGCCTCGGTCAGCCGCCGGAGCACCAGATCCCGGTTGGACTCCAGCACCATGTCGATGAAGTCGATGACCACGATTCCGCCGATGTCGCGCAGCCGCAGCTGGCGCACGATCTCCTCGGCCGCCTCGAGGTTGTTCTTGGTGACGGTCTGTTCGAGGTTCCCCCCGGACCCGGTGAACTTGCCGGTGTTGACGTCGACCACCGTCATGGCCTCGGTCCGGTCGATCACCAGCGTGCCGCCCGATGGCAGCCACACCTTGCGCTCCATCGCCTTGGCCAGCTGCTCGTCGATGCGGTGCACCGCGAACACGTCCGGCCCGGCCTGCCCTTCCGGCCCGGCGGGCGCGTCGTACTTGGTCAGCTTCGAAACCAGATCGGGGGCAACGGAATTCACGTAATCGTTGATCGTGGTCCAGGCCTCGTCACCGGAGACGATGAGGCCGGCGAAGTCCTCGTTGAACAGGTCGCGGATCACCTTGACCAGCACGTCGGGCTCTTCGTAGAGGGCCACCGCGGAGCCGGCCGCCTTCTCTCTGATCTCGATCGCCTTGGCCTCGATCTGCTTCCAGCGCTCCTGCAGGCGGGTGACGTCGCTGCGGATGTCCTCTTCCTTGACGCCCTCGGACGCGGTCCGGATGATCACCCCGGCGTCGGACGGCACGACTTCGCGCAGGATGTCTTTGAGCCGCTGGCGCTCGGTGTCGGGCAGCTTGCGGCTGATCCCGGTCGACGACGCCCCCGGCACGTAGACCAGGTAGCGGCCCGCCAGCGACACCTGGGTGGTCAGCCGGGCGCCCTTGTGCCCGACCGGGTCCTTGCTGACCTGGACGACGACATAGTCGCCGGGCTTGAGCGCTTGTTCGATCTTGCGGTCGGAGCCGCCGAGTCCGGCGGCTTCCCAGTTGACCTCGCCGGCGTAGAGCACACCGTTGCGGCCGCGGCCGATGTCGACGAACGCCGCCTCCATCGATGGCAGCACGTTCTGCACGATGCCCAGGTAGATGTTGCCCACCAGGGAGGCCGATGCGGCCGAGGTGACGAAGTGCTCGACGACGATGCCGTCCTCGAGCACCGCGATCTGGGTGTAACGCGCCCCCTGGTGCGGCTGCTCGGTGCGGACCCGGTCGCGCACGACCATCATCCGCTCGACGGCCTCGCGACGGGTCAGGAATTCGGCCTCGGTCAGCACCGGGGGGCGGCGCCGCCCGGCGTCGCGGCCGTCGCGGCGCCGCTGCCGCTTGGCCTCCAGCCGGGTGGAGCCGTTGATGCCCTTGATCTCGTTGTTCGAGCCGCCGGAGTCATCTCCGCCGCCCTTGCCGCTGCGGGGCGACCGCTCGTGTACCACGGTGTTGGGCGGGTCGTCCGGCGATGAGCTCTCGTCGTTGTCGTCGCCCGATCCGGACTTGCGCCGCCGGCGCCTGCGTCGGCGGCGGTTGCCGCCGTCCGCCGAACCGTCGTCACCGTTGTCGGAATCGTCGGAATCGTCGGAGTCGTCGGAGTCGTCGGAATCCTGGGCGTCGGAGTCCTCGGAGTCGGCTTGGCCGCCCTTCTTGCCCCGCGGTTGCCCCTCATCGTCGTCACCGTCGTCGCCCTGGCCGTCGGATCCGCCCTGCTCACCGCGACCGCGGCCACGGCCGCGACGGCCGCGGCGCCGCCGCCGGTTGGACGGCCGGTCGGACTGCTCGTCGTCGTCGCCGTCGGAATCGTCGGAGTCGGCGCTGTCGTCGGCGCCGGCGTCCTCCTCGCGGGCATCGATCGGCTGCGGCGCGACGAACAGCGGCATGTAATGCGGACGCTCGTCGGCGTTGTCCGGGGTCTCGAGCAGCAGCCGGGATTCGGGTTCCTCGGCCTCCGCGCCGCCGCCGGCCGGCGGTGCGCTGTCCGCGTCCTTCGCGCTCGCCGGGGCCTGCGCGGACGCCAGCAGGTCGCGCACCCGGACCGCGTCGTCGCGATCCACGGTGGAATGCGCGCTGCGGATTCGCCCGTCCAGCTCGCTCAGTGCGTCCAGTACGCGCTTGCTGGTGGTTCCCAGCGTCCGGGCCAGCGAATGAACTCTTAAGCGGTCCGGCAGTTCCTCGGGCCGAGTCGATTCTTCTGATGGGTCTGCAGTCGGTGCACCGTCTACCACGTATTCTCCTCAAGCCCCCGGGCGCGTCTGTTGCGACGCGGCCACGCGAGGGCTTCACTATGTGCCCGGGCCACTTCTCCCGGGCTTGTATATGGTCTCGCCCCGAGCGGCCCAGGATCAGGACCCACTCGGCGCCGTGCTGAATGACGGCCTGACATGCAGCGAACCAAGGCGACGGGGCTATGGTCGCGCTTGTCTAAGTCTTCATTCGGGTGTCTGACGCCGGTCCGGCGACGTTCACCCGAGACCAGTATCCCACATCACGCGGCCGACCCAGCCACACCTGATGCGGCCCGCGTCAGCAAAGTCGGTCGAGACCGGGTCGCCGCAGCTCTAGGCGTCGGGAAACCAGAGCGCGATTTCGCGCTTCGCGGACTCGACCGAATCCGACCCGTGCACCAGATTGAACTGGGTCTCCAGCCCGAAATCACCGCGGATCGTGCCGGGGATCGCCTTCTCCACCGGGTCGGTACCACCCGCGAGCTGCCGAAACGCCGCGATCGCTCGCGGCCCCTCCACGATGGCCGCCACCACCGGTCCCGATGTGATGAACTCCAGCAGCGACTCGAAGAAGGGCTTGCCGTCGTGTTCCGCGTAGTGCTGGGTGGCGAGCTCGCGGCCGACGGGCCGCAGCTCCAGCGCAGCGATGGAAAGCCCCTTGCGCTCGATGCGGCCGATGATCTCCCCCACCAGCTGCCGCTGCACGCCGTCGGGCTTGATCAGTACCAATGTCCGTTCGGTCACGGCGGACAGCGTACATAACCGGGCGGCACGGGGTCGGGCGAGAGCGGCCGGGCCCCGCTCGGGCGATTTTCCGCGGCTGCTGCCGGCCTATTGCTGCCTGCGCCGAACCTCGGCCCGGAAGTAGGCGATCAAGGCCCACAGCCCGGTGAACAGCACACCGATGAACCCCACCCCCGGGTAGACGGCGAAGCCGGCGAGCAGGATCACCTGCACGCCGAGGTTGGCCCAGATCGCCCAGGGTTTGCGCTGCACCCCGGCCATCAGGATCAGCAGCACGGCCAGCCCGATCAGGTAGACCAGCGACGCCGTCGTCAGGCCGCCGCCGACCGCGCCCACCACCGGGATCGCCAAAAGCACCACGATCGCTTCCAGAAACAGCGTCAGGGCCATCACCGCGCCGAAGCTGCGCCAGGGGTCGGCCGCCGGCGCCGGGGTGCGCTCCTCGGGGTTCTCGGGCGCGTCCGTCATTGCGGATCACGACCGAACAGGGTCCGCGCCGCCCCGGCGGTCACCACCGACCCGGTGATGACGATGCCGGTGCCGGAGAAGGCTTCGCCTGGTCCGTCCACCGCGGCCTCGTCGACCAGTGCGGTCGCGACGTCGATGGCGTCGCGCAGGTTCTCGGCGGTGCTCACCCGGTCGGGCCCGAACCGCTCGCGCGCCGCCAGGGCCAACGACTCGACGTCGAGCGCCCGCGGGGATCCGTTGTGGGTCACCACGACAGCGTCGAACACCGGCTGCAAAGCGGCCAGGATGCCGTCGACGTCTTTGTCCGTGAGCACGCTGAGCACCCCGACTAGATAGCGGAAGTCGAATTCGTCGGCCAGGGTCTGCGCCAGCGCGGCGGCACCGGCGGGATTGTGCGCAGCGTCGAGGAACACCGTGGGTGCGCTGCGCATCCGCTCCAGCCGGCCGGGGCTGGCGACGGCGGCGAAACCGGCGCGCACCGCCTCGACGTCGAGCTGACGCTGCGCACCGGCGCCGAAGAACGCCTCAACGGCCGCGAGGGCCAGCGCAGCGTTGTGCGCCTGATGTTCGCCGTGCAGCGGCAGGTAGACATCGGAATACACCCCGCCCAGGCCCTGCAGCTGCAACACCTGCCCGCCGATCGCGACCTGACGACCCAGGACGGCGAATTCGGAGTCCTCGCGGGCCACCGCGGCGTCGGCTTGCACGGTCCGGGTCAACAGCACCTCCATCGCCTCGGGGGCCTGACGCCCGATGACCGCGACGGTATCGGGTGCACCCTCGGGCGCCCGGGTGATGATGCCGGCCTTTTCCCCCGCAATGGCGGCGAGATCGTCGCCCAGGTATTCGACGTGGTCGATGGAGATCGGGGTGATGACCGCGACAGGGGCGTTGATCACGTTGGTGGCATCCCAGCGGCCGCCCATGCCCACCTCGACCACGGCGACGTCGACGGGGGCATCGGCGAACGCGGCGAACGCCATGGCGGTCAGCACCTCGAACTTGCTCATCGCGGGCCCGCCGTCGGCCTGCGACTGCGCGTCGACCATCTGGACGAACGGCTCGATCTCGCGATACGTCGCCACGTATTGCGCCGGGCTGATCGGCTTGGCGTCGATCGAGATGCGTTCCACCGCCGATTGCAGGTGCGGGCTGGTGGTGCGCCCGGTGCGCTGACCGAACGCGGTGATCAGCGCGTCGATCATCCGCGCCACCGAGGTCTTGCCGTTGGTGCCCGCGACATGGATAGACGGGTAGGCCAGTTGCGGCGAGCCCAGCAGGTCCATCAGCGCGCTGATCCGGGTCAGGCTCGGCTCGATCTTGGTCTCCGGCCAGCGCTGGTCCAGCAGGTGCTCGACCTGCAACAGCGACGCGATCTCGTCCGGGGTGGGTGCCGGGTCGGGGATCTCGGCGGGCGCCTCGTCCTGCGGCCAGTCGGGGTCCTGCGGCCAGTCGGGGTCCTGCGGCCAGTCGGGCGGCTCGGTCATCGAACCCTCACTGCAGCCCGGCTAGCCGCGCGTTGATCCGCTCGGCTTCCTCCTGGGCCAGGCGCTGCCGATCGCGAATCTTGTCGACGACGTTTTGCGGGGCCTTGCCCAGGAATTCGTCGTTGGCCAATTTGGCGGTGGTCGATGCCAGCTCCTTGTGCGCCGCGGCCAGATCCTTCTCCAGCCGGCGACGTTCGGCGGCGACGTCGATGGTGCCGGAGGTGTCGAGCTCGACGACGACGGTGCCGCCGCTGAGCCGCACCTCCACCGACGCCGACGGGCGAAAATCCGGGCCCGCGGCGGTGAGCCACGCCAGCGACGTCACCGCGCTCACCTGGGTGCCCAGGTCGGCTTCGTCGACGCCGGTCATCCGGGCCGGCACCTTCTGCCGGTCCGCCAGTCCCTGATCGCTGCGGAACCGGCGCACCTCTGTCACCAGCTTCTGCATGTCGGTGATCCGCTGTGCGGCAACCTGGTCCAGCCTGATCCCGGACGACTGCGGCCAGTCGGCGATCACCAGCGACTCTTGGGCCTCGTCGCCGGTCAGTGCCTGCCACAGCGCCTCGGTGATGAAGGGGATCACCGGGTGCAGCAACCGCAGTAGGGTGTCCAGCGTCGCCGCCAGCACGGCCGTGGTGTGCGTGATCCCTTCGGCCAGTTGCGTCTTGGCCAATTCGACGTACCAGTCACAGAATTCGTCCCACGCGAAGTGGTACAGCGCCTCGCAGGCGCGACTGAACTCGTAGCTGTCGAACGCCGAATCAACCTCCGCGCGAACCTCTTCCAGTCGCCCGAGAATCCACCGGTCGGCGTCGGTGAGCTCGGCCGCCGCGGGCAGCGAGGCCAGCCTCGCGCCGTTGAGTAACGCGTAGCGGGTGGCGTTGAACAGCTTGGTGCAGAAGTTGCGCGACGCGCGGACATGGTCCTCGCCGACCGCCAGGTCGCCACCCGGGCTGGCGCCGCGGGCCAGCGTGAAGCGCAGCGCGTCGGCCCCGAACTCGTCCACCCAGTCCAGCGGGTCGACGACGTTGCCCTTGGACTTGCTCATCTTGCGGCCCGACTCGTCGCGGATCAGCCCGTGCAGGAAGACATCGGTGAACGGCACCTGCGGACCGCGGCGACCGTCCAGGGTGATGGCCTCGTCGTCGCCGACGAAGGTGCCGAACATCATCATCCTGGCTACCCAGAAAAACAGAATGTCATAACCGGTGACGAGAACGCTTGTGGGATAGAACTTTTCGAGCTCTGGGGTCTTGTCGGGCCAGCCCAACGTGGAGAACGGCCACAGCCCCGAGGAGAACCAGGTGTCCAGCACGTCGGGGTCCTGCTCCCAACCCTCCGGCGGCGTCTCGTCGGGACCGACGCAACGCTGTTCACCGTTGGGGCCGTACCAGATCGGGATGCGGTGGCCCCACCACAGCTGGCGCGAGATGCACCAGTCGTGCATGTCGTCGACCCAGGCGAACCAGCGCGGTTCCAGGCTGGCGGGGTGGATCACGGTGTCCCCGTTGCGCACCGCGTCTCCGGCGGCCTTGGCAAGCGATTCCACCCTGACCCACCACTGCAGGGAAAGGCGTGGTTCGATCGGCTCGCCGCTGCGCTCGGAATGTCCGACGCTGTGCAGGTACGGTCGCTTCTCCTCGGTGATCCGGCCCTCGGCCGCCAGCGCCTCGCGCACCGCGACCCTGGCCTGGAATCGGTCCATGCCGTCGAATTGGGTTCCGGTGTCGATGATCCGGCCCTTGGTGTCCATGATCGAGATCATCGGCAGCTGATGACGCAGGCCGATCTCGAAGTCATTGGGGTCGTGTGCGGGTGTGACTTTCACTGCGCCGGTGCCGAACTCGGGATCGACGTGCTCGTCGGCGACCACCACCAGCTGACGGTCCACGAACGGGTGCGGCAGGCTGGTGCCGACCAGGTGCCGGTAGCGTTCGTCGTCGGGATGCACCGCGATCGCGGTGTCACCGAGCATCGTTTCCATCCGGGTGGTGGCCACCACGATATGTGGTTGCGAGTCGTCCATCGAGCCGTAGCGGAACGAGACCAGCTCGCCTTCGACCTCTTGATAGTCGACCTCGATGTCCGAAATCGCCGTCTGCAGCACGGGCGACCAGTTGACTAGCCGCTCGGCCCGATAGATCAGTCCGGCGTCGTAGAGGCGCTTGAAGATCGCGCGGACCGCCCGCGACAGGCCCTCGTCCATGGTGAAGCGGTCGCGGCTCCAGTCCACGCCGTCGCCGAGGCGGCGCATCTGGCCGCCGATGGCGCCGCCGGACTCCCGCTTCCAGTCCCACACCTTTTCGATGAACAGCTCTCGGCCGAAGTCCTCTTTGGTCTTGCCGTCGACCGCGAGTTGCTTTTCCACCACGCTCTGCGTCGCGATGCCGGCGTGGTCCATGCCCGGCTGCCACAGCACCTCGTAACCCTGCATCCGCTTGCGCCGGGTCAGGGCGTCCATCATGGTGTGCTCGAGCGCGTGGCCCATGTGCAGGCTGCCGGTCACGTTCGGCGGCGGCAGCACAATCGAATACCCCGGCTTGGTGCTGCCGGGGTCCGCCGTGAAGTAGCCCGCGTCCACCCATTTCTGGTAGATCGCGCTTTCGGCCGCAGCGGGATCCCACGACTTGGGCAGGTCGGTGGCGGGGCTGCGGCTGGCGGTCACCCGTCAATTCTAGGGAGCGGTGTTTACCTCGATGTAAGCGCCCGAACCCCCAGGTGGCGGGGTTGGTTGTGAGGTGATCAGGGAATCGTGAGCACTTGACCGGGCTGAATCAGGTCGGGGTTGGAGATGCCGCTGGCGTCGGCGATCGCTTGATATCGATTGCCGTCACCGTAGAAGCGCTCCGCGATCGCCCACAGGGTGTCGCCGGAGGCGACGGTGTAGGTCCGCGCCGCGGGCTCTGGCTCTGGCTCTGGGGCCGGCTCCGCGGCGACCTCGGCTGGGGCCTCCTCGGCGGCATCCTCGGTCTGCGCGGCAGGTTCTTCGGCGGCGGCCTCGGGTGCCGGTGGCGGCGGGTTGTCGGTCTCTGTGTGCGTCGACCATGCCGGCCCGTCGGAGGCATACAGCACCAAGTTGCGGTCGTCTTGAAGCACGAGTTTGACGTCCTTCTTGCCCTTGGTGTCGGTATGCCAGACCGGTTTATCCGCCGTGTAGAGGACGAAGTTGCCGTCGGGTTGCACCTCGGCGCGCACCACATTTTGGCCCTCGGTCGACGTCGACCACAAAGCCTGACCTCGCGAGGCCAGCACCAAGTTGCCGTCGTCCTCCAGGGTCAAGGTGTAGGCGCCGTTGTTCGAGGCGAGCGATTCCCCGCGCACAAGCTTTTGACCACCAGTAAGCGTGTCTGACATAGCAATTACCTCTCTCATCAACGCAGTCCGGCCACGCCAAGGCCGAACATTGCTCGTACCCGCTAGGGACTGTTCGATCTTTTATTTGGGGCCTGGACATCCCTCCCTCGACGCAATCGAAACCACCCGGGAATACCGATGAAGACCCCGCGTGGTGTTGCGGCGCTGGGTTACTTCTTGCCGCCGAGCAACCCACCGAGGATGTCGCCCAACGCACCGCCCTTGCCGCCCAACACGTTTCCGAGAATGCCGCCAAACGATTTGTCACCGGAGCCGGCACCGAGGATGCTGCCCAGAACTTCGCCCAGGGCGCCACCCGAAGCGGCCTGCGTCGTCCGAGGGACCGTTTCCGGCGACCCCTGCCCCGCCGGATTCAACTGTTTTCCGATGTATGCCAACACGATCGGGACCAAGACCGGCAGCAACTGTTTGAGCATGTCGCTGTTACCGGCGCCTCCCTTGGCCAGCGCCGACGCGACTTGATCGGCGTCGTTGCCACCGAAGATCGTTGCGATCGCCTGCCGGCCGTCGCCCGCATCAACCTGGTCGACATCCCCGCCGGCGTCGAGCAGGCCACGGGCGGCGTGACTCGTGGCAGCGGACTCGATCCGGTCCGCCGCCGCGGGATCCTGTGAGTTCTGGTGAAGGCCGCTCAGCAGCACCGGCACCAGTGTGTGAACCGCGCCGACGACTTCGTCTTCGTTCACGCCAAGCCTTGTCGCGATTTCAGATGTGGGGATCTGGGCGTACAGATCATCAAGACCGGCCATCGGGGGTCACCCGCCTTTATTGCTGGATGTATGAGCCAAGTCAGATACGACACTAGACTCATGCGGTCCCACACGACAGCCCTCGCTGTGGGCCGCGCAACGCAACCGGGTCACTAACCCAGCCGCTCGACCTCCAATGTCACGCCCGCGGCGGGGAACCGGTCCAGCAGCGCGTCGCCCATCGCGGCCGCGGGGGTGAGAACGCCGTGCAGATCCGGGAGCTTGTCGCGATCCACGGCTAGCGCGAGGCCGCACTCCCCCAGCAATACCGAGGTCGCCTTATAGCCCGGGTCGCCGCGCTGTTCCATGCGCGCCACGTAACGGGCACCGGTGGTTGTGGTGGTGAAGGTCTCGATCCGGTAGTAGCCGCGTTCGCAGGCAGCCTGGCTCGGACCGGTTCCGGGTTTGGGCACGATGCGCTCCACCAGTTTGCGTGGCAGCAGCCGGAAATACCGGCTGCCCAATCCGAAGGTCGCCGCGCCGACCCCGCCCACCACCGCGGATGCCACCGGAGCCAGCGGCGACGAGCCCAGGCTCATGCTTTCGCTGTACCGCAACTGGCGTCCGTAGGCCCAGTCCAGCAATGCGTTGCTGCGCCGCACAATTCGGGTGTTGTAGGGAGCCATCAGGAAGCCCGACGTCCACAATCCGGTCAGCTCCGGCGCGATCCGACGACCCCGACGCCAGGGCAGATCGGGCTGGGGGCCGATATCGGGTTCGGCACCGCGGTCGGTGGTCAGCGTGTACGGGTCGGCGAGCTGGCGGCGGGCGTCGGGATCGCGGGAGGCGGTGTCGAGCACCTCCAGCATCGACGCGACGGTTCCGCCGGACACGCCGCCGGAGAAGGAGCGGACCACCAGGTCGGTGTCGCCGAGCTCTCCCGCGCCGTCGTCCCGCGCCGCCCGGTACAGCGCATACACGCTTAGGTCCGAAGGGACGGAATCGAATCCGCAGGCGTGCACGATGCGGGCCCCGGTGTCCGCGGCCTGCTTGTGGTACAGGTCGATGCTTTCGCGGACGAACATCGCTTCGCCGGTCAGGTCGGCGTAGTCGGTGCCTGCGCCGGCGCAGGCGGCCACCAGCGGCAACCCGTAGCGGGTGTAGGGCCCGACCGTGGTGATGACGACCTGGGTGCGGGCCGCCATCTCATCGAGCGTCGAGGGCGACGACGCGTCGGCGCTCAGGATGGGCCACGACTGCGCGCTGTCGCCGAGAGTGTCGCGGACGGCGCGCAACCGGTCGGCCGATCTGCCGGCCAGCGCGATCCGCCTGTCCGGTGCCGAGCCGGCCAGGTATTCGGCGGTGAGTTTCCCGACGAAACCGGTCGCCCCGTACAGCACAATGTCGAATTCGCGCGGCGTTGCGGTCACGGGCCCGACGCTACCCGACGCCGGGCCTCGCACCCCCTGGAGCTAAGAAGTGCCGGGCACGAGGCCCGGCACTTCTTATATGTATGACTATGACAGCGAAGCCGTCGATTGCGGCTGCGGCTCAGCCGCGGCGGCCGCAGACCGGCCACGCGCCGATGCCCTGCGAGTGCAACACGTTCTCGGCGACCCGGATCTGCTCGTCGCGGCTCGCGCCGGACGGGGAACCCGCCCCACCGTTGGCGCGCCAGGTGCTCGGGGTGAACTGCAGGCCGCCGGAGAAGCCGTTACCGGTGCTGATTCCCCAGTTGCCACCCGACTCGCACTGCGCGATGGCATCCCAGTTCACGCTGTACGCGCGGTGGGCGGGAGGCGGCGGGACGTCCGGGCCAGGCGGCGGCGCATCCGGGGCCGGCGGCGGCGGAGCGTCCGGGGCCGGCGGCGGCGGGGCGTCCGGAGCCGGCGGCGGCGGAGCGTCCGGGGCCGGCGGCGGCGGAGCGTCCGGGGCCGGCGGCGGCGGAGCGTCCGGAGCCGGGGGCGGCGGAGCGTCCGGGGCGGGGCCGGCGGCGGCCGGCGCGTTGGGGTCGAAGCCCGCCGGTACCTCGTCCGCGTGCGCGGTGGCCGACGGGATGGTCACGAGCGTGCCCGTGACCGCGGCAAGAATGAGCGTCTTTCGGACGTTCTGCAAGTTTGTTCCTTTCGCGGTGCGCGCGCGCCAAAGCAAGCCCACGGATGTGGGCTGAAGCTGTCTGGTTGATGCCTGCTTTGAAACGTGCCGTCTGGGTCAGGCACGGCAGCGGCGGGCCAAGTCTGCCCGGTGGGTGTTACCCACCGACCACGGTCGGGCTTTCGCCGTCCGTGGCACCGCTCGCACGCGGGTCCGTGGATTCAATTATTGATTACTCTTCCGTAACCCGTTGTGGGCTAACAGGGACCGTAGAAGAACCCGGCGCATTCGTCATCTCCGGAAATCGGATATCTCGTTTCGATAACGACCCGATCACACCGTGGTAGCCCGTCCATTTGGGCAGGTCATGGCGGCGTTTTCCGAATCGACGCTCGGCCAGTTCGGCCAAACAAATGGTGAGCCGAATCACCTGGGTTTTGTGAGCTGGCGCACGTTTATTTGCCGTGCTGCCGCCGATTGGCCAGCGCTTCAATGGATCCGAACGAGCCGCCGCAAACCAGCGCAGAGTACCGCAAGGCACGCATGACGCAAGGCACCCTCGCAAGCCGGCGATCAAGAACGCCGGATGATATCGACTTATGCTGCGCGCCAGTTCAGTTCAATTGATGACATCGCGCGCGACCGCGTCTGCCATACCGGCAACGTATTGCACTGCCCGGCAACCTATTTCGCTGATAATGCACGACCGCAACCGCTTTCGAGCACTCCCGCAAAGTCGCGGAATCACCATCGACCTCCGCCCACCGAGTAATGCCGATCGACGGCGGCCGCGATCTCAACAAGTCGATTTTGCTGAAATGGCTTTCCCCTCTTAGCCGATGCCGCGGGCACGGTGAGCCGCCCAATCCGCCAGACACAATGGAAAGATCCTCAAATCGCCACTGCCACAACAGATCGCGATGCCCTAGCTACTTCGACCTGAAAAACGGTTGATGGTCTGAGGGCGCTCGAGCTGACGGCCGAGGCTGGTCGATCGGGCTGCTGGTCTGCGCTGTTCATGCGGCCAGGGCGCTGATCTTGACCAGGTTGTGGGCGAAGACTCCGTGTCCGCACCAGGTTCGAGCTCCCGTCAGGGTGGTCAACTCGGTGCGGTTCCAACCGTAGCTGCGTTTGAGGTGGTTGATCCGGCCTTCACATCCGGTTCGCCATTTGATCTTGGTGCGGAATGCTCTTCGGTGTTCGAACTCCCGGCGGGTGGCACTGGGCTTATTGGCACGCGGGATCGCGACGCGGCGAACCCCGAGGTCGTGCAGTTCGGTTTCCACCGACGCGTATCCATAGCCGCGATCAGCAGTCACCGCTGTTGGTGCACCACCGGTGCGTTCTGTTATGCGTGCGATGGCCGGCACCAATTGCGGTGCATCAGCAGGGTTTCCGGTCTCGACTGTGTGGTCGAGGATGACCCCGTCGGCGTTGTCTACGACCTGGGCTTTGTAACCGAACTCCACCGGCTTACCGAGCCGACCCTTGCGGATGGGGCGGGCATCGACGTCATGGAAACTGACCATCCGGGTCGCTGAATCAGGCATCACTCCGGCCAGCCGGCTGCGGGTCTGAGCCACCACTAGAGCGGTGCGTTGCAACAGCGTATCGAGGTCATTGATCGCTCGGCGCAATTGGCCGCAACGCCGACCGGTCGCGGTGGGCAGACTCCGTCGGGCGTTGCGCAGCACCGCCTGGGCATCACGCACCGTCGATTCGGCGATACCGGCCAGATCCCCGGTAATCCGCAGCACCGCAGCCTGGCCCTCCTCGCGCGCCGCTGCACCGCGCAGACGCAGCTTGGCCGCGATCGAACGGGCCCGCTGCCCCGCGGAGCGACTGCGGTCGCGCACCCGGGTGCGCGTCGCTCCGCCGGCGGCTTGAATACGCGTGATCGTGCCAGCGATGCTGCCCACGGCCTTGGCCAACAAACCCGAGTCGGTCGGATAGGCCACCGCCGCTGGCACCACGGTGGTATCCGCACGGACCTTGTCGGTTCGCAGCAATTTGCGCTCGGTGGCTTTGGCCAACAGCGCATCGTTGAGCCCGGCCACCGCAGCATCGCCGCACCGGCGGGTCAGCTTCATCAACGTGGTCGGATGCGGGACCCGTGTGCCGAACGGGATTCGGCAAAACCGTTGCCAGGAAATCGAATCACCCACCTCACGACACAGCGACTCATAACCCAGCCCGTAACGGAACTTCAGGAACATCATCCGCAGATAGGTCTCCATCGGTACCGACGGACGCCCCATTCGTGCGTCGAAAAACGACACGAAAGGCGCGAAGAACGCTGGGTCGTCGAGCAGCCTGTCCACCCGCGCCAATTCGTCGGGCAACACCAGCAGCTCCGACGGCAGTATCGCGTCCCACAACGACGGCTGGTCGTTTAAAGTTCTCAGCACGATGGCCTCGATCCCTTCTTGCCCAAGGGTTCGAGGCCATCATCTCGTCAAACAACGGCCACTTCAGCCACCGCCACACCCCGACTTTTTCAGGTCGAAGTAGCTAGCAAATATTCGGAATGACGTGGCTCCGTAATGCCGAAATTGTGCGGTGCAAAATTCCAGATACCCAAATAACGAATGCCGTGTTTACGGCGCGTTGTCAGTGGCGTCGAATTGTCGAAATGTAGAGTCCGCCGGCTCGATCGGCCGGCGTTCCGGAGTCAGCTCCGCAACTGCGCCAGAGCGAGCAGGTCGCTCTCCGTGTTGACGTTGGCCAGGAAGCGCGATTCCGGCAGCACGATCTGCTGTGCGTCCGAGGCGTCGATCAGGGCACGCATGGAACGCGCGCCGGCGGCCACCAAACCGTCGATCCGCGCGGCCAGATCGGTGCGGTATACCGCGGCCAGGTAGTGGCTGCGGCCGTCCCATGGCAACACGATCTCGGCGTTGGTCTCGGTGGCCAGTTGCACCAGCTCATCGATCAATTCCGCCGACAGCAGCGGCATGTCGACGGCGCAGACGAAGGCATACCGGGCGCCCGCCTCGGCCGCCGCCCGCAGTCCGCGTCCGGTCGCCGGCAGCGGACCCTGGCCGCGCACCTCGTCGCGGACGACCTGCGCCTGCACCGCGGGCAACGGTTGGCCCGGCGCGGCCATCACGAAAACCGGCTCGCAGCGCTGCGCGAGGACCCCCGCGACGTATTCGAGGAGCGTGGCGGCGCCGCCGGGACCGGGCAGGGTGGCCTTGTCGCGGCCCATGCGCCGCGATTCACCGCCAGCCAGCACGATGCCCGCTAGCGACCCGGCCTTTTTCTCTGTGTCGGGCATCTGGTCGCCCACGTCAGTCGACGGTCCAGGTGTCGCGCCCGCGCAGCAGCGATTGCAGCGCGGCGGAGTCGAAAGCCTTCGCCGACTGGGCGGCCTGCACCTGTGCGCGTGCCGCGTCGTCGTAGGTGGGCCGGCTGATGTTGCGGAAGATGCCCAGCACGGTGTGATCCAGGTTCTGGTCCGACAACCGGGACAGGGCGAAGGCGTAGGCCGAGTTGTCGCTGTGCGCGTCGTGCACCACGATCTCGTCGACCGACACGTCGGCCGTCTTGGCCACCTCCAGGCCGAAGCCCGACCTCACCACGCAGTATTCGCCGTTGGCGCCGAACACAATTGGCTCGCCGTGGCGGACGTTGATGACCCGCTCCTCGGCGCCTTCCTTGCGCAGCGCGTCGAACGAGCCGTCGTTGAAGATCGGGCAGTCCTGCAGGATCTCGACCACGGCGGCGCCCCGGTGCCCGGCGGCGGCGCGCAGCACCTCGGTCAGTCCGTTGCGGTCGGAGTCCAGCGCGCGGCCGACGAAGGTCGCCTCGGCGCCCAGCGCCAGCGACACCGGGTTGAACGGGTGGTCCAGCGATCCCATCGGGGTCGACTTGGTGACCTTGCCGACCTCTGATGTCGGCGAGTACTGACCCTTGGTCAGACCGTAGATCCGGTTGTTGAACAGCAGGATGGTGATGTTGACGTTGCGGCGCAGCGCGTGGATCAGATGGTTACCGCCGATCGACAGCGCGTCACCGTCACCGGTGACCACCCAGACCGAGAGGTCCTCGCGGGCCAGCGCCAAACCGGTGGCGATGGCCGGTGCGCGGCCGTGGATCGAGTGAAAGCCGTAGGTCTCGAGGTAGTACGGGAAGCGGCTCGAGCAGCCGATGCCGCTGATGAACACGATGTTCTCGCGACGCAGCCCGAGGTCGGGCAGGAAGTTGCGGATGGTGTTGAGGATGACGTAGTCGCCGCAGCCCGGGCACCAACGGACCTCTTGGTCACTGGTGAAGTCCTTGGACTTCTGCGGCTGGTCCGTGGTGGGGACCCCGTCGTTTTTGGTCAACTTCGCAGTCACACCGAGGTCTTTGCCCGCCAGGTTGCCGATCACGTCAGTCACGAGCGCCGCTCCTCCTCATCGCTTCGCTCTATGTTGTTGCCGGCCGGAACCACTGAGCTCATGCGCCGGCTCCAACCGTTGCTGCCGCCATCTTGGCGACCATCGTCTTGTCGTTCTCCACTTCGGCCAGCGTCCCGCCCAGCGCGGCGCGGATGACGCGACCGATCTCGTCGGCCAGGAATGCGACACCCTGCACCTTGCTCACCGATTGCACGTCCACCAGGTACTTGCCACGCAGCAGGAACGCGAGCTGACCCAGGTTCATTTCCGGCGCCACTACCTGCGGGTAGCGCCGCAGCACCTCGCCCAGATTGGCCGGGAAGGGGTTGAGGTAGCGCAAGTGGGCGTGCGCCACCTTGATGCCCTTGCGCCGCGCGCGCCGGCAGGCCTCACCGATCGGGCCGTACGAGCTGCCCCAGCCGATCAGCAGCAGTTCGGCGTCGCCGGTCGGGTCGTCGACCTCCAGATCGGGTACCGAGATCCCGTCGATCTTGGCCTGGCGCAACCGGACCATCAGGTCGTGGTTGACCGGCTCGTAGGAGATGTTGCCGGAGCCGTTCGCCGCTTCCAGCCCTCCGATGCGGTGCTCGAGCCCCGGGGTGCCGGGCACGGCGAATTGCCGCGCCAGCGTCTCCGGGTCACGCGCGTAGGGCTGGAACGGCTCGTCTGGCTTGGCGAAGGTGTGCGTGATGCGCGGCAGCGTGCTGACGTCCGGAATGCGCCAGGGCTCTGACCCATTGGCGATCGCGCCGTCGGACAAGACGATCACCGGGGTGTGGTAGGACACCGCGATGCGGGCCGCCTCGAGCGCGGTCTCGAAGCAATCCGAGGGTGAGCGCGGGGCCAGCACCGCGACCGGTGACTCGCCGTTGCGCCCGAACAACGCCTGCAGCAGGTCGGCCTGCTCGGTCTTGGTGGGCAGCCCGGTCGAGGGCCCGCCGCGCTGCACGTCGACGACGAGCAGCGGCAGCTCGGTCATCACGGCCAGCCCGAGCGCCTCGGACTTGAGCGAGATGCCGGGGCCGGAGGTGGTGGTGACGCCCAGCACGCCGCCGTACGAGGCGCCGATGGCGGCGCAGATGCCACCGATCTCGTCCTCGGCCTGGAAGGTCACGACGTTGAAGTTCTTGTGCTTGGACAGCTCGTGCAGGATGTCGGAGGCCGGCGTGATCGGGTAGCTGCCGAGCATGACCGGAATGTCCGCCAGCTGACCGGCCGCCACGATGCCGTACGCCAGGGCGGTGTTGCCCGAGATCTGGCGGTATTCGCCCGACGGCAGGGTCGCCCGGGACACCTCGTAGGTGGTGCCGAAGGCCTCGGTCGTTTCGCCGTAGTTCCAGCCCGCCTTCAGCGCCAGCACGTTGGTCTCGGCGACCTCGGGCTTGCGGGCGAACTTCTCCCGGATGAACTTCTCGCTGGTTTCGATCGGCCGCCCGTACATCCACGACAGCAGGCCCAGCGCGAACATGTTCTTGGCGCGCTGGCCGTCCTTCTTCGTCGCGCCGATCGTCTCGACCGCCCCGAGCGTCAGCGTGGTCATCGCGACGGAATGCACCACGTAGTCCGACAACTCATCGGTCTCAAGCGGGTTGGTGACGTAGCCGACCTTGGTCAGGTTGCGCTTGGTGAACTCGTCGGAGTTCGCGATCACCATTCCACCGCGGGGCAGGTCACCGATGTTGGCTTTGAGCGCAGCGGGATTCATCGCGACGAGGACGTCGGGCCGGTCGCCGGCGGTCAGGATGTCGTAGTCGGCAATCTGAATCTGGAAGGACGAGACGCCGGGCAGCGTGCCTGCAGGGGCGCGGATCTCGGCGGGATAGTTGGGCTGGGTGGCCAGGTCGTTGCCGAAAAGCGCTGCCTCGGATGTGAAGCGGTCACCGGTGAGCTGCATGCCGTCGCCGGAGTCCCCGGCGAAGCGAATGACGACTTGTTCGAGGCGCTGACGGGCAGATCCGTTGGGCGAAGCCCCATTCTGTGAGTCTGATCCGGCTCCGCTGCCGTTCGGATCCACGTCTTTGCCCTCCACTTTGCTCACCGGACAGACACTGCGCAACCTAGATTACGCCCGTGAAAGTGACTTTCCGGCCGTCTCGGTTTGATGTCACTGGAAGTATCAATTATGGCACTGATTTACGGTCGCCATCGCCGTCCCTGAGCCGTCATCTCAGCCGCGTCGGCTGCCAAAAGACCACGTCAGCGACGTGCTACTGATCAGTAGCCCAGCAAACTGTGGCGTTGGTCACGTCAATGCACGTCGCACGGGCAGCAAAGCACGCGAGGAGGCGGTCGGTAATTGGTCCCGCGGGGATACTGGACGGACTTAGGCGCTCTTGTCCCGGCGCTCGGAACGGGAAGGCTTGCGCGGCACGATCGTCGGCAAGACGTTGTCCTGGACGGTCTCCTTGGTCACCACGACCTTCGCGACGTCGTCGCGGCTCGGGATGTCATACATCACCGGCAGCAGGACCTCTTCCATGATGGCCCGCAGGCCACGGGCGCCGGTGCCGCGGTGGATCGCCTGGTCGGCGATCGCTTCCAGGGCGTCGTCGCTGAACTCGAGCTCCACGTTGTCCATTTCGAAGAGCCGGGTGTACTGCTTGACCAGCGCGTTCTTCGGCTCGGACAGGATCTTGACCAGCGACTCGCGGTCCAGGTTGGTGACGGACGCGACCACCGGCAGCCGGCCGATGAACTCGGGGATCAGGCCGAACTTGATCAGGTCTTCGGGCATCACGTCGGAGAAGTGGTCGGTGGTGTCGATCTCCGCCTTGGAGCGCACCTCGGCGCCGAAGCCCAGGCCGCGCTTGCCGACCCGCTCGTAGATGATCTTCTCCAGGCCCGCGAAGGCCCCGGCGACGATGAACAGCACGTTGGTGGTGTCGATCTGGATGAACTCCTGGTGCGGGTGCTTGCGCCCACCCTGCGGGGGAACCGAGGCCTGGGTGCCTTCCAGGATCTTCAGCAGGGCCTGCTGGACGCCTTCTCCGGAGACGTCGCGGGTGATCGACGGGTTCTCGCTCTTACGGGCGATCTTGTCGACCTCATCGATGTAGATGATGCCGGTCTCGGCGCGCTTGACGTCGTAGTCGGCCGCCTGGATCAGCTTGAGCAAGATGTTCTCGACGTCCTCACCGACGTAACCGGCTTCGGTCAGGGCGGTGGCGTCGGCGATGGCGAACGGGACGTTGAGCATCTTGGCGAGCGTCTGGGCCAGGTAGGTCTTGCCGCAGCCGGTCGGTCCGAGCATCAAGATGTTGGACTTGGTCAGCTCGACCGGCTCGTGCCGCGAGTCCCGGCCCTTTTCACCGGCCTGGATCCGCTTGTAGTGGTTGTAGACGGCCACGGCCAGGGTCCGCTTGGCGGTGTCCTGCCCGATGACGTATCCCTCGAGGAACTCCCGGATCTCGATCGGCTTGGGGAGTTCGTCAAGCTTCACGTCGTCGGCGTCGGCGAGCTCCTCTTCGATGATCTCGTTGCAGAGATCGATGCATTCATCGCAGATGTACACACCGGGGCCAGCAATGAGCTTCTTGACCTGCTTCTGGCTCTTCCCGCAGAACGAGCACTTCAACAGGTCACCGCCGTCTCCGATGCGCGCCATGGTGCTGAGGGCCTACTTCCTGTTCGCCGTTGGTCGTGCCTGTCCCCGCATGTATTCACCGACGCTACCCGTTTGTTCGGGCCCGACGCGACCATAAGGGCCGAATCGCGTCGGTGGTATTCATGCATGTCCGTATGTGATGAAACATATAGCCAGACGGAGCCCGTCACTCGCGAAAGGCGCGCTTTGCGTGTCCTTGGCGTGTCGCGGTCGTGATGCGACCGAGGCTGACTGCCCTCCGACCTTGCTTCGGTGTGGAGGTGCTAACCCAACGCCGACAATCACGCGAGGCCTGGGCGGACCCCCAAGAATTCACCCTACAGTGGCGACGTGGGTTCGGCGGCAGGCTTTGCATGGCCCAGCGGATGCGTGCTGCTCGACGGCGGCTTGGCCACCGAGCTCGAAGCGCGTGGCCATGACCTGTCCGACCCGTTGTGGTCGGCCAGGCTGCTCGCCGACGCGCCGCAGGCCATCGCCGCCGTGCACGCCGCCTACTTCCACGCCGGGGCCATCATCGCGACGACGGCCAGCTACCAGGCCTCGTTCGAGGGGTTCGCCGCCCGCGGGTTCGATCGCCGGGAAACGGCCGGGCTGCTGCGCCGCAGCGTCGAGCTTGCCAAGGCGGCGCGGGACGAATCCGGCCTCGATGGGCTGCTCGTTGCCGCCTCGATCGGACCGTACGGCGCGGCGCTGGCCGACGGATCGGAGTACCGCGGGCGCTACGGCCTGTCGGTCGCGGCCCTGGCGCGATGGCATCGACCACGGCTGGAGACCCTGGCCGACGCCGGCGCGGACCTGCTGGCGTGCGAAACCGTGCCCGACGTCGACGAGGCGCAGGCCCTGGTCGAGCTGGTGCGCTCGGTCGGGAAGCCGGCCTGGCTGAGCTACACCATCGAGGGCGACCGGACCCGCGCCGGGCAATCGCTGGCCGACGCGTTCGCGGTGGCGGCCGGCGTTGACGAGATCGTCGCGGTCGGGGTGAACTGCTGCGCGCCCGACGACGTGTTGCCCGCGATCGCGCGCGCCGAGGCGGCCGGGAAGCCGGTCATCGTCTACCCGAACAGCGGCGAACGCTGGGACGCGTTGCGGCACAGGTGGACCGGGCCGTCGCGGTTCAGCACGGACCTGGCGGCCCAGTGGACCGCGGCCGGGGCCCGCATCGTCGGCGGATGCTGCCGGGTCGGGCCCGCCGACATCGCCGACCTTCGCCGCAACCGCTAGGCGGACTGCGCCGAAAGCTTCCGGTACTCCAGCACGGTGTCGATGATCCCGTAGTCCTTGGCCTCTTCGGCGGTCAGGATCTTGTCCCGGTCGGTGTCCTTGCGGACCGTCGCGGCGTCCTTGCCGGTGTGGCGGGCCAGCGTGGTCTCCATCAGCGTGCGCATCCGCTCGATCTCGGCGGCCTGGATCTCCAGATCGGAGAACTGGCCCTGGATCACGCCCTGCAGCGAGGGCTGGTGGATCAGCACCCGGGCGTTGGGCAGCGCCATCCGCTTGCCCGGCGTCCCGGCGGCCAGCAGCACCGCGGCCGCCGAGGCGGCCTGGCCCAGGCACACCGTCTGGATGTCGGCGCGCACGTACTGCATGGTGTCGTAGATCGCCATCAGCGAGGTGAATCCGCCACCGGGCGAGTTGATGTACATGGTGATGTCGCGGTCGGGGTCCAACGACTCGAGCACCAGCAGCTGCGCCATGATGTCGTTCGCCGACGCGTCGTCGACCTGCACGCCGAGGAAGATGATGCGTTCCTCGAACAGCTTGTTATACGGGTTGGACTCCTTGACACCGAAGCTGGAGTGCTCGATGAACGAGGGCAGGATGTAGCGCGCCTGGGGCTGCGTTTCGGGGTTCACTGGGCTTCTCCATTGGTGATGTGGGCGGCGCGGGTGATGATGTGGTCGACGAAGCCGTATTCCAGGGCCTCCTGCGCGGTGAACCAGCGGTCGCGATCGGAATCCGCCTCGATGCGCTCGATCGGCTGGCCGGTGAATTCCGCGTTGAGCCGGAACATCTCCTTCTTGATGACCGTGAACTGCTCGGCCTGGATGGCGATGTCGGCCGCGCTTCCGGTGACCCCGCCGAGCGGCTGGTGCATCAGGATGCGGGCGTGCGGCAACGCGTACCGCTTGCCCTTGGTGCCGGCGGCCAACAAGAACTCGCCCATCGAGGCGGCCATGCCCATCGCGTAGGTGGCGATGTCGCACGGCGCCAGCACCATGGTGTCGTAGATCGCCATCCCGGCGCTGATCGATCCGCCCGGTGAATTGATGTACAGCGAAATGTCCTTGGTGGCATCCTCGGCGGCGAGCAGCAGAATCTGCGCGCACAGCCGGTTGGCGATTTCGTCGCTCACCTCCGAACCCAGGAAGATGATGCGCTCGGACAGCAAGCGCTCATAGACCGAGTCCGTGAGGTTGAGACCCTGCGAGTTTGAACGCATGTCAGTCACGACTGGGTTACCTGCTTTCTCGAGATCTGTATTCACGACACTAACCAACCGAGCCCACTGTTTCGCGGCCACGCACCCCTGAAAGGGGCACGTTCGCTCACAGCGTCATGGCGCGGTCACTCCCCTGCGTCGGCCTCATCGGAATCGCCGGCGTCGCCCGAGTCCTCGTCGGCCTCGGAGCGCTTGCCGAAGAATTCACTCGTGTCGATGGCGTTTCCGGCGGTATCGGTGACGGTCGCCGACCGGATCACCTCGGCGATCGCCAGTGCGCGCCGCACGTCGGCGAACATGGCCGGCAGCTGGTTGTTCTCCTGGAGGTAGGCCACCAGCTGCTGGGGCTCGATGCCGTATTGCCGCGACGTCGCCACCAGGCGCTCGGTCAGGTCGTCCTGGCCAACCTGGACCTCCAGCTCGTCGGCCAGGGCATCCAGCAGCAGCTGCCGCTTGACGTCCGTCTCGGCGGCGGTGCGCGTCTCGGTCTCGAACTCCTCGCGGGACTTGCCCTGCTGGGCCAGCACTTCCTCGAGCTTGGACTCGTCGTGGTCGAGGCTGTGCAGGGCGTTGTGCAACGCGCTGTCGACCTGGGCCTTGACGATGGCTTCCGGCAGCGGCACCTCGACCTGCTCGAGCAGCGTGTCGAGGGCGGCTTCGCGAATGTTCTCGGCCTGCTGGGCGCGCTTGGTGCGGCCGACCTGCTCGCGCAGGTTGGACTTCAGCTCCTCGATGGTGTCGAACTCGCTGGCCAGTTGCGCGAACTCGTCGTCGGGCTCGGGCAGCTCGCGTTCCTTGATCGACTTGACCGTGACGGTCACCTGGGCATCCTTGCCCGCGTGTTCGCCCGTCGCCAGCTGCGCGGTGAACTCCTTGGACTCGTCCACGGACAGACCGACCAGCGCCTCGTCCAGGCCCGCGATGAGCCGGCCCGAGCCGACCTCGTGGGACAGGCCCTGCGCGGCGGCGCCCGGAATCTCTTCGCCGTCGATGGTGGCCGACAGGTCGATCGAGACGAAGTCGCCGTCGGCGACCGGGCGGTCCACCCCGGTCAGGGTGCCGAATCGGGCACGCAGAGACTGCAGTTCGGCGTCCACGTCCTCGTCGCTGACCTCGATCGGATCCACCGAGACCTTGAGCGCCCCGGGGTCCGGCAGGGTCAGCTTGGGGCGGACGTCGACCTCTGCGGTGAAGGCCAGCTCCTCGCCGTACTCCTTCTTGGTGACCTCGATCTCGGGCTGGCCCAGCGGGTGCACCTCGGATTCGGCGACTGCCTGCCCGTACCGCGCGGGCAGCGCCTCGTTGACGACCTGATCGAGCATCGCCTCGCGACCGAAGCGCGCCTCCAGCAACTTCGCCGGCGCCTTGCCCGGCCGGAACCCGGGCAGCCGCACCTGCCGGGCCAGCTCCTTGTAGGCGCGCTGGAAGTCGGGTTCGAGTTCCGAGAAAGGGACCTCCACGTTGATGCGCACCCGGGTGGGGCTCAACTGCTCGACGGTGCTCTTCACGGGTGTGCTCCTCAGTGCTCGTTCTTTGCTCGTTGTAGGCGGTCGGTGGGTCGTGCGCATGGCACGGACCGGTCGTGCTGGTCGGGGTGACAGGATTTGAACCTGCGGCCTTCCGCTCCCAAAGCGGATGCGCTACCAAGCTGCGCTACACCCCGCGCTGACCTCGATGATCCTAAGGCCCCTCACCACCGGGTTGGCCACGGGCTTGGCGGCGACGTCGCAGACCTCACGGAGCGATCACAAAACCGAGTCGATTAGATTTGATCTTCGTCGCCAGCTACAGTCACGCTCGACTAAATACATGCGGGCGTAGCTCAATGGTAGAGCCCTAGTCTTCCAAACTAGCTACGCGGGTTCGATTCCCGTCGCCCGCTCGGGCTAACTATCTGCTCGATAGAAAGGCGCCATGAGCGACCTGAAGACCGACGCGTCAATCCACGGGTCATGCGCCTCGGACTTTGCCGGTGTTCGCGACGCATTCGAGCGCAATTTCACGCTGGGCGATGAGGTCGGCGCCGCCGTCGCGGTGTGGGTCGACGGGTCTCTGGTGGTCAATTTGTGGGGTGGCTGGGCCGACGGGGCCCGCACCCGGCCGTGGCGGCAGAACACCCTCACCACCGTGCTGTCCGGCACCAAGGGCCTGTCGGCCACCTGCGTGCACCAGCTCGCCGACCGCGGGGAGCTGGATCTGCAGGCCCCGGTCGCCCACTACTGGCCCGAGTTCGCCCGGGCGGGCAAACAAGACATCACGCTGGCGATGGTGATGAGCCACCGATCCGGGGTGATCGGTCCGCGCACCCGGATGCGGTGGGAGCAGGTCGCCGACTGGGACTATGTCTGCGAACAGCTGGCGGCCGCCGAGCCGTGGTGGGAACCTGGCACCGCGCAGGGCTACCATATGACGACCTTCGGTTTCATCATGGGCGAGGTGTTCCGCCGGGTGACGGGCCGGACCATCGGCCAATACCTGCGCACCGAGATCGCCGAACCGTTCGGCGCCGACGTCCATATCGGGTTGCCGCTGAGCGAGCAGCACCGCTGCGCCGAGCGGGTCAACAAGCCGCACGCCCGAGACCTGCTGGCCGAGGCGAAGGCTCCCGGCTATCCCACCAGCCTGGCCGATCACCCCAAGGCGGGACTGTCCATCTCGATGGGGTTCGCCCCCGATGACGAACTCGGCTCGCACGACCTGAACCTCTGGCGCGAACTCGAGTTCCCCGGCACCAACGGGCAGGTCTCGGCGTTGGGATTGGCGACCTTCTACAACGCGCTCGCCCAGGAGAAGGTGCTCAGCCGCGAGCACATGGACCTGGTGCGGGTCTGTCAGGGTGGGCTGGACACCGATCTGGTGCTGGGCCCGCGGGTCGCCGACCACGGCTGGGGGCTGGGCTACATGCTCAACCAGCGCTGCGTCAACGGACCCAACCCTCGGATCTTCGGCCATGGCGGGCTGGGCGGCTCGTTCGGGTTCGTCGACCTTGAGCACCGCATCGGCTACGCGTATGTGGCCAATCACTTCGACCCCACCAAGGCGAACGCGGACCCGCGCAGCCTGGTGCTGTCCAACGAGGTCTACTCCGTGCTGGGAGTCAGCTAGCGCCTGAACGCAAACGCGCCCTGCCGGGTATCGGCAGGGCGCGTTTGGTTGCGTGGCTTATCTGGATCAGGGGTGCCAGCCGGGAGGCGGCGGCGGTCCGCCAGGACCACCGGGACCCCATCCGGGACCACCAGGGTGGTCGTGGTCCCATCCGGGACCACCGGGGTGGTCGCGGTCCCAGCCGCCCGGCCCGCCAGGGCCCCAGCCCTCACGGTGCCAGTCGTGGCAGCCGTTCCAGTCCCAGTTGTCACCCCAGCCCGGGTCCCAGTACTCACCCGGACACCATTGCGGGAAGGGGCCGGGGTGGGCCTGCGCCTCGGTTGCGACGCCCATGCCGGCTAAACCCAGCCCGGCGATTGCGAGAGCCGTTGCGGCAAAACGTGGAAGAGTTTTCACAGACGGTGTTTTACCCGCATCGGTGCTTTGCCTAAACAATTTCCGCCAGTGTTTCGAGCTGCGAATTTCCTGCCAATCCGCGGCCCCGTCCCCCGGCGGAGGTTTCGGGCGAGCCCGGCCTGCTTACTTCTGGCAGGTCGGACACCAGAAAACGTTGCGCCCCTCCAGCACCGTCGTGCGGATCGGATCGCCGGACACCCGGCAGGGCTCGCCGGCCCGCCGGTAGACGTAGGTGCGGGGCCGATCGGGCCGGTACGACGGCGCGCCGTGGTCGTGTTCGGGCCGCACCACGATGATCTTCCCGCGACGCAATCCGACCTTCATCAGCGCGACCAGATCGGTCCAGGCCGCGTCGAACTCGTCCTCACCCACGTCGCGACCGGGCCGGAACGGGTCGATCCGGTGGCGGAACAGCAACTCGCTGCGATAGACGTTGCCGACGCCGGCCATCACCGTCTGGTCCATCAGCAGCGCGCCAATGGGTCTGCGGGACTTGGCAATCCGCTTCCACGCCCACGACGGATCGGCGTCGCTGCGCAACGGGTCGGGCCCCAGCCTGGCCAGGACGTCACTGACCTGGCCCTCGTCGATGACCTCGCACACCGTCGGGCCGCGCAGGTCGGTGCCGTAGCGGGTGCCGATCATGCGCATCCGCACTTGCCCGATCGCCTCGGGGAATAGGCCGTCGCCGGGACGTTCCCATTCGGTGAAGGCGCCGTACAGGCCGAGGTGCACGTGCACGATCGGGCCGCCGGCGTAGTGGTGGAACAGGTGTTTGCCCCATGCGCTGGTGCGCTGCAGCACGCGGCCGTCGACCACCGCGGCCGAGTCAGCGAAGCGGCCCTGTGGGCTGGACACCGCGACGGGGGCGCCGGCGTACCGGCGTTGGTGCAGCCGGGCCAGCCGGTGCAGGGTATGCCCTTCGGGCACGCGCAGACCCTTCCGGCGTCAACCCGCCGCGCCGGGCACCGGCGGGGCTTGGTGGGTGCGTTCGTATTCGGCGAGTATGTCGATACGCCGTTGGTGGCGTTCGGCTTTGGACCACGGCGTGGTCAAGAAGGCGTCGACGAAGGCCAGGGCCTCGGCCACGGTGTGCATGCGACCGCCGATGCCGATCAGTTGGGCGTTGTTGTGCTCGCGGGCCAGCGTCGCCGTTTCGACGCTCCAGGCCAGCGCGCAGCGGGCACCGGGCACCTTGTTGGCGGCGATCTGCTCGCCGTTGCCCGACCCGCCCAGCACGATGCCCAGGCTGCCCGGGTCGGCCACCGTGCGTGTCGCGGCGGCGATGCAGAAGGCCGGGTAATCGTCTTCGGCGTCGTAGCTGAAGGCGCCGCAATCGATCGGCTCGTGCCCGGATTTCGTTAGGTGGTCGATGATCTGCTGCTTGAGCTCGAATCCGGCGTGGTCAGAGCCGAGGTAGACGCGCATGCCCGCAATCCTTACACAGCCGCCCGCCGACCCGTCTGGTGGCGATCGCAGTGGATCGCCGCCCGACCCGTCTGGTGGCGATCGCAGTGGGTCGCCACCATCGCCACCATCGTGTCTAGTCGAAGTCCGGCTTCTCGGTGCGGCTGCGCTTGAGCTCGAAGAAGTGCGGGTAGGACGCGAAGGTGACCGAGGCGTCCCACAGCTTGCCCGCTTCCTCACCGCGCGGAATCTTGGAGAGCACCGGCCCGAAGAACGCCACGTCGTTGACGTGGATGGTCGGGGTGCCGACGTCGTCGCCCACCGCGTCCATGCCGGCATGGTGGCTCTTGCGCAGCGCCTCGTCGTACTCCTCGCTGTTCGCGGCCTCCGCCAACTCGGCCGGCAGGCCCGCGTCGGCCAGCGCCAGCTTGATCACGTCATCCAGATCTTTGTTGCCCTCGTTGTGGATCCGGGTTCCCATCGCGGTGTACAGCGGCGCCAGCACCTCGGCACCGTGGGCCTGCTCGGCGGCGATCGCCACCCGCACCGGACCGAACGCCTTCACCATCCGTTCGCGGTACTCCTCCGGCAGACCTTCGCGGTTTTCGTTGAGCACCGCCAAGCTCATCACATGGAAGTTCACGTCGATGTCGCGAACCTTCTCCACTTCGAGGATCCAGCGTGAGGTGATCCATGCCCAGGGACACAGCGGATCGAACCAGAAATCGGCTTTGTTCTTCGCGGCGGCGGCGTCAGGCATGGCGAATCCTCTCGTGGAGTTAAAAGTCCGATCTGCACAACCGTAGGCGTCTGCATCCTGTTCCCGGTTTGCCCGACCCGTAAGTTGGACACGTGGCTCTCCCCAACCTCACCCGCGAACAAGCCGTCGAGCGCGCCTCGCTGATCACCGTCGCCAGCTATCAGATCGACCTCGATCTCACCGACGGCTCCGGCTCCCCCGGCGAACGGACCTTCCGCTCGATCACCACGGTGGTGTTCGACGCGCTGGCCGGCGCCGACTCGGTCATCGACATCGCGGCCGACACCATCCGCGGCGCCACGCTCAACGGGCGCGATCTGGACGTCTCCGGATACGACGAGTCGACCGGTATCCCCCTGCGCGGGTTGGCCGACCGCAACGTCGTCGTCGTCGACGCGGACTGTCTCTACTCGAACACCGGTGAAGGTCTGCATCGGTTCGTCGACCCGGTCGACAACGAGACCTACCTGTACTCGCAGTTCGAAACCGCTGACGCCAAGCGCATGTTCGCCTGCTTCGACCAGCCGGACATGAAGGCGACCTTCGACGTGCGGGTGACCGCGCCCGCGCACTGGAAAGTGATCTCCAACGGCGCGACGGTGTCGGTGAACAACGGCCTGCACACCTTCGCCACCACGCCGCGGATGAGCACCTACCTGGTCGCCCTGATCGCCGGTCCCTACGCCGAGTGGAACGACTCCTACACCGACGAGCACGGCGAAATCCCACTGGGCATCTTCTGTCGCTCCTCGCTGGCCAAACACATGGACGCCGACCGGCTGTTCACCCAGACCAAGCAGGGATTCAGCTTCTATCACAAGAACTTTGGTTTGCCCTACGCCTTCGGGAAATACGATCAGCTGTTCGTCCCCGAATTCAACGCCGGCGCAATGGAAAACGCCGGCGCGGTGACGTTCCTCGAGGACTACGTATTTCGCAGCAAGGTCACCCGGGCTTCCTATGAGCGGCGCGCCGAGACCGTGCTGCACGAGATGGCGCACATGTGGTTCGGTGACCTGGTCACCATGGCGTGGTGGGACGATCTGTGGCTGAACGAGTCGTTCGCGACCTTCGCGTCGGTGCTATGCCAAAGCGAGGCAACCGAATTCACCGAGGCCTGGACGACCTTCGCGACGGTCGAGAAGTCGTGGGCCTACCGCCAGGATCAGTTGCCGTCCACGCATCCGATCGCCGCCGACATCCCCGATCTGGCCGCGGTCGAGGTGAACTTCGACGGCATCACCTACGCCAAGGGCGCTTCGGTGCTCAAGCAGTTGGTCGCCTACGTCGGGCTCGAGCACTTCCTGGCCGGGCTGCGCGATTATTTCCGCGCCCACGCCTTCGGCAACGCCACGTTCGACGATCTGGTCGCCGCGCTGGAGCAGGCGTCCGGGCGTGACCTGTCCGACTGGGGTCAGCAGTGGCTGAAGACGACCGGTCTGAACACGCTGCGCGCCGAGTTCGATGTCGACAGCGACGGCAAGTTCACCCGGTTCGCGGTGGCCCAGAGCGGCGCCGCGCCGGGCGCGGGCGAGACCCGCGTGCACCGCCTGGCGGTCGGGATCTACGACGACGATGGCAGCGGGAAGCTGGCGCGGGTGCACCGCGAGGAACTCGACGTCGAGGGTCCCGTCACGGAAGTTCCTGCGCTGGTTGGTGTCTCGCGGGGCCAGCTGGTGCTGGTCAACGACGACGACCTGACGTATTGCTCGTTACGGCTGGACGGCGAGTCGCTGCGCACCGCGCTGGAGCGCATCGCCGACATCGCCGAGCCACTGCCGCGCTCGCTGGTCTGGTCGGCCGCCTGGGAGATGACACGCGAGGCCGAACTGCGGGCCCGCGACTTCGTGGCGCTCGTGACGGGCGGCGTGCACGCCGAATCAGAGGTCGGCGTGGCGCAGCGGCTGCTGCTGCAGGCCCAGACCGCGCTGACGTCGTACGCCGAGCAGGGCTGGGCGCGCGAGCACGGCTGGCCGCAGTTCGCCGACCGGCTGCTGGAGTTGGCGCGCGGCGCGCAGCCCGGCTCGGATCACCAGCTCGCCTTCGTCAACACGCTGTGCTCGTCGGTGCTCTCGACCGGCCATATCGAAACGCTGGCGGACCTGCTGGACCGCGACCCCGCCGAGTTGGGGCTGGCCGGCCTCGAAGTCGACACGGACCTGCGGTGGCGGATTGTGACGGCGCTGGCCACCGCGGGCAGTGTCGACGCCGACGGGCTTGCGACGCCGTTCATCGATGCCGAGATCCAGCGCGACCCGACCGCCGCCGGCAAGCGCCACGGCGCCCAGGCCGCGACGTCGCGACCGCAGCCGGAGGTCAAGGAGGCGGCCTGGACGGAGGTGGTCGAAGACGACACCCTGGCCAACATCACCGCCCGCTCGATCATCGGGGGCATCGCCCCGCCCGGGCAGGCCGAGTTGCTCAAGCCGTTCACCGCGCGCTATTTCGAGGCGATCTCCGGGGTCTGGGCGCGCCGGTCCAGCGAGGTGGCCCAGACGGTGGTGATCGGGCTGTACCCGCACTGGGACATCAGTGAGGACGGCGTCGCCGCCGCGGACAGATTCCTGTCCGACCCGGAGGTGCCGGCGGCGTTGCGACGCCTGGTGCTCGAGGGCCAGGCCGGGGTGAAACGTTCGTTGCGCGCCCGCCGGTTCGACGCCGGAGAGGGCTGAGCCCCAACGAAGCTCAGGCGGGCGAAATCCCGGCGCTCAGTACGCGGATCGCGCTGACCAGGCCGTCGACCAGATCGCCCCGCTCGAACGCCGAGGACGCGGCGGCCACACCCAGCGGTGCGGCCGACTCTGCGCCGCGGCCGCGAACCTGCGTGCCGTAGACCACCTCGATGACCTTCTGGTTGGGTGAGACGGCCAGCAGCACCGCGTTGTCCGGCGTCGGCACGTCGGCCAGGATCTCGCGGGCCCGCGCGGCGGTGTCGCTGCCCAGGTCGCCCAAATAGATCGCGAAGCGCGTCTTGGACGCCCGGGAGCCGAACTTCAGCGCATCGTCGATGGCGACCAGGTCTTTGGTCGAAAACGGGAAATGCACCGACAGTTCGCCGGGCTCGGTGACACCGGAGATCCGCCCGCTGGTGGTGATGACCGAACCGGGCGGCAGCTCGGTGGGTTCCCTCGTCGCTACCTCACCACGTGCCACTGGCGCCACCTCCAACGGAGAATTCCGACGTGCCGTGCCCGCCGTGCCCTCCGTGGGCGTGGCCGACGTCTTCGCCGGTGGCGGCCCACAGGATCGGCGGATGCGTCCACTTCTCGCCCAACTTGTAGGCGGCTGGGTGCGGTCCCTTGTGGGACCAGATCAGCACCGACAGCACAACCACCAGCAACAGCGGTATTCCGACGATTAACAGATGGACATGCATAGGACTCACGACGCAAACCGTATCCCACGACGCGAACTACCGGCGCGACCGGACACCGGATTGGTGATCAGGCCGCGCCTTCCCCGAGATACCGGGCCCAGGCCGGATCCAGTTCCTTGACCGTCGACAGCAGCCGCCAGTGCTGCCCGGTCGGCGGCAGCGGCGGGCGGCGCAGCGCCCAGCCGAGCTCGCTGAGCAGCTTGTCACCCTTGCGGTGGTTGCAAGTCGAGCAGCACGCGACGCAGTTCTCCCAGGAATGATCGCCGCCGCGGCTGCGGGGCAGCACGTGGTCGACGGTGTCCGCCTTCGCCCCGCAGTAGGCGCAGCAGAACCGGTCGCGGTGCATCAGCGCGGCGCGGGTCATCGGGACGCGCGCCCGGTAAGGGACGCGGACGTAGGAGCGCAGCTGGATCACCGAGGGCACCACGATCGAGCTGGTCGCCGAGTGGATGATGGGCCCGCCCGGGTCGTGGTGGACCACGTCGGCCTTTCCGCAGATCACCATCACGATCGCGCGCCGCATCGGCAGCGCGGTCAACGGCTCGTAGGTGGAATTCAGCAGCAGGACCCGCCGGCGACTCCAGATGGACGCGCCCTCGGGGCGTGCGGGCGGGTGGATCTCAACACTGTGCAGCGACGACGCGGTTGCGGGTCCGGTCAACCCTGCCGCGGCAACCTGACTGCGGTGACTGCGGCGTTTCTTGCCCTGCGCCATAGATCCTCCGCGAACAGTCCACCATGATTCGCCGCCAATCGCACCCTATTGCAGGTGAACGCCGTGTCGATCCCATGAACACCAGGCAAGGCGTCGGGCCGCCTCCCCTTGGCATCGCGCGGATGCACCACAATGGACGGCGATGGATCAGGTAGCAGAGTCCTTCTACGACGCGGTCGGCGGCGCCGAGACTTTCCACGCGATCGTCGCGCGCTTTTACGCCCAGGTTCCCGAAGACGAGATCCTGCGTGAGCTGTACCCGCTGGACGACCTCGAAGGCGCCGAAGAACGCCTGCGGATGTTCCTCGAGCAGTACTGGGGCGGCCCGCGCACCTACTCCGACCGGCGCGGACACCCCCGGCTGCGGATGCGTCACGTGCCGTTCCGGATCACTCCCCTGGCGCGCGACGCGTGGTTGCGGTGCATGCAGACGGCCGTCGCGTCCATCGATTCGCAGACGCTCGACGATGAACACCGTCGCGAGTTGCTCAACTACCTGGAAATGGCTGCCGACTCACTGGTCAACTCGCCCTTCTAGATTCCCCGCAACCGAACGGAGCACTATGAGCCCCGCAGCATGGTGGTCGAACGCGGTCTTTTACCAGGTCTATCCACGGTCGTTCGCCGACAGCAACGGCGACGGCGTCGGCGACATCGACGGAATCGTCGCCCATCTGGATCACCTGGAGGGGCTGGGCGTGGACGCGATCTGGCTCAGCCCGGTCACCGTCTCGCCGATGGCCGACCATGGCTACGACGTCGCCGACCCACGCGACATCGACCCGCTGTTCGGCGGAATGCCGGCCATTGACCGGCTGATCGCGGGGGCACACCAACGGGGCATCAAGATCACCATGGACGTGGTGCCCAACCACACCAGCTCCGCGCACCCCTGGTTCCAGGCCGCGCTGGCCGCCGGCCCGGGCACCGACGCCCGGGAGCGTTACCACTTCCGCGACGGCCGGGGACCCGGCGGCGCGCTGCCGCCCAACAACTGGACGTCGGTCTTCGGCGGCTCGGCCTGGACGCGGGTGGTCGAGCCGGACGGCAATCCCGGTCAGTACTACCTGCACCTGTTCGACGCCGAGCAGCCGGACCTGAACTGGGAGAACCCCGAGGTTTTCGAGGACTTCGCGACGTCGCTGCGGTTCTGGCTGGACCGTGGGGTGGACGGCTTCCGCATCGACGTCGCGCACGGGATGGCCAAGCCCCCGGGCCTTCCCGACGCCAAGGACGCCGCCAAGGTGCTGTCGCACAGCGACGACGACCCGCGGTTCAACAACCCCGCCGTGCACGACATCCACCGCAAGATCCGCAAGATCGTCGACGAGTATCCCGGGGCGGTGACCATCGGCGAGGTATGGGTGATGGACAACCTGCTCTGGGCCGAGTACCTGCGACCCGACGAATTGCATCTCGGCTTCAATTTCCGGCTGACCAAGATCGACTTCGACGCCGACGAAATCCGTGACGCCATCGAGAACTCGCTTGCGGCCACCGCGATCTATGACGCCGTTCCGACCTGGACGCTGTCCAACCACGACGTGGACCGCGAGGTCACCCGCTACGGTGGCGGCGACATCGGGCTGCGCAGGGCCCGGGCCATGGCGATGGCGATGCTCGCCCTGCCGGGCACGGTGTTCATCTACAACGGCGAAGAGCTCGGGCTGCCCGACGTGTTGGACCTGCCCGAGGAGGTGCTGCAGGACCCGACCTGGGAACGGTCCGGGCACACCGAGCGGGGCCGGGACAAGTGCCGGGTGCCGATGCCGTGGTCGGGCCACGAGCCCCCGTTCGGGTTCTCGTCCTCACCCGATACCTGGTTACCGATGCCGAAGGACTGGGCGGCGCTGACCGTCGAGCAGCAGAGCGGCGATCCCGACTCCACCCTGTCGTTCTTCCGGCGGGCACTCGAATTGCGCAAGCGCCGTGTGGAATTCGACGGCGACGGCATCGAGTGGCTGGACGCGTCCGGCGATGCGGTGATCTTCCGGCGCCCCGGTGGGCTGATCTGCGCGCTCAACAGCGGCGAATCGCCGCTGCCGCTGCCGGCGGGCGAGCTGATGCTGGCCAGCGCACCGCTGCTGGAAGGCAAACTGCCACCGGATTCGGCGGCCTGGCTGGGGTAGCCGGTCCGGGTCGCGCCGCCCCGGTCGCGGTGAGCGTTTCGCGGCGGACTGCTCTATATGTTGTGCATGGCTTCCTACGAGTGGACAGTGATCGGTGCCGGACCCGCGGGCATCGCCGCGGTGGGAAGGCTGCTGGATCACGGAGTCGCGCCCGAACGGATCGCCTGGGTCGATCCGGCCTTCGCCGCCGGCGACATCGGCCAGAAATGGCGGTCGGTCTCGAGCAACACCCACGTCGGGCTCTTTTTGGAATATTTCAACGGCTCCAAGGCATTTCGCTTCGCCGAGGCACCACCCATGCCGCTCAAGGAGATCGATCCGCAAGAGACCTGTGCGCTGGACCTGGTCGCCGAACCCCTGGTGTGGATCACCGAGCGGCTGCGTGAGCAGGTCGACGCCCTTGCGACGACCGCCACCGCGCTGTTCTTGGGGAACAGGCAGTGGCGGATCCAGACGGACGAACGCAACATCTTCTCCACGAACGTGGTCCTGGCCGTCGGCGCGGACCCCAAGAAACTTCGCCACCCCGGCCTTGACGAGATCGGAGTCCAGGTCGCCCTGGACCCCGAAAAGCTCGCCGCAGAACCACTCGAGGGCGCGACGGTCGCGGTGTTCGGCTCGTCGCACTCGTCGATGATCGTGCTGCCGAATCTGCTGCGTCATCCTGTCAAACGCATCGTCAATTTCTACCAAAGCCCGCTCAAATACGCTGTCTATCTGGATGATTGGATCCTGTTCGACGACACTGGGCTGAAGGGCCGGGCGGCCGCCTGGGCGCGGGAGAACATCGACGGGGTGCTTCCCGACCGCCTGGAGAGGTGCTGGGTGTCGAGCCCCGAATTCGCCGAGAAATTGGCGCAGTGCGACCGCGTGATCTACACCGTCGGCTTCGAGCGCCGGAAGCTGCCCGAGACCCCGCAGTGGGGGCAGCTGGACTACAACCGCACCAACGGCATCCTGGCCCCCGGCTTGTTCGGGGTCGGCATCGCGTTCCCCCGGTACGCCGAAGACCCGTACGGGTATGGGCAGTATCGCGTGGGCCTGAAGAAATTCATGGACCATCTGGACGCCGTGCTGCCGTTGTGGCTGCGCTACGGCCCGTGATCTGCGCGGCCGAACCCGGCCGGCGATCGCGTTAAACTCAGCCTGATCCGTTCGGAGATACCCCGTCGCCGGCCGCGTCAGCCCAGCAGCAGCGCGGGATCGCCGCGGCGGCGATACACCGAACCGAACCGGGCGTCGAGACGCAACCACGTCGGCAGTATCCGGACGCGGATCAATTCGTCGGCGGCAACCGCATCGGGTGACTGCGGCAGAAAACCCATCGCGGTCAGCGCGAACACGCAGCGCATCGGCAGCCCGACCTGTACGTCGGGCGCGCTGACCTGAATGACCTCCTGGTCGAGCAGCGACACCGGCGGGCCATGAGAACTGCTGTGCTCCTTGGCAAGTTGCGCGCCGCGGTGCGCGAGGTCGAGCATCACCCGGGCCGGGATGTCCTCGAGGTGGGTGAAGCCGGATTCCGGCGGCAACGCACCCCGCCAGGCCGAATCCATCGCGAAGCCGGGATCGACGTAACCCGAGGCGCCCATCGCGGATAGGCCGCGCGCCAGCGCGTCGGCGCCCACCGACAGATCGCCGGGCCGCACCTCTCCGACCACCACCCTGCTGGCCAGCACGTCGAAACCCGTTGCGACCCAGGCCGTCAGCAGTCCCGGGGATCGAGTCCGGAATCGGATGATCGCGGCGTCGTCGAGCCGCAGCGCGCGATCGACGAACGCGGCCAGATCCGCGCGGTGGGCGTCCCTGGAATCGGCACCAAGCCATAGTCCTCGGTCGGCTACCTGATCCACCGTTGCAGATACTCCCGATGTTGTGGCGAGAGGCGCACCAGCCGCTCCTCCTCGATATGGACTGCGGCCAGTTGCGACTCGGCGATGACGGCGGGCTTCGACTCCGGATCCGCGTTGACCGAGCGCACCTCGTAGCCCAGCGTGAAGTCGACGGCCCGCAACCGCTTGGTCCAAATGGTCACCTGCAGCGGTGAATCCACCAGCCGCAGCTGACCTTTGTAGGTCACCTTGACCTCTGCGATGAGCAACCCGATGGTCAAGATGTCGACCTCGAACGCCTCACGCAGGAACTGGACGCGCGCCTCCTCCAGGATCGTGACCATGGTGGCGTGGTTGACGTGCTGATACATGTCGATGTCCGACCAGCGCACTGGCACGGGCGCGACGAAGCCGACGCTCAACTTGATGATCCTCTTCCGCTGGTACGGGTCATGCGACGGATTTGTCGCGCGGCGACCGACAGCGTCGCAAGATCCTTTTCCCCGCTTTCCTGGATCTCGATGAGTGTGCGGCGGGCCCGCTCCACCCGGGAGGCACTCAGGTGTTCCCACTCGGCGATCTTCTCTTCACCACTTTCGTCCGGCTCCCCCACGGCGAGCACATCGAAGCACAACGACCGCAGCGAAGCATAGATGTCGTCACGAATCGCCAAGCGCGCCAAGGAGTGCCAGCGATCCTGTCGGGGCAGTTCGGATACCGCCGTCAAGAGCCCGTCGGTACCGAGCCGGTCCATGAGCGCGAAGTAGGTGTCGGCGACCTCGGCGGCGTCGATGTCGTTGATGTCACCGATGTCGATGATGTCGAGCAGGCTGAACCGGTACAGCCCGGCGGCCACCGAATAGGCGAGGTCTTCGGGTGCACCCTGGGAGGTGAATTCCGCGGCTTCGGATTCCACGATGGCCTTGTCGTCACCGCGCAGCCACTCGGACATGCGCGGCGTCAACGCCTGGACCTTGGCGGCGAACCGGTTGATCTCGGCGCCGACCGCTAGCGGCTGCGGACGGTAGTTGAGCAGCCAGCGTCCGGCGCGGTCGATTAGCCTCCGGGTGTCCAGCGTGAGCCGATCCGACAGTGCGACCGGCAGATTCGCCGCGCGGATGCGCCGCCACGTCTCTCCTATCCCGAAGATGGCGTCGGTGGCGACGTAGGTGCGCACCGCGTCGACCGATCCGACGCCGACGTCCTCGACGATCCGGAAGGCGTAGCTGATCCCGGCGGCGTCCACCAGGTCGTTGATCAGCATGGTGGTGACGATCTCGCGGCGCAGCTGATGCGTGCGGATCTCCGGAGTGAACCGTTCCCGCAACGGTTTCGGGAAGTACAGGGGCAGCCGGGAGGCGAACACGTCCTGCTCGGTCAGCTCGGTTTTGAGCATGTCCTCCTTGAGACCCAGCTTCACGTGTGCCATCAGGTTGCACATCTCCGGCGAGGTGAGCCCGATGCCCGCCTCGGCGCGCCGCGCGATTTCCTTATCCGACGGCAGCGCTTCCAGGTCGCGGTTGATGCCGCGCTCGTCGACCAGGTACTGAATCAGCCTGGCGTGCACCGGCAGCAGGCTCGGCGCGTTCGCGCGGCTGGTGCCGATCAGGTCGTTCTGGTCGTCGTTGTCGGTGAGCACCAGCTGCGCGACCTCGTCGGTCATCGACTCCAGCAGCGGTTTGCGCTCCTCCGGCTTGACCTTGCCGGCGGTCACCAGCGAGTCGATCAAGATCTTGATGTTGACCTCGTGGTCCGAGCAGTCCACTCCGGCGGAGTTGTCCATCGCATCGGTGTTGATCCGGCCGCCCGCCAAATCGAACTCGACGCGACCCAGCGCGGTCACCCCGAGGTTGCCGCCCTCGCCGATCACCTTGGCGCGCACCTGGCTTCCGTTGACCCGGACCGGATCGTTCGCGCGGTCTCCGACGTCGGCGTCGGATTCGGACTCCGCCTTGATGTAGGTGCCGATGCCGCCGTTGAACAGCAGATCCACCGGCGCCTGCAGGATCGCCTTGATCAGGTTGGGCGGCGTCATCTCTGCGGCCTCGTCCTCCGAGCCCTCGATGCCCAGCGCCTCGCGAACCTGGGGGCTGATCGAAATCGCCTTGTGCTCACGGCTGTACACGCCGCCGCCCTCACTGATCAGCGATGTGTCGTAGTCCTCCCAGCTGGACCGCGGCAGGTCGAACATCCGCCGGCGTTCCTCCCATGAACGCGCGGCGTCGGGGTCGGGGTCCAAGAAGATGTGCCGGTGGTCGAAGGCGGCGAGCAGCCGGATGTGCTTACTCAGCAGCATGCCGTTGCCGAAGACATCGCCGCTCATGTCGCCGATCCCCACCACCGTGAAGTCCTCGGTCTGCGTGTCGATGTCCATCTCGCGGAAGTGCCGTTTGACTGCCTCCCACGCGCCCTTGGCCGTGATGCCCATGGCCTTGTGGTCATAGCCGACCGACCCGCCGGACGCGAACGCGTCACCCAGCCAGAATCCGTAGGACTTCGCGACGTCGTTGGCGATGTCGGAGAAGGTCGCGGTGCCCTTGTCCGCCGCCACCACCAGGTACGCGTCGTCGCCGTCGCGCCGGATGACTTCGGTTGGCGGGCTGACCTTTCCGGTCGCATGGTCGACGTTGTCGGTGACGTCGAGCAGACCGGAGATGAACAGCTGATAGCAGGCGACGCCCTCGGCGCGGTTGGCGTCACGGTCGGCAACGGCGTCGCCGGTGGGCAGCGGTGGCCGCTTGAGCACGAATCCGCCCTTGGCGCCCACCGGCACGATGACGGCGTTCTTCACCGCCTGCGCCTTGACCAAACCCAGTATCTCGGTTCGGAAGTCGTCCCGGCGGTCCGACCAGCGCAGGCCACCACGGGCCACCGGACCGAACCTCAGGTGCACGCCTTCAACCCGCGGCGAATAAACGAAGATCTCGTATTTGGGGCGCGGCAGTGGCAGCTCGTCGACCAGCTGGGCGTCCAGCTTGATGGCCAGCACATTGCGGGCCCGGGCCGAACCTTCGCGTCTCACAAAATAATTGGTCCGCAGCGTGGCCTGCACCAGCGACGCGAAAGACCGCAGAATACGGTCGGTGTCCAGGCTCACCAGTGCGTCGATATCGGCGGCGACCGCCGCGGCGGCCGCCTGAGCATCGCGGCTCGTAGAGGGGTCGGGGTCGGGGTCGAACAGCGCCTCGAAGAGCACGACCAGTGATCGCGCGGTCGAGGAGTGCTCGTTGAGTACCGATTCGATGTAGGACTGGCTGTACGGAAAGTTCGCCTGCCGCAAGTACTTTGCGTAGGCGCGCAGCAGCACGACCTGCTGCCATCGCAGGCCGGCGCGCATCACCAGCTCGTTGAACCGGTCTATCTCGAGCCGACCGTTCCAGATCGCCGTCACCGCGTCGGCGAATCGCTCGGCCATCGCGTCGCGCTCGTCTTGCGTCGACGCCAGCCGGATGGTCGGGTGCGGCGAGATCTTGAACTGATAGATCCACACCGGCAGCCCGTCGGAGCGGGTGACCGTGAACGGCCGCTCCTCGAGCACGACCACACCCATGCTCTGCAACATCGGCAGCAGCTGGCTCAGCGACGCGGTGCGTCCGCCCAAGAACCAGGTCAGCTGGGCGGACCCGTCGTCGAGTTCAGCGAACACCAGCTTGACCGAGTCGTCTTGCAGCTCATTGATGATCGCGATGTGATCGATGGCATCGGCCGGGGTGACGGCTTGCTTGTAGACCTCGGGGAAGGCGTCCGCGTAGTACTCGGCGTCGGCGTGGCCCACCGAACCCTCGGCCGCCGCGGCGGCGAGTCGGTCGGTCCAGGTGCGCGCGGCTTCGCTCAGCAGCGCCTGAATGCGGAGCCGGTTGTCTTCGGACACGTCGACCGGCACGGCGTCGGGGCCGTCGGGCGGCAGGCGGACCATGAAATGCATCAGGGCCCAAGGTGATTCGCTGACCCGAGCGGTGAATTCCAGCCGGGTGCCGCCGAATTCGTGGACCAGGATGTCCTCGATTTGCAGCCGCACCGCCGTGGTGTAGCGGTCGCGGGGTAGGTACACCAAGCAGGAGACGAAGTACTGCAGCCGGTCGGCGCGCAGGAACAACAAGGCGTTTCGCTGCGGTCCCAGGTCCACCACCGCTTTGGCCATCGCCAGGAGTCGTTCGGCGCTGAGCGTGAACAGCTCCGAGCGGGGCACGGTCTGGATGACGTCAAGCAGCAGCTGGCCCGGGTGGATCGGGTCACTGTCGGCCATCGCCAGCGCCTCGCGGACCCGGCGCGAAATCGTCGGGATTTCCAGGACATCCGCGTTCATGGCGGCCACTGTGAACAGGCCGACGAAGCGGTGCTCGATCACGGCGTCGCCGACGTATTCGCGGACCGCGATGGCGTACGGGTAGGCGCCGTAGCGCAGATAGCTACCCACCACCGATTGCGCGAGCACCAGCAATCGGTCGTCGTCGGTGAGCCGGGGGCGCGAGCCGGTGCGGGTGCGTAGGACGCCGAGGCCGGGTGTGCCGTCGCCGGAGACCTGGCCGTCGTGCACGTGGCAGCGCTGATAGCCGAGCAGGAGGAAGTTGCCGTTGCCCAGCCAGCGCAGCAGCGCCGCGACGTCGTCGCGGTCCGGCGCCGAGAAGTGGCCGTCGGCGTTGGCTTCGACCTGCGCGGCCAGATCGTTGAGGGCGGCGATCAAGGCCGACGCGTCGCTGGCGACCTGTTGCACGTCGGCCAGCACCTTGGGCAGCAGCCGTTCGACCTCGATGAGTCCCTTGCTGTCGACCGAAGGCAGCAGCTGCACGTGGATCCACGCCTCGCCGGCGTATTGCGAGGCGCCTTCGGGTTTCGCCTCGACGCGCAGCAGGTCGCCCTCGGGGCTGCGCTGCACTTCGAACACCGGCGTCATGATGGCCGTGTACGGAACGCCGAGCCGGTGCAGCAGCACGGTGACCGAATCCATCAGCATGCCGCCGTGATCGGTGACGACCTGTAGCGCGGGCCCGAAGCCGGCGGGGTCTTCGGCCGGGTACACCGCGACACGGCTCTCGCCGTCGGGCCGGTGCAGGCCGAGCCGATAGTGCGCGCTCAGCATGGCGGGCGTCACGATGGTCGCCGGCAGGGTCAGGTCGATGGACCTGGTTTCCGCGCCCCCCGACTCGTCGCTGTGCGGCCCGCGATAGCTCTCTACGTAGGCCCGCGAAATCCACTCAGGGATGTCCTGCTGCCGGGTGAAGGTCGTCCACGGCTCGAGATCTTGTCTGGCTCCGGGATCGATCGTCATGCCGATAGCTCCCAACTGGCGACGGTTGTCAGTGCGCTCGGTCGGCCCCGTTGCCTGGCGGCGCGGGGCAGAGCTGAGACTAGTCGCGCGTTAGCTTGCGGTGGGTCACTCTGTGCGGCCGTGCCGCTTCGGCACCGAGGCGTTCGACCTTGTTCTCCTCGTATGCACCGAAGTTGCCCTCGAACCAGAACCACTTGGCTTCGTTGTCGTCGTCACCCTCCCAGGCCAGGATGTGCGTGCAGGTGCGGTCCAGGAACCACCGGTCGTGCGAGATCACCACCGCGCAGCCGGGGAAATGTTCGAGGGCGTTCTCCAGCGAACTGAGCGTCTCGACGTCGAGGTCGTTGGTGGGCTCGTCGAGCAGGATGAGGTTTCCGCCCTGCTTGAGCGTCAGCGCGAGGTTGAGCCTGTTGCGCTCGCCACCGGAGAGCACGCCGGCCGGCTTCTGCTGATCCGGTCCCTTGAACCCGAACGCCGACACGTAGGCCCGCGACGGCACCTCGGTCTGGCCGACGACGATGTGGTCCAGCCCGTCGGAGACGACTTCCCACACGTTCTTTTTGGGATCGATTCCGGCGCGGGTCTGGTCGACATAGCTGAGCTTGACGGTCTCGCCGACCTTGACCGTGCCGCTGTCCGGCTGCTCGAGCCCGACAATGGTCTTGAACAGCGTGGTCTTACCGACCCCGTTGGGGCCGATGACGCCCACGATGCCGTTGCGCGGCAGGGTGAAGGACAGGTCCTTGATCAGGGTGCGCCCGTCGTAGCCCTTGTCGAGATGGTCGACCTCGACCACCACATTGCCCAGCCGCGGCCCGACCGGGATCTGGATCTCCTCGAAGTCGAGCTTGCGGGTCTTCTCGGCCTCGGCGGCCATCTCCTCGTAGCGCTGCAGCCGCGCCTTGCCCTTGGCCTGACGCGCCTTGGCACCGGAGCGCACCCAGGCCAGCTCCTCGGCCAACCGCTTCTGCAGCTTGGCGTCTTTGCGGCCCTGCACCGAGAGCCGCTCGGCCTTCTTCTCCAGGTACGTGGAGTAGTTGCCCTCGTAGGGGTAGGCGCGGCCGCGGTCCAGCTCCAGGATCCATTCGGCGACGTTGTCCAGGAAGTACCGGTCGTGGGTGACCGCCAGGATCGCGCCCGCGTAGGAAGCGAGGTGCTGCTCGAGCCACTGCACGCTCTCGGCGTCCAGGTGGTTGGTGGGCTCGTCGAGCAGCAGCAGGTCGGGCTTGGACAGCAGCAGCTTGCACAGCGCGACGCGGCGGCGTTCACCACCGGACAGGTTGGTCACCGGCTCGTCCGGCGGCGGACAGCGCAGCGCGTCCATGGCCTGCTCGAGCTGCGAATCGAGGTCCCACGCGTCGGCGTGGTCCAGCTCCTCCTGCAGCCGGCCCATCTCCTCCATCAGCTCATCGGAGTAGTCGGTGGCCATCAACTCGGCGACCTCGTTGAAGCGGTCGAGCTTGACCTTGATCTCGCCCAGGCCTTCTTCGACGTTGCCGCGAACGGTCTTCTCCTCGTTCAGCGGCGGCTCCTGCAGCAGGATGCCGACGGTCGCGTCGTTGGCCAAGAAGGCGTCACCGTTGTTCGGCTTGTCCAGGCCCGCCATGATCCGCAAGACGCTCGACTTGCCGGCGCCGTTGGGCCCGACGACACCGATCTTGGCGCCTGGATAGAAACTCAACGTGACGTCGTCCAGGATCACCTTGTCGCCGTGCGCCTTGCGGACCTTTTTCATCGTGTAGATGAACTCAGCCATGCCGCAGTTATGCCTTTCTGATTTGCAGAGTGATCTCGCGGACCATCCTAGGCATCGCCCGCCGGCGGCCGCCCCGCGCCCGACCGGGCTCAGGCGGGAATGGACAGCGGAGCCTCGTCGGTAACCGCGTCACCCGTGCCGGCCGGATCGTCGTCGACCAGCGGGTCCTCGGTACTAACGTCGACGCCGTCGACGGAAGTTCCCGGGGCCGCGCTGTCCTGCCCGGCGTTGGGGCCGGTGTAGCCGGGCTTCTCGATGCGCACGATGACGCGGGACAGGTCCGGCCCGACCGCGGTCGCCCGCATCTCCACCGACGAGCGGCGGTTGCCGTCGCGGTCCTCGTATTCGCTGGTGTACACGTGACCCACCACGATCACCGGCGCGCCCTTGCCCAGCGCGGCGCCCACCCCGGTGACCAGCTTTCCCCAGCAGTTGACCGTGACGAACAGCGAGTGCCCGTGTTCCCAGCCGCCGTCACCGGTGCGGCGGCGCGAGTTGCTGGCGACCCGGAATTTGATGACCTCCTGGTCGCCGACCTTGCGGCGGGCGGGGTCGTTGACGATGTGACCGACGACGGTAAGCGGGGTTTCGAACATGGGCTGATCCCTTCTCGATTGCATTGGCTATGGCTGCCAGTAGGCGCGGCGCCACCGACGAACGCCGCGAGAACAACCCGGGAATCGGCCGTCGCTGTGGAAGAAACCGGGACTGTGGATCAGTCGGGGTCGGCGGGGGCCTGGCCGGCCCGCTTGGGCGTCTCGCCCTGCGCCAGCTGTGCCAGCATCGCGTTGTAGGCGACCAGCTCGGCGTCGTCGTCGCGGTCCGCGGCCCGGTCCAGCCGCTTGGCGGTGCGGCGATCGCTGCGCGCCCACTGGATAAGCAGCGCGAGCATCACGATCACCAGCGGGAATTCCCCTGCCGCCCAGGCGATGCCCCCGCCCAGCCGCTGATCCCCCAGCAGATCGGTGTGCCAGCTCAGGCCGAGGGAGCGGTAATAGTCGGCGCCGAGCACCTTCTTGGTGCCCATCAGCACCACCCCGAAGAAGGCGTGCAGCGGCAGCGATGCGAAAACCACGGCCACCTTGGCCAGCGGCGGGATCGGTCGCGGCGTCGGGTCCACCCCGATCACCACCCAATAGAACAGGTAGCCGCTCAGCAGAAAGTGCACGTTCATCGCCAGATGTCCGGCGTGGCTGCTCGCGGTGGTGTCGAAGAGGTTCGACAGGTACAGCCCGTAGAACCCGGCGACGAACAGCACGGTGGCCACCACCGGGTTGGTGAGGAATTGGGAGATCCGGCTGTGCAGCGCGGCCAACAACCATTCCCGCATGCCCGGCGGATCGTCACGGCCGGCCGCGGGCAGCGCCCGCAGCGCCAGGGTGACCGGGGCGCCGAGCACCAGCAGGATCGGGATCAGCATCGACAGGCACATGTGGACCACCATGTGCATGCTGAACATCGCCGGCATGTAGCGCCCGACCCCCGACGACGTCACGAACAGCAACACCAGGCAGCCGAGCAGCCAGGAAACGGTCCGACCCGGCGGCCACGTGTCGCCGCGCCGCCGCAGCCGCAGCAGCGCGGCCACATATAGCGCGGCGAAGACGAGGGCGGCGGAGCCGAAGATCAGGTCGAAGCGCCAGTCGAACAGGATGCGCGCCACGGTGGGCGGCCCGTCGAAGTCGTAACCGATCTCGGCTTCGGGGATCGACGGGAGCCGGGCCGGCGGTGGCGGCGGCGGGGTGCGGCCCAGCCCGACGGCGATGCCGAAGGTGAGGCCGAAAATGGCGGCCTCGATCAGGGTCAGCCGCAGCAGCGCACCACGTGCGCGTGCCGGATTCGGATCCGCTTGCAGCCCAGCCACACTCACGCGCCGCTGGCGCCAGCCAAGCCCGCCCAGCAGGCACAGCGCGACGAACTTGGCGATGACCAGCCGGCCGTAGTCCGTGCTGAACAGGTCGGACGGCTGCACGCGCACCAGGGCGTTGACCACGCCGCTCACCGCCATCGCGACCCAACACCACAGCGCGATCATCGAGAACCGCCGCGCGGCCAGCCCGAGGTGGCCACCGCCGCGCAGGGCGTGGGCCAGCAGGGCGAGCAGGCCACCGGCCCACAGGCTGGCGGCGACCAGGTGGATCAGCAGGCCGTTGGTGGCCAGGTCGTGCGAACCGCCGGCCGACGAATGACCGGTCAATCCCAGCGGAATCAGCGTCATCACCGACGCGGCGGCCAGCACCGGCGTCCACGACCAGCGCAGCACCGACAGGCTCGCCAGCGTGATCACCGCGGCCATGATCGCGGTCCAGCGCCAGGCCGAGGCGTTAGTGATCAGACCCGCCAACGACCACATCCGCATCGGGGGGATGTCGGCGATGGGATGGCCGGACACGTCGGAGATGGTCAGCGGGACCAGCAGGGCCGCGCACACCGCCCACACGCCCGACGCAACCGTCCCGAGCCGAAGGGCCCGATAGCCGTCGGCGTCGAGGACACCATTTCGCTGCGGCGGCACCAGGAACGCGGCGAACAGGAACGACCCGACCGCGAGCACGGCGGCGATCTCACCCGCGGCGCGAACGAACGGCAGCCCGAGCGTGGTCACCTGGCCTGGGTCGGGCAGGCCCGTCACGGTCAGCGCGCTGGCCAGCGAGAGCGTCCCGATGCCGGCGGCCGTGCAGCCCGCCAGCACCGCGACACCGGCCAGCACCGGCCACACCAGCGCGCGGCGCTGGGTGGAGGCCTCGGTCGGGGCCTTGCCGGCCGGCGGGGCGACGGTCATATGTCCAGGGTATGGGCGGGCCCGTCGGCTACAGAGGCTGGCCGTCCAGAAGGTCCTGGCGCGCCCTGGCCTCGCGGGCCACGAATTGATCCCGCGCGATCTGACCGACGTAGTTGAAGTCTTGCAGGATGTCGCGCAGCTCTCGCAGGAAAGCCCCCCGCCTGTCGGCCAGGTCCGGGGCCGGCGCGATCAGGTCTTGATCCTCGACAACCTGGCGCGCGGTGGCGAACAGCAGCGTCGACACGGATTCGCTGCTGCGGATCCGGGTCTGCGCCACATACTGTCGGCCGACGCCCAACGCCAGGTCGGTCAGTTCCTTGTGTCCGATGTCCGCGGGTGCGTCACGCAGCACGTCGGCGACGATCTCGTAGGCCTCGAAGAACACCCGCAGCATCGCATCCGCCATCAGCGGACGCTTGGCGAACAACAGCGCGTGGATCTCGTCGCCTCCGGCGGACACATGGGCTGCCCAATTGTTGTGCCACGCCATCTCTTCGGCGATGTTGTCCCGGAAGGTCGCCGAATCGGCGAAATAGAAGTCGAACTTCAGCAGATCGCGCAGCCTCATCGCCTGGGTCCAGAAGGCCTCCATGCGGTCGCCGTCGGCGTGGCGGGCGTGGGCCAGCGCGAGTTCGACGATCGAGGTCTCCAGGAAGGCGTGGATCACCGAGTTGCGGTAGAACGCCGCGGCGTGCTGCTCTTCGGGCGCGATGCGCCATACCGGTTCCCGGCCGCCGTCGACCCGGGTGATGGGGTGTCCGTTGGACAGCGCGTCGACCGCCGCGCGCACCCCATCGTGCGTGCGCAGCCGCAACGCGCTGGTGGACATCGGGTTTTGTTTGCGTTCCAGGTAATCCAGTGAGTCCTGCAGGGTGTGGTGCAGCTGGCCGAGCGTCAACGCCGCGCCGCGGGTGGTCAGCAGCAGCGCGCACACCAGGCCCGTCGCCGTCACCGGCGTCGCCTGCAGGATCCGCCAGGCGACCTCGAACGACATTTTCTGCAGCGCAAGCCTTTTGGCGTCCGGATCCTGCGCCAGCGGGCCGTGCGGGACGCCCAGGTAGTGACGCATCGACACGGCTTCGGGGAATCGGACGTAGATCTTGCCGTAGTTGCGCTCCCCCTGGGCGCGGATGAAGTTGTACAGCCAGCCGACGCCCTCGGGCGTCTTCTCACCGCCGCGGGCGTAGGCGGCGTATTCGGCGGTCTCGTGCAGCTGGTCGAAGCTGATCGAGACCGGTTGCAACAGAATGTCTTCGCTGCGGCCGTCCAGGTAGGCGTCGGCGACGTAGGCCAGCAGGCCCAGCTTGGGTGGCAGCATCTTTCCGGTGCGCGACCGGGTGCCCTCGATGGACCAGCTCAGGTTGAACCGCTTTTCGACGATGTAGCCGACGTATTCGCGCAGTACGTACTTGTAGAGCTGGTCGTTGCCGATGTTGCGGCGGATGAAGATCACACCGGAGCGTCGTAGCAGCGGTCCCATCGCGCCGAACGACAGGTTGATGCCCGCGAAGACGTGCACCGGCGGTAATCGGTTCTCCTGCATGGCAACCGGCACCACCGCGCCGTCGATGTAGGACCGGTGCGAGAACAACAGCACCGCCGGGTGCGCTTCCAGGCCGGCCCGCATCGCCGCCACCTGATAGCCGTCGTAATCGATCTCGGGATCGAACCCGCGACTGAGCATCCTGCCGAGAACCCCGACGAGGTCGACCGACGCCCGGCTCCACCCGGTGGCGAGTTCGTCGAGCATCTTTCCGGCCTCGTCGACGGTGGCGCCGGGAATCTTGGCCAGGCCCGAGCGAAACCGGTTGGAGGCCAATATTTCCGGCTTCACCAGCCGCGGCGACTTGTACTGCGGCCCGAGGATTCGGTACTCCACGCGCTCCATCGCCAAGATGGCGCGGCGGATCACGAATTGGGCGAAGTCGTTCCTGTCTTCCCCGACCGTGGTGTCTCGCCATTGCCGCCGCAGCTCGGCGACGGTGGCCGCTTCACCGGCCACCACCCGCGCGCGCAGCGGAGCGGTCCGCACGATCCGTTCTTGCTGACGCTGGTTGGGGTGGTAGGGATCCCGGCCGGGCAGCAAGCCGGCCAGTTTGGCCACCCGGCCGCGATCCGGCTCGGGCAGCCAGAACACCCGCACCGGCACAATCGAACGGTCTTCCCCGGATTCGAGCTGTTCGGCCAGGGCCGTCAGCGCTTCCGGCGGCGCGTCGAGCGGCGGCAGTTTCACCAGGCCGAAGTTTGCTCCCGGATGGCTGGTGCGCTGTTGATCCATCCACGCCGTCACCAGTTCCGTCTCGACCGGCGAGGCCATCGACGCCAATATCAGCGAGTCTCGTCCGGCAAGGACCGCGCTGCTATCCGCGGCCGGTTCGGTCACGGATGCCCTCGGGGCGGCGATTCGGATGGCTCGGCGTCCACGGCGGCGTTGCCGGCGGGTCGTTGTACCTCACCGTCTTTGAGGGCGGCCTGGGACTCGTGGCGATTTGGGTTGGGCGGTGCGGCTTTCGGTGCCGCCTTCTTCGCCGGTGCCGACTTCTTCGCCGCCGCCTTCTTCGCCGGTGCGGCCTTCTTCGCCGGTGCGGCCTTTTTCGCCGGTGCGGCCTTCTTCGCCGGAGCCTTCTTGGCCGGTGCCGCCTTCTTCGCCGGTGCGGCATGCGCCTTCTTGGCAGGCGCCTTCTTGGCCGGCGCCTTCTTGGCGGGTGATTTGGTCCGGCTCTGGGCGTTCTCTGCCGCCTCCTTTTCGGCGTACAGGTCGACCTCGGGCAGGTCGTCGACGGGCCAGTTAGCGAGGGTGTCCAGGTACAGCTGGCGCACCTCGGCGATGCGGTCGGGCAGGGTGTCGAGCGTCCAGTCCTGCACCGAGATCGGCGGGAAGACCGCGACGTCGACCGTGCCCGGGTTGATGACGGTCGAGTTGCGGGCGGCGACGAGCTCGGCGTTGCGGATCACGATCGGGACGATCGGGATGCCCGCGGCCATCGCGAGACGGAAGGGGCCTTTTTTGAAGGGACCGACCTCGGTGGTGTCCAGCCGGGTACCTTCCGGGGCCATCACGATAGAAAGCCCGCTCTTGGCTCTCTCTTCGACCGTGCGCATCGTCTCCAGCGCCGCGGCCGAATCGTCCCGGTCGATGAACACACCGTCCAACGCCTTACCGAGCAGGGCCATGATCGGATTCTTCTGCAGTTCCTTCTTGGCTACGGCAACCCAGTTGTCGTTCACCAGCGAGCCGGCGATGACCGGGTCAACTTGGTTGCGGTGGTTGTAGATAAAGACGGCCGGCCGTTGCGCGGTGAGATTTTCTTTCCCGACGACATTGAGACGTACTCCCGTGGTGGCGAGCACCGTTTGGGAAAAAACGGAGGTGAAGAAATTGGCGCCCCGCCGCCGGTTACCGGTCAACACACCCATCGCCACCGCACCAGCCCCGACGGGGACGATCGAGCCGAGTCCGGCGAGGGTGCGCACCTGCCGGCGCAGGCCCACGGGACCACGGCTACTGAATCGCAGGATCGGCCAACCGCGGCGCTTGGCCACCGCGGCCATCTTGCCTTCGGGATTGGTCGGCCGCGGATTGCCGACCAGGTACATCAGGGCGACGTCCTCGTCACCGTCGGCGTAGAAGTAGCTGTCCTTGAGATCGATGTCGTGCTCGGCGGCAAAGCGCTGTACCGCAGCCGCTTTGCCTGGACCCCACAGAATCGGCTTCTTGACGCTGCCCGTGAGCATGCCGTCCTCGGTGGTCTCGAACTTATTGGTGAGCATGTTGGAGATTCCGAGGAAACGCGCGACGGGGTTGACCTGGATGGTCAGCGCCGAGGAGCTGAGCACCACGGTGTGGCCACGGGCCACGTGAGCACGCACCAGCTCGCGCATCTCCGGGTAGATCCGCGACTCGATCCGCTGGACGAACAGTCGCTCGCCGATCTCTTCCAGGTCGTCGAGGAGTCGCCCGGTCAGCGCCGCGGCGGCCTTACCGATGAGGTCCTCGAACTCGATACGACCCAGCGTGTGACTCAGGCCGGCCTGCACCATGCCGAGCAACTCCCCCACGCCCATGTCGCGGCGCAGCAGCCGCTCCTGGGTCAGGATGACCGCGGTGAACCCGGCGACCAATGTCCCGTCCAGGTCGAAGAACGCGCCGATCTTCGGGCCCGCGGGGCTGGCCATGATCTCGGCCACCGAGCCGGGCAACCGCATGTCCCCTGTGGGGGTTTCGCCCTTGTCCCCCTGCTCTTTCGAGGCACTCACGAGCTCGCCGCCGATCGAGACGACACGGCCGGTTCGACGAATGAGGCGGGCACCGCCCGCGTTGGGGGGTCACCGGCCAGCGCCAGGATTTCGTCGAAGCCTTCGAGCAGGCATTGGGCGAACAACGCCTCGTTGCGCACCGCGGCCCTGTCGTAGCGCACGGTGATGGTGCACCAGCCACCCCGCGAGATCAGCACCACCATCATCGCCACTCCGGGCAGCGGACCGATGCCGTACTGCCGCAAGACTTTTGCGCCGGCGATGAAGGTGTCTCCCGGGAAGACGGGGACGTTGCTGGCCTGCACGTCGGAGCCGATCACCGAGCCGGTGATTCCTTCCAGCACCGCGGTGGGCAAGACGCTGAGCACCGGGGCGAAAGAACCGATGATGTTCATCGCGGGCTCGTCGCGGCGTTGCGTCATCTGAGCGCGAATCTTTTTCATCCGCGAGACGGGATCGACGGTGCCGATCGGCGCCGCGAGGTTGACGCCGGTAAATCGGTTGCCACCGGCCGTATCCGCCTCGGCCCGCAGGTTGACCGGCACCGCCATCGGCAGCGTGTTGATCGGCACGCCGAACGCCTGGTGGTAGCGGCGCAGGGCGCCGCACAGCCCGGCCAGGTAGGCGTCGTTGATCGACCCGCCGCCGGCTTTGGCGGCCTTGTGCAGGTCGGCGAGCGGGATATCGATCGCCTCGCTGCGGGTGGCCAGGCTGCGCCGCCGCAGCAACGGCGACGGCTCGGCGGCGCGGTTGAGCACCCGCATCCCCGACATGGCGTACCCGACGATCCCCGACACGGTGGCGGTCGGTTCCAGAACCGCCCGCCCGGCCGCCGAGACCGCGCCGGACAGTGCGTTCATGACGCCGCCGACCACGGCGAAGGGCAGGTGGTTAATGCCCTGGCGCATCAGATCGTTGGACGAGAGATCTTGCGGGACGGGCAGCGGCAGCGTCGGCTTGGCCGGCGGATTGCGCTCGAGATCGTAGATCTCGGAGAACATCTGAACCCCGCCCACGCCGTCGGTGACGGCGTGGCTGACATGCAGCAGCGTCGCGGCCTTGCCGTCGGCCAGCCCCTCGACCAGGGTGGCCGTCCACAGCGGCCGCGAGATGTCCATCGGCGACTGCAGGGTGACCTCGGCGAGATCGAATACCTCACGCAGCGTGCCGGGTTCGGACACCCGCACCCGACGCACATGAAAATCGAGGTTGAAGTCGGGATCGACCACCCAGCGCGGCGCCGCGGTCGGCAGGGTCGGCACGACGACCTTCTGCCGCAGCCGCAGCACCCGTCGCGAGGCGCCTTCGAATCGGGCGCGGAACTGTTCCCAGTCCGGCGTGGTGTCCAGGAGCTCGAGCGCCATGATCCCCGAGCGGGTGCGCGGGTTGGCCTCTCCCCTGTGCAGTAGGTAGTCGACGGGCCCTAGTTCGTCGGACAACCTGATCGTCTCGACGGACTCAGACATGGTCATCAGCTCGACGCGCCAACGTTGTCACCGTCGATCAAGCCTCCTGCCTTGGACCCACCCACCCCAACGGTCTACCCAACGCTAGTCGGGTTACCGCGCCGGTGAAAGAAGCGGCAGGTACCGCGACCCGGGCTCAGCTGGCCGAAGTGGCCGACAGGGGCAGCGAATCCAGGAGCAAGCTGACACGCCGCCCATAGACGACGCCGAGGAAATCGGCGACCGCATCGGCGGCCAGCCGCGACCGAACCGTCGGCGTGATGTCGAAAGCGTGGTGGGCGTTGCCGAGTTCGGCCTGGGCCACAGTGGCTGCGCCGGCCGCGCGCAGCGCCGCGCAAAAGGCACGGGCCTGGCCGCTGGGCACCAATTCGTCCTTCTCGCCGTGCAGCACGAAGAAGGGCGGGGCGTCGCTGTGCACGTAGGAAACCGGCGACGCCGACGTGAAGCGTTCGGGCTCGTCGGCGTAGCGGGCCTTCATCACGAACTGCTCGAGGAACGGCAGCATCAGCGGGTGCATGTTCTCGAAGTCGGTGAAGTCGTAGACGCCGTAGTAGGGCGCCACGGCTTGCACGGTGGTGTCGGCGTCTTCGAAGCCCGGTTGGAAGGTGGGATCGTTCGGGGTGAGGGCCGCCAGGGAGGCCAGGTGCCCGCCCGCCGAACCGCCGGTGATCGCGATGAAGTCGGGGTCGCCGCCGTAGTCGGCGATGTTCTCCCGCACCCAGGCGATCGCCCTCTTCACGTCCATCAGGTGCGCGGGGAAGGTGGCGCGCGGGCTCTTGCTGTAGTCGATCGAGACGCAGATCCAGCCGAGCTGGACCATGCGGCTCATCAGGGTGTAGGCCTGTGGGCGCCGGCCGTTCAGTGTCCACGCGCCGCCGGGCACCTGGATCAGGACCGGTGCGCGGCAGCCGGGGGCCAGGTCATCGCGCCGCCAGATATCGAGCAGGTGGTCGCGTGCGCTGGGGCCATAAGATATGTCGGAGGTCTGCGCGGCGTACCGGCGGTGCGGGCCGGGCCGGCCCAACAGGCCTCCGCGCGGGGCGCACAGGGCGCCCACCGCGGCGGGGTGACACACCTGCTCACGAAACTCGGGGCCGAAGGCCTCCTCCAGCGACGTGGTGAGGGTCTTGTCCGCCCGCTGGGCGGCCAGCGTCATGCCGACCCGGCCGACGGACGGGTGCGAGACCCGCGACAGCGCGTGCCCGGTAAGAACGTGCGGGGGAAACTCGGTGAACAGCCATCCGGCGAAACAGCCCAGGGCGAACGGCCCGCCGCGTAGCACCAGGTTGCCGAGCTGATAGACACCCCTGGCCTCGGCCGCCAGGCGTGCCGCCTGGGCGCCCGCCCATGCGCGGGGCGAAGACTGATTACTGGCCACGCTCATTGAAACGTCACCTCTCGACGTTATGCACACGCCTCGTCGCGGTTAACGGCCGATGTCCGGCCGGTTTTGTACGTGTGTCGAGGTTTTTCACGATAACCGATAAACGCGGCGCGGGAAGGGTTTTCGTGCGCGTGGCGGCGTGCAGGCGGATCGGCGAGCGCGGTTGGATAGACTGACCTGCACATTGCCTCCGTAGCTCAGGTGGATAGAGCAAGGGCCTTCTAATCCCTAGGTCGCACGTTCGAGTCGTGCCGGGGGCACCCGGCTCGGGTGGTCGGTTCACCTGCTGCCCCGAGCACCGCTCCTTATCGACAGCTTGTCAATTAGCATCTGGAGCGTGAACGCACGCCGGTTGACGCGTTTATTCGGTATCGCGGTGGTGGCGACCTGGGCCGCGCTGCTCTGCCCACCGATTTCCGCGTCCGCCGCGCCGTGTCCCGACGTCGAGGTGACGTTCGCCCGCGGCACCGCCGAGCCACCCGGCGTCGGCGGGGTCGGACAGGCATTCATCGACTCGCTGCGCTCCCAGATCGGTGGGCGGTCCCTCGGGGTGTATGCGGTCAACTACCCAGCCGGCGAGGATTTCGCCCCGTCCGCGTCGGCCGGCGCCGGCGACGCCCACGCGCACGTTCAGTCCATGGTGGCGAACTGCCCCAACACCAAATTGGTGCTCGGCGGCTATTCGCAGGGCGCGATGGTGATGGATCTGATCACCATCGCCCAGGCTTCCATCGCGGGCCTGAATCCTCAGATCCTGACGGCCGACGAAGCCGACCATGTGGCGGCGCTGGCCCTGTTCGGCAATCCGTCGGCCCGGTATCTCGGGGCACCGGTGAGTGGTGTCAGCCCGTGGTACGGCGCGAAGGCCATCGACCTGTGTGCGCCCGGCGACCCGGTGTGCACTCCGGGCGGACCCCTGGCGCTGCCGTCGCACGACGAGATGTTCTCGGCGGCGGACCTGTCCTACCAGGGGTCCGGAATGCCCGGTCAGGCCGCCACTTTCGTGGCCGGCCACCTCTGAGGTCGCCTAACCGAGTTCCTTCATGAATTCGCGCGCCAACGGCCTGGCGGAGGCCGGGTTCTGGCCGGTGAAGAGATTTCGGTCGTGGACCGTATACGGCTTCCAGACCTCGCCGCGGGAGAACTCGACGCCCATCTTCACCAGTTCGTCCTCCGCGGTCCACGGGGCCATCTCCCGCAGCCCGACCGCGTCCTCCTCGTCGTTGGTGTAGGCCGTGACCTTGTACCCGGCAAACGGCGAGACGCCATGTCGCCGAGTGGCCAGCATGGCGACCGGCGCGTGGCACACGATCGCCAGCGGCTTGCCGGAGGCGAGAGCCGCGATCAGCAGCCGGCCGGAGTCGGCGTCGCGCCACAGGTCCTCCATCGGGCCGTGCCCGCCCGGGTAATAGACGGCGTCATAGTCCTCGAGGCGGGCATCGGCCAGTTCGATGGGCCGGCGCAATTCCTCGGCCGACTTCAGGATCTCCTCCAGCTCCATCGCGATCTTCTCGCTACCGGCCATCGACGGCCGCAGGCTCATCGCATCAACGTGCGGCACAACACCGTTCGGTGTGGCAACGACGACCTCGTGACCGGCGCCGGTGAGCTCGCGGTAGGGCGCCGCGAACTCCTCGGCCCAGTAGCCCGTCGGATGCCTGGTGCCGTCCTTCAGGGTCCAATAGCTCGCGCCCGTGACCACGAACAGCACCTTCGCCATCACATACTCCTGTTCGCTCCGCAGTGGAATGCGCTCAAGCGTCGTCCATCCGGTGCTCGGGGTCAAACGCTGCGACCCGCTGCGGGCCCGGCAGGCATCGACGGGTGGTGGCGCTCGTTCGTCCTTGCCCAGCTGGGCACCCCCAGCGCATTCGACCCGACCGAAACGCGCTGCGCCACTTGGCCTATCGGGGCTACGACGCCGGGACATACTGCCACACCGAGTCACGGTTTCCCGTCGACGCCGGGCTGCACGACAATGTGAGGCCGGTTGCGTCATGCGTGGTCACGTCCGGAACGGAACAATGCCGGCCGGCCAGCGGTCGATCGAGGCTGGCGACACCGATACCCAGGCCGATCAACCCGGCCGTCGCGACGGAGACCAGCATCAGCCGGGCGTATCCGATTCTTTGATTGCGGGTCCGTGCGTACGCCCGGTACGCCATGGTCCCGGAGCGCGTCGTCCTGTACCCCGTTGTCCGCATGAGTTGCTCCTAGCGTCGATGCCGAGTGGAGAAGCCCTTTCGAGCTGACATGAGCTTGCGGAGCGCGTCTTGGCGGATCCTCAACGGATCCTTGGGCCCGGCCGACAGACTCGACCGGGCGTCACCAACCTGCTAGCGGGTCGGTGAAGTCACGTCCTGATGTTCCGACGGTGCCCGAGCGGCGAATGCACCAGTGACGCAGGTCACGGCCATATTTTCGCGCTCGCCAGGAAGGGTCGCAGAGCCCTGGCACGGAACCGCCGGTAATGCATCCGGGCAGTTTCCATACCTTTTGACGAATGCACAAAAGTCGAAGTCAGCGCCAAGAGTTTGCGGTTTAATCGTTCTGGGAACAGCGTGTCAAAACGAGCAGATGACGCTCACGGGGAGATCAATACTTAGAGCGTCTTCTCTTCGAGGGGTTGGCGATATATGGCGTCGAATGAGTGGCAGCCAGTGGTGCGCGTCGGGGAGCCGAGGTTCATAGCTGGCGTTGGCAATCGAATCAAAGTCGTAGTCAAGACGAGGGGTTGGTTGAGCCGCGATTGGCGGTGTTATTTCGGAACGCAGGTCTCTCAGCAGCAACTCGATGCCCGGTATTCTTCCTATCCGTGTTGGGACGAAGTCCAGCGCATCGAGGGCTCCTGCGCAGAGGATGACGCGGAGCGGTACATCGAAATGATCGATGCCGCAATCCATTACGCCAACAGCAGGTTGCGCAGCGATGCGCTGCCGGAGGCCATTCTGCAGGGTGCGGGCATCGGTCGGCGCGGGTGCGCGGTGCGTGAGCGCCAAGCCGAACTCGATGAGCTAGCGAAGAAGTTAGCGAAACCGGAGCTGTAACGGCTCGGGCAGATTTCGACGGCTCAACCGGGCCGGCGCGCGACGTTGGCACCCAGCGGGTTTGCCGGCGACGCACCATATGTTTTGCCAGGTCGATTCAGGCGCTCCCCAAAGATCTAAAATGCGGAAGATAACGATTTTATAAATACAATGTCACTTGTAGATTCCAATATCCGTGGCGCGGTCCGCAAAGATGTCCGCGTTTGCGCTACCAGCCGGTAACTAGACCACGCGCCCGTGAATGGCGTTCGACCATGAGCGCGTCAATATGATAGGGGAGCCCGTGTGCAATAGCCGCCCTTTCCTGCGGGTTCTCGCTAATCACGCTCACACCGGCCAATCCCATTCGGATGGCGCGAAGTAGTCTTACCTCGCCCGTGACGCTGCCGCCGGTGGACCGGTGAGGTCGGGCTGATCCACAGCCGATACACGAAGCCGGAGGTGCCCGATGGCCCAGTCCGAAGTCATCCTCTACAACGTCACCAACCGCGTCGCGCTCATCACCGTCAACGATCCCGATCGCCGCAACGCCATAACGGCCGAGTCGTCCGGGGACCTGCGCGAGGCCGTCCAGCGGGCCGAAGCCGACCCCGATGTGCACGCCGTCGTGATCACCGGGGCGGGCAAGGCGTTCTGTGCGGGCGCCGACCTAAGCGCCCTCGGCGCCGCCGGCGGCGGAGCGGCCGAGACGGGCCTGCAGCAGCTTTACGACGGTTTCATGGCCGTCGGCAGTTGCCGGCTGCCCACCATCGCCGCGGTCAACGGCGCCGCGGTGGGCGCGGGCCTGAATCTGGCCCTGGCGGCCGATGTGCGCATCGCCGGACCCGCCGCCGTGTTCGACGCGCGGTTCCAGAAGCTGGGCCTTCACCCCGGCGGGGGTGCGACGTGGATGATGCAGCGCGCGGTGGGCCCGCAGGTCGCCCGGGCGGCCCTGCTGTTCGGCATGCGCTTCGACGCCGACGCCGCCGTGCGGCACGGCTTGGCGTTGAGCGTGGCCGACGATCCGGTCGCCGCGGCCCTGGAACTGGCCGCCGGCCCGGCGGCGGCCCCGCGGGAAGTGGTGCTGGCGACCAAGGCCACCATGCGTGCCACCGTCAGTCCGGGGTCGCTGGACAACGAGCAGCACGAGTTCGCGATGCGCGCCGAGCTCGGGCCGCAGTCGTATTCCATCCAATCACCGGAGTTCGCACAGCGTTTGGCTGCGGCGCAACGCCGGTAGGTATTCCCGCGCCCGATGGGCCGCCGAGGCCATGCTGTCCAGTGGCGTAGCGGCGGCGAGATGGTGCCCCGTACCGCCGCACTCCTGACGCGAAAGCTACAGATCCAGTAGCGCCGTTTCGGGCGACTCGATCAGATCCCTGAGCTCACAGACAAATTGAGCGGCCTGGGCACCGTCGGCGATGCGATGGTCGAACACACAAGTCAACGACATTGTCGGGCGCGCGACGATCTCGGCGCCCCGTACGACGGCCCGCGGCCTGATCGCACCCATGCCGAGGATGGCGGCTTCGGGATGGTTGATCACCGGAATCCCGTCGTCCACGCCCAGCGCCCCGAAATTGGTCGCGGTGAACGTCGATCCCCGCAACTCCCCCGGCGCCAGGCTGCCCGCACGCGCACCTGCGATCAATTCAGCTGCGCGGCCGGCCAATTCGCGGGTGGTCTTAACGTGGGCGTCGGTGATGACCGGAACGAGCAGCCCACGTTCGGTGGCCGTGGCGATGCCGAGGTGCACCCGGTGCTCGACGCGCACCTGCGGCCCCTGCGGCGAGTCGACCCAGGTCGAGTTCAACATCTCGTTGTGGCGCAACGCGATGACCAGCAATCGCAACACGAGAACGAACGGTGTGATTGCCTCCTCCGCCGGCCGGATCCGGTCGGCCAGCCGGACCAACTCGGCGCAGTCGACGTCGACACCGACCTTCGCCGCGGGAATCTCCTTGTGCGACAGCGCCATTTTCTCCGCCATCCGGGCCTGCACACCCCGGACCGGTCGGACGTCGGCGCCGTTGCCGTTGCCGCGAGCCGCCGACAGCACGTCCTCCCTGGTGATGATGGCGCCGGCGTCATGCTGCACCGAGTTGAGGTCCACCATCAGCTCCTTGGCCAGCTTGCGCACCGGCGGGGCGGCGAGTGGGCGGGTGGTGCGCCGGCTGGTGTCGATGCCGGCATCGGCGCCATAACCGACCAGCGTGGGCACCCCGGTTTCGGCCGACGGTAGGTCACCACCCTGCGGCGCCGTGTCGATCCGCAGCAGCACCGCCCCCACGTCGATCACATCGCCTTCGGCGCCGTTCGTTTCGACGATCCGCCCGCCGTACGGGCTCGGGATCTCCACTTCGGCCTTGGCCGTCTCCACCGTGCACAGCACCTGGTTCAGCTCGACGTCGTCACCAACCGCCACGTGCCACCGGGTCACCGTGACTTCTTCGAGCCCCTCGCCCAGGTCGGGGACCCGAAACGACTTGACCCGCTCGTCGCTCATGGCTGCGCCAACACGCGCTCGACGCAATCCATCAGCCGGTCGGGCCCGGGCAGCCACCACTTCTCCAGCCGGGCCGGCGGATACGGCGTGTCAAACCCGCACGCGCGCAACACCGGGGCCTCCAGCTCATAGAACAGCTCCTCCTGAATTCGGGCGGCCAACCCCGCTCCATACCCCAGGCTGCGCGGGCCCTCGTGCATCACCACACAGCGCCCGGTCCGATGGATCGACGAGGCGACGGTATCGAAATCCAGCGGCACCAGGGACCGCAGATCGACGACTTCCAGGCTCCAACCACGTTGCCGCTGCGCCTCTTCGGCGGTACCGACCGCGGTGCTGACCAGGCTCCCGTAGGTCACGACGGTCACGTCGGTGCCGGGCCGGCGCACCATCGCCTGCCCAATCGGCGGTTCGGGCCTGGTGACGTCGACCAGGCCGCGACCCTGATAACGGCGCTTGGGCTCCAAATACATGACCGGGTCGGGGCAGGTGATCGCGTGACGCAGCAGCCAATACGCGTCCGCCGGGCTGGACGGCACCACCACCTTCAAGCCGGCGGTGTGGGCCCAGTACGACTCGGTGGATTCCGAATGATGTTCGGCGGCACCGATTCCCCCGAACGACGGGATGCGCACCGTCACCGGCATGTTGATTTCTCCGCGGGTACGGGTGCGGTACTTCGCCAGGTGGCTGACCACCTGATCGAAGGCCGGATAGGAAAACCCGTCGAACTGGATCTCGGGTACCGGCACGAAGCCGCGCAGCGCCAGCCCCACCGCGATCCCGATGATGGCGGACTCCGCAAGGGGCGTGTCGAAGCAGCGGCTCTCGCCGAACGCCGAGGCCAGTCCCTCAGTGACCCGAAACACCCCACCCTCGACCGAAACGTCCTCGCCGAATACCAGCACCCGGTCGTCGGCGGCCATCGCGTCGTGCAGGGCGCGGTTGAGCGCCTGCACCATAGTCAACGACTGCGCGCCGAGCGCGACGTTATCTACTGCCGCGGTGAGTGTTTCGTCGTGGCCGGCCGGGCGATCAGCGAGCTGTGTCATGAACGCCTCTCAATCACTTCGGTCGAGTTCGGCCCGCAGCTGCCGGCGCTGCGCCTGTAGTCCCGGGGTGATCTCGGCGTACACCGACGTGAACACCTCGTCGATGTCGAAATCGGGTGCGTCGAACACCGCGTCGCGCAATTCGGTCCGCATCCGCTTCGCGCGGGCGGCAACCCGTTCCTCCAACCTGTCCGACCACAGGCCCTGGCCGTGCAGGTAGCTGCGGTACCGCGCGATCGGTTCCAGCGCGGACCAGTGGTCGACTTCGTCTTGCGTCCGGTAGCGACTCGGATCATCGGATGTGGTGTGCGGGGCCAGGCGGTAGGTGACCGCCTCGATCAACGTCGGGCCGTCGCCGGCGCGGGCCCGGGCGGCCGCCTCGGCCGTCACCGCATAGCAGGCCAACACGTCGTTGCCGTCCACCCGGATTCCGGGCATCCCGTAGCCAATTGCCTTGTGCGCCAGCGATGGTGCGGCGGTCTGCTTGGATATCGGCATCGAGATCGCCCATTGATTGTTCTGCACGAAGAACACGCAGGGCGTGGCGAACACGGCCGCGAAGTTCAGCGCCTCGTGCACGTCTCCCACGCTGGTCGCGCCGTCGCCGAGGAACGCCATCGTCACCGAATCCTCGCCCAGGCGTTGGGCAGCCATCGCCGCCCCTACCGCGTGCAGGGTCTGGGTACCGATCGGGATCGACAGCGGCGCGCAGCGCTTCTTGGTGAAGTCCAGGCCGCCATGCCAGGTTCCGCGCCACGCGGCGCCCACGTGTCCCGGCGGGATCCCGCGCACCAAAAATGCTCCGAGTTCCCGGTATTGGGGAAACAACCAGTCCGTCTTACGCAGGCACGCCACGGCGCCGACCTGAGCGGCTTCCTGACCGTGGCACGAGGCGAACAGCCCCAGCTCCCCTTGCCGCTTGAGGTTGACGAATTCGCCGTCCAGCTCGCGGGTGACAACCATCATCTCGTAGAGCCAGCTCAGCGTCTCCGCGGGAAGCTCACGGCTGTAGCGGTCTTCGGGCGTCGGTGAGCCATCGGGCGCGACGAGCTGCACCGGCTCGAGATCGACAGTCATCGGCACTGAAGACACCTGCGCCACACCGCCTCCCTCGCCGGGGTGCCGCGTGGCCCGGTGAGCCACAGCGGATCCCGGCACAGTCAGCCGGGGCCCACCGCGAGCGGAGTTCAATCGCCAGTTACCCGAAACGCTTCGCTCGCCGCGACACTGACGTACTCACCATTATGCGCTCAAATGAGAAGAGACCGCGCTGATTGCGACGACGGCACAGCGTGTCGCGCTTCGCCGCGCGCGACCGGTCCGGGTTTCACTCGGGGACGGTCTCGCCCGCCCTGCGCAACGTCATCTGCGCGTGCTTGAGCACCGGCGAGTCGACCATCTGTCCCTCGAACGCGAAGACTCCGCGCTCTGACCGCGCCGCCGTCAGTACCCGTCGCGCCCAGTCCAGCCGCTCCTCGCTGGGGCGATACGCCTCGCGCACCACCGCGATCTGGCTCGGGTGGATACACACCGTTCCGCCGAAGCCCAGCGCGACGGCGTCCTCGGCCTCGTCGCGCAGGCCGTCGAGGTCCCGGATGTCCAGGTGCACCGCGTCGAGCGCCACCCGACCGAAGGTGGACGCCGTGAGCAGGGCCGTCGACCGGACGTGATGGGCGACGTCGCGGTAGCTGCCGTCGGCCTTGCGGCTGGAACTACCGCCGAGCGTGGCGACCAGATCCTCGGCCCCCCACATCAGCGCCACGGTGCCCTGTGCCGCCGCGATTTCGGTGGCGAACACCGCGCCGCGCGGCGTCTCCAGCAACGCGATCACATCGCGCGGCGCCAGCGCCGTCACCTGGGCGGCCGATTCGGTCTTGGACAGCATCACCGTCGTGTACGCGGTGCCGGCCAGGGCCTCGAGGTCGAGGGGATATTCCGCGGTGTCGGCCGCGTTGATCCGCACCACGGTGCGCTCGGGGTCCAGCGGTGTCTCCTGCAATGCCTTGCGCGCCGCGGGCTTATCCGCCTCGGCCACCCCGTCCTCGAGGTCGAGGATCACCACATCGGCGGCAGCGGCGGCCTTGGCGAAACGTTCGGGACGGTCGGCCGGGCAGAACAGCCAGCCGGGGCCCGCGGTTTGCAGGTTCACTTGGTCTCCTCGTCGCTCGGGCGCTTCTGCACCAGGGTGGTGCGCACGGCACGGGCGACGACGTCGCCGTGCTGGTTGCGCCCCGTGTGCTCGAGCGTGACGATGCCTTCGCCGGGCCGGCTCTTCGATTCACGCTTGCCCGTGCACACCGTCTCCGCGTAGAGGGTGTCGCCGTGGAACACCGGCTTGGGGAAGGACACCTCGGAGAAGCCCAGGTTGGCGACGATGGTGCCGAGCGTCAGCTGCGACACCGACAGCCCGACCAGCGTGGAGAGGGTGAACATGGAGTTCACCAGCCGCTCGCCCCGAAAGCCGGGCTGCTCGGCGGCCCACGCCGCGTCGAGGTGGAGCGATTGGGTGTTCATGGTGAGCGTCGTGAACAAGACGTTGTCCGCCTCGGTGACCGTCCGGCCGGGCCGGTGCAGATAGGTGGTGCCGGTTTCGAATTCCTCAAACCACAAGCCGCGCTGGACAATCGACTTGCCGTCAGTCATGACAGTCCCAGCGATCGCGCGATCAGCATCAGCTGCACTTCGGTTGTCCCTTCACCGATTTCGAGGATCTTGCTGTCGCGGTAGTGCCGCGCCACCGGATATTCGTTCATGAAGCCGTAGCCCCCGTGAATCTGGGTCGCGTCGCGGGCGTTGTCCATCGCCGCTTCCGAGGCGATCATCTTGGCGATTGCCGCCTCCTTCTTGAAGGGCTTGCCCGCCAACATCTTTGCCGCCGCATCGTAGTAGGCGGTACGCGCCACATGGGCACGCGCCTCCATCCGCGCGATCTTGAAGCTGATCGCCTGGTAGGCGCCGATCGACTGGCCGAACGCCTGGCGTTCCTTGGCGTACTTGACGCTTTCGTCGACGCAGCCCTGCGCCGCGCCGGTCGCGAGCGCGGCGATCGCGATGCGGCCCTCGTCCAGGATCGACAGGAAGCCCGAGTAGCCGGTACCGCGGGCACCCAGCAGGTTCTCCTCCGGGACGCGGGCGTCGTCGAAGCTCAGCGGGTGGGTGTCCGACGCGTTCCAGCCGACCTTGCTGTACACCGGTTCGACGGTGAATCCCGGTGTGCCGCTGGGCACGATGATCGAGGAAATCTCTTTCTTGCCGTTCGCGGCGGTTCCGGTGACGGCGGTGACGGTGACCAGTGAGGTGATGTCGGTGCCGGAGTTGGTGATGAATTGCTTGCTGCCGTTGATCACCCAGTCGCCGTTGTCGAGCCGGGCCGTGGTGCGCGTTCCCCCGGCGTCCGAGCCCGCCCCAGGTTCGGTGAGCCCGAAGCCGGCGAGCGCACGGCCGGCGGTCAAGTCCGGCAGCCACTTCTGCTTCTGTTCTTCGGTGCCGAACCGGTAGATGGGCATCGCGCCGAGGCTGGCGCCGGCCTCCAGGGTGATCGCCACCGATTGGTCGACCTTGCCGAGTTCCTCGAGCGCCAGCGACAGCGCGAAGTAGTCGCCGCCCATGCCGCCGTACTCCTCGGGGAAGGGCAGGCCGAACAGGCCCATCTCCCCCATCTTCGCCACGACTGCGTACGGGAAGCTGTGCTCCTCATCGTGTTTGGCCGACACCGGAGCGACCACCGTGCGCGCGAACTCAGCGACCGTGTCGCGAAGATCCTGATACTCCTTGGGTAACGCCCCCGCGGTAATGGATGTGGTCATGATGCGTCCTTACTCGAATCGGCCGCCGCGCTGGATTCTTCGGGCACCAGCCGGGCCAGCACCTGATCCACCGTCACCTGATCTCCGACGGAGACCAGCACCTCCACCTGTCCGGAAACCGGTGCGGCAAGCGAATGTTCCATTTTCATCGCCTCGACGACGACCACCACGTCGCCCTCGGAAACGTCGGTGCCCGAGGATGCCTGAACCGCGATCACGCTGCCCGGCATCGGACTGACGATCTCGGCCCGCTGCGCGCCCGCGGCGCGGTGGATCTTGTTCTCCTCGGCCTCTCGCAGGTGCCAGGTTCCTCGCTCGTCGGCGATCCACAGGTGCCTGTCGGCCTCGGCCCAGCTGTAGTCGCGGCGCACCCCGTCCAGTGTCACGCTCATCCGCGTTTCCTCGACTTGCGCTGCGGCGGACAGTATTTCACCATCGCCGACCTGCACCGTGGCCGCCTCGGGCAACCCCCACACCGAGACCGTTTCGCTGCGCAATGGGGTGCGCATGTCGGTGCGGACCGGGGCCGGGGCACCGCCGACCCGCCAGCCCGTCGGGGCGGCCCAGGGGCTGCCCGCGCAGCGGCGCGCCCGCAAGGCCAGGGCCGATTGCCGATAGAGGCCAGCCGCCGCGAGCACGTCATCGGGGGCCGGCAGCGGGGCGAAGTCCGCCAGCCGCTCGTCCAGCAGCGCGGTGTCCAGGTCGCCGGCCTGCACCCGCTCGTCGGCGAGCAGGAATCGGAGGAATTCAATGTTGGTCTGGATGCCCAGGATCGCGGTTCGGCTCAGTGCCCGATCGAGTTTCGCCAGCGCTTCGGCGCGGTCGGTCCCGTGGGCGATCACCTTGCTCAGCATCGGGTCGTAGTCGCTGCCGACCAGCGTCCCGGGCAGCAGCGAGGAGTCGACCCGCACCCCATCACCGGACGGCTCGGACACCTGCAACACCCGTCCACCGGTCGGCAGGAAGCCCCGCGCCGGATTCTCGGCGTACACCCGGGCCTCGATGGCGTGGCCGCGCAGTTCGATGTCGTCCTGGGCGAACCCCAGCTTCTCGCCGGCGCCCACCCGCAGCTGCCACTCGATCAGGTCCAGCCCGGTGACCGCCTCGGTGACCGGATGCTCAACCTGCAGGCGGGTGTTCATCTCCATGAAGAAGAACTCGTCGGGCCGGTCCGCCGAGACGATGAACTCGACGGTGCCCGCGCCGACGTAGTCGACGCTGCGCGCGGTGTTGCAGGCGGCGGCGCCGATGCGCGTCCGCGTGGCCTCGTCGAGCAGCGGCGACGGCGCCTCCTCGATCACCTTCTGGTGACGGCGCTGCAGGCTGCACTCGCGCTCGCCGAGGTGCACGATGTTGCCGTGCGCGTCGGCGAGCACCTGAACCTCGATGTGCCTGGGCCGCAACACGAATCGCTCCAGGAAAAGGGTGTCGTCGCCGAACGATGAGGCGGCCTCGCGCCGCGCACCCACCAGCGCTTCGCGCAGCTTGCCCGGTTCTTCCACCAGCCGCATGCCCTTGCCGCCGCCGCCCGCCGACGGCTTGATCAGCACCGGGTATTCGACCTCGTCCGCGGCCGCGACCAGCTCGTCATCACTCAGCCCGGACTTGGCGACACCGGGCACCACCGGGACGTCGAAGGCGGCCACGGCGTTCTTGGCGGTGATCTTGTCGCCCATCACCTGGATCGCGCGGACCGGCGGGCCCAGGAACACCACTCCGGCTCGCTCGCAGGCCGCGGCGAAATCGGCGTTCTCGGACAGGAATCCGTAGCCGGGGTGGATGGCTTCAGATCCGGTGCGCACGGCCGCCCCGACCACCTTGTCGATGTTCAGGTAGCTCTCGCGCGCCGCGGCGGGTCCCAGCCGCACCGCTTCGTCGGCCTCGAGCACGTGCCGCGCGCCGTCGTCGGGGTCGCTGTAGACGGCGACCGAGCGGATGCCCAGCCGGCGCAGGGTCCGGATCACGCGCACCGCGATCTCGCCGCGGTTGGCCACTAGTACGGTCTCGAACACTGCACTCACATCCGAAAGACGCCGTAGGAGACGGACTCCAGCGGTGCTTGGGCGCACACCGAAAGAGCCAGCCCGACAAAGGTTCTGGTGTCTGCGGGGTCGATGATCCCATCGTCCCACAGCCGGGCCGTGGAGTAGTAGGGGTTGCCCTGACTTTCGTACTGTTCGCGAATGGGCGCCTTGAATGCCTCTTCCTCGTCGGCCGACCACGGTTTGCCCGCGCCGGCGAGTTGTTCGCCGCGCACGGTGGCCAGTACCGACGCGGCCTGTTCGCCGCCCATCACCGAGATCCGGGCGTTGGGCCACATCCACAGGAAGCGCGGCGAATAGGCCCGACCGCACATCGAATAGTTGCCCGCCCCATAGGATCCACCGATCACGACGGTCAGCTTGGGCACCCGGGCGCAGGCGACGGCGGTGACCATCTTGGCACCGTGCTTGGCGATGCCGCCGGCCTCGTAGTCGCGGCCGACCATGAAGCCGGCGATGTTCTGCAAAAACAGCAGCGGGATCTTGCGCTTGTCGCACAGCTCGATGAAATGCGCCCCCTTCAAAGCGGATTCGCTGAAGAGCACGCCGTTGTTGGCCACGATTCCCACCGGGTGGCCGTGAATGTAGGCGAACGCGGTCACCAGCGTCTTGCCGTAATTGGCCTTGAATTCGCTGATTTCGCCGCCGTCGACCAGTCGCACGATCACCTCGTGCACGTCGTAGGGCACCCTCGGGTCGGGGGGCACCACGTCGTAGAGCTCCGTCTGGGCGCAGGTGGGCGCGACCGGAGATCGCACCTCCCACGGGCTGGGCTCGCGCGGGCCGAAGGTGGCCGCGATCGCGCGGACGATCCGCAGGGCATGCTCGTCGTCTTCGGCGAGGTGGTCGGTGACGCCGGAGACCCGGGAATGCAGGTCGCCGCCGCCGAGCTCTTCGGCCGACACGATCTCTCCGGTCGCGGCCTTGACCAGGGGCGGGCCCCCCAAGAAGATCGTGCCCTGCTCGCGCACGATGACGGCCTCGTCGCTCATGGCGGGCACGTAGGCGCCGCCGGCCGTGCACGAACCGAGCACGGCCGCCACTTGCGGAATCTCCTTGGCGCTCATGGTTGCCTGGTTGTAGAAGATTCGCCCGAAGTGCTCGCGGTCGGGGAAGACCTCGTCCTGCCGGGGCAGGAACGCACCGCCGGAGTCCACCAGGTAGATGCACGGAAGCCGATTCTGCAGTGCCACCTCTTGGGCGCGCAGATGCTTTTTGACCGTCATCGGATAGTAGGTGCCGCCCTTGACCGTCGCGTCGTTGGCGACGATTACGCACTCCCGATCCGACACGCGGCCGATGCCGGTGATGATCCCGGCCCCGGGAGATTCGTCGCTGTACATGCCGTCCGCGGCAAGCGGGGAGAGCTCCAGAAACGGGCTGCCCGGGTCGAGCAGGCGGTCCACCCGTTCGCGGGGCAGCAGTTTGCCGCGGCTGACGTGGCGTTCCCGTGCGCGTTCGCTTCCGCCCAACGCCGCCGCCGCGAGCTTGGCATTCAACTCATCCACCAGCCGGCGGTGCTCATCGGAGAACGACGCCTGGGCCTTGGCGGGTGAGGTCACCACGTTGTCCATCGCCGCAGCAGCCTCCTTGCCGTCGTGCGGTCGGGCTTTTTGAGTTAATGCTCATTAACTCAAGGGCCGAGAATACCATTGCCGTCGTTGCCGGTCCAGAAAGGACCGCGGTCGGCGCAGAGCACGAGTTAATCGCGAATAACTCGTGCTACGTTAGGGCCAGTTGACCAGACGGAGGTCCGTCATGACAGCGTCCGCCTCCGAGGGCCAGGCCGGTCCCGCTGACGCTCCAAATCGCCGGAGCCAGTTGAAGTCCGACCGCCGGCTACAACTGCTGTCCGCCGCCGAGCGGTTGTTCGCCGAGCGCGGGTTCCTCGCGGTGCGGCTGGAAGACATCGGTGCGGCCGCCGGGGTCAGCGGTCCGGCGATCTACCGGCATTTTCCGAACAAGGAGTCGCTGCTGGTCGAGTTGCTGGTGGGCATCAGCACGCGGCTACTCGCCGGCGCGCGGAAGGTGCAGACGGACAGCACCGACGCGGCCGCAGCCCTGGACGCGCTGATCGACTTCCATCTGGACTTCGTGTTCAATGAGCCCGACCTGATCCGCATCCAGGATCGCGACCTCGCGTACCTGCCCGCGACCGCCGAAAAGCAGGTGCGCAAATCCCAGCGTCAATACGTCGAGGTCTGGGTGGGGGTGCTGCGGGAGCTGAACCCAGAGCTGGCCGAGGCCGATGCCCGGCTGGCCGCGCACGCCGTGTTCGGTCTGCTTAATTCGACACCGCACAGCATGAAGTCCGCCGATACTTCGCGCAGCAAGACCGTCCGCGCGGCGAGGTCACGCGCCGTCATGCGGGCGATGACGGTGGCCGCGCTCGCGGCCGGAAATTCAGTGCCCATGAGCAGTCCGTCGTAAGGTGACTCAGGGTTTTAACACCGAGCCCAGGTACCCTGCATGCCATGAGGTGGACATGAACGATTCACGTCCCACCGAGCGGTTTCCTACGTCGCAGCCGGGGCCACAGCAGCCGGGGTATGCGCCGCCCGTCGATCCCGCGTACGCCGACCAGATGCCCTACGCGCAGAGCTATCGTGGGGCGGCGCCGCCCTGGGCGCCCACCCCGAACGAGACGAACACCACAAAGCGGCTGCCGGCGTACTGGCAGCAGGATCTGCCCTCGTCGGGCAACCAACCGACGGACATGGCTCCCCCGCCGCCCGAGGGCCCGAAATCGTCGCGATGGTTGTGGCTCGGCGCCGGCGCGGCGGTATTGCTGGTCGTCGCGCTGGTGATTGCCCTGGTGCTGGCGAACGACGCGATCAAGACCCAGACCGCCGTCCCGCCGTTGCCGGCGATGCCGGAGCCGACCACGGAAACGACGACCCCATCGCCACACCGGTCGCCGTCGCTCATCCCGGCCCCGATACCGCCGACCAGCGGCCCCGAGCTGCCGCCCGAGACGACCGGGCCGGCCAGGATGCAAGACGTCGTGTACACCGTCTCGGGTGAGGGCCGCGCGATCAGCATCATGTACATCGATACCGGCGGCCTCATCCAGACCGAATTCAACGTCGCGCTGCCGTGGAGCAAGGAGGTCAGCCTGTCGAAGTCGGCTGACCACCCGCCCAACGTCACGATCGTCAACATCGGCCACAGCGTCACGTGCACGCTCACCGTCGACGGGGTTCAAATCAGCAAGCGCGTTGGCGGCGGCCTGACCATCTGCGACGCTCGCGGCTAGGCGTTACCTCGAAGTCGGTTAGGACGGCTCGGCCGCGGGTTCGGCCACCGCAGCGACGCGCGCCGGAACCCGCACCGCCAGCATCGCGAGCAGTCCGGCGATCAGCACCAGCGAAATTCCGCCCAGGCCGGCCCGCACGGCGCCGAAGACGTCGACGAACACGGAGAACAGCCAGGGCGCCACGAACGCCACCGCCCGCCCGGTCATGGTGTAGAGGCCGAACGCGACGCCTTCCCTGCCGTTCTTGGCCATGTGCAGCAGCAAGGCGCGCGACGACGACTGCGACGGCCCGATGAACATGCACAGCATCAGCCCGCACACCCAGAAGGCGACCGGCCCGGACAGCGCCATCAGGGTCAGCCCCAGGGCGATGATCGCGACCAGTGACGCCACGATGACGGGCTTCGATCCAACGCGGTGGTCGACGAACCCACCCAGCACCGCGCCCACCGCGGCGACCACGCTGGCCGCCACCCCGAAGATCAACACGTTGGCCTGCGAGATGCCGTACACGTTGACGCCGAGCACCGCGCCGAACGCGAAGATCGCCGCCAGCCCGTCCCGGAAGAGCGCGCTGGCGAACAGGAAGTACACCAGGTTGCGGTCGCGCCGCCATTCCGCGGCGACCTCGGTCCACAGCTTGCGGTACCCACCCAGCATGCTCGTCGGCTGGTCCCTCTCCGCCGACTCCGTCAGCCGGTGCGCGACGAACAGCAGGGGAAGCGCCAGCACCGCGAACCAGATCGCGGCCACCACCATCGCCTCGCGGACATAAAGCCCGTCCCGCAAGGGAACTCGCAGCAGGCCACGTGTCGCGTCGGGCCCCTTGCCGGATCCGGAGATGAAGCCGGTGTAGATCACCAGCAGGAGCAGCACGCTGCCGACATAACCCGCCGCCCAGCCGAATCCGGATATCCGCCCGGCCGTCTGCGGCGTCGAGAGCTGACGCAGCATGGCGTTGTACGGGACGCTGGCCAAGTCGCCGCAGGCCGCCGTCGCCCCGAGCAGCACCAGACCGGCCCACAGATAGCCGGGGCTGTCGCGGACGAAGAACATCAAGCAGGTCAGCGTCACCGCCGTGGCGGTTAGCACACTCAGCGCCACCCGCCTGCGGTGCGGGGACTCCACCCACACGCCGACGGCGGGCGCGAGCACGGCGACGGTCAACCCGGCGACGGCCGCCGCGCGGCCCAACCAGCTCGCCGGCGTGGTGGCGCCGGAGATTCCCACGCCAACGCTGCTGGTCAGGTAGACGGCGAAGACGAAGGTCGCCACGATCGCATTCAGACCGGTCGAGCCGCAGTCCCAGAGCGCCCACGCCACCACCCGCGATCGCGCGGGGCTGACGGAACGCGACTCCGGCTGGCTCATTCCCGGCACTCTATAGGCGCCCGCGATCGCCTGCGGGCGCCATTTGGCCCGCTGTCTACGATTGGGCGCATGCCGCTACCCGCTCCAAGCCCCGAGGCGCGCGCCGTTGTGACCGGAGCTTCGCAGAACATCGGTGAAGCGCTGGCCACCGAACTCGCCGCACGCGGACACAACCTCATCGTCACCGCGCGCCGCGAAGACCTGCTCAAGGACCTGGCCACCCGCCTGACCGACAGGTACGGCGTCATCGTCGACGTGCGCCCCGCCGACCTGGCCGACCCGGGCGAACGCGCGAAGCTGTGCGACGAGCTGGCCGCCCGCCCGATCTCGATCCTCTGCGCCAACGCGGGCACCGCGACGTTCGGTCCGGTCGCCATGCTCGATCCCGCTGGCGAAAAGGCTCAGCTGCAGCTGAACGTCCTTGGGGTGCATGACCTTACGTTGGCGGTGCTGCCGGGAATGGTCGAGCGTAAGTCCGGCGGCATCCTGATTTCCGGTTCGGCGGCGGGCAATTCGCCGATTCCCTACAACGCCACCTACGCGGCCACCAAGGCGTTCGCGAACACCTTCAGCGAGTCGCTGCGCGGCGAGCTGCGCGGATCCGGTGTCAACGTGACGCTGCTGGCGCCCGGCCCGGTGCGCACCGATCTGCCCGAGGACACCGAGGCCTCGATCGTCGAGCGGCTGGTGCCGGACTTCCTGTGGATCTCGACCGAGCACACCGCGCGGGTGTCGCTGGATGCGTTGGCGCGCAACAAAATGCGCGTCGTTCCGGGACTGACCTCGAAGGCCATGTCGGTCGCCAGCGGGTACGGGCCGCGCGCCATCGTGGCGCCTATCGTCGGCGCGTTCTACAAGAAGCTGGGCGGCGGATAGGGGCTACTTCCGGCGCCGGCCGGTACCGAAGACGCTCTTGACCGCTTCGCGTATCGCGGTGTTGATCCCGCTTTTCACCGTCGGGTTCTGCAGCACCTCTTCCCACATGGTGGGCCCCTTCGGGCCCTTCGGCTCCGCCGGCTCCGGCATCGGCGGTACCGGCTCGTTCGGCGGGACGGGCGGGTAGCCGGACTGGGGCTGCGGCGGCTGCGCGGGTTGGGCCTGGGACGGCTGCGGTACAGCCTGCGGCTGCGCGGGTTGGGGAGCCGTCTGGCCGTACTTCGCCTGCAGCGGACTGTTTTTCGCCGCGGCCTCGATGTCCCCGGTGCCGATCGACGCCATCAACGAGCGCGGCACCCGCATCCGGGTCCACGCGACCGGCGTCGGTGCGCCCTTCTCGGACAGCACGGTGACCACCGCCTCGCCGATTCCCAGCGACGTCAACGCCGACTCCAGGTCGTACACATCGGTTTTCGGGTAGGTGCGGACGGTCCTGCTGAGCGCCTTCTGATCGTCGGGCGTGAACGCCCGCAGGGCGTGCTGAATTCGGGCGCCCAACTGGGAGAGGATGTCATTGGGAATGTCCGTGGGCAGCTGGGTGCAGAAGAACACCCCGACGCCCTTCGACCGGATCAACTTGACGGTCTGTTCGACCTGTTCGAGGAAGGCCTTGGACGCGTCGGCGAACAACAGGTGCGCCTCGTCGAAGAAGAACACCAGCTTCGGCCTGTCCACGTCACCGACCTCGTCCAGCTGGGTGTACAGGTCGGCGAGCAGCCACATCAGGAAGGTGGAGAAGATGACCGGACGCACCGACTGACCGGTGAACTCCAGCAGCGAGATGACGCCCTGGCCTTGATCGTTGGCGCGCAGCAGATCGTTCGGGTCGAGCTTGGGCTCGCCGAAGAAGGTGTCGCCGCCCTCGGCATCGAGGTTCACCAGCGCCCGCAGGATGACGCCCGCCGTGGTCGCCGACACGCCGCCCAGGGATTTCAGGTCCTCCTTGCCCGCGTCGCTGGTCAGGTAGCTGATGGCACCGCGTAGGTCGTCCGTGGTGACCAGCCGGCGGTTGTGATCCTTGGCCCAATGGAAGATCAGCCCCAGCGTCGACTCTTGAGTAGCGTTGAGCCCCAGCACTTTTGACAGCAGAACGGGGCCGAAGCTGTCGACGGTCGCGCGGATCGGCACGCCGATTCCCTTGGTGCCCAACGACAAGAACTCGACCGCAAACCCGGTCGGCTCCCAGTTGTCGCCGGTGTCCTTGGCCCGCGCGGCAGTCTTGTCGTTCCCTTCGCCGGGCCTGGACAGACCGGACAGGTCGCCCTTCACGTCGGCCATCAGCACGGGGACGCCTGCGGCGCTGAGTTGCTCGGCGATCAGTTGCAGCGTCTTGGTCTTGCCCGTTCCGGTGGCCCCGGCCACCAGGCCGTGCCTGTTGATGGTGGCCAACGGGATACGGATCTGCGCCGTCGGATCGGCCGCGCCGTCGATGACGACGGTGCCCAATTCCAGTGCCTGGCCGTCGACGGCGTAGCCGTCGGCGATGCGCGTCGCGGCCGCTGAATCAGTGCTCATCGTGCTGCGCCCCTCTTCCCCGATGATTCGGCATGCAGTTCGACAACGCTCACCCTACTTCTCCAGCTCATCCGGGGGCGAGGTCCGGCGCGGGCGCCGGCTGGGCCTTGGTTCTGATGGGGCGTGCCCCCAGCGCCCGGCTCCGCCGCACTTGCGATCACCACTAGTCTGAGCGCTGTGCGAGACGAATTGGTGTGGATCGACTGCGAGATGACCGGGCTTGATCTGGGCTCGGACAAGCTGATTGAAATCGCGGCGCTGGTGACCGACGCCGATTTGAACATTCTCGGCGAGGGAGTCGACGTGGTGATCCACGCCGACGATGCCGTGCTCGCGACGATGGGCGACGTGGTCACCGAAATGCACTCGCGCTCCGGGCTGACCGACGAGGTGCGGACATCCACCGTCGACCTGGCCACCGCCGAGGCGATGGTGCTGGACTACATCGGCGAACACGTCAAGCAACCCAAGACGGCGCCGCTGGCCGGCAACTCCATCGCCACCGACCGCGCCTTCATCGTGCGCGACATGCCCGCCCTGGACTCGTTCCTGCACTACCGCATGATCGATGTGAGCTCGATCAAAGAGCTGTGCCGGCGCTGGTACCCGCGGATTTACTTCGGTCAGCCCGTCAAGGGGCTGGCCCACCGGGCCCTGGCCGACATCCACGAATCCATCCGCGAACTGCAGTTCTACCGGCGAACCGCGTTCGTCGCGCCGCCGGGGCCGTCTACCAGCGAAATCGAGGCGGTCGTCGCGGAACTTGACGGTGAAAAAGACGCACCGGGGCCAAGCGATTCGGCCAGCGCGCCGCCAACCGGTTAGTATCGACGTCGCCGCTCGTTGACCGTCATCGTGCGAGGGTCGGCTTGCGGCCGTGGTGGGTGTAGTTCAGTTGGTAGAGCGTCAGGTTGTGATCCTGAATGTCGCGGGTTCGAGTCCCGTCACTCACCCCACAGGTCAGGGAGCATCACCGCTCCCTGACCTTTTATGGTGCTACCGTCTTCGCGCAAACGCCGACACATCCGTGAGTGGAAAAGTAGTGAACAGCCAACGTCCCGCCCCGCCCCGGCCCCGGCGCATTCGGCCGGGGGCGACGGCTGTCGCGGGGATCGCGCTGTTCCTCGCGGGTTGCGGTGGGTCGAGTCACACCACGATGACCGTCACGTCGACGGTGCCGGCCGAGACAAAGACGGTGACGAAGACAGTCCCCCCGCCGCCCCCGCCGGGGCCGAAGACCTCGATCGAAAAGAACGGCACCTACATCGTCAACAAGGACATCGCGGCGGGCACGTACCGCACCGATGGCGGCGTATCCGGGTGCTATTGGGCCAGGCTGCGCAGTTTCAACACCAACGACGTCATCGACAACAACGTCGGCGACGGCCCGCAGGTGGTCGCGATCTTGCCGACCGATACCGCGTTCATGACGCGCAGTTGCGGGACCTGGCACAAGATCGACTGACCGCCGTCAGGTGTTGGCGTTGCCCGCCTTCCACTGCGCCCACGGGATGTTCCAGTCGCCGAGCCCCTCGATGCCCGGCAGCGTCGGCCCGAGCGTGTGCACCACCTCGACGATGTCGCCGCTCTTGCTGTGGTCGTAGAACCACTCGGCGTTGCTCGGACTGACGTTCAGGCACCCGTGGCTGGTATTGGTGTGGCCCTGGGCACCCACCGACCACGGCGCGGAATGCACAAAGACGCCGCTGTAGGACATCTGGGTGGCCCAGTCGACTTCGGTGCGATATCCGTTGGGCGAGTTGACCGGAACGCCGTAGGTCGAGGAATCCATGATGATGTGCTTGAACCGCGCACCAATGATGTAGACCCCGTTGGCCGTTGGGGTGCTGTCCTTGCCCATTGACGTCGGCATGGTCTTGACGACATCACCGTTGACCCGCACGGTCACCGTCTTCGTGGTGTCGTCGGCCGTCGAGATCACCTCGTCACCGATGGTGAAGTGCGTCTTGACGTTGTCCTCGCCGAACATTCCGTCGCCCAGGTCCACCCCGTACGTGTTGACCGCCACGTCGATGGCGGTTCCCGACTTCCAGAAACGCTCGGGGCGCCAACGCACTTCGCGGTTGTTGAGCCAATAGAACGCGCCCTCGACCGGAGGGTTGGTGGTGATGCTGATGGCCTTCTGGGCGGCCGCGCGGTTCGCGATGTTCTCGTCGAAGCGGATCGCCACCGGCTCACCGATGCCGACCACGTCGCCGTCGGCCGGGCTGACGTAGGGCATGGTCAGGTGGGCGGGCGAACTGGTCTCGAAGGTCATCTGCTTGCTGGCCGCGCCGCCCAGGCCGGTCGCCTTGACGTTCAGCGTGTAGCGCCTGTTGTAGCCGAGCTGCTCGGTGGTGGACCAGCGCAGCCCGTCGGGACTCAGCTGCCCACTGACCGACCTGCCGTTCTCGTTGACCATGCTGACCGAGGCGAGCACGCCGTCGGCGACGGTCACTGTGACGGGTGCGTCCACCGTCACACCGACGGCGCCGTCGGTCACCGAGGCGGTGAGCTTGGGGACCAGCAGGTCGGCCAGCGGGGTGCCCTTGTCGAAGATGACCTTCGCAGGTGCCGCCCCGTGGTTGCCATTGCAGGCGGCGCTCAACACAGCAATCGGAACGATCGCGGCCACCAGCCATGATCGTCGTCGTCGCAAATGCGCCATCCAGTGACCTTCCATGCAATTCTCTAGGTGGTCACCGCTGACCAGCGAGGTAGCTGCAGGCATTCTAATGGCTTTCGCCGACACTCCCATGCGCATGCGCGACGGGCTGCCGATCGGTGTCGCCACCGCAATCAATCCGTCATTCGGGGCCGGCTCCGGGGCCCGTGCGGCCGATCAGGCCGGTACGCCGACCTCTTCGTGCAGCTGCGCTTCGACCCACTTGCGGGCGCTGACGGCCTCGACGCGCGCGAGCTTGACGATGGCCGCCGTCATCACGGCCGCCGCCGCCACCAAGGCGATCAGTCCGGCGCGACCCGTGTTCAGCGTCTCGCCGAGGACGACGACCCCGAGCACCGCCGCCACCACCGGCTGTGACATTTGCAGGGTGGGCATGGACGCGGTCAACGGACCGGCCCGAAACGCCGACTGACTCCACACGACACCCCCCAGCGCGACCAGAATGCAGGCGTAGAGCTCCGGGGTCCGGGTCACCGCGGCCGCGCCTTCGCCGAGCCGGGCGACGACTTCTTTGGCGAGCACCGCGAAGACGCCCCACAACGAGCCCGATGCGAAGGCGAACAGCGCCGCGGCCGCAGCGCCACCCCAGACCCGACCGGCGACCACGCAGCCGACCAACAGCGGCCCGAGGACAGCGGCTACCGCCGCCCAGGTTCGAAGTGATGCGCCCGAGTGACCCGCTTGCGGGTTACCGACGGTGACGAACACGATCACCGCAGCCGTGAGCAAACCGGCCCATACCCATTCGCCGCCGGTCACGGTGCGGTGCGACAACCTGGCGTTGAGGGGCAGCGCGAACAGCACCGAGGACATCAGCAGTGCCTGCACCAGCAGTACCGAGCCCTCGCCCAGCGCCGCGGCCTGTAGCGCGATGCTCGCCACCAAAAGCAGTGCGCCCCACCACCACCGCTGATTGCGCAGCAAGTTGGCGAATAATGCGACGGAACCGATCGATCTGTCGGTGATGCGGTGCGCCGCGCGCTGCTGCAGGACGTCACCGATTGCCACGCATAGCGCAGAACTCAATGCCAGTAGTGCGGCGATATTCGTGTGGGCCATAAGGGTTCTCCATCGATGTCCGTTGAGGCGGGCGCCGCTTTATTCGAAAGCCATATCCCGATAACCAGCTCATTGCCTCAGTTACGCCCGGTAGCGGCCCTGGTGGGCCACCGCCTGATCAATGACCGCCCCGCGTCGGGCGCGTCGCGGGTCCAGCGGCCCCGCCCCACCGCGACCTCGCCGTCTTCACCGGTCACAGACCGTTCCCGCAACCAGACCAATGGCCGTGGAGCCCACCACGTCCAGCGGCCCAGCAGGTGAATGAAGGCCGGCACCAGGACCATTCGCACCAGGGTGGCGTCGACAAGCACGCCAAGTGTGAGGCCCAGGCCCAGCATGCGCATGAACGACACATGCGCAGGGATCAACGCGGCGAACGAAATCGACATCACCACTGCGGCGGTCGTGACCACCCGGCCGATGCCGGCGATGCCCAGCGCCGTGCTCTCGTCGATGGCGGCGCGCGCCTCGGCCGCGGTTGATGGTGTCTCCCGGATAGCTTGCGAGGCCAGCCAGTACTCATGGATGCGCGAGACCAGGAACACCTCATAATCCATGGCCAGTCCAAAGGCGATGCAGAACAACAAGACTGGGATGTTGGCGTTCAACGTTCCATTGGGCGTGGTGCCCAGGGCGCCCAGGTGGCCGTCCTGGAAGATCCACACCATCGCGCCGAACGCCGCGGTCAGTGACAGCACGTTGCACACCAGCGCCTGCAGCGGCAGCACCGCGCTGCCGGTGAGCAGGAAGAGCAGCGCGAAGGTGACGAGCGCGATGAGACCGAACACGATCGGCAGTCGCTTGGTGATCGCATCGACGCTGTCCCGGTTGATCTGCGCGAGCCCGGTCATCTCGACCGAGCGCCCCACCGGTCCGCCGACCCGATGCAGGCGGTCGAGCTGGGTGTTCGAGGCTTGGGAATACAGCGGCGCCGTGCTGGCGACGGTAAGGAACGCGCTGCCGTTGGCCATGCCGGTGGCCGCGACCGGCGGCCCCACCCTGTTTCCGGCCACGAACGTCCCGGTCGGCGCGCTGACGGCGGACACGTCGGGCACCCGCGACAGCTCCGCCGCGTAATGCTGCAGGTCCGCGGGGGTCACGCCGTGGGCGTCGGGGACGACGACGGACACCGCCGTGCCTAGCCCGTTCGCGAAATCGTTGTCCAGCATGTCGGCGACCTGGCGCGCCGACGCCGATCGCGGGAGCACGCGCTCGTCGGGAAAGCCCCACTTCACCCCCAGAAACGGGGCGCCCAGCAACAGCAGCAGCACCACCACGCTCAGACCGACCGAGATGGCGTGGCGCAACACGAACCGGGTCGACCGGTACCAGAACTGCGCCTCGAGCGGCTGGTGCGCGTGATCGCGAAACGACCGCTGCCCGTGCAGAATGCGATGCATCACCCGCCGCGCGTCCAGCGAGTCCAACCGGGGCCCCAGCAGCACGATCGCGGCCGGGGTCACCACCACGGTGGCGACCGCCACGATGATCGCGGCGACCACGATCGTGTAGGCCGACGATTTCAGGAAGTACATCGGGAACACCGCCATCACGGCCATCGACAGCCCGACGGTGGTGGCCGAAAACAGCACGGTCCGGCCGGCGGTGGCCATGGTGCGGAACAACGCCCGGTCCCGGTCCTCGGTCCGTGCCAGCTCCTCGCGGTAGCGGGTGATGATCAGCAGGTTGTAATCGATCGCCAGGGCGAGGCCCATGGCGATGCTGAGGTCCAGCGCATACGTCGATACATCGGTGGCGAAGCTGATCAGCCGTAACACCGACATGGTGCCAACGATGGCCAATGCGCCCAAGACGATCGGCAGCGCCGCCGCCACCACTCCACCGAGCACCCAGACCAGTACCGCGAAACTCAGCGGGATCGCGATGGACTCCATGAGCAGCAGGTCGCGCTGGTTCTGCTGGTTGATCTGCGCATACGCCACGGCCATGCCGCCGGCGCGCACGGTGACGCCGTCGCGATCGTGCACCAGGTCCTTGGTCAGCGTGCTGGCGTACGTCTGCGCGTCGTTCTCCCCGCCCTTCAGGCTGGCCACGATCATTCCCGACTTGTTGTCCTTGCTGACCAGTTGGGCCGCGGCCGCCGGCGGTGACGTCCACGCCGACGACACCTTCAGCACCCACGGCGATCGTTTCAGCTGGTCGGCGATCTCGGTGCCGACCCGGCGCGCCTGATTACCGCGGGCACCGGTGGGCGCCGTCACCACGATCAGCATCTGCTGGTCGGTCTGGTTGAACTTGTCCCGAAGAACTTCGGTCGCCCGCGCAGATTCCGAAGTGGGGTCCTGGAAGCCGCCCCCGGACACTCTGTTGACCACCGGTAGCCCGAAGATCGCGGCCCCCACCAGAACGAGAGCGGCGACCGCGATGATGCGTTTGGGCGCCGCGATGGCAAGTCGAGCAATTCCTCGCAGCATTGCGATCCTTTCCCTTCCGACGCCCTCGGCGTAGCTCTATACCCAAAGCGGGCCCCCTTGACGCCCGTCAGCACTGATTTACTCCGTAGCGTCGGAGAACACGCACGTACCTTGCGAGACATTTAGACGGTCGCGTCGGCGCAATGATTCCCGTTGCATCGGTGATTCGCCTTAGATCCCTGCCCGTAGCATTACCTCTGTGGGCGGCGTCACTCAACGGCGTTGCGACGTTTCCCCATCGTGCACTCGGGTACCGAAGAAGGGGCGGGGCCCCCAGTAATCAGGCTTTGCTGGATTCGGTGTGCACATCGCTGATTCGGCTGGGCCAGTACCGAATTGGATGAGCGATGAACGCAACGAATGAAGCCATCAGGGTTAGGCATCCAACCGAAAGCGACTGGCAAGCAGTCTATGAGAATCAGGCCCGCGCATACGGGATTTCGGTCGATCCGCGCGACGTCGCGGCTTGGACACGCCGGGTCAACCTGCAAGACATCCTGATTGCCGAGGACATGTCCGACCCGGCACAGCCGTATCTGGTCGGGACTTCCCTTTACTACAGACTGCGGCTCACGGTTCCCGGTGGTGCCAGTCTGGAAGCCGCCTGGTTATCCATGATCGCGGTCGCGGCAACCCATCAAGGAAAAGGGATCTGGCAGCAACTCAGTATCCACGGTTTCGGAATACTGCAAGAACGTGGTTATCCCATTCTTTGTGGTGTTCCCACCCAGCCAACCGTTTACGAGATCTTGGGCGCCGGCGTGACGAGCTACGCCAGGACCTACGACATCGAGCCACGTTTTACCGAGATGCGTGCCAAACCCACCCGAAATCGCGCTCGCGAGGTCGACGCTTCCGAGGCGGCACGTCTGCTGCCCCCGCTTTATGACCGCTGGTGCGCCAGCACTCCGGGTGCGCTGAGCCGGGACGCCGCGTGGTGGGACGACGTTTTGGAAGACAGGATCACCCAGCGTGACGGCGGATCGGCGCTCAATTTCATCATTCATCCGGACGGCTTCGTGACTTACCGAGTGGTCGGAGCGTCGCCCCACGCATATCGGCGGCCCTTCGGCACGGTGATTGTCCAAGACTTCTGTCCCGTCACAAACGAAGCGCACACCGAACTGCTCGCCACGCTGGTGGGCAATAAGACGTTCGACAACATAGTGATCGAAGTCCCAGTCGATGACCCGCTGCCACTCAAACTCAAAGACCAGCTCGCCGCAAAAACCAAAGGTTTGAGCGATTTTCTCTGGATGCGGATCATGGACGTGCCCGAAGCGCTCGGCGCGCGCACGTACTCGGCCGACGCCGACCTCGTACTGGAGATCACAGATCCGCTTAGCGTCGCCGGGGGACGATACCTACTGCAGACGCGCGGTGGTGTGGGGAAGTGCACGCCACACGACGGCGACGCTGACGTACAAATAGGTCTCGGTGATCTGGGAACGATCTACATGGGGGCGCACCGAGCCTCGGAACTTCACCGAGCAAACCGCATCAACGAACTGCAGCCGGGCACACTGCGCGCCCTGGATGCTGCCTTTAGCACCGAGGGGGTACCTTATTGCGGCACACTGTTCTGATAGCCGTCACACTCCGAATCGGTCTGCGACACATACTATTTCGGGAGGACGTGCTAAGCCCCGACAACGCGCCGCGCGACGGTCGACGCTCATAGTGGCGGATCGGTCGAACGTCTGGTCGCCGTGACGAGGTACCCCCGGCAAGCCGAAGGCCACGTAAGCCAGCCTGGCTGGCACCGCCGCAGGAGGGTCGCCCGCAGCTCGCGACTGGGCAGCTATCCTGGAACACGGCCGGGATTTCACTCCGTGGCGCAACGCCTGTTATTGTCGCCTACGCGGTCTCGGCCGTGCACCAGCGCCGTTAGCTCAGTTGGTAGAGCAGCTGACTCTTAATCAGCGGGTCCGGGGTTCGAAACCCTGACGGCGCACCGGCCCACTATTCGGGGCTTTTCCGGTTCGATGGGGATTCCCCGTTGGGTAACAATCTCCGAGAAATCCTTTTCCCAGCTCCCCCGCGAGCCCTACCATCTCTGCGACGGGGTTTTCAGAGGGGACTTGTGAAAACTGAGCTGAAGTGGGTCGAACCCTACGAGGGCCACTTCCATGCCAACATCGACGACCGCAGCGAGTACCGGGTCCATGCGGTCTCGACGGGCGGATTCCGCGCCGAGCGCGTCGATGACGGCTTTGTGCACCACGACCTGGGCAGGGCCAACACCGCCGCCGAGGCGCAAGCGATCTGTCAGGACCTGCACACCCGGACCATGCGACGTGCCGCGTGGGAGGCCTACATGGCCGAGAACGACCCTCCCGGCTGGGAGTAAGCCGGACCACCGCCACCACCGCGACGCCGGGCCCCCTGGGCCGACGGCATTCCGGTGTACGTCCAGACCGGCCGCGTCACCGATTCCTGACGCGGCGCACCGCCACCACCACGACGAGGGCCCCGACCCCGGCCAGCGACGCCAGCACCACCGGCTTTTGCACGAATCCGATCACCCGGACCTTCAGGTCGTCGGCCAGCCGCCGGGGGTTGGCCCGCTCGGCAAGCGAGTCGACGGTGGCCGCCAGCTGGTCACGGGCGACGTCGATGTCCTGCTTGATGGCTTCGGGGTCCCGGTCCGCCACTGTGTCCTCCAAGTCGCCCACTATCCGGCTCATGCACCTGCCCGAACTACCCTAGATCAGCTGGCGGTAACCCCAACGCTCCGGTGAACAGAAAGGTAGTTACCTTGACCGAGACCACGCGGCTTGCACCGGGCGACAAAGCGCCCTCCTTCAGCCTGCCCGACGCTGATGGCAACAAAGTGTCGCTGGCCGACTACAAAGGACGTCGCGTCGTCGTGTACTTCTACCCGGCCGCGTCGACGCCGGGATGCACCAAGCAGGCGTGCGACTTTCGGGACAGCCTGGCCGAGCTCAACGGCGCCGGCCTCGACGTCATCGGGATCTCCCCCGACAAGCCGGAGAAACTGGCCAAGTTCCGCGACGCCGAGAAGCTGACGTTCCCGCTGCTGTCCGACCCCGACCGCAAGGTCCTGGAGGCCTACGGCGCCTACGGCGAGAAGCAGATGTACGGCAAGACGGTCACCGGCGTCATCCGTTCGACCTTCGTGGTCGACGAGAAGGGCAAGGTCGCCGTCGCTCAGTACAACGTTAAGGCGACCGGCCACGTCGCCAAGCTGCGCCGCGACCTGTCCGTCTAGTCGATCACGGCTGGCTGGTTGTACTCGGTAATGGGGCGAGCGATCCCCTGTTCGTCGCAGACCCGCTGCAGCTTGTCCAGCGTCTCGTCGATCCCCGGTCCAAGCCGGGTGCCGGGCGTGAAGGTGGCCGGAAGGTGCTGCATGCCCTGAATCACGCCGATCGTCGGGTAGTGCACGGTGCCCTCGGGGTCGCAGCGGTAGTCGGGCATCCGGTCGAGCACCGCGGTGAGCATTGACTTGAACACGACCCGGGCGACGTTGGAGCCGATGCAGCGGTGGATGCCGAGCCCGAAGCTGAAGTGCCGGTTGTTCTTCCGGCTCAGGTCCAGCCGGTTCGGATCGGGGAACACCGCGGGGTCGCGGTTGGCCATCGCCCAGGACAGCCACAGGCGATCGCCCTCCTTCAAACGCGTGCCCGCAATCTCGAGGTCGGCGGCGATCGTGCGACCGTCGCCCGGAGCGGGCGTGAAGTAGCGCAGGAATTCCTCGGTCGCCGAGTCGAGCAGCGTTTCCGATTCCCGCCTCAGCAGTTCGCGCTGCTCGGGATTTTCGCCCAGCCATTCGAGCGCGTGCGCCGTCAGCGCCGTCGTCGTGTCGAAACCTCCGCCGATGATCAAGCCGAGCATTCCGAGCAGTTCGGCGTCGGGCGCGGGCTCGCCGTCGATCTGCAGCCGCGCCAACGCGTCCACAATGCCGGGGCGCGGGTTGTCTCGGATCTCGAGCAGGTGGTTGAACAGGTCCGCTCCCATCGCCATCGTCTGCTCCAAAACCTTTGGGGCGTCCGGGGAATCGGCGGGAGTGTAGACATTGGCGTGGGCCGGCTCGCAATAGAGCTGCCACTTCTTCAGCGGAACGCCCATCATCGCCAGGGTCAGGACGGCGGGCACCACGTTCGCCAGATCGTCGACGAAATCGATCCGCCCGGCTTCGATCTTCTCGTCGATGCTCGCCCGTACGATGTCGTCGACGAACGGCTTCCAGCGCTTGACGGCCGCCGGCGACAGATACGGGTTGAGGATGCTGCGGTAGGCGGAGTGCTCGGGTTCGTCCATCTCGAGCATGCCGCCACGGACGCCGCTGCCCTGCGGCAGCGTGGGAATGGTGATGCCCTTGTAGCCGGTGCCTTCGCCGGTGACGTCGTGGTCGTTGGACACCTGCGGGCATCGGGCGAGCTCGAAGACTTCCCGACTGCCCGCGGCCACCCAATGCCCGTCGTAGGTGTCCGTCCACGCCATCGGGCACCTGGCGTGCATCTCCTCGGTGATCGCGGTGAACCGCTCGCGGTACTCCGGGGTGTGGCGATCGAAGTGGTAACGGCTGGTCTTGCCGGCGTCTCCGGTCAGGGTGTTTTCCGTGCTCACGGTGGCGTCTCCTGCCGACGGGTGGCTGCATCTAGAAGCAGTATGCGACGAGACCATCGGTCTCGTTAAGCATTTTGACGGTCGAGTTTCCCGCTCAGCCCAGGTTGGCCGGCAGCAGCGCCTCGCTGATCGCCGCACGTTCCAGCACGCCGAGGTGCTGGCTCTCGTTGATGCTGTGGGCCTGCGTCGCGGGGTCCTCCACGCCGGTGACGAGGATTTTCGCCTCCGGGAACGCCTCGGCGAATTCGGCGATGAACGGAATCGATCCGCCCATGCCCATGTCGATCGCGTCGACGCCCCACGCCTGACGGAACGCGGCCCGCGCGGCGTCGTAGACGCTGCCGGTCGCGTCGATCGCGTAGGGCTCACCGATGTCACCGCGCGTGACGCTGACGTGCGCGCCCCACGGCGCATGCTGTTGCAGGTGCGCGGTCAATGCGTCCAGGTGTGCCGCCGCGTCGCCGCCGGGCGCGACGCGCATGCTGATCTTGGCGCGAGCCCGCGGAATCAACGTGTTGGACGACTTCTCGATGGGTGTGGTGTCGATGCCGATCACCGTGATGGCGGGTTTGGCCCACAGCCGCTGCGGGGCCGAACCCGAACCGATTTCGGACACACCGTCCAGCAGCCCGGAGTCGGCACGCACCCGCTCGGGCGGGTAATCGACTGCGGCGGCGGTGCTTTCGTGCAGACCAGCGACGGCCACGTTCCCGTCGTCGTCGTGCAGGCTGGCTAACAGCCGCACCAGCACGCTCAGCGCGTCGGGCACCACGCCGCCCCAGATGCCGGAGTGCAGGCCGTGGTCGAGTGTGGCGACCTCGACCACGCAGTCGACCAGGCCGCGCAGGGTTACCGTCAGCGCCGGGATTTCGGTGCTCCAGTTGTCCGAGTCGGCGATGACGATCACGTCGGCGGCCAGCGCCTCGCGGTGCGCGGCCAGCAGCCGGCCCAGCGATGGCGACCCTGACTCCTCTTCGCCCTCGACGAACACCGTCACACCCACCGGCGGCTGCCCGCCGTGCGCCCGAAAAGCCGCCAAATGCGTTGCGATGCCGGCCTTGTCGTCGGCGCTGCCGCGTCCGTAAAGCCGGCCGTCGCGCTCGGTGGGTTCGAACGGCGGCGAGGCCCATTGGCTGCGATCACCCTCGGGCTGGACGTCGTGGTGGGCGTACAGCAGCACGGTCGGCGCGCCGGGGGGCGCGGGGTGGCGGGCGATGACCGCCGGCGCTCCCCCTTCGCTGACGATCTGTATGTCGCCGAAACCGGCCTGCGACAACAGATCCGCAACCGCCTGCGCGCTGCGGTGTACCTCGTCGCGGCGGCCGGGGTCGGCCCACACCGATTCGATGCGCACCAGGTCTTCCAGATCGCGGCGCACCGACGGCAGCAGCTCGCGGACGCGCTCAACCAGATCGCTCATGGGCTCGAGGCTAGTCGGCGGTCGTCTCCAGGATCGCCACCGCGGCGGCGGTATCCCCCTCGTGCGTCAGCGAGACGTGAATGATCACGTCGGCCAGGTGTTTGGCGATGTCGCCGCTCAGCCGGACCCGCGGGCGACCCCACATGTCGGTGACCACCTCGATGTCGCGGTGGATGTCCTCCGGCAGCACCGGCCGCTGGGCGAACCGCGATCCCGACCACGCCTTGATCACGGCCTCCTTGGCGGCCCAGCGGGCCGCCAGGTGGCGCGCCGCCGACGAACTCTTGTCCGACGCGTCGCGGCGCTCCCCCGGGGTGAACGTCTCGGAGAAGACGGTTCCCGGCTGGTCGACCTGCTCGGCGAAATCAGGGATGGAGACGAGATCGATCCCCACACCGACAATTCCCATGGGTCGCCAGGCTAACGGACCGAGGTCATCCGGCAGAGACCTGGTAGGCCTCGCCGTCACCCAGGCGCGAATCCGGGTTCAGCAGCATCGCCGCCTCCTGACGCTTCTCCGGCGCGTCATGGTCGAAGCGACGGTTCGGCGGCCGCTCGTACATCGGCGCCCCGCCGGCAATCGCCGACGCCAGCCGCCGCTGACCGGCCAGCAGGCGCGCGTCCGCTCGCCGCTGGTAGTCCGCGCGCTGCTCCGGGTCCAGCGCGGCGACGAACGCCTGCGGGTGCACCAGCGCCACCAGCCCCGAAACATGGCCGAACCCAAGGCTGGTCAGCAGTCCCGCCTTGAGCGGGAACTTCTCCCCGAGCCGCAGCGCCTCGCGCACCCACACGAAGTGGGCCGAGCCGGACAGTTCGTCATCGACGCAATCCAGGCTGCGGTTGGGCGGGATGACCCCGTCGCGCAGCATCTGGCACAGGCCCATCATCTGGAAGACCGCCGCGCCGCCCTTGGCGTGCCCGGTGAGGCTCTTCTGCGACACCACGAACAGCGGAGCACCCTCGGAGCGGCCGAGCGAATCGGCGAGCCGCTCGTGCAGTTCGGTCTCGTTGGGATCGTTGGCCAGCGTCGACGTGTCGTGCTTGGAGATCACCGCGATGTCGTCGGCGCCCACACCGAGCTTGGCCAGCGACCGCGCCAGCACCGAATCCTTGCCGCCACGACCGGCGCCCAGCGCGCCCAGTCCCGGCGCCGGGATCGAGGTGTGCACGCCGTCGGCGAACGACTGCGCGTAGGCCACCACGGCCAGCACCGGCAGGCCCATCTTGAGCGCCAGGTCGCCGCGCGCCAGCAGGATGGCGCCGCCGCCCTGCGCCTCGAGGAATCCCAGCCGGCGCCGATCGTTGGGCCGGGAGAACTTCGAGTCGTGGATGCCGCGGCCGCGCATCATGGAGGTGTCGGCGGTGGCCGCCATGTCCCCGAAGCCGATGATGGCTTCCAGCGTCAGGTCGTCGAATCCGCCGGTGACCACCAGCTCGGCCTTGCCGAGGCGGATCTTGTCGACTCCCTCCTCGACCGACACCGCCGCGGTCGCGCAGGCGCCCACCGGGTGGATCATCGCGCCGTAACTGCCGACGTAGCTCTGAACGACGTGCGCGGCAACGACATTCGGCAAAACTTCCTGCAGGATGTCGTTCGGCTTGTTTCGGCCGAGCAGGTTGCCGTGATACATCGTCTGCATCGACGTCATGCCGCCCATGCCGGTGCCCTGCGTGCTGGCTACCAGGCCCGGGTGCACCCACCGCATCAACTCGGTCGGGGTGAATCCCGACGACAGGAACGCGTCGACGGTCGCGACGATGTTCCACAACGCCACCCGGTCGGTCGAGCTGGCCATGTCCTGGCTGATGCCGAACACGGTCGGGTCGAACCCGGTCGGAATCTGCGCGCCGACGGTCCGCGACAGCTTGGTCTTCCGCGGCACCCGAATCTCGGTGCCCGCCTTGCGGATGACCTGCCAGTCACTGGAGTCGGGCACCGGCCGGATGATGGTGTGTTCCGGATCGAACTCGACGAAGGCGCGCGCGTCGGCCTCCGAGGACACCACGAACGCGAAGTCCTTGTCGAGGAACACCGACACCAGCAGCGGCGACGCGTGATCGGGGTCGATCGCGCCGTCGTCGACGAACTCGCGGATACCGCAGCGCTCGACGACGGTGTCGTGGTAGCGCTCGACCAGCTCGGACTCGTCGACCAGATCACCGGATTGCGTGTCGTACCAACCGGGTTGGGGGTCGTCCTCCCAGCGGATCAGGCCGGTGGTCCAGGCCAGCTCCAAGACACCCGCCGCCGACAGTTCGTTGTCGACCTCCATCTCGAAGCGGGTCCGCGACGAGCCGTAGGGGCCGAGTTCCGCGCCACCGACGATGACCACCAGATCGGCCGGGTCGACGTCGAGGTCCGCCCATTCCGGCGGCGGCGCCGGGGTGAAGCCGCGCGGCGGGGACGGCAGCGCGGCAATGGTGCCTTCGGCGCCGGCCTCGCCGGCCGCGTCCTCACCCGAGCTCGCCTGCTCGCGGGCCTTGGCGGCCAGCTCCGCCATGTCGAGGTTGGCCTCGCCCAGGCCGCCGGTCAGGTCCGCCTTGATCGGCGCACCGGCCGCGGCCACCTTGGACTCGATGTCGCAGAGGGACAGCAACATTGCCGCCATCTGGTCGGTCGAGTACGTGGTGACGCCGGCCTCCTCGACCGCGTCCACGATGGCGTCGTTGTGGCCCATCAGCCCGGTGCCGCGGGTCCAACCGATGAGCGCGTGCGCCAGGCTGACCCGGGCCGCCCACGACGACTCGGCGTGCCAGCGGCTGACCAGGGCGTCCAGCGCCGACTTGGCTTCACCGTAAGCGCCGTCGCCGCCGAACATTCCGCGGTTCGGCGAGCCGGGCAGCACCACGTGCAGCCGCGACGCGATGTCGCGCTCGGCGCCGATCTTCGACAGCCCGCCGATGAGCCGCTGCACGGCCCACAGCAGCACCTTCATCTCCATCTCGGAGCGCGAGCCGGCCTCGGACAGGTCACCCGCGACCCGCGGTGCGGCGAACGGGAACAGCAGCGTCGGGGTCTGCGCGTCCTTGATGTGAATCGATTGCGGCCCAAGGCTTTCGGTCTGTTCGGTGCCCACCCACTCGACCAGCGCGTCGATGTCGGAGTAGGACGCCATGTTGGCCGCGACCACCCACAGCGCCGCGCCGAACCGGGCGTGGTCGCGGTAGAGCCCGCGGTAGAACGCCAGCCGCTCGTCGTCCAGCTTGGACGTCGTGGCGATGACGGTGGCACCGCCGTCGAGCAGCCGCCCGACGACCGATGCCGCGATCGAGCCCTTGGAAGCGCCCGTCACGACCGCGACTTCGTGGCTGTAGCGGCCGGGGTCCGGGTTCTCGGCGCCGGCCGCGATCCGCCCGTACAGCGATGCGTGAATCTGCCGGCCCGCGGACAGGGCCTTGCCCTGCCACCAGGTGGCCTGGGTGGCCACGACATGGCCTGCGCCCTCGAACCTTTCGGACAGCTCCACCCAGCGGGCGTCGATGTCACCCTCGTCGGCCAGCCAGAGCTTGACCAGGTCTTCGCGGGCGCTGGCCCACCGGTCGTCGAACAGCACGGCCTTCTTCGGCTCGAACACCGGTGCCACCAGCCGCGGCCAGTCGGCGCCGAGTTCGGTGGTCACCAGGTCGATCAGCTCGGCATCGGTGGTCGCCGGCGACGCGCTGACCGGGTCGTCCAGGCCCAGCTGGTTGAGCACCAGGCGCGCCGCCGATGCCAGCACGCCGTCGCGGCCGGTGATCTGGTCGGTGAATTCGCTCAGCGCGGCCGCATCGATCGTCGCACCGCCGCCGCCACCGCCCGAAGACGGCAGCGCCACCGCGATGCCCCGACGCGCGGCGACGGAAGCCACCGCGGCATCGATCGCCTTGTCGACGGCCGCGGTGTCGGCCAGCGCACCCTCGTGCAGGTGGCCCATGGCGCCACCCCGGACACTGGTCCCCTCGCGGGTGCCCAGCGCGACCTCGACCGTGACGTGCTTGGCCCAGCCGTCGCCGAGCTCCCAGGTCTTCTTCACCCGCTCGGCGATGGCTGCAGGCCGCTTACCCGACGGCCCCAGCACCGTGCGCAGCTGATCGTTGATCGCGTCGGAAAGCACTGGGCCGTAAGGCTTGTAGGTGCGCGCCAACTTGGTGACCTGCGCGCGCAGCCCGGCCAGGTCGGCTTCGGCCGCGCCGTCGATGGCGCCCAGGTTCAGCTCCGAACCCAGGTCCACCAGCAGCTGGTTGCGCCGCGACGACGCGCCGTCGGTGATGGATTCGATGGAGTCCAGCTCCTCGATCTGGTCGATGCGCATCTTGGCTGACAGCGCGATCAGCGCCAGGGTGGCGTCGGCGGCGTCGAACCCGATGTCGTCGGGTCGGGCCGCACCCGACGGCGCGGTCGGCGCGGCGGCGGGGGCCGCCGGAGCGGCCGCGGCCGCTTCCGGCGCCGACGCACTGTCGGCGGGCGCCTCTGGCTCGTCCTCCGCCTCCGGCTCCGGGTCGGTGTCGGTGGCGAACAGCACCGCCGCGTCGCGCTCGGCGTTGAGCACCTCCACTGTGCTGTGGGCATATTCGGGCAGCTTGAGGGTGTTGGTGGCCAGGCCCGCGACGGTCGGTGCGGACTTCACACCGATCTCGACGAACCGCTCCACACCCAGGCCGCCGGCGGCCTGCTCGGTGAACAGCAGGTCCTGGGTTTCGATCCAGCGCACCGGGCTGGCGAATTGCCATGCCAGCAGCTCGATCAGGACGATGCGGGCCATCTCGATGCGGCGCTCGGCAAGCCAGGTGTCGTAGTCGGCGAGGATCGGGTCGAGCGGCTCGGCCGGCACCAGGTCGCGGATCTCCTGGATGAAGTCGCGGTCCAGCGTGAACGGACGCGGCACCAGGTTGGGGATGTAGCGCCCGATGATGACGTCGGGATCCTTGTCGCGCGGCATGACCCGGTCGAGTGATCGCCGGAACTCCGCCACACCGACCCGCAGCACGCGGGAGTGGAACGGGACGTCGATGCCGGGCACCAGGATGAACGAGCGCTTGCCGCCGGTGATCTCGCGGCGCCGCTCCACCTCTTCCTCGAGCGCCTCCAGGCCGCGCACCGTGCCGGCGATCGCGTACTGCGACCCGCGCAGGTTGAAGTTGACGATCTCGAGGAATTCACCGGTCTTGGCCGCGATGTCGGCGACAAACGCCGGCACCTCGTCGTCGGGCAGGTCGATCTGCGACGGCCGGATGGCAGCCAGCCGGTAGTTGGACCGGCCCAGCTCGTCGCGCGGCACGATGTCGTGCATCTTCGATCCACGGTGAAACACCGTCTCCAGCAAGGCTTCCAGCTCATAGATGCCGGTCACGCAGGCCAGCGCGGTGTACTCGCCGACGGAGTGGCCGCAGGCGATCGCATCCTCGACGAAGGCGCCCTGCTCGCGCATCTCGGCGACCTGCGCCGCGGCCACCGTGGCCATCGCGACCTGGGTGAACTGCGTCAGGTACAGCACGCCCTCGGGGTGGTTGTAGTGCACACCGCTGGCGATGATGCTGGTCGGGTTGTCGCGCACCACGTGCAGAACCGAGAAGCCCAGGGTCTCGCGGGTGAACTTGTCCGCTTTGTCCCACACCTTGCGGGCGGCCTTGGACCGGGCCCGGACGTCCATGCCCATGCCCTTGTGCTGGATGCCCTGGCCGGGGAACGCGTAGACGGTGTGCGGGGCCGCCAGGCGGGCCGTCGCCGACATCACCAAATCGGATCCGATCTTGGCGGTGACCTCCAAAACCTCGGCGCCCTGGTCGATTCCGACCCGGTCGACGCGGAAGGCGACCTCGTCGCCGGGACGCACCATGCCCAGGAAGCGCGCGGTCCAGCCGATCAGCCGCGCCGGCGGGCGGGCCTGACCGTCGGTGGCGGTCACCGCGTGCTGGGCGGCGGCCGACAGCCACATGCCGTGCACGATGGGCGATTCCAGACCTGCCAGCAGCGCGGCGGCCCGGTCGGTGTGGATGGGGTTGTGGTCACCGGAGACCACCGCGAACGGACGCATGTCGACCGGCGCGGTGATGGCGACGTCGCGGCGGCGCCGGCGCGGGGTGTCGGTCGCGTTTTCGGAGACCGCGCCACCGGCGCGCGTCGGGTCGGTCAGTTCGGCGGCCCCGGTGCGGCCCAGGATGGCGAAACGCTCATCGAGGGTGGCGATCGCCTGACCGTCGGTGTCGATGATGGTGACCGAGACCGGGACGACGCGCCCCGTGTCCGTGTCGACGGCCGCCGAAGCCGTTGCGGTGATGGTCAACTGCGACCGGGTTGCCGGCAGCTTGCCGACCATGTGGGCGGCGTGGTCCAGATGCACCAGGCTCAGCAGGCCCTCGACGACCGGGACGCCGGCGTCGGTGACGGCCGAGCCGATCGCGGAGAAGACGGCGGGCCAGCACGGTCCGACGAGCGCGTCGGGCACGGTGGTGAGGCTGGGCGCCAACGGTTCTCCGAAGGTGGCCGTGACGCCGGTGTGGTCGGCGACCCGCTCGGGGTCCCAGTCCACGGTGACGGTGGCGGTTCCGTCGGTGACGGCGGGCAGGAACTCCGGCCCGTCGACGCCGGCGGCGATGGCCAGCACCGCACGCATGGCCGTGGCGGCGTCCTCGGTGGAGACCACCGGGGTGGCGCCGTCAACGGTGTTGGGCGGCAACGTGAATGGGATGTCGATCCAGCTGCCCGACACCGGGACACTGAGCACGACGCGGTCGCCTTCGACCTGCAGCCGCGCGCCGGTGGACGAATGCGTGGCGCGGCGGCTCTCGGGTCCGTCGTGCACCAGCCAGTCGGAGGGGTCGGCGATGCGATGAACCGGGTTGGTCGCGGTGCGGCCGGCCCATTGGACATCGGGGGCGTCCAGCACGACGGCCAGCGGGCCGGTGACGTCGGCGCGGCCCGTCCGGCGTGACGTGACGGCCTTGGGCTCGACTCCGGCGGCGAGCGCCTCGTCGATGGCCGCCTGCTCGAAGCGGTCCAGCAGTTCACCGACGGGCTCGTCCATCCGGGTGATGCCCGCGACGGCCGCGGTACCCGGGATGATGCACACCTGATCGGCGTCATAGCGGGCGTCGTGCGCCTGCCACAGCGAATCGCTGCGCCACCAGCGCCGCACGTCCTTGTCGATCACCGGCACGAAGTTGACCGGCTTGCCCAGCATCTTGCACAGCGTGACGAAGAACGGGACGTCGGCCGGGTGCAGCTGCACGCGTTCGGCGTCGGGGTAATGCGCCAGGAGGGTGGCGATGGCCTCGGTTGGGTTTTCCAGCAGCCGCGCGCCGTCTTCGGTGGAGCCGTCGAACAGCGTCTCGATGGGACCGAAATCCTGTGCATGCAAACGGGCTTCGGCCCGCTGCAGCATCTGCTCGAAACGGTCGCGCCAGGTGTCGGCCAGCCACTGGCTGCCGGGTGAAGCGGTGTCGGCGGTGGAATCGCCGTCCCCGATGGACAATTCGACGTAGCGCTGCAACCACTGCAGGTAGGTCATCTCACCGGCGTCGCCGAAGTACGGCTTGGCGGTGTTGGCCATCGCCGCGATGATCTCGTCGCGACGCTCCGCGACGGCGTCGGCGTCACCGGCGACCTCGTCGAGAAGCCGGCCGCACCGCGAGGCGCTGTTGTCGATCTCGTGGATGTCCGCACCGAGCTGGCTGCGACTGGAAGCCATTCCGCCCGAGGCTTTTCCGGCGCCGATCCACCGATCGGTGCCCTGGGTTTCGACCAGCATCCGCTTGACCGACGGCGAGGTGGTGGCCTCCTTGGCCGCCATCGCCGCGGTGCCGACCAGGATCCCGTCGATCGGCATCAGCGGGAAGCCGTACGCCTGGGCCCAGCGTCCGGACAGGTAGTCGGCCGCGCGCTCCGGCGTGCCGATGCCGCCGCCGACGCAGACGGTGATGTTGGAGCGCGACCGCAATTCGGAGTAGGTCGCCAGCAGCAGGTCGTCGAGGTCTTCCCAGGAGTGGTGGCCGCCGGCGCGCCCGCCCTCGATGTGCGCGATCACCGGCTTGGTGGACACCTCGGTCGCGATGCGGATGACCGAGCGGATCTGCTCGACGGTGCCGGGCTTGAAGACGACGTGGCTGATGCCGACCTCGCCCAACTCCTCGATCAGCTCGACGGCCTCCTCCAGATCCGGGATGCCGGCGCTGACCACCAGACCGTCGATCGCCGCGCCGGACTGGCGCGCCTTCTGCACCAGCCGCTTGCCGCCGACCTGCAGCTTCCACAGATACGGGTCCAGGAACAGCGCGTTGAACTGGTAGGTCCGGCCGTCCTCGAGCAGCCCGGCCAGCTGCTCGACGCGGTCGGCGAAGATCTCCTCGGTGACCTGCCCGCCGCCGGCCAGCTCGGCCCAGTGCCCCGCGTTGGCTGCGGCGGCCACGATGTGGGCGTCGACGGTGGTCGGGGTCATGCCGGCCAGCAGGATCGGCGAGCGCCCGGTCAACCGGGTGAACTTCGTCGAGAGCTTGACCCTGCCGTCGGGCAGGCGAACCAGGGTCGGGGCGTAGCTGGACCAGGCCCGCGCCACCTCGGGGACGGCGCCGACGGTGAACAGGTTGCGCTGCCCGCCGCGGGTCGCCGCGGGCACGATGCCCACACCGAGGCCGCGGATCACCGGCGCAGTCAACCGGGTCAGGATGTCGCCGGGGCCCAGGTCGAGGATCCAGCGCGCGCCGGCGTCGTTGACCCGGGTGATCTCCTCCACCCAGTCGACCGGACGCACCAGGATGGACTCGGTCAGTTGCCGGGCCAGCTCGACGTCCAGGCCGACCTTCTCGGCCCAGCCGCCGACGATGTCGATGCCGTCGGCGAGCCGCGGCGTGTGGAAACCCACCTCGACCTGCACCGGGTCGAAGACCGGCGAGAAGACGTCGCCGCCGCGCAGCTTGTTCTTCCGGTCGGCTTCTTCCTTCTCGGAGATCTGCTGGCAGTAGAGCTCGAAGCGGGACAGCTGTTCCGGGGTGCCGGTGATGACGACCGAACGGCGGCCGTTGCGGATGGACAACACCGGCGGCAGCACGGTGCGCACGTCCTGCGCGAACTCATCGAGCAGCCGGCCGATGCGTTCGGGGTCGGCGTTGGTGACCGACACCATCGGCGGGCGGTCGCCGAGCACCGAGATGCCGCGCCGACGGGCCACCAGGGTCCCGGCCGCACCGATCAGCTGGGCCAGCGCCAGCAGCTCGACATCGCGGGCACCTCCGGCCTTCAGCGCCTCGACGGCGAGCACACCCTGGGAATGTCCCGCGACGGCCACCGGGGGCGTCGCCTTCAGGTCCATGCCTTGGCGAGCCAGCGCCCGCACGGCCGCGATCTGGGTGAGCAGCACGCCCGGGATCGACACCGCGGCCGAGGTCAGGTGCTTGTCCGAGGGGACCGGGTCCTCGGCCGCCAGCGCACGCACCCACGACAGCGGCTCGAAGCCGATCGGACGCACCACGACGAGCTCTTTGGCCACCGGCTCGAGGAGCAGGTTGACCTCACCGACCAGTGTTGCCAGGTCGGACTCGACGCCGGCCGACGACACCAGTTCTTCGAGGGTCTCCAGCCAGGCGCTGCCCTGGCCGCCGAATGCCACGGCGTAGGGCTCGCCGGCCGTCAGGCGGTCGACCAGGGCGTGGCTGTCCCCGGCGTGGCGGGCCTTGCCTTGGCCGTCGCGGTCAGCGGACACCCGGTCGTGCTCGTGGATCGTCACCTTGTCTGTCTCCCCTGTATGCGTCTTTAGGTCTCGTCGTCTGGCGGTCACCACCGCCGGGCGGGGTTCTGTCGATGCGGCGTGGTTCGGCGTCGAATCACAGCCGGGAAAACGGCCGGCCGGTGTGTTGTCGGCGGACCGCCCGGCTGGGGCTGAGCGGCGCGACGGACTCCATCGGCTGTACTAAGAGTGTCATAAGGAGCCACGCTCGTTTCGCGTGCTGATCGGTTACTGATGAGTTCTACGCATGGGTAACCGTGTCCTGGGTAACACCCGGTTTCACCGGCGGCGCGAACCCGATTACCAAACCCGCTGCATGAAGGTGGTTACGGTCGAGTAGCTATAACTGCGCAGATCAAAGCAGTCTTGTTATCGAATCGTTATATAAAAATTTTAGGTCGCGGAGTGCCGTCCCGGCGCCGTCGGCGGCATCGGACGACGATCGCCCGCCCGCGCGCTCCCGGAAAACGAGCGAACGAGTGTTTGCTGGAATTTTTAAGAATGAGAGTCTCGGCGGCGCCGGGCGGCGGCATCGGGCACTAGGCCCACTGGCCGAATTGGGGCTTGAGAATCTCGTTGATGTCCACGCCGACCCCTCCGACGCTGCGTTTGTCGATTTCAACCTGGTGCAAGTTGGCCGCCGGGTGGGCATATCCCTTGGGCGAGCCCCAGTTGTGCTGCCAGAAGTAGGAGCCCAATCCGTCGTGCAGCGCCCAGTCGATGGTTTTCGAATTGGCGTACACGCCTGTGCGCTGATGACCGATAACCGACTCCCAAGAACGCAGGTAGGGCGCCACCTGGCTCTTGTACTGCTCGTAGGAGGGGTCGTCGTCGATGGAGGCATAAATGGGTGCACTGGCGGGCCCGCCGGCCGCGGCGTGCAGCTGCATCCCACGCTGCGCGTGCTGCAGACCGGCATTGGCACCGCCCAGCCAGTCCGCGGTGCTGGCCTTGCCGTACTGATAGCAGGACACGATTTTGAGTCCGTTGCTGTCGAGGTCGCGCGCCTCGGCAACCTGGATCGGCTTGCCGAGCATCCAGTTGCCGCCGGGGCGACGGTCCGAGACGTACCGAATCGACCCCACCGCGCCCGCGGCCCGGATCTGGCTGGCCGGAATGAGGCCGGCCGCGTAGTCCAGCAGGGTGCCGAGCGACGCCGATGCGGGCGCCGCGCTCAGCGACGCGGCGGCGGCGCCCAGGCCGAGCAGGGCCGGCGTTGCGGCCGCGAATCTGAACAGATCGCGCCGCGAAACGGATGACACAAGCCACAGGGTACGACACAAACCCCATGCGACACGTTCGTCACACGGATCACATATCCATCACAGTGCCGCATCGTTCGTTTGAACGGGTTGACGCGCGGGCAGCACGATGACGCTCACGGCTTCCACTCCGCGCCGGGCGGTCTGCTGGGAGATCTCCTCGATGAAGTCGGCGGCCGCCGGGCTGATCGATCCCGCCCAGGTGCGAAATCCCTGGACGATCACCGGATCGCGCTCCAGCAGCGGTTGCACTCCCCGCAGCACGCCGACCACCTCGTCGGGCAGGGGATCGGCCAGCTGCTCATCGATCCAGCGGCGCGCGAGTTCCGGTGCCCCAGCGTCGTCCTCGCGTAACGCGATCACGTCGGCGGCCAGGCCGCGCAACCGTGCGAACAGCACCTCGTGGCCCGGGGTCTCCGCCAGTTGCGACAACAGGGTGCTGGCCGCCGTCGGAAGCACCATTTGACCGAACAACGCGGGAACCGGCAGGTCCCATTCGTCGAACAGGTCGGCGTACATCGCGGCGACGGGCGCCGGCAGCGGAGCGCTGAGCCGCCCGATCACGCCGATGCTGTCGCGGTGGGTGGTCGCCAACCGGTGCAGGATGTCCTCGTTGAGGTCCGCGTCGGTGCACTTGGTGGCGGCATCGATGGCCTGGATCAGCTGGTCGATCCGCTCCCGTTGCTCCATCAGCAGCGCACGGTGCTCGTCGAGCAGGCCGGCCAGCGTGCTGTGCCCGCCGTCGATCAACCGCGCAATGTCATTGATACCGACGCCGAGGCTTCGCATCAGATCGATGCGCAGCAGGTCGAGGACCTGCTCGAGGTTGAAGACCCGGTAGCCGTTGGACAGGTGCTGGGCGTGTAGCAATCCAATTTTCTCGTAATGGCGAATGCGGCCGGAAGCGATGCCGGTCAAGGCCGTGACGTCGCCGATCAACAGCTGCTCAGCCACCCCTTGACCTTACAACTGTGACAAGGTCTGTACTGGGCGGATGGAGCACGACCAGCTCATCGCCCTGACGCGGCGCGCGTTGAAGTTGGCGCGGGACAAGACGACCGATCTCGCTTCGACCCAGCACATGGTCGACGCGCGGGACTACACGGATACCGAGCGGCACCACCGGGATCGGGCCATGCTGCTGGCCAGTCCGCAGCTGGTCGGCTACGTCTCGGAACTTCCCGCCCCGGGTGCGTACTGCACGAAGACGGTGATGGGACGGTCCATCCTGCTGACCCGAACCACGCAGGGAACGGTCAAGGCGTTCAACAACGTGTGTCTGCACCGCCAGTCGCAGGTGGTCTCGGGTTGCGGCACCGCCACGCGGTTCACCTGTCCGTACCACGCCTGGACATACGACAACACGGGGCACTTGGTGGCGCTTCCGGGACGCGAGGGGTTCCCGGAAGTGGCCATCAAGTCCGACGGGCTGACCGAGCTCCCGGCCACCGAATTCGCCGGATTCCTTTGGGTGGCACTGGATCCCGGCGCGACGCTGGACGTGGCGGCACACCTGGGCCCACTGGCCGACGAACTCGACTCGTGGGGCATCGGGCGCTGGTCCCCGCTGGGCGAGAAGGTGCTCGACTCCCCGATCAACTGGAAGCTGGCGATCGACACCTTCGCCGAGAACTATCATTTCGCCACCGTCCATCAACAGACCTTCGGCACGATCGCGCGCAGCAACTGCACGGTGTTCGACTCCTACGGACCACACCACCGGCTGATCTTTCCACTCAACACCATCCGGGACCTCGATGACGTGCCCGAGGATCAGTGGAGTCCGTTCTACAACGTGGTGGTGATCTATGCGCTGTTCCCCAATATCGTGCTCTCGGTGACGATCGCCAATGGCGAGCTGTTCCGGGTGTACCCCGGGGATCGGCCCGGCAGGTCAATCACCGTCCACCAGAACGCAACACCGCAGGACGTCTCCGATGACGCGGTGGCAGCCGCCGTCCAAGACGTTTTCGATTATGCGCACGCCACCGTGCGCGACGAGGACTACCGGCTGGCCGAGGGGCTGCAGGCCAATCTCGAGTCGGGCGCCCGCGACCACCTGGTGTTCGGCCGCAACGAGCCGGGGTTGCAGCATCGCCACATCACGTGGGCCCGGGCGCTGTCACAGTCAGTTGGGGTCGGCTGACAGCACCGCGATCAGATCGTCGAAAAGCTTTGCCAGCGTGTCGTTTTCGACGGGTGCGGAGCGGAACAGCAGCTCGATGGCGTCCTTGCGCCGGCCGGCCGCCACCAGCGGCACGACTTGATCCACCATGGTCTGCAAAGTGGGCTCCGGCGGTACCAGGCTCGCAACCGTAGTGGACAGGACGTCGACGAGTTCCCAATCCCGGTACAACGCCAGCGAGCGTTCGTTGAACGCGAAGCCGGTCACCGGTTGTCCCCACATGGTTCCGCGGTAGCGATAGGGGCCCTCCATGTACTCGATCGGCAGGCCGTGCGCCGGGGCCGCCACCAACGGCTCGCCGATAAGGTCCAGTTGCAGTGTGCGACAGGTGATCCGGTGCCGGTCGGGCAGGTACCGGGCCGGGGCGGGGGGTCGCACCAGCGGCCGCATGGCCTCCGGCCATCGCACGTAGCTGCTCACCGTGACCTCGATGTCCTCGGCGCATTGCGGCGCGATCGCGGGGTCCGGGTGGCTTGTCGTGATACCGGTAAACGGCTGCAGCGCATTGCCATCCGCGCGGTCGAACTGGCGCCAGATGCTCAGGTCGACGCCGTTGTCGAAGTTGATGGTGCGCCATTCGTGCGACCTGGCCCGCGGGTCTCCCCCCGATCCACCGCCGCCGGCGTACTTGGGGAACCACTGTCGATCGACGTGCCCGCTGGCGCCGGACACCTGCTGCACCACGTCACCCCAGCGCAAGGTGCCGGTCATCGCCATGCCGGTCTGGAAATAGGAGTAGGTGTCGCTTTGACCGAAGCAGGCGATCTTTCCGTTGTACGTCGACGCGCCCACCGGCGTCGGTGCGCGCGTTGGTGTTACGGCCAGGTCCAACCGCATCGCCCGCCCGGATTGGTCCTGCCCGACCAGGCTGACCCGGTAGGTGTAGGGCAGCAGTTCGCCATCGCCGTTGCGGCTGGTCGTCCACGACGCGGTCCCCACGCTGCTGTGGTAGTTGATGTCGAGATGGCCGGACGCGGTCGTCAGCTTGCGCTGGGCGCCGGGCTCCATATTGGCCGGTGGCATGTCGTAGTCGGTGAAGGTGCCGTAGTCGCCGGTGTCGAGGTCGAACAGCGCCATGGTGTAGAAGTCCGCGACGACCGTTCCCCCGGGGCGGTTCTTGTTGAAGATGGTCAGGAAGGCAAACGAGCGATCGGTCTCGGCGGCGTCAAGCTGACCGGCGATGAACCAGGTGTCCGACTCCTGGTCGGGGTGTTCGCCTTCCGCGGCGGGAAACTCCAACTGGTCATCGCCGGGCACCAACCGGAACGGGTAACTGCGCCAATCGCTGGTCATATCGGGCCTCGCTGCTTTTTTCGCTATGTTAGCGTGAATAGCGAAATTGCGGTCGCGGTCCAATCCCCTGAGGAAGTGCCCGATGACAGAGACTTCTGGCCATCGCTCCTACAACGAACTGTTTATCGGGGGCCAGTGGCGCAAGCCCGCCAATCCCCAGCAGCTCGCCGTGATCTCGCCGCACTCCGAAGAGCCGGTCGGGCATGTCCAGGTCGCGGGCCCCGAGGACGTCGACGCAGCCGTCGCCGCCGCACGGCACGCCTTCGACCACGGCCCTTGGCCGCGGATGACCCATGCCGACCGGATGGCCAAGGTCGAACAGCTCGCCGGGATCTACGCCGGCCACGCCGACGAGATGGCCGATCTCATCACCGACGAGATGGGGTCGCCACGCAGCTTCAGCCGGATGGGCCAGGGGGCGGCCGCCGCGGCGCTGATCCACCTCTCGCTGGCCGCCGCCCGCGAGTTCCCGTGGGAGGAACGCCGCCAGGGTGTGCTCGGCGAGGTCCATCTGCGCAGGGCCCCGGTCGGGGTGGTCGGGGCGATTGTGCCGTGGAACGTGCCGCAATTTCTGATCATGCCCAAGCTGATCCCGGCGCTGATCGCGGGCTGCACGGTCATCATCAAGCCCGCACCCGAAACGCCGTTGGACGCTTTGTGGTTGGCCGAGATGATCGAGCAGATCGGGCTGCCCGAAGGCGTGGTGTCGGTGCTGCCCGGCGGCCCCGAGATCGGTGAGGCGCTGGTCCGCCATCCCGGGGTGGACAAGGTCGCGTTCACCGGTTCCAGCGCCGTCGGCCGCCGCATCGCCGCCCTGTGCGGCGAGCAGCTGAAACGGGTGAGTTTGGAGCTGGGCGGCAAGTCCGCGGCGATCATCCTCGACGACGCCGACATCGCCAAGACGGTGGCCGGATTGAAGTCCGCGGGGTTGATGAACAACGGCCAGGCCTGCGTCGCACAGACCCGGATCCTGGTCAGCGACCGCAAGCATGACGAGGTGGTCGACGCGCTGGCCGACATGATGTCGGGGCTGAACGTCGGCGACCCGGCCGACGAGTCGACGGACATCGGACCGCTTGTGGCCCAACGACAACAGCGCCGGGTTCAGGATTACATCAAGTCGGGCCGCAGCGAAGGCGCGCGCGTTGTGCTCGGTGGTGAACGGAGCCCGTCCGAGCGCGGCTGGTATGTGCAGCCGACGCTGTTCGCCGGTGCCACCAACGACATGCGCATCGCCCGGGAGGAGATTTTCGGTCCGGTGCTGACGGTGCTGCGCTACCGCGACGAGGACGACGCGATCCGGATCGCCAACGAGACCGACTACGGTCTGGCCGGTTCGGTGTGGACCGCCGACATCGAACACGGCCTGGACGTCGCGGCCGCCGTCCGCACCGGAACCTACGGCATCAACATGTACACCCTGGACATCGGCGCACCGTTCGGCGGCTTCAAGCAGTCCGGCATCGGCCGTGAATTCGGGCCCGAGGGCCTGCACGAGTACGTCGAGCTGCAGACGCTGGTATGCAAGGGTCAGCTGCCGCCGCTATAGGTTCTGCGGTTGTCGGGCACGGCGTCAACTACGCGGTAGGCGGCCGAGCATGTGCGGATTGTTGGATGCCGCAACGCATTTGAGCTTCAATGCTTTGCCGCGGTGATCGGTGCCGCATCAAGCTAGTTGTTTGCCGGTGGTGGTTGGGGTTGGAAGGGTTCGTACCACCACCAGCTGGCGCGCTCGCCGGTAGGTCCCGGGCAAGGCGCCACCGTGGGCGGGGGTTGAGTTGGTGGGCGCGCCAGCGATCCCGGGCTCAGTGATCGGCCGGCGGTGTCGGTGACGATGAGAGAACTCGCGGCACCGCTGATGGTGATGACACCACGATGGTGCGACCGGTGATGGTAGGGACAGAGGAGCACCAGGTTGGCCAACTCCGTGGGGCCGCCGTCTTCCCAGTGCCGGATGTGATGGGCGTGTAGACCGCGGACGGCACCACAGCCCGGCACCGCGCACGTGCGGTCGCGATGCTCCAGCGCGCGGCGAAGCCGCCGGTTGATCAGCCGCGTCGCCCGGCCGGCACCGATGACCTGGCCGTGGCGTTCAAACCAGACTTCACAGGTGGCATCACAGGTCAGGTATCGGCGTTCGGCATCGGTCAGCAGCGGACCCAGATGCAGTGCTGCGGCACGCTTTTTAACGTCGAGGTGCACCACCACGGTGGTGTGCTGCCCGTGTGGCCGGCGGGCCGCCTCGACGTCCCACCCGGCCTCGACCAGGCGCATGAACGCCTCGACAGTGCCCGGCATCGGCGGCAGCTGTTCGCAGGCGCGGTCGCCATTGTCGCGATCGCGCTTCCATTCGGAGATCAGCGCATCACGATGAGATGCCAACGCCGCGTCGAACTTCGCCGCATCGGAATGCGAAAGTTTGATCCGCCAACAGCTGCCTTCATCGTCGGAGGTCTTGGTGATCGAGGCCTCCGGTTCAGGCCGATCTGACCGAGATTTCGGTTCGGGTCGCGGTTCCAGCTTGACCGCGGTGCGCAGCTGGTTAACCGTCGCGACCGCGGCGAGCTCTGCGTAATGCTCATCGGATCCATCGCCCGCCCGCGCCGCGATCACCCCGACCTGATCGGCCGAAAGCCGACCCTCCCGCATGCCCGCCGCGCAGCGCGGGAACTCCTGTAGCCGGCTCGCGATGGTGGCGATCGTGTGCGCGTTCGCCGGCGAGCAGCCGGTCTTCCAGGCCACCAACGCCGGCAGCGACCGCGCGCCGGTGACGCCGCAGAGCTCGTCGCGATCGATCTCGGCCACAATTTCCACGATGCGCCCATCGATTGCGTTGCGCTGACCGGTCAACTCCGCCAACTCCTCGAACAACGCCTCAAGGCGCTCGCCAGGATTCACCAGCACGGCGCCAGCGGATGCGGTCGAAGACATGACGTCATCATCGCAGCCACCACCGACAAAAACGGCCTCCCTCGATCCCCGTCCCAAAGGTGGTGTGCGCAAATCGAGCTTCAGACACTGATATGCAGCGGATAGCTACCGCCCTATGAGATCTCCGGCTCCCACCGCGGGTCGCGGCCAAGCCGTGCCAAAAGCTTTGCCTGCGCATCGGTCTCGTCGCCGACCGGAACCGGCGCACCGAACATCCCGGACGCGGCCAAGGCCTGCGCACCTTCCGGAAGGCCGGCGCAGAACAGCTCACACCAGGCGGGGCCCAGGCCGTCATCGGCGCCCACCGCGCGGGCGAGGTCCCAGGTGTGAACCAGGACATCACGGGTCAGGTTCGGCATCAGCCGGTACTCGGCGAGTTGTGCCGCTCGACCCAATTCAAACGCCGTTGCCAGCGAGTCATAGGTTAATTGCCATCGCATCTGCGGATCGCCACTTGGCCGCTCGGGCTTCAGTTTTAAGGGGCGCAACAGAAGTACGTCATGAAAACCGATCACGTGCTCGAGCACCGCGCGTGCATCCCAAGCGTCGCACGGGGATTGACGGTCCCATTTGCCGTCCGCCGCCCTGACCGCCTCGCCGAACCGTCGGCACACCGCCAAATGGAGTTCGCCTACGTCATCCATCGTGCGGAGTTTCGGGCACTTGCAAGGTCAGCTCGACCGGGCAGCACAGCGCGCCATGCTGATTGGTCACCTGGATTTCGACGTCGACCAGGCAGCGCGGCGGGTCCACCGAGGTGTCCCGGCGCTTCGCCACGGCCCGGCCCCGGCCGATCATCGTGTCGCCGGCATACACCGATCCGGCCAGCCGCATGGACCGGCGCACCACGCGCGACCTCGGACCGGCCCAGTCCGTCGCGACGCGATCGGCGAAACCGGCCAGGTGCATCGTGTTGACGTAGATCGTCGGATTCCCCTGAGCCGCAGCGTATTCCGGATCGAAATGGCCGGGGAAATAGTCCCATGTCGCTCCGGCGTTCTCCACCACCCGCTGGTAGCTGATGTGGTCGACGACTTCGGGTAGCTCGACCGGAACGGTGATCTGACTCCAGTCCAGGCCGTCGCCGCTCACGAAGAGGCCCCCGGAGTGAAGCGGAACAGGGTATTGCGGCAGGTGGCCACCACGGTCCCGTCCTGGCGACGAAAGGTCTCCAGCGTCTCGACGAAATGACCGACGCCCAGCCGCGTCCGCTTTTCCGGTGACACGGAGACCAGCTCGTCGACGACGGTCAACACGTCGCCCTCGACGATGGGCGGGCCGAACTCAACCTCGTTGGCCGCGTTGATGAATGTGGCACCGGGCAGCGGTACTTGCAGGGCGATCAACGAAGCCGTCCCGCGACCCCCGGGTTGCCACGGCGGCGTGATCAGCCAGCCCATCAACAACGCCGGCGGCGCCAGCAGGCCTCCCCACTGTTGCCCGGCGAACTCTGAATCCCAATACGAGCGATTGCCGTCCCGGACCATCGCGGCGAACAACTGGATGCGGGCGGCGCTGACCGCGGTCGCAGCGGTGCGGGGCTCGCCTTTCGTGCCGACCATCCGCAGCGCATCTTCGTAGCTGCCGAAGGCCAGCCGCTGCCTGAAATCCTGATCCACGTATCGGTGTCGCTCACATGACGAGCGGGTGCCGGCTCGGGACCGAATCCCATTCCAGCACGCGGGAAGTGAAGTACCAGCCACCGCGCTCGTAGATCAGCTTGTCCTTGAAGGTGCCGGTGGCCCGCAGCGCGATGTCGCCGAACATACTGGCGAACAAGACGGCGACACAACGCTGGACCGCATCGACCCCGTCGACTTTGATCTCGTGATCAACGGTGATCATGCGCTGTCCATCACCGCCATCGAAAGCCGCGCTCAGATCGTCGAACACCTCGCCGTCGCGGGTGTAGCTGGCGCCGGAATGGCGGAAGGTCGCGATCCAGCGCTTGCGGTTGCCGTCGGAATAGGCCCGATTGTGCCGAGCACTCAGGTCCAGGATGGCAGCGCGCCCGGTGACGGCTTGGAGCATTTGCTGTTCCTGATAAGTCATGGTCATCGCTTTCCAGCCTCTCTCGGAAATGACTGCCAGCAATCGGCTGATGGAACACTAAGGCAACTCAACGACTATTACGTGACATTAACGGAACCTAACGGCTAACGATATACCCCTCATTTTCCCGATCCCACGTTCCCGGATTGACCCCCCGTTCGCGCAATAGGTCTTTGCGGATCCGGCCGATCACATTCTTGGGGAGTTCGCTCACGGTCTCCACGAACCGCGGCACGCAGAAGTAGGGCATGCGCGCCGCGCAGAAGTCAAGGAGTTCCGCGAAATCCAAAGTGGCGCCCGGCTGCAACGTGATGACCACCAGGACGTCGTCCTCTCCCAGGTCGCTGGGCACGCCGATCGCGGCGGCCTCCGCCACGGCGGGATGGCGCATGACAACCCTCTCCAATTCGACCGAAGAGATGTTTTCGCCGCGGCGGCGCAACGCATCCTTGCTTCGATCCACATATGTCAGATTCTGATCGCGATCGAGCCGCCCGAGATCGCCGGTGCGAAACCATTCCGGATGCGGCATTATCTGCGAATCCGCGCCGACGTAACCCTCGCTCATCACGTGCGGATGCCTGGGCCGGCAGGCGATCTCACCCACGGTGTCGGCGGGCAGTGGGTTTCCTGATTCGTCGAGGATGCGCACCTCGAAATCGGGATTCGGCCGCCCCGACGTCCCGGGAACCCCGTCGTCGGCCAGCGCCTTGACCGCGATGGGAAACGCCTCGGTGAGCCCGTACATCGTGACGATCCGGCAGCCGTAACGCTTTTCGATCTCGCGGTATGAGTCCGCATCGATCGGCGCGGCGGAGATGAACCGCAACGGCAGCCGTGCGTCGCCCGGATCCGCGGGCAAATTCCGCAGCATCGACACCATCGCGCCGGCGCCGGCGAATCCGATCGCACCGCGGCCACGTATGTCGTCCCACACCTCACCGGGATGAAAAGCCTTGGCCAGCACCGTCGTTGCGCCAACCAGCATGGGCGCCAATATGCTGGGTGCCGCGCTGAGGTGAAACAGCGGCATCGCCGTCCACAGCACCTCGCCCTCCCGAAATTCCCAGGCCGAAGCGACGGTCGCGGCCACCGAAAACAGGTAGTGCCAGGTCGTGGCGACCGCTTTGGACGGGCCGGTGGTGCCCGACGTGTAGAACAAGCAGCCGAGGTCGCCCGGCGCTCCGGGACCGTCGCCCGGCGCGCGGTTCGTGTCCTGACCCAGCGCCGCGGTCAGTGAATCATCCTGCACCACAATGCTCGTCAGGGAGTCCGCTGCGTCGGCGACCTCGGCCGCGCGGGGGCGGCGCTCGGCGTCGGTCAGCATCACCTTGGCCTGCGACAGCCGCAGGGCGTGCAGCAGGAAGTCGCCCTTGTTCGCGGCGTTGATCGCCGCGCTCACCGCCCCGATCCGCGCGGCGCCCAGCCAGAAGTACACCCATTCCGGGCAGGTGCCGGTGAACAACGCGACGCGATCACCGGCTCCGACACCCAAGTCGGTCAACAGGTTCGCCGCCGCGCAGGAACGCTGGCGCATCTGCTCGAACGTCACATCGACTCCGTCGATCGACATCATCACCCGATCGGGGCACTGCTGCGCGCGCCGATCGAGTACTGCCGGCACGGTGAAACGCTCGACGCCGTAATCGGAGGGCCGCGCGGGCCCGTTGCGGTCAGCGCACATCAGGCGGGTTGGCTGTGATCAAGCTTTGGCGGCCGCCGGGTCGGGCTCGCCGTCGGCGCTGTAACCGAAGTCCGAGGGCGACGGCTCCTGCCCGGGGTAGAAGCGGTGCGCCCACCGGCGCAGGGCCGCGTAGTCGTGCGCCTCCTCGGGAGCCAGGTTCGGTTTTTCCAGGTATTTCATGTTCTCCCAGGTGAAGAAGTCCTGTTTGATGACCTCTTGCTGCAGGGCGAGGAACCGGGCGGCACGGCCGGTGGGCACGTCACCGCTGTCGCCCGGTTCACGTACGGACGCCTGGGTGTAGAAGTAGTCGGTGTAGTCCTCGTCGACCGGCGTCTGGCCGGTGACCTGCACGGTGGCCACCAGCTCGCTGGGAAAGCGCACCACGCCCAGGCCCAGTGAGTAGTTGTCGTAGATGATCTTGGCGTCGACCGGGCCGTTGGGGGTCAGCCACGTCTGCGCCCGGCCGCCACCGAAATGGGCGTTGACGGTGGCGTGTAGGTGATAGCCGGCCACCTCGAACGACGCCGTGGTGGCCGGATTGGCGGCCTTGTGCACGTACTGAACGTGGTAGGGGTCGGCGGCGTTTTCGATGATCATCTGCGGATGCACCTTGACGCGGTTGAGCATCTGGGTGTGCGGGTGCAGCGGGTAGTACTCGTTGGTTTCCAGTTCCGGCAGCACCGGCGGCTCCCAGTACGGCGCCCGGCCGTGGCGCTCGTGCCAGGCCAGAATGAAGCCGTACCACTCCATGCTCGGATAGGTCCGGATGCGGACGTTGTTCTTGCAGCCGATCTTGCTGTAGGGAATCAGGGCGTTGGTTCCGTCGCCACGCCACTGCCAGCCGTGCCAGGGGCAGACGATGTTTTCGCCTTCCACGGTGCCACCGACCCCGAGGTTGGCGCCCAGGTGCTGGCAGTAGGCCTCCATCACGTGGACCTGGCCCGACGCGGTGCGGAAGAGCACCAACTCCTCGCCGAAGTAGTGCGCACGCTTGACCTGTCCGCGAGCCAGGTCGGTTCCGAAGGCGACGATGAACCAGCCCGTCGGGAAACGGTAGGTCGACAGCGCGATGCCGCCCGGACCGAACTCCCGTTCTGAAGGGTCTGATTCTGGAATCGTATTCGTCACGAGAACTCCGTTTCCCACGCGGCCGGGCGCATTTTGGGCCGCTCTTACCTCACCGCGTTTCGACGACTAAAGTCTATTTTTACTATTTTAGACATTGAACGTCAACGCGACGCCGGCCGGCGGTCGCGAGGTGCCTGAGCCAATGGGGGTTCGCATGACGGCCGCTGCGGTGGACCTTTCCGACTTCGCCTTATGGCGTAACGGTTTTCCCGACGAGTTGTTCGCCGACCTGCGGCGCACCATGCCACTTTTCAAGCACGATCTGACACCGGGTGTCGCCGACACCGTCCAGCGCCAGTTCTGGGTGGCTACCAAACACCGGCACGCGGTCCGCTTGCACCGCGACACCGAGTCATTCACCGCGGCCGACGGCCCACTGATTCAGCCGGTCGCCATGTTCTCGTCGTTCCCGACGATCATCACGCTGGACCCGCCGGACCTGAACAAGCGCCGCAAACTGATCTCCAACGCCTTCAACCCGCGTGCGATCGCCAAGCTGGAGAACGGCATCCGGGCGCGCGCGGCGCGGATGATCGACGGCCTGCTGGCCGAGGGTGGTGGGGACTGGATCGAGGACGTCGCCGACGCGTTACCGATGTCGGTGATCGGCGACATCATCGGCATCCCGGAGGAGGACCGGCCGCGAATCTTCGACATCTTCGACCGCATCCTCAAGGCGCTTGCGCCCGAGGCGGGCCCGAGCGGGCAGGTGGAACTCGAGCTGTTCGGCTCGGTCTTCGAATACGCGATGGAGCTCACCGCCGAAAAGCGGCGCGATCCCACAGACGACATCTGGAGCACGCTGGCCTCCGCGGTGATCACCGGTGACGACGGTGAACAGTTCAGCCTGCCCGAGAACGAACTCGAGTTCTTCTTTTTCGTGCTCGCATTCGCCGGCAGCGACACCACCAAGAACGCACTGGCCATCGGGCTGCAGGCGTTCGTCGCCAATCCCGAGCAGATCGACCGCTATCGCGCGGACGAAGCGCTGCGGCCCGGCGCGGTCGAGGAGGTGCTGCGCTGGGCGTCGCCGGTGGCGTACTGGACGCGCACCGCGAAGGTCGACCTCGAGATGGACGGCCAGCGCATCGCCAAGGGCGATCGCGTCGTGTCGACGCTGCGTTCGGCCAACCGCGACGAGGAGGTTTTCGAATCCCCGTTCACCTTCGACATCGGCCGCCAGCCCAATCCCCACGTGGCGTTCGGGGGCGGCGGACCACATCACTGCCTGGGCGCGATGCTGGCCCGCGCCGAACTCCGCGCGGTCCTCGACGAGCTGTTTTTGCGCTGCGATGACATCGAGATCGGCCCGGCGAAGGTGGCCCATCCGAACCTGACCACCAACATGTCGATCTATGACGAGATGGCCATCTCGCTGACCGAGCGGCGCTGAGTCAGTCCTGCAGACGCAACGCGGCCTTGGGACATTGGTCCACTGCGGCGCGCACGTCGATTTCCAGGCGCGGCGGCACGGGGCCGTCCGCGATCTGCACCACGTCTTCGTCACCCAGTTCGAACACTTCCGCCGCGAGCGATTCGCAGAAGCCGTTGGCCTCACACAAGTTCTCGTCGACCGTTACTCGCATCAGATGCCCTCCACTTCTCTAGAGTCCCTTGGGTCGGGTCCCGATCACCCCGCCGGTCGCGAGGCGGGTCAGTTCTTCGTCGGTCAGCCCGCACCGATCGCGCAGGATCTCTTCATTGTGCTCGCCCAGCCTGGGCGGCGGCCGCAGCAGCCACTGGTCCTGACCGGCGAGCCGAGCGAACGGCGGGCAGGGGTACAGGCCGAGGCCGGTACTCGCATGGTGCAATGACTCGAAAAAGCCGCGCTCGCGCAGTTGCGGATTGTCGGTGACCAGCGACGGTGACACCACCGGGGCCGCGGGAACGCCCGCGCCAGCCAACCGCTCCACGGTCAGATCAAGTGGCTGCCCGGCGAACCAGTCCGCCAGCCGTCCATCGATGTCGTCGCCTCGACCGTGCCGCCCGGCGACGGTGGAGAATTCGTCATCGCCGCACCACGCCGGTCGATCCATCACGTCCACCAGCGCCCGCCACTGCGCGTCGTCGCGAACGGTGATCGCGATCCAGTCGTCGGACCCGGCGCAGCGGTAGATGTTCTGGATCGCCGCGCTGTGACCGCGGTTGCCGCGACGGCTCAGCGTCACCCCGAAGACCTCGGACTCGATCGCCTGAATCGCGGTGGCGTTGAGCACGGTTTCGAGCATCGGCAGTTCGACCAGCTGGCCCGTTCCGGTGCGTTCGGCGAAGTTCAGCGCGGCCAGTACGGCGAACGCGGCGTGCACACCGGCCAGCGGATCGCAGGCCCCGCGCGGTGTCACCGGCGGCGCGTCGGGCAGGCCGGTCACCCAGGCCAGGCCGGCGATCTGTTCCATGGTGGGAGCGAAGCCGACGCGTTCCCGCCATGGCCCCTCGACACCGAACGCGGGCATCCGGGCGAACACCAGTTTCGGGTTGACCTCGCGCAGCACGTCGTCGGTGAGCCCGAATTGCTCCATCACCCGCGGCGAGAAGTTCTCGATCACGACGTCGGCGCCGGCGACCAACTCGGTGAACAGACGGCGGCCGTGCTCGGAGCCCAAATCCAGTGTGACCGAACGCTTGTTGGTGTTCATCGCGTGGAACACCCAGCCGTACTCCCACCAGTCGTCCACGTCGGTGCGCATCCCGCCCGAGTATCGGATGCCATCGGGACGCTGGATCGACTCGATCTTGACGACGTCGGCGCCGAAGGCGGCCAGCAGATGGGTCGCGGCCGGCCCAGCCCAGAACGCGGTGAGGTCGACGATGCGGACACCGGCCAACGGCAGCCCGTCCAGTTCCGGCTCGGCGGCGGATTCCACACGGCGCCAAGGGGACTCGTTGTCAGCCTCACCACAATGGGGTGTGTCACCCACGGCTGCGGGCGCACACACCGACATCAGCCAGGGCGGCCGGGGCTGATCGAACCCGGCTGGGTTGCGGGTGAAGACCTCTCGCTCGCGCACGTATTCCAGCTCCCGGATGGTGGAGCCGTTGCCCAGCGCGGCGATCGGCAGCCGGAACAGTTGTCCGAGTTCGACGATTTCGGCGACGGTGCGCTCGGCCAGCCACGGACGGATCTGCTCGCGGATCAAGTCGCGATATTGCCACCGGCCGATCTGAAACCGCAGTTGTTCGATCTCCTCCAGTTGCGGGCATCCGACCATCGCGGCGAAGTCGAGCCACTGCTGACCGGTGACCATGGTGATCCCGACGTAGCCGTCCTTGGCGGGTTCGATCGACGGGACCTCGGTGGTGCGCCGGATCGGTGGGACGTGCAGCAGCTGCGAGTGCAGCCATTCGCTGCTCTGCATCGTGGTCAACGCCTCCAGCATGGACAGGTCCAGGTGCTCGCCGGCGCCGCCCTGCTCGACACGACGGCGCAGCGCCAGGGCGCCGAACGCGGCGAACACGCCGCCCATGTACTCCCCAAGTTCGCCGCCGATGGAGATCGGCGGCCCGGCCGGATCGCCGCGGAAGCCGGGCGAGCCCGCCCACGCCTGCAGGGTGAATTCGGTGGCGGCCCGGTCCGCGTAGGGTCCGGTCCAGCCGAAGTCGGAGATGCTGACGATGATCGCCCGCGGCGAGTGTTCCAGCAACTGTTGTGGGTCGATGCCCAGCGCCGCGGCGCGCGCCCGCCCTGCCGTCACGACGACGACGTCGGCGCCGGCCAGTTCGTCGCGGTAGCGCTGCGAGTCGGGGGCGAAAGTCATGCTGCGCTTGCCCGCGTTGAGGTAACTGAAAAGCGGCGCGCTGCGTTCCTGGGCAAGCGAGGAACCGGTTGCGGTATAGCGCCGCAACCAATCCCCTTGCGGCGGTTCGATTTTATGCACCTGCGCGCCGGCGTCGCGGAGCAGCTTCCCGCAGTAGCTGCCCGCTATCCGGTCACTGATCTCGACGACACGCAAGTCGTGTAGCGGTGTCGGCCGGCTTTCGGACCGCTCGCTCAATTGCACCCGCCCTTCCGATCGACATGCGACCAGAGAAGCTATTTATATCATTACTGCTAAAATAGCTAAGCCAGCGAGTTGCATTTGTTTCGAGGATCGGATGACCGCCTTGGGAATTGGCCCCGACGCCCGGCGCCGGTTGTCGGCGCCGCGGATCGCCGAAATCGTAGCCGACGAGTTGCGCCGTCAGATCATCGACGGCGAGCTCGCGGACGGTGATCTCTTGCCACGCCAAGAGGTGCTCGTCGAACAGTTCAACGTGAGTTTGGTCTCGCTGCGCGAGGCCTTGCGGATTCTGGAAACCGAGGGGCTGGTTTCGGTGCGGCGGGGCAACCGTGGTGGCGCCGTCGTGCACGCCCCGGCAAAGTCCAGCGCCGCCTACATGCTCGGCTTGCTGCTGCAGAGCGAGGCCGTCGAGGCCGCCGATCTCGGCATGGCGTTGCAGGAACTCGAGCCCGCCTGCGCCGCGTTGGCCGCCCGCCGGCCCGACCGGGCGGAGACGCTGATACCGGAGCTCACCCGAATCAACGAGGCGATGGCCGAAAACCTGGACGACGGACGGCTTTTCACAGAGATCGGGCGCGAATTCCACGATCAGGTCGTCCGCGGCTGCGGCAATCACACGATCATTGCGGTGGTGGGCAGCCTGGAGACGCTGTGGACCAGTCACGAACGACAGTGGGCCGACGAGAGCGCATCCCGTGGCACCTACCCCTCACTCACTCAGCGCCGCGCAGCGCTCAGCACACACGTCAAGCTGACCGAGACGATCGCCGAGGGCAACGTCGACCGGGCGCGTCGCATCGCGGGTCGCCATCTGGCCGACACGCAGACCTATGTCCTCTCCGGCCAGCACGACCAACGCATCTATGCGCTCTCCCCGCAGGCGTTGTCGCGGCCGCGGGATATCCGGCACCCCTGACGAGCGGCCTGCAACGGTCATGCGAACCGCATTGGTCACCGGCGGCAGCGGCGGGATCGGAAAAGGGTGCGCGCGCAAGCTGGTTGAGCGTGGCTACGACGTGGTGCTCTCGGCGCGCCGCGAGGCCCCGCTACGCGCCGCCGCCGAGGAGATCGGCGCCCGTCACATCGTGGCCGACGCGTCCGACCCCAGCGGATTCCCCGCTGCGATAAGCAGATTGGAGACGATCGACCTGGTCGTTCACGCGGCCGGTGCCCTCGGGGGGACCTACGCGCGCAAGCAGACCTTCGAGCAGTGGCAGGCCATCATGTCGGCCAACCTGGATTCGTGCTTCGTGGTGACGTCCGCGGTGCTGCCGAAAATGACGGCGGGCTCGCGCCTGGTGTTCATCTCGTCGTCGGCGGCGCACGAGCCGATGCCCGCCCGCACCGCCTACTCCGCGTCCAAGGCCGGCATGAACGCGTTCGCGCGCGCCCTGGCGCTCGAAGTCGACCGCGACGGCATCAGCGTGCACATCGTCACGCCCGGGCCGGTGGCCACCGAAATGCTGCAGGACGTCCCGTTCGAGATGTACGCAATCGCAGTGTCCGACGTCGCCGAGGCGGTTGCCTGGCTGGACACCGTCGATCCGTCGGTCGATCTGCCGGAGATCCGGTTGTCCGCGGTGGAGCGCGGTCCCTTCGCGCGACCGCCGGTGGTGCCGACCGAGGCGCGGCGCCGCGCGCAACGAGGTTGAGGTCTACGCCGCCGGGAAGGCCTTGATCACCGATTCGCCGAACTCGTGCAGGGAATCGGGGGCCGCGAAGTCGGCGAACCACACGTAGAACCGCTCGACCCGCTGGGCGGCCAGACCGCGGAAGTGCCCGATCAGCTCGTCGGCGTCGCCGCAGACCAGCCCGGACCCGAGGTTGCCGAACCGACGGGTGCTCACCTCGCGCACGGTGTCGGGGTCGGCGCCCGACCGCACGAAACCGACCATCTGCTGAATCGACATCCGGGCCGTTCCCGCGGCCGGGGCGAGCTTCGGCAGCCTGTCGAGCTGGTTCGCCGGCAGATTCCACCAATCCGCGTATCTGCGAACGAGTTCCATCATCAGGGGCCCACTTCCACCCAGGACCAGCGGTATCGGGTAGGACCGGCGCGGAGCCTGCGGGGCCGGACCGGATTGGTCGTCATCGTCGCCCCAGTACCGCCTGATCAGTTCCAGGTGGCGACCGAGTTCTTCGACCCTTGCCCGCGGATCTTGTTGGCCGACATCGAATCTCGCGAACTCCGCGGGCCACGATCCCGCCCCGAGTCCCAACTCGAACCTGCCCTCGGACGCCTCGGACAACGTGACGGCCTGTTTCGCGAGCACGGCAGGATGCCGAAATGCGTCACACAGCACCAGGTGACCGATCCGCAGCCGCTCGGTCTTGGCCGCTACCCAGGTCGCAACGCCCACTGCCTCCCAGATGCTTTCGTCGGGCAGCCCGGGCGCCTCGAGGTGATCGATGAAGGCGATCCCGTCGAAGCCGCTGGCCTCGGCGTGACCTGCCCGGTCCGCGATGTCGCCCACCGACAATCGGACCTGCGGCAGGAACAGATACCACTCGGCCATGCGCCACCTCAACGTCGGGTTCCCGTGCGATTGACGGCACGGCTAGTTTATTATCTTTACTATGTTAGAGGTCTTATGGGCGTCGGGCTGAACTCGGAGCAGCTGTCGCTGCGCGACACCGTACGCGACATATTACGTACGGAGTGCCCACCCGACGCCGCACGTCAAGCGATCACCGATCCGGAGCGCTGGCGCGCCCTGTGGAAGACGGTCGTCGACCTCGGCTGGACCGAGCTGGCCACCCCCGGGGCCGGCGACTACGGACCGGTCGAGCTGGCCGTGGTCCTCGAGGAATGCGGTGCGGCCATCGCGCCAATTCCGTTGCTGGGCAGCGTCGGTCTGGCCGCCGGCCTGCTGCGCAACACCGGGCTCGACTCCGTGCTGACCGACATCGCCGGCGGCGCGGTGGCCACCCTGGCCGTCCACGCCCAGGGATCCCGACTGCCGGGGGCGCCGATGACATTGCGCCAGGGACGCCTGCGCGGCAGGGCCGTCGCCGTCCCCAACGTGTCGCGCGCCGAGCTCGTCGTCACCCTGGCCCGCGCCGACGACGGTGACACCGTGGCCGCCGTCGCCCGGTGCGGCGACGGGGTCACCGCGGTGCCGACGGCCGAATCCACCGATCCCGCTCAGCCGTTGGCAGGCGTCGAGATCGACGCGGAGCCCATCGCGGTTGCACCGGTCGACCTCGAATCGGCATTCGTGGCGCCCTGGGTGGCCTCGGCCGCCGACCTCCTCGGCGTGGCGAGCGCGGCGCTGCACCGCTCGGTCGAGTACGCGAAATCCCGACGCCAGTTCGGCCAGCCGATCGGCGCGTTCCAGGGCGTCAAGCACGCGCTGGCCGACAACTACGTCAGCGTCGAGCGTGCCCGCTCCCTGACCTATGCGGCGGCGGCCCGGCTCGCCGACCCAACCGCACCCCCGGCGCATCTGTGGACCGCCGCGGCGCTGGCCAAGGCGGCGGCCAACGACGCGGCGACCGGCTGTGCGCGGACCGCGGTCCAGGTGCACGGCGCCCTCGGGCAGACCTGGGAGCACGACGCCCACCTTTATGTGCGGCGCGCCTGGCAGGGCGCGGCCATGCTGGGCGACAGCCGGTCGGTGTATTACGAGGTGGGCCGCCGATTCTGCGGGGGTGCCGCGTGAGCCGCACCGGCGACGATGCAGAGCGCCGCGATGTCGGGGCACCTCCCGCTTGCGGGGGAGAGGAGCGGTGCCCATGAGCCCCGTGGTGGAGGATTTCGGCGCGTGGTTGGCGGAGTTTCTGCCCGACGACTACTACGCGAACTATCGGCAATACCGCTGGGATCTGGCATTGCGGCGCGATTACCAGCGGGCCTGTTTCGAAGCCGGATGGATACAGCCGACCTGGCCGCGCGAACACGGCGGCCGATCGCTGGGCCTACGCGACGCCATGGAGGTCCGGATCGAGGCGGCGCTGCGCTCAGCACCCAAGCTGCCCAACATTCAGGGTCCTGGCGTCGCCGCACCCGGCATCCGTCAGTTCGGCACGGCGGCCCAGGTCGAGCGTCTGCTCGTTCCGTTGCTGCGCGGCGACGAGTGGTGGGCGCTGGGCATGTCCGAACCCGAGGCCGGGTCGGATTTCGCCGGCCTGCGCACCCGCGCGGTGCGCGACGGCGACGTATTCCGGGTCAACGGCCACAAGATCTGGACCACCCAGGCGCACCTGTCGCGGTGGTGCACCCTGTACGCCCGCACCGATCCGGAAGCCCCGAAACACCGCGGCATCTCCTGCCTCATCCTCGATCTGCACTCCCCCGGGGTCAGGATCGAGCCCATCCGGATGGCGTCGATCTCCGACGAAACGTTCTGCGAGGTCTTCCTCGACGACGTCGAGGTGCCGGCCGAAAACCTGCTGGGTCCGCTCAACGGCGGCTGGAATGTCGCCCTGTCGTCGCTGCACCATGAGCGCCAGATGATCTGGATCATGAACTGGGTCGAGATCAAACGCGGGCTCGCCTCGGTGCGCGAGGCCGACGCCGCGGACTCGAGCCAGGACGTGTATGCCGAACTCGGTTCGCTACTGGCCGACGCCGAAGCGTTGCGGGCCACCGGATATCGCGCTCTGGGCAATGAGCTCGCGGGACGGCCCAGCCCGGAAGCCGACACCATGAAGCTGCTCGGATCGCTTACCTTGCAGCGTGTTTGGGAACTGAGTGCGGCCGCCGCAGGCCCGGATTCGGCCACCGATCCGGATCTACTGTTCGAACGCCAGGACGCGCTGGCCGCAACGATCTACGGCGGAACCTCGGAGGTTCAGCGCAACATCATCGCCGAGCGGCTGCTCGGGTTGCCGAAGGGATGACGACAATGGATTACGACCTCGGCGACGACGCCGGACGACTGCGCGGCCATCTGCGCGAGCTGGTTGCCAACCACATCCCCGCCGACTTTCTAGGTGCCTGCACCGAGAACCCGCAGGACCTCGCCACCACCGAGACGTTCTGCAAACTGCTGGCCGCCGAGGGGCTGCTGGCGCTGGCGTGGCCGAAAGAGCATGGCGGCGGCGGCGGTTCGGTCTGGCAGCAGACGGTGCTGCGCGAGGAGATGTGGGCCCAGCACGAGCCGCGCGGCCCGCAGTACATGGGGATCAACTGGGTCGGGCCCGCGCTGATGCGGTACGGGACGGCCGAACAGAAGGCCAAGCACCTGGCGGCCATCGCCTCGGGAGACGTGATCTGGTGCCAGGGCTTTTCCGAGCCGGAGGCAGGCACCGACCTGGTGTCGTTGCGTACCCGCGCCGTCGCCGACAGTGACGGATGGCGCATCACCGGCCAGAAGGTGTGGACGTCGTACGCGCTGATGGCATCCTGGTGCGTCCTGGCGGCGTGCACCGACCCCGATGCTCCAAAACATAAGCGGCTCACCCTGTTTCTGATCCCGATGGACCGGGCCGGCTTCACCGTCCGGCCGATCCCGTCGATGCTGGGACCGCACCACCTCAACGAGATGTTCCTCGACGACGTGCAGGCGTTCCCCGGTGATGTGCTCGGCGAGGTCGGCGACGGGTGGCGGGTGATGCGCGAAGCCCTGGCCTTCGAGCGGGTGGGCATCGCCCGCTACGCGCGCTGTGAATCGCTGCTCGAACGCATGCGCGCCCAGCTCGGCGACGACTGGGATCAGCTGCCCGAAACGATCCGCACCCGGTGGGTACGGGCGCTCGTCGACCTACGGGTCGCCCGGCTGCTGGCCTATCGCGCGGTCTCACTGCAGGACGACCCGGCGGCGGGAGCGGCCGCCAGTGCCGCGCGCATCATCACTACGACGTGCGACCAACTCGTCGCGGAGTTGCTGTTCGACGTGCTGGGCCCGACGGCGCTGGACAGCGGAACCTCCGCGGCACTGCACGGAGCCATCGAAGACCATTGGCGTTACGCGCAAGCGGCGACCGTGGCATCGGGCACCATCGAGGTGCAACGCATGCTGGTGGCACGAGACGTATTGGGAGAACACAGATGAACACCGATCTACCCCAAGACATCAGCGACTTCGCCGCCGTCGCCGCCAAGCGACTGACCCGCTTGGGCGGACCGCCGGCCGCGCTGCGCGCCGAGACCGACGACGCCATCCGGGATGCCGCGCGCGCCGCTTTGAACGACGTCGGCGCATTCGACCTCGACGTCCGCTCGGCGCCGGATGACCTGCTGGCCGCGGCGGTGCTGTGTCAGGCCGCCGGCGCCACCGTGCTCCCCTACCCGCTGGTGGAGGAGCTGCTCGCGATCGACGGCGCGCGCCTGGCCCTGGTCAATCCGAAAGCCCCGCGCATCGATCACGGCGACCTGGCCGGTGACTGGGTCGCCGCGGACCTGGATGGCAACCGGTACCGGCCGCAGCCGGGCGCGCGTACCGGCGCCAAGCTGGGGCCGTTCCTGGTCCCGGCCACGTTGAGCGCGCCCGAGGGAACCGTGCCCGCCGCCGACGTTAATCTTCATCTCGTGCTGGGATCGTGGCGGATTCTGGGAGCGGTGCAGCAGTCGTTGCGGATTGTCACCGAGCACGTGCGCGCCCGGATTCAGTTCGGCAAGCCGCTCGCGGACTTTCAGGCGGTCAGATTCGCCGTCGCCGATGCGGCCGTCGGGGTCCGCGGACTGCACGAACTCGCGAAGTACACCATCTGCCGCCCGGATTCGCTTCCGGCGCAGATTCATTCGGCCGATGCCCTGATTCTGCGGCTCAAGGCCGCCGACACGGCACGACAGGTGATGCGCTCGTCCCACCAGTTGCTCGGAGCGCTGGGCTTCTGCGACGAGTCCGACGTCAGCGTGCTCGACCGGCACACCCAACCGCTGATGCGGCTGCCGCTGGGCACCGAGGAGTTCGCCTTGCGCCTGATGCCCTGCGTGACCGACGGGTCGTTCGAGACACTGTTCAGTGAGCCGGTATCGGCATGACCGAATCCCCCGCGGCCGCGGTGACGCCGAATCCGTTCGACGAGGGAGTCCCCTTCGGGATCAAACTGCAGCAGCTGGCCGAAGATCGGCGCGACGACCCGGGCGTCACCATTGTCGCGCTCGATGGCACCGCGGAGCCGCTGACTTTCGGCGAACTCGATGCTCGCGCCAACCAGTGGGGACGGGCTCTGGCTGCCAGGGGGGCCCAAACGGGTTCATTTGTCGCGCTTGCTATCCCGAATTCCAGACATCTTGTGCTTGCCACGCTGGGGTGCTGGAAGATCGGCGCGGTTCCGGTCCCCATGCACTGGGATCTGCCCGAGTGGGAGCGCGATCGGGTGCGGGCGGTGATCGATCCCGCCGTCGTCGTCGACGAACAGACCCGCTGGGAACTCGACGCCCGCGCGGCCGCCGAGTCCGCTGACGCCCTACCGGTCGCCGTCTCGCCCACCGCCAACGGAATCTGCAGCAGCGGGTCCACCGGCGTGCCCAAGGTGATCCTCAACCTGGCGCCGTCGCTGTGGATCCCGCAACAGGGCGAACCTTTCCTGTCGAACTGGACGCCGGTGGCCCAGCCGCAAACCATCATGGTGCCCGCGCCGATGTATCACACCAACGGCTTCGCCACCTTCCTGATGATGCTGGGCGGCGACCATCTGGTCATCCTCGAAAAGTTCGACGCGGCACTGGTTCTCGATGTCATCGAACGTTTTCGGATCACCAACTTCACCGCAACGCCCACCATGCTGGCGCGCATCGCGGCCCGGCCCGACGTGCGCGAGCGGGACCTGTCCAGCATCGTGTTCGTCCTGCAGGGCGCCGCGGTGATGCCGCCGTCGCTGCTGCATACCTGGTTCGAATTGCTCAGCCCCGAGCAGATGGTGACGGCATACGGCATGACCGAAAACCTCGGGCTCACGGCGTTGCGCGGCGACGAGTGGCTCGCGCACCCGGGCAGTGTGGGCCGCGGCTTCCGTGACACCGAGATCAGGATCCTGGACGCCGACAAACGACCGCTGGGGCCCGGCGAGGACGGGGACATCTACCTGCGGGCGCCGATGAGCGCGGGCTACCGCTACCTGGGTGGGGCGCCCGCGCTGCCGTCGACCGAGGACGGCTTCCGCTCGGCCGGCGACATCGGCCACCTCGACGAGGACGGCTTCCTCTACATCGTCGATCGCCGTGTCGACATGATCGTCACCGGGGGCGCCAACGTCTTTCCGGCCGAAGTCGAGTCCGCACTCGCAGGCCACCCCGGCATCGCGGACGTCGTCGTGATCGGGCTGGCCGATAAGCAATGGGGACGCCGGGTGCACGCGGTCATCCAGCGCGCCGAAACCGACGGCGCCGCGCCGCTGTCCGAGCAGCAGGTGATCGAGTACGCGAAGAGTCGCCTCGCCCCGTACAAGGCGCCCAAGACCGTCGAGTTCGTCGACGCGATTCCGCGGACCGCGGCGACCAAGGTCAACCGCTCGGCGATGATCGAGGCCCGGGGCGGCTGACGCGCGAAGGTTTGTCGGAGCCGCGCCCTATAGTCGAATGTATGTTCGAAGCGACGACGGGCCGTGCATCGCCACCAGAGGTGATCGCTCGGTTTGACGCCAAGTTCGCGCGTCTATGCCCGGCCGCCACCCCGGAGTCCGTGGCCTTGCTGGATCGGATCTGTTCGTCGTCGCGCGCGGAGAACCAAGCCGCCGGTGAGCGGCTGGTGGCAATTGGCGAACTCGACATGCTGCGGCTGCGCCAATACGGGGAGCGCGAGACCTGGGTGACCGACACGTGGGATTCCATATCCGCAGAGATCGCCGCCGCGCTGGGAATCAGCCAGGCGCTGGCGTCGAGTTTTCTGAACTATTCGCGCGCCATGCGCAACCGGCTGCCAAAAGTGGGCTCCGCGTTGGTCTCCGGTGACATCAGTTATTCGACGTTCCAGACGATCGTGTTCCGCACCGACTTGATCGACGATGCCGATGTGATCGCCGCGGTCGACGCCACGCTCGCGCTACGAGTGAAACGGTGGCCGACGATGACGCGCGGGCGACTGGCCGCTGCGGTGGATCGGGTGGTTGCCCGGGCAGACCGCGACGCGGTCCGGCGACGCCGCGAACACCAGGCGGGTCGCGAATTCTCGATCTGGGACGGCGGCGAAGGCCTGTCAGAGGTTCAGGCGACACTATTCACCACCGATGCCCGCGCTGTGGACGCTCGGCTGAATGCGTTGGCCGGCACTGTTTGTGGAGGTGATCCGCGAACTCTGCAGCAGCGTCGCGCCGATGCGATGGGGGCATTGGCGGCCGGAGCCGAACGGTTGCAGTGTCGCTGCGGGCAGCCGACATGTTCCGCTGGCGCGCGCTCGGTGCCCAGCCCGGTCGTGATCCACGTGGTGGCCAACCAATCCACCGTTGACGGCGCCTCGCCAGATCCCGGTTCGATCATCGGTACCGACGTGCTCGTCCCTGCGGAGTTGGTTGCGCAACTTGCCGACTCGTCGAGACTGCGACCCCTGGTGCATCCCGGGGACGCACCGCCGGAGCGCGGGTACATCGCTTCACAGGCGCTGGCCGACTTCGTGCGCTGCCGCGACTTGACGTGCCGCTTCCCCGGGTGCGACCGCCCCGCAACCGAAGCGGATCTCGACCATACGATCCCGCACTCTCAGGGCGGCGCGACGCACGCGTCCAACCTGAAATGTCTTTGCCGCCAACATCATCTGATCAAGACGTTCTGGGGATGGCAGGACCAGCAACTGTCGGACGGGACGGTAATCTGGCGCTCCCCGTCGGGACACACTCATGTGACTACCCCAGGCAGCGCGCTGCTGTTTCCGTCCTTGTGTGCGCCCACCGGTGAGATAGCCCGGCCTCGGCGGCCCGACCGCCGCACCGATCGTGCCGCGATGATGCCGCAACGGCGGCGAACCCGCGCCAACAGCCGCGCGAAATACATCGCCGGCGAACGCCGGCATAACCGCGCAGCCCGCATCGCCTGCGAAACGAGTCGGGCGGCAGCACCCCTCATCACCACGGGTCATCCGCCCGACCCGGAACCACCGCCCTTCTAGTTCCTGCAATGTGGGGCCGCCAGTCGCGGTAACCTCATTCTCATAGCGCGACCAGCGCGCTATGGAAGGGGACCAACCGCTCATGGCCGATCCCAGCGACGACGTGGAGATCACCCGTGGCGACCGCTTCATCAAGACCGCCGTGGCGATACTGGGCGAGACCGGCCGCACCGACTTCACCGTGCAAGAGGTGGTCGCGCGCTCCAAGACGTCGCTGCGCGCCTTCTACCAACACTTCAGCAGCAAGGATGCACTGCTGCTGGCACTCTTCGACCGAACCATCGCCCAATCGGTGCAGGCGTGGCGCGCCGAAACCACGGGGCTGGACAGCACCTCGGCGCTGAAGTTGCTGATCGACCGGCTCAGCCAGCAACCGGAGTCGAGCACCCAGGACAGCCTCAACCGGGCTTTGACGCTCTACAACCAGCACCTGGCCGAGACCCGGCCCCGCGAATACGCCCGGGTGCTCTCTCCCCTGCACGGCCTGATCCGCGACATCGTCGGGCAGGGCATCACCGAGGGAGTCTTCAGCCCCGGCCTGGACGTCGGCGCGGCGGCCGCCATCGTCATGCAGACGATGATGGGTGCGCAGCGATTGCATTGGCTCGGTTCGGAATTGAACGGATCGCCGGTCGATGCCGGCCAGCTCTATGACTTCTGCAGCCGCGCCCTGGGCATCCGCGACGCCGACGAACAATCGGCCGCCCCGTCGCTGGCCGAGCTGTTCGCTCAGATCGGCATGCGCCCCGGCACCCGCAACGGCGAATTCGCCATGACCATGCCGGTCAGCCCCGCGGTGGTCAACACGTCAGGCGCGCTGCAGGGCGGCCTGATCGCCACGCTCGTCGACGTGGCGGGCGGACAATTCGGGCTGGACTACCTGCGACCAGGCACCACCATGACCACCGCGGACCTGTTCATCCGCTACCTGCGGCCGGTCCGCCAGGGCTCGGCCTTCGCGGTGCCCACGATGCTGCGATCCGGGCGACGAGCGATGGTGATGCAGGTGGACATCTACGGCGACGGCGACGATGAACTGCTCGCGACGGCCACCGTCAACTTCGCCGTGATCGAGGGGACCACACCGAAGCTCCCCAGCTGGCCGGACGAGTGAGCCCATCCGGGGACGCAGATCCGGTACACCTGATTGCGCATAAGTGGTAACGTCGTTACCACACAGCGAGAACTGAGACTTCTGTAAGGAGATCGCCATGCCCTCTCGCGAACTGCCCTTCCCGGTGTTCGACGCAGACAACCACATGTACGAGCCGCAGGAAGCGCTGACCAAGTACCTTCCGGACAAGCGCAAGAACGTCATCGACTACGTGCAGGTTCGCGGTCGCACCAAAATCGTTGTGCGCGGCCACATCAGCGAGTACATCCCCAACCCCACCTTCGAGAAGGTCGCCAAGCCGGGAGCCCAGGAGGACTACTTCCGCAACGGTGCGCAGGGCAAGACCTACCGCGAGATCCTCGGGGAGCCGATGAAGGCCATCCCCGCGTTCCGCGAACCGGGCGCGCGGCTGGAGGTCATGGATGAGCTCGGCATCGACTACGCGCTGATGTTCCCGACGCTGGCCAGCCTGGTCGAGGAGCGCATGAAGGACGACCCGGAGATGACCCACGACGTCATCCACGCGCTCAACGAGTGGATGCACGAGCAGTGGACGTTCAACTACCAGGACCGCATCTTCGCCACCCCGGTGATCACGCTGCCGATCGTCGATCGCGCGCTGGAAGAACTCCAGTGGTGCCTGGAACGCGGCGCCCGCACCGTGCTGGTCCGCCCGGCACCGGTGCCCGGATACAAGGGCAGCCGATCCTTCGGGCTCGAGGAGTTCGACCCGTTCTGGCAGGCCTGCATCGAGGCCGAGATTCCGGTCTCGATGCACGCTTCGGACAGCGGTTACTCCGAATTCGCGAACGTGTGGGAGCCCGGCGACGAGTTCCTCCCGTTCAAGCCGACGCCCTTCCGCAGCTTCGCGATGGGCCACCGGCCGATCCTGGACGCGATGGGCGCGCTGGTGTGCCACGGCGCCCTGTCGCGCAACCCCGAGCTGCGGATCCTGTCCATCGAGAACGGCGCCGACTGGGTACCGGACCTGTTCAAGGGCCTCAAGGGCGTCTACAAGAAGATGCCCCAGTCGTTCAGCGAAGACCCGATCGAAGCGTTCAAGCGGTGCGTCTACATCACTCCGTTCTGGGAGGACCGGTTCACCGAGATCGTCAACATGGTCGGCACCGACCGGGTGATGTTCGGCTCCGACTGGCCCCACCCGGAAGGCCTGAAAGATCCGATCTCGTTCGTCGACGAGCTCACCGATTTCTCCGAATCCGACATCGCCAAGATCATGGGCGGCAACCTGATGAAGCTAATGAAGGTGTCCGCGCCGGCCAAGAAGCCGGTCTCGGCCTGATCGCTTGAACTCTGCCTGACGGCGGTTCGGTGTAGCCGGACCGCCGGAGGGTATTCGTTCGGCATGAGCGTTGACGAGTCGCGCAAGACGCCGGATGGAGCCCAGACAAGCGCGGCATCGCATGGCGGGAAGCCGGTCAGTATCGACGACGACGTCGCGTTTCTCAGCGAGCAGATCGAGGCGCTCCGACAACTCGGACAGCGCGACGACGATATCGACGACGAAGAGGTCTATGACCTGAGCATCAGGTGGGGTACCGCTCTTGCGGGACGGCTGCCGCGCGTGGCGTATTACGATTCGCTGGGCCAACTCGGCGACGAGGATCAGCGGCGGCTCCGATCGCTGTGCGACCAACTTCGCGAGTTGTCGCCGCTGATAGAGCGATTCGACCTGGCTCGGCCGCGGCTTCCAGGATCGACGGACGGTCAGGCTAGCGGGAGGCGTCGTCCCCGGAAGCGTCCGAGTCGTTTGCTGCGTAGGTGAGAAAGTCGGTGTCGCGCAGTCTGATCGCGGTCCGCGGCTTGGGGCAGTCCGGGTTGCGGCAGGTCAGCGCAACCATGTAGGCGTCGGCGTCCTCGTTCAAGAACAGGTAACCGAGGTAGAGGGCGTCGCCGACGGCGAAATCCGTTGCGCCGCAGGCTTCACAGTGCCCGCCCTTCGCCTCGATCTGTTCGAGCACGCGATGATGGGCCACCGTGTCCAAGCTGATCAGCTCGGGTCGTACCCCCACTCCCTCGGTCGCCGTATCGGTCATCTCAGATTTCCACGTCCTTGTCGTAGTACACGCGATCCTCGCGCCAGCCGCCGGTACCCATGCCGATCCCTGCGTAGTCCTCGACGAATTCGATCTGGTTGATCCACTTGGCCATTTTGAAACCCACCTGGGTTTCCACCCGTAGCCGCAATGGTGCACCGTGCTGGATCGGCAGCGGCGCGCCGTTCATTTCATAAGCGAGCAGGGTCTGCGGCTTGTCGGCGAACTCGAGGTCGAGCACCTCATAGAACTGGCCCCCGCCGTGCGACGCCGGCTCGTCGGTGCTGTTGTCCTGCATCGTCAAAAAGCAGATGTAGCGCGCCTGCGGCAGCGGCCGCACCAGGTCCACCAGCTGATGCAGATGAACTCCGGTCCATTGGCCGATGCTGGTCCAGCCCTGGACGCAATTGTGCATCACACATTGCGTTTCGGACTCGGCCAGCGCGCGCAGCGCACCGAGGTCCAGGATCACGGGGTTCTCCACCAACCCGCCGACCCGCAGCCGCCAGTCCACGAAGTTGTGCACCGCCATAACCTTGTATTCCGTGCTGGTGGGCGGCTTTCCGTTGACGCGGTGATGCTTGGAGATTTTGCGCGCCGGATAGTTCTGCCGCGAGTTCAGCGGACGCAGCAGCAGCCGGCGCGCCGCGGTGACCACCGCGCCCAGCACGCGCTGCACCGACCGAGGGTTGCGCAGACTCCAGACCGTCGCCGCGACGTGGACGGCGATGATCGCCGCAATGATCAGCAACGAGATTGTGGTCGCCCAGTACGTGTTACGGACGGCACCGAAAATCATGGACGCGGTGAGTCTCCCCCAGCCCCAGAAGAAAATCATCGATAGATGAATCACTATGAAGACCAAAAACGCGACGAGGCCCAAGAAGTGCAGGCTTCGGGCCCATTGCCGGCCGCCCCACATTTGGACATACCACGGGAACCGCGCCTCGATTGCCGGAGACTGTGCGGCCCCGGTGAGGATCTGAAACGGCGCCAGAACAAAGACGACCCCGGCGTAGGTCAGCTTCTGCATGGCGTCCAACGGCTCACCGGGCAACACCGGCGGCAAATTGAACGTCAGATAGGTGACGACGTCGTCCCACGCTTCGGGGAAGATCGACCACGAAGCGGGCCAGTAGCGATGCCACTGGCCGGTGGCGAACAACAGGATGTAGTACGATAGGCCGAGCAGAATCCAGCCGATGACCACGAAGAAGTGCCAGTGGCGGCCCACGCCGAGCTGCGCGCGGCCGGGCAACGAAATGAACGGGCTGTAATCCTCCTCCTCATCCAGGGTGTCGTAGATCCTGTCGCGCGGCATCACCTTTCGGGTGAAGCGCGCCCACTCGGTGCCCGGCTTGCTGTCGTCGTGCCAATACAACTTCGGGTGGGTGGCCAGAATCTCGATGCCGCTGCGCAGAATCAGCGTCACGAACAAGACGTTCAGCCAATGGTCGATGCGCAGCCACACCGGATAGTCCAACACTGTCATGCCAGCGCTCCGTCAGTCGTACCACTGTTGGCGTCGCGGGTAGGCCACGTTGATGCCCGACAGCACCGTCGTGTGCACGACGATAAACGCCGCCGCGCAAGCCATCCCCAATGTCCCCGGTGCGAAGTCCCATCGGGCGGTCATCGTGGCCAGGCCGGGCAGGCCAACCCAGCGAGTGACCAGATACAGGGCGAGAAATGCCGAGCAGACCAAACTGCCGAGGTACCAACCCGCCTGGGGCACACCAGGTTTGATGCCGGCCACCATGGCGCTCGCTGCGGTCAGGCACGCGGCCGCCAACACCAGCGCATAGGCGATGAAATAGCGGGGCAGGTCGGGCTCGGCGGCCAGCATGTAGACGTGCACCCCCACCAGCCCGGTCAACAGCCCCCCGCCCAACGCGGTCACGGTGCGCGGCAGGTTGAACGCCACCCATCCGTTCAAGGTCAGCACAGGTGAGGACAGGAAACGCCGCCACAGCGCCCTCGTCCGTCGCGCCACGAGATCTGCCACGACTGCGAGGTACCCGCCCCGCACGCCCGCAAACGGGCTGCTCGGCGGTTTGGCGGGCCTCGATTTTCGCAGTCGCCAATTACATTTATCGGTGAATTTGCCGACACTAACGAGACCGGTATCAACCGTTTCAATACGCATGCAAGAACGATTGCTAATCTGAACAACTACGTGTGCAAATAGGTCAGCCCATTTGACCCGGATTTTCGACTCGGCCCCGGTGCGGGCCGCCCGGCGGCTGCTAGGAGGAACGGCCAGATGGTGGCCGAAAAAGACTGGGACAGAACCGTCGGCGCGGCAGACGACGTACGCCGCGTCTTCGAGAATGTCCCCGCGTTGTTGGTCGGGCTCGAGGGGCCCGACCACCGATTTGTCGCGGTCAATGCGGCTTACCGCACACTCAGTCCGCCGATTGACTCCATCGGGCTATTTGTGCGCGACGTCTATCCCGAGCTGGAGAGCCAGGAAATCCTGCACATGTTCGACCGGGTATATCAAACCGGCGAGCCGCAGTCGGGCACGGAATGGCGGGTGCAGGCCGATTTCGAGGGCGAGGGACGAGCGCAGGAACACTTCTTCGACTTCATCGTCACGGCGCGGCGCGCAAAGGACGGCTCGATCGAGGGCGTCCAGCTGGCCTTCGTCGACGTCACCAGCCGGGTGCAGACGCGGATGGCCGCCGAAGCACGCCTCAAGGAGATGTCCGAGCGGTACCGCAACGTCCGCGATTCCGCCACTGTCATGCAGCAGGCGCTACTGGCACCATCGGTGCCCATCATCCCCGGCGCGGACGTGACCGCGCAGTATCTCGTCGCCGCCGAGGACACCGCGGCCGGTGGTGACTGGTTCGACGCGATACCCCTCGGGGACCGGCTGGTGCTCGTCGTCGGGGACGTCGTCGGCCACGGCGTCGAAGCGGCCGCGGTGATGTCGCAGCTGCGCACCGCGCTGCGGATGCAGGTCGTCGCGGGATATCCGATCGCCGAGGCGCTCGAGGCGGTCGACCGCTTCCGCAAGCACGTCCCCGGCTCGAACACGGCCACCATCTGCGTCGGCTCGCTCGACTTCGGCACCGGCGAATTCCGGTACTGCACCGCCGGACACCCGCCGCCGCTTCTGGTGACCGCGGATGCCACCGCACGCTATCTCGAGCCCTCCGGCGGCGGTCCGCTCGGCAGCGGCACCGGCTTTCCGGTGCGCGCCGAATTCCTCGATGTGGGCGACTCGATCCTGCTGTACACCGACGGCCTGATCGAACGACCCGGCCGGCCGCTGGGCGCCAGCACCGCCGAATTCGCCGAGCTGACCGCGAACATCGTCGGCGGCGAGCGCGGCTTCGTCATCGAGTCATCGGTGCGGCCGATCGACCGAATCTGCTCGGAGACACTCGAATTGCTGCTGCGCTCGACGGGCTACAGCGACGACGTGACACTCCTTGCGGCGCAACGCCGGACACCGCCCGCGCCCCTACACCTGACGCTGGACGCGACCATCCGGGCCGCACGCACGGTACGCACCCGCCTGCGGCAGTGGCTGTCGGAGCTCGGCGCCGACGCCGACGACATCTCCGATGTGGTGCACGCGATCTCGGAGTTCGTCGAGAACGCGGTCGAGCACGGTTATGCCGCCGAGGTGCCCGACGGCGTTGTGGTCGAGGCGGCGCTGTCCGGCGACGGCAACCTGCACGTCTCGGTGACCGACCGCGGACGGTGGAAGGACCACCGCGAGGGCGAGACGGGCCGCGGCCGCGGCCTCGCCATGGCCGAGGCCCTGGTGTCGGAGGCGCACGTCAGTCACGGCGCCGAAGGCACGACCGCCAGTGTGACGCACCAACTCTCGCGGCCGGCGAATTTCGTCACCGACTCGGTCGTCAGCCGGGCGGCCGATCGGCGGACGGCCAACGCAGAATTCGTCTCCGAGGTCAGCGAGCCGGGCCGCATCGTGGTCAGTGGCGACGTCGACTCCAACACCGCCTCCATCCTGGACCGTCAGATCGCGGTCGAAAGCCGTTCCGGCGTCGCGCCGTTGACGGTCGATCTCACCGCCGTCACCCAGCTCGGATCGGCGGGCGTCAGCGCGCTGGCCGCCGCCCGCGAGCGGTCGCTCCGACAGGGCAGCGAGTACGTGCTGGTGGCCCCACCGGGTAGCCCGGCGCACCACGTGCTGTCGCTGGTGCAGATCCCGGTGGTCAGCGGCCTGGCCGAGAACGTCGTCGCCGAGGGTTAGGCCCGGTCGGCTCGCTCGCCGTGCCGTACCTGATTGAACGGAACCCCACGATCGGCGGCGTACTCCCGCGGGAAGCCCAGCACCCGCTCGCCGATCACGTTGCGCGCCATCTCCGTTGTGCCGCCGCCGATGGCGACCGTCTGCCGGGATAGATACCGCAGGCCCGTTTCGAGTCCGGCGCCCTGCTCCCCCACCACCCCGGCGCTTCCCGCGATCGCGAGCGCCGTGTCGACGCCGGTGGTCGTGGTCTCGGAGTGGAACAGCCTGATGAGCGTGCCGGCGGCGGGCGGCAGAGCGCCGTCTCTGACGCTGCGGTACACGTGGCCGATCAGTTGCTCGGCCACCGCGCGGTGCACCAGGGCGCGACCGGCCATCTCACGCACGCGCTCGTCGTCGGCTTGCCCCGTCTTCTCCGCAAGCGCCACGTAATCGACCGGAATCGCGTTGCCGCCCTCGCTGCCGCTGCCGCTGGCGAATTCGGACCCCTGCCCCACCGCCCGGCGTTCGTGGTACAGCTGCCGGGACGCCACCGCCCAACCGCCGTTGACCTCGCCGACAACGGCGTCATCTCCGACGTCGACACCGTCGAGGAACTCCTCGCAGAATTCGGTGGAACCGCTCAGCATGGTGATGTGCCGCAACGTGATTCCCGGATGCGCGATGGGTACCAGGAACATCGTCAGGCCCTCGTGCTTGGGCACGTCCCAGTTGGTGCGGGCCAGACACAGGCCATAATCGGCGGCGAACGCGCTCGTGCTCCAGGTCTTGGCGCCGTTGATGATCCAACGGTCGCCGCGCTTCTCGGCGCGGGTGAGGACACCGGCCAGGTCCGATCCACCACTGGGCTCACTCAACAACTGCACCAGCACTTCCTCACCGCGCAGCGCAGCGGCGATGTGTTGCTTCTTCTGGTCTTCGCTACCGGTGTCGAGCAGGGTGGCGCAGCAGATGGTGAATGTCGGTGTGTTGAGAATCAACGGCATCTCATAGTCGAGGGATTCGACGTCGAAGGCCTTCTGGTATTCGTAGTCCAGGCCGAGGCCGCCGTACTCGCGGGGGAAGCAGATACCGGCGAATCCGCCGTCATACAAACGCTTTTGCAGTTCTCTGGCCCTCAGCCAGGATCGTTCCTCGTCACGTGGCGCGGCGGGCGGGGCCTCACTGTCGATGGCAGGCATGTTGTCCGCCAGCCATGCCCTGGCCCGGGCGGCGAACTCCGCAACGGACTCGGTCGACGTCATCTTCCTCATTTCGCCGAACGCCCCGCCTTCTCAAACTCGTACACGCGCAGATTATGCTCTTCCGGGGTCCCAAACATGCCGCGGTACAACGTGATCCGGCGAAGGTACAGGTGCAGGTCGTGCTCCCAGGTGACCCCGATGCCACCGTGCATCTGGACACACGCCTGGACGATCTGACCCGCCATCTCGCCCACGTAGGACTTGGCGATGCTGGCGGACAGATTCGCTTCCGGCGCGCGGGCGGCCACGTCGGCGACCGCCGCCGAGGTGGTGGCGCGACAGGCTTCCAGCCAGAGCTTCATGTCGGCGAACTTGTGCTTGAGCGCCTGATACGACGCCAGCGGGCGACCGAAGGTGTGCCGGTCCAGCGCCCACCGCACGGTGAGGTCGAACACCGTCTGCAGGGCACCGACCACCTCGGCGCACTGCAGCACCTGGGCGATCTGGCTTTGTCGATCGACGAGCGCAGCCGTCTCGCCGGCGCTGCCGACGGCCGCCGACCGTGGCACCACGACGCCGTCGAAGTGCACCCGGCCGTATTGCTTGACCAGATCGACCGACTGCTGGGGCTCGATCCGGACCCCCGGCGCGTCCGTCGGGATCAGGAACTGACGAATCTCGGCGCCCGCGCCGCAGCGCGCCACCACCAGCAGCAGCGCACTCTGGGCGGCCGCCTCGACGCGGTCCTTGACGCCGTCGATGCGGTAACCGGAATCGGTTTCGGTGGCCGTGACCGACGGATCCAGCGGTGCCCAGCCACGGCCGGGCTCACAGACCGCCCACGACGCCACGGATTCACCCGCTACCAGCGCCTCGATGGCGTCGACGTGCTCGTCGGAGTTTGTGCACTCGACAAGTCCGGCCAGCACGGTGCTGACCGGGTACAGCGGTCCGGGCGCCACCGTCTTGCCGAGTTGCTCGGCGACCATCGCGAGATCGGCGAAGCCGTTCTCCGACACGCTTCCGCCGCCCAACTCCTCCGGCACGAGCAGGCCCGTCCAGCCGAGCTCCGCAGCCCGCTGCCACCACGCGGGATCGAATGACGTGCCCGCGGCGTGCAGCTCCCGCACCCGGCGCAGCGGCGCTTCCTTTTCCAGGAACGCCTGGGTGGTCGAGGTGAAAAGGATCTTTTCGGGAGAGTCGAGGGTGGTCATAGTGCCGAGGGGATCCTTCTTGACATTCGATCGCTGCGGCTGCAACGGAATCGGTTTGAGTGTTTGATCATCCGCCCGATCGGTCCTCGGTTGGCTGCCGATTCCGATGTTAGCAACGCTCGATACGGTAAGAGATACCGGAGTTCAGTCGGTAAAAGTAAGTCACGACGGTTGGCGGGGGTCCGGCAAACACGATCGTGCTACATCGCGAACACACGGCGCAGCGCCTGCGCGTGCAACGCCCGATTCTCCTGGGAAACAATCCAATCGGGGACCATCGAGTCGAAGCCGTTGAAGGTCGCGGCGATCACGTGCAATTCGGTGTGGACGTACGCGTGCAACAGCCGGATGGCGTAGTCGACGGCCTCGTCCCGGCACGGATCGATCTCGGAGCAGCTGACGAACGTGGGCGGCAGGCCCTCGAGATTGGCCCGGTGCGCGGGGACGTGCTGACCGTTGGCGCGGGCGTCGCCGAGATAGTGGTTCCACGCCCGGCTCACGGCCGGACCGTTGAGACCCGGGGTGCGCTGGAATTCCCGACGCGACGGCGTGGCATCGGAATCGAGCATCGGCTGGTGCAGGATCTGCATCAGGATCGCCGGACCTTCCTGGTCGAACATGCGTTGGGTCCGACCCGCGACCAGCGCCGCGCCCGCGTCGCGGCCCATTACCGCGATGCGGCTTGCGTCGGCGTCCAGCTCCGCGCTGTTCTCGACGGCGTAACGGAAGGCCGCCTCGACATCGTCGAGCGCCGCGGGACACGGATTTTCGGGGGCCAGTCGGTAGTCCACGGAAACCACCAGACAATCACCGTCACGGGCCAGCTCCACGCAGTGCGCGTGGTCGGTCTCCAGGTTCCCGGTGACGAACCCGCCGCCGTGCGCGTACACCACCAGGGGCGCGGAGGATTCGGTGCGGCCACGATACAAACGCAGGCCCAGCTGCCGGCCCTCCGGACCGGCGATGGATCGTGAATCGACGGAGACGCCAGTGGTATCGGCCGCCGCGGCGCGCTGCGCGGCCAGCAGGTTGGCGTGTTCGCGCTCGGCCGGCAGTGTCTCGGCGCGGAATTCGAAGGCGCCCAACTCCACGGCGGCGTCGCGCAGCACCGGATCGATGCGGCTGAGACCGTGCGGCCGGGCCAGGTTCGTCTGTGTCATATCAACTCATTTTCGGGCTCGTCGTGCGTGCTCATCGGCGGTCCCGGAAGGTCGGCCTTACCGTAAACCACCTTCAAGGTAGACCTGCGCTTTTAAGTGGCGACGCACCAGGTGCTCGGGGCAGCGGTGGAAATGGGAGCCGTATCGAGTGGGCCTTCGCCCACGCCGCGAATGCTTCGCCGGTCGGCCCGGCGAGCACAAGCCATTGGGCTTCGTTGCTATTTATACTATGATAGCTATTTTCCGCTCGGTATACCCGCCGGGATTTCGCGGGCACTCGTCATCCGGTCCGCGTGAACCGCCTTTGTTTCAGGAGGAGCGCTGATGACGCTCAGCACTGGCCCGAACGGTCAACCCGTCGCACCCTTGCTCGATCTCACCGGTGAAACCAGCCCCTACCCGTTTTTTCAACACATGCGTCACACCGACCCGGTGTGGCACGGTTCCCTGGGCGATAACACCCAGTTGCCGGAGGAGCTGCGACCCAGTGACGAGTGGGTCCTGTTCGATTACAACGGTGTATCCCAAGCCTTTCGCGACGACCGGATCTTCACGTCGGCCGCCTACGACAAGACGATCGGGTTGGTGATGGGACACACCATCCTGGCGATGGGCGGCCGGGAACACCACGATCACCGCAACCTGGTGGCCAAGGCGTTCCGTGCGACCGCGTTGCAACGCTGGGAGCCGTCGGTCATCGATCCGGTCTGTGATCGACTGGTCGACGAGGTCAAGAACGACGGTCAAGCCGATCTGGTGAAGGCGGTGACTTTCGAATTTCCCACCCGGATCATCTCGACGCTGCTTGGTCTGCCCGCCGAGGACCTCGACCTCTTCCGGCGACTGTCCCTCGATCTGATCTCGATCCCGACCGACATCGAGGCGGGATTGAATGCCGCCACAGAGCTCTACGATTATTTCCTCAAACAGGTCGAGCAGCGCAGGCGCAAGCTCACCGATGACATCATCGGGGACCTGGTCGCCGCAGAGATCGACGGTGAGAAACTCACCGACGAAGCCATCATCTCCTTCTTGCGGTTGCTGCTCCCGGCCGGCCTGGAGACCACCTACCGCTCATCGGGCAATCTGCTGTACCTGCTGCTGACCCACCCCGAGCAGCTCGCGATGGTCAACCAGGACCGGTCACTGATACCGATGGCGATCGAGGAGGGTCTGCGGTTCGAAACGCCACTGACCACGGTCATGCGGACCACAACCGAAGAAGTCGAAATCGGCGGTAAGACAATCCCTGCCGACGCTCAGATCGATATGTGTATGGGCTCAGCCAACCGTGACGAGTCCCGCTGGACCAATCCCAACACTTTCGACATCCGCCGGCCGCGGCAATCCCACATCGCCTTCGCCGGCGGGATCCACATGTGCCTCGGCATGCACCTGGCCCGGCTGGAAACCCGGGTCATGTTGAACAGCCTCTTAGACCGCGTCGATAATCTGGCATTCATGCCCGACGACGGAACCGGCGAGGAATCCAAGATCGTCGGGCTCACCTTCCGGTCGCCGAACAAGCTTCCGGTGACGTTCGCCCCCGCCGCATGAGAAGCCGCGCAGCGATCCTGCACGACGTCGGCGGGCCATGGTCCGTCGAGGAATTCGAGCTCGATCCCCCCCAGGCCGGCGAGGTCCTGGTGCAGATGGCGGCGGCCGGCTTGTGCCACTCCGACGACCACATCCTCAAAGGTGACATGTCGGCGCCCAACGAGGTGATGCGATCGATGGGGCTGCCGACCATGTTTCCGACGATCGGTGGCCACGAGGGCTCCGGCGTGGTGCGCGAGGTCGGCCCGGGTGTCACCGACTTCGAGCCGGGTGACCACGTGGTGATGTCGTTCGTGGCCGTGTGCGGCCAATGCCGTTGGTGCGCCAGCGGAATCGAGTACCTGTGTGACGTCGGCATCGGCACCATGATCCCGGGGATGCCGACGGACGGCACGTTCCGCCACCACACCGCCGACGGCCGCAGCCTTGGTCACATCGCCAAGATCGGCGCATTCGCCGAACACACTGTGGTATCGACGAATTCACTGGTGAAGATCGAGCAACACCTGCCACTGACATCGAGCGCTCTGCTGTCCTGCGCCATCCCAACAGGTTACGGTTCCGTCGCCAACCGGTCCAACATGCGCGCGGGCGACACGGTCGTGGTGATCGGCGTCGGCGGGATCGGCACGGGCGCGATTCAGGGGGCCCGCATCAACGGCGCCGCGCAGATCGTCGCGGTGGATCCGGTTGACTTCAAACAGAAGTCGGCGCTGCAGTTCGGCGCGACACACAGCGCCGCGACAATCGACGAGGCGCTGGATCTGGTGCGCGGCCTGACCTACGGCGTGATGGCCGACGCGGTGGTGGTCTCGCCCTCGTTGATCACCCCGGAAGACGTCCGCGATGCCGTGAAGCTCACCCGTAAGGGCGGCACCTGCGTGCTCACCGGCATGACGTCGCAGTTGACCCGGTCGGTGAAGATCGACCTGCAGGATTTCATCCTGATGAACAAGACGTTGGCCGGCACCATATTCGGCTCGTGCAACCCGAAGGCGGACATCTCCCGGCTGGCCAGGCTTTATGAGACGGGCCAACTTCAGCTCGACGAGATGATCACCAAGCGCTATCGCCTCGACGAGGTCAACGACGCCTACGACGACCTGCTCAACGGCAAAATCGTCCGGGGCATCATCGATTTCGGGATCGCATGAAAGCTTCGCCTACATCTTGATCGCGGGGATCAGCCTGCTGAGATTCCAGACCCGGTCTCTTCGCGCCGACAGGCAGGAGATCGCCAGTGCGACAGCCGTTATCCCGACCAGCACGATGATGGCCTGCCATAGTCGAGCGTCGATGCCGCCGAGTATCAGCTGCCGGAGTCCGTTGACGCCATAGGTCATCGGATCGAAGCGGTGCAGGACCTGGAATGGCCGTGACGTGGTTTCCACGGGGTACATGCCGCCTGCACTGACGAGCTGCAGCATGAGCAGGGCCATGATCAGCACCCGGCCCACCGCTGGACCAACGAGCGCATTGATCGCCTGCGTCGCGGCTACGAACGCGCCGGAAATCAGCACCATGAAGCCCAGCATCGCCACCGGGTGCACGGCGTGCATACCGAGGGCGAACCGGACCACGCAGTAGAGAACGACGGCTTGGAACACCGCGATCGCGGCGGCAGGTAGGTAGCTGGCGAGCACCACGCGGAGCGCGAGCACCTCCGCGGCGATCGCGCGAGTCTGCAAGGGCCGCAGCACCATCCACAGCACCAGGGCGCCGAAGAACAACGCGAGCGTGAGAAAGAACGGAGCCATCCCGGTGCCGAAGTTGGGCGCGGCGTTCTCGTGTGAAGCCTCGAGTTGCACCGGACCACCGATGGTGTCGGCGACCGCATCCTTTTGCTGGGTCGTCCAGTTGGGTACCTGCTTGGCCCCCTCGGCGAGTTTGGTCGCCAGCTCGGCCGATCCCGTCTTGAGTTGTCGTGCGCCGTCGTCGAGTTTGGCGATGCCGCCCGCCAATTCGGCGTTGCCGGTGGCGACTTGCTGGGCTCCGTCGCGCAGTTGGGTGAGCTTGTTCGTCAGGTCCTGGCCCTTGCTGCCAACCTGGTCGAGCGCCGACGCGAGCGGACTGCCTGGGTTGCGCAACCCCGATGTCATGGCGATCGCCGCGTTTTGCGCGTCGGTGAGCTGCTGGCGGATCTGGGGTGTGAACTGATGACCCCGAAGCTGATCTTGGACGCCGCGCAGGTTATTTGCCAGCGGATCCTGTCGTGCCGAGAGCTGATCGATCACCGATGAAAGCGAGTTTGCGGCCGCATCCTGCGCCGTGGCGATGGTACCGATCTGGTCGTTGACCTGCGCAAGCGCGGTTGCGCCCTGTTGCAGTTGCTGCGTGCTGCCGCCGATTTGCGACACCGCCTTGGTCACCGCGAGCAGCGGGTCGGTGGCCTGGTTGATGCCGTCTGACAGCTGCTTGGCGCCGGCGGCCAGAGTTGCCGAGCCGGACCGCGCGGTGTCCAGACCGGCCGCCAGCTGACCGGCGCCGTCATCGAGTTGAGCGGCACCGTCTGCGGCCTGCTTGATACCCGATCCCGACGAAACCACCACCGACAGCATCTGATTGACGGCCTGCCCCGAGATCCGGCTGGACACGGCGTTCAGTACCTGGCCGATCGCGGTACGCCCGATACTCGTGGAGATGTAGTTGTTGGCGTCGTTGTAGACAGCGATCAGGTTGGCCTTCTTGGGTTGCCCGGTCACCGGCGAAGCGATCGCCGCGCTGAAGTCCGGCGGCAACTCGACCATGAAGTAGTACTTGCCGTGGTCGACTCCGTTGCGTGCCTCCGCTAAGTCCACGACGTGCCAGTCCAGCCCGCCGTCCGCGGTCAGGCTTTTGGCGATCTCCGCGCCGGCGTTGAACTGCTGCCCGGATACGACGGCGCCGCGGTCGGAGTTGACCAGCGCCACCGGCATCTTGTTGGTGTGGCCGAAGGGATCCCAGAACGCCCACAGGTACAGCGCCCCATATACCAGGGGCAGCAGCATCAGCACGACGATGGCCACGCGTGTCAACCGGCTGCGGCCGAAACGTTTGATCTCCGAGCCAAAGGCTAGTCCAGCCAGCATCGTCAGTCCTCTCCGGTCAGGATGCGGTGATCGTGAAGTTCGTGGTCGGGCGCGTCCGCGCCGAGTGGGTTGGTCACCCCGACGACGACGGTGCGCTGTTTCGCAATCACGCCCAGTCGGTCGACCGCGATCGCCCGTCGGGAATTGTCACGAACCTGCTCGAGGTCGCCGACCACCAGGATCGGACGGTTCGATAGCAACGCCAGCGTGATTCGCAGCAAAAACAGTTCCAGGTCTGACAATTCGACGATGTACGTGTCGTGGGACGGCGGGCTCATCTCGCCGAAAACCTCGGTCAGCTCGGCCTGGCCGGCTTGCAGCGGCACAGGTGAGTACCACGGCGCCAGCCATCGGCGTTGCTCGGCGAGAACGGTCTCCACCGTCACCGATTCCTCCAGCTCGTCGATGTCTTCGAAGGCGGCGATCGAGCAGTGCCGGCGGATCGCGCGCGGGGTGGTTTGACCGAGGACGGTCAGCGTGCCGTGGCTCGGCTTGAAACGTCCGGCGAGTGTCAGCAGCAGCGTGGTCTGCCCCGGTCCGCCGGGCATCCGAATCGCGTGAAAACCCGGTGGGAGCGCGAGATCGATATCCGAGAAGAGGGCGCCGTGTTCGCCGTCGACGCCTAAACCGCGGGCGGTGATGATCGGGGCCGCGGCGTCGGGCCCGTCATTTGCATCCATGGCGAGGCTCTCCCTGATCGGCGGAAACCGGGACCGATTCCAGCACCGCGGTGATCAGCTGCGCGAGCAGGTCGGGGTTGATGGTCCCGGGACGCAGGACCTCTTCCATCGCGATGCCGAGGTTGATCGTGACGACGAGCTGGGCGAGGTCGGCCAACTCGCGATCGGGCGCCACGGAGGGGGTCGATTTGACGATCTGCACCGCTTGGTCGGCGGCGGCGGCGCGGCGGCGTTCGATGAGGCCCGCACGCAGCTGGGGATCACGCTGGGCGCGCAGCCAGTATTCGACGAACAGCACGTAAAAGTCGGAATGGTCGCGAACTGAGTCGAGCCATGAGCGGCTCAATTCACGTGCGGCTGCACCTGTGTCGCCACCGCTGCTGTCCAGCACCGTGGCGATCTGCTCGCCGCGGAGCTCGAACTCGCGGTCGAGCAGCGCCAGGAACAGTCCGTCCTTGGATTCGAAGTTCGAGTAGACGGCACCTTTTGTGAAACCCGCGGACTGGCCGATCGCGTCGATGGTGGCGCCGGCGAACCCTTCGGCGGCGAAAACCTTCGACGCCGCGTCCAGGATCCGGTCACGAACCTCGCCGCGGGTGGGGCGGGTTCGATGCGGCTTGACGGGCGACATGGCCACAGCATACTCGACGGTATCGACTGGATACTAGCTAGTATCGAGGGCTGGCAGCAGATGGCCGACATTGAGCTGGTTATCCGCGGCGGGACGGTGTTCGACGGAGCCGGCTCGTCCACGCCGCAGGCGAATTCGCGCCCGGGTTTGTCTAGACGAGCTTGGCCATCGTGTGATCCCACAATTCACGCGCGAGGATGGGATCGCTGGCCGCCCGGTTGGCTTTGGCGGCCTTGCCTTTCGCGTAGTACTCGCCGGCGGCCCAGTCGACACCGGGCACGCTGGTCGCCAGCCAGACCAGCTGATCGGCGCCGTGATCGGCGGTCTTGATCATTCGGCTGACGGGTGTGCGTTGCACGGTGGTCAGGAACCGCGAACCGGACGAGTGACCGATGTTGGTGTTGACGAAGCCTGGGTGGACCACCGCGGCCGCAAGGCCCTCGGCGGAAAAACGCCGGTGTAATTCCTTGGTGAACAAGATGTTTGCCAGCTTCGCCAATGCATAGGCGGTGCTGGGCCGGCGCCGGTCGGTTGCGTCGAAGTCGGCGAGCGTGACTTTGCGCAGCAGCCGCTGCGACGAACTGGATGTATTGACAATCGTGGCCCGCGAACCGACCAGCACGTCCAGCAACAGCGTGGTGAGCAGAAACGGCGCCAGGTAGTTGACCTGAAGGGTGATCTCGTGGCCGTCGGCCGTCCGCCGCGGTTTGGAGAACACTCCCCCGGCATTGTTGCCCAGCACGTCGATGCGCGGATACTCGGACCGGATCTTGTCCGCCAGGGCCCGCACCTGGGACAGGTCGGCGAAGTCGGCGACAAAATAGTCGGCATCGAGCTCCGCGGCCACGGCCGCGGTCTTGCGCTCCGAGCGTCCCACCAGCACCACGTTGTCGCCGCCGCGGCTGATCCGGCGGGCCGCTGCCGCGCCGATGCCGTCGCTGGCACCGGTGATGACCACCGTCCTACCCGCCATTGCCTCGACCTCCACGGGGAGTGTAGCGAGGACCCCGCTCGAAGGGCGCCGCCGCACTCAGGTCAGCGAGTAGTGCACCGGCAGGTGCTTGAGGCCGCCGACGAAAGTGGTGGCAGTCAACCCCGGATCACCGGTCAGCTCAATCGATTTGAGCCTCGGCAATAGCTCGGAAAAGAAACTGCCGACTTCCATGCGGGCCAGCGCCGCACCCATGCAGAAGTGCACGCCATAGCCGAAGGCCAGGTGCTTGTTGGGGTCACGTCCGACGTCGAAGCGGAACGGATCGCCGAAGACCTCCTCGTCGCGGTTGGCCGAAACATAGGACAGCAGGACCGAATCCCCGGCGGCGATCGGCACCCCGCGCACCGTGGTGTCCTCGGCGGCGGTCCGCATGAACGCCTTGACCGGGGTGACCCAGCGGATCATCTCCTCGGTCGCCAGCGGCATCAGGTCGAGGTCGCCGCGCAGGCGCTCGAGCTGATCCGGATTCTCGATGAGCGCTTGCAGCCCCCCGGAGATGGTCGCGCTGGTGGTGTCGTGACCGGCGGTGGCCACGATCAGGTAGTACGAAACCGTGTCGATGTCGGACAGCGGTTCGCCGTCGACGGTGGCGTTGGCGATCGCCGAGGCCAGGTCCTCGGTCGGGTGCTCACGGCGCGCGGCGGTCACGCCGTTGAAGTACTGGAACATGTCGAGCAGCGCGGGCAGCTGATCCTCGTTCGAATCCCCCCGCCTGAATTCGCTGTCTTCGCTTCCGAACAGCTCCTGGGTGAGTTTGAGCATGCGAGGAAAGTCGGCTTCCGGGATGCCCAGCAGCGACATGATCACGAACAGTGGGTAGTTCACCGCGACCTGCTGGACGAAGTCGCATTCGGGCCCGACCGCCAACATCTTGTCTACATAGACCTTGGCCAGCTCGTCGACGCGCATCTTCAACGCGCGCATCGCCTTTGGGCGAAACCAGTCCGAGCCGATCGCCCGCACCACCCGGTGCTGTGGATCATCCAGATGGATCAGCGTGCGCACACCGGCGGCGGCCTGCATCTCGTCGCCCTCGGTGGTGGTCAGCACCGGGCGGGGCCAGTTGGTGAACAACATGTTCTCGCGCTCGATGTCCATGATGTCTGCGTGCTTGGTGATCGCCCAGAACGGCCGGTAGTTCGGAACGTCCACCCAGGACACCGGGGCGTTGGCGCGCAGGTGCGTCAGCGCCGCGTGCAACCGCTGTTCGTCGGTGTACGCCAACGGGTCCGCCAATAGCTTCGCGGCCCCGTCCATCGTGGTTGCGCTCACTGCTGAGACTCCTCGATTTGGGACGCCCCGTCGACCTCAGGACCGGCGGCGTCAGACATGCGGGTAACTTTACAGTAAGCAATCCAGTATGTGACCCCACAGATATGGTCGCGCGACGAATCTCCATGAGGTAGGACATAGGCATGCCGAAAGCCCAGGATTGGGGCGAAACGCTCGAGGATCTCGAGCGGCGCCGTCAGCACGCGCGGGACATGGGCGGCCCGGAGCGGCTCGACAAGCACCGCAACAAGGGCAAGATCGATGCCCGCGCGCGAATCGAGTACCTCGTTGATCCGGGCACATTCCGAGAGCTCGGCACCCTGGTCGGTGGCGAGATCGCTGCCGACGGCCTGATCGTCGGCTCCGGCTCGATCAACGGTGCGCCGGTGATGCTGGGCGCCGAGGACTTCACCACCATGGCGGGCAGCATCGGGCCCGGCGGCAACTCCAAGCGATACCGAATCGCCGAACTGGCGCTGCGCGACAAGATCCCGCTGGTGATGCTGCTCGAAGGCGCCGGCTTTCGTCCCGGCGGCGGGCACTACGGCCGCACCCCCACCGATCTACTGGTCCAGGCGCAGTGCTCGGGCCGCGTCCCGACCGTCGGTGCCGTATTCGGGCCGTCGGCCGGACACGGCGCTCTGGTGGCCCCGGTCTGCGACTTCCGGATCATGAGCAGGCAGGGCGCGATCTTCACCGCCGGGCCACCCGTCGTCAAAGAGTCCACCGGAGAAGACATTTCGAAGGAGGACCTCGGTGGGCCGGATGTCGCGTTGCCCAGCGGGGTGATCCACAATGTCGCCGAAGACGACGCGGCCGTCCTCGACGACGTCAGGCGCTACCTGTCCTACTTTCCATCAAGCGCATGGTCGTACCCCGCATCGTTGCCGCAGGACGAGGACGCCGAGCCACGTGCGACGCCGGAGCTGCTCGACATCGTGTCCCGCGACAACCGCCGCGTTTACGACATGCGCGCCGTGCTCGACGTGGTCTTCGACCGGCCCGACTGGTTCGAGGTGCAGCCGCAGTACGGCAAGGCGATCATTTGCGCGCTGGCCCATCTCGGTGGTCACCCGGTCGCGGTGGTGGCCAACCAGCCTCTGGTGCTCGCCGGCTCCATCGACGCCGCGGCCGCCGATAAGGCGGCGCACTTCATCATGGTGGCCGACTCGTTCCACCTGCCCCTGATCTTCCTCGCCGACAATCCCGGCATGCTGCCCGGCAGCCGCTCCGAGCGCAGCGGTGTGCTGCGCGCCGGCGCAAGAATGTTCGCCGCTCAAACCACGGCCACCACGGTGAAGCTGCACGTGACGCTGCGCAAGGCATACGGGTTCGGCTCCATGGTCATGTCCCTGCTGGGTTTCGACAGCCAGTCCGCGACCTTCGCCTACCCCGGCGCGACGATGGGTGCCATGAGCGCCGCCGCGTTGGGCCGGGCGACGCATGCCGGCGAGGACGTCACCGCGAAGTTGCGTGAGGCCGAGTTGCAGGCGTCCTATCGTTCTGCCGAACACATGGGGTTCGACGAACTCATCGATCCCCGTGAAACGCGTGACGCCCTGCTCGCGTCCTTGAAGCGCGGCCTGTCCAGCAGACAGGCCGCCGCCGAACCGGTCACCCGGACCGTCATCATGCCGTGAGTGGCGCGCCGACCGGCTAAACCTGATCCGCGGCGCGGTAGGCCGCGACGATCGGCTCGAGCTCGTCGGGTGTGGCGCCGTGCATGATGACCGCGTCGGCCCCGTAGTCGAATTCCTTGCGGACGCGATCCACGCACTGCTGCGCCGACCCGGTGGCCGAGGGCTCCAGCCATTCGTCGGGAATCAGCGTCGCGATGTGCTCGATCTGCTCGGCCGTGCCCTTGTGATCAATCCCGCCCGCGATCGAGGTGACCACCGCATCCTCGCGGAACCGTTGCAGCACAGCGGGATCCCAGTTATTGGTGTTGACCAGCAGGTCGCCGTAGCCTTGCAAGTAGGTGGCCAGACGCGCCACGGTCTTCTTCAGCCGCAGTTCTTCGGGTAGGTGGTCGCCGACGGTGGCGAAGCACGACCACACCCGCACGCTGTCCGGGTCGCGGCCGGCCTTCTCCGCCGCCGACTTCACGGTGTTGACGCTGCGCTGCAACGTCTCGGGCGTGAAATAGGTGTGCAGGATGACATCGTCGAACACGCGCCCCCCGAGCGCGAGCGTGTTCGGCCCGAAGGCCACCAGCGCCAGCCGAATGTCCTCGTTGAAGTCGGGGTCGAGGAAAAGGATAGGGTACTTGCCCATCGGGCCGTCGTGGTTGAAAATCAGCTCGCCGTGCCACAGCCGGCGCATCACCTGGGCCCAGTCCTCCATCTGCGCCGTCGTCACCGCCGGGATGCCGAAGGCCCCGTAGATCGCGGCGATGCCGCGGCCGATGCCCAACGTGAACCGGCCGCCCGACAGGCGATGCATCGTGGTCGCCCACGACCCGGTGATCAGGGGATGACGGGTGTTGTGATTGGTTGCGGCGGTGGCGATTTGCATCCGGTTGGTCACCGCGCATGCCGCCCCGACCAGAGACGACGCCTCTTTGACATTCCACCGCTCGGAGATGAAGCCGGTGCCGAAGCCCAGTTCCTCGCCGCGCCGGGCCTCATCCATCAATGTTGCCGGGCCCGCACCGCCGGCCCCGGCCAGCAGGTAGAAACCCAGTTCATCGAGCGCTCGGTCACTCAATTCCAAACCCCTTGCTGGTAGCCACAGTTCCAAACCTCGGTTATCTTGCCGCCGACGACGCGGAACACCTCGATGCTCGCGATGTTGGTCTCGGTGCCGTCCTCGGTGGTGATCGTCGAGTCGTAGACGATCGCCACGTGCTCGCCATCGTCGCCCTCGATGACGATGTTGAGGTCGAAGTGCAACGAGCTGACCAGCTCCCACATGTCCACCACTCGCTGCACCGCTTCGGCGTGAGTCAGCGTGCGCACCCCACCGACCTCGTGCCGAATCACGTTGTCGGCCAAAAGTTCATCGGCCAGGTCGATGTTGCGTTCGTTCCACACGACGAGGTTGTAGAGCTCGACCACCGTTCGCGCGGTCCAGGTGGGTGCCATCAGTCGGGCACCGCGGCTTTTCGCGCGGCGACGTCGCGCAGGAATCGGTCGGTGATCCGCTGCACGCGCCGCGAGAAGATGTGTCCGACGTGGCTGCCGTCGTACCAGTACAGTTGGCCGCCCCAGCGTTCCTGCAACGCGTCGGCGGGCTCGCGCATCGCCATCCGGTCGTGCCACGCCCCGACGATCAGCCGGTGATCCGGCGGCGGGGACGGGGTGACGGCCAGCGGATCGATCACCGAGGTCAGCTGGGTCACCACGGGCGATTCCAGTAACTCGCGGAATCCCTCGCGCGATGAGCCCCACCGCTGCAGGTGGCGCGCGATCATCGCGTTGAGCCCGAGGATCGGCGTGTAGAGGGCGACCGCGTCGATCTGCTTCTCCAGGTGGGAAACCAGCGCGGCCACCGGACTGCCCATCGAAATCCCGGCCACCACAACGGCGGTGGCGTGCGGCTGCACCCAGCGCACGACCGCGCGCACCTCGGAGATCACGCGCATCATGCCGGCCACATTGCCCAGCGGATCCATGTCGGGATAGACCGGCCATTGGCGCCGCCGGCACCCGTGGCCGGGTTGCACCGGCAGCGCGACATTGAAACCCAACTTGTGATGGATGTGTCCGATCCGGGACAACAACAGGTCTTCAGTGCCGCCCTGCCCGGCACCGTGCACCCAGACCAGCCAGGGCCTCGGCTCGTCACGGTGCCGGCACAGATGCACCACCGCCCGTGCCGGACCGCCCAGGCCGTCGGCCTCCACCGTGGCCGGCAACGCCGGGTCGTGCTCGAAGGCCATCCGTTCATACGCCAGACCCGGGATGCTGCGCTTCCGTATCGAGGTCGCCCGCAACGGTTTCGGGTCCGCGTGCGCCCGGTCGATGCCCAGCGAGGAGAGTTCCTCGGCGGCCGCGGTGCATGCGTCCAGTGGCCGCATCGGGACTGGGCTTCCGCCCAGCAGCGAAAAGGCGCTCAGCACCAGTTCGTCGAGCATGGCCTCGCCGAACTGACGCGCACCGCGTGGCGATAGCGGGGCCCATCCGGTCGACTCCTGCAGGCCGGCCACCGTCCGCGGTGCCAGCATTCCTAATTCACGGACCACATCTCTGGCCAGGCCCAGCCCACTCATCGCCGTCGCCATGTCGCTCACCTTCGCCAGCTATGCCAGTTTGAAACCGGTGTATCCGCCGGCCGCGACTTCGTCGCAGCGGCGCCGGTATTCCGGTATTCCGCCGGTATAACCCATGTACATCCGTTTCTTACCGGGCACGTTTCCGCCGTTGTACCAGGAGTTGCACGACGGGTGAACCAACACCGTCGGCGCAACCAGCGCGGTGGCGTGATCGATCCACTCCCGCTGAGCGGTGCTCAACGCCTCAATGGTGCGAATGTCGTTGGCGCGCAGATACGCAATGCAGTCACCGATCCACTCAACATGCTGTTCGAGAGCGGCCACGAAGTTCGTGGCCGCGCTCGGGCTGCCCGGTCCTTGCACCGTGAACAGGTTCGGGAAGCCGGCGATTGCGAGGCCCAGATACGATAGCGGCCCTTCGGTGGCCCAGAATTCGCCCAGCGACATTCCGTCACGACCGCGCACGTCGATCCGGCTCAGCGCACCGGTCATGGCGTCGAACCCCGTGGCGTAAACGATGATGTCGAGTTCGTGCACCCGGTCCTCGGTGCGGATGCCGATTGGTGTGACCTCGCGGATCGGCGACTTGCGCAGATCGACTAGGGTGACGTTGTCCCGGTTGAATGTCTCGTAGTAACCCTGGTCGATGATCGGTCGCTTGCACGCAAAGGGATGTACCGGCACCAACGACGCCGCGGTGTCCGGGTCTTTGACGATCCGGGCCACAGCTTCGCCGTACAGTGTGGCGGCCATCCGGTTGGCCTCGATGTCGAAAAAGATGTCGCCCCAGTTCAATGCCCCCATCACGCCGTTCTCTTCGATGGCACGCAGCTGTTCCTCGCGGGTCGCGGACTTCAACGGCGGGCTGCCGAGCATCTCGAGCAGGACGGAGAAGGCGCTCAAGCGGGCTGCCCCGATCGGGTGGGCCCGCTGAGCCGCCCGGATGTCGCCGTAGCGGGCCTTCATGTCGTCGAGTTCGCCCGGTTCGAAGCGGTGCACCCGCCAGGGCAGGGTGTATGCGGGCGAGCGCTGAAACACCGAGAGGTGCAGCGCTTCTCGGGCAACCACCGGGATGAGCTGAACGCCGGTCGAGCCGGTGCCGATGACGCCGACGCGCTTGCCGGTGAGGTCGACGCCGCCCTCGGGCCATCGGCTGGTGAACAGTGAGGTCCCGGTGAAGGTGTCCATTCCGGAGATGTCGGGTTCGAGCGGCACCGACAGGATGCCGGAGGCGGCGACGACGAATGGCACCCGGAACGCATCGCCGGCTTCGGTGCCCACCAGCCACACGCCGGCTTCTTCGTCGAACGTCATCGCGACGACCTTGGTGCCGAATTGGATGTCGCGCCGGAGGTCGAGCCGGTCGGCCACGAAATTCAGGTAGGCCTCGATCTCGGGTTGGGCCGGCATCGACTCGGTCCAAACCCACTCCTGCTGAATATCCTCGGAGAAGCTGTAGGAGTATTCGATGCTCTCGATATCGCACCGCGCACCCGGGTACCGGTTGAAAAGCCAGGTGCCACCGACGTTTCCGGCCATCTCCAGCACTCGGGTGCGGATCCCGAGTTGCCGTAGCCGATGCAGCATGTACAACCCGGAGAATCCCGCACCGATGACGAGCACATCGAAGGAGTTATCAGCTTCAGCCATCTTCACCACCGGTGATTTTCAGGATGGTTCGGGCGAGGTACAGGCTCTTGATCCGCCACGAACCATCCCGCCTCTCCCTTGCCGCTTACGGACCTGTCTGCTGAAATCTATACTGTAACGGGCTTAGTATCTATCCGGAATCGAGAGGCTTTTCGTGAAAGTCCCATTCACCTGGAAAGTCACCGGCTGGTTCATGGTCGGGTGGTCTCCGGAGTTTCCCGTCGGCGAGGTTCGGCCGCTGCACTATTTCGGTGAGGATCTGGTGGCCTACCGGGATGAGCACGGTGAGCTGCGCGTCTTGGAAGCACATTGCAAACACCTGGGCGCGCACATCGGGCACGGCGGCAAAGTGGTCGGCGACTGCGTCGAGTGCCCGTTCCACGGCTGGCGCTGGGGTCCGGACGGCACCAACCGATACATCCCCTACCAGCCGGACCGGCCCAACCGCGGGTTGCGCCTCAAGGTGTATCCCGTGCAGGAGCAGTACGACTGCGTCTTCATCTGGCACCACCCCCACGGCAAGGAGCCGCAGTGGGAGATGCCCGACATCTTCGGTAAGTTCCCGCAGTTCGAGACGAACCCGGCGGCGTATTACCGGGCCTATCCGGAGTTTTCCCGGCGCGCGCAGCGCGAGCCGGTGCATCCGCAGATCGTCGCCGAGAACGCCCCCGACAGCGCGCATTTCGAGTACGTGCATCACGCTACCGTGACGCCCAAGGTGCTGGACTGGAAGATCGTCGACCAGGAATGGCAGTTCGTCGCGGGCTGGCCGGACGCGCGCAGCGACAACCCCGAGGACCTCGCGTTGCGGTTCCACAGCCACCTGTTCGGCCTCGGCGGAGCAATCAGCGTCTTCGAGGGCGCGCAGAATCATCGGCTGATCTTCACCTGCACACCGGTCGACGACGAGTGCTCGGACCTGTTCTACTCGATCTGGTGGCCGCGGGTCCCCGGCGATACCGCGGACGTTCCGGAAGGCAAATTGCGCGACGTCATCGAGAAACAATTCCTGTCCACCGTGTTCGACGATCTGCAGATCTGGCGCTACCAGAAGTACGTGGAACACCCCGCGTTGTCGAAAGTTGACGCGAAAGGCTATATGGCGCTGCGGAAGTGGGCGACACAGTTCTATGACGTCGCCCCGGTGGGCGCCCCCGCATGACGGACCGACTGGCCGGTCTGGCCGCACCCGAACACACCGCGATCGTCACCCAGGAGTGCCAGGGCGCGGTGATGGGTCCCGACGCGGGGCTGGCGATGCTCGCCGAGGAGGCCCGCCGCGAGGCGCTGCCCAACATCGCGCGTCTACTGCCCGCGGCCCGCGCGGCCGGAGTGCGGGTCGTGCACTGCCTGGTGCAGCGGCGACCCGACGGGCTCGGCTCCAACCACAACGCGAAGATCTTCGCGTTGGGCGGCGGCAACAGGGTGGACATCACACCCGGCACGCCGGGTGCCGAGCTGCTGCCCGAATTGGGGCCGGAGCCTTCGGATTTGGTGTTGCGCCGGTGGCACGGCGTGGGCCCGATGGGCGGCACGGACCTGGACTCGGTGCTGCGCAATCTCGGGGTGTCGACCATCGTCGTGGTGGGTGTTTCGCTGAACATCGCGATTCCCAACCTCGTCATGGATGCCGTCAATGCCGCCTACCGGGTGGTCGTCCCCCGCGACGCGGTGGCCGGCATACCCGCCGACTATGGTGCAGCGATGATCGCCAACACCCTGTCGCTGCTGGCCACGATCACCAGCACCGACGAGCTGCTCCGGGCCTGGGACGCAGGAATGCGATGACCGAAACTGCGCCGGAAATTCGAGGCGGATTCCCCGACGTCAGACCCGTCGAGGACGCGCCCGCGGAACTGGGCCCGTTCGTCGCCGCGCTGCGCCGGCTGCAGGACCTGACCGTGTCGACCAAGCCCGACCCCGCGCTGTGGGCCGCTGCGACCACCCACCTGGAGAACGCCTGCGCGCTGCTGGACGGCCACCAAGTGCCCGAGACCGAGGCGGTGGCCGGCCGGGTGCTGAGCCTGCCGGGGTTGGCCCATCCGCTGATACCGCCCTGGATGGTGACCGAGTCCGGTCCCGACGGCGTACGGATGACCGGTCATTTCAGCACCGCCCACATCGGTGGGAACCGTGCCGTGCACGGCGGCATGATCCCGCTGTTCTACGACTGGCTGTTCGGCATGGTCGTGACGACCGCGGACATCCGGCCGACGCGCACGGCCTACCTGCACGTCGACTTCCGCAGCATCACCCCCATTGACCAGCCGCTCACCGCCCACGGCCGCATCGCCAGTGTCGACGGCAGGAAGGTTTTCATTGACGCTACTATGATAGCCGCCGATGGAACCTTGCTCAGCCAAGCCAACGGCCTGATGGTTCGTTTGTTACCCCACCAGCCGTGAGAGGCACGATGTCCGACACCACAACAACATTCACGGTTCCGGCCGTCGCGAAGGCCCTCGCCGCCGCGATCCCCGATCGGGAGCTGCTCATCCAGGGGGACCAGCGCCTCACCTACCGGCAGGTGATCGAGCGCTCCAACCGGTTGGCCGCGTACCTGCACGCGCAGGGATTGGGTTGCCACACCGAGCGCTCGGCGCTGGGCGGCCACGAGGTAGGCCAAGACCTGCTGGGACTGTACGCCTACAACGGGAACGAATTCGTCGAAGCGTTGCTGGGCAGCTTCGAGGCGCGGGTCGCCCCCTTCAACGTCAACTTCCGCTACGTGAAGAGCGAGCTGCAATACCTGCTGGCGGATGCCGGGGCGACCGCGCTGCTCTACCACGCCGCGTTCGCGCCGCGGGTGGCCGAGATCCTGCCGGATCTGCCACAGCTACGCGTGCTCATCCAGATCGCCGACGACTCGGGCAACGACTTGCTTGACGGCGCAGTCGATTACGAGGCCGCCCTGGCGTCGGTGTCCCCGGAGCCGCCGCCGGTTCAGCACTCCGCCGACGACTTGTACGTGCTGTACACCGGTGGCACGACGGGCATGCCGAAGGGCGTGTTGTGGCGCCAGCACGACATATTCATGACGTCCTTTGGCGGCCGGAATCTGATGACCGGCGAGCCGTCCAGCTCCCTTGAGGAGATCGTCGAACGCGCCGCGTCGGGCCCGGGCACCAAGCTGATGATTCTGCCCCCGCTGATCCATGGCGCCGCCCAGTGGAGTGTGATGACCGCGATCACGACGGGGCAGTCCGTCGTCTTTCCGACGGTGGTCGATCACCTGGACGCCGACGACGTGGTGCGCACCATCGAGCGGGAAAGAGTCATGGTGGTCACCGTGGTGGGCGATGCGATGGCGCGCCCCTTGGTCGCCGCGATCGAGAAGGGGATCGCCGACGTGTCGTCGCTGGCGGTCGTCGCCAACGGCGGTGCGCTGCTGACCCCGTACGTCAAGCAACGCTTGATAGAAGCGCTGCCGAACGCCGTTGTGGTCGATGGCGTCGGCTCGTCGGAGACCGGGGCGCAGATGCACCACATGTCGACGTCGGGAGCGGTGGCCACCGGCACGTTCAACGCCGGGCCGGACACCTTCGTGGCGGCCGAGGACTTGACGGCAATCCTGGAGCCGGGCCACGAGGGGATGGGCTGGCTGGCGCAGCGAGGCTACGTTCCGCTCGGCTACAAGGGCGATGCGGCCAAGACGGCCAAGACATTTCCGGTGATCGACGGCGTCCGGTACGCCGTCCCCGGTGACCGCGCGCGCCACGGCGCCGACGGCTCCATCGAATTGCTGGGCCGGGATTCGGTGACCATCAACTCCGGCGGCGAGAAGATCTTCGTCGAGGAGGTCGAGACGGCCCTCGCGTCGCATCCCGCGGTGGCCGACGTGGTGGTCGCCGGTCGGCCGAGCGAGCGGTGGGGCCAGGAGGTCGTCGCCGTGGTGGCGCTCGCACCGGGAGCCGGCGCCGAGTCCGAAGAACTGGTGGCGCACGCCGCGCAGACCCTGGCGCGCTACAAACTGCCCAAAGCGATCGTGTTCCGTTCGATCATCGAGCGGAGTCCGTCGGGTAAGGCCGACTACCGGTGGGCGCGCGAGCAGGCGGTCAGCGGCTGACCGGGTACGCGGGCCGGTTGGCTACGGCCGGGAAACTGACCGACTCGCGCTGAGCCGGCGGCCGTTGCGGGCCTTCGCTATTCGCATCATCACGTCGGCGCCCAGCCACAATGACCGGCCGAACGGCGGCGCCGCGTTCGGGAGTGTGCTCATGAATCACCTTCGGTGTCCGCACCGGCGAGCTGTCTCGCGTGGTCATGCCCATATTGCCTACTGTAATAATTACAGTACGATCTTACGAAGTAAGTGTTCGATCGTGCTGGGATCAAGATGCTGGAGATCAGGTGACGACCAACGTTCACACCGCCGCCGGTGCCGGCGACGAGACCGTCAGCCTGCGTGACCCCTACCCGTTCTTTGCCCGCAAGCGGCGGGAGGCCGGCGTGTTCGCGGGCACGGTGATGGACTACTCCAAGACGCCGGAGTCCCTGCTGCCCAAGCAGGAGTTCTCGGCGATGTCGTTCGACGCGGTCAACACGGTGTTCAGGGACGGCCGGGTGTTCAGTTCCAAGCCGTACGACAAGACCATCGGCCTGTTCATGGGGCCGACGATTCTGGCGATGGAGGGCAAGAAGCACCGCGAGCACCGCAACCTGGTCTCCGCGGCGTTCAAGTCCAAAGCGCTGGCCCGCTGGGAGCCCACCATCGTGCGGCCGATCTGCAATGGCCTGATCGACGAGTTCATCGAGACCGGGCGCGCCGACCTGATCCGGGACTTCACCTTCGAGTTCCCCACCCGCGTCATCTCCAGGCTGCTGGGACTGCCGGCCGACGACCTGCCGATGTTCCGCAAGCGCGCCGTCCAATTGATCAGCTACCACGTCAACTACGAAGGCGCCTTCGAGGCGTCGACCGCGCTCAAGGACTATTTCCTCGAACAGATCGAACAGCGCAGGTCCAAGCCCACCGAGGACATCATCGGCGACCTGGTCACCGCGGAGATCGACGGCGAAAAGCTCACCGACGAAGCCATTTACTCGTTCCTGCGGTTGCTGCTGCCCGCCGGCCTGGAGACCACCTACCGCTCGTCGGGAAACCTGCTGTATCTGTTGCTCACCCATCCGGAGCAGTTCGCCGCGGTGCAGGCCGACCGCGAGTTGCTGGCGCCGGCCATCGAGGAAGGGCTGCGCTACGAGACACCGCTGACCGTCGTGCAACGCTTCACGACCGAAGACACCCAGGTGGAAGGTGTGAAGATTCCGGCTCGTTCGGTGATCGGAGTGTGCATCGGTTCGGCGAACCGCGACGAACGACGCTGGGAACGCTCCGAAGGGTTCGACATCTTCCGCAAGCACGTGCCCCACATCTCGTTCGCCGCCGGTGAGCACACCTGCCTGGGTCTGCATCTGGCGCGGCTGGAAACGCGCGTCGCGATGGAATGCCTACTGGACCGGCTGACCAATGTCACCTTGCTGACCGACGATGACCCACACATCCACGGTCAGCCGTTCCGGTCGCCGAATGCGCTTCCGGTGACGTTCGACGCGAAGTAGGGTCGGCGAAATGGTCAAAGTCATGACGGGCTTTCGGGTCCTGGAACTTGCGCAGTTCACCTTCGTTCCTGCGGCGGGAGCCATCCTGGCCGACTGGGGAGCGGACGTCATCAAAGTCGAACACCCGGCGCGCGGCGACACCCAGCGCGGTTTCCTGAATATGGGTGGCATTCAAGTCGATCCGGAACGACACCCGCTGATGGAACATCCCAACCGCGGCAAACGCAGCGTCGGGATCGACGTCTCCACGCCGGGCGGGCAGGAAGTGATCTACGAGCTGGCCAAGACCGCGGATGTGTTCCTCACCAACTACATGCCCGCGCAGCGCCAGAAGCACAAGTTCGACGTGGAGCACATTCGCGCGGTGAACCCGAACATCGTGTACGCGCGCGGCTCGGCCTACGGCGACAAAGGGGCCGAGCGTGACACCGGCGGCTATGACGGCACGGCGTTCTGGACGCGCAGCGGCATCGGGTACGCCCTGACCCCCGAGGAGCTGGGCGGCGCACTGGGGCAAGGCATTCCCGCATTCGGCGATTCGATCGGCGGCATGTTCATCGCCGGCGGCATCTCGGCCGCGCTGCTGCATCGCGAGCGCACCGGCGAGGCCGTCGAACTGGACGTGTCGCTGCTGAGCACGGCCTGGTGGGCGGCGGGCGCCAGCGTAACGCAGGGCATGGAGACCGGCGAGGTCATGCGCACGCCCATGCCGGGTTCGGGTGCGCCCTCGGTGAATCCGTTCATGGGCAACTACGAAACCTCCGACGGCGGCACCATCAACCTGTGCATCATCAGCCCGACCGGGCTGATCCGCGACACGTTCGAACACCTGGGCATTCCCGAGGCGGCCGACGATCCCCGCTTTTCCGACGTGCTCCCGTTGATCCAGAACGCCGACGCCGCCGCCGATTTGATTTCAAAGGCTTTTGCCGGCAAGCCTTTTGACTACTGGCGACAGCACCTCAAGACCATGAAGGGTCAGTGGGCGCCGTTCCAGAGCCTCATCGACCTGGTGCACGACGAGCAGGCGATCGCCAACGACATGATCGCCGAGGTCGAGCTCGCCGGCGGTGGCAAGCCGTTCCGCGTGGTCCGCGGCCCCGTTCAGTTCAACCACGAACCGTTGACCACGACGCGGGCGCCGCAGGCCAGCGAGCACACCGAGCTGGTCCTGATGGAGCTCGGCATGGACTGGGACCGGATCGAGCAACTCAAGGATGCGGGAGCCATTGCGTGACCCCCAATAACGATGTGGCCATCATCGGCGTGGGTTTACACCCGTTCGGGCGCTTCGAGGGCAAGTCGGCGATGCAGATGGGCGTCGACGCCATTCTCGCCGCGGTCGCCGACGCCGGTATCGGTTGGCGGGACGTCCAGTTCGCCACCGGCGGGAGCTGGACGGTGGCCAACCCGGACGCGATCGTCGGCATGGTCGGCCTGACCGGCATCCCGTTCACCAACGTGTTCAACGCATGCGCGACCGCCGCCAGCGCCGCCAAGGCATGCGCCGACGGCATCCGGCTGGGCGACTACGACATCGGGATCGCCATCGGACTGGACAAACACCCGCGCGGCGCATTCACCGAGGACCCCGCGCTGGTCGGAATGCCGCGGTGGTACGCCGAGAACGGGCAATATCTGACGACCCAGTTCTTCGGCATGAAGGCCAACCGCTACCTCCACGATCACGGCATCTCCCAGCAGACCCTGGCCAAGGTCGCCGCCAAAAACTTCCGCAACGGGGCCATCAACCCCAACGCATTTCGCCGCAAGCCGATCTCCGAAGAAGACATCCTGAACTCGACGATGCTGAATTATCCGCTGACCCAATACATGTTCTGCGCGCCCGACGAAGGCGCTGCCGCGGTGATCATGTGCCGAGCGGACATCGCGCACCGCTATACCTCCAAGCCCGTCTATCTGCGGGCGGTGGAGGTGCGTACCCGCCGCTACGGGGCCTACGAGGTCAACACCACCTGCGCGCCGGTCGAAGAAGACATGGCCCCAACGGTTTACGCCGCGCGGACCGCGTTCGAGAAGGCCGGCGTCGCGCCCGACGATGTCGACGTGATCCAGTTGCAGGACACCGACGCCGGTGCCGAGATCATCCACATGGCCGAGTGCGGGTTCTGCGAGCACGGCGATCAGGAGAAGCTACTGGCCGACGGCGCCACCGAGATCAACGGCGCGATGCCGGTCAACACCGACGGCGGGCTGATCGCCAATGGCGAGCCCATCGGCGCCTCCGGCCTGCGGCAGATCCACGAGATCGTGCGCCAACTCCGCGGTGAAGCGGGCGAGCGGCAGGTGCCCGGGAGCCCGAAGGTGGGATTCACCCAGCTGTACGGCGCACCGGGCACCGCCGCGGCGACCATCCTCACGACCTGAGTTGCGTCGAGTGTGAACCCTTGGCTTTCAGTGTGATTCCTGGGCGACGACACGCCGACGAACCCCGCCGTCAGCTCACACCGAAAGCCATGGATTCACACTCGTGTTCGCCGGCCGACCCGAACACGCCTGCGCCGGCATGCGCTCCCCCGCGCTAGGACGCTTTCTGCGCGACCGGCGCGTACGCGGGCTTGCCCAGGCCCAGCACGTACTGCGCGATCATGTTGCGAAACACCTCGAGTGTGCCGCCATAGATCCCGACCAGCGGGGCGAACCGGTACACGTACTCCGCGGCCCCGTTGTCGGCGGCACCGTCGGTGCCGAAGGGCAGCGTGGCCGCGGTGCCGAGGATGTCCATCAGGTCCGGGGAGATGTCACGCATCGTCTGCGCCAGGGCGACGCGCCCGAAGATGCTGGGGGCGCTCAGCGACGCCTCCATCCGCGCGGCGCTGCGCCCCAGGCGATATGCCACCGCCGTGTCGTCAATCAGCCTGCGCCCGTTTGGATCCCGCTCCGCGACTCTGGCCGCGGCCTTGTCCAGGGCATCGGCCATGAAACCGGCCTGGTGCATCATGATCGACACGTCCTGCAGCCCGTCCGGGGCGGCGACCACCGCGCCGTGCTCGGTGTTGAGGGGTTCACGCAGCACCGTCCAGCCCGCATTCACGTCACCCAGGCGGTACTTGTCGTCGACGCGAACGTCGCTGTAGTAAACGATGTTGGTGCGGTCACCGTCGACGGTGCGGATGCCCTGGATCTCGATGCCCGGGGAGTCCAGCGGGACCAGGAACATGGTCAGGCTCTTGTGCTTCTGGGCGTCCGGGTCGGTGTTGGTGATGAGGAAGACGTACTGGCAGTTGTGCGCTCCGGTGGTGAACATCTTGGAACCGTTGATTACCCAGCTCGACCCATCCGCTTCCCGCACCGCGCGGGTCTTGCAGGTGGCGATGTCGGACCCGCCTTCGGGTTCGGTGTAGCCCAGGCACAGCCGGACGTGCCCGCTGAAAACGCCCGGCAGCACTTCGTCCCGCAACTCGGCCGAGCCGAATCTCGCCACCGAACGGGCCACCATGGCGGTGGTACCCCAGGTCACCCAGGGTACGTGTGCGCGCCGCTTCTCCAGCTCCCAGATGCGGCGACGCAGCCGGCTGAAGCCGCCGTCGGCCTCAGGCTTCCATTCGCGCTCAAGGTAACCGGCGGCACCCAACGCCAGATGCACCGCTTCGTCGAAGTTGTCACCCGTCTCCCGGTCCCGGCGCTTGACGTCTTCCGTCACATGCGTGCGCAGGAAATCGCGCGCTTCGGAGAGGAAGCGCTGATCGTCGTCGGACAGCGTGACCCGTGAGAAGTCCACTTAGGCGCCCCTTCCACTTTCGCGGGCGGCGACCAGCTCGCCGATGTACTTGGCGCTGGCGCCGGGATCATCACCGGCCAGTGCCCAACCGCGGGCGCGCACCAGATACGCGGTCGCGGCGGCCTCCGCCGAAACACCGAGTCCGCCTTGGATATGCACCGCCATGGTCGCGGCCTTCGCCGCCTCCTCAGCCATGAACACGAACGCCGAGGGCGCCAGCTCCGGTCGCTCCTGCGGCTCGTTGTCCAAAAACCAGGCCGCGCGCCGCGCCAGGTTGCGGCCGCCCTGCACGGTGATCGCGATGTTGGCCAGCGGATGAGAGATGCCCTGCAGCGTCGAGATCGGCACACCCAGCGTGTAGCGGGACTTGGCGAACTCGGCCGCGATGGTCATGGTCTCCTCCACCAGGCCCACCAGCGCCGAGGCGCTCAGCACGCGCCACTCATCCAGCGCCCGTTGATATTGCGCCAATGCGCCGGATCCGCTGGCCAGCACGGTGCGGGTGTCGGCGGTCGCGGGGTCCACCCAGGCCATCGGCAACCGGCCGATGTTGTCCACCTTGGTCGGGCGCGTTCCGAAGGTCAGCGCGACGACGTCGTCGCCGTCGCGAACGATGATCTGGTCGGCAATCGACCCGGTGGGCAGGAGCCGGGCACCGGCCGCGCTGTCGTGCTGCGGATCGAATGCGGCGAGTCGCTTGCCGTGGACGACGTCGGGTTCGGCCGCGCCGAGCCGCGCCAGCAGCCGTGCGGTGCAGACCTGGTCGATCCACGGTACCGGCGCCAGCGACCGCCCGATCTCCTCGGCCACCAGCGTCAGGTCGACCATCGTCGCACCGTCTCCGCCCGCGGATTCCGGGACGGCCATCGTCGTTGCACCCATGGCGCACAACCGTTCCCACAGGTTCTTGTCGAAGCCGGTTTCCTCGGCGGCGCGCACGGTTTCGATCGAACAATGCGTCTTGAAGAAATCGCGGTAGGCGGCCTGCAGCGCCTCGTGATCCGACGTCAGGCTGTAGTCGAGCCTGCGTAGTTCATAGCGGTCCATCCTCAGCCTTCCTCCTGGCCACCGAAGAAGAATTCTTGGGCATTGTTGTAGAGATAGTTGTCGAGCACGTCGGCGGGCAAGTCGAGCGCGGCAGCTTCGGGAACGACGCGGTGCATTTTCAGCACCGGCCAGTCGGAAGCAAAGATGACCTTGTTCGGCCCGCGGGTCCGCATGTAGTGCAACAGGCTGTCCGGCAACCGCTTCGGCGACCACGCCGACGTCATCAACCGCAGGTTTTCGTATTTGATCAACAGCCTGATCGCGACGTCCCACCACGGGTCCGCGCCGTGAATCATGCACAGCTTCAATTCCGGGAATCGCACGCAGACCCGGTCCAGATGGATCGGATTCTGCACCTCGCCGGGGATGGGAGGCCCGGGGATGCCGGTGTTGATACACAGCGGCAGCTCGAGCTCGGCGCACTTGGTGTACAGCGGGTAATAGACGGCGTCGCTGGGCGGGTACTGACCATCGCCCCAAAAGCTCGGTCCCACAGCGGCATAGGCGACAGGCAGGTCTTTGACGACGGCCGATAGTTCGCGCAGGGACGGCATCGGGCGCAGCAGGTTCGCCCCGCCCATCGCCAGGGCGAAACGATTCGGCTTCTCCTCGACGAATTTGCGCGCGGTCACCGACGGCTTGGCCAGGTTGTCCATCAAGATCGCCTTGCGCACACCTCGGGCGTCCATCTCCTCGAGCAACTTCGACAACTCGACCGGGGCGAACATGGACTCCGGGCCCTTGAAGTAGTCGTCACGCACCTTGAGCATCCAGGTCGGCTGCTGCTCGGTCTCGCCGAAGTGCACGTTGACCAGGCAATCGATAGCTTTCATGTCGACATCGGCGCCCTTGCTGTCGCGTGACGTTTCGCCCAACGGTAATCGGCCTTGCCGTTGCCCAACCGCTGGACCTGCTCGACGACGAGGAACTCCTTGGGCGCCTTGAACCGCGCCAGTCGCGACGTGCAGAGTGTGTGCAACTCCTCGGCGGCCGCGGCGGCCCCATCACGGAGTTCGACGAGGGCGACGAGTTCTTCGCCCCACCGCTCGCTGGGCCGGCCGACCACCAGCGCGTCGGCGATCGCCGGATGCGCGCGCAGCACCTCTTCGACCTCCTCGATGAAAACCTTTTCGCCGCCGGTGTTGACCACCAGCGAGTCGCGGCCGTACAACCGCAACGACCCGTCGGGTTCCAGCCCGGCCCGGTCACCGGATATCACCACCCGCTTGCCGTCGATCTCGGGGAAGGTCTTGCGGGTGGCTTCGGGATCGTTGAAATATCCCAACGGTATTCGTCCTGCCCGGGCGACCCAGCCCACCTCCGACTCGCCGGGGGAAAGGAAGTGGCTGTAATCCTCGGACAGCACCAACCCGCCCTCGCGCAGTGTGAAGGTGTCGGCCTGGGTGCCTCGCCTGCTGTGGCCGAAGCCCATGTTCCCCGTCTCCGATGAGCCGTAACCGTTGATGAGGGTGATGTGGGGCAGCAGTTCCAGCAAGGCCTGCTGATATTTCGGATTGGTCGCGGCACCGCCGGTGCCGATGGCGTACAACGACGACAGCTCGTAGGAGCCACCCTGCAACTGCGCCACCAGCGGTGCGGCGTAGGCGTCCCCGACCATGGTCATCATGCCGACCTTCTCACGCTCGGCCGTCTCCCAGACGCCGTGCGGGTCAAGTCTTTTCGAGGTGTCGTAGAGCACCACGGGCGTGCCCGCCATGATCGCCGCGAACGCCGTCCACATGCCGGCCGCATGCATCAGCGGCGAGACAGCGAACCACGGGGCACCGGCGTCGCCCCGCACCTTGTCGTGGATCTCCCGGGCGCAGGCGTGGTCGGCCCCCACCATCGAGGACACGTAGATGTCGGACTGTCGCCACAGCACGCCCTTGGGCCTGCCGGTCGTGCCGCCGGTGCAGATCATCAGCACGTCGTCCGGGGACGGTGTCCCGCCATGGTCGGTATCCCCCTGCGCCAGTGCGTCTTCCAACGACGCCGCGCCGGGTAACTCCGGGACGTCGCTTCCGTCGTCGACCGACACCAGCACGTCAACGCGCGTCAGCACGTCGGCGAATTTTGCGCCCAAGGCGCGGTGGTAGATGACCGCTCGGGGTTTCACGTAGTCGAGCAGCTCGCCGACCTCGCGCGGCGTGTAGTTGTAGTTGATGTTCACCGGGACGGTGCGGGCCTTGAGGCAGCCGATGACCATGTCCGGGTACAGATCGTTGTGCATGACCAGCGCGACCCGGTGCTGCCCGCATTCCCAGTTCTGCAGAGATGCGCGTTCCCGGTGCGCACCTAACCCGTGGCCTGCCAGGAAATTCGCCAGCCGTCGGGTGCGCTCTGCCGACTCGCGGAAAGTACTGCGGCGGCTGCCGCACACCGTCATCGTCCGGTCTCCGATGACGTCGGCGATTTCGTCGAGAACCGCCCCTATGGTCCATTCGCTCACGGGCGTAGCCGGCCTTGGGTAATCAAGTCGATCAGGCAGCCGAGCCGACTTGGACGCCAAGGAGGTCTAGCGCGTTGTCGCGCATAATCTTTCGAACGTCGGACTCGCTGAAGCCTTTCAGCTCCTCGGCAAACGATACCGGCGCTTCGAGGCCCTCTCCGTGCGGCCAGTCGGAACCGAACAGAATCTTGTCGACGCCGATGGCCTCGGCCAGCTCCGCCAGGTCGTCCTCGTAGTAAGGGGCGACCCACACGTTGTTGCGCAACTGCTCCACCGGGTCTTCGGGGAAGAACCGGGGCTGGGTGTTCGCCGCCTTCTTCAGGCGCTTGATCAGCCGGTGCACGAAGTAGGAGCCGTTCTCGATGCTGACCGCCTTGAGTGTCGGATGACGGGTGAACACCCCGTGCACGATCATCGAGGCCATCGTGTCGTGGATCGCCCGGTCGTCGAGTAGCACCTGATCCAGCGGATCCTTGGCACCGAAGCCTTCGAACGTCGCCTTGCCGCCCCACGCCGCCGCGATGTGCAGATAACCGCTGTCGGACAGGTGGAATCCCACCGGCACCCCCGCCTCGGCCAGCCGGGCCCACACCGCGTCATGGCTGGGATCACCCAGCGACCGGGGTTTGACCAGGCCGGGCACCGGCGCCGGCCGAACCAGCACCAGCTTGGCGCCGCGCGCCAACACGAACTCGACCTCTTCGACCGCCTTGGCCGGGTCGGCCAGCGAAATGATCGGCGCGGCAATGATTCGGCGATCGGGCCGGGCGAAGCCCCAGTCCTCGTCGAGCCACAGATTGAACGCATGCACCGAAGCCATCGTCGCCTCGATGTCGTGTTTGAGCGCCTCCTCGACCCCGCACCCGAAGGTCGGCAGCATGAACACCGTCTCGATGTCCTGGGTGTCCATCACCGTGATCCTGGCGTCGCGGTTCTGATACTCGGGATGGTCCGCCAGCCGTTCGACCTTCATCAGCGAGGCCGGGTCGACGCCTTCGGGAATCTCGCCGCGGAACAACAGATCGAGGCAGCCCGGCACGATGATCGGGTCGAAAGTGGGGTTGGGGATGAAGTGGTTGACGCGATCCCCGATCACGGCCCAGGTCCGCTTGCCCTCATTGACCATCTGGACGCCGCGCCGTTTGAACCTCTTGTCCAGGTGGCGGGTGAAGGAGTCCAGCGGCTCGTAGTAGTGGTTGTCAACGTCGATCGCCTGGTAACCCAAGTCGGCCATAATCATCCTTTCCGCCATACCGGCGAACACTAAGCGTCGGTCGAATCGAGCGACGGGAATTGCGGCGGCCGCTTTTCGAGAAAACTCGTGATGCCCTCGATCACGTCCGGGCGCGGCATGGCCTCGTGCAACAAAACTTCGGCGAGCGAATTGGCCTGTTCGACGCCGCGGGTCGCGTCGCCGTAGACCTGCCTCTTGATCACGGCCATCGACGCCGGGGAGCAATTCGCGGCGATGTCCTCGGCGTAGTCCAGGGCGCGTTTCATCAGACTGTCCGGAGCGACAACCTCTTTCACGAGGCCCAGCTCGGCCGCCTCCTCGGCGAGGAAGGTCCGCCCGCTCAGCAACAGATCGAGAGCCACGCCCCAGTTGGTCAGCCGCGGCAGTATCCAGGAAATCCCGAATTCCGCGATCAGACCGCGGCGCGCGAACACGGCGCCGAACTTCGCGCCGGCGGCCGCGAACCGGACATCGCACATCAGCGCCTGGGTCAACCCGATGCCGACGCACGCACCGTTGATGGCCGCGATGACGGGCTTGCGCAGCGTCGTGACGAAATGGGGCGGGCGCTCCCCGACCAGGTCGGCCAGGTTCGTCTGCGCCGCCTTCTCCATCGTCTCGCCGTAGCTGGGTGCCGAACTCGGCGCGCCCAAATACGCGCCGGCACAAAACCCCCGGCCCCGTCCGGTCAATATGATGGCCCGGACGGCCGGGTCCTGCTCGGCGCGGTCGATCGCCGCATAGAACCCGGCGGCGATGTCGGGGCCCCAGGCGTTGAGTCGATCCGGGCGGTTGAACGTCAGAGTTGCAACACCGGTTTCAGTGGTCTCATACAGCACCGCCTCATCGGTGACCACATGGTCGGCGGCGCTCATCGGACCCGTCCCCTCATAGCCGATCAACAGGCGAGTTTGTACCCATACTGTATACCTATCGGTACCGCATTCCACAACCGGCGCCGTCGGGGGGTGAAACCCCGGCTAAACTGCGCTTTCGGGCGCCGAACCTTCGCTTTAGCCACCCACGGATGGATGGCCCGCCGAACAACGAATTTGACGGCGCCGTAACCGAACGCCGACAACTCTTTTTCCTCCCACAAACCGGCCGCGACGTGGCAAGACTTAATTCTTGTGGTGTGGGACACGTTGGAGCCACGTTTGCGTCTGTCGGGCGATCGGGAAACCCAGTACAAGCCAGCCGACAATGGGAGGTAGATGCAATGGTTGACGTCAAGAGCGGTCCGATCGAGCTCGTTCGAGGCATCGTCGAAGATGCCCTGGGCAAGACCAAGCAGGTCATCGGGATCATCATCGGCAACGACGGCCTGATCGACGAGGGCAAGGCTCAGCAGGACAAGGCGGACGCGCAGCGCAGCGCCGGCAAGAAGGAAGCCGCTGCTGAGAAGGCCCGCGGCAAGGCGAAGGCCTACGAGGAGCGTGAGCGGGCCGAGCAGAACTAGACGGCCAGCTAATGGAGCGGGCCCGGTCGCCGACCGGGCCCGCTTCGCTGTGTAATTCCCTCTACTGCAACACGGTTTCTAGAAGGCCCAGGCGCTGGTAGGCGTTCTCGATCTGGGCCTTCGCCGCGGCGGGCAGCTCGGCCTGCGGGGGACGGGAGTGCGGATACGCCCCGATTGGCAGGCCAAGCAGCGACGCGGCGTACTTGAACGCGCCGCCCCAGTGCGTGAAGTAATCCGCTCGCCCCGGGTAGCACGTCCACCAGGATCCGATGTCGAGATCGAACTGGTCCAGGCCGGACTCGCGGCCGTAGTCCATGGCCTCCACGAGCTTGTCGCTGCGCACCAGCTCCCAGTATTCGGAGAACAGGCGTCGCGTGGGCGTTTCGAAAAGGTAACCCGCGGTGCCCAATTGCGCCGGGCAGACGATTCCGTCGCGCAGCCACCCGGCCCGGTACACCGTCTTGTCACATTCCCACACCGCCAGACCGGGCGCCAGTTCATGCAGCATCCGGCTGCTCGCCGGCCGGAAGGCGCCCTCCTTGGTGGCACACACCGCGGGAACCTCGTGGTAAATCCGGGCACTTTCGGCCGGTGTCAACACATAGCCGGACGAAGGCGAATTGAACATGCCCAACGCGATATTCGTGCGCGCCGCCACGTATTCGAAGAAGCGCAGCACGCCGTCGCCGCCGTGTGCCTCCATCATCGGCGTTTGGATGTAGGCGATGTCGGCGCCCGCCTCCTGGGCGTGCACCGTCAAATCCACACAGTCCTTGGCCGACATGGCCGCCGTGCAGGCCTGTACCACCACGTCGGGATTGATGCTGCGCGCCTCGTCGACGGCCACCTCCAGCAGGCGTTTGCGCTCGTCGAGGGTCAGCGACCAGAACTCCGCAATTCCGCTGGTGCACCACAACATCGGATGCCCGAGATCGCCCACGCAGTAGCGCACCAGCGTCCGGTACGCGTCCCAGTCGATGTCATCGCCGTCGGTGCCGCAGAACGGGGTGTAAAGGGAATCACCGATCCCCCGCAACGCGCCGGGCGCCCACGCACGCGCCTCTGCTGCCGTAGCCATGGTCGACTCCTCTTGTCTGCCAATCGATTTCTTGAACCAAGATCAGGTGAAGTCTGAGCCGCCATCGACGTTGATGTTGGCTCCAGTCATGTAGGAGTTGCGGCGCGAGGCCAGGAATGCGGCGACCGGGCCGATTTCGTCCGGCAGGCCCGCACGCGGCATGTGCGCAGGATGGCCGAAATGCTTGGCGATGGCCTCCATCAGAGCGTAGGGGTCGTTGCCGTCGACCCCCACCGAATTCGCCCACCCGACCAGGGATTCCGACGCGATGCTGCCGGGCGATACCACGTTCACCAGGATCTCGTCCTTGGCCAGCAGCAGCGACAGGTTCTTCGAAACGCTCGTCAGCATCGACTTGGCCGCCGTGTAGGCCGGCAGCATGACGCTTTGCCGCTGAGTCGAGTGCGCCGAGAAGGTGACGATCCGGGCCCATTGCGCCTTGCGCAACAGCGGAAGCGCGGCACGCACGCAGCGCACCATCCCCAGCACGCCGTCTTCGACCGACTCGCGCCACTGGTCGTCGGTCAGATCTTCGAACGTGCCCGCGGCGCCAGGCCCCACCGTGATGACCAGTGCGTTGAGTTCGCCGTCCCATCGCTTCGCGAGCTCGCCGAACACCACGCCGACCGCATCGTCGTCCCGGATGTCGGCGGCCAGTCCGACCGCCTCCGGGCTGCCGCGCCGGGTGAGATCGGTCACCGCCGCATCGAGGGCGCCTCGGCTACGCCCGACGACCGCCACCCTGGCGCCTTCGTCGGCAAAGCAGCGCGCCGTGGCCAATCCCATCCCGCGGCTACCGCCGACTACCACCGCAGTGGCATTCGCCAGCCCTAGATCCATCGCTTTACCCGTAGCTCTAGTCTGGTCATTTTCGCCTGTCCAGCCGATTTACCAAAAAGCCTACGATAGGTATTACAGTAGCAGAGGAAGAATGCGACACGAAGGCGTATACGCAGGTCAGATAAGAAGTGCCGGTAAATTCGATATTACCGGCAGCACGGCTGCCAGACCGCATGCACGAAACAGATTTTGATGGAGGTGCCCGTAGTGGCAAGACAGGCAACCGCCGATAAGCGCCAGCGACGCGAACGCGGGTCCATCAATCCCGATGACATCATCAGTGGCGCATTCGAACTCGCGGAGCAGGTGTCGATCGACAATCTGAGCATGCCGCTGCTCGGCAAACATCTCGGTGTCGGTGTGACGAGCATCTACTGGTACTTCCGCAAGAAGGACGACCTCCTCAACGCGATGACCGACCGCGCCCTGAGTAAGTACGTCTTCGCCACTCCCTATGTCGAGGCCAGCGACTGGCGCGAGACGTTGGCCAACCACGCGCGATTGATGCGTAAGACGTTCATGGGCAACCCAATTCTGTGCGACCTGATTCTGATTCGGGCGGCCCTTTCCCCGAAGGCGGCGCGGATGGGTGCTCAGGAGATGGAGAAGGCGATCTCCAACCTGGTGCAGGCCGGCCTGTCGGCGGAGGACGCGTTCGACACCTACTCGGCGATTTCGGTTCACGTGCGCGGGTCGGTGGTGCTGCAACGGCTCTATGAAAAGAACCAGTCGTCCGACGTCGGCCCCCGGGCCATCGAAGACGCCGTGTCCATCGACCCGGAGAAGACCCCGCTCCTCGCTCAGGTGACCGGGATAGGTCACCGCATCGGCGCGCCCGATGAAACCAATTTCGAGTACGGCCTGACCTGCATTCTCGACCACGCCAGCCGGCTGATCGAAGAGCGAAAGGGAACGAAAAGTGGCAAGGCGGCGCCGTCACGACAGCGCAAGCCGACCAAGTCGGCTACCACTCGGAGCCGGACGAAGGCGGCGGCGGTCCGCTAACCCCGCTCGAAATGGCTTCTCAGCCTTCGGGTTCCGGTACGTGGAAGTGCTCGTCGCGTAACCGAAAAGCCTCCCTGGCGCCGTGCTGCGCACGGGTTTTGATGAAGTTGAATTCGTCCGGCCCGAATTGCAGATTTGTGCCGAAGGCGTGGAACAGATAGCTGGCGACCTCTTCGCCCTGGTACGCCTGGCTCTGTTCGACGAGCCGGAATGCCTCCTTGGCGATCACGACCCCGTCGGCGGGCATCTTCGCCGCCTTTTCGGCCCAATAGCGTGCCCGAGCCGTCACCGCGCCGGGCGCGCAGGTGTCGGTGAAGATTCCGAGGTGTTCGATCTCAGCCGCCTCGATGATGTCGCCGGTCAGCAGCAGGCGCCGGGCCAGCACCGGCCCGAGCCGGTGAAAGAACATGTGCAGGCTGCCGAGCGCGGGTCCGAGGAAACGGGTTGCCGGCATGCCGATCTTGGTGTCGCGCGCGATGACCGAGATGTCGGTCATCAACGCCATCTCGAAGCCGCCGCCGAGGGCGTAGCCGGCGATCTCCCCCACCGTCACCTTCGGGAAGCCCATGAAATTGTGATAGAAGCCAAAAGACTTGCGGTCCACGGAAAGTCGCCGGCGCTGGCTGGGGCGGCGGTTGGCCGCCCGGTCGTCGGCGGCTACCTGGCTCTGTGGCGCCGAGGCGCCGTACCAGCCGTAGGCGTTGTTCATGTCGGCTCCGGTGGAAAACACCCCCTCGGCACCGCGCAGTAACACCACTGTCAGGTCGTCGTCCTCGGCCACCCGGTCCAGGCAACGGGCGACTGCCTCACGCATCGACGCGTCATACGAGTTCCGTTGCTTGGGATTGTTCAGCGTGATGGTCGCGATGTGCCGATCGGGATCGACGTCGAAGAGCACCCGATCGTCTGAGCTGCTCGAGGCGGTCATGTATCGGACTCCTTTCGGCGCCTGCCGAATCGCGATCCGGCAAGCTTCTCGGGCCGTGACGCCAATGTGTTGACCTCGCCGGTACACAGGACGTCGTCGTCGAGAAACAGCCGCCCGGTCGACGTGATGCCGCGCTCACCCTCGGAGCGGGTGATGTCGAATCGCAGCTCGGTCAGCACCGGCGTCGGGCGGCGGAAGGTCACCACCAGGGATCGGGTCTTGCCGGACATCCCGGTGACACAGTTGTGGTGCTGTATGACGCAGTCGAAGAACACGCCCACGAATCCGCCGTGCACCAGCCCCGGCGGCCCCTCGTAGACCAGCGGGAACTCGACACTGCCCGTTGCGTTCTCGGCATCTAATCGGTCGAACCGGTATTCGGGAAAGCACGGGTTGTACGCACCGATGTCGGTTGCGTGGTTGAGGTAGACGCGGCGAGGATCGTCGGGCAGTTCGCCGATGCGCGGCGCGTTGTCCGCGGGCGCCGCGGCCGACAGCTCGCCCTCCCATTCGGCGAACTTCTGCAGCATGGCGTCGACCGCGCGGTGCGGGTGCTCGAGGGAGACCAGCAGCGAGCTCAGGCGCCGCATGGCGGCAGCTGCGGCGACGGTCTGGGCGAGCGGCGCCTCGCCGAATCTGGCGTCGCCGTTGCCCGTCGACGCGGGCGCGGCATGCCCCTCCGACAAAGTCATCTGCGCCACTCCTCTCCCCCGCAAGCGGGAGGTACCCCCACATCGCTGCGCTCCGCATCGTCGCCGGCGCGGCCATGGGTCTCTGTTTCACCCCGGGTTGTTTCGCAGGCAGCGTATCCTTGCTAACTTATACAGCGTATCAATCGTATTGCCTACTGTATGGGTAACCGTATCGGCGAAGAAAGGCCGGATTCGACGGTGAGTCAGGGGGCCGACACGGCCGGTGCCGAGGGTTCGGTAACAGTGCACCGCGACGGCGCGGTATTACGGGTGACGATCGACCGTCCATCCCGGCGTAATTCGTTGACGCAGTTAATGATCGGTAATCTGGTCCAAACACTGACCGATGCCGGCGCCGACGATTCGCTGCGAGCCGTCCACATCCGCGGCGCGGGCGACGACTTCTGCGCCGGCGCCGACTGGGTGGCCGCAAACAATCCGGGCGGGCAGCGTCCCCGCACCGGCGATCTGGTCCGACGGATCCCGCACGCCGCGCACCGGGTGATCGAGCTCGTGGCGACCATCCAGTTGCCGGTGGTGTGCAGCGTGCGGGGCTGGGCCGTGGGATTCGGCTGCAACCTCGCGCTGGCCGCCGACTTCACCGTGGCCGCCGACGATGCGGTGTTCTGGGAGCCCTTCATCGACCGCGGGTTCAGCCCGGACTCCGGATCCACCTGGTTACTGCCCCGGCTCGTCGGCATGGCGCGGGCCAGGCGCATGCTGCTGCTCGGCGAGAAGGTGAGCGCGCCGGATGCGGCCGATTGGGGATTGATTCACCAGGCGGTGGGCACACCCGACCTCGACCACGCCGCCGAGGAGTTGGTGCGCCGACTGGCCTCCGGACCGACGGCCGCAATCGGCCTGGCCAAACAGGCCCTGAACTTCGGCCAGCAAGCAACGCTGAGCCAATCGCTGACCCAGGAGCTGTTCAACCTGGAACTGTCCTGCCGGACAAGCGATTTCAAGGAGGGCCTGGAGGCCTTCCGGCAGCGACGCCCACCGAAATTCGATGGCCGATGATCGAAGGGATGATCAATGCCCACTGATTCGTTCGACACGATCAAGTACGAAGTCGACGGGCACACCGCGACTGTCACCCTGAACCGCCCGGATGCGCTCAATGCGCTCAGCCCACACATGATCACCGAGCTGCGAGCCGCTTACGACGAGGCCGAAAACGACGACAACGTATGGCTGACCATCGTGACCGGCACCGGCCGCGCGTTCTGCACCGGCGCCGACGTCAAAGAGATCCCCGAAGACGGCAAAGTGATCTACGAGCGGCCGTACCTGTCCACGTACGACCAATGGGAGGCGCCCCAGGAGGGCACGCCGCCGTTCCGCACCATGGCCAAGCCCGTGCTGACCGCCGTGAACGGAATCTGCTGTGGCGCCGGGATGGACTGGGTCACGACGACCGACATCGTCATCGCTTCCGAGCAGGCGACCTTCTTCGATCCACACGTCAGCATCGGATTGGTGGCCGGCCGGGAACTGGTGCGGGTGTCTCGGGTGTTGCCCCGCTCGATCGCGCTGCGAATGGCCTTGATGGGCAAGCACGAGCGAATGAGCGCACAACGCGCCTACGAGCTCGGGCTGATCAGCGAGATCGTCGAGCACGACAACCTGCTGGAGCGAGCTCACGAGATCGCCGAGATCGTCAATTCCAATGCGCCGCTCGCTGTTCGGGGCACCCGACTGGCGATCCTCAAGGGCCTGAACGTGCCACTGCACGAGGCGGAGATACTCGCCGAAACTTTCCGCGAACGTGTGCTGCGCACCGAGGACGCGGCCGAAGGCCCCAGGGCGTTCGTCGAGAAACGCAAACCGAATTGGCAATGCCGATGACCTTCGAAACCATCCTGCTCGACGTCGACGCGGACAGCCATGTCGCCACCATCACGCTGAATCGCCCCGATCAGCTGAACGCGTTCAACCGCACCATGTGCGAGGAGATGGCCCGCGCCTGGCGCACGGTCAAACTCGACGAGTCGGTGCATGCGGTGGTGCTGCGGGCGGCCGGAGACCGCGCGTTCAGTGCCGGGCTTGACATCAAGACACCGTACGGCCAGCCCGAAAACATCTGGAACCACGAGGATCCCGGGGAGCTGCTGAGCCCCAAGTGGCAGAAGATGTGGAAACCGGTGGTCTGCGCGGTTCAGGGAATGTGCACCGCTGGCGCGTTCTACTTCGTCAACGAGTCCGACGTGGTCATCTGCGCAGAAGACGCCACGTTCTTCGACTCTCACGTGTCGGCCGGCCTGGTCTGCGCACTGGAGCCGGTCGGCCTGATGCGGCGGATCGGACTGGGCGAGACGTTGCGCATCGCCCTGATGGGCAACGACGAGCGTGTCAGTGCCGACACAGCGCTGCGAATCGGACTGGTCTCCGAGGTCGTCGCCGCCGACCAGCTGTGGAACCGCGCCCACGAGATTGCGTCGACCATCGCCGCCAATCCGCCGACCGCGACCGCGGGCACCGTCAAAGCGATTTGGGAGTCGCTGGACAAGCCGTATCGCACGGCGATGGCGCAGAACTTGATCTACACCCGGCTGGGCAACCCGCTGGGCACCGCCGAGCTGGCCGCTCAGAGCGATTCGGAAGCCCGCGGCTCCGCGCGCACACCGAAGATTCGCTGATGTCGCGTCACCCGCTGGTTCAACGCATCGCCGACGTGCTCGACCTGGAACCGGACGCGCACGCCATCGAGTATGGCGGCCAATGGATCTCCTGGGCCCAACTCGCCACATCGGCACACCGCATCGCCGCGGTCACCGCCGGAGGCGAGATCGGGATGCTGTTGCGCAACCGGCCGGGACACGTGGGCGCGTTTCTGGGCGTGCTGCTGGGCGGCGGAACGGTCGTGGTCATCAACCCCTCTCGCGGCGACGAGCGCACCAAGACCGACATCGCGGGACTGCAGCTCCCCGTGATCGTCGGCGAGCGCGACGATCTGGCGACGCTGGTTGCCGCGGGCACGCCGACGATCACGATTTCGCGCCTGCTGGACGACGTCGACGTGTCCGCGCCGCCCACCGGCGGCACCCCGTCGCCGTCCGGTGTCGCGGTGCGCATGCTGACCAGCGGCACCACGGGCCCGCCCAAGCGAATCGATCTGGGCTACGACATGTTGGCGCGCAGCGTGATGGGGCCGGATCCCGAACAGGCTGCGCCGCCTCGAGAGCTGCGCCGAGGCGTCGCGATCGTGAACTCGCCGCTGGTGCATATCGGCGGCGTGTTCCGGGTGCTGCAATGCATCGCCGAGGCGCGAGCGTTCGTGCTGCTGGAACGATTCGAGCTGAACGCTTGGGCCGCGGCGGTGCGCAAGTATCGGCCCCGCGCGGCGTCGCTGGTACCGGCCGCCCTCCGCACCGTCTTGCACTCCGATATTCCGCGCGCCGACCTTCAGAGTCTGAAGGCCGTCACCTGCGGGACGGCGCCGCTGTCGGCAGAGGATGCCGATGCCTTCACCGAGAAGTACGGCATCCCGGTGTTGACCTCCTATGCGGCAACCGAATTCGGCGGTGGTGTGGCGGGCTGGACCCTTGCCGAGTACCAGCGGTACTGGCAAACCAAACGAGGCAGCGTCGGTCGGGCCAATCCGGGCGCCCAACTCAGGGTCGTGGCCGACGACGGAACCCCGTTGGGCCCGGGCCAAGTCGGCCTGCTGGAAGTCAAGCCGGGCCAACTGGGGCCCGCCGCGCAGTGGATGCGGACCACGGATATGGCACGGATCGACGCCGATGGGTTTCTCTGGATCGTGGGCCGCGCCGACCAGGCGATCATCCGCGGCGGTTTCAAGGTGATGCCCGACGACGTCCGCATGGCACTGGAGAGACACCCCGCAGTGGCCGGTGCGGCCGTGATCGCCCGACCTGACGAGCGGCTCGGCGAGACGCCGGTCGCGATGGTTGAGCTACGCGAACGAGCCGACGCCGACGCGCTGGTGGAGTATCTACGAGAGCGGCTGGCCCGCTACGAGATACCCACCGAAATCGCGATCGTTGACGCCATCCCCCGGACACCCTCGGGGAAGGCCGATCTCGGTGCAATTCGGGACTTCTTCCGCGAGCCCGCGGTGCAGCGCGACCATGCCCGTTGATCCGTTGACAGTCGCCGAGATCCTGCGGCAGCAAGCACGTTTACGCGGTGATCACCCGCTTCTGGTCTGCGATGCCGATCGGATCAGCTACGCCGAGGCCGATGTCCGGTCGGCGGGACTCGCCCGCGGTCTGATTGGCCTCGGCGCCGGCAAGGGAACCCATGTGGGGCTGCTGTATCCGAACGGACCCGAGTTCGTCGTCGGGATGCTGGCCGCGGCGCGAATCGGTGCCGTGGTGGTCCCGTTCTCCACCTTCGCCACCGCCCGCGAGCTGCGCGAGCAACTGGTCGACAGCGATGTGGGAATCCTGTTGACTGCCGCATCGTTTCGCTCTCACGATTACGTGCAGCGACTGTCCGAGATATTCTCCGGCGCCGATCTCGGGTTCCGGTTGTGGTGTGCCGCGGCACCGCAGCTGCGCCACGTGGCGATCACTCACGAGCCGGTGCACCGGCTGGCCGACGCCGTCGATCCGGCGCTGCTGACGGCGCTGGAAGATGACGTCGCGGAGGGTGATCCGCTCGCGATTGTGTACACGTCGGGCTCCACTAGCGCCCCGAAGGGGGCGGTGCACACGCACGGCAGCCTGCTCGCGCATCAGCGCAACCTCAACCGGATCCGGGGCTTGACGGCCGACGACAGGCTGTTCTGCAACTCGCCGTTCTTCTGGATCGGCGGGCTTGCGTTCGGCCTACTCGCGGCCTTGATGGCCGGATCGACCTTGGTGTGTTCCAACGCCACTGATGCGGGGGCGACGCTCGACCTGTTGGAAGCCGAAAAGCCCACCGTCACGAATGGATTCGTGACCGGGATCGCCCACCTGGCCGACCATCCGAGCTACCCTCGACGTGACCTGGCGTCGATGCGGCGCGGCAACCTATACCCGATCATGGCTCCGGGCGCGCGCCCGGCCGACCCGGAACTGCGGCACAACATGCTGGGGATGACCGAGGCCGGCAGCGTCGTGCTTATCGGTGATGACGAATCCGACCAACCCGAACACCGGCGCGGCTCGTTCGGCAAGCCGGCACCGGGATTCGAGACCAAGGTCATCGATCCCGACAGCGCGGCCGCCGTTGCGGTCGGCGAGGTCGGCGAACTGTGCCTTCGCGGGCCGTACCTGATGCAGCGCTACTACAAGCGCAGCCGGGAAGAGTGTTTCGATGCCGACGGTTGGTTCCACAGCGGCGATTTGGTGCGCATCGATGCCGACGGATTCGTCTATTTCGTCGGTCGGCGCAGCGCGATGATCAAGACGGCGGGCGCCAACGTCTCGGCAGCCGAAGTGGAAAAGACCATCACCAGGGTCACCGGCGGGGCGCCGGCCTATGTGATCGGCATCCCCGACGCCCGGCGCGGGCAAATCGTCGCCGCGGTGGTCGTGCAGCCAGGAGGAGCCGCGGATTTCGACGCAGCCGCACTGGTCGCATTGCTGAAAACGGAACTGTCCGCGTACAAGATTCCCAAACGGTTCCTCGCCCTACGCGGCGCCGAGATTCCGCTGCTGTCCAGTGGCAAGGTCGACATGCGGCGACTCAGAGAGCTCTTCGATGTCTAGCACCATCGACGAACTGGTGCGGTTGCGGGCCGACCACGACGGCGACGCGCCGATGGTGATCGATCCGACCTCCCGGATCAGTTACCACCAACTCGACTCCACCACAAAGGACTTGGCTGCGGTCTTCATCGAGGCGGGCGTGGGCAAGGGCACCCGGGTGGGACTCATCATGCCGAACAGCACCCGCTGGGTGCAGGTCGCCATCGCCCTGACCCGTATCGGTTCGGTGCTGGTCCCGCTGAGCACCCTACTGACGGTCGCGGAGCTGGCCGCGCAGCTGCGGGCGGCCGCGGTGCAGTTCTTGGTCAGCGTCGAGGAATTTCGCGGCCACCGCTACCTCGACGACCTCGCGACGGTGCGAAGAACCGATCTTCCTGCATTACACGAGATTTGGCCGGCCGACCGGCTCGATAACGCCGGCGCGAGCGCACAGGCCCGCAACATCGTCGGCCCCATGGCGTCGACGGTCACGCCCGCCGACCCGTTGGTGATCATGTTCACCTCGGGCAGCAGCGGTTCCCCGAAGGGAGTCATCCACTCGCACGGCAGCGCGTTGGGCGCCGTGCGGTCGGGCCTCGCGGCGCGGTGCATCACCGCCGAGACCCGGCTGTATCTGCCGATGCCCTTCTTCTGGGTGGGCGGCTTCGGCAGCGGAATACTCTCGGCCCTGCTGGCCGGCGCCACCCTGGTGACCGAAGAAATTCCCCGGCCCGAAACGACCCTGAAACTGCTGGAAGACGAACGGGTCACGCTGTTTCGGGGCTGGCCGGACCAGGCCGAGACGTTGGCGCGGCACGCCGGCAAGGTGGGCGCGGACCTGTCGACCCTACACGCGGGGAGCCTGCAGGCCGTGCTGCCGGCCGAGCAGCGCGCCCAGCCCGGCGCGCGCGCCACCTTGTTCGGCATGACCGAAGCCTTCGGCCCGTACTGCGGCTACCCCGCCGATACCGACATGCCCGCGTCGGCGTGGGGCAGCTGCGGAAAACCCTTCCCCGGCATGGAGGTCCGCATCGTCGACACCGACAGCGGCGCGCCCGTGGCGGCGGGCGCCACCGGGATGATCCACATCCGCGGACCGCACACGCTGCGCGGCATCTGCGGGCGAACCCGCGAGGACCTGTTCACCGCCGACGGCTTCTACCCCACAGGTGACCTCGGCCACCTCGACGAAGACGGATTCCTGTTCTATCACGGGCGATCCGACGACATGTTCAAAGTCAGCGGCGCGACCGTCTACCCCAGTGAGGTCGAGAGCGCCCTGCGCGCGATCGACGGCATCGACAACGCCTTCGTCATCAATGTTCCCGGCGCTGCGGGCAACCGGGTGGGCGCGGCGGTGGTGTGCCGTGCGCTGAGCGCCGACCAGCTGCGCCGCTCCGCCCGAACTCTGCTGAGCGCCTTCAAGGTCCCGACGGTGTGGCTGCTGCTGGATTCCGGCGACGACGTTCCGCGCGGCGGCACCGGCAAGGTCGACATCCGTCGACTGCGCGAGATGTTATCAGACCGGGCTCAGGGGACCCGGGTCCAGGGCTGACAGTTCTGCGTTGCCGCCGAGGCGGATTCACGAGGACGTTTGGCCGCCCCCGTCGGCCACCACCCCGCGCGCCACCAGGTGGTCGATCAACGGCACCGCGCCGGCGGCAAGGTGTTCCGACATCGCCGCGCGGGCGAGCTGGTCGTCGTGCTTTTTCAGCGCGGACAGGATCCGCCGATGGTCCTGCATCGATTGCTCGGGCCAGCCCTCGATGGCGGGAAACACCGATTCCGGGGCATACCGGGTGATCTGCGACATCAGCTGAGCGAGCTTGGGCGAGTCCGCCGCGACATTGATGGCGCGGTGAAATTCGTGATTCAGCCGCACGGTCCGTTCGTGTTCGTCGCCGGCATAGGCCTCCTCCAGCTGCGCCTGGATCTCCTTGAGCTCGTGCAGTTGATCATCGGTGATGTTGAGCGCGGCCCGCGCGGCCAACTCACCACCCACGTGCGCCTGCACGTTCGCCACATCGGTGACGTCGCGTCCGGTGACCGGCAACACCACGAAACCCCGGCGCGGCTGCTGGTTGATCAGGCCTTCGGCGCACAGCGCGAAAAGTGCCTCACGCACGGGTGTGACACTGATACCCAACTCGGCGGCCAATTGGTCCAACCGGACATACGATCCGGCGGCGTACGCCCCATCGAATATCCGCCCGCGGATGAGCCGCGCGACGTCCTCGGAAAGTTGAGGCCGCGCAGCGAATTCCGGAACGCTCATCTGCTTACACCTGATACTCGGCGAGCAGTCGCTTGCTGATGATGTTCTTCTGGATCTCGCTGGTGCCCTCACCGATCAGCAGGAATGGGGCGTCGCGCATCAGCCGCTCGATTTCGTATTCCTTGGAATAGCCGTAGCCGCCGTGGATCCGGAAGCTCTGCTGGGTTACCTCGGTGCAGTATTCGCTGCACAGGTATTTGGCCATCCCGGCGGCGACGTCATTGCGCTCGCCCGAGTCCTTCAGCCGCGCCGCGTTGACCATCATCAGGTGTGCTGCTTCGACTTTGGTGGCCATCTCGGCGAGCTGAAAGGCGATGGCCTGATGCTCGGCGATCGGCTTGCCGAAGGTCTGGCGTTGTTGCGCGTAGCGCACCGCGAGCTCGAAGGCACGAATCCCGAGACCACAGGCGCGCGCCGACACGTTGACGCGGCCGACCTCGATGCCGTCCATCATCTGGAAGAAGCCCTGGCCGGTGGTGCCGCCGAGCACGTCGTCGGGGCCGGCCCGGTAGCCATCGAAAATCATCTCCGTCGTCTCGATGCCCTTGTAGCCCAACTTCTCGATCTTGCCCGGAATGCGCAGGCCGGGAACGACTTCACCGAAACCGACCGGCTTCTCGACGAGGAACGCGGTGAGGTTGCGGTGGGGTTTGTCCGACCCCTCGTCGGTGCGCACCAGCACCGCCACCAGCGTGGAGGTGGCGCCGTTGGTCAGCCACATCTTCTGGCCGTCGATGGTGTAGGTGCCGTCGGTGTTCCGCCGTGCCCGGGTGCGGATCGCGGCCACGTCGGAACCCAGCTCCGGCTCCGACATCGAGAAGGCGCCGCGGGTCTCACCGGCTGCCATCCGCGGCAGGAACCGCTGTTTCTGCTCGTCGGTGCCGTGTTGGCGCAGCATGTACGCCACGATGAAATGCGTGTTCAGCACGCCGGATACGCTCATCCAGCCCCGTGCCAGCTCCTCGACGCACAGGGCGTAGGTCAACAGCGACTCACCCAGACCGCCGTACTCCTGCGGAATCATCAGGCCGAACAGGCCCATCTCGCGCATCTGGTCGACGATCGCCTGCGGGTAGGTGTCACTGCGTTCCAGTTCGGCCGCGTGGGGAATGACTTCCTTCTCGACGAATTTTCTTACGGTGGCGATGATCTCGGTCTGCACCTCGGTCAATCCGAGGGTCTGGGCGAGTTTGGTCATGTGCTGTGTTTCCCTTCCGGCGGCTCAGCAGGCGATGGTCTTGGCGTTGGTCAGGCGCTCGATGTCGGCGGCGCTCAACCCCAGGCGCGCAAGGACGTCGGCGGTGTCCTGTCCCAGGGCCGGCGCGGGAGCGCTGGCCGGATGTGTGCCGTCGAATGCGGCCGGCAGGCCCGGGGCGAAGTACTCGCCGAGACCGGGTTGCCGCAGCCGGGAAAACATCGGATTGTCGGTGACCTTGGGCCCCGCAGCTACCTCGGCGAAGGTGCGGTACCGCTCGAACAGCACCGTGGTCGCGGACAGCGCGGTGGTGATCTCGTCGGCGGTGTGATCGCTGAACCAGGTGGCGAACAGACTGGACAGCACGTCACGGTAGCGGTAGCGGTCGCCCTCGGACCCGAAATCCGCGCCCAGCGCCTCGGCGAGCGCCGACACCGCGGCGCCGGTGCCCGTCACCGCGAGCAGGTCGCGAAAGTGCCTGCCGGTCAAGGTGACCACCATGAACCTGGCACCGTCGCTGCTGACGAAGTCCTGCCCGTACTGGCCGTAGATAGCGTTACCCAGCCGTTCGCGTTGCGTCCCATTGACTTGCGGTTCGGTCAGCAAACCCAGGTTGGCCGCGGTGGCCAGGGCGACGTCCTCCAACGCCAGGCTGATCCGCGCTCCCGTCCCGGATTGCTCGCGGTGGCGCACGGCGGTGACGACCGCCAGCGCGGCGTACAGGCCGCAGCATACGTCCCAGGCCGGCAGCACGTGATTGATCGCTCCGCCATGATCGGTCGGACCGGTGACGAGCGGATAGCCCAGCCCCGCGTTGACCGTGTAGTCCACTCCGGTGGAACCGTCGCCGCGCCCGAGCAATTGAACGTGAATCACGTCGGGGCGCGTGGCCGCCAGCACTTCGTGGCTGAGCCAGGACAATCCCGCGGCGTTTGTCACCACGATGCCGTCACCCTCGACGATCAGCCGCTGGACCAGTTCATGGCCCTCCGGGGAACGCAGATCGATGGTGGCCGAACGCTTTCCCTTGTTCAGGCCGGTCCAATAGATCGAGGTGCCGTCCGCGGCCAGTGGCCACCGCTGCACATCGGATGCGCCGCCGATCGGGTCGACTCGGATGACTTCCGCACCAAGCTGACTCAGCGTCATGCCGCACAGCGGAGCGGCGACGAAACTCGACACCTCCACGACGGTGAGACCGTCCAGTGGCAACGCCGAAACGATCATCGCGATGCGACCCGTTCGAAGACGGCCGCCAGGCCCTGCCCGCCGCCGATGCACATCGTCTGCAGGCCGTAGCGCGCCTCACGGCGATGGAGTTCGCGTGCCAGGGTGGCCAGCATCCGGCCGCCCGTCGCGCCCACCGGATGGCCCAGCGAGATCCCCGAACCGTGCACGTTGGTCCGTTCGTGATCGGCGGCGCCGAAGTTCCACTCCCGCATCACCGCAAGCGCTTGCGCGGCAAAGGCTTCGTTGAGTTCGATGAGGTCGATGTCGGACAGCTGCAGGCCCGCCTTGGCCAGTGCGACCTCGGTCGCGGGCACCGGCCCGAGGCCCATGACGTTCGGTGCGACCCCCGCCACGCCCCAGGACACCAGGCGCACCAACGGCTTCAGACCGTATTCGTCGGCCTTCTCCGGTGTGGTGACCACGCACATCGATGCGGCGTCGTTCTGCCCGCTGGCGTTGCCCGCGGTGACCGTCGCCTCCGGATCATCCTTCAACAGAAGGGGTTTGAGCTTGCCCAGCGACTCGACCGATGTATCGGCGCGCGGGTGTTCGTCGGTGTCGATGAGTTCCTCGCCGCTGCGGGTGCGGACCGCGACTCCGATGATCTCCTCGGCCAGGACGCCGTCTTTCTGCGCGGCGACGGCGCGCTGGTGGGATCGCACCGCGAGCTCGTCCTGCTCCTGACGTGAAATGCCGTACTGGCGGCGCAGATTCTCGGCCGTCTCCAGCATTCCGCCCGGCACCGGGTAATTCCGGCCGCCGGCGGTGGTCCGTCCCCGGGCCAGCCCGTCGTGCACCTGTACACCGTTGCGGGCGCCGCCCCAACGCATGTCGGTGGAGTAGAAGGCGACATTGCTCATGCTCTCGCAGCCGCCGGCGACGACGAGGTCGTCGTCCCCGGCGCCCACCTGCAGGCACGCCTGGATGACCGCCTGCAGGCCCGACCCGCACCGCCGGTCGACCTGCATGCCCGGAACCGTCACCGGCAGACCGGAATCCAACGCCACCACGCGCCCGATCGCCGGCGCGTCGCTGTTGGGATAGCAGTGGCCGAGGATCACGTCCTGCACGGCGTCGGGCGCCAGCCCGGTCCGCTCGAGCAGGCCTTTGAGAGCGGTGACGCCGAGGTCTACGGCGCTGCACGCCTTGAACATTCCGCCGTAGCGACCGATCGGGGTCCGAACGGGTTCACAGATGACGGCCTCGGCACTCATAGGTGGCGGCCGCCGGTGATTTCCATAACGGTGCCGGTCATGTACGACGACAGATCCGAAGCCAGGAACAGCGCCACGCTGGCGACCTCGCTGGGCTCGCCGGCCCGGCCCATCGGCACCTCGGCGACCTTGGAATCCCAAATGCGCTGCGGCATGGCCTCTGTCATGGCCGAGCGGATCAGACCAGGTGCAATCGCGTTCACCCGGACGCCCAGGTAGGCCAGCTCTTTTGCGGCCGCCTTGGTCATGCCGACGATGCCGGCCTTGGCCGCTGAGTAGTTGGTCTGGCCGATCATGCCGACCTTGCCCGACACCGAGGACATGTTGATGATGGCGCCGCGCTTGTTTTCGCGCATGACGGCGGCGGCCAGTCGGGTGCCGTTCCAGGTACCCTTCAGGTGCACGTTGATCACCTGATCGAATTGCTCCTCGGTCATCTTGCGCATCGTCGCGTCCCGGGTGATGCCGGCGTTGTTGACCATGATGTCCAGGCCGCCGAAACGCTCGACCGCGGTCTGGATCAAAGTTTCGACGTCCGAAGACTGGGTGACATCGCACCGAACCGCGACCGCGACGTCATCGCCACCCAACTGCTTGGCCACCACCTGCGTTTCCTCGAGGTTGACATCGCCCAGTACCACTCGCGCGCCTTCGGCGACGAAGCGTTCAGCGATGGCCAGACCCAGCCCCTGCGCTCCGCCCGTGATTACCGCGGTCTGACCTGTCAACATCGCCACTCCGATCACACACCCTTCACTGTTATCGCCTACACCGGGCACCCGTAAGCCAAATATCATATTTGATATAGGATCCAGCCCTGAACCGGGGTGTCCCGGATCGAGAGAGGAGTGTGGAGCTTATGGCCACCGCCGAAGTCGCGGAAGTATCCGACGAGGACTTCCGCGAGATCCTCGCTCAGACAAGGCATTTCGTTCGCAGCGTGGTAGTCCCCCGGGAGCAGGAGATCCTCGACACCGACTGCGTCCCCGACGACCTGCGCGACGAGGCCAAGAAGATGGGCCTGTTCGGCTACGCGATTCCCCAGGAGTGGGGCGGCCTTGGCCTCAACCTGATGCAGGACGTCGAGCTGGCGATGGAGTTGGGTTACACGTCGCTGGCCTTGCGGTCGATGTTCGGCACCAACAACGGCATCGCCGGACAGGTGCTGGTGGGGTTCGGCACCGACGAACAGAAATCGCGCTGGCTCGAATCGATCGCATCCGGTGACGTCGTCGCCTCGTTCGCGCTGACCGAACCCGGCGCCGGATCGAACCCGGCCGGCTTGCGCACCAAAGCCGTTCGCGACGGCGATGATTGGGTCCTTTCCGGGCAGAAGCGCTTCATCACCAACGCGCCCGTCGCCGATCTTTTCGTGGTGTTCGCGCGTACCCGGCCCGCGGACGACCAGGGTCCGGGAATCGCCGTCTTCCTGGTGCCCGCGGACGCCGCCGGCGTCGAGGTGGGCGCCAAGGACGCCAAGATGGGCCAGGAGGGCGCCTGGACGGCCGACGTGAACTTCACCGACGTCCGCGTCGGCTCCGATGCCCTCGTCGGCGGCAGTGAGGACCACGGATACCGCGCGGCCATGACCTCGTTGGCCCGCGGCCGCGTACACATCGCGGCCCTGGCGGTGGGCACCGCCCAACGCGCGCTCGACGAATCGGTGTCGTACGCCGCCACCGCGACGCAGGGCGGGACGCCGATCGGAGGCTTCCAGTTGGTGCAGGGCATGCTCGCCGACCAGCAGACCGGGGTGATGGCCGGGCGTGCGCTGGTGCGCGAAGCCGCTCGGCTGTGGGTCGCCGACGAGGACCGCAGGATCGCACCGTCGGCCGCGAAGGTCTTCTGCACCGAAATGGCCGGCAATGTCGCGGATCTCGCGGTGCAGATTCACGGCGGCACCGGTTACATGCGCGGCGTTGCCGTCGAACGCATCTACCGGGATGTGCGGCTGCTGCGACTGTACGAGGGCACCAGTGAGATTCAGCGGTTGATCATCGGGGCGAATCTCGTCAAGGCGGCGCAGCGATAAGAGTGGCCGCGCAGCAACCGAACCCAACGGAGGAGCAAGAATGAGCGGCAAGCTTGCCGGAAGAGTCGCATTCATCACCGGCGCGGCACGCGGCCAGGGGCGGGCGCACGCGGTGCGCATGGCCTCCGAAGGCGCCGACATCATCGCCGTCGACATCGCGGGCACGCTGCCGTCCTGCGTGCCCTACGACCCGGCGACGCCCGACGATCTGAGCGAGACGGTGCGCCTGGTCGAAGCGGCGAACCGCCGGATCATCGCCTCGGTCGTGGACACCCGCGACTTCGACGGTCTGCGCAAGGTGGTCGAGGACGGCGTCGCCGAGCTGGGCCGGCTGGACATCATCGTGGCCAACGCCGGGGTCGCGGCTCCGCAGGCCTGGGACGACATCACGCCGGAGAATTTTCGCGACGTCATGGACATCAACGTGACCGGGACCTGGAACACCGTGATGGCCGGCGCGGACAAGATCATCGAAGGCGGCCGCGGCGGCTCCATCATCCTGATCAGCTCCGCGGCCGGAATGAAGATGCAGCCGTTCATGATCCACTACACCGCCAGCAAGCACGCCGTCACCGGGCTGGCGCGGGCCTTCGCCGCGGAGCTGGGTAAGCATTCGATCCGGGTCAACAGCGTTCATCCGGGTCCGGTGAACACCGCGATGGGCTCCGGCGACATGGTCAACGCGGTGGGCAGGACCATGGAAACCAACCCACAGCTGTCGCACGTCCTCACCCCGTTCCTGCCCGACTGGGTCGCCGAGCCGGAGGAGATCGCCGATACCGTGTGCTGGCTGGCCAGCGACGAGTCGCGCAAGGTCACCGCGGCGCAGATCCCGGTGGATCAGGGCTCGACGCAGTACTGACCGCCCTTTGGGCAGATCGGGAATAGCTCCACCGCCCGGGCGTTTGCACTCGTCATGAAAGCCTTCAGCGAAACCGAGCGCCAGGAATTCCTGGCCGACAAGCATGTGGCTGTGCTGTCCGTCGCCGCCACCGAAGGCCGGCCGCCGGCCAGCGTCCCGATCTGGTACGACTACACCCCCGGTGGAAACATCCGGATCATGACCGGGGCGTCGAGCCGCAAAGCTCGCCTCATCGAGCGGGCGGGGGCCGTGACGCTGGTGGTGCAGCGCGAGGAGCCGCCGTATCAATACGTGGTGGTCGAGGGCTCGATTGTCGAGACGACCAACCCGGCCCCGGTCGACGTGGCCGAGTCGGTCGCCATCCGTTACCTCGGCGAGGAAGGTGGGCGCGCGTTCGTGCGCAGCATGGAAGGCGTCGAGGAGGTGCTGTTCACCATCCGCCCGGACCGCTGGCTCAGCGCCGATTTCACCGGCGACCTCTGAGCGCTCAGCCGATCAGGTCCAGCGTCCCCAGCTCGCGGATCGCTTGGCAGCCGCGGCTGATCATGGTCAGCACCATGTCGTCGCCGCGCTCGGTGGCGGCGGCGAACGCGAACCCGAGTGCCGAGATCAGCGGGGCCTGCAATACCCCGAGCCGGTAATCGCGCCAACAGGTTTCGCGGTCGTAGTCGCCGACCCCGCCGGCCGCCAGCGCGCGGTGATAATCGGCGACCAGCCCCTCTTCGATGCTCGCACGCAGTTGCGGATTGAGGCTGGTCGCGGTGAAGTACGCGAGATCCCGGGTCGGCAGGCCCACGCCGAGCGTCTGCCAGTCCACCACGCTGACCCGGGTTCGCTCCGGATCGAACAGCAGGTTGTCCAGGCGATAGTCGCCGTGCAGCAGGGCGAACCGGTCATACTCGGACAGCAGCCAGGGCGCGATCAAACCCATTGCGGCACTGAAGGTATCGCGGTCTTCGGCGCTCATCCGGGCGCCCAGCTTCTCCAGCGTGATGTCGGCGCTCAACTTCGCCACCTCGCCCATACCGCCCGCACCGGCCTCGTCCGGTCGGCCAAACGCGATGCCCGGGAAATCCAGCCAGACGGGATCACACCAACTGGGGGCGTGCAGACCGGCCAGCGCGGTAACCGCAAGGTGGGCTTCGGTTTCCCCGCAGCCGACGAGCTGATCGCCCTGCACCGCCGGCGCCTGATCGGCGAGCAGCAGCGCGAAATTCATTGCATCCTCGGTGATCTCGGAGTAGAAGCAGCGCGGAGTGGGCACCTGGACCCGATCCACCACCGAGGAGTAGAACGCGCATTCGCTGCGGTAGCCGATGACCACCCGGTCGCGGACCGTGTCGTCCTGGGCGGGCAGTTTGATCACAAAGGTCTGCGGCAGGTCACCGGGATCCGTCGCGTAGCGGGCGGTCACCCGGTAGGTGGCCCCGGTCTGCCCGGTGCCGATCGCAACCACGTCCACGTCGGCGACCTCGACGGGTGTGCCGCTGCCACTGAGCGCGGCCGACAACCACTGTGGGGTCACGTCGCCGGGGTAACGCGGTATCGACAGCACGGCACTCATAAGCAGCACGCCTCCTGTACGCAGACAGCTCAGTCCGACTGACAAACTGTAAGGCATACCGCAAGAGTTGCGGTCAACCGCGGCGCGCTAGTCGGCCAGAATCCGCCATTCGGCGGCTTCGTGCTGCTGCCGCCAGAAATCGTCGAAACGGCCGCCCGCAGCGAGCAATTCGTCAACCGTTCCCTCCTCGACAACGCGGCCGCTGTCGAGGAACAGGACGCGGTCGGCGTGACTGATGCTGGCCAGCCGATGCGCGACGATCACCTGGGTGCGCGATTGCGGATCGGCGGTCAGCGCGTCGACCACCGCGGCCTCGTTCTCGGTGTCCAGCGCGCTGGTCGCCTCGTCTACCAGCAGTATCGGTGCGGGCTTGAGCAACGCGCGGGCGATGCTGACCCGTTGCCGCTCACCGCCGGACAGTGCCGAGCCGGCCTCGCCCACCACGGTGTCGGCGCCGTCGGGCAGCCGCCCGACGAGCTCGTCGACACGCGCGAGAGCCACCGCCCGCGCGAACCGATCAGCACCGGCGCCGGGATCCCCGGCGAACACGTTGTCGCGGATCGACCCGTGGAACAGGTAGGGATGCTGGAACACCACGCTGCTCGCCGCCCGACGGGCGTCTCCGTCCAGCGTCGCCGCGTCGACCCCGTCGATCAGCACGCGGCCGCCGGTGGGCTCGTGCAGCCCGGCGATCAGCGCCAGGATGGTGCTCTTACCCGAACCGGACGGTCCGACGATCGCCGTCGTGCTGCCCGGCTCCATCGCGAAACTCACCCCGTCGAGCACCGGCGCACTCGCGCCGTCGTAGCGGAACACGACATCGTCGAACTCGATACGGGGCGCCGTGGCACCCGGCAGCGTGCCGTTACCGGCATTCATCAGCGGCGCGGTGAGCACCGAACGGATGTTGTCGAGCGTGGCGCGGGTGCTCTCCAGCGCCGGCGCCAGCTCGCTGATCGTGGTGAACGGTTCCAGGTAGCGCACGATGACGACGATCAGCGCGATCGCCTCCGCCACCGTGAGCGTTCCGTTCACGGTCAGCGCGGTGGTCGCCCCGGCCAGCAGGATCAGCGCAAGCTGGCTGGCGAGGCTGAACAGCAGCTGCCCGGGGACCTGCATGGAGAGCAAGCGCATGGTGGCGCCGTGTTGGGCGGCCAGCGCATCGCCGACCAGGCTCCTCGCCGGCTCGACGCGCCGCGCGGCCCGCAGCGCCTGCTGGGTGCGGGCGAACTCGATGATCCGTTCGGTAAGCGCGCTATTGGCGTCGGCGGCCGCGGCATCGGCGCGCCGCGCCAAGCGGGCCGATGCCCACAGCGCGCCCAACAGCAGCGGCAGGCCACCCAGCGCGGCGAGCCCCAGTTGCCAGGAAACCGGAAGCAGGACCACCGCGATGGCGGCGGGCAGCAGGATGGCGGAGATCAACGGCGTGAGCAGGTTGACGACGAGGCCGACGAGTTCGGGTCCGGTGGCCGCGATCGCCTGCCGCGCGGTCGCGGTGTGCTCGGCGGTGAACCATTCCAGCCGCACGCCGGGCAGCCGATCCGCCACGTCGTGCTGGCTGTGATCCAGCACCGCGAAGCCCAGGTTGAAACCGATACGCGCGGTTGCGGTGTCGATCACCCAGCCGGTCACGGTCGCCGCGGTCAGCCAGCCCAGCCAGACCAGGGCACGCTGCGGCTGGTCGCTGAACAACGCCCCCACCAGGGGGACCAACAGCACGGTGGCCACCGCGCGCACCACCACGGAGATCAATGCCAGCACCGTGTAGGTGATGACCTGGTTGCGGCGATCCGCCGGAACCAAACTCAACCACGTGCGAATCATCGTGCCCCCTCGCCCGTCGTGCCGGCGGCCACCTGGTCACGGCGGGCGCCCTCCCACAGCCGCCGGTACCGGCCGTCGGCGGTCAGCAACTCGTCGTGGGTGCCGCGTTCGACGATGCGGCCGTGGTCGAGCACGATGATCTGGTGGGCGCGGGTGATCGTGTGCAATCGATGCGCGATCACCAGCACGGTGCGGTCCTGAGTCAGGCGGTTGAGCGCTTGCTGCACAAGGTATTCCGATTCGGGGTCGGCGAAGGCGGTGGCCTCGTCGAGGATGAGCACCGGGGTGTCGGCCAGGATCGCGCGGGCGATGGTGAGTCGTTGGCGCTCACCGCCGGAGAGCCCGCTTCCGGCGCCGAGCATGGTGTCGTAGCCGTCCGGCAGTCGCATGATGCGGTCGTGGATCTGCGCCTCGCGGGCCGCCTGTTCGATTTGCGCCGTGGTGGCATCCGGGACGGCCAGCGCGATGTTTTCCGCGACGGTGCCGTGCACCAATTGCGTTTCCTGCAGCACGAATCCGACCTGAGCATAGAGCTGGTCGGCGGTCATCGACCGAATATCCTGTCCCCCAACGCGTATCGCACCCTGTCCGACGTCGTGGAACCGGGCCAGCAAGGCGGCCAGCGTCGACTTGCCGGATCCGGAGGGGCCGACCAGCGCGGTGACCGTGCCGGGCCGCAAGGTCAGCGACACGTCATGGATGACGGGAACGTCGGGGCGGTAGCCGAAGCCGACGTTGTCGAACACCACCGTGCCCGCCGGATCCCGGTGGGCTTCGTCCTGGTCTCGCACCGCGAGGTCCGCCTCGTCGAGCGTGTTCTGCAGGCGCCGCGCGGCCAACATGCCGGCGCGGATGCCGCCGAGGCCGTAGGCGATGCCGAGCAGACGTGCGCCGAAGGTGGTGCCCAGCAACAAGAACGGCAGCAGATCCACCGGATTCATCCGGCCGGTGACCACCAGCAGAGTCCCCATGACCGCGATGAGCCAGAGGAAGGTGGCGGGACGGGTGACCAGGTCCATGAAGGTCTTCTTGCCGGCCAGCGGGCGCTGCCAGGCGACCAGGAAGCCGACGTATTCGTCCAGGCGGCGCCGGAAGCTGGATGCGGCCGCACCGCCGAAGACGCGGATCACCGGCTGGCCTTCCAGGTATGCGCCGGCCTCGCCGTTCATCGTCTCCGCCCAGCGCTGCGACTGCGGGATGCGCGGGCCCGACTGAATCGTCAGCGACGACGTCAGCACCAGGTAAACCAGGACGGGAAGGAACAACACCAGCGCCACCCGCCAGTCGACGGCGAACAGATAGACCAGCACCGCGACCGGTGCGACGCCCGCGGCCACCGCGTCCGGGATGGCGTGGGTGACGAGGTAGTGCAACGACAGCGTGTCGTCCTGCAGCAGTTGTTTGATCGACCCCGAGCCGCGTGCGCTGAACCAGCCCAGGGGCAGCCGAGACAGCTTGTGCAACAGTCGTGATCGCAGATCGCGCGCGAACCGGGCGTCGACGACGTGGAGCCAGAGAGTGAGCGCGGCACCGAGCAACGCGCCCAGGCCCAGCAGCGACACCGCGGCGATGCCGATATCCCACAGCCGGGACGCGGGCGCCCCGGAAACCAGCAGCCGCGCCAGCTCGACCAGCAACACGAACGGCGCCAGTTGCACCAGCGTGATCACCGCCTGCAGCACGCCCGAGACGATCAGCGCCGACCGCAGCGGCGCGAGCAGCCGGCCGGCGCCCTGCGCGCGCCAGTTCCCGCGTGCTAGAGGGGCGGGGTCCGCGTCGGATATCTGCGCGGCCGACTCCAGTTGCGCCGCAATGTCTTCCGTGGAAACGCTGGGCGCGGCGCTGCCGGATACCGCCGGTTCGTCGCCGCGGCGGGTGCCCATCGCGCGGCCGGCGCTCCAGTAAGCCTGGGCGTGTACCTCGGATTTGGGAAATCCGAACTCGTCGCGCAGCCGCGCTCGCACCTGCTTGAGCGTCGTCGCCTCGGGCGTCGCCCACGCGTACCAATTCGACCAGTCCCGACTCTCGATGGCGGCGGCCAGCGATTTCTCGTCGTGGCGGATGACCCAGTGCAATCGAAGCCGGGGATGCGGCGCAACCGGGATCAAGGTGTCGTTGTCGTCGTGCTGTTCGAGGTACATCTCGATCGGGACGTCGTCGGGGACGACGCCGATGATCCCGTTCATCCCCGGGATGGACGCCGAGTCGCCGATCAGCAGGTAACCGGCCGGCTGCTCGTCGGGCACGTCGAATCGCGACGAGCCCATCAGGGCCATGACCGCGATCGTCGCCCCGGGCCGCACGGTGCGCGCCCATGACGACGCCGGGCCGGCGGGATCATGCAGCACGATGTCGACCGCGAAACGTCCGGCGGGGACGTCTGCCTCCGAGATCGTGTAGGCGCGCTGGAATTCCGTTTTCGATCCGTCCGGGTCCGGGAACCAGAACCGCAGCCACGCAGCAGGTTCGGCATCGACGTCTTCGAACAGTGTCGGCGACGTCATGCGCACCCGCACGAAATGCGGAGCGATCCGGACGGTTTCGATCACCGTTGCGGTGTGGTCGCGCGCGCCGAAGCTGCGCAGCATCACGCCGGAGAATCCGCGTGCCATTAGCGGTCCTTTCTCGCGGCGCTCCGCGCCGCGACGGCCTCGCCGATCTGACGACCCGGCGGGTTCACCGCCACGAGGTCACGGATCGATGCGGCCGGCATCGGCCGCGCACGCCCAGAATTCGACACCTGCCACGACCCGACGTGGGCGCCGCGATCATCGGCCGGCCGCCCACGACTTGGTACGTTACCCCCACAAACTAAGGGTTGCCTTACCATAGGTCAACCTGGGCCCCGCCCGGTAACCTGGGAGGCATGAGCGGTGAGTTGGTGGCGCCCGTGCTGCTGTACGACGGGGTCTGCGGGGTGTGCAACCGGTCGGTCCGCACGATCCTTCGGTTCGATCCCACCGGTCCGCTGCGCTTCGCGGCGTTGGAGAGCGTCTTCGCCAAAGCGATCATCGAGCGGCACCCGGAAATCGGCGCCGTCGACTCGATGGTGTTTGTGGATGACCCGGGCGGGCCGTCGGAACGGGTGGCCGTCCGATCCGAGGCCGTGCTGCGCGTGGCGGATTATCTCGGCGGACCGTGGCGAATGCTCTTGGCCGCGCGCGTCATTCCGGCTCCGCTGCGAGATTGGCTCTACGACAGGTTCGCGGCGATCCGCTATCGCGTCGGCGGCAAGTACGACAGTTGTCCGCTGCCGGCCCCGGAGGTCCGTGCCCGCTTCGTGGCGGACTGACCGGCGTCGCCAGGATTACCCGGTCAGGAAGACCAGCCGGAACTTGCCGATCTGCACCTGATCGTTATTGGCCAGCACCGCTGAGTCCACCGGCTGACGGTTGACGTAGGTCCCGTTGAGGCTGCCGACGTCGGCGACCTCCCAACTGCCGTCGTCATTGAGGCGAAACTCGGCGTGGCGGCGGCTCACAGTTACGTCGTCGAGCAGAATGTCGCTGTCGGGATGGCGCCCCGCCGACGTGACCGGCTGATCGAGTAAGAATCGAGAACCGGCGTTCGGGCCACGCTTAACAACCAGCAGTGCCGATCCGGTCGGCAACCCTTCGATGATTTCCGCCGCGGTAGTAGCTTTCGTCGAACCGTCATCCTGCTCGTCAAGGAAGTCGGCACCATAATCCGCGGTGGTCTCCGCCGCCACTTCAGTGAGGTTTTGGTCGTCGTCGCCGCGGTTCACGTGATTCCATCCCCCGCCGCTCTTGGCCCGTTCTGCATGGTGCCGGCCCACTGGACGGCTCCATCGTTTACCCGGACCTCAGATAGTCGCTAGCCAGAAGAGGTACCCGGCTTCCGGCGGACTTATGCCCCACCAGCTAACCGAGTTGGGCTACCCCAGCGAGACGAGTGCGGGCGGAGGGACTCGAACCCTCAAGCTCTTTCGAGCAATGGCACCTAAAACCATCGCGTCTGCCAATTTCGCCACGCCCGCGGCGTGCCGATCGTACCGCTGAGTTCGCGGACAGACTTGTCGACGACGGCGCAGGAACGCAGTACCGGGTCAGCGGCCTGCCGACTCGGGCTGCGGTGAGGCTCGGCCACTAAAGCCAGGCGAGCGCCGCAACCACGAGGGCCTCGGTACCAACGTCGAGGGTGGGTTGCACGACCGGGGCGAAGTACGGCGAGTGGTTGACGGGGATGTCCTGGTTGACTCGCCCCGACTCCAACGCCTGCGCAAACAGCTTCGCGTCGGTGCCGCCGAAGGCCCAGTACGCGTAAGGGACGCCCAGGGCGTCGGGAATCACGCTGAAGTCCTCGCTGGCCGTGCCGCCGGTGGGCAGGATGGCGAAGCGGTCACCGAAATGCTCCACGAACGCGCCGCTCACCCGATCGGTGGTGTCGTGGTCGTTGATGGTGGGCGGAAAGGCGTCGTAGAGCTCGAATTCGGGTTCGCGGGGTGATCCCGAGGCCTGACATTCGCCGACGACGATCCGGCGGATGGCATCCAAAACCGTTGTGCGGACGGCCTTATCGTAGGTTCGCAGGTTCAGTTCCAGCACCGCGCGGTCGCTGATCACATTGCTCTTGCTGCCGGCGTGAATGCTTCCGACGGTGAGCGCCACCGTGTCGGTGGGCGCGACCTCGCGCGAGACGATGGTCTGCAGCCGGAGCACGATCATCGCCGCCAAGACAACGGGATCGACACCGGCCTGCGGCATCGATCCGTGCGAGCCGCGCCCGAATACCGTGATCCGCATGCTGTCCGCGGCCGCGGCAATGGGCCCGGACCGCGTGGCGACGTGACCCGCCGGCAGTGGCGCCACGTGTTGCGCGAGGGCCACGTCGACGGTCGGCAGGATGTCGACCAGACCGTCGTTCACCATTCCGCCGGCCCCGTCGCCGACCTCTTCCGCCGGCTGGAACAGCGCGATCGCGGTGCCGCTCCATTGTTCTCTGCGGTCGGCGAGCAGCGTCGCGGCGCCGAGCAGGCAGGCAACGTGGACGTCATGGCCGCAGGCATGCATCACCGGTACGTCGTCGTCCGCGCTGCGAGCGCGCGTGGTGCTGGCATAGGGCAGGCCGGTGTCCTCCTGCACGGGCAGGGCGTCCATGTCCGCGCGCATCAGCACGCCCGGCCCGTCACCATTGCGCAGAATTCCTACCACTCCGGTACCGCCGATCCCGAAGTGAACGTCGTAGCCGCACGCCTGGAGGCGCTGCTTGACCAAGTCCGCGGTGCGATGCTCCTGATGCGACAGTTCCGGGTGCTGGTGGATGTCGCGATACAGCGCTTCTTGCCAGGGACGTATGCGGGCCAAACCGTTCAAGATGGCCGCGACACGGGTTGAAGACGTGCTCACAAGTCGTCAGTATCCCCTCCTGGCGCCGGCGCCCGTGGCCGTGGCGCGGCTCGACGAATTCGCCGGGCCCAGATCGTGAGCGGTACGGTCAAGGGGTGTCCACTACGCATCGTCGCAGGCCCGCGCTCGTCGCGCTGGTTATCGTCGCGGCGTGCGGGTGCCTGGCCCTGGGCTGGTGGCAGTGGACCAGATTCAATTCCGTCTCCGGCTCCTTTCAGAACCTCGGCTATGCGTTGCAGTGGCCGCTGTTCGCCGGATTCTGCGTGTACGCCTACCGCAAATTCGTTCGCTATGAAGAGGAACCGCCACAGCCACGGAGCACAGACGCGATGACGGAGATCCCCGCCGGGCTGCTGCCCGCGCGTCCCAAGCCCGCGTCGCAGGCACCCGACGACCCCGCGCTGCGCGAGTACAACACCTACCTGGCCGAGCTCGCCGCGCAAGACGCCGAAAAGCAGAAGAGGACAACCGCATGACCACGCCGGAGACGCCCGGAACATCAGTGCCCGCAGTGCCCGCCGACAAGATCCGCACCGCGCTGCTCGGCTACCGGATCATGGCGTGGACGACGGGGCTGTGGCTCATCGCGCTGTGCTACGAGATCGTGTCGCACCTCGCCTTCGGCCACGAGATCCGGTGGATCGAAGTGGTCCACGGCTGGGTGTATTTCATCTACGTGCTGACCGCCTTCAATCTGGCGGTCAAGGTGCGCTGGCCGCTCGGCAAGACGGTCGGCGTGCTGCTGTCCGGGACCATCCCGCTGCTCGGCATCATCGTGGAGCACTTCCAAACCCGGGACGTCAAGGCGCGTTTCGGGTTGTAGGCCCGCGCAGCTCCGGCGGGGCCGGTCGCCCTAGCCCCCGGATCGGGCCAGCGTTTCCAGCGACGGCAACAGCAGCCGCAGCGCGCGACCGCGATGCGAGACGGCGTCCTTCTCCGACGGGCTCAGCTCCGCCGCCGTGCGGTCATGCCCCTGAGGAACGAAGACCGGGTCGTAGCCGAAGCCACCGTCGCCGCGTGGTTCGCGGGCAATGCTGCCGGGCCACTCGCCGCGGACGACGACCTCGCCGGCGGCCGAGACGAGCGCACACGCGGACACGAACGCCGCACCGCGCCGTCCGTCGGGCACGTCGCGCAATTGAGCCAGCAGCAATGCGGTGTTGCCCGCGTCGTCGCCGTGCCGGCCCGACCAGCGCGCCGACAGCACACCGGGCATGCCGTTGAGCGCGGCGACCTCCAGCCCGGAATCGTCGGCCACACTTGCCAGCCCGCTCGCGGCGAAGGCATCCCGCGCCTTGGCCAGCGCGTTGTCCTCGAAAATCGCGCCGGTCTCCGGCGCTTCCTCGAAGGGCGCCACGTCGTCGAGCGACACCAACGCCAATCCGGTCAGGCCGGCCGCGTCGAGCACCCGGCGCAACTCCGCCAGCTTCTTGGGGTTGCGGCTGGCGACCAGCAGCCGGGTCAACAGCTATTCCTGAACATGCGCCTGGGTCGTTGCCGATGCACCCGGCCACTTTACGGTCTGCGAGACGATGGGTCGGCGCACGGCCTACGCGCGACGCGCTCCGCAGGAATAGACGGGGCGACCAAGTGGCTGCGTCCAGAGTGAGTCAAAAACCCGATACCGAGACGCTCAAGGCGCTCAACAACAACATCACCGACGAGTTCCGCGCCAACGCCGGCATGGTCGGCGGGCGATTTGAAGGCAACGAGCTGTTGCTCCTGACTACGACGGGCGCGAAGTCCGGCGAGCCTCGCGTCGCGCCGCTGGTGGCCTTCCGCATCGACGGCAAGCTGCTGATCGTCGCCGGTTACGGTGGCGCCGACATCAACCCGGCGTGGGTGCACAACCTGCGGGCCAACCCGCGGGCGCGCGTTGAAGTCGCCACGGCCTCATTCGACGTCGTCGCGCACGAGCTCGACTCGTCCGAACGTGAGGCGATCATCCCCAAGATCAACGCGACCGTACCCGCGTTCGCGTTCGAGAACTACCAGTCGAAAACCACGCGCACCATCCCGATCTTCGAGCTGCGGGAGGACGAGTCATGACCGACCGCAATGGGTCTCGTCGTGCCCGCGGTGTCGGCGGTGGTGAACCGCGCGGCGGTTAGGCCGGGGTCAGGCCGGCGACCAGCAGGTGGGTCAGCTGCCGAACGCCTTCGGCGCCGGGGCCCCCTCGGGGAGCGCACCGGGGTATGGCTGCTGCAGCGCTTCGCGCTGCGCGGTGAACAGTTTTTCGCAGGCGGCCAGGGCCACATCGAGCAGCTTGTCCAGCGTCGAGCGCGGGAACGTCGCTCCCTCGCCGGTCCCCTGAACCTCGACGAGGGTCCCGGTGTCGGTGGCGACGACGTTCATGTCGACCTCGGCGCGGGAGTCCTCCTCGTACGGCAGGTCGACCCGGATCCGCCCGTCGACCACGCCGACACTGACCGCCGCGATCGCACAGGACAACGGCCGGGGATCCGACAGCTTGCCCGCCGCCGCGAGATAGGTCACCGCGTCCGACAACGCCACGAAGGCGCCCGTGATGGCCGCGGTGCGAGTACCGCCGTCGGCCTGCAAGACGTCGCAGTCGACGGCGATGGTGTTCTCCCCCAGCGCCGCCAGGTCGATGCACGCCCGCAGCGACCGTCCGATCAGCCGGCTGATCTCCTGGGTGCGCCCGGCCAGGCGGCCCTTCACCGACTCGCGGTCCGAACGGGTGTGGGTCGCCGACGGCAACATCGCGTACTCGGCGGTCAGCCACCCCAGGCCCGACCCCTTGCGCCAGCGCGGCACCCCGTCGGTCACGCTGGCGGTGCACATGACCTTGGTGTGGCCGAATTCGATCAATACCGAACCGGCGGGATGGTCAGTGAAACCACGGGTGATGACCACGGGCCGAAGCTCATCGTCAAGGCGGCCGTCTTCTCGTCTGGACACGACGCCCACAGTAGCCGGGTCTACTCAGACCCTTTCAGAACGCCGGATATCGAACGTCTCGCCGCACACCACCGCGTGTACGGGACCGTCGAACTCGGCCTTGGCCTCGCTGATGACGTCCTCGCGCGAGGTCCACGGCGGGATGTGGGTGAGCAAGAGTTCGTGCACGCCGGCCTCGGCCGCGGCCCGGCCGGCTTCGGTGCCTGACAGATGCAGCGCGGGCGGACGGTCCGGCGAATGCGTCCACGAGGCCTCGCAGAGGAAGACGTCGGCGCCGCGAGCCAGCTCGACGAGCTGATCGCAGAAACCGGTGTCACCGCTGTAGACGAACGAGGCGCCGGAGGGGTCGGTGATCTTCAAGCCGTAGGACTCGGTCGGATGGGCCACCACTCGCGGCGTCACCGTCAGCGCGCCGATCGTCACCGGCTCACCTTCGACCCAATGCCGAACGTCGAAAATGTCCGAACAGTCGTCGATTTCGCCGCCGTAGGGGGACGACGCCGCACCCAACCGCGACCAGGTGTCCCCCGGGCCGTAGAGCAACGCCTTACCCAGCGGACGCGTCGGGTGGTAGCGGCGCCACACGAAAAGTCCGGGCAAATCCAGACAATGGTCGGCGTGCAAATGGGACAACAGCACGTGCACCGAACCGGGATCGGCATAGCGCTGCAGCGCGCCCAAAACGCCTCCGCCGAAGTCGATGACCAACGGCGGAGTGTCCGGTGCCCGGAGCAGATAACCCGACGCGGGCGAATCCGGACCCACCACGCTGCCCGAGCAGCCGAGCACGGTTATTCGCACGGACACCACTGTGCCATGCCCACTGGCACCGTGACGAAAACATCGCCGCATTGGTGTGACGAGAATCTCGTCCGCAGGTCAATCAATGCGCACCTGCTGAACGGGCTGGACGCCGGTGACCGCCGGACCCAGGAAGCGCGCCGCCAAAGCGGTGAATGCCTCGGGGTCGCCGGTGGCTTCGAAAACCCGTGTCGCAGGGGGCGCGTCGTGGGGGCGGAGCAGGTCCCGCTCGGTCAGCACCCGAAGCACTTCCTTGGCGGTTTCCTCGGCGCTGGAGACCAACGTCACGTTGTCACCCATCGCCAACTGGATGAGCCCCGACAGCAACGGATAGTGCGTGCAGCCGAGCACCAGCGTGTCCACCTGCGCGCGCTGCAGCGGCTCCAGATAGCCCTCGGCCAGCCCGAGCACCTGACGGCCACTCGTCACGCCGCGCTCCACGAAGTCGACGAAGCGCGGGCAGGCCACCGCGGTGATCTCGGTGTCGCGGGCGGCGGCGAACGCATCCTGATAGGCGTGCGAGTTGATGGTCGCCTGGGTGCCGATGACGCCGATGCGACCGTTGCGGGTGGTGACGACCGCGCGGCGCACCGCCGGCAGGATCACCTCGACGACGGGCACGTCATAGCGTTCGCGCGCATCCCGCAGGCATGCCGCGGACGCCGTGTTGCAGGCGATGACCAACGCCTTGACGCCGCGGCCGACGAGGTCGTCACCGATGGCCAGCGCGTGCGCGCGGACCTCCGGGATGGTCAGCGGGCCGTACGGGCCGTGGCCGGTATCGCCCACATAGATGATGTCCTCGTCGGGCAGCTGGTCGATGATTGCCCGCGCGACGGTGAGTCCCCCGACACCGGAGTCGAAGACCCCGATGGGTGCCAATGCGGAGCTCATGTCTTGGGCCGCGCAACGCTGGTGCCGGCGTTCCTCGATGTCCGGCGCTTACGTTCCGGTGCCGACAACATGTAGGCGGCCACGACGCCGGCTATCGCCCCACACAGATGGCCCTGCCATGACACACCACCGCATCTGCCGAGCACGGGCATGGCTCCGAGCAGGACGCCGCCGTAGGCGAACAACACGATCAGCCCGATGACGATGTCGCGCATCCGGCGGACGAAGATCCCGAACACCAGCAGGAAGGCCAGCCAGCCGAAGATCAGGCCGGAGGCACCGATGTGGTCGGTGGGGCCGCAGCTGCTGCCGACGTTGCCGATCAGCCAGGTGCCGAAGCCGCCCAGGATCCACACGATCGCGGTCGCCCAGACGAACCGGGACAGACCGGCCAGCGTCATCAGGAATCCCAGGACCAGCAGCGGAACGGTGTTGGCCGCCAGGTGCTGCCAGCTCTCGTGCAACACCGGGGAGAACACGATGCCCCACAGGCCGTCGGCTTCCAGTGGCCTGATGCCGTTGGCGTCCAGCGAGTGCCGGGACAGCTGGTCGATCAACTCGACGAGGTAGAGCAAGGCCACGAAGGTGAGGATCGTTGCGGCGCCCACCGTCGCGGTGGACCGCTTCGTCGGCTGGGCGGCGCGCGCGCCGGGGCGTCCCCGCGGGGTCGTCTTACCCATGGCTGCCCTTCCAGCGTGTTTCCAGCATGTCAAGGCTACCGGCCGCAGCGGCCGGTCGATCTCATCGACCGAATGCCCCGGGCAGCACGTCGCGGTAGCTCGGTATGCCGGCGATCGACTCCGCGGCCAGCACGCCGCCCAGCACCGCGTCCGCCAGGCAATCGGCGGCGGCGATGCCTACCTCGGTGGCCAACGGAGTCTCCGGGGAGAAGGCGGCGGGCGGTGGTTTGGAACTGGCCGCCGCAGCCACCTCGACCGCACCGGTGGCCAACACGAACACCGTGTCACCGTCGACCGGCGTGTGCGCCGGCCGGATGCTGCGGGCCAGGCCGTCGTGAGCGGCGATCGCCACCCGCCGGCACGCCGCCGAACTCAGGGCGGCATCGGTGGCCACCACCGCGATGACGGTGTTGAGCGGGTTGTCCACCGGATTCGACGGGGACGGCAACCGGGCGAAGGCGTCGATCTGCTCGGCCGGCGGCGGCCGCAGGCCGAAGTCCCGAGTCAGGTCCGCCATCCACGGCAAGCCGGTGCCCCGGTCGACGACCTCGCCCACCGAGTTCACCACGGCCACCGCCCCAACGGTCACCCCGGACGGCAGCAGCCTCGACGCGGTGCCGACGCCGCCCTTGAGCGCGCCGGCGCGCGCCCCGACCCCGGCGCCGACGTTCCCGACACCCGCCGCCGCGCCGTCCTTGGCGGCGGCGCAGGCGGCGTAGCCGAACTCGGCCGTCGGGCGGCACTCCCAGCCGCCCACCGGCAGATCGAAAATCACCGCGCCCGGCACGATGGGCACCACCCCGCCGTCCATCGCCACGCCACGTTCGCGTTCCTCCAGCCAGCGCATGACGCCGTCCGCGGCGGCCAAGCCGTAGGCGCTGCCTCCGGCGAGCAACACCGCGTCCACGAACCGCACGGTGTTCGACGGGTCCAGCAGGTCGGTCTCCCGGGTGCCAGGCGCACCGCCGCGGCAATCGACGGCGCCCACGGTGCCGGGTGGGGTGAGCACGACGGTGACGCCGCAGGCCCAGCCGGCGCCCGGGGACGCATCGGGATCCAGTCGTTGGTAGTGGCCGACGCGGATGCCGCCGACGTCGGTGATGGCGTTCACCTGTCGCCGATCATCGGGGCCCCATCAGCACCAGGACCAGGTACTCCTGCAACACCGTCAGCCACTGGTACACGTCGAAGTGCACGGCCAGCGGATGGTCGGCCGGCAGGCGCTCCGGGCCTTCGGGCCCGACCTCGAGCATGACTCCCAGGGTCAGCCGGATGTCGTTGACCGCCGCGACCCAGGAGTTCGCGTCGTCTTCGGTCAGCTCGAAGCGGCCGCCGCCCTCCGGGATCGTGCTCAGTACCCGCTGTGCGGCAACGCGTTTGGCGTTGACGATGTCCGGCTCGTGCAGGCTGCGCAGCGCGGCGTTGAGGCTGTCCGCATCGTCGGGTGGCGCGGTGTCCTCGTCGTCGCGCCGGTAGAAGTCGGGCAGCAGCCGTCGCAGCGTGGGATCTTTCGGCGGGTCGGCGTTGCCGGTCTTGATCCCGGTGATCTCCTCGAGTTCGTCTGCGGGCGAAGACGATTCACGCTCGTCGAGCAGGCCGATCATCGCGGTGGCCAGGTTCTTGAGCAGGGTGGCCTCATGCGGAGCCAGGGACGAGCGAAAACGGGGACCGCTCGCGGTCTCGACCCGCTTCCATTTGCGCACAGGTAATCGCCAGCGCCTCGGGTTTCAGCGGTCCTGCTGCATGGTCGCCCACAAACCGGCGGCGTGCAGCTTGGACACATCGACTTCCATGGATTCGCGGCTGCCGGCGGACACCACGGCCTTTCCTTCGTTGTGCACCTGCAGCATCAGCTTGGTGGCGTGCGGCTCGCTGTAGCCGAACAACTTCTGGAACACATACGTCACGTAGGTCATCAGATTGACCGGGTCGTCCCAGACGATCGTGACCCACGGGCTCGACGTGGCCTCTACCGGAGCGGACTCTCGTTGTCCTGTAGTGCCCGGCTTAGTGGGCGCTGACATAACAACCATGGCGTACACGATACCGAGGGTTGGACGTCGTTTCCGAGCCCCGATCACAGCCGATACCGTTATGGAATGAACGACCCGGTCGTTACTGGGCTGCTGACCGACAAGTACGAACTGACGATGTTGGCGGCGGCGCTGCGAGACGGCAGCGCCGATCGGCGGACAACCTTCGAGCTTTTCGCCCGACGTCTTCCCGAAGGCCGCCGCTACGGCGTGGTCGCCGGGACCGGCCGGCTGCTCGAAGCGCTGCCGCAGTTCACCTTCGATGACCAGGCGTGCCAATCGCTGGAGCAATTCCTCGACCCGGACACGTTGCGCTACTTGCGCGAATTCCGGTTCGGCGGGGACATCGACGGCTACGCCGAAGGCGAGCTGTACTTCCCCGGTTCCCCGGTGCTGTCGGTGAGCGGGACGTTCGCCGAATGCGTGGTGCTCGAGACGCTGGCGCTGTCGATTTTCAATCACGACACCGCGGTCGCGTCCGCCGCGGCGCGCATGGTCAGCGCGGCCCGGGGGCGCCCGTTGATCGAGATGGGGTCGCGCCGCACGCACGAGCAGGCGGCCGTCGCCGCGGCGCGCGCCGCCTACCTCGCCGGCTTCGCGGCGACATCCAATCTGGAGGCGCAGCGCTGCTACGGGATACCCACCGAGGGCACCTCCGCGCACGCGTTCACCATGCTGCACGCCCACGCCGATTCCCCCACCGAATCGACGGAATTGGCGGCATTTCGAGCGCAGGTCGACGCGCTCGGCGTGGACACCACCCTGCTGGTGGACACCTATGACGTGACGACCGGTGTGGCCAATGCGGTGGCCGCCGCCGGCACCGGGCTCGGTGCGGTGCGCATCGACTCCGGCGAGCTGGGCGTGCTGGCCCGCCAGGTCCGTGAACAACTCGACAGGCTGGGAGCCACCGGGACCCGCATCTTGGTCTCCGGCGACCTCGACGAGTTCTCCATCGCGGCCCTGGCCGCCGAGCCGGTGGACAGTTACGGCGTGGGCACGTCGCTGGTGACGGGCTCGGGCGCCCCGACGGCGAACATGGTGTACAAGCTCGTCGAGGTGGACGGCCTCCCGGTCCAGAAGCGCAGCAGCCACAAGCAATCTCACGGCGGACGCAAGGAGGCCCTGCGCCTGTCGCGCGGCTCGGGCATCATCACCGAGGAGATCGTGTATCCCGCCGGCCAACAACCCGTCGTCTCCGATCCGGCCCGGGTCTTGACCGTCGCGCTGGTCCGCGCCGGAGAACTGGTGTCCAAACCGAACCTCGCCGCGGCGCGAGAGCTGGTAACTTCCGGGCTGCGCAGTCTGCCGTGGGAGGGATTGAACTTGTCGCACGGCGATCCCGCGATCACGACCACGCAGATTCCCGCCGGCCGGCGCTAGCACCGCCCGAAAGATGCCGCGGCGCGAGCGCCGCCCTGAACAGCGAAGAGGGTAGCCACGTCCGACGTTTCCGTGTCCGAGCTGCTGGCCACCGCGGTGGCCGCACTCGGCGGCAGTGAACGCCGCGGCCAGCAGGAGATGGCCGCCGCGGTGGCGCGGGCCTTCGCCACCGACGAGCACCTGGTCGTGCAGGCCGGCACCGGCACCGGCAAGTCGCTCGCCTACTTGGTGCCCGCGGTCGTCCACGCCCTGGACGACGACTGCCCCGTCGTCGTGTCCACGGCCACGATCGCTTTGCAGCGCCAGCTCGTCGATCGCGATCTGCCCCGGCTGGTCGATGCGCTGGCCGACGCCCTCCCGCGTCGCCCGCAGTTCGCGTTGCTCAAGGGGCGGCGAAACTATCTGTGCTTGAACAAGATTCACAACGGTGGGGCGGCCGACGGTGACGACGGCGACGACCGGCCGCAGGAGGAGCTTTTCAACCCGATGGCGGTCAGCGCGTTGGGCCGCGACGTGCAGCGGCTCACCGAATGGGCGTCGAGCACCGAATCGGGCGATCGCGACGACCTGAAGCCCGGCGTCGGTGACCGATCCTGGTCGCAGGTCAGCGTTTCCGCGCGGGAATGCCTCGGCGTGGCGCGTTGCCCGTTCGGCACCGAGTGCTTCTCCGAACGCGCCAGGGCGCAGGCCGGCCGCGCCGACGTCGTGGTCACCAACCATGCGCTGCTGGCCATCGACGCGGTCGCCGAATCGGTGGTGCTGCCCGAGCATGCGCTGCTGGTCGTCGACGAAGCACACGAGCTGGTGGACCGGGTGACGTCGGTGGCGACCGCGGAGCTGACGTCGGCCTCCCTCGGGGTGGCCGCCCGGCGGATCGCCCGACTGGTGGACCCGGGATTGGTCCAGCGTATGGAGGCGACGACGGCGAATTTCGCCTCGCTCATCCACGACAGCACGCCAGGCCGCATCGACCGCCTCGACGACGAGCTGGCGACCTACCTGACGGCGCTGCGCGACGTGTCGACGGCGGCGCGCTCGGCCATTGACACCACCAACGACCCCAAGGCGGCGTCGGCGCGCGCCGAAGCCGTTGCGGCGCTGAGCGAGATCTCGGACACCGCGTCGCGCGTGCTGGAATCATTCGGCCCGGCCATCCCCGACCGCACCGACGTGGTGTGGCTGGAGCACGAGGAGATCAGGGGCTCATCGCGCCCGGTGTTGCGGGTGGCACCGCTCTCGGTCGCGGGGCTGCTGCGGTCCCGGGTGTTCTCGCGGTCGACGGTGGTGCTGACGTCGGCGACGCTGACCATCGGCGGCTCGTTCGACGCCATGGCCGCGGCGTGGGGGCTGACGACCGAGGATGACGACGACGCGCCGTGGCGTGGCCTGGACGTCGGTTCGCCGTTCCAGCACGCCAAAGCCGGAATCCTGTACGTGGCCGCGCACCTGCCCCCACCCGGCCGCGACGGCACCGGCTCGGCCGAGCAGCTGAGCGAGATCGCCGAACTCATCACCGCCGCCGACGGCCGCACCCTGGGCTTGTTCTCGTCGATGCGCGCGGCCCGGGCGGCCGCCGAGGCCATGCGCGAACGCCTCTCGACGCCGGTGCTGTGCCAGGGCGACGACAGCACCTCTGCGCTCGTCGAGCAGTTCAGCGCCGACCCGCAGACCTCCCTGTTCGGCACGCTGTCGCTGTGGCAGGGCGTCGATGTGCCCGGGCCGTCGCTGTCGTTGGTGCTGATCGACCGCATCCCGTTCCCCCGCCCCGACGACCCCCTGCTGGGCGCCCGGCAGCGGGCGGTCGCCGCGCGCGGCGGCAACGGCTTCATGGCCGTTTCGGCCAACCACGCGGCGCTGCTGTTGGCGCAGGGATCGGGGCGGCTGTTGCGCCGCGTCACCGATCGCGGAGTGGTCGCGGTGCTCGACTCGCGCATGGTCACCGCCGGCTACGGCGGTTACCTGCGAGCCTCGTTGCCGCCGTTCTGGCAGACCACCAACGGGGAGCAGGTGCGCCAGGCGCTGCAGCGATTGCGCACCGCGTCGGATTCGCAGGAGGGCCTGTCGGCCTGAGCCCTATTCCCAGCAGACCTCATAGATGCGCTGGGGATCCTGCAGCCCCTTGAGTTGTTCGTCGCGCGATTCGCCGAATCGGAACTCGTGACTGCCGGCTACCAGTCCGCGCAGCACCGCCGACACAAGGATCCCGTTGCCGTTGGCTTTCGCCCCGATCCTCGCCGCGAGGATCACGGTGTGCCCGAAGAAGTCCTCCTGCTCGCGGATCACCTCTCCGGTGTGCAGTCCGATCCGGACGCGCAACACCTGGCTGCCGGACTGATCGCGATAGGCCGCCAAGTCGCGCTGGATCGCGATCGCGCAGCGCAGCGCGTTGCGAGCGCTGGCGAAGGCGACCATGAAACCGTCGCCCTGCGATTTGACCTCGAAGCCACTGTGTGCGGCCAGCTGACGACGAATGACGGCATTGTGGCGGTGCAAAAGCCTCAGCCAGCGCTCGTCGCCCAGCTGCTCGGCGAGCACCGTCGAACCTTCGATGTCCGAGAACATGATCGTGACCGTTCCGTCGGGAGCGGCCACCCTGCTGAGGTCGGGCCGGTCCGCCTCGACGGACTCCGCGACGTCGTCCATCACCGACCACCCGAGCTGCTGTTGGGGGCGCTCCTCGCTCCCTCGGCGCAGCTGCACGAGTCGCTCGACCTCGACGCGCATGCTGTTGCGCTGCGCGAGGTCAAGTCCCCGGTCGATCAGGCCCATCGCCTTGTCCCGAATCCCCGGCTCAGAAGTGCTGAGCAGCATGCGTGCGTACTCGTAGCAGACCCGGGGCGTCACGTAATCGCTGCCGATCTCCGCATTGCGCGCGAGGGCCAGGTCGAAGTGGTGCACGGCGTCCTCATGGCGGTCGGCCGCCGCAGCGGCGAAGGCGAGGAACGTGTGGTTGGAGCCGAGGCACCCGGCTCCGGCCAGAAACAGAGTGCAGCGGTCTTCGTAGGGCACCAGCAGCTCGTAGAGTGCGCTTGCGGCTTCTCGATCACCGATCGGGATGGACGCCATCGAGAGCACGCAGACCGAAGTCAACCAGTCACTGCCGCGTCGGAGCGCCTCGAAGCCGTCGGCCGTGAGCTCCGCGAATTTGGCGCGAGCCTCATCGAGCTGGCCGATCTCGGTCAGCAGCCACACGTACGATGCCGGCCACGCCTGCCCGTAGCGCGCGGCGGCTTCGCGGCCGACGTCGCGCAGCTGTTCCAGAGTGCCATCCGCGAGCCGGGTCAGAAACGAGTGCGCGCCAAAGACCACTGCCGCTACCTCCGGCTCGGCACGCTGGCCGATCGACAGCGCCGTCTGCGCGAGACGCTCCGACTCCTTGTAGCGACCCTGCATCAATGCCCGCATCGTGCGGAACACCGCCGTCTGCCAGAGGTAGCGCGGCTGGTGTAGCTCGCCGGCCAGCCGGTCACACGCCGCGATCTCTTGATCTACCGCCCGGAAGTCGCCGAGCTGGGCAAGCGCGATCAGGCGCAGCTGATGGCCCTCGAACTCCATGTCCCGGTCACCGACGATCCGGGCGAGCCGCGCCATCTCCTCGCCGGACGCGATGGCGTCCTCGGTCCGGTCGGGGCCCAAGGTTGACCACTGCCGGCTATGCATGGCCAGCAACAAGATCTTCGTGTCGCCGACGCGTTCGGCCATCTCGATGGCCTGCGCGCTGGTCCGGTCGGCTTCCGCCAGCGCGCCCTTGCGGCGGAGCTCGAGGGCCAGCCGGGCAAGCACCGTCACCCTGAGCGCGCTGTCACGTGCCGGCAGCACTTCGAGCGCTTCCTCCAACAACGCCACCAGCTGTTCATCGGCACGATCGGTGATCGAGAAGCCGCCCGGGCCGCCGCCGTATCCGAGGGCGGCACGGGCAAAGTGGTCGTTGAGCGCCAACTCGCGCGCGATGGTCGCAGCCTCGCCGAATGTCTTACGAGCGCCTTCGGCTTCGCCGGCCCGCCACCGCGCGTCCCCCAGCGCCAGCAGCAGATCGCATCGGCGCTGCGGTACCACCTCCGAGATCGTGTCGAAGAGCCGGAGCGCCGTCGCGTAAAGGCTGACCGCGTCTTCGTAGGCATACGTTGCCGCCGCGCGTTCCCCCGCCCACCACGCATAGTCGGCCGCCTTCGCGGCGTCACCGTATGGAGCGGCCTTCGCGAAGTGGAATGCGATTGCAGACAGATGAGACTCGATTCGCTCCTCGTAGAGCTCCTCGATCGCCTCGCCGGCGGCGATGTGCAGCTGGGAGCGCCGTAGCGCGGGCAGATCGTCATACAGCGCGTCGCGAGTCGCGCCGTGCGCGAAGCCGTACCGGCCCGGCTCGCCGGCGGTCTGCCGCACGATCGCCCCGTCCAGGGCCGGCTGCATCCGCGCAAACGCGACGTCCGCCTCCAGCCCGCTGACGTGCGTCAGGATCGGCAGATCGAACTCGCGGCCGATCACCGCCGCGGTCGAAAGCAGCTCGAGTGTTTCGGTCGGCAGCTTCTCCAACCGACGGGAGACCACTTCGTGGACACCCCGAGGGATGCCGAGCTCCTCGCCATCCTGGATGTTGGTGACCCATCGGCCGTCGCGCCAGTCGAGCACCTCAGAGTCGATCAGATGGCGGACGATCTCTTCGGTGAAGTACGGATTGCCCTCCGACTCGCGGCAAACGGCGTCTGCAAGCGCGAGTTCACTTCGTCGCTCCAGCGGTTGCTGCAGTACCGCTTCGAGCATCGCCTTGACATGTTGATCGGAGAGCCCCCGCAGCTTGACGCGTGCGTATCCGCGTTCCTTGCTGAGCCCGGTGAGTACCTCGTTCAAGGAATGGTTGTCGGGAAGCTCGTCGTCTCGATAAGTGCCCAGCAGGAACACGCGCGAGTGGGACAGCTCGCGCACGACGAACGCCAACAGCATCAACGAGGGGTGGTCGGCCTGTTGCAGGTCTTCGAGGAAGATCGCGAGTGGCTGGCGGTCGGCGGCGCCGATCAGAAACCGCGACACCGAGTCGAACAACCGAAAGCGCGCCTGTTCGGCGTCCAGCGGCGGCGATTCGGGGATCTCCGGCATACGCTCGCGTATCTCGGAGACGATCTGGGCGATCTCGAACGCACCTGAGCCCAGGTCAGAAGCCACCGTTTCGGCATCGTGACCACGTGCATAGTCGCGGATCACCTGCACCCACGGCCAATAGGCAGGAGCACCCGCGCCCGCATAGCAGCGGCCCCATAGAACCTGCGCGCCCCGAAGGGCGGCGTATGCCGCGGCCTCAGACGCGAGGCGTGTCTTGCCGATTCCCGACTCTCCACTTATCAGCACGGTGCGGCCGCGGCGGCCCATGGCGTCATCGATCGCGGCGCGGAGCTCGTGCGTTTCTCGTTCTCGCCCGAGGAACGTGCTGTCGGTGATGCGGTCGAGCGCCGCCATATCCCGAGTCGCGCCATCGCCACTCGCGACCGCGGCGGCGATCGCCCCAAGCGCATCGCGAACCTCGGTTGCTTGCTGGGGACGCGCCTCGGGCGACTTCGCCAACATCCTCAGCAGCAACTGGTCGAGCGGTGCGGGAATGCCGGAGCGATGCCCGCTTGGCGCGACCGGAGCGGTCGAAACATGCTGGGAGACAATGGCAGCAGGCGACTCGCCCGCGAAAGGTGTTATCCCGCAGAGCAATTCGTACAGCAAAGCGCCAAGGGAGTAGATGTCCGAACGGGCGTCAGAGCCGCGACCGAGAGCTTGTTCGGGCGGCATGTAGGCGACCGTTCCGATTACCGTCCCCACGGCCGTCACACGCGTTGAGCCTTCCGCGACCGCGAGGCCGAAATCTCCGATCTTGGCGGTGCCGTCGGGCGCCAGCCACACATTCTGCGGTTTGACGTCGCGATGCACCACTCCCTGCCCGTGCGCGTGCGCCAGCCCACTGGCGATGTCCTGCCCGATCCGGACCACCTCTTCGACGGCGAGCCGGTGATCCACCGCGTCTGACAACAGACCGTAAAGGTCGCCGCCGGCCATGTACTGGCTGATCAGGTATAGCTGCCCGGCCTCCTCGCCGAAGTCGTACACGTTGACGATGTTCGGATGCTCGCCAAGCTTCGCCATCGCCTCCGCTTCCCGGCGCGCGCGGCGCATGGCGGCCTCGTCCGTGCCGCCGGCCTTGAACACTGCTGCGGCCACGTCGCGCTGCAGGCGGGTGTCGGTTGCCAGGTACACCCGCTTGCCGGCACCTTCGCCGAGCAAACGGCCCAACGTGTAACGCCCTTCTGCCAGTGTCCGGGGAACCGGCGGTGCCGCCGGCTGCGACGCCATGGACTGGGCACCCAGCATGGTTCCGCACTCGTCGCAGAAGCGCTGTGAGCCCGGTTGGCGCGCGCCACAGCCGGGGCACGCGACCTCGACCACAATCGGGGCACCACAGCTGTTGCAGAACTTCGCCTGAGGCCGGTTCCCAGCCCCGCACTTACTGCATTCGACACTCGCGGCGGTACTCATCCGGTTACCTCAAAGCCGCCCCTGGAAGTCCGCCGACCACCAGCGTGCCCGGTCCGATGTGCGTTGCGACTACCGGTCCGACGTCCGTGACGAATTCCGGCTCGGTGCCGAGCAGTTCGGCGAGACGTTCGGCCAGCTGTTTCGCATCATCGTGCGCATACGCCTGTTGCAGGAACCACCGGTCGGCGCCCGCCGCGCGGTGCTGGCGCATCAGTTCGATCAGCCGCTCGATCCCGCGCCTACGCGTGCGCACGCGCTCGCCGGCCTTGAGCTCTGATTCGATCGTCAGGATCGGTTTGAGGTCGAGCGCCGATCCGACCCATGCGGCCACAGCGCCCACCCTGTTGCTTCGGCGGAGGTACTCGAGCGTGTCCACCAGAGCCCAGCCTTTAATCTCTTGGCGCGCTTGACGTACGCGCTCGATGACGCCCTGCGGGTCGGCTCCGCACAACGCGGCGCGCGCGGCCGCCATCGCCTGGAGCCCCAAGTGTCCACCGAAGCCGGCCGAGTCGATCACCGTGATCCGCTCGTCACCGCCCGCAGCTTCCAACTGGGCAGCCGCCTGTCGGGCCATGGAGCAAGTGTCGGAAACGCCCGAGGAGATCAGGACCGCAACGACTGCAGTGTGCTGCTGCAGCAACCGTTCAAAGACCACCGCGAAATCCTCGACAGTTGGCGGCGAAGTCGTCGCGACGGTCTTCGACGCGTCCAGTGCGGCGTAGAACCGTGCGAAATCACCGTCGAAGTCCAACTCGCGCAGCGGGCCGCCACCGACGTCGTAATACTGTGAGACAACCGTGATTTCGAACTTGTCGACGAGCGCACGCGGCAGGTAGCCGGTGCTGTCGGTAACCACCGCGACATCAGCCATACGCACCCTCCAACGCCGTGCCGGGAAGACCGCCGACCGTCACCATGCCCGGACCGGTATGAGTTGCGAGTACCGGCCCGACCTCGGAGATGAACTCCGGCTCAGTGCCGAACAGCCCGGCGAGACGCTCTGCCAGCCGGCGGGCGTCCTCGTGCGCATAGGCGTGTTGGACGAACCATCGATCGGCACCCACCGCGCGGCGCTGTCGCATCAGCTCAACCAACCGCTCGACCCCGCGCTTGAACGTGCGCACGCGCTCGACGGCCTTCATCTCTGACTCGATCATCAAGATCGGCTTGAGGTCGAGGGCAGAGCCGATCCATGCGGCCGCGGTACCGACCCGGCCGCCGCGTCGCAGATACTCGAGCGTGTCGACAAGCACCCATTGCCTGACCTCCTGGCGCGCCCGGCGCGCTGCCGCGGCCACCGCCGGGGCGTCACAGCCCGCGGCGGCCGCCCGCGCCGCCGCCAGTGCCTGAACACCCAGGTGCCCGGCCGTGCCGGCCGAGTCGACCACCGTCACCCGATCGCTGTCCACTTCTGCGGCCGCCTGCTGACCAAACGAGAAGGTCGGGGACAGGTTCGTGCCGAGCAGGACCGCGACGACGGCGCTGTGCTGATGCAACAGCCGTTCGTAGGCCGCGACGAAATCCTCGACGGTGGGCGGCGACGTGGTCGCCACACTCTTCGACGCGTCCAGTTCGGCAAAGAACCGTGCCCAATCGCCGTCGAAGTCCGACTCGCGCTCCCCCCGGCCAGGCAACTCGTGACCGCCGGTGGGCGACTCGGCACCAGTGATGTCGTAATACAGCGACACCACCGTGATGTCCAAGCTCTCGACGAGCGCCCGCGGCAGCGAGCAGGTGCTATCGGTAACCACTGCGACGTCAGCCATATGTACCCTCTAGCGCCGTGCCGGAAAGACCTCCGTCCGACAACAACCCCGGACCGACTTGCCTTGCGCATACCGGTCCGAGCTCTGAGATGAACTCCGGCTCGATGCCGAACAGCTCGGCGAGACGCTCGGCCAGCCGCTTCGCGTCCTCGTGCGCATCCGTGTGTTGGACGAACCATCGATCGGCGCCCACCGCGCGGCGCTGCCGCATCAGCTCGACCAACCGCTCGATTGCCCGCCTGCGCGTGCGCACGCGTTCGACAGCCGTGAACTCCGACCCGACCATCAAGATCGGCTTGAGGTCGAGCGCCGATCCTATCCATGCGGCCGCGCCACCGATCCGGCCGCTGCGCCTCAGATACTCAAGCGTGTCGAGGACGAACCACTGCATGACCTCCTGGCGCGCCCGGCGCGCCGCCGCGGTCACCCCCGAGGCGTCTTCCCCCGCAGCGGCCGCCCGCGCGGCCGCTACTGCCTGAACACCCATGTGGCCAGCCGTGCCGGCCGAGTCGATCACCGCCACCCGGTCGCCACCGCGGCCCTCGGACCCCAGCCGTGCGGCTGCCTGCCGAGCGATGGAGCAGGTCTCGGAAAAGTGAGAGGAGAGCAGTACCGCGACTACGGCGCTCTCCTGCTGCAGCAGCCGACCAAAGACCCCCACGAAATCCTCGACGGTAGGCGGCGACGTCGTCGCGACGCTCTTCGATGCGTCCAGTTGCGCATAGAACCGTCTGAAGTCACCATCGAACTCGGACTCGAGCACCCAGCCGCCACCGACGTCGTAATACAGCGGCAACACCGTGATGCCCAGGCTGTCGACGAGCGCATCCGGCAGACAGGCTGTGCTGTCGGTAACTACTGCGACGTCAGCCATACGTACCCCCCAACGCCGTGCCGGAAAGACCTCCGGCCACCAGCGTCCCCGGACCGGTGTGCGTTGCGAGTACCGGGCTGAGCTCCGAGATGAACTCCGGCTCTGTGCCCAAGATTTCGGCGAGGCGCTCGGCCAACCTCTTGGCGTCTTCGAGCGCATCCGCGTGCTGGATGAACCATCGATCGGCGCCCACCCCGCGCCGCTGTCGCATCAACTCGATCAACCGCTCGATGGCGCGCTTGCGCGTGCGCACGCGTTCGACGGCCCTGAACTGTGATTCGATCATCAATATCGGCTTGAGGTCGAGCGCTGATCCGAGCCATGCGGCGGCGCCGCCGATCCGCCCGCCGCGGCGCAGATATTCAAGCGTGTCGAGAACGACCCACTGCCGGACTTCCTGGCGTGCCCGGCGCGTCGCCGCGGTGACCCCGGTCGCGTCTTCCCCCGCGGCGGCCGCCCGCGCGCCCGCGATCGCCTGAAGACCCAATTGGCCGGCCGCACCGGCCGAGTCGATCACCACCACCCGCTCGCCACCGCGGCCCTCAGATTCCAGCCGTGCGGCTGCCTGTCGAGTCATCGAGCAAGTCTCCGAAAGACCCGAGGAGATCAGGACCGCGACGACGGCGCTGTGCTGCTGCAGCAGCCGCTCAAAGACGGCGACGAAATCCTCGACGCTCGGGGGCGACGTCTTCGCAACGCTTTTCGATGCGTCGAGTTCGGCAAAGAATCTGCCGAAATCCCCATCGAACTCCGACTCGCGCAGCCAACCGCCGCCGAGGTCGTAATAGAGCGAAACCAGCGTGATGTCCAGGCTGTCCGCGAGCGCAGGCGGCAGCGAGGCCGTGCTGTCGGTAACCACCGCAACGTCAGCCATACACACCGCCCAACGCTGCTCCCGGAAGACCACCGGCCGACACCGTCCCCGGACCGGTGTGTGTTGCGATTACGGGTCCGACCTCGGAGATGAACAACGGCTCGGTGCCGAAGAGTTCGGCGAGACGCTCGGCCAGCCGCTTCGCGTCCTCGTGCGCATAGGTGTGGGTGACGAACCACCTGTCGGCGCCTACCGCGCGGCGCTGTCGCATCAGCTCGACCAACCGCTCGATAGCACGCCTGCGGGTGCGCACGCGTTCAACGGCCTTGAGTTCCGATTCGATCATCAAGATCGGCTTGAGATCGAGCGCCGATCCGAGCCATGCGGCGGCTCCGCCAATCCGGCCGCCGCGCCTCAGATACTCAAGCGTGTCGACAACGAACCACTGCCTGACCTCCTGGCGCGCCCGGCGCACCGCCGCGATGACCCCCGAGGTGTCTTCCCCCGCAGCGGCCGCCCGCGCGCCCGCCAGCGCCTGCACACCCAGGTGGCCGGCCACGCCGGCCGAGTCGATCACCACCACCCGCTCACCACGGCCCTCAGAGTTCAGCCGTGCGGCTGCTTCGCGAGCCATCGAGCAGGTCGGATTAAGGCTCGAGGAGATCAGCACCGAGACGACAGCGCTGTGCTGCTGCAACAGCCGTTCATAGGCCACAACAAAATCCTCGATGGTGGGCGGCGACGTCGTCGCGACGGTCTTCGACGCGTCCAGTTCCGCAAAGAACCCTTCGAAATCACCGTCGAACTCCGACTCCCGCAGCCCGCGGCCAGGCAGCTCGTGTCCACCCTCGGGCGAGGCGCCACCACCAACGTCGAAATACTGCGACAACACCGTGATGTCGAAGCTCTCGATGAGCGCATTCGGTAGGCAGCAAGTGCTGTCGGTAACCACCGCAACGTCAGCCACCGACCACCTCCATGATCCGCGGCACCCACGACAGGCTGCTGATGTCGCTGCTGTGGAAGTACCGCTGGATGGCCGGGAAGGCGATGTTGACGATCGTGGAGTCGAGGAATGCGAGAAAGGCGCCGAAAGCCGCGACCAGCAGCACCGCCGTCGGGGAGGGTTGTCGGCGTCGAGTGAGCGGGGCGGGGGGCCGGCCCGTCCGGAGACGTCTGCGGCCCAAGCCGGTGTCTGGATCGACGACTCTGCCGGCTCGGCCATCCCCATTCGTCGTCGCGCGCTCGACTGCGCGCCTCGGGGGAGTCCGGGCTGTGACAGCAATTCTGTGCGTCATGGCGCACCTTCACTGTGAGGCTGTTGCGACTCTGACCGCGTCGCAATTGTCGCTCAACCGCCCGTGGTGGGTTCGAAAACCTACTAATTACTGTTGTGAAAATTACCAACCGGCGCCCGATCCGCGGCTGAGCACGGCAACGGTCCGGCCGGCACCACTAGATACCTCACGTTGCCCTCAAAGCCGTCGAACAGAGCGGCCGCGGCTTGCCGCGAAAGCTATTGCGCGCGAGTCCAATACATTAGGTTGACAGCGCTTCATCCGCTTTGGATCGTTGTCGAGCACTTAGGCCAGCGTGACCAGGCCGAGCTCATTGCTGGCCGCCAGCATCGGGTTGTGCGGCAGCACGCGCACGGTGTAGCCGACCGATCCCGCCAGCGGCAGCGGGGTCGTCGTCGAGAAGACCTGGTTGCCGCCCTCGGCGGTGCCGGTGTAGGACATCTCGACGGTGATCGGCTCCAGCAGCGCATCGCTGGAGTCGACGCGGCCCACCACCGCCTGAACGGTGACCTCGTCGGGCGCCAGGCCGGCCAGCTGCACGGTCGCGGTCAGGGTCAGCTTGGAGCCGAGCACGGGGCTGTCTGGCAGGCCGGTGCTGTCCACGTCGGTGATGACGATCTTGGGCCAGGCCTGCTGGGCGCGCCGGCGGTAGGCGGCCAGCTCACGGGCCGCGCCGAACTCGCCGGCGCCCGCCGCGTCGTCGGCGGGTGCGATCGTCTTGCGCAGCGACTGCGCGGCGGGCGTGTAGTACTGCTCGACGTAGTCGCGCACCATGCGTGACGCCAACACTTTGGGACCCAGCGTCTGCACCGTGTGGCGCACCATTTCGATCCAGCGCGGCGGCACGCCGTGTTCGTCGCGTTCGTAGAACTTCGGCGCCACGGCCTCTTCCAGCAGGGTGTAGAGCCCGCTGGACTCCAGGTCGTCGCGCCGGTGCTCGTCGGCCAGGCCGTCGGCAGACGGTATCTCCCAACCGTTTTCGCCGTCGTACCATTCGTCCCACCAGCCGTCGCGGATGGACAGGTTCAGCCCGCCGTTGAGTGCACTCTTCATTCCCGAAGTGCCGCAAGCCTCCAACGGTCGCAGCGGGTTGTTCAGCCAGACGTCGCAGCCCCAGTACAGCAGCCGCGCCATGGACATGTCGTAGTCGGGCAGGAACGCGATGCGGTGGCGCACTTCGGGCCGGTCGGCAAAACGCACCACCTGCTGGATCAGCGCCTTGCCCCCGTCGTCGGCCGGGTGCGACTTGCCGGCGACGATCAACTGGATCGGCCGTTCCGAGTCGAGCAGCAGCTGTTCCAGCCGATCCGGATCACGCAGCATCAGCGTCAGGCGCTTGTAGGTCGGCACCCGCCGAGCGAACCCGATGGTCAGCACCTCTGGATCGAATGCCGTTGCGATCCAACCCAATTCGGCGTCCGAGGCGCCCCGTTCCAGCCAGGAGCGGCGTAGCCGCCGCCGGACGTCGTCCACGAGCAGGGACCTCAGCTGCGAGCGGATCCACCACAGGTGGCCCGCGTCGACCTGCTTGAGGCGCAGCCAAACCCCCGGATCGCTGAACGAATCCGACCCGGCCAGCTCACGACCCAGCTGCAGCCATTGCGGGGCCGCCCACGTGCGCGCGTGAACTCCGTTGGTAATCGAGCCGATCGGCACCTCATTCGCGTCGAAGCCGGGCCACAGTTCGTTGAACATCGACCGGCTGACCCGGCCGTGCAGCGACGACACACCGTTGGCCCGCTGGGCGAGCCGCAGCCCCATGTGCGCCATGTTGAACTTGGTGGGGTCGTCCTCGGCGCCGAGGGCCAGGATGCGGGCCGTCGGCACCCCCGGCAGCAACACGGGCGTGCCATCGGATGTCGCGGCCTTCTCGCCGGGCCCCGTCTGATCGCCGGCGTGGTCGTCGAAATACAGCCGCACCATCTCGATGGGAAACCGGTCGATGCCGGCCGGCACCGGGGTGTGGGTGGTGAACACCGTGCTGGAGCGCACCACGGTCAGCGCCGTGTCGAAGTCCAATCCCGGACCGGTCATCAGCTCGCGGATGCGTTCCGCTCCGAGGAAACCCGCGTGGCCCTCGTTCATGTGGAACACCTCGGGTGCGGGCAGGCCGTGGATGTCGGTGAAAGCACGGATCGCCCTTATCCCGCCGATGCCGGCCAGGATTTCCTGCCTCATCCGGTGTTCCTGGTCGCCCCCGTACAGGCGGTCAGTGACGCCACGCAGATCGTGCTCGTTCTCCGGGACGTCGGAATCCAGCAACAACAGCGGAACCCGGCCCACCTGCGCGACCCAGATCCGGGCGTGCAGCTGCGCGGAGTCGGGCAGCATCAACTCGACCAGGGCGGGCTCGCCGGTCGCATCGGTCAACAGCCGCAACGGCAGACCCTGCGGGTCCAGCGACGGGTAGGTCTCGTTCTGCCAGCCATCGGCGGTAAGTGACTGACGGAAGTAGCCCGACCGGTAGTAGAGCCCCACCGCCACCAGCGGCACGCCCAGATCCGATGCGGACTTCAGGTGGTCGCCGGCCAGGATTCCCAAGCCACCGGAGTAGTTGGGCAACACTTCGGCGATGCCGAACTCCATCGAGAAGTAGGCGATCGCGGCCGGCATTTCGGCGCCCTGCTCCTGCCTCTGCTGGTACCACAACGGGCGGCTCAGGTAATCGTTCAGATCGGCGGTCAGCGTGTCGAGCCGGTCCAGGAAGGCCTCATCCATCGCCAGCTCGTCGAGCCGCGCCGGTTTCACCGCGCCCAGCAACGCCACCGGATCGCTGCCGCACCGTTCCCAGAGCTCGGGGTCGATGGTCGCGAAAAGCTCCTGGGTGGGTTCGTCCCACGACCAACGCAGGTTGGTCGACAGCTGGTCCAGCGCGGTCAGACGCTCCGGAAGGTGAGCACGGACGGTAAACCGGCGGAGGGCTTTCACGCGTTCCTACCTTACTGAGGTTCCCGGCCCGCGCACTGCGGCGGGACGGGCCGCATTTCTCCGGCGGTGTGTGACCGAAGACTAGGGTGGGTATCGGGTAGTTATCGGGGTCGCAATGATGCCTCCCCGCACAGAAAGTTTCCCCACGACAGGAAGTTTCCCGACGAGCGGGATTCCGCACGGAGCACACCGCGGGATCGACCGCACACAATCGGAACGGAGTGGTGGTGCCCGGTCGTGTCGAGATCGATGACGTCCAGCCGGTCGTATCCTGTGGCGCGTATCCCGCGAAAGCCGTAGTCGGCGAAGTTGTGCCGGTCAGTGCCGCGGTATGGCGGGAAGGCCACGAGGCGGTCGCGGCGACGCTAGTCGTGCGCTACCTCGGGCCCGGCTATCCGCAGCCGACCGAGACCCGCCGCGTCAAGGCGGTTCAGGCCCCGGCAAAGCCGGTGACCGAACGCGACGGCAAGGTGGACCAGCAACGGATCAAACCGATGCAGTTGCCGATGACGATGGGCCTGGAGCCCTACGTTTTCCACGGTCAGTTCACCCCCGATCAGGTCGGGTTGTGGACATTCCGGGTCGACGGCTGGGGCGACCCGATCCATTCGTGGCGCCATGGGGTGGTCGCCAAACTGGACGCCGGCCAGGGCGAGACCGAGCTGTCCAACGATCTTCTGGTCGGTGCGGGGCTCTTCGAGCGCGCGGCGACGGGCGTGCCGCGCGCACTGCGCGAACCGCTGCTGGCCGCCGCCACCGCGTTGCGCGAGCCCGGCGACCCGGTCACCCGGACCGCACTGGCACTGAGCCCGGAGATTGAGGAAATCCTGGCCGACTACCCGTTGCGCGACCTGGTCACCCGGGGTGAGCAGTACGGCGTCTGGGTGGACCGGCCACTGGCCCGGTTCGGCTCCTGGTACGAGATGTTTCCCCGCTCGACCGGCGGATGGGACGCCGAGGGCAACCCCGTGCACGGCACCTTCGCGACGGCCGCCGCCCAGCTTCCGCGCATCGCGGCAATGGGATTCGACGTCGTGTACCTGCCGCCGATCCACCCGATCGGCAAGGTACATCGCAAGGGCCGCAACAACTCCCCCACCGCCGCCCCCGGAGATGTGGGGTCCCCCTGGGCGATCGGCAGCGACGAGGGCGGCCATGACGCCATCCACCCGCAACTGGGCACCATCGACGACTTCGACGCCTTCGTCGCGGCGACGCGCGAGCTGGGCATGGAGGTGGCGCTGGACCTGGCACTGCAGTGCGCGCCGGACCATCCATGGGCGCGCGACCATCGCAACTGGTTCACCGAATTGCCCGACGGCACCATCGCTTACGCGGAAAACCCGCCGAAGAAATACCAGGACATCTATCCAATCAATTTCGACAACGACCCGGCCGGCCTCTACGACGAGGTGCTTCGGGTGGTCCGGCACTGGATGGACCACGGCGTCAAGTTCTTTCGCGTCGACAATCCGCATACCAAGCCGCCGGATTTCTGGGCCTGGCTGATCGCTCAGGTGAAGGCCATCGACCCCGACGTGCTGTTCTTGTCCGAGGCGTTCACGCCGCCGGCCCGGCAGTACGGGCTGGCCAAACTCGGCTTCACCCAGTCCTACAGCTACTTCACCTGGCGCACCGCGAAGTGGGAGCTGACCGAGTTCGGCAACGACATCGCCAAGCTGGCCGACTTCCGCCGGCCCAACCTGTTCGTCAACACCCCCGACATCCTGCACGCGATCCTGCAGCACAACGGCCCCGGAATGTTCGCCATCCGCGCGGTGCTGGCGGCAACCATGGGGCCGGCGTGGGGCGTGTATTCGGGCTACGAACTGTTCGAGCACCGCGCGGTGCGGGAGGGCAGCGAGGAGTACCTGGACTCGGAGAAGTACGAGCTGCGGCCCCGCGATTTCGCGGGTGCGCTCGCCGAAGGCCGTTCGCTCGAGCCATTCATCACGCAGCTCAACGCAATTCGCCGGCTGCATCCCGCGCTGGAGCAGCTGCGAACCATACATTTCCACGCCATCGACAACGATGCACTGATGGCCTACAGCAAGTTCGACCCGGCGACCGGCGATTGCGTGCTGGTGGTGGTGACGCTCAACGCGTTCGGCGCTGAGGAGGCGACGCTGTTTTTAGATATGGCCGCTTTGGGTATGGAGCCATACGAGCGCTTTTGGGTGCGTGACGAGATCACCGGCCAGGAATTCCAATGGGGCCAGGCCAATTACGTCCGGCTCGACCCCGGGCGGGCGGTCGCGCACATCATCAATATGCCACTCATACCGCATGAATCACGAATGACACTGCTCCGCAGGCAATGAAACGGACCGGAGGTGAAAGGGACATGAGCCAAGCCGGCCAACTCGCTCGGACACACTTGGCGCCCGATCCGGCCGACCTGTCGCGCCTGATCGCTGGCACCCACCACAACCCGCACAGCATTCTGGGCGCCCACGAATACGGCGATCACACCGTCATTCGGGCGTACCGACCACACGCGGCCGAAGTCGTCGCGCTGGTCGGTGACGACAGCTTCCCGATGCAGCACATCGATTCCGGCCTCTTCGCCGTCGTGTTGCCGTTCGCCAATCTGATCGATTACCGGCTGCAGATCACCTACGAGGGCGCCGAGCCGTACGTCGTCGCCGACGCATACCGCTTCCTGCCGACGCTGGGTGAGGTCGACCTGCACCTGTTCGGGGAGGGCCGCCACGAGCGGCTCTGGGAAGTCCTTGGCGCACACCCCCGCTCGTTCACCACGGCCGACGGTGTGGTCGCCGGCGTGTCGTTCGCGGTGTGGGCGCCAAACGCCAAGGGCATCAACCTGATCGGTGAGTTCAACGGCTGGACCGGTAGCGAAGCCCCGATGCGGGCCCTGGGCTCATCGGGTGTCTGGGAGCTGTTCTGGCCCGGCTTCCCCCTCGACGGGCTGTACAAGTTCCGCGTGCATGGCGCCGACGACGTCGTGACCGAGCGGGCCGACCCGATGGCGTTCGCCACCGAGGTGCCGCCGCACACCGCGTCGCGGGTCACGCTCAGCACGTACACCTGGGAAGACGCCGACTGGATGACCGAACGCGCGCAGCGCAACCCGGTGTTCGAGCCGATGAGCACCTATGAGGTTCACCTGGGTTCCTGGCGTCCCGGGCTCAACTATCGGCAGTTGGCCCGTGAACTGACTGATTATGTGGTGGAACACGGCTTCACCCACGTCGAGCTGCTGCCGGTCGCCGAGCACCCCTTCGCCGGCTCGTGGGGCTACCAGGTGACGTCGTACTACGCGCCGACGTCCCGGTTCGGCACGCCGGACGAGTTCCGCGCCCTGGTCGACGCCTTGCACCAGGCCGGCATCGGCGTGCTGGTGGACTGGGTTCCGGCGCACTTCCCCAAGGACGCCTGGGCGCTGGCCCGCTTCGACGGCACCCCGCTCTACGAGCATTCCGACCCGCAGCGCGGCGAGCAACTCGACTGGGGTACCTATGTTTTCGACTTCGGTCGCCGTGAGGTGCGTAACTTTTTAGTGGCCAACGCCCTGTTCTGGCTCGAAGAATTCCACATCGACGGCCTACGGGTCGACGCGGTTGCCTCGATGCTCTACCTGGATTACTCGCGCCCCGAAGGTGGCTGGACCCCCAACATCTACGGCGGCCGGGAGAACCTGGAGGCTGTGCAGTTCCTGCAGGAGATGAACGCGACGGTGCACAAGACCGCCCCGGGAATCGTCACAATCGCCGAAGAGTCGACCTCGTGGCCCGGGGTGACGCGGCCGACCAACCTTGGCGGCCTGGGCTTTTCGATGAAGTGGAACATGGGCTGGATGCACGACACGCTTGACTACATCAGCCGCGATCCGATCTACCGCAGCTTTCACCACCACGAGATGACGTTCTCGATGCTCTACGCGTTCAGCGAGAACTACGTGCTGCCGATCAGCCATGACGAGGTGGTGCACGGCAAGGGCACGCTGTGGGGCCGGATGCCGGGCAACAATCATGTCAAGGCGGCCGGGCTGCGCAGCCTGCTCGCCTACCAGTGGGCGCACCCGGGCAAGCAATTGCTGTTCATGGGACAGGAATTCGGGCAGCGCGCGGAGTGGTCCGAGGAACGCGGGCTGGATTGGTGGCAGCTCGACGAGCAGGGGTTCTCCAACGGGGTCCTGCGCTTGGTCCGCGACATCAACGACATCTATCGCAGCCATCCGGCGCTATGGAGCCAGGACACCGTCCCCGACGGCTACTCCTGGATCGACGCCAACGACTCGGGCAATAACGTGTTGAGCTTCCTGCGCTACGGCAAGGACGGCTCGGTGATGGCGTGCGTGTTCAACTTCGCCGGCGCCGAGCACGGCGGATACCGACTCGGTCTGCCATCGGCCGGCCGCTGGCGCGAGGTGCTCAACACCGACGCGACCTCCTACAACGGTTCGGGGATCGGCAACATGGGCGGGGTGGATGCCACCGAGGACCCGTGGCACGGCCGGCCGGCATCGGCGATGCTGGTGCTGCCGCCCACGTCGGCGCTGTGGCTCGAGCCCGAGTAACGCCGGGTCAGTACAGCGCGTTGGCGAGGTTGCGCCGTCCGGCGACGACCTCGGGATCGGCCGGATCGAAAAGTTCGAAGAGCTCGACCAGCCGGGTGCGCACCAAAGTGCGGTCGTCCCCGGATGTGCTGCGCACCAAGGCAATCAGGCGATCGAAGGCGGCGCCGACATCCTGATTGAGAATCTGCACGTCGGCCGCCGCCAAGCCGGCTTGGATGTCACCGGGCGCGGCGTCGGCGACGGCGACGGCATCCGGGCGTTGCGCGGTTGCGCGCGTGAGGAATTCGATCTGGCGAATCGCGCCCTTGGCTTCCGCGTTGGCAGGGTTGGCGTCCAGGATCGACTGGTACGACGCCTTGGCCGCCTCGAAGTCGCCGTCTTCCAGCTGTCGGCGGGCCGCGGCCAGCACGGGATCGACCTCCTCGGGCTCGCCGGAACCCGTTGCACCCTTGAGCTTTCCGGCCGTCGCCGAGAGGATCTGATCCAACCAGCCGCGCAACTGCTCGGCCGGCTGCATCCCCTGGAAACTCGATATCGGCTGACCGGCGGCCAGCGCCACCACGGTCGGGACCGCGTCGACACGGAAGATCTGCGCGACCCTGGGTGCGACATCGACGTTGACCGTCGTCAACGACCACTTGCCGTTGTCCTGGGCGGCCAGGCCGGCGAACGTGTCGAGCAACTGGACACACGCGTCGCTACGCGGTGACCACAACAGCACGACGACGGGCACTTCCTCGGACCGCAACAGCACCTCGGCCTCGAAGTTGGCCTCGGTGACCGCGATGATTCCGGCGTCACCCTCGGCCGCCGACGGCGCGGGCCCTCCGGAAGGGCCCGCGGGCTGGGGCCGCTGCTTGAGAGCGGAGAGATCGACCGCACCAGCCAGGGCGGGGCCGATAGAAGGTCGCGGACGTGTCACGCCGTCAAGTTTGTCATGCGGATGGGCTACCCATCCACCCGGTCGCGGCGGCACTCAGACGGCGACTCCACCCGGCGAAAAAGCGCACCGAAAAAGGGCCGTGATCGGCAAATATGACGAAGATCACAATTCGCTATCGGCGCGTCGCGCCAGCAACGTCGGCGACGGCCCCGAAGGGTGGCTAACCCGCGCGCAGGATCAGGGCGTCGCCCTGTCCGCCGGCCCCGCACAGCGCCGCCACGGCGTACCCGGAGCCGCGTCGTGACAACTCCAGCGCGGCATGCAGCGTGATCCGCGCCCCGGACATCCCGATGGGGTGCCCGACGGCGATCGCGCCGCCGTTGACGTTGACCAGGTCGGGGTTCACGCCCAATTCGCGGGTCGACGCCAGGGCCACCGCGGAAAACGCCTCGTTGATCTCGATGACGTCGAGCTGGTCGACGGAGATGCCCTCACGGCCGAGCGCCTTCTTGATCGCGTTCGCCGGCTGCGACTGCAGGGTGGAGTCCGGTCCGGCCACCACGCCGTGCGCGCCGATCTCGGCCAGCCAGCTCAGCCCCATCTCCTGGGCCTTGGCCTTGCTCATCACCACGACGGCGGCCGCGCCATCGGAGATCTGGGAGGCCGAACCGGCGGTGATGGTGCCGTCGCGGCGGAATGCCGGCTTGAGGCCGGCCAGCGACTCGGCGGTGGTGTTGGCCCGGATGCCCTCGTCCTCGGTGAACTGCAGCGGATCACCTTTGCGCTGCGGGATGTTGACCGGCACCACTTCGTCGGTGAAAACGCCGTCCTTCCAGGCCGCGGCCGCCTTCTGGTGGGACCGGGCAGCGAACTCGTCCTGCTCTTGCCTGGTGAATTTGTCGACATCGTTGCGCTGCTCGGTGAGCGCGCCCATCGGCTGGTCGGTGAACACGTCGTGCAGGCCGTCGTAGGCCATGTGGTCCAGCACGGTCACGTCGCCGTACTTGTAGCCCGAGCGGCTGTCCATCAGCAGGTGCGGCGCCTTGGTCATGGACTCCTGGCCGCCGGCCACCACCACGTCGAACTCCCCGGCGCGAATGAGCTGGTCAGCCAGCGCGATGGAGTCAATGCCGGACAGACACATCTTGTTGATGGTCAGCGCCGGAACATCCCAGCCGATGCCGGCCGCGACGGCCGCCTGACGCGCCGGCATCTGGCCGGCCCCGGCGGTCAGCACCTGGCCCATGATCACGTAGTCGACCGCGGCGGCGGGCACATTGGCCTTTTCCAGCGCCGCCGCGATCGCGATGGCCCCCAGGTCGCTGGCCGAAAAGTCCTTCAGCGAACCCATCAACTTGCCGATGGGGGTCCGTGCTCCAGCAACGATCACCGACGTCGTCATGACAATCTCCTAACCCTGCGCCGACGGCCGGTTCGGCCTCCCGGGGAAGCGCAATCTTTGCCGCCAGGTTACCGTTATGTGATGACGACCGATCAAGTTGACGCCCGTCAGATCCTGGCCACCTCACTGGTGACGGCGATCGATCACGTCGGCATCGCAGTCGCCGACCTGGACGCCGCCATCGCCTGGTACCACGACACCCTCGGCATGATCCTGGTGCACGAGGAAGTCAACGAGGAGCAGGGAATCCGCGAAGCCATGCTGGCCGTGCGCGGCGCTCCGGCGGGCACCGCACAGATCCAGTTGATGGCCCCGATCGACGAGTCCTCGACGATCGCGAAGTTCCTCGACAAGCGCGGTCCGGGCATCCAGCAGATGGCCGTTCGGGTGAGTGACCTCGACACCTTGGTCGGGCAGCTTCGCGAGCAGGGCGTGCGCCTGATCTACGACGCGCCCCGTCGCGGCACGGCAAACTCCCGGATCAACTTCATCCACCCCAAGGACGGCGGCGGAGTTCTGATCGAACTCGTCGAACCGGCCGCCTGAGACCGGTAATTCACGACCACTTCCTGGTTGGACCGCGAGTAGCGCGGTGCGCCCAGCACGGCGTGTGCCAGTGCCTGCGGTCCTCGATCTGACCGCGGCCTGACGCGAGCGTCGAATCGATCGGCCACACCACCAGATGTGCCGAGCCGGAACGAATTTCGTGGTCGCAGCCGGGGCACCGATAGGTCTTGGCCGCGCGGGCCGCCGGGACGGGACGGACTTCATACTCGTGACCATCGGGCCCGAGCTCCACCCGGCGCAGTGCCGGCGGCGGCGCCAACGGCCGCCGCCGGCGTGGCGGGATACGGCGCCGAGCCATGCGATCAGTTTAGTGGCGCAGCGTCAGAACAGCCGGTATTCGTCGCTGTCCATCCCGCGCATCTTGTCGTAATCCAATGTCAGACAACGGATCCCGCGATCGATAGCCAGCGTGCGGGCCTGCGGTTTGATCTGTTGCGCGGCGAACACACCTTTCACCGGCGCGAGCACGGTGTCGCGGTTGAGCAGCTCCAGGTACCGGGTGAGCTGTTCGACGCCGTCGATCTCGCCGCGGCGCTTGATCTCCACCGCCACCGAACCACCTCGTTCGTCACGGCAGAGCAGGTCGACGGGCCCGATGGCGGTCATGTACTCGCGGCGAACCAGTGTGTATCCCTCACCCAGCAGCTGCACGTGCTCGGCGAGCAGTGCCTGCAGGTGCGCCTCGACGCCGTCCTTGACCAGCCCGGGATCGACGCCGAGCTCGTGGCTGGAGTCGTGTTCGATCTCCTCGACGGTGATGCGCAGCTGTTCGCCGGCCTTGTTCTCGACCACCCACACCGGGGACTCATCACCGGGCTCCTCGGTCAGCCAGCACGGCGGGCTCATCCAGTTCAGCGGCTTGTAAGCGCGGTCGTCGGCATGCACACTGACCGATCCATCGGCCTTGATCAGCAGCAACCTGCGGGCGGAGGGCAGGTGCGCGGTGAGCCTGCCGACATAGTCAACGGTGCATTGAGCGATCACTAGACGCACCCGATTCACCTTAGAGCGTGGCCGACAAATTAGGCTGACGCCACCATGTCGGCCCACCAGTCCGTGGCACAGCGAATAGGCCGGGTGCTCGAGCGGATCACCCGTCAGAGCGGCCGTCTGCCGGCGACGCCGGCGTACGGCTCCCTGCTGCTCGGCCGGGTATCGGAAAGCCAGGGCCGGCGCCGGATACGCATCCAGATCATCATGACCGTTCTGGTCCTGGGGGCGAACCTGATCGGGATCGCCGCCGGGCTGATCCTGGTAATCGTCGCCATCCCGGTACCAAGCATCTTCGACGACGCGCCGGCGTGGCTCACCTTCGGGGTTTCACCGGCCTACATCGTCCTGGCGCTGACGGTGGGCACCTTTTGGATCACCCGCAGGACCGTCCTGGCGTTGCGCTGGGCGATCGAGGAGCGCACCCCGACTGCCGAGGATGAACGCAACACGTTCATCGCCCCGTGGCGAATCGCGGTGGTCGACCTCGTCTTGTGGGGAACCGGAGCGGTGCTTTATTCCGTCCTCTACGGCCTGGTCAACACGATGTTCATCCCCCGTTTCCTGGTCGGGGTGAGCTTCTGCGGCGTTCTAGTGGCCACCGGCAGTTATCTGCTCGCCGAGTTCGCGCTGCGTCCGGTGGCGGCTCAGGCGCTCGAGGCGGGTCCGCCGCCGCGGCGGCTGGCGTCGGGGATCATGGGCCGAACGATGACGGTGTGGTTTCTCGGTTCGGGCGTTCCCGTCATCGGCATCGCGCTCCTGGCGCTGTTCGAGATATGGCTGAACAATCTCACCGAGACCCAGTTCGCGGTCGGTGTGCTGATCGTGTCGTCGGCGGCGCTGATTTTCGGCTGCACCCTGATGTGGATCCTGGCCTGGCTGACCGCGACGCCGGTGCGAGTCGTGCGGGCGGCGCTGCAGCGAGTCGAGAGGGGCGACCTGCGCGGCGATTTGGTGGTATTCGACGGCACCGAACTCGGCGAGCTGCAGCGCGGTTTCAACGCCATGGTCGACGGCCTGCGGGAGCGCGAACGGGTGCGCGATCTTTTCGGCCGCCATGTCGGCCGCGAGGTGGCTCTGGCGGCCGAACGCGAGATGCCGAAGCTGGGCGGCGAGGAACGCCATGTGGCCGTCGTCTTCATCGACATCGTCGGGTCCACGCAGTTGGTGACCAACAAGCCCCCGGCCGAAGTCGTCAAAGTGCTCAACCAGTTCTTCGCCATCGTCGTCGAGGAAGTGGACCGCCACCGCGGACTGGTCAACAAGTTCGAAGGCGATGCGTCCCTGGCCATCTTCGGTGCGCCGAACCATCTCGATTCTCCGGAGGACGAGGCGCTGGCCGCCGCCCGCTGCATTACCGACCGACTGGCCAATGAAATGTCCGAGCTCTCGGCCGGCATCGGTGTGGCGGCGGGTCAAGCCGTCGCCGGAAACGTCGGCGCCAGGGAACGTTTCGAGTACACGGTGATCGGTGAACCGGTCAACGAGGCGGCACGACTGTGCGAGCTGGCCAAGTCGTACCCGAGCCGAATGCTCGCAACGGCCGACGCGATCGAGCGTGCAAGTGAAAACGAGCGGGCGCGTTGGTCTTTGGGCGACACCGTGACCCTGCGCGGGCACGAGCGTCCCACCCGGCTGGCGTCACCGGTCGACGCGCTGGCCGATGATTGATCTCGAGCCGAAATGGGTACAGCGACAAAGAACTTGACCCCTCAGAGATTGGCTTTGACATGACCGGTAGTGGAACTGCCCGCCGTGTTTCGCTCGCCGCAGGAGTCGCCGCGGCGATTGCCCTGAGTTCGTTGTCCGCGGGATGCTCGAGCAACAACAACAAGAGCCCCAGTACCTCAACCGTCACCACCACCGTCACGACGCCGGCGAGCGTCACGACCACAGCGCCGGCGGCACCGGCACCCGGCGGTCCGGGCGGCGGACCCGCCGTAGGACCGGGCGGCGCCACCACCGCCGGTCCGGGCGGATCCGGCGCCGGCGCCGGACCCGGTGGGGCCAGCGCGGGCGTGCCGGGTGCCGGTGCCTCCGCCGGGCCGGGCGGCGCGGGTGCGTGCGCCGGCGGTGTGTGCGTCGGGACGCCTCCCGGCTGATTCCGGGGCTAGCGCAGCGGGTGGGTCACTGAGCCGCGGCCATCGACCCGGCGACGCTATCGTCGCGGGATCCGTTCTCCCGCACCAATAGTGCGACGAGCAGCAAGCCGGCCACCAGCAGCCCGCCCGCAAACCACACCGTCGCCGGCCAGCCGCCAACGCCATAGACGAGGCCGCCCATAGCACCGCCCACCGACCCGCCTAGGTAGTAACTGAACAGGTACAGCGCGGACGCCTCGGCGCGGTCCCGGTGCGCGACCGCGCCCACCCAGCCGCTGGCAACGGTGTGCGCGGCGAAGAATCCACCGGTGAACACGCCGACACCGATCACGATCAGGACCAGTGCATCCGGGACGGTGAGCAGCAGGCCGGTCACGGTGATCGGCAACGCAGTGCCAAGCACGAGCCAGCGTCCCCGGCGGTCTGCGAGCCGCCCCGCCACGACCGACGTCCAGGTGCCCACGAGGTACAGCACAAACAGCAGGCCGACGACCGAGGATGCCAGTCCGAAGGGGTGGTCGGTCAGTCGGTATTCCAGGTAGTTGTAAACCGTGACGAATCCCCCCATCAGCACCGAACCCAACGCAAACAGCTTCAGCAACAAGGGGTTTCGCACATGCGCGGCAAGGTTGCGCGCCGTGTCACGCAGGCTCGCCGCCTTCGGGGTGAAGAATTGCGACCCGGGCACCAGAAGGGCGAATACGGCCGTGCCGACCAATGTCGTGGCTGAGCACGCCAGCAGCGCGACCCGCCAATTGCTGACGTCGACGACCAGCGACGGCACGATCCGCCCGGCCAGCCCTCCCACCGTGGTCCCGGCGACGTAGCGGCCCATCGCCGAACCGAGCGAGGAGGCGTGCACCTCTTCGGCGAGGAAAGCCATGGCGACCGCGGGTATGCCCGCGAGGGCGACGCCGTGCAGCGCGCGTCCCGCGAGCAGCACGCCGAGGGTGGGGCTCAACGGCAGCAGCATCCCGATGACGCTGGACGCTATCCCCGAGGCGAGCATCACGGTGATGCGCCCGTACCGCTCGGACAGCACACTCGCCGGAATGATCGACAGCGCCAACATCCCCGTCGTCAGCGAGACGGTCAACGACGCGGTGGCGGGGGTGATTCGGTAACTCCCCGACAAAGCCGGCAGCAGGGCCTGCGTGCAGTACATCGCGGCGAAACTGGCCAGACCGGCGCCGTACAGCGCTGCTGTCACTCGCCGGTATCCCTTGGTTCCCGCTTGATGCGCGACGACGGCCTGAGGCATAGCAATGATGCTTCGGGCCCCGCCGTCTGAAAGGAAATGAATTATTTCCCGGTCTATGATGCATCAAACACATAAGCAGAGGTGGCGGGATTGGCCCACGGCGATTACGAGTGGTTCATCACACTCGCGGAGCTGCAGCACGTCACGTCGGCAGCCGAGCAACTTCATGTCGCACAGCCGACGCTGACCCGGATGCTGGCGCGCCTCGAACAGCAAGTGGGGGTGCCGCTGTTCGATCGCCGCGGCAGAAGGCTGGCCCTTAACACCTACGGCCGGATCTTCTACGAGCACGCGCGGCGGGCCCAGTTGGAGCTCGATTCAGCCAGGCGCGCGATCGATGATTTGACGAATCCGGCCGTCAGCGAGATCCGGTTGGCCTTCCTGAGTTCGTTTGGGGCAACCGTGGTGCCGCGTTTAATCGCCAGATTCGGGGAATCGTCGCCGCGAGTGACTTTCACCCTCGAGGAGGGGGCCGCTGAATTGATCGGCGATCGCGTGGAGTCCGGCGTCGTCGACATCGGAGTGGTGTCACCACGGCCGCGTAAACGAAGTCTGGCCTGGCGCAGCCTGTTTCGCCAACGACTTGGTGTCGCCGTCCCGGATGCTCACCGGTTTTCAGGCGTTGCGGCGGTGTCCGTGATCGATCTGGCTGACGAGCCCTTCGTGACCATGCACCTCGAATTCGGCATGCGTCGATTGCTCGACGAGCTTTGTGCTGCAGCGCAATTTCGGCCCCGGACCGGCTTGGAAGCGCCGAATCTCACGACGGTCGCGGGCCTGGTCGCCGCCGGGCTGGGCATCAGCCTGGTGCCGATCGACGGCAGCGAGTATGCGCCGGGAGTTCGTGTGCTGCGGCTGGCCGACGCCGACGCCTACCGCGATGTAGGCATGATTTGGAATTCCAGTCGACCGTTGTCTCGCTCGGCACGTGACTTCATCGCGGCCGCCGCGGCCGTAGAGCACCACGAGATGCGGCCGCGGACAATCCCGTCCGCAGACGGCTAGAACGCGACGTATCGGCCTCAGACCGCGATCTGGTGATGGCGGGTCTGGTTACCCCCACAACGCTTGGCTTCGTACATCGCGGTGTCGGCGTGCGCGACCAACTGGTGAAACGCGTGCTCGGCATATTCCGAGATGACGCTGCCCAGCGCCAGGGTGGCGATTCCGACGCTGGCGGTCACGGCCGCGTTCACCGCGGCCACGGCGTCACAGAGCTGTCGGCCCCAGCACGGCAGCTGTTCGGACGTCACGATATCGGCGACCAGGAATTCCTCTCCGCCGACGCGACCGACGACGGAGGTCTCGCCGCATGCGGTGGACAGCGTGCCCGCCACCGCGATGAGCGCCTCGTCGCCGGCGGCGTGCCCGCGGGTGTCGTTGAGCTCTTTGAAGCGGTCCAGATCAACCATGGCCACCGCCAGGTGCATGTGATGGGCGCCGGCCAGCATCCGGCCGACGATCGCCCGGTCGCAGGCCCTCCGATTCAGCAGCCCGGTCAGCGGGTCGCGGTTGGCGCGCATGAGGTCGAGCCACAGTGCCCGCACCACAACCTGGATGGCAAGCGGGACGACCACGTTGAGCTCCAGCACCAGGAAGTAACCGCTGAAGGCCAGCACCGCCTGTCCGGTAGCGGCCAGGCGCACCGCTTGCCAGGCCGCGATCGCGCAGGCGGTACAGAAGTTCAGCGCCATGAGCCTGGACGTGTGGAAGAACGCGATGTAGCCACCAGTCACCGCCATCGCCGAACATGCCATCAACCCGATGAGCGGCTGGGGCTGCCACAGGCAACCGCCGCCGATGGATACGGCGCCGGTCATGATGTAGAAAACGGACTGGCGCCGGGTGGGCCACCCGCTCGACCACAGCGCCGCCATGCCCAGTCCCAGGATGGCGGCCACGACCGAAACCGTCAGCGCCACCCGCGGATACATCGGGACGGGTCCGTACAACACGTTGACTGGCACCAGCACCAGCGAGGCCGCCACCACGGCCAGAATCCTGCGGGTGGGGGTGCTGAGCCCGTGGGCCTGCAAATAGCCTGTCAGCCAGTCGAAATGGTCGTCTTGGCCCCACCAAGTCGCCAGCCACGTCATTCGTTCGCCTTTCCCGAACTCGCTCACCCCGTCGAGTCACCCACACCAGCAGAGTCAGTGAGCCGGATCACAGTTAATACCATTGAGCCCGGCAAAGATCTCGAATCGACGAGAATTTTGCGCCGGAGAGCGAGCCACCCACCTCCGATTCCTCGCCCTCAGGCCCATCCCACCACGATGTCGCTTTTCCGCCAGTTTTGTCGGTGGGCGGGTGTAAGTCTGGGAACCGTGCACGACGACTTCGAACGCTGCTACCGCGCCGTCCAGTCTAAGGACGCGCGGTTCGACGGCTGGTTCGTCACCGCGGTGATGACCACCCGCATCTACTGCCGGCCCAGTTGCCCGGTGCGGCCACCGTTCGCCCGTAACGTCCGGTTTTACCCGACGGCGGCCGCCGCTCAGCGGGCCGGCTTTCGGGCCTGTAAGCGGTGCCGCCCCGACGCGTCCCCTGGATCCCCGGAATGGAATGTGCGCGGTGACGTCGTGGCGCGAACGATGCGCCTGATCGCCGACGGGACCGTGGAACGTGAAGGCGTCGGTGGCCTGGCCGCCCGCCTCGGTTACACGACGCGGCAGCTGGAGCGGCTGTTGCAGGCCGAAGTCGGGGCCGGCCCACTCGCACTGGCCCGCGCGCAACGCGCACAGACCGCCCGGGTGTTGATCGAGACGACGGATCTGCCATTCGGCGACGTCGCATTCGCGGCCGGCTTTTCCAGCATCCGCCAGTTCAACGACACCGTTCGCTCGGTGTTCGAAAACACACCGAGCGCGCTGCGCCAACGCGCGGCGCTACGTTCCGCATCGGCCCCGAATTCGCCTGGCACCGTGTGTCTTCGACTCCCGGTGCGCACGCCGTTCGCCTATGCCGGCGTCTTCGGTCACCTGGCGGCGGGCACCGTGCCCGGTTGCGAGGAGGTCCGCAACGGCGCGTACCGGCGCAGTCTGCGACTCCCGTTCGGCAACGCGATCGTCAGCCTGACGCCCGCTGTCGATCACGTCCGGTGCGTCCTCGTGCTCGACGACTTCCGTGATCTGACTACGGCTACCGCGCGCTGCCGTCGGCTGCTGGACCTCGATGCCGATCCGGAAGCGGTGGACGAGACGCTGGGCGGGGACGCGGAGTTCAGCGCCGTCGTAGCCAAGGCGCCGGGACAGCGGATTCCCCGCACCGTCGACGAAGCCGAACTCGCGGTGCGCGCGGTCCTCGGCCAGCAGGTGTCCACCAAGGCAGCGAGCACCCACGCCGGCCGCCTGGTCGCCGCCTACGGGCGGCCGATCAACGATCCCGAGGGAACCCTGACGCACACCTTCCCGTCCGTTGAGCAGCTCGCGGACATCGACCCCATGCATTTGGCGGTGCCCAAGTCCCGGCAACGAACGCTGAACGCTCTGGTCGCCGGCCTGGCCGACGGCAGTGTCGTGCTCAGCGCCGGCTGCGACTGGGAAAGCGCCCGAACGCAATTACTCGCCCTGCCCGGCGTGGGCCCCTGGACCGCGGAGGTGATCGCAATGCGCGGCCTCGGCGATCCCGACGCGTTCCCCGCCAGCGATCTGGGCCTGAGGCTGGCCGCCGAACAGCTGGGCTTCCCGTCCGACGAGCGCTCGCTCGTCGCGCGCAGTGCGCGGTGGCGACCCTGGCGTTCCTACGCCACCCAATACCTTTGGACCACGCTCGAGCATCCGGTAAACCATTGGCCGCCACAGGAGGTCGCATGACCGAGTACCGCACCATCGACAGCCCGATCGGGCTGCTGACCCTGGCCGGTCACGGCTCGGTGCTGACGAATCTTCGAATGGTCGACCAGACCTACGAACCGAGCCGCACCGGATGGTCGCCGAACCCGCGGGCGTTCGGCGAGGCCGTCGAACAACTCGGCGCGTATTTCGCCGGCGAGCTCACGGATTTCGATGTCGAACTCGACCTGCGAGGCAGCGAATTTCAGCGCCGAGTATGGCGGGCGCTGCTGACCATTCCGTACGGCGAAACCCGCTCCTACGGCGAAATCGCCGAGCAGATCGCAGCGCCGGGCGCCGCCCGCGCCGTCGGGTTGGCCAACGGCCACAACCCGATCGCGATCGTCGTTCCCTGCCATCGGGTCATCGGGGCCAACGGAAGTCTCACCGGCTTCGGCGGTGGGCTCGGCCGAAAGCGCACATTGCTCGAATTGGAAAAGCAACGGGAGAATTTGACACTATTCGATTAATTGCGCATGCAAAAACACCCCCGTTGCCGGGGGTGTTTTTGTGTATGTTCGGCGGTGTCCTACTTTTCCACCCGAAAGGGCAGTATCATCGGCGCTGACAGGCTTAGCTTCCGGGTTCGGAATGGGACCGGGCGTTTCCCTGTCGCTGTGGCCGCCGTAACTCTATTTAAATTTGTTTGGTGGGGGGTGTGGCGTCGAGCTTTTCTGCGCCAAATTGCCGCCGAAATGGACTGTGGTTGCGATTGTGTGTTGGTAAGTTTTCGGCCGGTTAGTGCCAGTTCCCTGCACCCATTACTGGGCTTCCAGGTCTGGCCTATCGAACCCGTAGTCTGCGGGGGGCCTTATCCCTCTAAAAGGGTGAGAAACCTGATCTTGGAGAAGGTTTCCCGCTTAGATGCTTTCAGCGGTTATCCTGTCCGAACGTGGCTATCCAGCCGTGCCCCTGGTGGGACAACTGGTATACCAGAGGTTCGTCCGTCCCGGTCCTCTCGTACTAGGGACAGGTTTCCTCAAGTTTCTGACGCGCGCGGCGGATAGAGACCGAACTGTCTCACGACGTTCTAAACCCAGCTCGCGTGCCGCTTTAATGGGCGAACAGCCCAACCCTTGGGACCTGCTCCAGCCCCAGGATGCGACGAGCCGACATCGAGGTGCCAAACCATCCCGTCGATATGGACTCTTGGGGAAGATCAGCCTGTTATCCCCGGGGTACCTTTTATCCGTTGAGCGACACCCCTTCCACTCAGAGGTGCCGGATCACTAGTCCCGACTTTCGTCCCTGCTTGACTTGTAAGTCTCGCAGTCAAGCTCCCTTGTGCACTTACACTCAACACCTGATTGCCGTCCAGGTTGAGGGAACCTTTGGGCGCCTCCGTTACATTTTAGGAGGCAACCGCCCCAGTTAAACTACCCGCCAGGCACTGTCCGTGAACCCGATAAGGGTTCGACGTTAGGTGTCCAATACGATCAGAGTGGTATTTCAACAACGACTCCATACAGACTGGCGTCTGTACTTCACAGTCTCCCACCTATCCTACACAAACCGTACCGAACACCAATACCAAGTTGTAGTGAAGGTCCCGGGGTCTTTTCGTCCTGCCGCGCGTAACGAGCATCTTTACTCGTAGTGCAATTTCGCCGAGTCTATGGTTGAGACAGTTGGGAAGTCGTTACGCCATTCGTGCAGGTCGGAACTTACCCGACAAGGAATTTCGCTACCTTAGGATGGTTATAGTTACCACCGCCGTTTACTGGGGCTTAAATTCTCCGCTTCACCTTACGGTTAACGGGTCCTCTTAACCTTCCAGCACCGGGCAGGCGTCAGTCCGTATACATCGTCTTGCGACTTCGCACGGACCTGTGTTTTTAGTAAACAGTCGCTACCCACTGGTTTCTGCGGCCGAATCCCGCTCCCACCGCAAGGGTGTTCACGGTATTCCGGCCCCCCTTCTCCCGAAGTTACGGGGGCATTTTGCCGAGTTCCTTAACCATAGTTATCTCGTACGCCTTGGTATTCTCTACCTGACCACCTGTGTTGGTTTGGGGTACGGGCCGTGTATGTGCTCGCTAGAGGCTTTTCTTGGCAGCAGAGGATCACCGAATTCGCCTCAATCGGCTATGCATCACCTCTCGGGATTAATGAGCGACGGATTTGCCTATCGCTCTCCCTACAGGCTTGCCCCAGTATTACCACTGACTGGTACGGCTACCTTCCTGCGTCACCCCATCGCTTGACTACTACCAGCGAAGGTTCCACGCAGCCCCGAAACTCCATGCCCCCGAAGGGGAATGGTCGATCCGGTTTTGGGTGGTTAGTACCGCTGATTCATCAGGGACGCCTATACACGGGTACGGGAATATCAACCCGTTGTCCATCGACTACGCCTGTCGGCCTCGCCTTAGGTCCCGACTCACCCTGGGCGGACTGGCCTGGCCCAGGAACCCTTGGTCTTACGGCGGGCAAGGTTCTCACTTGCCTTATCGCTACTCATGCCTGCATTCTCACTCCCCCATCCTCCACCACCGGTCACCCGGAGGCTTCGCTGAATGAGGGACGCTCCCCTACCCACATCCACCGTACGGTGAATGTGCCGCGGCTTCGGCGGTGTGCTTGAGCCCCGCTACATTATCGGCGCATAATCACTTGACCAGTGAGCTATTACGCACTCTTTCAAGGGTGGCTGCTTCTAAGCCAACCTCCTGGTTGTCTTTGCGACTACACATCCTTTTCCACTTAGCACACGCTTAGGGGCCTTAGCCGGCGATCTGGGCTGTTTCCCTTTCGACGTACGGAGCTTATCCCCCGCCGTCTCACTGCCACGCTTTACACCACGGCATTCGGAGTTTGGCTGACGTCAGTAACCTAGTAGGGCCCATCGGCCATCCAGTAGCTCTACCTCCGTGGTGAACCACGCAACGCTGCACCTAAATGCATTTCGGGGAGAACCAGCTATCACGGAGTTTGATTGGCCTTTCACCCCTACCCACAGCTCATCCCCTCAGTCTTCAACCTAAGTGGGTTCGGGCCTCCACGCGGTCTTACCCGCGCTTCACCCTGGCCATGGGTAGATCACTCCGCTTCGGGTCCAGAACACGCCACTACACCCCAAAGGGGATGCGCCCTATTCAGACTCGCTTTCGCTGCGGCTACCCCGCACGGGTTAACCTCGCGACGTGTCCCTGACTCGCAGGCTCATTCTTCAAAAGGCACGCCATCACCCCACGAAGAGGCTTTGACGGATTGTAGGCACACGGTTTCAGGTACTATTTCACTCCCCTCCCGGGGTACTTTTCACCATTCCCTCACGGTACTAATCCGCTATCGGTCATCGAGAAGTATTTAGGCTTACCGGGTGGTCCCGGCAGATTCACAGCAGATTCCACGGGCCCGCTGCTACTCGGGAGTTGATACAAGGTAGGTGACGGGTTTTCGCGTACCGGGCTCTCACCGTCTACGGCAGGCCATCCCAGGCCACTTCTGCTAACCACGACACTTTCTGACTACCCCTCAGCCAGGTAGAGCTGAGACATATCAATCCCACAACACCGCGCGCACAACCCCTACCCGGTTATACATGCGTGCGGTTTAGCCTGTTCCGCGTTCGCTCGCCACTACTGACGGAATCACAATTGTTTTCTTCTCCTACGGGTACTGAGATGTTTCACTTCCCCGCGTTACCTCCCGTACCCTATATATTCAGATACGGGTAACACGACATCACTCGTGCTGGGTTTCCCCATTCGGAAATCCTCGGATCAATGCTCGGTTGACAGCTCCCCGAGGCATATCGCAGCCTCCCACGTCCTTCATCGGCTCTCGATGCCAAGGCATCCACCATGCGCCCTTAAACACTTACTTACACACAAGAACTAAAAAAGAAATTACACATTTCGATGAACACGCCGGCCACGAAGGACCACGCGTTCATCTAGATGCTCGCAACCACTATCCAATACTCAAACACCACACCCCACCACCAAGATGGAGGGACTCCACACGGTTCGACCGAGTGTTGTCTCAGGGCCCAATAGTGTGTCTGGCAATCATTTGCTGTTGTGCACCCGGTTTTCGTCCACTACAGACGAGAACCCCTCACGGCTCGCACTTCACCAATTGAAGTGCTTTTCGTGGTGCTCCTTAGAAAGGAGGTGATCCAGCCGCACCTTCCGGTACGGCTACCTTGTTACGACTTCGTCCCAATCGCCGATCCCACCTTCGACAGCTCCCTCCAAAAGGTTAGGCCACTGGCTTCGGGTGTTACCGACTTTCATGACGTGACGGGCGGTGTGTACAAGGCCCGGGAACGTATTCACCGCAGCGTTGCTGATCTGCGATTACTAGCGACTCCGACTTCATGGGGTCGAGTTGCAGACCCCAATCCGAACTGAGACCGGCTTTAAAAGGATTCGCTTAACCTTACGGCATCGCAGCCCTTTGTACCGGCCATTGTAGCATGTGTGAAGCCCTGGACATAAGGGGCATGATGACTTGACGTCATCCCCACCTTCCTCCGAGTTGACCCCGGCAGTCTCTCACGAGTCCCCGGCATTACCCGCTGGCAACATGAGACAAGGGTTGCGCTCGTTGCGGGACTTAACCCAACATCTCACGACACGAGCTGACGACAGCCATGCACCACCTGCACACAGGCCACAAGGGAACGCCTATCTCTAGACGCGTCCTGTGCATGTCAAACCCAGGTAAGGTTCTTCGCGTTGCATCGAATTAATCCACATGCTCCGCCGCTTGTGCGGGCCCCCGTCAATTCCTTTGAGTTTTAGCCTTGCGGCCGTACTCCCCAGGCGGGGTACTTAATGCGTTAGCTACGGCACGGATCCCAAGGAAGGAAACCCACACCTAGTACCCACCGTTTACGGCGTGGACTACCAGGGTATCTAATCCTGTTCGCTCCCCACGCTTTCGCTCCTCAGCGTCAGTTACTGCCCAGAGACCCGCCTTCGCCACCGGTGTTCCTCCTGATATCTGCGCATTCCACCGCTACACCAGGAATTCCAGTCTCCCCTGCAGTACTCTAGTCTGCCCGTATCGCCCGCACGCTCACAGTTAAGCCGTGAGATTTCACGAACAACGCGACAAACCACCTACGAGCTCTTTACGCCCAGTAATTCCGGACAACGCTCGCACCCTACGTATTACCGCGGCTGCTGGCACGTAGTTGGCCGGTGCTTCTTCTCCACCTACCGTCAGTCCGAGAAAACCCGAACCTTCGTCGATGGTGAAAGAGGTTTACAACCCGAAGGCCGTCATCCCCCACGCGGCGTCGCTGCATCAGGCTTGCGCCCATTGTGCAATATTCCCCACTGCTGCCTCCCGTAGGAGTCTGGGCCGTATCTCAGTCCCAGTGTGGCCGGACACCCTCTCAGGCCGGCTACCCGTCGTCGCCTTGGTAGGCCATCACCCCACCAACAAGCTGATAGGCCGCGGGCCCATCCCACACCGCAAAAGCTTTCCACCAAAAGACATGCGTCTTAAGGTCCTATCCGGTATTAGACCCAGTTTCCCAGGCTTATCCCGAAGTGCAGGGCAGATTGCCCACGTGTTACTCACCCGTTCGCCACTCGAGTACCTCCGAAGAGGCCTTTCCGTTCGACTTGCATGTGTTAAGCACGCCGCCAGCGTTCGTCCTGAGCCAGGATCAAACTCTCCAAACAAAAACTCCTCGCAGAACGAGGTGAATTCACAATCAGAGAAAATCTGACCTAACAAAAAGACACCAAAAAACTGGCATCAAAAAACGACCATACCCACACACGGGGGGTGCAAAATATGGTCAAAAAACAACAACAAATTAATAAACCAAACACACTATTGAGTTCTCAAACAACACTTGTTTCGCCCGTTTTGGGGCAACCCTGCCAGCTTAATACAGATCCGGCAGGTAAGTCAACTCCCAGTTTTGATCTTCTAGAGACCGTGTCGGGAGCAGCCGTGCCAGGCTAGTACCAATCCAGCGAGGGAGTCAAGGCCCCGCTCTCGTCCACCTTCGCGTTGGTGACCGCGCTTGTGGGGCACTGACTTTGGTTACTGTACCCGCTCGATCTCCGCTCCCAAAATCGCCAGGTTTTCCACGAACAACGGGTAGCCGCGATCGATGTGGAAGACGTCGTGGACCTCGGTGTCTCCGTCGGCGACAAGCCCGGCCAAGACCAGGCCGGCGCCGGCCCGAATGTCCGAGCACCACACCGGTGCGCTCGACAATTGCGGCAGCCCCCGGACGACGGCGTGATGCCCGTCGGTTCGGGCGTCGGCGCCGAGGCGGATCATTTCTTCAACGAATCGAAAGCGCGCCTCGAATACGTTCTCGGTGATCATCGACGTGCCGTCGGCGATCGAAGCCAGGGCGATCGCCATCGGCTGCAGGTCCGTCGGGAATCCGGGGAACGGCAAGGTCGCCACGTTGACGGCCTTCGGTCGTTCGTACTGCGCCACCCGGAAGCTGTTGTCGGTTTGGGTGACGGTGGCGCCGGCGTCGTGCAGCTTGTGCAGCACCACCTGCAGGTGCGCCGGGTCGATGCCCGTCACCGTGATATCGCCGCGGGTTATCGCAGCGGCGATCCCCCAGGTGGCGGCGACGATGCGATCCCCGATGACGCGGTGCTCGGTCGGGTGCAGTTTGGGGACGCCGGTGATGGTCATCGTCGGCGACCCCGCGCCCTCGATCTGCGCGCCCATCTGGTTCAACATCGTGCACAGATCCACGACGTCGGGCTCGCGTGCCGCGTTGTGGATGGTGGTCACGCCCTCGGCCACGACCGCGGCCATCAGGATGTTCTCGGTGGCACCCACCGAGGGGAACTCCAGCTCAATCTCCGCCCCGCGCAACGTATCGGCTTGTGCCACCACGCATCCGTGCTCGATGTTGCATTGCGCACCGAGTTGGCGCAGCCCGGCCTGATGCATGTCCAGCGGGCGCGATCCGATCGCGTCGCCGCCCGGCAGCGCGACGCGGGCGCGCTTGCATCGGCCGACCAGCGGTCCCAGCACGCACACCGACGCGCGGAACTGTCGCACCGCCGCGAAGTCGGCGTCGTACTTCGGCTCATCCGGAGAGGTGATCCGCGCGACGTCGCCGTCCAGTTCAACGGTCGCGCCCAGGCCGCGCAGCACCTCCGCCATCAGCGGCACATCCAGGATGTCGGGGCAGTTGGTGATCGTGCTGGTGCCTTCGGCCAACAGCGTCGCGGCCATCAGCTTGAGCACGCTGTTCTTTGCGCCCCCTACTGCGACTCCGCCTGACAACCGGTTTCCGCCGGTCACCACGAATCGCTCAGCCACCCGCGTCAGTCTAGTGAAGCGGTATCGGCTTGTCAGTCGGCCAACCCACACCCGAGTACGGTTTGCTCATGGCTGTACACCTGACTCGCATCTACACACGAACCGGCGATGACGGCACCACGGGATTGAGTGATTTCTCGCGTGTCTCCAAGAACGACCCTCGCCTGGTGGCGTACGCCGATTGTGACGAAGCCAACTCGGCGATCGGCGTCGCCGTCGCCGTCGGTCAGCCGGACGAGAAGCTCACGGGTGTGCTGCGGCAGATCCAGAACGATTTGTTCGATGCCGGCGCGGATCTGTCGACTCCTGTGGTCGAAAACCCCGAATATCCGCCGCTGCGGGTCACCCAGCCCTACATCGATCGGCTCGAAAAATGGTGTGACACATATAACGAGCCGCTTCCGAAGCTGAATTCGTTTGTGCTGCCCGGTGGTTCGCCGTTGTCGGCGTTGCTGCACGTGGCCCGTACCGTGGTACGTCGAGCCGAGCGGTCGGCGTGGGCTGCCATCGACGCCGCGCCCGGACAGGTCAACGTCCTGCCGGCGAAATACTTGAACCGCCTGTCGGATCTGCTGTTCATCCTGTCGCGCGTGGCCAACCCCGACGGCGACGTGCTATGGAAACCCGGCGGCGAGAACGCAGGCGCGTAGTCAGCCGTGGGCCCCCACCTACAGGCTGCGGCGGCGGGAACGGGGTGAGGGACGCGACTCCAGCCAGGACAGGAACGCGGTCAACGCGCCCTTGTCGAAGGCGATCTCGTAGCCAGACCTGCGGTCCTGGGTCGTGTCACGCAGCTCGATGACGACGATCTCGTCGGTCATGATGTCGAACTCATCGCCGCGCGGCGCGCGCCGGGACACGATCTCCACGCCCCGCCGGCTCAGCCGCCGGTCCGGCCACAGTCGCAGGCTGGAGAGCCGGTAGAACGCGGCTTCACCACCGCGGTAACGGATTACGCCGTGCCGCCAGCCGTGGCCTCCGACCGCGGGAACGTCTCGCATGATCCCGGCCGTGCCGCCCTGACGCAGCTTCCACAGCCGATAGCTCAGCCCGACGACAGCGCCCGCCAGCACGACGACGAGCACGACCATGCCGACCATGGGCGCGCTCATCGGCGGTCAGTCGATCGCGCCGACGGCGCGCAATCTCGCGCGCCCTCTGGCGGCGATGCGCGGATCATCGGACTCAGCAGCCTCCCTGGCGGCGCTCTCGTCGATCTCCGACTCGAACTCGGCGGATTCGGCAAGTATGGTCACCGATTCCTCGGTGACGGACAAGAATCCACCGTCGACCGCGATCCGCAGATCGTCTTCGCCGTCGCGTTCGACGCGCACCATTGCGTCGTCGACCAACTGCGCTACCAGCGGGATGTGCCGCGGCATGATGCCGATCTCACCGACGGTGGTGCGGGTGAACAGAAACGTTGTCTCACCCGACCAGATCTTTCGGTCGACGGCGACTATCTCAACGTTCAATTCCGCCATGCCACAAGCCTTTCAGAGCCTTTTTCGCTCACGCCTCAGGATTCCAGTTTGGCGCCAAAGCTTTCGGCTTTCTTAGCCAAGTCGTCGAGGCCACCGATCAAGAAGAACGCCTGTTCCGGGATGTGGTCGAAATCTCCCTTGGTCAGGCGGTCGAACGACTCGATGGTCTCCTTCAGCGGCACCGTCGAGCCCGGCTGGCCGGTGAACTGCTCGGCCGCCATCATGTTCTGCGACAGGAAGCGCTCGATGCGCCGGGCACGCTGGACGAGCGGCTTGTCCTCTTCGGACAGTTCGTCGATACCGAGGATCGCGATGATGTCCTGAAGATCCTTGTACCGCTGCAGGATTCGGATGACTTCCTGCGCAACGCGGTAGTGATCGTCGCCGACGATACTCGGGTCCAGGATGGTCGAGCTCGACGCCAGCGGGTCCACGGCGGGGAAGATGCCCTTGGAGAACACCGAACGCGACAGCTCGGTGGTGGCGTCGAGGTGGGCGAACGTCGTCGCCGGCGCCGGGTCGGTGTAGTCGTCGGCGGGCACGTAGACGGCCTGCATGGACGTAATCGACTTGCCTCGCGTCGAGGTGATGCGCTCCTGCAGCTCGCCCATCTCGTCGGCCAGCGTCGGCTGATAACCCACCGCGGACGGCATACGACCGAGCAGGGTCGACACCTCGGACCCGGCCTGGGTGAACCGGAAGATGTTGTCGATGAACAGCAGCACGTCCTGGCCGGCCTCGTCACGGAACCATTCGGCCATGGTCAGCGCGGACAGCGCCACCCGCATACGGGTGCCGGGCGGCTCGTCCATCTGACCGAACACCAGCGCGGTGTCCTTGAGCACGTCGGCTTCCTTGAGCTCGACCCACAGGTCGTTGCCCTCACGGGTGCGCTCACCAACACCGGCGAAAACCGAAGTACCACCGAAGTTCCGGGCAATGCGGTTGATCATCTCCTGGATCAGTACCGTCTTGCCCACACCGGCACCGCCGAACAGCGCGATCTTGCCGCCACGCACGTACGGGGTGAGCAGGTCGACGACCTTCAGGCCCGTCTCCAGCATCTCGGTCCGGGGCTCGAGCTCCTCGAACGGCGGCGGCTTGCGGTGAATCGACCAGTGCTCGAACTCTTCTCCGTAGCCCGGCTTGTCCAGGCAGTCTCCCAGCGCGTTGAAAACGTGGCCCTTGACCTCTTGGCCGACCGGCACCGAGATGGGCTTGCCGCTGTCCGTCACCTCGACCCCGCGCACCAGGCCATCGGTGGGCTGCAACGAAATGGTGCGAACCAGGTTGTCGCCGAGGTGCTGCGCGACCTCGAGCGTCAGGGTCTTCGCGAGTTCCTCGAACGTGATCTCGGCGTTGAGCGCGTTGAACAGCTCCGGCACGGAGCCGCGCGGGAACTCGACGTCAACAACGGGGCCGGTGATTCGCACCACGCGGCCGCTGGTCTCGGACTTTGTGGATTTGTCCGACTTTTCTGTCGTTCCAGTAGTAGCAGCCATATTTTTCTCTTCCTCGTGTGCTACTTAGCGTCGGCCAGCGCGTTTGCGCCGCCGACGATTTCGCTGATCTCTTGGGTGATCTGAGCCTGCCGCTCGCGGTTCGCCATCAGCGTGAGCTCTTTGATCAGGTCATCGGCGTTGTCCGTTGCCGACTTCATCGCTCGTTGACGCGACGCGAGCTCCGATGCCGCGGATTCGAGCAACGCGGCGTAAACCCGGGTCGTCACATACCGCGGCAACAACGCCTCGAAAAGCGTTGTCGCGTCGGGCTCGAACGAGTACAACGTGTGGAGTTCGTCGGTGTCCTCGACGTACTCCATGACCAGTGGAGCGATGCGGTGGGCCGCCGCGGCCTGCGACATCATCGACTTGAACTCCGAGTAGACGATGTGCAGTTCGTCCACGCCCTCGTCGTCCTGTGACTCGTCGTCGCCCGCCCCGGCCATGAAAGTCTCGACCAAGGTCCTCGCGATCTCCGCGGCATTCTCATACGTCGGTTGCTCGGAGAAGCCCGTCCACGATTCCGTGATGTCCCAGTTGCGGAACTTGAAGTAGTTCAGCGCTTTACGACCCACCGTGTAGACAACCGGCGTCTTGCCCTCCTCCCGCAGCAGGGAGAACAGCTCCTCGGAGCGACGGAAGATGCTCGAGTTGTACGCGCCGCACAAGCCACGGTCCGAGGACAGCACCAGGACACCGGCCCGCTTCGGCTCTTCTCGCTCGACCAGCAAAGGATGGTCCAGCGCGGCTTCGGAGGACAACGTGGTGAGCATCGAGGTGATCTGGAATGCGTAGGGTCGGGCGGATTCCAGGCGGGCCTGTGCCTTCCCGATGCGCGATGTCGCGATCATCTCCTGGGCCTTAGTGATCTTTTTAATCGACCCGGCCGAACGAATCCGGCCACGTAATTCGCGAAGTGTTGCTGCCATCGGTAGCTACTTCTTGTCCTTGTCCGAGGACTTCTTGGAATCCTTGGATTCCTTCTTCTTGTCCTTGGGCTTGTCCTTCTTGACCTGTACGGACTCCTTTTCCAGGTCGGCTTCGTCCAGTGCATCGACGTGCTCGTCGGGCACCACCGATCCACCGCCGGTGGCCGCGAAGCCCTTCTTGAAGTTGTTGATGATCTCAGTGAGCTGGTTCTCGCCCTCTTCCGAGAGCTTTCCGCTGTCGCGGACACCGCTCAGGAACTTCTCCTCCGAAGCCCGCATGTGGTCCAGCAGCTCGGTCTCGAAACGCCGGACGTCCTCCACGGGCACCGAGTCCAGGTGTCCGCCGGTGCCCAGGAAGATCGAAACCACTTGCTCCTCGACCGGCATGGGCTGGTACTGCGGCTGCTTGAGCAGCTCGACAAGGCGTTCACCTCGCTCCAGCTGCGCCTTGGACGTCGCGTCCAGGTCCGAGGCGAAGGCGGCGAACGATTCCAGTTCGCGGTACTGCGACAAGTCCAGTCGCAGCGAGCCGGCGACTTCCTTCATCGCCTTGATCTGCGCCGCACCACCCACGCGGGACACGGACACACCGACATTGATTGCGGGGCGCACACCCTGGTTGAACAGGTCGGACTCCAGGAAGCACTGCCCGTCGGTGATGGAGATGACGTTGGTGGGGATGTAGGCGGAGATGTCGTTGGCCTTGGTCTCGATGATCGGCAGCCCGGTCAGGGAGCCGCCACCGAGTTCGTCGGACAGCTTGGCGCAGCGCTCCAACAGGCGCGAGTGCAGGTAGAAGACGTCGCCGGGGTAGGCCTCGCGACCCGGCGGGCGGCGCAGCAGCAGCGAGATCGCCCGGTACGCCTCGGCCTGCTTGCTCAGGTCGTCGAAGACGATCAGCACGTGCTTGCCCTCGTACATCCAGTGCTGGGCGATCGCCGAACCCGTGTACGGCGCAAGCCATTTGAAGCCGGCGGAGTCGGATGCCGGCGCCGCGACGATGGTGGTGTAGTCCATCGCGCCGCCCTCTTCCAGCGCGCGCCGGACCGACGCGATCGTGGTGCCCTTCTGGCCGATGGCCACGTACACGCAGCGCACCTGCTTGCGCTCGTCGCCGGATTCCCAGTTCTCCCGCTGGTTGAGGATGGTGTCCACGCAAACAGCGGTCTTGCCGGTCTTGCGGTCGCCGATGATCAGCTGCCGCTGGCCGCGACCGATCGGGGTCATGGCGTCGATGGCCTTGATACCGGTCTGCAGCGGCTCGCTCACGCTCTGCCGATTCACCACCGACGGCGCTTGGATCTCCAGCGCGCGGCGGATGTCGGTGTCGATGTCTCCGCGGCCGTCGATCGGCTGGCCGAGCGGATTGACGACGCGGCCCAGGAAGCCGTCGCCGACGGGGACCGACAAGACCTCGCCGGTGCGCTTGACTTGCTGTCCCTCTGCGATCTTCTCGAAGTCACCCAGGATCACCGCGCCGACGTTGTGCTCGTCGAGGTTGAGCGCGACGCCCAGGACGCCGCCGGGGAACTCGAGCAGCTCCTGGGTCATGACCGAGGGCAGGCCTTCGACGTGCGCGATGCCGTCCCCGGCGTCGACGACGGTACCGACCTCTTCCCGGGAGGTGTCGGACGTGAAAGAGTCTACGTACTCCTCGATGGCGCTCTGGATGTCATCAGCGGAGATTGTCAACTCGGCCATGGCTTTTCGTCTTCCTACTTGATCTTGATTCGCGTCTGATTGTGATGATGGTTGGTGTCAGTCGGGCAATTGAGCCTCGGCCATGGCAAGGCGAGAAGCGAGCGTCCCGTCGATCACTTCATCGGCCACGGAGATGAGCAGGCCGCCCAGTAGTTCGGCATCGATCTGCAGCTGCACCGCCACCGTGTGACCGTAGATGCGGCCGAGCACGTCGGTGAGACGAGATCGCTGGTCATCGCTGAGTTCGGCCGCCGCACTGACCTGGGCCACGATCTCGCCGCGGCGCGCCACGGCGACTTCCGTCAAGAACTGAACAGCCTCCTCGGCCGGCTGGCCCCTGAGCAGTTGGACCGTCTGGGTCAGCAACGCAGCCACGATGGGGTTGACCCTGCCGCTTGCGCTGTCAAGCACCTTGCGCAACAACGCAACTCGCCCTTCCACCGGAACGGCGAAGTCACCCAACAGGATGGAAAGTCGCGGCTGCGCGTCGAGGATGCGGGAGAACCGGAAGAGCTGTTCTTCGACGTCGTCGACCTTGTCCTGACGTTCTGCGACTTCGAGCAACGCTTGTCGAGACACGTGTTCGATGGCGTCGATAAGGTCGGAGTTGGCCGACCAACGCTCAGATACGGCCGAACGCAGCACGTCGAGTGTGGCGTCACCGACCTTGCCGGAGACCAGTCGCTCGATCAAGCGAACCCTGGGGGCCCCGTCCTCGGCGGGGACGGTGAGATACCGGGTGACAACGATCTCGCGGTCCAGCATCTGGGCCACCTCGACCAGTTCACTGGACAGACTCGAAAGCCCCTTGTCATCAAGGTCTTTGGCTATGGTGCCGAACTTGTCCGACAAATGGCCCAGCGCGACGCGGCTCGACGAGCGCATCTTGGTCATCAAGGGATACTGGACGTCGGCCGACGCGGGCGCCATTTCGTCGAGTTCCTCGAGGAAGCGGTCGACGGTGGCTGACTGCTGTGCCGGGTCGGCGACGAAGTTGCGTACCAACTCGCCCGCCTGGCGAACCGCTTCGTGACCCAGTTCCAAACGGAGCTGGCGGCTCAGCTGGGTACGCAGGAGATCGACCTGCCGGCTGCCCTGTGTGTTGATGCGTTCCGACTCGACATCGGCCTGCGCCCGCAACTGCTCGGCGATACGCCCCGAGTCGGACTTGGCCTCCTCGACGATCCGTTCACCCTCGGACTTGGCCGATTCGATGGCCTCACTATGTGCCGTTGTCGACTCGGTCAACCGATCACTTGCGGTCGCAGCATCTTTCAACTGTTGGCGCACGGTGTCTTGGCGAGCGGTCATCAGTCGACGCACCGGCGGCACGACATACCGCACGACCAGAAACACGATGGCCGCGAATCCGACCAGCTGTCCGATGAAAGTCGACATACGTGATTACCGTCCGGACTTTCCTGTTGCGGATGCGCTCGCAGTGGCGGGTGCGACCTCGACGCCGAGGATCCGGCTGGCGAGCGTCGCCGATATCGAAGCCACGTTGGCACGCAGATCCAGTTCCACGGCGTCCCTCTCCCGCTTCAATTGCTCGGATGCCATTTGCAACGTCGACATCACCTGTTGTTCGGCACGGGCGCGCGCGTCTTCGATCACCTTACGACCTTCAGCGCGGGCGTTGTCGCGCAACGACGACGCCTGAACCCGCGCTTCGCTGAGGGCTTCTTCGTAGTCGGCCTTGGCCGCTTCGAACTGCTCCGCCGCCTTCTTGTTGTCGGCAACCGTCTTGGCGACCATGGCGTCGCGCTCGCGCAACACCTTCATCACCGGCGGCACAACGAATGTACCGATGACGGCCAGCACGATCAGGAAGATGGCCAGCACGAAGAAGAAGGTGCCGTTGGGAACGAGGAAGTTGTTGCCTCCCTCGGCCACCATCTGGCTGGATGCCAGAACGCTCAGACTCGCGTCACCCATTGCAGCGAGTTACTTGACCGGGGTAGCGAAGACGAACAAGGCCATGAACGCGAGGTTGATGAAGTAGGCCGCCTCGACCAGACCGACCGTGATGAAGAACGGCGTGAACAGCCGGCCCTGCGCCTCGGGTTGCCGGGCGATACCCGAAACCAGCGCGTTACCGGCGATACCGTCACCGATGCCGGCGCCGATCGCGCCGCCACCCATGATCAGGCCACCGCCGATGAGAGCGGCGGCAGCGATTTGAGGGTCCAGGGCTGCCATTCTTTTCCTCCTTGATATCCGGTAGGGGTCTACCAGGCCTTTGTAATGGTGCGTGGGACAGAACACTTCGTGGCGGTCTCAGTCATGGTGATCCTCGATCTCCATGGCTTGACTGAAGTACAAAATGGTCAGGATCGAGAAGATGAACGCCTGGATCGCCCCGACGAACAGGTCGAAGGCCTTCCAGATCGCGTTGGGCGCCCACATGATGTACGGCGGGAACATCGCGATCAGCGCGACCAGGATGCCGCCGGCGAAGATATTGCCGAAGAGTCGCAGCGACAACGAGATCGGCTTCGCGAGCTCTTCGACGAGGTTGATCGGCGCCAAGAACGCCACATGGCCCTTCACCACGGCGAGCGGATGCCCGATTATGCCGCGGCGCCAGATGCCCGCCACGTGGTAGCAGACGAAGACGAAAAGGGCCAGCGCCAGAACGTAATTGATGTCCGCCGCCGCCGACTTCAGCAGTTCGGTGGCGTGTCCCGACTTGTCGGTGTACTGCAGCGGCAGCACCGACAACCAGTTGGAGATCAGGATGAACACGAAAATGGTGACGGCCAGTGGCAGCACGAACGGGGCGATCCGCATGCCGATGGCGCTCTCAATCTGTCCGCGCATCTGTTCGGTGATTGCCTCCCAGAACAACTGAACGCCACTGGGCACGCCCTTGGAGGTGATCTTCGCGCGCAGGAAGAAGGCCAGCGCCAACACGATCACCGCAGCGATCCCGGTCGACAAAATCGTGTCGGTGTTGACGGTCATGCCGAGCCACTTGGCTTGGGTGTGATCGCCAACCTCGATCGCCGCGGCCAGGAACGTCGTCTCAGGCATCGGTGGGGTTCCTTCCTTCCGTTCCTTCCGATCCTTCGATCACGCCGCCCTCGGCACCGTCCGAAGGCTCCGCCCAGTCGCCGGCGCGCAACTTCTTCCACACCGGGAGCGCTGTCGCGGCGACCAATAGGACCTGGAAAAGCGCCAGTCCGAACACAACGCCCAGGCCGGCGGGCCGGAAGACGTAGGCGATGATCAGCCCGACGACGGTGATGATGGCCAGTCTTGACGCCGAGTTGACCGCCATCGACCTTTTCAGCGGGTGATCCTTGGCGGTAATCGCTTCAACCGAGCGACGCACCAACACCGCATTGAGCAAACCCAGGAGAAGCCCGATACCGAAGAAGACTCCGACCATCAGGTGACCGGACAGTCCGGCGGCGAGCACCGCCACTGCGGTGATGGCAATGCTGATCGCTAAGAGCCGAACCGGACGGAAAGCAACAGAGGGAAACACCAACGGCGCGTCCTGCGCTGGTGTCGTCACTGCAGCACCTCAATCCCAGGTTGGTGGAACGGGAACCCCCCCGACCGACTGATCGGTGGTCCGCCGAGCGTATCGCACGTCACAGTCGAATCACCCAAGGGGTATCACCCGAGGCCGCTGTTCAACCAGCCCGGTCGAATTAGCCTCCGATGGGCCGGTAGCCTGCGCGGCTTTTTGGGGTTCTACCAGCACCGTACCACACCGCGAACCCCACTACTACTCCTCGTCGTAGTAGTCGTCCCCACGGCGTAATAGAGGGATCGCCGTAGCGATGCCGGCCACCACGATCGCACCCAGCATCACCGCGGCGGTGTCGCGGGGACGGAAAAAGATCGTGCTCGCGGCGCCGAACGCGACGATCCCGACCCACAGATAGATCAGCAACACCACCCGCCGGTGCGAGTGACCGATCTGCAGCAACCGGTGATGCAGATGCATCTTGTCGGGGCTGAAGGCGCTGCGGCCCGCTCGGGTGCGGCGCACGATTGCCAGCAGCAAATCGAGCATCGGCACGAAGATGACCGCGGCCACCAGCAGGAACGGCGACAGGAGGACAAACACGTCGCGGGCGCCGTAGGCGTTCTGCGAGACCGGGCCGGCGGCCGTCGTCGACGCCGCCGACAGCATGAGACCGATCAGCATCGAGCCGGAGTCGCCCATGAAGATCTTGGCGCGGTGGAAGTTGTGCGGCAGAAAGCCCAGGCAGGCCCCGGCGAGCACGACCGAGATCACCGCCGGCGGATAGAACAGAACGTCACCGCCGTGGTCGCGCAGCAGCCCGACCGAGAACATGCAGATGGCCAGCGCGGTGATCAGTCCGAGCCCGGCGGCCAGGCCGTCGAGCCCGTCGACGAAGTTCATCGCGTTGACCACGGACACGGTCAGCGCGAGGGTCAGCAGTATCGACGAGGCCTGGTCGAGCACGATGGTGCCGACGCCGCCGATCGGGATGTAGAGGACGCTCCACGCCACGCCCATGGTGACCAGCACGCTGGCCGCGGTGATCTGTCCGGCGAACTTGGTCAAGGCGTCGAGGCCCCACCGGTCGTCGATGAGGCCGATGCCCATGATGACCGCGCCGGCCACCAGGACCGCGGGCATACCAGTGGAGTAGACGAACCCACGCGTGAGCGCCGGAAGTTGGGACGCCAGAAAGACGGCCGTGATGACGCCGAGAAACATCGCCAGCCCACCCATCCGGGGGGTCGGCGTGACGTGGACGTCGCGCTCGCGCGGATAGGCGACCGCGCCCAGCCGGGTGGCCAGCACCCGGACCGGTCCCGTCGCGAAGTACGTGATGATCGCCGCGGTCAACCCGACCAACGCCAGCTCACGAAGCGGAACGCCTGCGCCGCGGTCGCCCAGCGCGAGCAACCCACCGGCAAGGTTGGTCACGTCGCTGGACATCACCGAGACCGTACTGGACAAACCTGGCACCCCGACAACCGCTCCAGTCAGGCCTTGGCGGTCAGGCTTTCGGGATCGACGGCGAGCACTTCCGCGATCTGCTCGGCGCTCACCGGGCCCGGCCGCAGAATCCGCGGCGTCGCACCGGTCAGGTCGACGATCGTCGAGGCGGCCGCCTGATCGGCCGGGCCCGCCGCCAAATAGACGTCCACCAGATCGCCGAGCTGACTGCGCGCCTCGTCGGCGTCCACGGCCGCCGGGCGGCCGGAGATGTTGGCGCTGGACACCGCCAGGGGCCCGACCTCACGCAACAGTTCGATGGCGACGGGATGCAGCGGCATGCGCAACATCACCGTGCCGCGGGCGTCGCCGAGATCCCACTGCAACGACGGCGCCTGGCTGACCACGAGGCTCAACGCACCCGGCCAGAAGGCGCGGATCAGGTCGCGGGCCCCGTCCGGCATGGTGTAGACGAGTCCCTCGATGGTGTGCCACGAGCCGACCAGCACCCCGACCGGCATGTCGCGCCCCCGGCCCTTTGCCGACAGCAATGCGGAGACCGCGGCGCTGTTGAACGCGTCGGCGCCGATGCCGTACACGGTGTCGGTGGGCATGACGACCAGCCGGCCGCCCTTGAGCGCTCCTGCCGCCGCGGCGATTCCCAGTGAACGCTGACCGGGATCCGCACAGTCGAAGACCTCAGTCATTGGCGACGTTCCCTCCCCCGGCCGTCGCCCTCCTGCGGGCCGTCACGAATCGCGGTCGGCCGGTCAGGTCCGTTCGGGCCTGGACGGTGTCGAATGCTGCTGTGCGATCGAATAATTCCGCAGTCTGGGCCGAGGTGGTGTCGTCGTGCTCGACGCCGATCAGCCCGCCCGGGCGCAGCCAGCGGGCGGCGAGGCGGACGAGGTGCGCGATCACCGCCAATCCGTCCGGACCGCCGAAGACCGCCTGCTGCGGATCATGTTGCGCGACCTCGGGATCCAGCAAGGCATCATCGGGAACATAGGGCGGGTTGGCCACCACCATGTCGACCCGACCGTCCAGTTGGGCGAGCAGTGCGGGCCGGGAAGCCAGCTCGGTGACGTCGGCGCGCAGCAGCTCGATCGCGGTGCCCTGCGCGTTGCGGCGCGCGTAGTCGAGCGCGGCGTCGGAGTTATCGATCGCGATGATCCGCGCGGCAGGCAGGTGGTGGGCCAGCGCCACCGCCAAAGCGCCCGAACCGGTGCACAAGTCGACGATGACGGGCCGCGGCGCAAGTTGTTGTGCAACAGCCCATTCCAGTAGTGCCTCGGTCTCGGGGCGGGGTACGAAAACCCCGGGTCCGACGTGTAGCGTCACGGGACCGAATGCCGCGGTCCCCAGCAGATGTTGCAGCGGCACGCGTTGGGAGCGCGCCGCCACGACGTCGCGGTAGCGGCCGAAAAACTCCTCGCCGGGCGGGTCCAGCAGGGCCAGGCGCCCGCGGTCGGTTCCAGCCAGGTGGGCGGCCAGCTGTTCGGCATCCCAACGCGCGGAATCGATTCCCGCTTCGGCAAGGGTGGCCGCAGCATCGTCGATCGCGCGCCGCAGGACGTTCATGCCTGTTGCAGCCGGGACTGCTTGTCGGCGGCGGCCAGGGCCTCGAACAGGGCGTCGAGGTCGCCGTCGAGAACCTGGTCGAGGTTGTGCGACTTGAAGTTGATGCGGTGGTCCGCGATCCGGTTCTCCGGGAAGTTATAGGTGCGGATGCGTTCGCTGCGGTCCACGGTGCGGATCTGGCTGGCCCGGTCCGCCGAGGCATCCGCCAGGGCCTGCTCCTCGGCCAGGGCCTGCAGGCGGGCGGCCAGGACCTGCAGCGCGCGGGCCTTGTTCTGCAGCTGTGAGCGTTCGTTCTGGCAGGTGACGACGATGCCGGTAGGCAGGTGCGTGATGCGCACCGCGGAGTCGGTGGTGTTGACGCCCTGGCCGCCCTTCCCCGACGAGCGATAGACATCGATGCGCAGGTCCGACTCGTCGATCTGCACCTCGCCGACTTCTTCGGGTTCGGGATACACCAGCACGCCGGCCGCCGAAGTATGGACGCGGCCTTGGGATTCCGTTACCGGGACGCGTTGCACCCGGTGCACTCCGCCCTCGAATTTCATCCGCGACCAGACCCCGTCGGCGGTATCGCCCTTGCTGGCGATGGCCAGCGTCGCGTCCTTGTAGCCGCCCAGGTCCGAGGTGGTTTCGTCCAGGACGGTGACGGTCCAGCCGTGTCGCTCGGCGTAGCGGATGTACATCCGCGCCAGGTCGGCGGCGAACAGCGCCGATTCTTCGCCGCCCTCACCGGATTTCACTTCGAGCACGATGTCGTCGGCGTCATGCGGGTCACGCGGCGCCAGCATGTCGGTGAGTTGGGTGTCCAACTCGGCCACCTGGGTTTCCAGATCCGTCACCTCGGCGGCGAAGGACGCGTCATCGGCGGCCAGCTCTCGCGCCGTTTCCAGATCGTCGCGCGCGGCCACCAGCTTGCGGTAGGTACCCACGATCGGGGCCAGCCGGGCGAACCGCCGACCGGCCTTGCGGGCCTCGTCGGGATTGCTGTGCAATTCCGGATCCGCCAGCCGGCGCTCGAGGTCGGCGTGCTCGGCCAGCAGCACATCAATGGTCTGTACCGGCTTGGTCACCGCCACACCTCCTGCCCCGCTTCGCCTGTCACTACGCCGAACGCAAACCGACGCCCGGCCTGTGCGACGGTGCGCACAGTTCGGGCGTCGGGAACCGAGCTATTTGTCGGCAGCAGCGCCGGCGTTGCGCTTGCCGTACCGCTTCTCGAAGCGGGCCACGCGGCCACCGCTGTCGAGGATCTTCTGCTTGCCTGTGTAGAAGGGGTGGCACTGCGAGCAGACCTCGACGACGATGTGTCCGCCGTCCTTGGTGCTGCGCGTCTGGAAGGTGTTGCCACACCCGCAGAGCACCGTGGTCTCCCCGTAGGCGGGGTGAATGTCAGCTTTCATGATGTCCTCTTCGATCGTTTGCCGCCCGCCCCCGGCCAAACTCGGACGGTCGGGCGTGAACTCCGAACCTCAAGCGGTTGTCGGATAATCGAGCCCCGATTATGCCAGGTCAACCACCATCATCCCAAACAGCGAGCTGCGCCCGGGCATTCCCGGTGACCCGATCCGGTCTCGGGCCACCGCCAGTGGGCTAGTCGTTGTCCATCGCCCCGGGTGTCGTCTTGGACACCTGGACCAGGAACTCGTAGTTGGTCTTGGTCTTGCGCAGCTGCGACATCAGCAGGTCGATGGCCTGGTGCGAGTCCAGACCCGACAGCACCCGGCGCAGCTTGTGCACGATGCCGAACTCGTCGGGCGACAGCAAAAGCTCGTCCTTGCGGGTGCCCGAGGGGTTCACGTCGACGGCGGGGAACACCCGGCGCTCGGAGATCTTGCGGTCCAGCTTGAGCTCCGCGTTACCGGTGCCCTTGAACTCCTCGAAGATGACCGTGTCACCGGTGGAGCCGGTCTCAACCATCGCGGTGGCGATGATGGTCAGCGACCCGCCCTCCTCGATGTTGCGCGCCGCGCCGAGGAACCGCTTGGGCGGGTACAGCGCGGTGGAGTCGACACCACCGGACAGGATTCGGCCCGACGCGGGCGACGCGTTGTTGTACGCGCGGCCCAGCCGGGTGATCGAGTCGAGCAGCACGACAACGTCCTTGCCCTGCTCGACGAGACGCTTGGCCCGCTCAATCGCCAGCTCGGCGACCGCTGTGTGGTCGGTGGGCGGCCGGTCGAAGGTCGAGGCGATGACCTCGCCCTTGACCGAGCGGGTCATGTCGGTGACCTCCTCGGGCCGCTCGTCGACGAGCACGACCATGAGGTGGCACTCCGGGTTATTCCGGGTGATCGCGTTGGCGATGTCCTGCAGGATCGTCGTCTTACCGGCCTTGGGCGGCGACACGATCAGCGCGCGCTGGCCCTTGCCGATCGGCATGATCAGGTCGATGACCCGGGTGGTCAGCCGGTCGCTGGTGGTTTCCAGACGTAGGCGCTGGTTGGGGTACAACGGCGTCAGCTTGGAAAAATCGGGGCGCTTCTTGGCGTCCTCGACTGAGCCGCCGTTGATACTGTCCAGGCGCACCAACGGGTTGAACTTCTGCCGCTGGTTGGGCTGTTCGCCTTCCTTGGGCACGCGGACCGCGCCGGTGACTGCGTCACCACGACGAAGACCGTTCTTGCGCACCATGTTCATCGACACATAGACGTCGTGCGGGCCGGCCAGGTAGCCCGAGGTGCGCACGAACGCGTAATTGTCGAGAACGTCAAGAATTCCGGCAACCGGCTGGACGACGTCGTCCTCGCGCAGCTCGGTGTCGCCGCCCTCACCGGAGCGCTCACCCCGGCGGCGACGGTCACGATCGCGGAAGCGGCGTCCCCGCCGGCCCTGACGGCCCTCGCCGTCGTCGTCCTGCTGGTTCGAGCCGCCGCGGCCCTGCTGGCCGCCGGAGTTCTGATCCTGGTCGCCGCCGCCGTCTTGGCCACGGCCGTCATTCTGGTTGTCTTGCTTGCCCTTCTCGCGGCGGTCGCCCTCACCGGGAGCGGCGCCCTCACGGCTGCCTGAGCTCTCGCGGTCGGCCTCGTCGTTGCCGCGGGCGGAGGATCCCGCATCGCGGGAAGCGCCGCGTCGTTCGCGGCGGGGCGCCTCGGTCGTATTCTTCTGGTCGCCCTTGGCCGCCGGTGCGTCGGCGCTGGTGTTGTCGTTCTTGTCGTCGTCTTTGTGGTCCGGCTTGCCGCTGTCCTCAGCGGGCTTGGCGCCATTGGCGGGAGCGCCGTTGGCCTGCCCCCGGACTTCCTTGATCGCGGCGATCAGTTCGTTCTTACGCATGCCCGACGTCCCTTTGACGCCAACTTGATTGGCCAGCGCGCGCAACTCGGGCAGCACCATCGTGGACAGTGATCCACCCGAGACGTTGGGTTTCGCGTCCGGAGTGTCTGTGGTCACGGCATTCGAGACTTGATTGGCGTCAGTGTTTTCGCCAGCCGTGAACAGGTCCGTATCAGTCACGGATTTCCTTTCTTTCCCCCGCTGATCAGGTCATACGGAGGGTTCGTTGCATTCAGGCAAATTGCCGAGTGCGCCCAATCATCGACATTGCAACGGTGATCGCCTGGATCGGCGGAGTAAACGGCGAACCTCGTCCACAAGAAGAATTGGTGTGTCCTAGCGGCAAGGCAGTATGGATGCAGATGCAGATGCTGCGATTGCTGGACGCGTCCGAGGATAGCCCCCATCCTTGCCGGAAGCAAGCAAACCCTCCGGCCACGCCGTGGATCAACCGACGACAGTGACTCCGGGACTCCAGCGAACTGGTTCGCCAGCGGCCATCTCGGTGATGGCAAACCCGTTGGCCTCGCCGTACTCCGCCACTTCGCGGGGCAACTCCGCCGATCTGGTTAACGCGATCAATGAGGGTCCAGCCCCGGAAAGCGTCGCTGCCACGTTATGACGTCGCAGCAGGCGCAAATATTCCGCCGAGGCCGGCATGGCCGGAGCGCGCTGCGGCTGGTGCAACACATCTTCGGTGGCCGCCATCAGCAGGTCCGGGCGTTCGGTGAGCGCCACTACCAGCAACGCGGTGCGGCTGACGTTGAAGCGCGCGTCCTCGTGACTGACCTGCGCGGGCAGCAGCACGCGGGTCTCGGCGGTGAGCGATCGTTCCTCGGGAATCGCGGAGTACAGGTGGATATCGGGGTGCAGCCGCAGCGGCACGGCCGCATACTGGGGACGGTCGCCGCTGCGGTCGACCCACGAAACGACCGCGCCGCCCAATACGGCGGCCGCGGCGTTGTCGGGGTGACCCTCGAACTCCGAGGACAGCTGGATCAGTTGGGTTGCGCTGAGCGACGTCCAATCCGTTTGTGCGACAAGGCCGTTTGCGGCCGCCAGGCCGCCGACCACCGCGGCTGCCGACGAGCCCAGGCCGCGGGAGTGCGGGATGGCGTTGCGGCAGCGCACTACCAGGCCCGGCGCGCGGACCCCGACTGCCCGCAGACCGCACTCCAGGGCGCGCACCACCAGGTGTTCGGGACCCACCGGCAGCTGGCCCGCGCCTTCGCCCTCGACCAGCACGACCAGCCCGGAATCGGTTGTCTCGACGATGATTTCGTCGTACAGGCTCAGTGCCAGACCGATGCTGTCAAAGCCGGGACCAAGATTGGCGCTGGACGCCGATACCACGGCGCTGGCCACCAGCCCGGCGGGCAGCATCGGGGTCATCAACAGCCTTTCGCGCTTGCGATCGCCACACAGACCACCGCGTGGCGACCCGCTGCGCCCGGCTTCGCCGCGCTTGCGATCGCCACTAGGCCAGCCCCAGCTTTTCGACCACGAGGACCGGGTCCACCGGCAGCGGGGTCACGGTCGGCATATCCCGCAGCGCGGTGTCGGGGTCCTTGAGGCCGTTGCCGGTCACCGTGCACACGACCGTCGACCCGCGGGCCACCCAGCCGTCGTCGATGGCCTTGAACAGCCCCGCGATGCTGGCCGCCGAGGCGGGTTCGACGAAGATGCCCTCGGACTCCGCCACCAGGTGGTAGGCGGCCAGGATCTCTTCGTCGGTCGCGGCCAGGAAGCGGCCGTTCGATTGCTGCTGCGCGTCAACGGCCGCCGTCCACGACGCGGGGGCGCCGATGCGGATCGCGGTCGCGATGGTCTCCGGGTTCTTGACCGGCGCGCCGTGCACCAGCGGGGCCGCACCGGCCGCCTGCGTGCCCAGCATGCGCGGCAACTTCTCGATCAAACCCTCGTGGTGATACTCGGTGTATCCCTTCCAGTACGCGGTGATGTTTCCCGCGTTGCCGACCGGCAGGGCGTGCACGTCGGGCGCGGTCCCCAGCGCGTCGACGATCTCGAACGCCGCCGTCTTCTGGCCCTCGATGCGCACCGGGTTCACCGAGTTGACCAGCGCGATGGTCGGAAAGTCGGCGGCCATCTTGCGGGCCAGTTCCAGGCAGTCGTCGAAGTTGCCGTCGATCTGGATGATCTTGGCGCCGTGCATGACCGCCTGCGCCAGCTTGCCCATCGCGATCTTGCCCTGCGGTATCAGCACCGCACAGGTGATGCCGGCGCGCGCCGCGTAGGCCGCCGCCGACGCCGAGGTGTTTCCGGTCGACGCACACAGCACCGCCTGCTGGCCACGCGCCAGTGCATCGGTGACGGCCATCGTCATGCCCCGGTCTTTGAATGACCCGGTGGGATTGAGGCCCTCGACTTTCAGATGAACACTGCAGCCGGTCTTTTCCGAGATCCGGCCCGCCGCGATCAGCGGGGTGCCCCCCTCGAGCAGGGTGACCGGGGTCCAGTTGTCGCCCACCGGTAACCGGTCCCGATATGCCTCGATGAGACCGGGCCACGGCTTGTGGACGGCGGTGCGCGGGGCGCTCATAGGGTGGTCCCTTCCAGTCGTAGCACGCTGGTGACGCTCTGCACGGCATCCAAATCGGCCAGCGCCTCGACGGTTTCGGACAGCGCGGCATCCGTCGCGGTGTGGGTGACCACGACGATGCGCGCACCCACCCGTCGCCCGCCTTCGTCCGCGACACCTTCCTGACGGACCTCGGCGATGCTGACCTCACGCTTGGCGAATTCGGCCGCCACCGAGGACAGCACGCCGGGCTTGTCGGCGACATTCATGCTGACGTAGTAACGCGTGGAGATGAAACCCATTGGGGCGACCGGAAGTTGGGCGTATTTGGATTCCCGCGGCCCGCGGCTGCCCAGCACCCGGTTGCGCGCTGCCATCACCATGTCACCGGCGACCGCGGACGCGGTCGGCGCGCCACCGGCGCCTTGGCCGTAGAACATCAGCCGGCCGGAGGCCTTGGCCTCGACCACCACCGCGTTGAAGGCGCCGTTGACGGTGGCCAGCGGGTGCGACAACGGCACGAGTGCCGGGTAGACCCGCGCCGAAACCCGCTCCTGGCCATCGGTTGTGATGCGCTCGCAGATGGACAGCAGCTTGATGGTGCACCCCAGGGCCCGGGCCGATTCGAAGTCGGCCGGGGTGACTTTTGTGATGCCCTCGCGGTACACGTCGTCGGCGGTCACCCGGGTGTGAAAAGCAATGGACGCCAGGATCGCCGCCTTGGCTGCGGCGTCGTAGCCCTCGACGTCGGCGGTGGGGTCGGCCTCGGCATAACCCAACGCGCTGGCTTCGGCCAGCGCCGTGTCGTAGTCGGCGCCGGTGCTGTCCATCGCGGACAAGATGTAGTTGGTGGTGCCGTTGACGATCCCGGCGACCCGCAGCACCGTGTCGCCGGCCAAAGACTGGGTCAGCGGGCGGATGACCGGAATGGCACCCGCTACGGCAGCCTCGAAATACAGGTCGACATGCGCACTTTCGGCGGCCTGCGCCAATTCGCCGGTAGAGGTGGCCAGCAGCGCCTTATTCGCCGTGACGACCGATTTACCGTGCTCGAGGGCGCACAGGATGGCCTTGCGCGCGGGTTCCACCGGTCCCATCAGTTCCACGACAATGTCGACGTCGTCGCGCGCGGCGAGCGCTTCGATGTCATCGGTGAGCAGCTCGACGGGAACACCACGGCCCTCGGCGACGCGGCGCACTCCGACGCCACGCAACACCACGGGTGCGCCAACGCGAGCGGCGAGGTCATCAGCGCTGTCCTCGATGATTCGGACAACTTCGCTGCCGACGTTGCCCAATCCGAGTACCGCTACACCGACCGGCTTTTCGTCACGGGGCACAGTTCACCTCACTTCCAGACTCAATAGATCGTCGACCGTCTCACGACGCAGGACCTGACGGGCGCGCCCGTCGCGCACCGCGACGACGGCGGGGCGACAGATCATGTTGTAACGACTCGACAATGAATAACAGTAGGCACCGGTGGCGGCGACCCCGATCAGGTCGCCCGGGCGCAGGTCTCCGGGCATCCAGGTGTCGCGCACCACGATATCGCCGCTCTCGCAATGCTTTCCGACGATACGGGCCGACTCGGCCGGCGCATCGCTGAGCCGCGAGACCAGCCGGGCGTCGTACTGCGCGTCATAGAGTGCGGTGCGGATGTTGTCGCTCATGCCGCCGTCGACGCTGACGTAGCGCCGGTGCGCGGTGGCGCTCACGTCGACATCCTTGACGGTGCCCACCTCGTAGAGCGTGATGGTGCCGGGCCCGGCGATGGCCCGTCCCGGCTCGACCACCAGCCGCGGGGTCGGCAGCCCGACGGCCGCCGACTCGTTGCGCACGATCTCGCTCAGCTTGGCGGCCAGCTCGCCCATCGGCGGCGGATCGTCGGCGGCGAGATAGGAGATGCCCAGTCCGCCACCCAGATCCACGGTGGAGATCTGTGCGGCCTTCTCGACACCGAATTGTTCGACGGCTTGGTGTAGCAGACCGATCACGCGGTGGGCGGCGAGTTCGAAGCCGGCGACGTCGAAGATCTGCGAACCGATGTGACTGTGCAGGCCCACCAGTCGCAGGTGCCGGGTGTCGAATACTTTGCCGACGGCGTCCAGAGCCGCGCCGCTGGCCAGCGACAACCCGAACTTCTGGTCCTCGTGCGCGGTGGAGATGAACTCGTGGGTGTGCGCCTCGACACCGACGGTGAGACGGACGAAGACATCCTGGACGATGCCCGCCTCCCCCGCGATGGCGTCGAGACGCTCGATCTCGACCATCGAGTCCAACACAACATGGCCGACACCGGCTTTGACCGCGGCCGTCAGCTCGGCGACCGATTTGTTGTTGCCGTGGAACGTGATCCGCTCGGGTGGGAAGTTGGCGTGCAGCGCGACCGCCAGCTCCCCGCCGGTGCAGACGTCGAGGGACAGGCCTTCTTCGTCGATCCAGCGCGCAATCTCGCTGCACAGGAACGCCTTCGCGGCATAGTGCACGTTCTTGCCGCCGCCGAAGGCCGACGCGATCTCCCGGCAGCGGTACCGGAAGTCGTCCTCGTCGATGACGAACAGCGGGGTCCCGTACTCGTGGGCGAGGTCGGTCACCGTCACACCCGCGATGCTGGCGACTCCGGCTTCATCGCGAGCGACGTTGCGCGGCCACACATTCGGCGCCAACAGCAGCAGCTCCTCGGGGGATTGCGGCCGCAGCGGGCTTTCGGCGTGACGGGTCTCTTCGGCGTGCCGAGGACCGGCGGGGTGAACGTTCACATTCGCTCCGGAGCGGTGACGCCCAGTATCGCCAGGCCGTTGGCGATCACCTGGCGGGTCGCCTGGCACAGCGCCAGGCGCGCGGTGTGCAGATCGGTCGGTTGCTCGTCGCCCTGCGGCAAGACCCGGCACGCGTCGTAGAACCGGTGGTAGTCGCCGGCGAGGTCTTCCAAGTACCGGCATACGCGGTGGGGTTCGCGGAGCGACGCCGCCGTGTTGAGCACCCGGGGGAATTCGCCGAGGGTGCGCAGCAGCGTCCCCTCCTTGTCGTGCCTGAGCAGCTCGAGGTGCCCGGTGTCGGGGATCAGCCCCAGTTCGGCGGCGTTGCGGGCCAGCGCCGAGAGCCGGGCATGCGCGTATTGCACGTAATAGACCGGGTTTTCGTTCGACGCCGAGGACCACAGCGCGAGGTCGATGTCGATGGGGGTGTCCACCGAGGAACGGATCAGGCTGTAACGCGCGGCGTCGACACCGATGGCCTCGACGAGGTCGTCCAGCGTGATCACCGTTCCGGCCCGCTTGCTCATCCGGACCGGCTGGCCGTCGCGGACGAGGTTGACCATCTGTCCGATGAGCACCTCGACGGTGGCCGGGTCGTCGCCGAACGCGGCCGCCACGGCCTTGAGCCGGGCGATGTAGCCGTGGTGGTCGGCCCCCAGCATGTAGATGGCCAGGTCGAAGCCGCGCTGCCGCTTGTCCAGGTAGTAGGCGATGTCACCGGCGATGTAGGCCGGCTTGCCGTCGCTCTTGATGACGACGCGGTCCTTGTCGTCACCAAAGGCGCTGGTGCGCAACCACGTTGCGCCGTCCTTCTCGTAGATGTTGCCCGTCTCGCGCAGCCTCCCGATGGCTTCCTCGACCAGGCCCTTGGTGTGCATCGAGTCTTCGTGGGTGTAGACGTCGAAGTCGGTGCCGAACTCGTGCAACGACTCCTTGATGTGGGTGAACATCAGGTCGACACCGATTGCGCGGAAGGTCTCGCGCATTTCGGCCTCGGGCAGGCTCAGCGCATCGGGCGCTTTCCGCAACACCTCGGCGCTGATGTCGTGGATGTAGGCGCCGGCGTAGCCGTCTTCCGGGATGGGCTCACCCTTGGCCGCGGCGACCAGCGAACTGGCGAACCGGTCGATCTGGGCGCCGTGGTCGTTGAAATAGTATTCGCGCACCACGTCGGCGCCCTGGGTGGACAGCAGCCGGCCCAGCGCGTCGCCGACCGCGGCCCAGCGGGTGCCGCCGATGTGGATCGGTCCGGTCGGATTGGCCGACACGAACTCCAGGTTGATGTGGCGTCCAGCCAGCGCGTCAGAGTGACCGAAGCGGTCGCCGGCGTCGATGACGTTGACGACGACGACGGCTTGCGCCGACGCCTCGAGGCGCAGGTTGATGAAGCCGGGACCGGCCACCTCCGCCGACGCGATGCCGTCGGCCTGGGCGAGCGCCTCGGCGAGCCATCCGGCCAGCTCGCGGGGGTTGGCGCCGACCTTCTTGCCCAGCTGCAGCGCCAGGTTGCTGGCGTAATCGCCGTGCTCGGGATTGCGAGGGCGCTCCACGGTGACCGTCTGCGGCAGCGCGGCAGCATCCAGCCCGCGCTCGGCCAGCACCGCGGCGGCGGTGGTTTTGAGCAGCTCAGCCAGGTCAGCGGGGGTCACGAACGTCCATCCTATTGGCTGGGGTGTCCGCGCCCCGAATCCATTGCGGTGGCGGGGTGGCCACCGCGATGCGTTAGTCTGTCCGTGCTTGTTCGAAAGCCCCATGGCGCAACAGGTATGTCGGTGCGCCCCCGTAGCTCAGGGGATAGAGCGTCTGCCTCCGGAGCAGAAGGCCGCAGGTTCGAATCCTGCCGGGGGCACCATCTGACCAGCGCGGACGCAATGCCGCGCAAGGTCTGCACAACTAGGTGTCTGGCGTGGCTCTACGGCCTGTGAACGAACATCCCGTGCTCTTTCTTCGGCTTTAAGGGATGTTCACACCAGGGCAGATGTACTCGACCGCGGCATCGACCACCTGGCCAGCAGCAGCCGTGTTGGTCCCTAGATGGGCAGCCACCTCCTGATTCACGTAGCGGCCGCTGATGCCTCCCTGGGTGCAAATAGTTCGGCCAGTGAGCAATAGATCCGCATCACTGCCGGGCGCGTTTGCTGGTATTTGACCGCTGGATGGGTAGCGGCGTCAGTTCCTGACCCAGTGTCCGACCGGAGCTGCGGTTTGATGGGTGCTGACCAGCACCCGGGGGGACCCACGGATGCGCCTCGACGGCTGCCCATCGGCTAGTGGCCACGGGTGCCTATCCGATGGAGCGGGCGTTGCGCTTAGCAAAAAAGTCTGTCCAGGACACAACCTCGGGATGGCGCTTGAGCAGAGCCCTGCGCTGGCGCTCGGTCATGCCGCCCCAGATTCCGAACTCGACCTTGTTGTCGAGCGCCTCCGCTCCGCACTCCTGCATCACAGGGCAGTGACGGCAGATAACTGCCTCTATACGTTGTTGGGCCCCCCGCACGAACATCCGATCGGGATCTGATTCAGTACACAGCGCCCCCGGCACCCATGCGCGATCGTCCGCGGCCACTGCGCGCGGAGTGCTTTTTGCGAGCACAAGTCTCACGGGCCGAGCGGCCCGTCTTTCTACTGACAACGAGCTAGTCCTTCGTCCCGGTCGGCCGCAAAGTGTTGCGACCGCCCCCCTGGTGCTGGGATGTGCGCCACATCGGCCCGTACGTGTGACTTGGATCCCCCGGTTTCTAAGTTAAGCGATTCGGTATCGATTGCGCAACAACTTTGTGGCACGCACGTACCTTTTTTCTAGTGACGTTAATAAACGTCAGCGTTTGCTGGCGACCTTGGGCCGTGCGGCGCGGGAGCGTGGTGGGCCGGTGCCGTTGACAGCCGCGGCGGATGTACTGGATGCGAGCCAAAGCAAGGGCAGTCTGGGCCATGCCTGGGTGCGCCTGCGCGATCGTGCGGATTTCTTCCTCGACGCCGACCTCCACCGGTCCAGGTGTTGCCGGTGATACTGACACAGTGACACTCGGAGTTGCCGGTTCCGTGTCGTTGCGCCTCTGGCGGTAATTTTGCCTGGTAAAAGGTGTTCGCGTTGGTACACCCAGGGCAGTGGCAGCCCTCGATGTAGCGCCGCCGTGTGCCGTGCTTCGCTGCCATGGTGCTCCAAAAATGTTGTGCTTCAATGCAATTAGTTCACGAAATGCGTTGTGTGACAGTGTCACTTTCGCTGCCGTGCGCGAAAAGTTGCCGCAGTCTCTGGCTCGTCCGGACAGTCGTTTGCTGGGATAGAACACCCCCTCGGGTTGCTGACTACTCGTTTTTCGACGACTTTGCCGTCGAAGTGAGTTGCTGGGGCTTACACTCGCTGAAGCTGCTTCTGGTTCTGGCATTTACCGGACGGAGGGCCTTCGATGAGCATGTTTGTTCGTCGCGCGGCGGGCGTGGTCGCAGTGGCTTTAGCGCCCATGACGTACATGACAGCGGTATCGCCTGGGAATAGCTCTGCTCAACCCCCAGATTGCGGTCCAGGCAACTGGTGGAACCCGGGAGCCAATGCCTGCCAGCCGTTAGGCGCACCGCCACCCCAGGATTGCGGACCAGGCAACTGGTGGAACCCGGGAGCCAATGCCTGCCAGCCGTTAGGCGCACCGCCACCCCAGGATTGCGGACCAGGCAACTGGTGGGACCCGGGTGCCAATGTGTGCCGACCCGTCGTACCACCCCCGCCGCCCTAAAGCCGTAGATCCGCGCCCGCAAAGATTCTCCGGCTGGCGCCGGCAAACGAGGCGATGAATTCACGGCCCGCGACCGCCACCGCGAGGGCCGCGGGACGGCCGCCCACCGACCCGGCCGCGTCATCGCTGCGCAACAGGTCACTCCCGGCATGATCAAGCTGCCTGAGTGATCTGAGCGGAACTACCTGGGGGATTATCACTGGTGCCCCATCGAGCACTGGGATCAGCAGTACGCTCAGGCCATGGCGGACACGTCGTACGCCAAGTGCGGCGATCTCAGCCTGGCATATCAGGTGTTCGGCGACGGGCCTGTAGAGCTCGTCGTCGTCGGGCCGTTTGTCAGCCACCTCGAGCTGGCCTGGACCCTCCCCCAGTTCAAGGCGTTCATGGAGCAGCTCGCCACGTTCTGTCGCGTCCTCTTGTTCGATAAGGCCGGTGTCGGGCTGTCGGATCCGGTGCCAAAAGTTCGCACCCTGGATGATCGGGTGTCCGAGATCGAGGCCGTCATGGACGCCGTCGGCTTCGTACGGGCCGTCGTCTCCGGTCTGAGTGACGGTGGACCGGCGTCCATGATGTTCGCGGCCGCACGGCCGGAGCGAGTGCGGGCGCTGATCCTATGCGCCACATACTCGTTCCACCCCTGCGGATGGGACGACATGAATCGTGACCCGGGAGAGCTGCGGGCGCGCTTCCTTTCCGAGCTAGGTGAGGCCTACACGCCGTCCGTTGAGCAGCTCGCTCGCTGGCTGGAAGGCGGCCGCGCGGTGCGATCCGGGTGGGGCACCGGTGCGGCAGCCAGCATCAGCGCGCCATCGGTCCGGTCGATACGCCAGCTCGCAATGTTGGAGCGCATGAGCGCGAGCCCGGGAATGGCGCGGGCGTCATTCGAAGCGGCCTTTCTGACCGACCTGCGCCCGATCCTGCCAACGATTACCACGCCAACCCTGGTCATCCATGCCCGTGAGGACCCCGCGGTTCCAGTGCAGGGCGGCCGGTATCTCGCCGATCACATCCCCGGCGCGCGGTACCTCGAGGTCGAGGGCGTGGACCATGCACCCTTCTTGACCGAGCCAGACAAGATCCTGACCGGCATCGAGGAGTTCCTCACCGGCGGCCATGCCGCGCCTGCACAGTCGCACCGCGCCCTACGCACCGTGTTGTTCACCGACATGGTCTCCTCGACCGAACACGCCGCGGCGGCGGGCGATGAGCGGTGGCGGGCGGTGCTGTACCGCTTTGGTGAGATCACCGCCGAACTCACGCAGCGGTTCGGCGGCACGGTGGTCAAGAGCACCGGCGACGGGCACCTCACCACGTTCGACGGCCCGACGCAGGCCATCCGCTGCGCCGAGGCGTTGCGCGCCGACACCGAGATCCTGGGCATCCAGATTCGCGTCGGAATCCACACCGGCGAATGCGAACTACTGGACAACGACATCGGGGGAATCGCGGTACACATCGCGGCGCGCATCCTCGGGCACGCACGGGCGGGCGACATTCTCGTGTCCCGGACCGTGCGTGACCTGGTCGTCGGGTCGGGCACCGGCTTCGAAGACCGTGGCAGCGTCGAGCTGCGTGGCGTACCCGGCAGTTGGCAACTGCTGGCGGTCGATCGCCACGGCCCGCGCGCGGGATCGCCTGAGGCGGAACTTGTTTCAACTCCCACCCCTGGCCGCCGGACCGCGATGCGACGCTCGGACCGCGCCGTGGAGCTGATTGCCACGCGGGCACCGTGGGTTCTCCGCGGGATGGCGCACCTCGCGCCGGCCACCGCCCGCCGCTGAACAGTCAACCGCCACGCCCACGGTCGTGAGGCGAAGCGGAGCACCCTCCGGTGAAGCAGTCGCATCTCGATCGACCGCCCGGCCATGGTGTCATCGTGGTCGGCTCGTCCGAACAAGCAATTGAAAACGCGCCCCACGAGTCACAAACGACATTAAGCTGCTGGTCGTGGGCGTGAAGGTGTTCGCCAGGGGCCGCGGGCGATGGCTGGCGATCGCGGCGTCGCTCGTCGTCTCCGCCGCCATGATCCACGCGCAAGGCACCAAGACGCGGTGCTGCGTCGAGACGCCCGCGCCGACTCCCGCCACCAGCGCCGCCGCCGCGCGGCCGCCCGCCAGCGCACCGCGCACCGCCACTCCGGCCGAGGTGGAATCGCTGACCGCGCTGGCGCCGCCCGCCCCGTCCGCCGGCCAGCAATTCCAGCTCGCATTGCCTCATAGCGTGGGATCCGAGGAACGGTTGCAGGTCAAGACCATCTGGGCGGCCCGCGTCATCACCGTGCTCTTCCCCCAGATCAAGACCATCTACGGATACCGCGAGGATCCGTTGCCGTGGCATCCCAACGGGCTGGCGATCGACGTGATGATCCCGAACTACCACTCGCCCGAAGGCATCGAGCTCGGCAACCAGATCGCCGGCTACGCCTTGGCGAACGCGAAGCGATGGGGCATCAACCACGTCATCTGGCGGCAGAAGATCTACCCGGGTGTCGGCGGGGGGAACTGGATGGCGGACCTGGGCTCGGAGACCGCCGACCATTACGACCATGTTCATATCGCGACCGGCGGAGGCGGCTACCCAACCGGGCACGAAACCTATTACATCGCCTCGATGACCCCCACCCCGCAGGACTGATCCGCTAAGTCATCACCCAGCAACAGGATCGGCCCTTCCATAGCACGCACCGCGGGCAGGTCCGACGGGTCGACGCATCCGATCAGCCCACAGCACCGCCCTCCGATGTGGTTGCCACGGAAATGGTCTTCGATTGCTGACGCAGGACATAGTTGCTCAATGCTGGTTTGCCAGCTTTTGCTGTTCGTCGGGCAATCCCGCACCGCACGCCGCATACTGAGGCCGTTGTCACTATCACTGAGAGAAGGAGCCAAAGTGAAGACTGTTTGCGGGCTGCGCATGTTATGCATTCCGGCTGTCGTTGCTGCCGCGTTAACGGTAGGTAGCGGGATCGCCTCCGCCGACGATGACGGATACCTGGGCCAATTGAAGAAGATCGGCGTGGTGTGGCAGCCGGGTGGCGAAGGCACGCTGATCTCGCTGGGGCACGCCATCTGCTCGGATCGCGCCGCAGGCAAGACTCCGGACGAACTGGCGACCGATGTTCATTCCGGGTTGAGCAGTTCCTTCAACTACGGGGACGCCACGGCCATCGTGAGCGCGGCGGAATCGAACTACTGCCCCTAACCAATCCTAAGGCGTCGTCGTGACGGCGTCTCCGTCATGCCGGCCCGGCGGCGAACGCCGCCACCGGCATTTCGACGCTCCCCTTGCAGGGACCGCTGTTGATGTCGGTGTGCCAGGTCCCGCGTAGCGACCCATCGGGCTGCGGTGTGTAAAAGGCCCACGACCTCGCGGGGGCCCACACCTTCGAAACGCCTTCGCCCATATAGCAATCCCATTGGAAGTCGAAGCGCTCAACCCACTTGGCGCCGTCCCAGGTGTAGTGCGAAGGCTGGGGCAGCGTCGGGTTCTTCGGCGCGGGGCCGTCGGTGGCGGTGGCGACGCACCTGCCTGACGAGCACGCGGTGGTGAAGACGTAGTCCGCGCTGAAGGTCGGTTCGGATTGTGTGGCGGCAAGGCTGGTACCGGTTTTGCTGGCCGCATACCTCACCAGTGAGTATCTGCCGTTCCATGACGGTGCCAGCGCATGCGCGCCTATGCCGGGTGCGCCGACGATCGACGCGGCGACGGCAGCGACCATCGCAACTACCCGAAACCTCGGCCGCATTGCGTCAATGGTGGGCGTTCGATGACGCGGCGTGATCTCGGCGCGGACACGATCGCGGCGTCGTCGCGGGTTTTCATCCCACTCGCAGTAGGAACAACCCATAGGCGGCGATCGACTGCGCGTCGGCGATCACTCCCCCGCGAATCATCCGCTCGACTTCTGCACGCGCAAACCACGCACTGCGCATGTCCTGTTCCTCGTGCTCGCGGTCGGCTTCTCCCTCGGCAATACCGGTGGCCAAAAACACCCAGCCCCGCTGACTGGTCATTCCCGGTGCGACGTCGAGCTGGCCGAGTGCCTCGAACGACGTTGCGCTCAACCCGGTTTCCTCACGCAATTCGCGCTCGGCCAGCTCGGCCGGTTCGGCGTCGACCAGGTCGGGAGCGGTGCCTTGCGGAAACTCCCAGCGTCGCTCACCGAGCGGATAACGAAACTGTTCGACCAATCGGAAGCGGTGCCCGTCGTAGGGCATCACGAGCGCATAGGTCGGCTTGTCGACGACGCTGTAGATGCCCTTGCTGCCGTCTGGGCGGCGGATGTCGTCCTCTCGCAGCACCATCCACGGGTTCCGGTAGACCTCACGAGTCGCGAGGCGTTCGATGAAAGTCACGACGCCAGTATTGCCCTGAATACCGTGGCGACGGCGAGGAGTAGCGTCCGAAGCTATGCCGTCCCCAGAAGCCATCACCGAGACCGTCAAACGCTACCTCGCGCTGGTCGCAACAGGCACCGCCGACGACATCGTGACCCTCTACGCCGCCGACGCCACGATCGAGGATCCGATCGGATCCGACATCCGCCGCGGCCACGACGCCATCCGCGCTTTCTATGCGGGCTTCCAAGACGCCAAGAAGGACACCGAACTCGCCGAAATACGGATCGGCGACGGCGAAGCCGCCTTCTTCTGGCATCTGACGCTCGACGCCGGTGACAGCCGCACCCGAATCTCGCCGATCTCGACGATGTCGTTCGACGGGGACGCCAAGATCACGTCGATGCGCGCTTTCTGGTCGCCCGCCGACGTTCAGGTCTTGTAAGCCGGCCGGGCGCCTCGCCAATTCTGTTGGCTGACGGCTCAACTCGGGATGCACCCGAGTATGCCCTGCACGAGGGTGGGGGCCCGCCCTCCACCGCGCTCCCCCATCAGTTCGAGCAAGCGACGATGCGGTCGATTATCTCCCTGAAAATTCACGACATGTCGCGCTGGCATCAATCGGCATAGTGCCCGATAGTCGTAACAACAAGTGAGCGCCAATGTCATCAGAGGTGGGGACACATGAGCACGCGCCGCCACATCATCGTCAGTGGCGACGACGCGCTCGCGACCACCATCGCCGAGGAACTGAACCGCGCGGGCGCCACCATCATCAAGCTGCACAGCGAGGAGCTCGCCAGCGCCGATCTTGCCCGCGCACACGCCATCGTCTGCGCCGGGGATGACGACGCAAAGAATCTCGAAATCGCCTTGCTGGCAAGGAAAACGAATCCGCGCGTGCGCGTGGTCGCCCGGTTGGGCAACGACGTGCTGCGCGCCGCGGTGGCGGCCGACAATGGCCCCGGCGCCATCCTCGATGTCCCCGACCTGGCGGCGCCGTCGGTCGTCGAGGCCTGTTTGGCGAGTAACACCCATCCGGTCGAGGCGGCCGGCATCAAGTTTCTGGTGTCGGGGGCTGAGGCGCCACGCGACGCGACCCTTCGCGAGATCTACGGCGACCTGGCACCGGTGGCAGTGATTCACGGCGAGAACTCCGCCACGCCCGACGAGGTGGTGCCCTGTCCCGGACGAGATCATCGGGTGCGCGCGGGTGACTGGACGGCCATGATCGGCAGCGCCGATGAGCTGGCCGCGCGCGGCATCAAGACGCCCCGACCGAGCGCGACACGCTCTCGCCAATCGTGGATGCGGCGACTTTCGGACGCCGCGCGCGCCATGCGGGACGACGTCAATCCCATGCTCTTCCCCGCGCTGCTGCTCGCGCTCAGCCTATTGCTCGCGTCGACGGTCGTCGTGCACTTCTCCTACACGAAGCCGCGGTTGTCCTGGCTGGACGCCATGTATTTCACGGCGGAGACCATCACCACCGTGGGATTCGGCGAATTCACGTTCCTCCATCAATCCCCGTGGCTGCGAATTTTCGCCGTCGCGCTCATGTTCTCCGGGGTGACCACCACCGCGCTCCTCGTGGCATTTCTGGCCGACTTGCTGCTGTCGCGCCGCTTCGTCCAATCGGCCGGGGTCCGGCGGGCACGCCATCTGCGCAACCACATCATCGTCGTCGGACTGGGCTCGTTCGGCAGCCGCGTCGTCGGCGATCTGACCGCCGCCGGATACGACGTCGCGGTGATCGAGCGCGACGAGAACAACCGATTCCTTTCGACCGCAGACGAACTCGACGTACCGGTGATCTTCGGGGACGCGACGCTGCGCCAGACGCTGGAGTCGGCCCGCGTCGACCGCGCCCGCGCCGTCGCGGTGCTGACCCAGGACGACATGGTCAACATCGAAACCGGGATCGTGCTGCGCGAGATGCTCGGTCCCCGGGTGATGCCAGAGGTCAACCGGCCCGACGTGCCGATCGTGCTGCGCATCTATGACCGCACCCTGGGCGACGCGGTGGCCAAGCGGTTCGGTTTCGAGAACGTCCGCTCGACCGTCGACCTGGCCGCGCCCTGGTTCATCGGCGCCGCGATGGGCCTGCAGGTGCTTGGGACGTTCTCGGTCGGGCAGCGTTCGTTCATGGTCGGCGCCATGCACGTGGCGGCCGGCAGCGAGCTCGACGGGCTGCGGATGTTCGAGATGTCCACCCAAACCCGGGTCATCGCAATCACCCGTCGCAATACACCCGTCGAGCTGCACCCTCGCCGGGATGCATGGCTTCGCGGCGGCGACACCGTCTACCTGGTCGGGCCGTACCGCGAGCTGCTGGAGACGCTGCGCAAGGGGCAGCCGCCGCAGGAGCCCGCCGTCAACGAGGAGCGCCCGGCGGATAAGGCGACGACCTGAGGACTCTCAGGGCCACATCCGGATCAGGAAGCTGACCAGCCCAGCGCACCCACGCCCGATCCGTTGGCGCGTCCGACCTGCCGGGCGCACCGTTCGGCCAGCTCGTGGCGGGCGGCGACCGTCACCGGGTGCTCTTCGCCGAGCACCCGCGCCTCTTCGTCGACCAATCCCGCCCACGCGGCGACCTCGTCAGTGACGCCGGCCCGATCGGGGGCCCACAGCGTCAACATGTGCCGGGCCATCAGCAGGTGAACGTGATCGTCGCCCAGCTTGTCGCGCAGATCGTCGACCAACGACTCGAGCTCGTCGACGGCCCCGGGGACGTCGCCCGCGCGGCCCCGCCAGATCGCCAGCATCAGTCTGGTTCCCAGGGTGTCGGCGTGGTCGTCACCGAGCACGCGGCGGCGCGCGGCGAGGACTTCTTCCCCCTCGGCCATTGCGCCTACGACATCGCCGATCTCCCAACGCTTCTCGGCGATCTTCTCGCGGGCAACCAGCACGCTCTCGTGCTCGCCGCCCAAGATGCGCTGTTCGTCGGCGAAGAGCTGCGACCACTCGGCAAGCGATGACAGTGAGGGTTGTTGCCGGCCTGCCAACAGGTGGCGAGCGGTCAGGGTGCTGAGGTGGTCGCGACCGAGCACCTCGACCAGGTCCGGTATCAGCCGCGCGAACTCGTCGTAGGCGACGGCTTCCTCACCCGCCCGCAGCTGCAAGGTGGCCAGCGACACCTTGAGTTCCAGGACCGTCGCATGGCGCTCGCCCAGCGTCGCCCGGCAGAGCGTGACCAGCTCGTTTGCCTGCCGCGCCGCCCCGGCGTAATCGCCGTGATTCGCGCACTCCGTCATCAGCCCGGTCAGTTCGGCCAGCGGGGCGGGCAACTCCTGCTGCGTCATTCGCTAATGAAATCGCCGCCGCGCCGGCGCGGCAATTCACCCCGATCTACCTGTGTCGATGCCGCAAGACGGTTGGTTACAGCCGCGCCGCCACGTCCGCGGCGCGACGTACTTGGTCGACATCCGAGCTCGTCGGGATGAGCTGAACCTCGTCGGTGCCGATGTCCTCGAACCGGCGCAACACGTCCAGCAGCTCGTCTTCACTGCCGGCCCAGCCGGTCATCGGCGCCATCGCGTCGACGTATTCGGCCGGTATCCAGTTCATGTAGCGGCGCAGATGGCGGTGGATCTGGTCGCGAGACTCCTCGGGGGACCCGAACGCGAACCAGAATGACGTGATCAGGTGGGGTTTGGGCCTGCCGGCCTGGGCCCAGGCCTCCCGGGTCACGTCGAACAGCTCGTTCTGCTTGGCGACGTCGAGGTCCAGGGTGGTGCCCGCCAGCCCGTCGGCCCACGCGGCCGCGCTGCGGATGGTTTTCGGACCGATGGTGCCGACGAACAGCGGCGGACCGCCGGACTGGACCGGCGCGGGCCCGACTGGCAGCACCGAGTCGGTGGTCTTCTCCCCCGCCCAGACGCGCTTCATCACGGCAACGCGTTCGGCCATGCCGCGCATCGTCTGCGTCGCCGGGTCGGCGCTCACGGCGTGGTAGTCCTCGTGCCGGCCGCCCACCCCGATGCCCACGGTCAACCGGCCGCCGCTGAGCAGGTCACCGGTCGCCAGCCCCTTGGCGAGCATGACGGGATGGTGCAGTTGCGGCACGATGACGGTCGTCAGCAGCCGCACCCGGTTGGTCCAGGCGGCCAGCGCGCCCAGCAACGTCAGGTTGTCGGGGTTGTCGAAGGCGATCCGCTCGCCCCAGCACAGCGACGAGAACGGGCCTTCGTCGATGGCGCGCGCCCAGGTCTCGAGCACCGTCGCATCCAGATCCGGCTCCATCACCGGCATCGTCATCGCAATCCGCACGACGGCGATTCTGGCATGTTTGATCTGCGGCCCTTCAGTGGAACCATGGGGCGAGTGGCGTTCACGAGTAGTTCCATCGCACATGTCCGGCTGACCGTGACCGATATCGAGCGGTCGCGGCAGTTCTACGAGAGCGTGTTCGGTTGGCCGGTGTTGATCGAAGTTCCCGAGAACGCCGACGAACCCACCCGCGATCAGTTGGGCTTCCTGTTCGGCGGGGTCATCTACGACCTCGGCGGGACGCTTCTCGGACTGCGGCCGGTCGCCGCCGACCGGTTCGACGAGGACCGCGTCGGACTCGACCACATTGCCTTCCGGATCGCCAGCAAAGATGAACTGGATTCGGCCGCAGCGCATCTCGACGAACTCGGCGTGGTCCACGAGCCGGTCAAAGACATCGGACCGTCCTACATCCTGGAGTTCCGCGATCCCGACAACATCGCCCTGGAGCTAACCGCACCCAAGTAGCGCTGCGTTGTCGCGCCCGCATCGGAGTGGTTGACTGGAAAGAACTATGACCATCAGTTTCAACCACACCATCGTCGCGTCCCGCGACAAACGCGAATCCGCCGAGTTCCTCGCCGAGCTGTTCGGCCTGCCCGGCCCAAAGCCCTTCGGCCACTTCATGGTTGTGGAACTCGAGCACGCCGCGAGTCTCGACTACGCGGATGCCCCCGAAGGCGCGGATATCCCACGCCAGCACTACGCGTTTCTCGTTACAGAGGACGACTTCGACGCGATCTACGGCAAGATCCAGTCGCGGGGTCTCGAGCACTGGGCGGACCCGGGGGCCAAACGGCCGGGCGAGATCAACCAGCGGGACGGCGGGCGCGGCGTGTACTTCCTCGATCCATCTGGGCATGCCATGGAGATCCTCACGCGCCCCTATGGCTCTGGCAGCTGAAAAGCGCTGTACCTAGTCGCCGGTGCGCGCTGTGCCGTGCCGCTGGCTTTCCTGCTTGCGATAGTCGTCGGCCAGCGCCGCGACATGCTTGGGCAGGCCGCCGGTGGCGACGTCGGCCAGCGTCGTCTCTTCCAGCACCGACCGCATGCTGGCCCGCAGCGCGCGCCAGACGTCGGTGAGCGCGGCCGTCGGTCCCGAGTACGGCAAGTCGCCGAGCCCGATGTCACGGACGCTGGCCAGCGGGCCGTCGATGCAGCGCAACACGTCGGCGATGCTGATGTCTTTCCCGGACCGGGCCAATTCGTAGCCGCCCTCGCGACCTCGGTGGCTTCGCACCAGCCGGTCGGTGCGCAGGTTGGTCAGGATGTCGACGAGAAATTGCGGCGGAATGCCCTGGGCCTGGGCCAAATCGTCGGTCTTCACCAGCGTTCCGTCGGGCACCGTGGCGAGCTGAATCATCGCCCGCACGGCATACTCCGCCTTCGCCGACATGCGCACTCCCAGGATTGTGCCACCCGACGACACAATTTCGGTGCAGCCTGGCTGATCGGACGGCTACCCGCGTGATTCGAGCAGGTCGATGATCCGCTGCGCCTGCTCCTCGGCGGTACTGTCCGGGGTGAGCCGCAGGTCGGGGTCCACCGGCACCTGATACGGACTGTCGATGCCGGTGAACTGGCTGATCTCACCCGCACGTGCCTTGGCGTACAGACCCTTGGGATCACGCTTTTCGCATTCCTCGATCGGGGTGTCACAGAACACCTCGATGAAATCGAAGCCGGCCTCTGCGTGCACGTTGCGGGCCAGTTCGCGTTGCTCGGCCAGCGGGCTGATCGCCGGCACCAGCACGACGTTGCCGCAGTCGGCGAGCAGCGCCGCCACATGCGCCAGCCTGCGCAGGTTTTCGGCTCGGTCGGCCATGGAAAAGCCCAGGTCGGCATTCAAGCCATGCCTCAGATTGTCACCGTCGAGAACGTATGCCGGAGTTCCCTTTTGCAGCAGCTTCTGCTCGACCAGCATGGCCACCGACGACTTGCCGGAGCCGGACAAGCCGGTGAACCACACCGTCCTGCCTCGAGGCCGTGCCGCAGCGATGGCAGATGACTTGTGCCGCACCGTGTTCGGGCTCGCAGCCTGCGCCGAGGCGTCGCGCAGCACCATGCCGGCCGCAACCGTTCCGTTGGTGTGCGGGTCGATGAGGATGAACGAACCGGTGCTGGCGTTGCGCGTGTACTCGTCGAGCAGCAGCGGCACCTGGGTGCGCAGCGAGATGCGGCCGAGTTCGTTGAGCTTCAACGCCGTTGCTGTTTTGTCGCGATGCAGGGTGTTGACGTCGAGCCGGTAGTCGAGCGCGGTCACCCTGGCATGCGTGGTGCGGGTGGTGTGCTTGATGACGTAGTCGCGGCCGGGTTCGAGGGCCGCATCGTCGGCCATCCAGCACACCGTCGCGTCGAACTCCTGCGCGACCCGGGGCTGGTTGTGGGTGCGGGCGATCAAATCGCCGCGCGAGATGTCGATCTCGTCGGCCAGGGTCAGCGATACGGCCATCGGCGAGAACGCTTCTTGCACCGGACCATTGGGCCCATCGATGGCGGTGATCCGGGTTTGTTTACCCACAGGCAGCACCACCACTTCATCGCCGGGACGCATGACCCCGCTGGCGACGGTACCGGCGTAGCTACGGTGGTCCTGATGCTCGCGGGTGTGCGGGCGGATGACGTACTGAACCGGGAACCGCACGTCCACCATGTTGCGGTCACCCGCGATGTACACCTCCTCGAGATGCGACAGCAACGCCGGTCCCTCGTACCACGGTGTCTGGTCCGACTTGGTCACCACGTTGTCGCCGTGCAGGGCGGATAGCGGGATGGTGGCCACGTCGTGCACGTCCAGGCGCGCGGCGAACGCGTGGAATTCGTCCCGGATCGCCTCGAATTTCTCTCTGTCCCAATCGATCAGATCCATCTTGTTGACCGCGAGCACGATGTGCTGAATGCCCAGCAGGGACGCCAGGAACGCGTGCCGGCGGGACTGTTCGAGCAAGCCGTGGCGCGCGTCGACCAGCACGATCACCAGTTGGGCGGTCGACGCGCCGGTCACCATGTTGCGGGTGTACTGGATGTGTCCGGGCGTGTCGGCGATGATGAATTTCCGCTTGGGAGTGGCGAAGTAGCGGTAGGCGACGTCGATCGTGATGCCCTGTTCGCGCTCGGCCCGCAGGCCGTCGGTCACCAGCGCCAGGTCGGTGTAGTCGTGACCGCGGTCCTTGGAGGTCTGTTCCACCGCCGCCCACTGGTCTTCCATCACGGCCTTGGAGTCATAAAGCAGCCGACCGATCAGGGTCGACTTGCCGTCGTCGACGGAACCCGCAGTGGCCAAGCGCAGTAGCGTTGTCATCAGAAGTATCCCTGCCGTTTGCGGTCTTCCATGCCGGCCTCGGAGATCCGGTCGTCAGCTCGGGTCGCCCCGCGTTCGGTCAGCCGCGACACCGCGGTCTCGGCGATGACCTCGTCGACGGTGGCGGCCCGCGATTCCACGCAGCCGGTGCACGTGACGTCACCGACGGTGCGGAACCGCACCGTCGCCTCGAACACGGGCTCGTCATCGCGCGGGTGCATGTTCTTGTCGACCGCCAGCAGCATGCCATCGCGGCGAAACACCTTGCGCTGGTGGGCGTAATAGATCGACGGCAGTGCGATGTTCTCGGCGCCGATATAGGACCAGATGTCGAACTCGGTCCAGTTGGACAGCGGGAACACCCGGATGTGCTCGCCCTTGTGATGCCGGCCGTTGTAGAGATTCCACAGCTCAGGGCGTTGCGCCTTTGGATCCCACTGGCCGAACTCATCGCGGAAGCTGAACACCCGTTCCTTCGCGCGCGCCTTCTCTTCGTCGCGGCGCGCTCCCCCGAACGCGGCGTCGAACTTATTCTCCCGGATGGCGCGCAGCAGCGTGACGGTCTGGATCGGGTTGCGCCCTTGGCGCGGCTCGACGACCCGGCCGGCGTCGATGTCCTCCTGGACTGAGGCGACCACCAGGCGCACGCCGTGCTCGGCCACCAACTCGTCGCGGGTCGCGATCACCTCGTCGAAGTTGTGCCCGGTGTCGACGTGCATCACCGGGAACGGCAGCCGCCCGGGCCGGAACGCCCGCAGCGCCAGGTGCAGCATGACGATGGAGTCCTTGCCGCCCGAGAACAGCAGTACCGGGCGCTCGAACTCCGCGGCGACCTCACGAATGATGTGGATCGCCTCCGCCTCCAGCGAGCGCAGATGACTCAACTCGTACTGTCCGGCGGCGGGGGCCACCGTCACATCACTGGTCATAGCTTCCTTCGATTAAAACCTGGTAGAACTGACCATATTTGGCATTTTAACGATAAATGAGACCAGCCCGCCCCGGCGCTGTCAACCACAGGACCTGCGGCCGCCGGATCGGCCTGGCCCGCACGCCGGTCACCGGACAGATCGCGTCAAGAGTCCCGACGGCACTTTTGCGGCCGGTTGGGGTGCGAAAACATGGACGGATGACTGCCACCCCGGAAACCGCCGGACCATCCGCGCCGAGCGGTCGCGACGTCATCGCGCAGTTCCTCCCCCAATCCCCGTTCGTCGTCAAGCTGGGCATCGTCGCCGAGCGCCTCGAAGAGGACGAAGTGCGGCTGCGGCTGCCCTGGGACCCGTCCAATGTGACCATCGGCGACATGGTCCACGGCGGCGCCATCGCCACCCTCGCCGATCTCACCGTCATGGCGGCGGCGTGGTGCGGCGCGCACGCACCGCCGGAGCTGCGGGGCGTCACGGTGTCCCTCACGCTGGACTTCATGGCCCCGGCCCGGGCCACCGACGTGATCGGCGTGGGACGGGTCCTGCGGCGTGGCCGGTCACTGGTCAACTGCGAGGCCGAGATCGTCGACCCGCAGGGCACGCTGGTTGCCAAGGCGCTGGCGACCTACAAGGTCGGTTGAGGTCGCCGGCGGCCGACGGCGATCAGGGCTTGATTTCCTCGAGCTTGCCGGTGGCCACGTCGAAGACGAATCCGCGCGCGGAGACGTGCTTGGTGACGAACGGGCTGTCCTCGATCCGGCGCAGCGATTGCCGTACGTCCTCGGCGAGATCGGCGAAAGCCTCCGCCGCCCACGGCGGTTTGATCCCGGTCTCCTCCTGGATGCTGCGCTTGAAGTCGTCGTCGGTGAAGGTGAGCATGCCGCAGTCGGTGTGGTGAATCAGGATGATCTCCCGCGTCCCCAGCAATCGTTGACTGATGGCCAGCGAACGGACGACGTCGTCGGTGATGACTCCGCCGGCGTTGCGGATGACGTGGGCCTCCCCCTCGTTGAGCCCGAGGATGCGGTAGACATCGAGCCGGGCGTCCATGCACGCGACGACGGCGACATGTTTGCCCGGCGGCATCGGCAGCGGCCCGTCGAAAGTGCTCGCATATTTGGCGTTGTTGGCCAGGTATTCGTCGGTAACCGTCACGCAAGCCTCCTCGGGAGTGTCGCGGCCTGAACCGTGCTGCGTTTGCTGCCCGGCTCGGTACCGCGGTGGATCCTAACAACCGATCGCACGCGATTCACGCATGAAAATCAACCGGATCGGAAGGAGATCGAACGCGCCGGGCGACCGCATCGCGCGACGCTGTACCGGCGGCTCGATAGCCTGTCCCAATGCGACGTGGGGTGTGCGGACCGGCATGACTCGGTTTCTGGCACGCCGGTTGCTCAACTACGTGGTGCTGCTGGCGCTGGCATCGTTTCTGACGTTTTGCCTGACGTCGGTGGCCTTCAGGCCACTGGACAGCCTGCTGCAGCGCAGCCCGCGCCCGCCACAGTCCGTGATCGATGCCAAGGCCCACACGCTCGGCCTGGATGAGCCGATACCGATCCGCTACGCGCACTGGGCATCGCACGCCGTGCGCGGTGACTTCGGCAAGACCATCACCGGCCAGCCCGTCGGGACGACGCTGTGGCGTCGCGTCGGAGTGACCCTGCGCCTGCTGATCATCGGTTCGCTGGTGGGCACCGCATTGGGCGTCGCGGCCGGGGCGTGGGGCGCCATTCGGCAGTATCGACTCAGCGACCGGGTGGTCACCATGGTGGCGCTGCTGGTGCTGAGCACCCCGACATTCGTGATCGCCAGCCTGTTGATCCTCGGCGCGCTGCGGGTGAACTGGGCCGTGGGCCTGCACATCTTCGACTACACCGGGGAGACTTCACCGGGCGTGACCGGGGGGACCGGCGCGCACCTGCTCGACCGATTACGGCATCTGGTCTTGCCGTCGCTGACCCTGGCGCTTGCCGCCGCGGCGGGATACAGCCGTTATCAGCGCAACGCGATGCTCGACGTCCTGGGCCAGGACTTCATTCGCACCGCGCGCGCCAAAGGGCTCACCCGCCGGCGGGCGCTGGTCAAGCACGGGCTGCGCACCGCGCTTATCCCGCTGGCCACGCTGTTCGCCTACGGGGTGGCCGGCCTGGTGACCGGGGCGGTATTTGTGGAGAAGATCTTCGGCTGGCACGGCATGGGTGAATGGCTGGTGCAGGGCATCGCGACTCAGGACACCAACATCATCGCGGCGATCACCCTGTTCTCCGGTGCGGTGGTGCTGCTGGCCGGGCTGCTCTCGGACGTGTTCTACGCGGCCCTCGATCCCCGGGTCCGGGTGTCATGACGGCCCAGGCGAACATCGATGGCGCCCATGGTTTTTCGGGGCACGAGGTCGCGGACTTCACCTCGCGGCGCACCCTGGTGCTTCGGCGGTTCGCCCGCAACAGGTTCGCGGTGGCGTCGCTGGCATTGCTGGTGCTGTTGTTCGTCGGCTGCTACGTGCTGCCCGCCGTGCTGCCGTATTCCTACGAGGACCTGGATTTCACCGCGCTGCTGCAGCCGCCGAACGCGCGCCACTGGCTGGGCACCAACGCGCTGGGTCAAGATCTGCTGGCGCAGATTTTGCGCGGGATGCAGAAGTCGATGCTGATCGGCGTCTGCGTCGCGGTCATCTCCACCGGCATCGCGGCCACCGTCGGGTCGATCGCGGGCTATTTCGGTGGCTGGCGCGACCGTGCGCTGATGTGGGTGGTCGACCTGTTGTTGGTGGTACCCAGCTTCATCCTCATCGCCATCGTGACACCGCGCATCAAGAGCTCGGCCAATGTCGTGATGCTGGTCCTACTGCTGGCCGGGTTCGGCTGGATGGTCAGCTCGCGCATGGTCCGCGGCATGACCATGAGTCTGCGGGAACGCGAATTCATCCGTGCCGCACGGTATATGGGGGTTTCCAGCCGCCGCATCATCGTCGGCCACGTGGTGCCCAACGTGGCATCCATCTTGATCATCGACGCCGCGCTCAACGTCGCGTCGGCCATCCTGGCCGAAACCGGCCTGAGCTTCCTGGGTTTCGGCATCCAGCCACCCGACGTGTCACTGGGCACGTTGATCGCCAACGGCACCCAATCCGCGACCACCTTTCCCTGGGTGTTCCTGTTTCCCGCGGGAGTGCTGGTGCTGATCCTGGTGTGCGCCAACCTCACCGGTGACGGCCTGCGCGATGCGCTCGACCCCGGCAGCGCGGGCCTGAGCGGGGGGAGCCGATGAGCCCGCTGCTCGAGGTAACCGACCTGGCGGTCACGTTCCCGACGGGTGGCGACCCGGTGACCGCGGTGCGCGGTATCAGCTACCGCATCGAACCGGGGGAAGTCGTCGCCATGGTCGGCGAATCCGGTTCGGGGAAGTCCGTTTCGGCGATGGCGGCCATCGGCCTGTTACCCGAGTACGCACAGGTGCGCGGCTCGGTGCGGTTGCACGACACCGAACTGCTGGGCCTCGGCGACGACGCGATGTCGCGGTTCCGCGGCAAGACGGTCGGCACGGTGTTCCAGGATCCCATGTCCGCGCTGACACCCGTCTACACCGTCGGCGACCAGATCGCCGAGGCGATCGAAATCCACCAGCCGCGAGTGGGCAGAAAGGCCGCTCGTCGGCGTGCCGTGGAACTGCTCGAGCTGGTAGGCATCGCGCAGCCGGAGCGACGCGCCCGCGGGTTTCCGCATGAGCTGTCCGGCGGCGAACGGCAACGGGTGGTCATCGCGATCGCCATCGCCAACGACCCAGACCTGTTGATCTGCGACGAGCCCACCACCGCGCTGGATGTCACGGTGCAGGCGCAGATCCTCGAGGTGCTCAAGACGGCGCGCGACATCACCGGCGCCGGGGTGCTCATCATCACCCACGACCTCGGAGTGGTGGCCGAATTCGCCGACCGCGCCCTGGTCATGTACGCCGGGCGGGTCGTCGAATCCGCTTCCGTGCCTGACCTTTACCGCGACCGCCGCATGCCGTACACCGTCGGGCTGCTGGGCTCGGTACCCCGACTGGACGCCGCCCAGGGCACCCGGTTGGTGCCGATCCCCGGTGCGCCGCCGTCGCTGGCGGGCCTGGATCCCGGGTGCCCCTTCGCGCCCCGCTGCCCGCTGGCCATCGACGAATGTCGGCTCGCGGAGCCGGAATTGGTTTCCGTCGGCGCCGATCACCGGGCGGCCTGCATCCGCACCGATCAGGTCGACGGCCGAAGCGCCGCGGACATTTACGGGGTGAGCACCGACGCCCGCCAAGCGGAATCCGCCGGCACGTCGGTGGTCGTTCGGGTGCGCGACCTGACCAAGACCTACCGGCTGACCAAGGGCGTGTTGCGCCGTAGCGCCGGTGAGGTGCGCGCCGTCGACGGCGTCAGTTTCGAATTGCGGCAGGGTCGCACCCTGGGCATCGTCGGCGAATCGGGTTCGGGCAAGTCGACCACCCTGCACGAGATCTTGGAACTCACCGGGCCCGAATCGGGTTCGATCGAGGTGCTGGGCACCGACGTCACCGCGTTGAGCGCCGCGAGCAGGCGGGCGCTGCGGCGCGACATCCAGGTCGTGTTCCAAGACCCGGTCGCGTCGCTCGACCCGCGGCTACCGGTGTTCGAGCTGCTCGCAGAACCCCTGCGGGCCAACGGGTTCGACAAGAGCCGCACTAACTCGCGCGTCGCCGAGCTGCTTGAGATCGTGGGGCTGCGCCGCGCCGACGCGGTCCGTTACCCCGCGGAGTTCTCCGGCGGGCAGAAGCAGCGCATCGGCATAGCGCGTGCGCTCGCTCTGCAACCGAAGATCCTGGCGCTCGACGAACCTGTGTCCGCGCTCGACGTGTCCATCCAGGCCGGAATCATCAACCTGCTGCTCGACCTGCAGGAGCGGTTCGGCCTGTCCTACCTGTTTGTCTCCCACGATCTTTCGGTGGTCAAGCACCTCGCGCACCACGTCGTCGTGATGTACGCCGGCGCGATCGTGGAGCAGGGCGACAGCCGTCAGGTCTTCGCCGACCCGCAACACGAATACACGCGGCGGCTGCTGAACGCGGTACCGCAACCGGATCCGGACCGACGTGTCTAGGCCGGCGGTGGTCACGGCGGGTGCGGGCACCCGGTTCGCGCAGGCGTTCTTCGCGATAGCCCTTGTGTTGTCGGGCTGCTCGCCGGCGGTCAGCCTGATTCCGGAGACCGGGCACAACGCACAGATCGGCTCGACGAGCGACGTCAACCCACACGATCCGGCGACCCTGCAAGACGGCGGCGACCTGCGACTGGCGCTGACCGACTTTCCGCCGAACTTCAACATCTTGCACATCGACGGCAACTCGGCCGACGTCTCCGCGATGATGAAGGCCACCCTGCCGCGGGCGTTCGTCATCGGGCCCGACGGCTCGACGACGGTCGACACCGACTACTTCACCAGCATCGAGCTCACCGGCACTGCGCCGCAGGTGGTTACGTACACGATCAACCCCAAGGCGGTGTGGTCCGACGGCACGCCGATCACCTGGGAGGACATCGCCAGCCAGATCCACGCCCTGAGCGGCGCCGACAAGGCCTTTGAGATCGCCGGGCCCAGCGGCGCCGACCGCGTCGCGTCGGTGACCCGCGGCGTCGACGACCGGCAGGCCGTCATGACGTTCGCCAAGCCCTACGCCGAATGGCGCGGCATGTTCGCCGGCAACGGAATGCTGCTGCCCAAGAGCATGACCGCCACCCCGGAGGCGTTCAACAAGGGCCAGCTGGAGGGGCCGGGCCCGTCGGCCGGCCCGTTCGTCGTCTCGTCGCTGGATCGGACCACCCAGCGGATCGTGTTGAGCCGCAACCCGAAATGGTGGGGCGCGCGCCCCCGCCTAAACAGCATCACGTACTTGGTGCTCGACGACGCCGCGCGGTTGCCTGCCTTGCAGAACAACACGATCGACGCCACCGGTGTCGGCACGATCGACCAGCTGACCATCGCGCAGCGCACCCAGGGAATCTCGATCCGGCGTGCGCCCGCTCCGGCCTGGTCTCATTTCACGTTCAACGGCGCCCCGGGTTCGATCCTGGCCGACAAGGCGCTGCGCGTCGCGGTGGCCAAGGGGATCGATCGGCAGACCATCGCCAAGGTCGTCCAGTACGGCCTCACCAGTGATCCTGTGGCACTGGGCAATCATATCTATGTCGCCGGGCAGCAGGGCTATCAAGACAACAGCTCGGTCGTGCCCTACGACCCGGCCGCGGCCGGGCGGGAGCTTGACGCGCTGGGCTGGAAACGGGTCGGGCAGTTCCGGGAGAAGGACGGCCGGCCGCTGGTGATCCGTGACTTGTTCTACGACGCCCAGGGCAGCCGGCAATTCGCCCAGATCGCCCAGCACAGTCTCGCCCAGATCGGCGTCAAGCTCGAGCTGGTATCCCGGTCGGGCAGCGGCTTCTTCACCAACTACATCAACGTCGGCGCTTTCGATATGGCCCAATTCGGTTGGCTCGGAGACGCTTTCCCGCTCTCGGCGCTGACCCAGATCTACAACTCCGACGGGGAGAGCAACTTCGGCAAGATCGGCAGCGAGCAGATCGACGCCGCGATCGAAGGCACGCTGGAAGAACTCGATCCGGCCAAGGCGCAGGCATTGGCCAACAATCTGGACAAGATGATCTGGGCGGAGGGATTCAGTCTTCCGCTGACCCAGTCGCCCGGCGATGTCGCGGTGCGCAGCACGCTGGCCAATTTCGGCGCGGCCGGTCTCGCCGACCTCGACTACACCGCCATCGGGTTCACACGGAGTTGAGCCGCCGCCGCAGCCGATTCGGGATCGGCAGGGCACCTTCGGCGACGGCCGCCGCGCCGAGCGCCTTCCACAGCAATCGCACCTCCGGGCGCGGGGGGAGCGCATCCAGCGCCGACGCCTGTGCGACAAGCCCATTCAGGTCGCCGCGCTGGACCGCATCGGCACTGGCGAGGGCGACCGGCTCACGGAAATCCAGCGCGCTGTGCGCCATGTTCGGCAGGCTCAACAGCACCGCATTGGGCAGCAACGACGCCACGCGTTGCGCGACGGCCGGCGGCGTGATCAGGTCACGACCTCCGGAAACCACCGCGGTGGGCCAGTCGAATTTCGGCATTTCGGCCGCCAGGTCATAGGGCTCGTCTTCGAAAGTCACTCGGTGCGTTCGTGTTCTGCTTTCGGCGACCGCGGGATCGAGCGGTAGACCGTCGGGTTCGGCCGCGTAATCCAGTTCGCGGAACGCGATGCGGCTCACCAGATCTTCTTCGTACCGAAACGGCAGATTGCTCAGGGTGGTGAACCGGGATAGTGCCCACCACAGCAGTTTTCTGCCATCGAGCAACAGGTCGAGTTGCCGCTCGAGCAGTTCGGCTCCGCCATAGCCGTAGATCGTCGCGACAACCTGTGTTGCCGTCGCGTTCATCACACCGGCGTCGACAAGCTTGCGCATTTTTGGTGCCACCGAAGCGGTTTCGGGGCTGTCGCCCTTCAGCAGCAGCCGGCGGATCGCGCGGCGCACGATGACGATGTCGTGCCGCGACAGCAGCGGTGAATCGAGCACCATGCCGCGCACCCGGTGCGGATGGCGCACCCCGACGCCGGCCGCGATGTAGGTGCCGTATGAGGCGCCGTAGATGCCGGCCGACTCCGCTTGGACGTCGTCCAGCACCGCCGCCACATCGTCGACCACCTGGTTCACGGTCAGTGACTGCGGAGGCAGATCAGCACCCGAATCGTCGTGGCGCGACATCCCCACCCCGCGGTGCTCGATCATGATGACGTCGAGACCGGCCGCCGCCGCCCGCCGCCGCAGCCCCTTGTACATCTGCACCGAAGCCACTCCCGGGCCGCCGGGGATGATGACCAGCGGATGAGCGGACTTGTGGCCCGCGCGCACGTAGTAAAGATCGAACTCTTCGGCGCTGTGCGGTGAGATCGGCCGGCGCACGGGCCGCACGCCGGGCAATTCCGCCAACTTCTCCTGTATCCGGCTGCGCTTCGCGGTCATGGTCATTCGGCTAGGCCCCCCATGATCCCATTCTGCAGGCAAGGCGCCAGTGCGGCGATGAATCGCTGTGATCAGCGATAACGGCGGAGGTCAGCCACCAGGGCTAGGCGCTGATATCGATGCGGTGGGCGCCCTTGACACCGTCGTAGCGGTCGGGGCTGCAGGTGAGGACGATCACCTGCCCGTGGGTTCCCACGGTGTCGAACAACTCCCCCATCTTGGTCAACCGGTCCGGGTCGGTGAAACCGAGCGCGTCGTCGACCACCACCGGGACGGCGTCCTCCTTGGCGACCAGGGCCGCCCCGGCCAGCCGCGCCAGGATGCCGAGTTGCTCCTTGGCGCCGCCGGATAGGGATTCGTATGGCACCGTGATGCCATTCAGCGTGCGACTACGGATGCACAGGTCGCTGTCGATGTCGACCTCGAAAGTCGGGCCGAAGACCGGGCGGCCGAGCCGCTGCAGCTCCGAGCGATAGGGCTCGACGTAGCGCCGCCGGGTGGTGTCGCGGTGGCGCGTCATGACCGACCGCAGCAGTTGCGCGGCGCGGGCACGGCCGCCCACTTGACTGTGTTCGTGGGCGGCGTGCTCGCGTTCGGTTTCCGCGGCGTCGAGCTTGCCTTGGCGTCCCTCACTGCCGAACACCGAGAGTTCGATCGTGATCTCACGCAATGCGCGGGCGGCTTCCTCGTAGCGTTCGCGCAGCGAGTCGGCTTCCTTTTTGGCATCGGCCAATTCGGTCTCGACCGCATCGGGTGCGGCCGCGGCCAGCGCTTCGGTGAGTTCGGTTTCACGCTGTTGCGCGGCCTGCGCCGCACCCAGGGCCGTGGCCGCGGCGGCCGCGAGTTCGTCGTCGCCGGCCGACGCGCGTTCGGCGGCCAGCCGGCCGGCGGCGGCGTCCAGCTCGGCGCGTTGAGCCTGCAGGGTGTTCTGCAGAACCGTTGCCCGCGTGGACAACTCCGCGAGCCCGGTGGCGGCGGTGGTGGCGGCGTGTCGGCGTGCCTCGCATTCGCTCGCTGCGGCCGCTCCAGCCTGAAGGGCCGCGGTGAGCTCGGCGCGGGCGACGCCGATGTCGGTGAGAACGGGTTCGGCCCCTGCGGGGTGTTCGGCGCGCAATTGCGCCAGCCGCGACCGCAGCTCGTCGGTCTGTTCGTCACCGCACAGGCCGGCCAGAGTTGCGGTGAGCTGGTCGCGGGTGCTGTGCAACTCGCGGCGGCGCTGGTCGGCAGAGCGTGCCGCGGCGAGATCGCTCACCTCACCGGCCGCCAGTGCGGCTGCCATCTCCTCTTGTGCCGCAGCGTGTTTGGCGTGAATGTCCAGTGTGGTCGCGCCCGGGGTGACCCGCGCGGTCAGGACACCGGCAACCTCCACCGCGGTGGGTCCGGCCGCGGTGGTCGACCAGCTCTGTCCGGCCGGCAGGGAGATCTGCCGGCCGCCCACGATCAGCTGAATGTCTGCGGCGGCGGTGAATTCGATCGCCGCCGACGTCAGCGCCAACTGGTCGCCGGTGCGATCGACGGCAGCCGCGGCGTCCTCGATGCGTCGCAGCATCTCCTCGGTGACGGCGATGGTGCCGAGCTCGACGGCGATCCGTTCACGATCCCGTTCGATGGCATCGATCTTGGCCAGCCGGGCGGTCAACCGGTCGGCCTCTTCGCGGTTGGCGAGTTGGTCGACCGTGCACCGCGCGGATTCGGTCCGGCGTTGCAGCTCGGCGAGCGCCTCGGTGGCCTGCTGCAGCGCGGCGCCGGCCGCCTCGGCCTCGGCATGCGCCGCCGCTTGGGCTGCCACGGCTTGTTGCGCCTGCGTTTGCGTTTCGGCGACGGCGACCGCGCGGGTGTCGATTTCGGCGAGCAGTTGCCGGCGCGCGGTGTGGGCTCCGCCGGCCGCGGCGGCGGTGGCGGCGGCGGCCTCGGCGACCAGCTGGGCTTCACGTCGCTGCGCGGTCAGCGCGGCGATCTTGTCGGCGGCTTGCTGCGCGGCGGTGACCCGCGGCCCGGCGGCGATGCGGCGCTGGGAGAAGTCGGCCACCTGTTGGGTCAGCACGGCATGGCGGGCCACCCGGTCGTCGACCTCGGCGACCGCCGCGGCGCACTCGGCGACGGCGGCCTCGGCGTCGGCCAGCCGGGCGATCGCGGCGGCCCACTCGCCCGTCGGACGTCCGGTCGGGGTGAAGTAACGCCCGTATTCGGCGTCGATGCGCTCGATGAGCAAGGGCTCGGTGCCGCATAGGCCCCCGCTGTCACCGGCGGCCACATCGAGCGCGCGCGAGAGCGCGTCGCACCCGGACAGATCCACCGCGGCGGTCGACGCGGACTGCAGCACCCGCTGGGCGTGCCACAGGTCGCTGTCCACCGTCTCGGCCAGCATCGCCCGGACCCGCTCGTGGGCCTCGTCGCCGGTCAGCTGTTCGCGGTACGGCCGGACCACGGTCAGCTCCGTCTCACACTTCTTGTGAAACCGCTTGCGATAGATGAAACGGTAAGGGCCGCAACTTATTTCGGCGGACACCTCGGAGCCCACGTCACTGTGCGTGGGTTTGACCTGCTTGACTTCCTTCTTCGTCGAGCGGTCCCGCGCCTCCAGGAGAAGATCCAGGGCTTCGATCATCGACGACTTGCCGATCTCGTTGGCGCCGCACACCACGACGACGCCGTGGTCGGGGAAGTCGATTTCGCGGTGCGATATGCCGCGGTAGTTCGTCAGGACCAACCGGCGCAGCTTCACGCCGCGCCCCGGTCGGTGAGGCGCAGCAGTAGCGCCAGCGCCGCCTGCGCGTCGACCGCGGTCGCGCAGTCTTCGCGCGCCGTCGCCACCAATTCTTCGACGGCCGCGGCCGCGAAACCTCCGATGCCCAGATCGTTGAATTCGCCGTCGGCGGGGATCACCGCCAGATCGGTGTGACGTTCCCACAGGCCCAGCCACGCGAACAACCGTGCGTATTTGTCGAGGCAGGCGTCCAGCGCGGCGCGGTCGGTGACCGTCAGCGACCCGGTAAGGGCGAGGCGCACCACGGTTCGGTCCTTCTCGGTCATCAGGTCCAGGTTCATGTCCAGATCGGCGATGTCGCGGCTGGTGTCGACCTGCCGATGCATCGTGACGAACCGCCAGCTGCCGAGGTGCCGCGGCGTCACGGAGACCGCGCGCTGCGGGTCGGCCTCGTCGATGTCGACGATCAGGACGTGGCCGGGATCGGCTTCGACGTCGTCGAAGTTGGTGACTTCCGGGGAGCCGGAGTACCACACCCGGCCACTGCCGCCGACCTGAGTGAGTGAGTGCTTATCCCCCAGCGCCACATAGTGCACCGCGCCGCGGGTCAGCGCGTCGTCAACCGTGGCGAGCCGAATCAGCGAGGGCTTGTCCCGGTCGGGGTCCAGCACGTCGACGCCGCCGTGCGCGACGAGGATCCGGGTGCCCTCCGCCGCGGGCAGGTCGTCGAGGACGTCGGCGACCAGGTCGGTGGTCGGTACCTTCGACCGCCACGGTGCGGCGAGTATTTCCAGCCCGGGACGCACCTGATGGACCCCGGCCTGATCGAGCACCACCACGTTGTCGGGACGCTCGGCGGTGAACAGCGCGCTGGTGTACACCGACGAGGCGTCCAGGGGGTCGTGGTTGCCCGGCAGCAGGTACACCGGGATTCCGATGGCGCGCATGGCTTCCAGGGACTGCCCGATCACCTTGGGCGGGAGCTGATTGTGTTCGAAGACATCACCAGACACGACGACGAACTCGGCGCCCACCTCTGCTGCCAGTGCGCCCAGACCGGAAACCGCGTCGCGGCGGGCCGCCGAATAGCGCGGCTGCGCGTCGCCGGCGAGGAAGTGCCGGGTCATGCCCAACTGCCAGTCGGCGGTGTGCAGGAATCGCATGCCGGCGACCCCCTTTCGAAGTGCGTGTTTACCTGGGCATCGAGAGTTTAGGTCTGCGCACCGACAAGACGCGGGACCTCGATCGGCAGGTCTTGGTCTGAGAAATCCGGCGGTGTCGGAGGGCTCCTCGGCATCGCGTTGAATCCGGGGCAACCGGATCAAGGCCCCATTCAGGAACTGCTCGCGACCATGCTTCAAATAAGTTGCGCGAGTGTGAATCTGCCTGAAGGCCTGCACGAGTCGCTGCGGTCAGCAAATCTCGGCATCCGCTGGCCCGACTCGAACCACACTGGAAAACCACACTTTCGATACGATCTCACGAAACTCAACGAGCTTGAGGCTGCTGTGCATGCGGCACAAGCTAACTTGGCGGGTTTTGAGGCCTGCCTGGATTCGGAAACGCCGGGTTAGTGTAGGCCGGTGTCTGAGGCTCATCGCCGGGATTCGGATTCATTACCGGTGGTGGTCCGGACTCTGGCTCAGCTGATGGAGGCGGGGGTGCCCGATGTTCGGGCGGTGGCGGCTTTGGCACCAAGTAGTTCTTCCACGCGCCCGGTGGGTTCGGTGCAGGGCCGATAGTGTTATCCGGCCAGCGCCATGAACAGCTACCGGAAGCACCCCCGAAATCGCCTGCAGGAATGGTCAACCCAAAACCCATAAAACTTCCACCGATGGGGGCATTGCCACCTGGACCACCCAGGTTCCATCCACCATATTCGCAGTGCCAGTGCGTGCTGTTCTCTTCGACAGGAAAATCGCAGTAGTACGTCGTGGCCCCGGCCTCGAAAGTACTTCCGCCAACACCGGGATAGTCGCACACGCCGGGGCCTGGAAGATTGCCACCCGGCCCAGCCCAGGCCACCGGCGAATTAAGGATTACCCACCAGGCAACCTCCTGCGCCACAAGTAATCTAATTCCCGTGCGCAACGACTCTTTCACTGTAACGCCTTCTGGCTTCGGCAATGGGCAGCGCGTGCCTCGAGCGGGGACTGCTATTCCAAGTTCTACAACTCCCGGGACAACTTCGCAGAGGTTTTAAGATTCGTCCCCATTAGGGTGATTCTGGCCATCGCCGCCGAGACTGTGCTGGCTCTCGGCCGGCCATCTCCACTCACTGCGCCTACCGGATACAGCCGAGCTCGGCCATTCCGTCTGCCAACTGATCTTCTACCATCCGGGAAAATTGCTCGGCGGCGATAGTGATGACGACGACTCGCCGCCGCACTGACTATTCTGATTTCTCGTGACTGACCAGCGCACGTTGCTGTTGATGCGGCACGCGAAGTCCGACTACCCGCCCGGGGTCGCCGACCATGATCGGCCGTTGGCGCCCCGCGGCATCAAGCAGGCCGGGCTCGCAGGCGACTGGTTGCGTGCCAACGCGCCCACCATCGATGGGGTGCTGTGCTCCACGGCGACGCGCACCCGCGAGACGCTGCTGAACACCCGCATCGATGCTCCGGCGCGATACAGCGAGCGCCTCTATGCCAGCACCCCCGGCACGATGATCGACGAGATCAACACGGTGGACGACGGCGTCAGCACGCTGCTCGTCATCGGGCACGAGCCGACGATGTCGACCCTCGCGCTGGCGCTCGGCGGTGCCGGGGATACGAATACATCTGCCGCCGAACGGATTTCGGTCAAGTTTCCGACGTCGGCGATCGCGGTGCTCACCGTGCCGTGCGCCTGGAAGCAGCTGGAGCTCGGGGTGGCGACGTTGATCGACTTCGAGGTGCCGCGCTAGCCGATGGCGGCGACCCGCTGCGCCCGGCTTCGCCGCGCTTGCGATCGCCGCGCTAGCCGATCAAGAGTTGGTGGCCAGCGTCAGCTCCATCAGCTTGATGGCCTGCCCGCACGCATCGATGCCCGGTGCCTGCGGGTTGATCCACCACCCGACCACCCCGGCGGCGTCGCTCGCCACGCCGCACGCACCGTTCGCGTCGTCGGGCCGCATCACGATGGAGTCGATGCCGGCGATCGAACGCGTCTCGATCTTGTACTTCAAGAACTCGGCGACCTTGCGCTCGTTGCTCAGGCTGCCCTGCTCGAACCAGAACCGGGTGATGTCGATCAGGCCGGCCGGGTTGGCCGCCTGCCAGCGGCAGATCGCGCCGACGAAGGTGCTCTGAATGTCGAGCGGGTCGGCGCCGACGGTCTTGGCCAGGATGTCGCTGGTCAAGACCTCACATTCCTTGAGCAGGTTCGGATACTGCTGCTGGGAGTTGTTGTTGCGGGGCACATTGCCACCCGCCTTGACCGCGTTGCCCCCGATCGAGCGGGAACAGCCCGTCAACACCAGCAGCGCGGCGATCACGACGGTCGCGACGACGCGTGCAGTCCTGCTGCTGCGCGACGCGGCGCGCATCGGGGCCATCATTTCGAGTTCGCAATCGATTGGCGAGCCAATTCCTTCGCTATGTCACACGGCGGTGGGAACGGCTTCTGACTGAAACTGATTGACCATTCAATAAAGTCGTCCTGGAATTGAATGCCCACCTCGCACAGCGAGTCACCCAGGTTGGGCTCGTTGCCCACGGCGATGAAGCCGCCGTGGCCGTTGATGTTGATGTCATCGACGCTGGCACGCGAGAGTTCCTCGGTCTTGCGTTCCCGTCCGATGGGGCTACCGCGATACCAGGAGAAGGAGAAGTGCGGCCCGAGGATGCCGCCGCCGGCCAGCCACTGGCACCCGACGGAGTTGCGCGCGGTGTTGATCAGCCCGGTGACCTTGGTGAGCTCCGCTACCGTCTGGTCGCTGATGCCGCCGCATTGCGGGAACATCGCACCATGGCTGCCCTGGCCGTTCTGCGGCGTCGACGACGTCGCCCCCGATTTGTTGCCCCCGGAATCTGAGCAGCCCGCGGCCGCGGGGATCAGGATCGTCAATGCTGACGCCACGAGAGCCAGCGCTTTCGTGTCACGCCGCACCGCTACCCTGCTTCCGTTCCGCCCGCTGCTGGTCCACACGATGCACTGTAGCGGCAGCCCAGCGGGTCAACCACCGACGCGCCTGAGCAGGTAATTCGAGGCCGCCAACAGGTGCGGTGCGGACCTTGACCGTCCGGCGGTTGCCGGGGACGGCCCAGCGGACGGTATGCGACAGTTACCCAATGCTCCTGGCACTGCTGCGCCAGTACATCCAGCCGTACCGACGGCTGGTGGCGGTGCTGATGGCGCTGCAACTGGTCAGCAACCTCGCGTCGCTGTATCTGCCGACGGTCAACGCCGCCATCATCGACGAGGGCGTCGCCAAGGGCGACACCACCACGATCGTCCGGCTCGGCATGGTGATGCTCGGGGTCACCGCATTGCAGGTGTTGTGCTCGATCGGGGCGGTCTATTTCGGCTCGCGCACCGGGATGGGCTTCGGTCGCGACCTGCGCGCGGCGATCTTCGAACGCGTGACGACCTTTTCCGAGCGCGAGACGGCCCGATTCGGAGCGCCCACGCTGTTGACGCGCAGCACCAACGACGTGCGGCAGATCCAGTACCTGGTCCAGATAACCGGCACTGTGCTGGTGACCGCCCCGATCATGTGCCTGGGCGGGATCTTCATGGCCATCCGGCAGGAGGCCGCGCTGACGTGGCTGCTGTTGGTCAGCGTGCCGATCATGGCGGCGGCCAACTACTGGGTGATGTCGCACATGCTGCCCCTGTTCCGCCGGATGCAGGGCCTGATCGACGGCATCAACCGGGTGATGCGTGACCAGCTGTCCGGCGTGCGGGTCGTCCGTGCGTTCGCCCGGGAAGATTTCGAGCGTGACCGATTCGCTCGCGCCAGCACCGCGCTGTCGAATACCGCACTGACCGCCGGCAACTGGCAGGCGTTGATGCTGCCGGTGACCACGCTGACCATCAACGTGTCCAGCGTCGCCCTGATCTGGTTCGGCGGGTTGCGCATCGACCGCGGCCAGATGCAGGTGGGTTCGCTCACCGCCTTCCTGGCCTACTTCACCCAGATTCTGATGGCGGTGTTGATGGCGACGATGACGTTGGTGGTGTTGCCGCGGGCCTCCGTCTGCGCCGAACGGATCACCGAGGTGCTCGCCACCCACCCCGCCGTCACCGACCCCGCGAATCCGCGGTCCCCGCGCAGCGCTATCACCGGGACGGTGCGTCTGCAAAACGCGACGTTCACCTACCCCGGCGCCGATCGCCCAGTGCTGCAGAGCATTTCGCTCACCGCGCTGCCCGGAACCACCACCGCCATCGTCGGCAGCACCGGTTCGGGCAAGTCGACGCTGGTCTCGCTGATCTGCCGGCTCTACGACGTGACCGGCGGCACGGTCTCGGTCGACGGCATCGACGTCCGCGATTATCAGACCGAGCGGTTGTGGTCGGCGATGGGGCTGGTTCCCCAGCGCGGCTACCTGTTCTCCGGGACCATCGCGGACAACCTGCGCTACGGCGCCGCCCCCCACCAAGAGGTCACCGACGAACAGATGTGGGAAGCGTTGCGGGTGGCGGCCGCCGACGATTTCGTGCGGGCCCACGACGACGGGCTGTGCATGCGGGTGGCCCAGGGCGGTATCAACTTCTCCGGCGGCCAGCGGCAGCGACTAGCCATCGCCAGGGCGGTCATCCGCCGCCCGGCCATCTATTTGTTCGACGACTCGTTCGGCGCGCTCGACGCCCGTACGGACGCGCGGGTGCGCGCGTCGCTGCAGGAAATGTCCAGTGACGCCACCGTCATCGTTGTCACACAACGTATCTCGATCGCAGCGAAGGCCGACCAGGTGATCGTGATCGACAACGGGAATCTGGTGGGCGCGGGCACGCACGAATCGCTGCTGGCCGATTGCGCCACCTACGCCGAATTCGCCGACTCGCAGTCGGTCGACGCCGTGCGCACTGGTCGAGTCGGGGGCACGCCGTGACCCGCGCGACCACCAAGGCGGGCGGCCGGCCCGCTCCCGCCACCCGTCCCCGCGACTTCTGGGGCTCGGCCGCCCGGTTGGTGAAACAGCTCGCGCCGCAACGACGACTCTGCGCCGCGGTGATCACCTTGGGGATCACCGGCACCGCAATCGGGGTGGTCGTCCCGCGGATCCTGGGGCATGCCACCGATTTACTGTTCAACGGTGTGGTCGGGCGCCAGCTCCCCGCCGGAATCACCAAGGCGCAGGCCGTCGCCGCGGCACGCGGCAGAGGAGCCAATACCTTCGCCGACCTGCTGTCCGGGATGAATGTGGTGCCGGGCCACGGCGTGGACTTTGCGGCTGTCGCACGGACGCTCACGCTGGCACTGGCGCTGTATCTCGTTTCTGCGCTGCTGATTTGGGGGCAGGCCCGGCTGCTCAACGTCACCGTGCAGCGCACCATGGTGGCGCTGCGTTCCGACGTCGAGGACAAGATCCACCGGCTGCCGTTGTCCTACTTCGACGGCCGCCAGCGTGGTGAACTGCTGAGCCGCGTCACCAACGATATCGACAACATCCAATCGTCGCTGTCGATGACGATCAGCCAGCTGCTGACATCGGTTCTGACAGTGGTGGCGGTGCTGGCGATGATGCTGTCGATCTCGCCGCTGCTGGTTCTGATCACCGTGCTGACGGTGCCGTTGTCCCTGCTGGCGACCCGGGCGATAGCGCGTCGTTCCCAGCGGCTGTTCGTCGCCCAGTGGACCAGCATCGGCCGCCTCAACGCCCATATCGAGGAGACCTACAGCGGTTTCACGGTGGTCACGACGTTCGGCCACCAGGCCGCGGCGCGCGAGCATTTCCGCACCCTCAACGACGACGTCTACCACGCCAGCTTCGGCGCGCAATTCTTCTCCGGGCTGGTGGCGCCGGCGACCACCTTCATCGGCAACCTCGGCTACGTCGCCGTCGCCGTGGTCGGCGGCCTGCAGGTGGCCACCGGCCACATCACCCTGGGCAACATCCAGGCGTTCATTCAGTATGTGCGGCAGTTCAACTCACCGCTGAGCCAACTGGCCGGGATGTACAACACCCTGCAGTCCGGGGCGGCCAGCGCCGAGCGTGTCTTCACGCTGCTCGACGAGCCCGAGGAATCGCCGGATCCCCCGTCCCCCGCCCAAATCGGCGCGGCCGGCGCGGGCCCGGGTGGACGCGTCGAATTCGCGCACGTGAGCTTCGCCTACCGCCCTGGCACCCCGGTGATCGACGACCTGTCCTTTGTGGCCGAACCGGGCAGCACTGTGGCGATCGTCGGGCCGACCGGCGCGGGCAAGACCACGCTGGTGAACCTGCTGATGCGGTTCTATGACGTCGACGCGGGCCAGATCCTGCTCGACGGGGTCGACATCACCACGATGGACCGCCGGTCGCTGCGGTCGCGAATCGGCATGGTGCTGCAGGACACCTGGCTCTTCGACGGGACCATCGCGGAGAACATCGCCTATGGGCGTCCTGACGCCGGTGCGGACGAGGTGCTCGAGGCCGCCAGGGCCGCCTACGTCGATCGTTTCGCGCGGACGTTGCCGGCCGGCTACCAGACCCGAGTCAGCGGTGACGGAGGCAACATCAGCGCCGGCGAAAAGCAGCTGATCACCATCGCACGCGCATTCCTTGCCCGCCCGCAGTTGTTGATCCTCGACGAGGCGACCAGTTCGGTCGATACCCGCACCGAAGTCCTGATCCAGCACGCGATGTGCGAACTGCGCCGCGACCGCACGAGTTTTATTATCGCGCATCGCCTTTCGACGATCCGCGATGCCGACCGGATTTTGGTGGTCGAGGCCGGCCGGATCGTCGAGCAAGGCAATCACACTGAACTACTCGCCCAGCGCGGCACGTATTACGAGATGACACAGGCGTAACGCGGCGTCTGGCGGGCACATTGATAAGCGGCCGCGATCGCTACCAAGAAGTTATTGAGAAGACACCAAGGAACAAACGCGACGCTGGGATCGTCCTACCCAGTAACGCACCTGAAAGGCGTGGCAGCAATGTTCTCCCACCGCATCATCACAATGGCCACCACCGCCATCGGCACCGCCGCCATCGGGCTTGCCGCCGTTGGCTTTGCCGGCACCGCCGCAGCGAGCTCCGTGCAGACCGCCGATCAGGCGTTCCTGGGCCAGATGCAAAGCCTCGGCGTCACTTTCCCGTCGACGCAAGATGCCGTGCGAGCGGGCCACCAGGTATGCACTGACCTCGCCGCCGGCCAGACCCCGATGGCCGTCACCGTCCAGATCTTCCGCCACACCAATCTGACTCCCCCGCAGGCGGCCAGCGTGGTGCTCGCGGCGACCAACGCCTACTGCCCGCAATTCTCCGGGCAGCCCGCCTAGCCTCCAACGACCAACGATGGGGGATTCCGGGTAACCGGGATCCCCAATCGGCGGCTGGAGCCAACCGCACGCCAGGCGGCTCCAAGAATTCGTAGAGAAGTCCAAAAGGCGGACATCCGAAGCTCTTCTCAACAGACAGCGAGCACACGAGAAGAGGCCCACCGTGAAGACCGCCAACATCGCCAAGACCCTCACCTTCGCGCTGGCCGCCGCCGCGGTCGCGCTCGGCCTGGCGGCCCCGGCCGGCGCCGCGGCTTCCCAGCTCACCTACGGCGACCCGGCCACCGCTGCCCAGTTCTGGCGCCAGCAGCAGTACGACGACTGCGTGCTCATGTCGAGCGCCGACGTCATCGGCGAGATCACCGGCGTGCAGCCATCGGAGCACGACATCATCGAAAAGGCCCAGTCGACGCCCAGCGTCGCCCACCCCGGCCCGATCTACACCAAGCCCGCCGCCAGCAGCAACCCGGAGTCGGGTCCGGGAGCAAACACCACGGACATCCCCCAATTGCTGGCCCAGTACAAGATCGGCGCCGTCGCCGGCGATAAGGACGACGCCGCGCAGACCGGCACCCCGTCGGGAATGGTTGGGCTCGAGCGAGCACTGGCCGCCGGGCACAAGGTGATCGTCAGCCTCAACGCCGAACTCATCTGGCACCAGCCCGTCGAACAGAAGGACAAGAACGGCCGACCGGAGTCCAATCACGCCGTGGTGGTGACCGGCGTGGACACCGTCGCCGGCATGGTTCACCTCAACGACAGCGGCACCCCGGAAGGCCGCAACGAGCAGATTCCCGTCCAGCTCTTCGTCGAGTCGTGGGACACCAGCAACGAGTTGATGGTCCTCACCACCTGAACCGACGACGATTCGCCTCACGCGACGCGCAACGCCCGCGGGCTTGCGCGCCGCGGGTATGTCGCGACGATGCAATCCAATTCGTGCGGGGCATCCACTATCGCGCTGGGTACGAACACATTTCAGTCATCCGACAGCGCTGGACCGTGCTTAAGCGTGCCGATGAATTCGACGACATGCCGTCGGAGCTCGACGGTTTGTCGGGATTGTCAACGAATCCGCCCGGTTGGCGTCACAATCACAACTGTGACCTCATGGCATCCGACGCCGCGGACGCGGAAAGGCTGGTAGGCCCGATGGCGGACAAACGTCTCGAATTCGGTCTGCTCGGGCCGTTGGAGATGAGCGTTGACGGTGCCCTGGTGCCGCTCGGCACGCCCAAACAGCGAGCGGTGCTGGCCCTGCTGCTGATGAACCGCAACAGCCCGGTCGGCGTCGACCGGCTTATCACCGCACTGTGGGACGAGTCGCCGCCGTCGGGAGCGCGGGCCAGCATTCACTCCTACGTGTCCAACCTGCGCAAGCTGCTGACCGGCGCCGGCGTGGACCCGCGCACGGTACTGGTCGCGGCGCCGCCCGGGTATCGGCTCAACATCCCAGATGACACTTGCGATCTCGGCCGCTTCATCGCCGAAAAGACCGCCGGCGTGCACGCCGCGGCCGCGGGACGCTTCGAACAGGCCAGCCAGCACCTGTCTGCGGCTTTGGCCGAATGGCGCGGACCGGTGCTCGAGGACCTGGAAGACTTCCGATTCGTCGAGGCCTTCACCACTTCCCTCGTCGAGGAGAAGATCCTGGCCCACACGGCGCAGGCCGAGGCCGAAATCGCCTGCGGACGTGCATTTACCGTGATCACCGAGCTCGAAGCGCTGACGGCCGAACATCCTTACCGCGAACAGCTGTGGGCTCAGTTGATGACCGCCTACTACCTCACCGACCGTCAATCCGACGCGCTGGCGGCCTACCGCCGCGTGCAGACGTCGTTGGCCGATGACCTCGGGATCGACCCGGGCCAGAACCTGCGCGCCCTCAATGACCGGATCCTGCGCCAGGAACCGCTGGACGCCAAGAAGAACGCCATGACGACCGCGGCGGTCGCAATCACCGTGCTGGAGCAGTACACGTCCGACAAGAAAGTGGTCGCCTATCTGCACGAGGTGACCGGGCGCAGTTATCCGCTGCAAGGGTCGACAACGATTGGGCGGCTTAGCGACAACGACATCGTCCTCGACTCGCCCAAAGTCAGCCGCCACCATGCCGTCATCGTCGACACCGGAACCGGCTACATCATCGACGACCTACGGTCCTCGAACGGCGTGCACGTGCAGGACCAACGAATCCGCGCGGCGGCCACCTTGCAGGACGGCGACCGCATCCGGATCTGCGACCACGAATTCACCTTCCAGATCGCCGCTGACGGCAACGACGAGGTCTAGCCACGACCTTCGGCAACCCGGCCGCGCGTTGACCCGCACCGCAATTGTTCCCGTTATCGTGCGGTGGGACCGCCCGCGCGCTTACCGTCATGATTGCCCTGTCACGGGTGGCAATCGTGTGTCTGTCCGCAAAGTCTCGAACGAGGCCGACAGGCTAGGGGTTGGGTTGGAAGGACGAGGAATGAGTGACCCGTACCAGCCCCCGTTCAACACCCCGCCGCCGTATTACCAAGGCGGCAACGCCAACTGGGGCGGCCCGCCACAGTTCATGCCCTGGGGTCCGCCCCCGCCCACGCCGCACCGCAATGCCTGGCCCATCACTGCCGCGGCCGCCGTGGTGCTCGTCCTCGTCGCGAGCGCGGTGGCCATCTGGCTGGTCGTGCGGCCCAAGCCGGAACCGCCGCGGGCCGCTCCGCTGGGGCCCGAGCGCCTCAGCGGCCTACTGCTCAGTCCGGCCGACATCAACGCTGCGATGGGCTCGTCGTCGATGCAGCCGGGCAAACCGATCACGTCGACGGACAGCTCCTCGGTGACCGTGTCCGCGCCGGACTGCCAGGGCGCGCTCTACACCACGCAGGATCCGGTCTACGCGGGCAGCGGCTACTCGGCGGTCAGCGGACTGGTGTCCTCGGAGGCGGGCGACAATTACGACCACTGGGTCAACCAGGCCGTCGCGCTCTTCCCGTCCGCCGACAGGGCCAAGAACTTCGTGCGGATCTCGGCGGAGAAGTGGAGGGGCTGCGCAGGCAAGACGGTGACCGTGACCAACAAGGGCAAAACCTATCGCTGGACGTTCGCCCAGCTTCAGGGCAGCCCGCCGAGGGTGACGCTGAGGGACACCCAGGAAGGCGCCGACGGCTGGGAATGCCAGCGCGCGCTCAACGTGGCCAACAACGTGGTCGTCGACATCAACGCGTGCGGGTACCACATCAGCGATCAGGGTGGCCAGATCGCCGGCAAGATCACCGGCAAAATCGACAGCGAGAAGCCGGAAGGCTGACCGGCGGGACCGTTAAGGCCTTGTCACGACTGAAGATCGGGCCCCTGCGCGCGTAGGTCGTCGACCGCGGACATCGCGCCCCGCAACTTGGCCAGCCACTCCTCGGCGTGTTCGCCGACCAGCTTCACCGACCACGCCAGCGCGTCGGCGCGGGATCGGGCGACCCCGGCATCGACCAACGTGTCGAGCACCTGACGTTCGGGTTGCTTCAGCCGCGTCATGACCGGTACGGCGATGTGGGTGAACAGAATTCGCTCGGTGCCGGCCGTGGAGCCGACTTCGACGCCCCAGGACACCTTGCGTCCGTAGCGATCCTGCGCTTCGTCGGCGATGTGCATCCGCTCCGACCGGGTGTCTTCGCGGAACCGCGACGCTCGCCCGGCCGCGCGGGCCTCGCTGGCTTCGCCTTCCGGGCTCGCCGCCTCCGGAAGCTTGCCGACGACGGTGATCTCTTCGCGGTCGACGATCACCGTCGGATCACCCTCGAACCAGTTCTCCGGAAGACGACCCGCGAACCATTCCGCGGCGTCGCTGGCGTCGGGTTGCTGGGCTTGGTGCCAGCCCCCCGGGCGGCCGTAGCGCCTTTGTGTGTGATGAGCTTTCATGATTACATGATTACACCGTTACAGATCTAAGGGAACGGCCTTTCACCGGCAGCGAAACGACGGGCCGACGCGGGGCAACCTCCCGACGGCTGCGGCCGCCGGCGCACAGCATCGAGGACTCCGGCCAACAAGGAAAACCGTTGATCTGGGCGGTTCGTCGGCGTACTTTGGTTAGCGAAGCAGGCCCGGAAGCGATCAATTCGAAGTGCCGGAACATGGGGTAGGAATCCGGCCGCGTAGGACACGCATAAGACGGAGTCAGACGCCCCCTAGAGTCGCGCCGGGCCTGCCCATGTGCCGGGGCCCTGCTTCTTCCCGGGGCCGCTGGCCGTCAATCGCCGTCGCCCCGCCGGACGCGAAAGAGCTTCACCTCGCTCTTGATGCCTTTGAGGCGACGTGCACCGGCGAACGATCCGGAGAATTCACCCTGGTCGCCGATGACGTCCCAGACCGACTCCGCGACCAGGACCGTTCCGGGGCGCGCCACGTTGGTGACGCGGCTTGCGACGTTGACCGGGCTGCCGAACCAATCACCGGCCCGGCTCACCGCCATGCCGGACGCCACCCCCGCTCGCAACCGGGGAAAGTCGTTGTCGGTGTCGACGGCTTCGACGAGTTTGACGATGACGTCGAGCAACGGCAGCGGATCAGGGCAGACGAACATCACCGCATCCCCGATGGTCTTGATGAATCGCACCGGGGGCACGGTCATGTCCCGGGCGAGGATGGCCAGCCGGTTGGCCAGGTGCCCCAGCTCCTCGGGCGACACCGCCTCGCCGATCTTCGTGAAGCCGACCAGGTCCGCGAAGGCAACGGTGATCTGGCGCGCCCCCGGGAGTGGCCTGCCGGCCGCCCGCTCCGCGGCATTGATCGCCTCGGTCTCCATCATGTGGCGCAGCTGCATAAACAACATATGCTCGATCATCGGCCCGAGCATGGGCGCGATCTCGCCAACCAAAGCCTTTGAAGCCTTGGCGATTTCGAGCTCGCTGTTACCCGGTCGCATGATCGCCGAAAGCGCCGTGTAGCGCATGACTTCGGCGGCCCGCGACAGACCTTCGGCGAGCACCCGCACCACGAGAACAACCTGTTCGGGATCCAGCCCGAGTTCCACGAATCGCTGGGAAAAGGCGGCGGCTTCACCGTCGGCGCGCATGTGCACGACCGCTTCGGGGTCGTCCACCCGAACCAGACCGATCGCGCGCTGCACGCGCTGCAACAGGTCCAGGTCGATGCCGTGGGCCTCGCTGATCTCGCGGGTGGACACGTAGCTGCCGTCATCGCCGATGAGGTGGCGGGTGGCCAGCAACAGGGGCGGATTGGTGGTCCGGATCTCCTCGGTGGTGATGCCCTGCTCGAGCAGCCACTCCACCAGCTCGGCGCGCTCGGTGCGCGCGCTGCCCTCGAGCCCCTCGAGCAGATCGTCGATGTCGTGGTCGGCCCCGTCCTGCACGTCGCCAACGTACAACGCGGGCGAGCCATGATGTGGGGTGATGAGCACGCCGCTGCTGCGGGGATTCCCGCCCGTCGTCGATGAACGCGCCAGGACGCTGATTCTCGGCTCGTTTCCCAGTGCACGGTCGCTGGTGGCGGGTCAGTACTACGCTAATCCCCGCAATGCCTTCTGGTCGATCACCGGTGAGCTGTTCGGCTTCGATGCGGCCGCACCCTACGACGAGCGGCTCGCGGCACTGCGGTCCCATGGCGTCGCCCTCTGGGACGTGCTGAAGGCGTGCCGCCGGGTCGGCAGCTCCGACTCGGCGATTGAGCCAAAGAATCTGTCGGTCAACGATTTTGGGTATTTATTCGAGCACTACCCCACCATCACGGCGGTGTACTTCAACGGCGCCAAGGCCGCCGACCTGTTCCGCCGACTGGCGTCGGCACCCGATCGGATCCGGTATCAGCGGTTGCCGTCGACCAGTCCTGCCCACGCGGTGCGGCCGGGCGCCAAGCTCGCGGCCTGGAGTGTGCTGCGCAACCCCGCTTAGGAGACCGGCGGTCGCCGCAGCGCCCACGGCCGGGCGGCTTCGATCTGCGCCGAGAGCGACAGCAGCGTCGCTTCGTCATAGGGCCTGCCGACGAGTTGGACCGACATCGGCAAGCGATCCCCGTCGAAGTCCCACGGAACCACCGCCGCGGGCTGTCCGGTCAGGTTCCAGATCTGTTGGTAGGGAACGTATTGACCGACCCTCAGCAACGTGGACACGGCGCCGCGGCGTTGATACGCGCCGATGCGCGACGGGCCCGTTGCGGTGCCGGGGGTGACGACGACGTCGACGTCGTCGAAGATCGCCTGGATCCGCGAAATCACGGCGCCCTCGTTGGCTCGGATGGCCTCCATCCGGCGGTCGGAGAAGAAAGACCCCAAACGGGCCATGTTGCGGGTGCGCGTTTCCAAACGTTCCGGATGGGCCAGGGCGTCCGCGTCGTCACAGATGCCGCGCAAATAGCGGGGCAGGTAGTTGGCGAACATCGCCGAGGCCGGATATTCGGGGTCGGCCGCGATGACGTCATGGCCGAGGTCGCGAAGCAACGCGCCCGCCTGGTCGACCGCCGCCAACTCCGCCTTACCGACCCTGACCGGAAGTGGGGTTGGGACCTTGGTGCTCAACGCGATTCGCAACCGGCCGGGGCTTCGCCCCGCCGCGATCGCGAACTCCCCTTCGGGGCCGGGCACCGTCGACGTCGCATCCAGGAACACGGCGGCGTCCATCACCGTCCGCGCGATCGGGCCGTTGACGCTCAGCCCGTACCAGGCGTCGTCGTGCGGCTCCAGCGACACGCGATCACGTTGCGGCTTCAGGCCGAACAGGCCACACCACGTCGCCGGGATGCGGATCGAGCCGCCCCCGTCGGATCCCAGTGCCAGCGAAGCCAACCCGGCGGCGACCGCAGCGGCACTCCCGCCGCTACTGCCCCCCGGCGTGCGGGTCGGATTCCACGGGTTACGGGTGGCCCCGAAAGTCATCGACTCGGTGTAGGGCAGCATCATCAGCTCAGGCACGTTGGTTTTGCCGATGATCACGGCGCCCGCGGCCCGCAACCGGCGCACCACCTCCGCGTCAGAGGTGACGGCAGGCCGGTGTCCGCCGCTGCCGAAACTCGTCACCTGCCCGGCGACGTCGACATCGTCTTTGATCGCGATAGGCACGCCGAGCAGCGGTAGCCGTTCGCCCGCGTCCAGTCGCTCCTGCGCCACGGCGGCCTCGTAACGGGCTTGGTCGGCGAGCACCACTCGGTAGCAACGCAGCTGGCTGTCCAGCCGCGCGATCCGCTCCAGGTAGAGCTCGAGCAACTCCGGCGCGGTCAATTCACCGTTGGCCAGCATGCGCGCGTGTGCCGCCGCGCCGGCGAAGGCGAGATCGTTCACCGCGGCAGCGTATCGGAGACAATCGCGGGAGGCCTTGAATGGTCTCGGCATGGCCCCAGCGCAGCAGCCAGTACCGTGGGCGACATGTCCTGCGTGTTCTGTGCGATCGTCGCCGGCGAGGCTCCGGCCATCCGGATCTACGAAGACGACGACTACCTGGCCATCCTCGACATCCGCCCGTTCACCCGAGGCCACACGTTGGTGCTGCCCAAGCGGCACAGCGTCGATCTCACCGACACCCCACCGGAAACGCTGGCCGGGATGGTCACCCTGGGGCAACGCATCGCCCGGGCCGCGCGCAGCACCGAACTGGCCGACGCGACGAACATCGCGGTCAACGACGGCAGCGCCGCTTTCCAGACCGTCCTCCATATCCACCTGCACGTTTTGCCCCGCCGCAACGGCGACAAGCTGTCGGTGGCCAAGGGGCTGCTGCTGCGCCGCGACCCCGACCGGGACGCCACCGGCCAGATTCTGCGCACCGCGCTGGCCCGCATCGATGCAAGTCAGCCGGAATGAACCGCCGGCCCGATCACGGCCCGCGCCCGCACCAACCTGGCAAAAGCCCCACTTCGCGAGCGTCAGCGGCGGTTTAATGCCCTGTAACTCGTGGTGAGCTTGTTCATGTCTTCACCACACAGCAGGGGAGCGGCTGGTGCGGCGACTGACACGCTGGGCGGTGGATTCGTGGCGGCGGTTTGGGGTGCTCGCGCGCACGGGCTGGCTGCTCGCCGGCGCGTACGGCGTCGCCGAGTTGTTGATCGTGGCGTCGAAGTTCTGGGGATCGCGTGGCCCCTACGGGACGCGGCCGATCAACGAGGTCGTCATCGCGGTGTGTCTCGCCATCACGGCGGTGTGCGCCGGCGCCGCGGCCCGCCGTAAGACCGGACGACAGCGGTACGGCTGGCTGGCACTGGTCACGGGCATGGCCGGCTGGGCGGCGGGTGAGCTCATCTGGGCGGTCTACGACGTGCGGCCGGAATTCGACCACGCCGCCAACCCGGCGGCGGCCGAGATCGTGCTGCTGTTGTATCCGCTCGGCGCCATGACCTCGTTGGTGTTGCTGTCCCGGCTCTCTCGCTTCGACAACTTCCGGCGTCTGCTGCTGGACGGCCTCATCGTGGCGACTTCGCTGTTCGTCATCTCCTGGGTGTTCGTGGTCGAAGCGCAGCTGCGGGAGCACACCGGCGCCCGGCTGACGACGCTGGCGGAAGTCTTCAACGACATCGTCCTGCTGACCACGGCAATCCTGATGCTGTCGCGGGCGCGTCCCGGCGATCAGCCGAGCCGAACCCTGCTGGCCGGCGGGATCGGGACGATCAACCTTGCCGACCTGGTGCTGGTTTTCGACACCGGCATCGGCAGCTATCACACCGGCTACGTGGCCGATCTGGCCCGGGTCGCCGGGCTGTCGATGCTGGCGCTGGCCGCGGCGGCCGGCCGGCACGAGCGCCCCCTGCCGCCATCGCAACCATCACCGGACGAGGTGCAACTGCGCACCCGCCTGTGGCTGCCGTACCTGCCGCTGATCATGGCCGCCGCGGTGGGCTGGGCGCAGGCGGCCGGCAACACGCTGCACAAGCCCTTGCTGGGCGCGCTGGGAATACTCGTGGCCGCCGTATTGGCCCGACAATTCGTGGCCCTGGTGGAGAACCAGAAATTGCTGTCCGAAGTCGCGCAGGAGGCCTTCCGCGACCACCTGACCGGTCTGGCCAATCGGGCGCTCTTCCTGCATCGGTTGGAGCTGGCCATCGCGCGTCTACACCCCGACGGCACACCGATCGCGGTGTTGTGCCTGGACCTCGACAACTTCAAAGCGGTCAATGACGCCCTGGGCCATCCGGCCGGCGACGAACTCCTGGTCCGGGTGGCCGGCCGGCTCACCGCCGCGCTGGGCGACACGGGCACCATCGCCCGGCTGGGTGGCGACGAATTCGCGGTGGTCATCGAAACCTCCGTCGAAGAATCGCAGGCGGCCGCGCACCGCATCCTCGACGCCTTCACCGGAGCCATTCTGATCGACGGCATTCCGATCACGGTGCGGCCCAGCATCGGATTCACGGTGGCCACCGGCTCGGCGAACTGCACCGTCGATCAGCTGCTGCGACACGCCGACCTGGCCATGTACGCCGCCAAACGCGAAGGCGGCCAATGCATCCGCAGCTTCATGCCCGACTTGCCGCTGCCATATGCGTTTCCGGCGGCGCCGGGTTCGCACAGATCGCCCGTGGCCTCCCGCGTTATCCGTGATGGCGACGGCGATAGGCCGCGCGATTCCCGCCCACTCCCCGAAGTCGCGACGGCGGCACCCAGCCCGCCCGAGGACGCTCCCGACGCCGTCCGCTCGCCGCCACGGGACGTCCGGGCCGCGATCGTGCTGCTGGCAATCGGATTGGCCGCCTTCACGGTGTCCACCGTCGTACGTCCGAATGCCGGGCACGGCATCGTGTCGGCCGCCGCGCTGTATACGGCGCTGACCGTGGTCTCGGCCGCACTGATCGCCCTTCGCGCGTACCGCGTTTCGGCCGACCGGTTCGCCTGGGCGCTGATCGCCGCGGGCATGGCGTCCTCGGCGGTGGGTGACGTCGTCTATGCCTTATGGGTGCCCGACGGCCGATCCCCGTCGGTGGCCGATCCGGAGTACCTGGCGTACTACCCGTTCGTCTACGCCGGGCTGTTGCTGCTCATGCGGGCACGGCTCAAGCGGCTGCCAGTCCCGATTCAGCTCGACTCGTTCATCTGCGCGTTGACGCTGGCGGCGGTGGCCGCGGCGTTGACGGCCGGCCCGATCCGGGCGGCCGCGGTACACAGCCCGGCGACCGTATGGGTTGGGCTAGCCTATCCGTGGAGCGATCTGGTGCTCCTGGCCCTGGCCGCCGGCATGTTACCAATCCTTGGCTGGCGCAACGAAATTCGCTGGGCGCTGCTGGTCGTCGGATTGGTCTTGTTCGCGGTCGCGGACGCCGCCTATCTCTTTCAGACGTCCGCCGGCTTGTACCGGGCCGGCTCGCTGCTGGACGCGTGCTGGGCCGCGTCGTCGTTGCTCATCGCGATGGCGAGCTGGGCCAGCTCGTCGTCGATCACGCCACCACCCCGAGGCCGATACGGGCAATACATCACTCCGGTGCTGTCCGCCATCGTGGCGCTGGGCGTGATCGTCCTGGGACATCATTCGCGACTCGCCGCGACGCTGGCGGCGCTGAGCCTGGTCGTGGCGACGGGTCGGTTCGCGCTGACCTTCCGCAACGCGAGCCTGCTGGAGTCGAACGACAGACTCGCCATGATCGACGAGTTGACGGCACTGCCGAACCGGCGCTCACTGGCGACGGCCCTGACCGGGTTGCCCGTTTCGCCACCATCGGCAACGAGGTCGATTCCGACCAAAGCACACGCGCGCCGCGCGCTGTTGTTGTTGAGCCTGAGCGATTTTCACGAGATCGCCGACTCGATCGGCAGGCAGTTCGGTGATGAGCTGCTATGCCATATCGCGAATCGACTGGCCGGCTGCGTCCGTCGTGACGATCTGCTGGCACGGGTGGGCGAAGACCAATTCGCCGTGCTGCTGTCGGATGGGGCCAACCTCACCGCGGCCAGCGCCTCCGCGGGTCGCCTGCTCGAAGCCTTAAATGAGCCAATCGCTTTGGATCCCATCACCGTGCAGGTGGACGCCCGCATCGCCATCGCGCTCTGCCCCGACCACTGCGACTCCCCGCAAGACTTGTTGGGCCGGGCCGAAACCACCATGGCGCACGCCAAATCCGCCCGCAGCAAGATCGCGGTCTACGACTCCTCGTTCGAGGTTCATCGCGACAACGACCCGAGCCTCATCGAGGAATTGCGGACGGCGTTGTTCGATACCGATGAGCTCAGGCTGCACTACCAGCCCAAGATCGACGGCCGCGACGGCAGCGTCCACAGTGTCGAGGCGGTGCTGCGCTGGCAGCACCCCACCCGCGGAACGCTGCTGCCGGAGGAATTTCTGTCCGTCGCCGAACGCGCCGGGCTGATGCGCAAAATCTCCAACCGCACGCTGTCCATGGCCCTGGCGCAGGTCCGGTCGTGGCGCGAAGAAGGCATCCCGCTGGCCGTCGCGGTGAACCTGTCGACGACCAACCTGCTGGACATCGAACTCGTCGGCACCGTCGAGCGGCTCCTCGCCAACCACGATCTGCCCGCCGAGGCGCTCATCCTCGAGATCACCGAGAGCGCGCTGGTGGATTCCGTGCGATCCCGCAACACCGTCGCGGCGCTGCAAGGCCTGGGAATCCGCATCTCGCTCGACGATTACGGCACCGGGTGGTCGTCATTGGCTCGCCTGCAAGAGGTTTCGGTCGACGAGCTGAAACTCGACCGGATCTTCGTGTCGCGGCTGGCCCACGACGCGCGATCTGTCGCCATCGTGCGGTCGACGGTGGCGCTGGCGTCCAACCTGGGTGCGGATCTGGTCGCCGAGGGGGTCGAAAACGAGGCCACCCTGCACGCCCTGCGACGGTATGGCTGCAACATCACCCAGGGCTTCGTGCACAGCCCGCCGCTGCCGCCGGACGACCTGCGCGACTGGATGGCCGGCCACGCGGCCAATCCCCACGCCAGCCGGTCCGACGAGCGCGCACCTTCGAACGAGGGCTAGAACAGCTCCTTGGCCAGTAGCTCCAGCGTCGCGACCCGCGCGGGTGCGGTGTCGGGATCGGTACCGCGGCGCGCCGAGGCCACCGGGTTCACCATGACTTCGTCGACGCCGAACCGGTCGGCCAGGGCCCGGATCTGGTCGGCGGCCTCGGCCGGTGCCCCCAAAACCGCGCGGTGCAAGCCACTCTCGACGATCCGCTGTTGCTGTCCGGTCAGCTCGGCGACGGCGGCCTCCTCGACCAGCGGAACCGGCCCGAGCGGCTGCCCGGTCCGTAGCCGGGCCATCATCTGCAGGTTGGGCAACATCAAAGGCGTTGCCTCGTCGCGTGTTTCGGCTACCGCGGCGTTCACCGTCAGAAATGTCAACGGCTCCGCCGTCAGCTCACTGGGCTTGAATCGCGAGCGGTACACCTCGAGCGCCTCTTCGGTTCCATTACCGGAGAAGTGATGTGCGAACACATACGGCAACCCCTTGGCGGCGGCCAGGTGCGCCGAGTACATCGACGAGCCCAGCAGCCACAGACGCGGTTCACCCGCCGCGGCCGGGGTGGCCCTGAGGGTGTAATCACCCGAGCGCAGCGGAACCCGCACGCCGCGAGTGCTCATCAGCGCCGCCACGTCGTCGAGGTATTCGGGGAAGTTCTCGATGTCGCGATCGTCGCGGCCGCCGCGCAGCGCATACGACGTCACCGGATCCGATCCGGGCGCCCGGCCGATGCCGAGGTCGATCCGGCCCGGGGCGGCGGCTTCCAGCAGCGCGAACTGCTCGGCCACCGCCAGCGGGGCATGATTGGGCAGCATCACGCCGCCCGACCCGAGCCGCAGCTGCGAGGTTTGCGCGGCCAGATAGGCGAGCGCCACCGGCGGGCTGGTGGCACCCACCGACGGCATGTTGTGGTGCTCGGCGACCCAGTAGCGGGTGAAGCCCAGCCGGTCCGCGGCCTGCGCGAGCTGCACGGTGGCCGCCAGGGCGCCACCGGTCGTCTGGTCGGTGCGCACCGGGATCAGGTCAAGGACAGAAAGACGCACGATCGCGTTAACGCGCGCGAGCCCGCAAACGTTCCCGCCGCCCGGGCTCAGTAGTCCTTGAGCGTGATGGAGGCGACGATACGGTCGAACACCTCTTGCGGTATCGGCGCACCGCCCGGAATGTTGTCCACCACCAGCCACTGGTTGCGCTTGACGTAGTCGCTGAACTCGCGGTGATAGTTGGCGAAGCCCGCTTCATAGTCGACCGTCCCGTCCTGGGCGGCCGCCTTGAGCTCACCGGCCAGGATGTAAGCGCCCAGCAGCGCAACGCTGGTCCCCTGACCCGACAGGGGCGAACAGCAGTATCCGGCGTCACCGACCAGCGCGACCCTCCCCCGCGACCAGCGATCCATCTTGATCTGCGCCATCTCGTCGAAGTAGAAATCCGGTGCGCTCCGCATGTACTCCAACAGCTGCGGGCGAACCCAGCCGTCGCCGGCCATCCGCCGTTCCAGCTCGGCCAATTGAGCCTCGGTGTCGCGGTAGTCGATCCGCAGATCGGGATCCATGAAGCCGACCATCGCCCGCGCCTCGGCGTTGTTGCGCGCGCTGTAGACCCCCGCCATGCTGGCGTCCCCGTAGTGCCACATCTGCCAGTAGTCCAGGTCCAAGAAATTGGGCACCGTGAAGATCGCCGCGTGCGTGCCCAGCCTCTCGATGAAGTCCTCTTCCGGCCCGAAGACCAATCGCCGCACATTGGAGTGCAATCCGTCGGCGCCGATCACGAGATCGAAACTGCGCGGCGCGGCGCGCTCGAAGCTGACGCGGACCGCCGCGCCGTCGTCCTGCACGGCGGTGATGGTGTCATCGAATACATATTCGGCCGTCCATTGGCTTGCGCCATAAAGCACTTCGACCAAGTCGTCGCGCAACAGCTCGACGTTGGGACTGTCGATAGGGGCCCCAGAGGGGCCAGAGGGCACAGCCTCGGTGTCCCGGGATATTTCGTTGCCGTCACGATCGACGACCGAGGACCCCTGGATTTGCGTCTTGCGCTTCTGGGCGGCGCCCAGCAAGCCCATCCGCTCGAGCACGGTCAACGCCGGTCCGCGTACGTCGATCGCCTGACCACCCGGCCTCGGCCCCCGGTGGCGCTCCACCACGGTCACCGAAAAGCCGTGCCGCCCTAGCCAAAACGCGGTCGCCGCACCCGCCACGCTGGCGCCCGATACCAGAACCTTGGTCACTTGATCCCTGCCAGTTCTTTTGCGTCGTGAAAGACGTCGTCGAGCATTGCTGGTGTCAACCTACCGGTGAACATGTTTTGCTGGCTCGGGTGGTAGCAGCCGAGCAATCGCACACCGGGCGCCAAATCGGCAACGACGCCGTGGCCGAACCGCGGCTTGCGCCCCGCGAGGGTGCCCGGCAGCCGCAGCGCGATCTGCCAGCCGAATCCGCCCAGGGCCACGACCACGCGGACATCCTCGGACACCAATCGCCATTCGGCCTGCAGCCACGGCCAGCAGGCGTCGCGCTCCTCGGTCGTCGGGGCGTTGGCGGGCGGTGCACACCGCACCGGCGCGACGATGCGAATCTTCTTGGTCTGCAACCCATCCGCGGCGTCGACACTGGTCGGCTGGTTCACCAGTCCGGCCCGGTACAGCGCCGCGTACAACTGGTCGCCCGAGCGGTCGCCGGTGAACATCCGCCCGGTCCGGTTGGCGCCGTGCGCGGCGGGCGCCAACCCGACGATCAACAGCCGGGGCCGCACCGACCCCCAGCTGGGCACCGGTCGCCCCCAATACGGTTGGTCGGCAAAGGCTCGGCGCTTGACGACCGCGACGTCCTCGCGCCAGGTGACCAATCGCGGGCAGGCCCGGCAGACACTGACCAGCGCATCGATTTCGGGAATGGAACCGGCGTGTCCGGCGAGCTCGGCGACGGCGGCGGCATCCGTTGCCACCGGGGTCTGCGGCGTGGCCGGATCACCCGGCCATCCGGCGCCGGCCCCCACCGGAGAGCCGAACATCTGGCCGGTGCGTGGGTGGGCGAGCACATGAACATCCTGCATTCACCCGGGGCGACCACGAAATCCAGTGGCTCCCGTCGTCGGATTGCGGTTAGATTTTGCCGCGATATCCATGAGTAAGACGAGCCGTGGCCCGGCGTGCCTGATCCTGTTCGCGACGCTGCTTGCGACGACGGGCACCGGCATTTCGATAGTCGCGTTCCCGTGGCTGGCGTTGCAGCACCACGCCAGCGCCAAGGACGCCTCGATCGTGGCCGCGGCCATGACGCTGCCGTTGGTGCTCGCCACGCTGATCGCCGGTACCGCGGTCGATTTCTTCGGCCGCCGCCGGGTGTCGCTGGTCTCCGATTCGCTCTCCGGCACGGCGGTCATCGGCGTGCCCCTGACCGCCTGGTACTTCGGGGCCGACGCGATCAATGTGGCCGAGCTGGCCGTATTGGCTTTCTTTTCAGCCGCTTTCGACCCGGCCGGCACCACGGCGCGCCAATCGATGTTGCCGGAGGCCGCCGCCCGCGCGGGCTGGTCGCTGGACCGCACCAACAGCGTGTACGAAGCGATTCTGAACATGGCCTACATCCTGGGCCCGGGTGTCGGCGGTCTGATGATCGCCACGGTCGGCGGCATCAACACTATGTGGGTCACGGCGGGCTGTTTCGGGTTGTCCTTCCTTGCCATTGGCGCGTTGCGGCTCGAAGGCGCCGGCAAGCCGCACCCGGGGGCCCGGCCCGTCGGGTTGGCGTCCGGCGTCGCCGAAGGGATGCGCTTCGTCTGGAACCTGCGGGTACTGCGCACGCTCGGGTTGATCGACTTGTTCGTCACGGCGCTGTACCTGCCGATGGAAAGCGTGCTGTTTCCGAAGTACTTCACCGACCACCACCAACCCGCCCAGTTGGGTTGGGCGTTGATGGCACTCGGGGTTGGCGGCGTGGTCGGCGCGCTCGGCTATGCCGTGCTGTCGAAATACACCCGGCGGCGCTCGGCCGTGCTGGCCGCAACCCTCACCTTCGGTGCCGCGACGGCCGGCATCGCTTTCCTACCGCCGCTGCCGGTGATCCTGGTGTTGTGCGGGGTTACCGGCCTGGTCTACGGCCCCATCCAGCCGATCTACAACTACGTCATGCAGACCCGGGCTCCGCAGCGTTTGCGCGGCCGGGTGGTCGGGGTGATGACGGGGCTGACCTTCGCCGCGGGGCCGTTGGGCTTGCTGGTCGCCGGCCCGCTGGCCGACGCCGCCGGGCTGAAGACCACGTTCCTGACGTTGGCGGTGCCCATCCTGCTGATCGGCGTCATCGCCTGCGGGCTGCCGTCGCTGCGCGAACTGGACCGCGCGCCGGAGTTCGCCGACGACCCGGGCCCGTGAGCGGGCCTAGTATCGGGCCGTGAGCTCTGACGCCCTGGCCAGCCTGATCGCCGACCTGCCCGACGGGATGGTCATCACCGACCCGACTGTCACCGAGGGCTACCGCCAGGACCGAGCGTTCGACCCGTCGGCCGGCAAACCGCTGGCCGTGGTGCGCCCGCGGCACACCGAAGAGGTGCAGACCGTGCTGCGCTGGGCCGCCGCGCACCGGGTGCCGGTCGTGACCCGCGGCGCCGGCAGCGGCCTGTCCGGCGGGGCGACCGCACTGGACAACGGCATCGTGCTGTCCACCGAGAAGATGCGCGACATCGCCATCGACCCGGTGACCCGCACCGCGGTGTGCCAACCCGGGCTGTTCAACGCCGAGGTGAAGAAGGCGGCCGCCGAGCACGGCCTGTGGTATCCGCCGGACCCGTCGTCGTTCGAGATCTGCAGCATCGGCGGCAATATCGCGACCAATGCGGGCGGGCTGTGTTGCGTGAAATACGGCGTCACCACCGATTACGTGTTGGGCATGCAGGTGGTGCTGGCCGACGGCACCGCGGTCTCACTCGGCGGCCCGCGCCTCAAGGACGTCGCGGGGCTCAGCCTGACCAAGCTCTTCGTCGGCAGCGAGGGCACGCTGGGCGTCGTCACGGAGGTGACGCTGCGGCTGGTGCCCAAGCAGAACGCGTCCAGCATCGTGGTGGCCAGCTTCGCCACCGTCGAGGACGCGGTCGAAGCGGTGCTCGGGGTCACCGGGAAGCTTCGCCCCTCGATGCTGGAGTTCATGGATTCGGTGGCGATCAACGCCGTCGAGGACACCCTGCGCATGGATCTGGACCGCGGGGCGGCCGCCATGCTGGTCGCCGGGTCCGACGAGCGCGGCCGCGCCGGCAGCGAGGACGCCGAGATCATGGCCGAGGTTTTCGCGGAACACGCTGCGACGGAGGTGTTTTCGACCGACGATCCCGACGAGGGCGAGGCGTTCGTCGTCGCCCGTCGGTTTTGCATCCCAGCCGTCGAGGCCAAGGGATCGTTACTGCTCGAGGACGTCGGGGTGCCGCTTCCGGCGCTGGGCGAGCTAGTCACCGGGATCGCGCGCATCGCCGCCGAACGCGACCTGATGATCTCGGTGATCGCCCACGCCGGCGACGGCAACACCCACCCGCTGATCGTCTACGACCCCGCCGATGCCGACATGACCGAGCGCGCCCACCTGGCGTTCGGCGAGATCATGGACCTGGCCGTCGGGCTGGGCGGCACGATCACCGGTGAGCACGGCGTCGGCCGACTGAAGCGGCCCTGGCTGGCCGGCTATCTGGGTCCCGACGTGATGGAGCTCAACCGGCGCATCAAGCAGGCGCTGGATCCCGACGGCATCCTCAACCCCGGGTCGGGCATCTGAGCTGCGGCTGACTAGTCGGGCACCAGGCCATGTCGGTCAACCGCTTCGGCCCTCCTCAGCATTTGTCGAGGGTGTCGATCCATGACATGAGATCTTCGAGGTAGTCACGTTCGCGCTTCAACTTACTTTCCGTTTCCTCCGAAGGTGTCTCCTGCTCCGGCTGACAGGAACATGACTGCGGACCCGGTTCGCCAGGAGATGTCTGCGATTCCAGCTTCTTTTTAGCCTCGTCGAGATGCTTCGAGTCCACATCCAGAACCTTAAAGATTCTCTTGAGAACCTCAGTGGTGCTGTCTTTTTCGTCCTTCCTGAGGATCTTCGTGAGCGTGTACGTGGCGGAACGCAGCGATCCTTCGATGAAGCCGGTGTAATCGGCGAAGGCTTCTCCGCACACGTGAACATGCAGAGGTGGCTGGCCACCATTGGTTCCCAATTCGATCTCGGCGAGATCTGCCATCGCCTCCCAGAACTTGCGCTCTGGTCGCCACGCATGGTTTGCGGCACCGTACGGCAACCTGCCCCAGTCCATGATGCCGCACCAGATGATGTCATCGGCGGTTATATCCGGCACATTGTTTTCGTTAATATATTGCACCAGGCGCTGTTTGAGGCGGGTACGGATCTTCTTCCGAGCATCGTCGTTTACGCCGTCAGGACACAGTTCTTCGACATCATTCTGCCGCCCTGCCGGCACGTAGTTCGCCCAAAACGATGACGCGGGCCGATCGGTGTACAGCATCACCATGCCGCGGCGGCTTCGGGGGTCGCAGCTTTTCCAATAGTGAACCTCGCGAGTGGGGAATCGCGTGGCGAACCAGTTCGCGCGCTTCGCTTCCTCCCACCAGCGGTCACGGACCACGAAAAATGCTTTCACCATGGGGAACCCGAATGACGAGTCGAGCATGTCCGGAAGTCTCGTCTTCCCGTTGTCGCGTTTGTTGCTGACATCTTTGAGGTCCGGGCTGGCCACCACCAGTTGGTGCGCCGGCGCTTTCGGCAGCGCCAGAATCACCCGGCTGTACCGCTCGTCCGGATCGGCATGCGGCCCTCCTCGTTCAAGCGTTAATTGCAGGCCAGCTCCGCTCTTTTTAATTGACGAAACCTGCGCCTTCAGAAACAATTTGATTTTCGTCTCATCGACTGTGCAGGTTCCACCCTTCGATGGCTCGCTGTCCGGGACATAGCCCATTTTTCTGAAAAGCAGGTTATTGGTGATAGCCTGCATTCCGCCGTTGATGCCCTCCAGCTGATTGCTGATCGATAGTTGCCGCAGTTGCCACGTGAACCAATGGGCTGCGTTCGGATTCTCCGGCAGCAGGTGATAGAACGTGCCGAGGTCCCGAACTTTGGTTAAAGCGTTGTGGCTCAAATAGATTGACATAAGATTCCAAAAACCCATGGTGTACAGGGGGATATAGACGGGACTGTCACCACTACCAATGTCGATGCACCCGTACCGCGCAATTACCCAGTAGTCATCTTCGCGCAGGGTCTTGGCCCACTTATCAAAGACGGGCCCGATCGGTTCCTGCACCGCCGCGGCGTTTCTCAAGCCGACGATCAATTTATTCAGCTTGGCCTGGTACCCCTGGCGTTTTTCCTCCTCTTTAATTGCTCCTTTGGCAACCGCGCTGTCTACCTCATCCCGGTCGATAATCGTGTGCACGACAGCTCGACAGAGCGCCAGACTCATCAACTCCAGGGGGTTCTTTCCTTCCTCGTCTGGTCGTAATTTATAGAGCGGATCTGCCTCCGATGTCGGCGAGGAGAACGAGGAGAACGATTCACGGTGAGCAGCCTCGAGCGCAGTCTCGGCCTTTTGCTTCTGATTAGCGCCGCGCGGCGTCTTGACATTCCGCTTCGGGTCCTCGTCTATGCCCAAGTGTGTGAGCAGGTATTTCAACAACACCTGAACATCAAGTTCGATCCGCATCGGGCCGAACTCGGCGCAGAACTCAAGATTTTCGTACTCGCCTTCCTTCACAGTCAATTTATCGATGACGGCTTTGTCCTCGACTGCGTTAGGTTTGTCCTCGCGCTCGTTCTGCACGCATTCGTCCATCAGCTCTCGATTGAGAAGAAACGAGCGGATGCGTCCACCGAACTGTTCGGACGACTCGAACAAGTCGACGTGGTACTTGTTGCTGGCGAGGACATACGCGCAGAACAGACCGGTAATTCCGCCGCCCACAATCGCGACGGGCCTGCTGCCGTCAGAGTTGACTCGTTCGGGTTCCTTGTGATTTGAGGTGCTCATGTGACAGCTCCGATTCCTAGGGAAACGCGCGGTGGAATCGGGAGGCGCTTTCCACAACGTACTTGCATCCCCGATTTCGCCGGTGCCCTACTTACCTGGAAGTTCTTCAAGGTCTTGCGACCGGGGCCGAACCAGCTGCTGGCGGGGAGATCTCGGTTGGCCGGCACGCCGATCCCTTACGAAAATTTGCGTTGAGGTGATGAGGGCTTCAGCATGAGACAGCCATAGGCGCTCCGTTCCGTGACGAACCCTGCGGCCGTAGCGTACGCGCGCACGCGAGCGATTGCGCCCAATTGGCAAACGTTCTTCAGTCGTGCTCCATCGCACAGAAATCTACGAAGCCGCCAGCCATAAAATGCGGCCGAATGTCGCAGCCTGGTAGCGCAATTGAAGGAACAATGGTGATGCTACTGACTAGGTAATCAGATTCGGGCGTGTAGCCTGGCGCACTAGCGTCGAGCGTGCACTGGCGGCGTCGAGTGTGCGCTGAGGGCGCCATGGGCACATTGCAGGTACTCAGGGTGCCGCGTCAAGTGGCGCCGCTTATTACGAGACGAGTTGCTCAACTAAAGCCATGGAGAATCTCCCAAATTGTCGTGGCGTTTCCCACCAACGTGGACCCGGTTAGTCGTTTCTGAGCGGTTGGTCACGTAGATACCAGTCTGGATTGAGACCGCGATCGACGGCGAAGGTTCTCAACTGTTGCGTGACCGCATCGTCACGCTGTTCGGTGATTCCGCTAAGCCGTCCCACGACTCCACTGACACGGGCATCGCCCAGGATCGTTACCGACGGCCAACTTGGCTGCACGTTATGGGACGCGAGTTGTCTAATGAGAAACTGGGAGGCGTCGGTCCCGCATTGCAACGCGTCAATCGTCAGCTCCAGCCGCTCGTCCTCGATGGCACGGCTCATCGCGTCGAAGTACTCGTCCGGAAGCAATTCGAACCCGCCGACCTCACTGAGCCATTCGGGGGCCAGTCCCTCTCCTTGACTGCTTTCATCGTCAGGGCCTTTTTGTCCCTGTTCATAACTTTCATCTGCGCCAGCCTGGCTCCAATATGACTCCGCGGGCCGGAATGTCGCCAGGACCCGCTGACCTCCAGCCTGATCAGCCAGCCAGCGCAATCCAACGGTGTCGTTGGACTCGTCTTGTGGCGGGGTGTCGTATTGAGGTGCAAGCTCGTTGGTGCGCCTGTCGCGCAGCACCAGTGCCCGGACCTCAAAGCGTGCGAATCGTGTTGTGACAGAGACCGTCAGATGATTGAGCAAGAGTCGATCGAGACCACCGTCGAGGGACTGCCGCCACGTCGCGTACCACTGCCACTCGGAAGGTGTCAGGAGGGCAAGCTCATCTTCGCTGATGGGGCCGTCCACCAGCCCGGCCTTGGAAGCCTCGTCGCTGACAACTGCCTCGAACAAATCTTGCGCGTAACCGTCGTCGACCGCGGCGAGGCGAATCAGCGGTGCGGACAGCGCGATGAGGCTCATGACTGCACCCGCACGATCCGACCCTGCCAGTACGCTAGGCCGATCTCGTTCACCGTCGGCACGCGCGGCGGACGTCCACTGACCGCCAGCTGCCGAACGCGTGAGGCCGGCCAAGCGGGCGGGCGCGGGATCGGAAGTTTCGGATCTTTCTCGTTCGGATTGACGAATTCTTCCTCGATCACCACCGTGAAACGCACATCGGGGAAGACTTTGGAGAACTTGTCTCTGAGCCGGACGTACCCCGGCTTGTTCTTGTCTCGCACAAAATCGCTGACGCATAGCCACGTATCGGCCAGGTCGGTGTACCACATCCCCACGTCCTGCTCGTCGGGGCTGCACATCACCACATCGATTTCGAACTGCGTACGGAAATCATTTCGCAACCCATGCAGCCAGTGGTTGGTGTGCACCGTGAGCAGTGCACGCGAGTAGAGCGGCTGCCACTGCAACCACTCCAGATAAACCTCGTAATTGTCTTGGTCGCGTGCATCGAACACCCGGTGGATTTTGGCGGGGTTGAAATAGGACACCAGACCGACGCGGCCGTAGGTCGCTGTGGACAGCGGCTGGTGAATTCCGGTCACGTAGACAGCCTTGCCCCAGGTGTAGTCCCTATTGCCGATGAAGATGCCCTTGGTCGGAGATTGCCGCGTGCCTCGGCCGGGCGGATCGGGCGGCGGCCATGGGAACGGATAGCTGACGGGTTGACCACTGGGCTTTGGCAGGTAATCCTTTGCCCGTTCCGACGGAATATATTTCACTGCAAGAGGTGGGCCGGGCTCCCCGCCCTCAGCTGTTGGCGCACGGGTGGCGTCAACGAACTCTTCCCAAGCGGGCCGCGACCGATCGATCGCCGCGGTGACTCTTTTGACCAACTCGCGTGGCAACAGGGCGACTTGAGGATTTTCGGAGTCCATGGCCCTCCCGTCCGGTAACCCCCGTCCCGGATACTACTGGGCCTCCGGGCTGTTTGGGCGATTTATATCGACGCTCATAAGACGTCATCGCACGCTCTCGACAAGGTTGACATATCGCCACCACTGTCGTACGAATGAGACATGGCTGCCGTTATGTCTCACGAAGCCCCGGTGAAATTCCAGCTCGCCACCGCCGACACGTGGTCGAACCCCTGGCCGATGTACCGCGCTTTGCGAGATCACGACCCCGTCCACCACGTCGTGCCGACGAATCATCCCGAGGACGACTACTACGTGCTCTCCCGGCACGCCGACGTATGGGCCGCGGCCCGCGACCACGAAACCTTCTCCTCCGCCCAGGGTCTGACCGTCAACTATGGCGACTTGCAAATGATTGGACTGCAGGACAATCCGCCTTTTGTGATGACGGATCCACCCGTGCACACTGAGTTCCGCAAACTGGTGTCGCGCGGATTCACGCCGCGACAGGTCGAGGCCGTGGAGCCCAAGGTGCGGGAGTTCGTCGTCGAGCGCATTGAGGGGTTGCGCTCGGCCGGCGGCGGCGACATCGTCGCCGAGCTGTTCAAGCCGCTGCCGTCGATGGTCGTCGCCCACTATCTCGGTGTGCCCGAGGCAGACCGGGTCCAATTCGACGACTGGACCCAGGCGATCGTCGCGGCCAACACCGCCGAAGGCGGCGTTGCCGCTGCCTTGGAAACCGTCGGTGATGCGGTCGGGTCGATGATGGCCTACTTCACCGGGCTGATCGAGCGGCGCCGAACCGAACCCGAGGACGACACCATCTCCCACCTGGTGGCGGCCGGGGTCGGCGCCGACGGCGACATCGCCGGCACGCTGTCGATTTTGGCGTTCACGTTCACCATGGTCACCGGCGGCAACGACACCGTCACCGGGATGCTCGGCGGCTCGATGCCGCTGCTGCACCAACGGCCCGACCAACGTCAGCTGCTGGCCGACGAGCCGGACCGCATGCCCGACGCGGTCGAGGAGTTGCTGCGGATGACCTCACCAGTGCAGGGACTGGCCCGCACCGTCACCCGTGACGTGACCGTCGGCGAGACGACCATCCCGGCCGGACGCAGGGTGTTCTTGCTGTACGGTTCGGCCAACCGCGACGAACGCCAATACGGCTCGGACGCAGGCGAACTCGACCTGGCCCGGTGTCCCCGCAACATCCTGACGTTCAGCCACGGCGCACACCACTGCCTGGGCGCGGCCGCGGCCCGGATGCAGTCGCGCGTCGCGCTGACCGAACTGCTGGCCCGCTGCCCGGACTTCGAGGTGGACGAATCCGGCATCGTCTGGGCCGACGGCAGTTACGTCCGGCGTCCGCTGTCGGTACCGATTCGAATGAAGTCCTGATGCCCGGCAACGACTGGCTGGGTACGCACCGGACCGAAGCCGCCGCCGACCGGATACTCGACGCGGCCGAGCAGCTTTACACGCAGCGCGACTCGGAGTCGATCGGCATGAACGACATCGCTAGGGCGGCAGGCTGTTCCCGAGCGACGCTGTACCGGTACTTCGAGAACCGCGAGGCGCTGCGAACCGCCTACATCCACCGTGAAACCCACCGGCTGGGCCGCGAGATCATCGCGCGCACCGGCGACATCGAGGACCCGCGCGAACGGCTGGTCGTGAGCATCCTCGTCACACTGGGGATGGTTCGCGAGAGCCCCGCGCTGGCATCCTGGTTTGCCACCACCCGCCCGCCGGTGGGTGGCGAATTGGCCGGGCAGTCCGACGTGATCGCGGCCCTGGTAGCGGCGTTCCTGCACTCGCTGGGACCCGACGATCCCGCCGTCGTCGAACGCCGGGCCCGCTGGACCGTGCGGGTGATCGTCTCGCTGCTGACGTACCCGGGCCGCGACGAGGACGAAGAGCGGTCGATGATCGAGGAATTCGTCGTGCCGATTGTGACGCCGGTTTCCACTCGGGGCTAGCGGCTCAGTCCCGGACGCGGGTAAACCGGTGCAGCAGCCACGCCAGCGGGATCGTCACCACCAGCGTCGCCACGTACAGGTACAGCATCGAGCCGGTGTAGACGCGCGCGCCGACAATGTAGTCCATCGCGAATTCCATGGTGATCAGGTGGATCAGGAAGATCTCGTAGGAGATCTCCCCCAGCCACACCATCGGGCGGCTGGCCAGGATTCGCGAATACCAGCCGTGGTCCCCCAGAGCCAGTGGGGCTACCGCGAGCGCCGCGATGACGGCGTAGAAGCACGTCTTGAACAACGCCTCGCTCAGCGTCGCCGGGGAGGTCGTGGGCGCACCGGCAATGGGAGTCGACACGATGAAATAGCAGATGACGGCCAGCGGTATGGCCACGAACCCGTAGCCGCGCACCCCCATTTCCTGGAGCACGGTCAGTATCATCCCGGCGAGGAACCACGCCAGGTAGGTGGGCAGCCACAGCCGCGCGCCGTCGGGAAACCAGTGGTCGGTGTGCACCAGCACCAGCCAGGCCGGGCTGATCAACGTCATCCCCGCCAAGGCACCCAGCATCAGTCTCGGCTGCCACTGTCGCCGGCAGATCACCACCAGCAACAGGTAGGCCAGCAGCGGCAGGATGACGTAGAACGCGCCCTCGACCGCCAGGCTCCACATCTGCGTCAGCCCCTGGTGCAGATACTTGCCCAGGTAGCCGTTGCAGTAGATCTGCGTCAGCGTCAGGTTGCGCGCCAGTCCCAGCCAGCTGTGTCCGGGGTTCGGCCCGGCGTCGCGGTAGTGGTACAGCACGTAGGCGAACAGCACGGTGATCACGTAGGCGGGCATGATGCGCCGAACCCGGTGCCACGCATAGCGACTCAACGACGGCGCCGCGCCGCCTCTCGCCGCCGACTTCACCCACGGGCGGAACAACAGGTAGCCCGAGAGTACGAAGAAGATCGGCACCCCGATCTCCATCCGGGAACCGACCAGGCCCCAATACCCGTGCGTGTATTTGCCGGTGGTGTAGGCCGCGTGGGTGCCGACGACGAGCAGCGCGGCGACCGCACGGATCCCGGTCAGCGAGGCGACCCGGTCGACGCGAGAGGTCTGCTCGAGCCCGCCCTGGGCGTCCTGCTCTTCTGAGAGCGTCATCCGCCGTGTTTCCTGCGCGGCTTCCCACCGTCTCGGCCGAGGGGCTTGCTGCCGGACGACCGCTCCGGCTGAAGGTTGATCAGCACCCCCGAAATACGGGTGTTCTCAAGCCTTTTGAAGGTCGACTTGGGCAACTTGGCCGGCAACTCCACCAGGGAGAAATCCGGTCCGATCGCGATGTGGCCGAAATCGCTGCGATGCAGCCCGCCTTCGTTGGCGATGGCGCCGACGATCGCGCCCGGGCCAATCTTGTGCCGCTTGCCTACCGCGATGCGATAGGTCGCGAAAGGCGCTGTATTAGTTGGCCTTTCGGGGCGTTCGCGGCGTTCGGTGCGCCGCTCGCGCCGCTCGGGCGGCGGTTCGGGCGCCATCAGGAATTCCTCACCGTCGCGGGATTGCAATGCCAGCGCGGCGGCGATGTCGGCCATCGGGGTGTCGTGCTCGCGTTCGTAGTCCTGGACCAACTTGCGGAACAGGTCGATTCCGGGGGAACCGAGCGCGGTGGTGATGGAGTCGGCGAACTTGGCCACCCGCTGGGCGTTGACGTCCTCGACGGTGGGTAATTGGGTTTCGGTGAGCGTTTGGCGCGTGGCCTTTTCGATCGCCTTGAGCAGGTGGCGTTCACGCGGGGAGACGAACAGCAACGCGGTTCCCGAACGCCCGGCCCGGCCGGTGCGCCCGATCCGGTGCACGTACGACTCGGTGTCATGCGGGATGTCGTAGTTCAGGACGTGCGATATCCGCTCCACGTCCAGCCCGCGCGCGGCCACGTCGGTGGCGACCAGGATGTCGATGCTGCCGTCCTTCAGGGCGGCGACGGTGCGCTCGCGCTGGCCCTGCGGGATGTCCCCGTTGATGGCGGCCGCGGAGAAGCCTCGCGCCCTTAGCTTTTCGGCGACTTCCTCGGTGGCCTGCTTGGTTCTGACGAAGACGATCATCGCCTCGAACGACTCGACTTCCAGCACCCGGGTCAGCGCGTCCATCTTGCGCGGACCGGCGACCTGGATGTAATGCTGCGAGATGTTCTCGGCGGTGGCGGTTTTCGCTTTGGTACTGACCTCGAGCGGGTCGTGCAGATACTTGGTGGTGATCTTGCGGATCGCGGGCGGCATGGTCGCGGAGAACAGCGCCACCTGTTTGTATTCCGGGGTTTCGGACAGGATGCGATCGACTTCTTCGGCGAAGCCCATGGTGAGCATCTCGTCGGCCTCGTCGAGAACCAGGTAGTCGACGTGGGACAGATCCAGCGTCCCGCGCTCGAGATGGTCGATGACCCGGCCCGGCGTGCCGACCACCACGTGGGCACCGCGGCGCAGCCCGGCCAGCTGGACGCCGTAGGACGAGCCGCCGTAGATCGGCAGCACGTTGATCTTGGGCAGGTGGGCCCCGTACCGGCTGAACGCCTCGGCCACCTGCAGGGCCAGTTCCCGGGTCGGGGCCAGCACCAGCGCCTGGGTGGCGGTGCTGGTGACGTCGATCTTGGACAGGATCGGGATCGCGAAGGCGGCGGTCTTGCCGGTGCCGGTCTGGGCCAGCCCGACGACGTCGGAGCCCGCCATCAGCGCCGGGATGGTGGCGGCCTGAATGCCGGTGGGCGACTCGTAGCCGACGTCGGCGATCGCCCGCAGGACCGAGGGATTGATCTGCAGGTCGGCAAACGTCGTAGAGGCAGCCTCAGTCGAGCTGTCCGAGAGGGTCATCGTCCAAGGAGTCTAGTGGTGATCGCGAGCTCAGCGGACCTGAGCGCTGCCGGCCACAGTCGGCCGGCCGATCCGGTGATCATCAGCACACCCGGCCATGCCTGCCCCGGCCCCGGACCCGATGACGGTACGGTGCACAGATGTGTGGTCGTTGCCGTGTCGTACCGAGCCACTGACCGGCTCGGCCGCTGTCGCTCTCATCGCCTTCACATTGACCGGCTGCGGTTCGGGGGACTCCACCGTCGCGAAGACGCCGCAGGCCAGGACCTCGGAGACGGCGTCGATCACCGCCCCGGCCACGCCGACGGCCGCCGCCCCACCCGGCAACGCCCCGCCCACCGATCCCTGCGCGGTCAACCTCGCGTCGCCCACCATCGCGAAGGTGGTGTCCGAGCTGCCCCGCGACCCGCGCAGCCAGCAGCCCTGGAACCCCGAACCGCTGGCCGGCAACTACAACCAGTGCGCCCAGCTGTCGGCGATCATCATCAAGGCCAACACCAATGCGGTCGCCCCGACCACCCGTGCGGTGCTGTTCCACCTCGGCCAGTTCATCCCGCAGGGCGTGCCCGACACCTACGGATTCAACGGCGTTGACCCGGCGCAGACCACGGGCGACACGGTGGCGCTGACCTATCCCGGCGGGATCAGCGGCCTGAACACCGACGTGAAATTCCACTGGAACGGCAACACGGTCGAACTCATCGGCAACACCCCGGCCCACTGATCGGGGGCACGCCCGCCCGGCACGGCGCCGGTGTCGGAGCGCTGACCTACAGTGGCTCCAGTGTTGGTCTCCGGCGACAGCATCGTGTACAGCGCATCGGACCTTGCCGCCGCCGCCCGCTGCGAATTCGCGCTGCTGCGGGACTTCGACGCGAAGCTGGGCCGCGGGCCCGCCGTCACCGTCGAGGACGAACTGCTCGCGCGGACGGCCGAGCTCGGTAGCGAACACGAGCGACGCGAACTCGCGTCGCTGCGCGACCGGTTAGGGCAGGACGTCGCGATCATCGGCCGCCCGGCCTACACACCCGCCGGCCTCGCGGCGGCCGCCGACGCCACCCGCCGCGCCGTCGCCGACCGCGCGCCCGTGGTGTATCAGGCCGCTATGTTCGACGGCCGCTTCGTCGGCTTCGCCGATTTCCTGGTGCGCGACGGCGAGCGGTACCGCGTCGTCGACACCAAACTGGCCCGCTCGGCCAAGGTGACCGCGCTGCTGCAGCTGGCCGCCTACGCCGACGCGTTGGCGGCGTCCGGCATCCCGGTCGCACCGGAGGCCGAGCTGCGGCTGGGCGATGGAACCGCGGTGCGGCACCGCGTTTGCGACCTGATCCCGGTGTACCGCTCCCAGCGGACTCGGCTGCAGCGCCTCCTCGATGAGCACTACGCGGGCGGCGCCGCGGTCCGCTGGGACGACGAGGGCGTGACAGCCTGCTTTCACTGCCCGTTGTGCCTCGAACAGCTGCGGGCGGCCGACGACGTTCTATTGGTCGCCGGCATGCGAGTGAACCAGCGGGACAAGCTCTTTGACGCCGGCATCAGCACGGTCGCGCAGCTGGCCGATCGTCGCGGACCCGTGCCCGGCCTGGCGGCCGGCGTCCTGGACAAACTGGCCATCCAGGCGAAACTGCAAGTCCAGCAACGCGAAACCGGGGTTCCTCAGGTCCAGGTCATCGACGCGCAGCCGCTGGCCCTGCTACCCGAGCCCGACCCGGGCGACCTGTTCTTCGACTTCGAGGGCGATCCGCTGTGGACCACCGATGGGCGCGAGTGGGGCCTGGAGTACCTGTTCGGTGTCTTGGAGGCCGGGCCGACGGGCAGGTTCCGCCCGCTGTGGGCGCACAACCGGGCCGACGAACGCAAGGCGCTGATCGACTTTCTGGCGCTGGTGGCCAGGCGCCGCAAGCGCCGCCCCAATATGCACATCTACCATTACGCGCCCTACGAGAAGACCGCGCTGTTGCGACTGGCCGGGCGCTACGGGGTTGGCGAGGACGAGGTCGACGAACTGCTCCGCAGCGGTACGCTGGTCGACCTTTATCCGTTGGTGCGCAGGAGCATTCGCGTGGGCGCGGAGTCGTTCAGCCTCAAGGCGCTGGAGCCGCTCTACATGGGGGCCCAACTGCGTGTGGGCGACGTGACCACGGCCACCGGTTCGATCACCTCCTACGCGCGGTACTGCGAACTCGAGGCGGAGGGCCGCGGCGACGAGGCCACATCGGTGCTCAAGGAGATCGAGGACTACAACCATTACGACTGCCGGTCGACTCAGGAACTGCGGAACTGGTTGTTGTTGCGCGCCTATGAATCCGGCGTGGTACCGGTCGGCGCCCAGCCGGTGCCCGACGGCAACACCGTCGACGACCGCGACCAGTTGGCGGTGACGTTGGCGGCTTTCACCGGAACCGCCGGCGTCGACGACCGCACCCCGCAGCAGACGGCGGTGGCGCTGCTCGCCGCCGCCCGCGGTTATCACCGGCGCGAGGACAAACCTTTCTGGTGGGCGCATTTCGACCGGCTGAACTTCCCCATCGAGGAGTGGGCTGACAACACCGATGTGTTCGTCGCCGAGCACGCGTCGGTCAGCGTCGACTGGCACACGCCTGTCCGGGCGCGCAAGCCGCAGCGGCGGGTGCAGCTGCGCGGCGAGCTGGCGCGCGGAGATTTGAAGAGCGACGCCTTTGCGCTCTACCACCCGCCGGCGCCGCCCGGCATGACCGATAGCCCGGACCGGCGCGCGGCCGGGCGGGCCTCGGTTGTCGAGGCCGACGACCCGACGGTGCCCAGCGAAGTGATCATTCTCGAACGAGTTGGCAGCGACGGCAACACCTTTCACCAGGTGCCGTTCGCGCTGACGCCCGGGCCACCGATCCCGACGACGGCCCTGCGCGAATCGATCGAGGCGGCCGCCGCCGCGGTGGCCGCCGGATTGCCGCGACTACCGGACAGCGCCATCGTCGACGTGCTGCTGCGCCGTGCGCCCCGCGCGCGCAGCGGCACCCCCCTGCCACGTAGCGACGACGCCGTCGCCGACATCACCGCGGCGGTATTGGATCTGGACTCGTCATACCTGGCGGTGCACGGGCCGCCCGGCACCGGCAAGACGCACACCGCCGCCCGGGTGATCCACGACCTGGTCACCAAACACGCCTGGCGCATCGGCGTGGTCGCGCAGTCGCACGCCACCGTGGAGAACGTTTTGGATTGTGTGATCGACGCCGGCCTGGATCCGCAACGGATCGCGAAGAAGCGCAACGACCACCGGGCCCCGCGCTGGCGGGAGATCGACGGTGGCGCATACGCCGCGTTCCTCGCCGACACGCCGGGATGTGTGATCGGCGGAACGGCATGGGATTTCGCCAATGCCAACCGGATACCGCCGGGAAGCCTCGATCTGCTGGTGATCGACGAAGCCGGCCAATTCTGTTTGGCCAACACCATCGCCGTGGCCCCGGCCGCCGCCAACCTGCTGCTGCTCGGGGATCCCCAGCAGTTGCCGCAAGTCAGCCAGGGCACCCATCCGGAACCGGTGGACACCTCCGCGCTGGAGTGGCTGGTCGACGGTCACCGCACCCTGCCCGACGAGCGCGGCTACTTCCTGGACCTCTCGTACCGCATGCACCCGGCCGTGTGCGCGGCGGTTTCGGCGCTGTCCTACGAGGACAGACTGCATTCTCACGACTGCACCGCGGCCCGCCAGCTCGATGGGTACCAGCCCGGCGTTCAGCTGCTTTCGGTTGAGCACCAGGGCAATTCGACCGAGAGCCCCGAGGAGGCCGACGCGATCGTCACCGAGATCGGCCGGCTGCTCGGTGCGTCGTGGACCGACGAACACGGCACCCGGGCGCTGACCGCCGCCGACGTGCTGGTGCTGGCGCCCTACAACGCCCAGGTGGCGCTGCTGCGCCACCGGTTTGCCGCCGCGAAGCTCGATGGAGTGCGAGTCGGGACGGTCGACAAGTTCCAGGGCGGACAGGCGCCGGTGGTCTTCGTCTCGATGACGGTGTCGTCCACGGACGTGGTTCCCCGCGGAATCTCCTTCCTGCTCAACAGGAATCGGCTCAATGTCGCGGTGAGCCGGGCCCAGTACGCGGCCGTGCTGGTGCGCTCCCCGTCATTGACTGAGTATCTGCCCGCGACACCGGCGGGCCTGATCGACCTGGGCGCATTCTTGGCGCTCACCCAGCCCGATCTGCGGTGACGGGCTTACCGGTTAGGCAATAGGGATCAATGTTCCGCGCGGTCTCGGGTTCAAACTCGGTTGCGCATCGGTGAAAACCGCTCAACCTGTACGGGCGGGCCGTCTGCCGACGGCGGCGGTACGACGGCAGCGACACCGTTGATCACGGTGACGACTGTCCGGCTCCCACGCTCGATGTTCAGGGTGCCATGTTGAAAATTCTGGACGACCCACTCCGGCTCCTGGATTTCGGTGCTGGTCGGCAGCCCCAGCGCGCTGTGTTCGTAACCCAAGGTGCCCCACACGGCGTAGATGGTGCCCGTGACGGGCTGCGCCCCGGTGGTCGGCGACCAGTACATCGCCCCCTTGTCGAAGATGACGTAGCGCGTGGCTCCCGCCCCGGTCGATTCCGACGACTTTGGTGCGCCCAGGGCGCTCTTCATGCCGCCCATCGCCTGCCACCGGTCATAGATGGCACTACCTTGCATCGACTGCGCGAGATCATCGGCGCTGGGGCGTTTGTTGAACCTCGCAGCGATGTCACGAATCTGGTTCATCAACGGGAATCCAAGGTTGCCGGGGCAATCGGTATCGCCGACGTCGCGGTGAGCGAAAATGCACGGCAAGGCGATGGTGGCGCCCTGAGGGAACCGGGTGTAGGGGCCCCCGTCCGATGTCAACGCGACGCTCCCCTGCGGGTCGACGCCATCGAGGGCCAGACGCCACCCGAGCAGGCGCCCCACGGTGTGCAGCTGAACCGGCGTTGGGGCCACCGCGTCGAAGTCTCCGATCATGCACACCGCCCATGTGTTGCGGTTGAACCCGCCGGTGTGCGTGCCCAGCACCGGCCTTGTCATCCCTCCGAATCGACCCTCGAATACCTGACCGTACTTGTCGACCAGGGCGTTGTAGGCGATGTCCGACCAGCCCAGAGTGCGGGTGTGGTAGTCGTAGATCGACCGCACAGTTGCCGCCGAATCCTGCTGCGCGTAGTCATTTACACCAGCGGTGTGGTGCACGACGCCTGCCTTGATTCCGTTGTCGTACATCGGTGCTCGGCGGCGGATTGACTCGTCGGCGCCCCACCCGGCCCGACTGACGATATTGAGGTCCTGCCCCGGCGCTTCGACCGCCGACACCAAGGACGTATCAGCTGCCGCTCTCAGGGGTTGGACCAGACCAGATGCGGCGGTGCCCAAACTCAGCGTAATCGGCGCCGCCGCAGCGTATTTGAGTACATCACGGCGCGAAAGAGACGGTGTCGCACTGCACCCGCACCGATCACGCACGGCGCCACGATAGCCCGCGATCACGCTATTCCTCACGCGACCCGCCGGAGCCGAAGGCGATCAGCGAAAGGACCGGGCGGCGCACGGGTTTCGGCCACAGTTGCGCTGTGACCCAAATTGGCTGCTAACCGGTTGACGAGTGCCGGCCCGAACCGGTCGGGTCGTCGTCCGGATCGGAGCGGTGATGGTAACCCCGCAGCGATTCACCGTCGCTGAAGTGAAGGCCCGCCGACCCGTTGTGGGGCCGGCGCGGCGGCCGGGTCGGCCGATCACTGGGCGGCAGGGACCTGGGTGAACGCCGCACCGCCACCTGGCGGAGGCGGTTGCCGCTGTCCACGCGAGACCCGTTGTGGGCGTAGCCGATTGGTTGAGCCTGCGTGGTGGGGCCGCGTCGCGGCACTCCGCTGGACGACGGGCGCGGGCGTTCGACCGGCCGCCTGGCCGGCGCGGGGTGGCTGCCCCGCTGGGCGTCAGGCTCGCGCACCAGCACGAATTCCACGTACTCGTCGTCGTCATAGTCGTCGTCGACGACGTCATCGTCGGGGCCCAGCGGATCGTCGCCGCCCCTGCCATCGCTCTTGCCCGCGCGCGGCGCGGAGCCCACCAGGAACAGCGCGGCGATGATCCCGAACAACGCGATGAACGCCGGCAACAGCACCGACTGTGACATCGCGGCCGCGAACGGTTCGCGCAGGAACCTGGGCAACTGCAGGGCGAGCGCGTCCTCGCCGGCGGCGTCCCCGGAAGGCTGCCGCGGCATCTCGGCGCTGATGCGCCACGTCATGAACGCGGCCATGCCGGCGCTGCCGAGCACCGCACCGAGCTGGCGCACGGAATTGTAGACCGCGGAGCCCGCGCCGGCCAGGTGTGGCGGCAGGTTACGCGTCGCGGTCGCGGTCAGCGGCGACCACACGAATGCCATCCCGACACCCATCACGAAGAACGGCAACGCCAGCCGCCAGATCGGTGTCGTCGGCGACATCTCGAAGGTGAGCCAGGTCAGCGCGATCGCCAGCACCGAGAAGCCGAATCCGAGCACCGGTCGCGGATGGTATTTGTCGACGATCTTGCCGACGAACGGCGCGAAGACACCGTTCGCGATCGCCATCGGCGCGATCAGCAGGGCCGAGCGCGTCGGCGACAGCCCGCACACGGCCTGCGTATAAAACGTCAGCGGCAGCATCATGGCCGTCGCGGTGAACGAGATGATGGCGACCCCGACGTTGCACAGACTGAAGTCGCGATCGCCGAAGATGATCAACGGAATCAGCGGCTCGTGGGCGTTCAGCGCCTGCCAGAACGCGAAAGCCGTCATGAACCCGACGCCCGCGACGATCAAGGCCCAGATCCAGGGTTGCCAGTGCGCGGCCTGCCCCTGCTGCAGCCCGAACACGATCAGAAAGATGCCGATGCCGGACAGCGCGACCCCGATCAGGTCGAAGCGGTGCGACTGGGTGGGCAGCACCGGAATCAGCCAATACGCCAGCGCCAGCCCGATGACGCCGATCGGGACGTTGACGAAGAAGATCCACTGCCAGCCCAGCCCGTCGACCAGGACACCGCCGGCCAGTGGGCCCACGAGGCTGGCCACCCCGGCGGTGGCGCCCCACAGGCTCACCGCGACCCCGCGCCGCTCCGACGGGAAGATCCGCGTGATGGTCGACAGGGTCTGCGGGGTGAGCAGCCCCGCGCCCACGCCCTGGACGACGCGCGCCGCGATCAGCATCGCGGCGCTGCCGGCCAGCCCGCACCACACCGAGGAGGCGGTGAACACGACCAGGCCGAACAGGTACAGGTTCTTGGGACCGAACCGGTCGCCCAGGCGCCCGGCGACCAGCAACACGACCGCATAGCCCAGCAGGTAGGCGCTGGTCACCCAGACCACGGTGTCGTAGCCGATGCGCAGGCTGGCCATGATGGTCGGGTTGGCGATCGCGACGATGGTCGAGTCGACCATGATCATGAAGAAGCCGATCATCATCGCCCACAGCGGGTTCCAGGGGTTCTGCGACTGCGGCGAGCTCCGGGTGAGAAAGTCCCAGCGGTTGGCGGCCCGGGCCGGCCCCGATCCCGCGCGCCCCGTGCCTCCGGGCGTGCGGGGCGTAGCCGTGGTCATCCACCCCACCTCGTTTCGCTGCTGTTCAGCCGTGTCGGCCCGGCTGATCGACCGGCCCAACCCACGCAGGTAGATACACCACGCGCGGGGCGCGGTAAACAGCATGAGCACCGACGAACGGCACGGACCGTCGCAGACATTTAGCCTGCATTATTCCCGGTGCGGCAATAGGCCGGCAGCCAAGGACCCGGTCAGGACGCATAACGCGCCAGTATTCGTCGCGGGCGCGTTAGCCTGGGGGAACGCCATCTGCAGGAGAGAAATATGCGGGCTCGACGGAAAAGGTCGCCGAACCGGTTCTTCACCATGTCCAACGAGGGACAGCAGCCGACCGCGCGAAGTGGTCGACCCAAGATGTCCGCGCGGGCGTTGGCCCAGGTCATCGAGCGGAGCTCGTGGATACAGGGCCCGGCTGCCGAGGCCTATGTGACCCGGCTGCGCAACGCGCACCCCCATGCCGGCCCGGCGGAGATCATGGCCAAGCTGCGGAAGCGATACCTGGCCATCGTGACGGCTGGCGGCGTTGCCGTGGGGGCCGCCGCGACCGTGCCCGGCATCGGCACGATCAGCGCCCTATCCGCGGCGGCCGCGGAAACGGTGACGTTCCTGGAGGCCACCGCGTTCTTCGTGCTGGCGACGGCCGTGGTCTACGACATTCCGGCCGACCACCGGGAACGGCGCCGCGCGCTGGTGCTGGCGGTCCTCGCCGGCGACAACAGCGAGCACGCCGTCGCCGAGCTGATCGGCCCGCGTCGTACCAACGGTGGCTGGATCTCCGAGAGCCTGGCCGCCCTGCCGCTGTCGTCGATGTCGAAGCTCAACTCGCGGCTGCTCAAGTCGTGGGTCCGCAAGTACACCCTGCGGCGCGGCGCCCTGCTGTTCGGCAAACTGCTGCCGGTCGGAATCGGGGTCGTGGTGGGTGCCGTCGGCAACTACCTCGCCGGCAAGAAGATGATCCGCAACGCCAACAGGGCGTTCGGCGCCCCGCCGGCGCGCTGGCCCCGCGCGCTGCATCTGGTGCCCCCGGTCCACGAAGCCGGCTAGTTGTGATCGCAAGCGCGGCGTAGCCGGGCGCAGCGGGTCGCCGCCATCGGGACCTGGCGATCGCAAGCGCGGCGTAGCCGGGCGCAGCGGGTCGCCGCCATAGGAACCGTGCCGGCCGTCCTCATGCCCCCCGGTCAATCTGGCAGATCGGCGGCGAAAGGTTAGCCTTTATAGGGCGGAAACAATGGGTACCGCCCTCCGTGGGAGGTGTTCGGTCCTCAGGGGCCGACAAGGGTGCAGGCGCCACGGGAATGCGCTTGCGGAATAGAAGGATTGAGGCGAACTGCGGTCGTGAGCAACATAAGTTCACCATTCGGGCAGAACGAATGGCTGGTCGAGGAGATGTACCGCAAGTTCCGCGACGACCCCTCGTCAGTCGATCCGAGCTGGCACGAGTTCCTGGTCGACTACAACCCTGAGCCCGCCGGTGAACCCGCGCCGGCCGCCCCGAGCAGCAGCGACGGGCCGCCGGCCGCCGCCCCCGCCCCGGCGAAGCCGGCTCCGGCGGCCCCGCAGGCCACCGCGCCCGCCAAGCCCGCGCCCCCCGCCAGCACCGCCGCCGGCAATGGGGTCGCGGCGCGGCCGGCCAAAGCCCCCACTCCCCCGCCGGCCGAAGGCGACGAGCTGCAGACGCTGCGCGGTGCCGCCGCGGCCGTCGTCAAGAACATGTCGGCGTCGCTGGACGTACCGACGGCGACCAGCGTCCGCGCCGTCCCGGCCAAGCTGATGATCGACAACCGGATCGTCATCAACAACCAACTCAAGCGCACCCGCGGCGGCAAGATCTCGTTCACCCACCTGCTGGGCTACGCGCTGGTGCAGGCGATCAAGAAGTTCCCGAACATGAATCGGCACTACGCCGAGGTCGACGGCAAGCCGACCGCGGTGACGCCGGCGCACACCAACCTCGGCCTGGCGATCGACCTGCAGGGCAAGGACGGCAAGCGTTCCCTGGTGGTCGCCGGGATCAAGGGCTGCGAAACCATGCGCTTCGCGCAGTTCGTCACCGCCTACGAAGACATCGTGCGACGCGCCCGCGACGGCAAGCTGACCGCCGAAGACTTTGCCGGCGTGACCATTTCGCTGACCAACCCGGGCACCATCGGCACCGTGCACTCGGTGCCGCGGCTGATGAGCGGTCAGGGCGCCATCATCGGCGTCGGCGCCATGGAATACCCCGCGGAGTTCCAGGGTGCCAGCGAGGAACGCATCGCCGAGCTGGGCATCGGCAAGCTGATCACGCTGACCTCCACCTACGACCATCGCATCATCCAGGGTGCGGAGTCCGGCGACTTCCTGCGCACCATCCACGAGATGCTGCTGTCGGACGCCTTCTGGGACGAGATCTTCCGCGAGCTGGGAAACCCGTACCTGCCGGTGCGCTGGAGCACCGACAACCCGGACTCGATCGTCGACAAGAACGCCCGGGTGATGGAGTTGATTGCGGCCTACCGCAATCGCGGTCACCTGATGGCCGACATCGACCCACTGCGGCTGGACGGCAGCCGGTTCCGCAGCCACCCGGACCTCGAGATCCTCAACCACGGCCTGACGCTGTGGGACCTCGACCGGGTGTTCAAAGTCAACGGCTTCGCCGGAAGCGAGTACAAGAAGCTGCGCGACGTGCTGGGTCTGCTGCGCGACGCCTACTGCCGCCACATCGGCGTGGAGTACACCCACATTCTCGAACCGTCGCAACAGGAATGGCTGCAGCAGCGCGTCGAGACCAAGCACGTCAAACCGACGGTGGCCGAGCAGAAGTTCATCCTGAGCAAGCTGAACGCGGCCGAGGCCTTCGAAACCTTCCTGCAGACCAAATACGTTGGCCAGAAACGATTTTCACTGGAAGGCGCGGAAAGCATCATCCCGATGATGGACGCGGCGATCGATCAGTGCGCCGAGCACGGGCTCGACGAGGTGGTCATCGGGATGCCGCACCGCGGCCGGCTCAACGTGCTGGCCAACATCGTCGGCAAGCCGTACTCGCAGATCTTCAGCGAGTTCGAGGGCAACCTCAATCCGGCGCAGGCGCACGGCTCCGGTGACGTCAAATATCACCTGGGCGCCACCGGCGTGTATCTACAGATGTTCGGCGACAACGACATTCAGGTGTCGCTGACCGCCAACCCGTCGCATCTGGAGGCCGTCGACCCGGTGCTGGAGGGCCTGGTGCGGGCCAAGCAGGACCTGTTGGACCACGGCGCCCATGACCACGGGGATGAGAAGGCCTTCTCGGTGGTGCCGATGATGCTGCACGGCGACGCCGCGTTCGCCGGTCAGGGCGTGGTCGCCGAAACCCTGAACATGACTAACCTGCCCGGCTACCGGGTCGGCGGCACCATTCACATCATCGCCAACAACCAGATCGGCTTCACCACCGCGCCGGAGTACTCGCGGTCCAGTGAGTACTGCACCGACGTCGCGAAGATGATCGGGGCGCCGATCTTCCACGTCAACGGCGACGACCCGGAGGCGTGCGCGTGGGTGGCCAAGCTGGCCGTCGACTTCCGGCAGGAGTTCAAGAAGGACGTCGTCATCGACATGCTGTGCTACCGCAAGCGCGGGCACAACGAGGGCGACGACCCGTCGATGACCAACCCCGCGATGTACGACGTCGTCGACCTCAAGCGCGGCGTCCGCAAGAGTTACACCGAAGCCCTGATCGGCCGCGGCGACATCTCGATGAAGGAGGCCGAGGACGCGCTGCGCGACTACCAGGGCCAGCTGGAGCGGGTGTTCAACGAGGTCCGCGAGCTGGAGAAACACGGCGCGCTGCCGAGCGAATCGGTCGAGGCCGACCAGATGCTGCCGGCGGGCCTGGCCACCGCGGTGGACAAGTCGCTGCTGGCCCGCATCGGCGACGCGTTCCTGGCGACCCCGGACGGCTTCACCGCGCACCCGCGGGTGCAGCCGGTGCTGGAGAAGCGCCGCGAGATGGCCTACGAGGGCAAGATCGACTGGGCCTTCGGCGAACTGCTGGCGCTGGGCTCGCTGGTGGCCGAGGGCAAGCTGGTGCGGCTGTCGGGCCAGGACACCAAGCGCGGCACCTTCTCCCAGCGGCACTCGGTGATCATCGACCGCAACACCGGTGAAGAGTTCGCCCCGCTGCAACTGCTGACGATGAACGCCGACGGCACCCGCACCGGCGGCAAGTTCCTGGTCTACGACTCGCCGCTGTCGGAATACGCCGCCGTCGGCTTCGAGTATGGCTACACGGTGGGCAACCCGGACGCCCTGGTGTTGTGGGAGGCGCAGTTCGGGGACTTCGTCAACGGCGCGCAGTTGATCATCGACGAATTCATCAGCTCCGGTGAGGCCAAGTGGGGCCAGCTGTCCAACGTCGTGCTGCTACTGCCGCACGGCCACGAAGGCCAGGGCCCCGACCACACCTCGGCCCGCATCGAGCGTTTCCTTCAGCTGTGGGCCGAGGGCTCGATGACCATCGCGATGCCCTCGACGCCGTCCAACTACTTCCACCTGTTGCGGCGCCACGCCCTCGACGGCGTGCAGCGGCCGCTGATCGTGTTCACGCCGAAATCGATGCTGCGCAACAAGGCCGCGGTCAGCGACGTCCGGGACTTCACCGAGATCAAGTTCCGCTCGGTGCTTGAGGAGCCGACCTACGAGGACGGCATCGGTGATCGCAGCAAGGTCACCCGGGTCCTGCTGACCAGCGGCAAGCTCTACTACGAGCTGGTGGCCCGCAAGGCCAAGGACAACCGCGAAGACGTGGCGATCGTGCGGATCGAGCAGCTCGCCCCGCTGCCGAAGCGGCGGCTGGGCGAGACGCTGGACCGCTACCCGAACGCCAACCAGTACTTCTGGGTGCAGGAGGAACCGGCCAACCAGGGTGCGTGGCCGCGCTTCGGGCTCGAGCTGCCCGAGCTGCTGCCCGACAAGCTGACCGGGATCAAGCGGATCTCGCGGCGGGCGATGTCGGCCCCGTCGTCGGGCTCGTCGAAGGTGCACGCCGTGGAGCAGCAGGAGATCATCGACACCGCGTTCGCCTGACCGGCGACGAGGGCTGAGCCGGGCGGGGTTCGGTGACCCACGGGTATCAGGGACCGTCGGTACCGGCTAGCCTCGACGCAAACGTGCCGATAAGGAAGGGTGCTCATGCAAGGGTTCGCCGGCAAGGTCGCGGTGGTGACGGGCGCGGGTTCGGGTATCGGGCAGGCGCTGGCCCTGGAGTTGGCCCGCTCGGGCGCCAAGGTGGCCATCAGCGACGTCGACCTCGAGGGCCTGGCCCACACCGAGGAACAACTGAAGGCAATCGGCGCGTCGTTCAAGTCCGACCGGCTCGACGTCACCGAGCGCGAGGCGTTCCTGGCCTACGCCGATGCCGTCAAGGAGCACTTCGGCAAGGTCAACCAGATCTACAACAACGCCGGCATCGCCTTCACCGGCGACGTCGAAGTCAGCCAGTTCAAGGACATCGAACGGGTGATGGACGTCGACTTCTGGGGCGTCGTCAACGGCACCAAGGCTTTCCTGCCGCACCTGATCGCTTCCGGCGACGGGCACGTCATCAACGTGTCCAGCGTGTTCGGGCTGTTCGCGGTGCCCGGACAGGCGGCCTACAACTCGGCAAAGTTCGCCGTGCGCGGCTTCACCGAGGCGCTGCGGCAGGAGATGGCGGCGGCCGGCCACCCGGTGGCGGTGACCACGGTGCACCCCGGCGGCATCAAGACCGCCATCGCGCGCAACGCCACCGCCGCCGAGGGCCTCGACCAGGCCGAGCTGGCCAAACTGTTCGACAAGCGGCTGGCCAAGACCACCCCGCACCGCGCGGCTGTGATCATCCTGGACGCGGTGCGCAAGAAGAAGGCGCGGGTCCTGGTCGGTTCCGACGCCAAGGCACTGGACATCCTGGTGCGGCTGACGGGTTCGGGTTATCAGCAGCTGTTCGGGCCGGTAATGGGCCGGTTGCTGCCCAAGCAGTGAATCTCAGCGTCGCCGATTCAGGATTTCGTACTGCTGTAGCCGGCGTCGCTGGTAACGGTTAGCGTCAAGCGGTCGAGCCGCACGAGGGAGTGTTGCATGGATACGTTCGCCGGCAAGGTCGCCGTCGTCACCGGCGCCGGTTCGGGCATCGGCCAGGCGCTGGCGGTCGAGCTGGGCCGGGCGGGTGCCAAGGTGGCCATCAGCGACGTCGACACCGCGGGGCTGGCGCAGACCGCCGAACAGCTGACGGCGATCGGCGCGGCGTTCAAGTCCGATCGGCTTGACGTCACCGAGCGCGAGGCCTTCCTGACCTACGCCGACGCGGTGAACGAGCACTTCGGTAAGGTAAACCAGATCTACAACAACGCCGGCATCACGTTCATCGGATCCATCGCGGACAGCCGGTTCAAGGACATCGAGCGGGTCATCGACGTCGACTATTGGGGCGTCGTCAACGGCACCAAGGCTTTCCTGCCGCACCTGATCGCCTCCGGCGACGGCCACGTCATCAACATCTCGAGCGCGCTCGGCCTGTTCTCGGCGCCCGGCCAGGCGGCATACGTCGCCGCCAAGTTCGCCGTCCGGGGATTCACCGAGGCGCTGCATCAGGAGATGGCCCGCGCCGGTCACCCGGTGCGGGTGACGACGGTCCACCCGGGCGGCATCAAGACCGCCTTCGCCCGCAATGCGACCGGCGTCGAGGGACTCGACCATGCCGAGCTGGCCAGCCTGTTCGAGGAGCAGCAGGCCAAGACCACCCCGCTGCGAGCCGCGCAGTTGATCCTCGACGGCGTGCGCAAGAACAAGCCCCGGGTCCTGGTCGGTCCCGACGTCAAGGCGATGGACCTGTTGGTGCGGGTCGCAGGGCCGAACCACGACCGACTGCTGGGCGGGCCGGTGATGAGCCGCGTCAAGGACTTTGTGACCCGGTTGCTGCCGAAGCGCTGACCCGGTCGATGAGCGCGTGGATACGCGCGACAGAGGGCCGGGGCACGTCAGCCGCAGCCCGGTCTACCGGCCGAGCGGATGCTCGGCCAGCCAGCCTCCCGCCACCGCCTGAGGGTCGGCGCCGGTGGCCACCTGCCGCCGCATCTCGACCAGGGCCGCGGTGTCCAGGACACCGGCCACCTCGTTGATCGCCAGCAACTGCCGCTCGCTGAGCGCGTTGCGCCGATACAGTGGCACCACGTTCTCGGCGCGGATCAGTGCGGGCTTGCCGTCGGTCAGCGCGACCAGGTCGCCAGGGGTGCCGGGATCGGTGGTGGTGGTCCATCCCGCGGTAAGCTGCCCGGCCCGAATCGCGGCGAACATCGTTGCGCCGTCCGGGAATTCGCGTGGCGCGGGAAGCCGGCAGGACCCGACCGTCGACGGCTGCTGATGCCCGGCGACGGTCCCGACGATGAGGCCATCGCAGTGCCGGGGCAGCGTGCTCAAGTCGGCGCTGACATCGCTGCCGCCCCAAGCCTTGGCGGTGGGCTGACTCACCAGCAACACGGGCTTGTCCTCGGCGGCCGTCGTGTAGTCGCCCGCGACGACGCCCTCGGGCAGCGCGGCGATCATCGCGCGGTAGACGTCTTTGTCCGACATCGCCGTCGCTCCCGGCTGCAGGGCTTGCAACGTGCGGCCGGTGAAGGCGGGCACGACGGTGAATGCGCCGGAATCCAATTGCGGCTTCGGGTCGGCGGCGGTCGCGGCCCGCGCGCCGAACCCGTAGGACCGCAGGGCGGCGACGTACACGCCGGCCAGCAGCGCCGAATCGGTGTCAGGCCGGGATCCGACCACCACTTCGGCGCGGGCACGATGGTCGCCGGTGTCGGTCGCGCAACCGGCGACGGCCAGTGCGGCGGCGAGCAGTGGCGCCGCCAGCCTGCCGATTCTCACCCCCCGGCGACGGAAGGGTCCGACGCTTCCGTGGCCAGCGCGACCGCCGTGGCGACCGCTTCCCCGACGCGGGTGTCCAGGGGGCTGGGGACGATCCGGTCGAGGGCGAGGTCGTCGCTGACGACGGAGAAGATCGCCTCGGCCGCCGCGACCATCATTCTTTCGGTGATCCGGCGCGCGCCGGCTTCCAGCGCACCGCGGAACACCCCGGGGAAGGCCAGCACGTTGTTGATCTGATTCGGGAAATCGCTACGGCCGGTGGCCACCACCGCGGCGTACTTGGCCGCGATCTGCGGGTGGATCTCCGGATCGGGGTTGGACAGCGCGAACACGATCCCGTCGGGCGCCATGGTCGCGATCATCTCTTCGGGGACCACGCCGCCCGACAGGCCGAGGAACACGTCGGCGCCGCGGATGCCTTCGGCCAGGCTGCCGGTCAGACCGGTGGGGTTGGTGCGCCGCGCCAGGGCCACCTTGACGTCGTTCATGTCGTCGCGACCGGTGTGCAGAATCCCGCGTGAGTCGAGCACGGTGATGTCCGAAACACCCATCGCCATAAGGAGATTGGTGCATGCGATACCGGCCGCACCGGCTCCGGACACCACCACCTTCAGCGACGCCATGTCGCGACCGAGAACCTTGCTGGCACCCATGAGCGCGGCCAGCACCACGATCGCCGTGCCGTGCTGGTCGTCGTGCATCACCGGGCAGTCCAGCGCCTCGATGAGACGACGCTCGATCTCGAAGCAGCGCGGCGCCGAGATGTCCTCGAGGTTGACGGCGCCGAACGTCGGCCGCAGCCGCACCAGGGTTTCCACGATCTCGTCGGGATCCTTGGTGTCCAGCACGATCGGGATGGCGTTCAGCCCGCCGTAGGCCTGAAACAGCGCGCACTTGCCTTCCATGACCGGCAGCGACGCCGCGGGTCCGATGTCGCCGAGGCCCAGTACCGCGCTGCCGTCGCTGACCACGGCCACCAGCCGGTTCGCCCACGTGTAGCGGGCCGCCTGTGCGTGGTCGGCCGCGATCGCCCGGCTGACCTGTGCGACGCCGGGGGTGTAGGCGATCGACAAAGCGCGCTGGGTGTCCAGTGGTGACGTCAGGCCTACGGAAAGCTTGCCGCCTACGTGTGCCTCGAAGATCTCCGCGTCGGTGATCACGCCCTGCTCGGCATTCGTCTGTATCGATTCAAGCAATTCGGACACGCGCTTCAGGGTACTGATTACCCATTAGTAGGCCTAATTGGCAATGCGGAATGTCAGATCAGCTTCAGCTCCGTGACGGCGGCGCGCTCGTCGACCAGCTCGGCGGTGGTCTTGTCGATGCGGCCGCGGGAGAACTCGTCGATCTCCAGCCCCTGCACGATCGACCAGTTGCCATCCTTGGTGGTCACCGGGAACGACGACACGATGCCCTCGGGCACGCCGTAGGAGCCGTCCGAGTAGACCGCCATCGACACCCAGTCACCGTCCGGGCTGCCCAGCAACCAGGAACGGGCGGCGTCGACGGTGGCCGACGCGGCCGAGGCGGCCGAGGAGGCGCCGCGCGCGTCGATGATCGCGGCGCCGCGCTTGGCCACGGTCGGGATGAAGTCGTTCTCGATCCAGTTCTGGTCGTTGACGACCTCGGCGGCGTTCTTGCCGCCCACCTCGGCGTGGAAGATGTCGGGGTACTGGGTGGCCGAGTGGTTGCCCCAGATCGTCATCTTCTTGATGTCGGTGACCTTGGCGCCGGTCTTGGTGGCCAGCTGCGAGATCGCCCGGTTGTGGTCCAGGCGGGTCAGCGCGGAGAACCGCTCCTTGGGGATGTCGGGGGCGTTGCTCAGCGCGATCAACGCGTTGGTGTTGGCCGGGTTGCCGGTCACGCCGATACGAACGTCGTCGGCGGCCACGGAATTCAGCGCCTTGCCCTGGGCGGTGAAGATCGCGCCGTTGGCCTCCAGCAGGTCGCTGCGCTCCATGCCCGGGCCACGCGGCCGCGCGCCGACCAGCAACGCCAGGTTCACGCCGTCGAAGATCTTATTGGCGTCCGCCCCGATCTCCACGCCGGACAGCAACGGGAATGCGCAGTCGTCCAGCTCCATCACGACGCCCTCGAGCGCCTTGAGCGCGGGCTCGATCTCCAGGAGACGCAGCTCGATCGGGCGGTCCGGGCCCAGCAGCGAGCCACTCGCCAGGCGGAACAACAGGCTGTAGCCGATCTGGCCGGCGGCGCCGGTGACGGCGACCTTGAGAGGACTTGCGCTCACGTCGATTTACTCCTCGTGGAGATGTTCGTGCAGATTCGGGTTCGGCTCGAAACTAGCGCACTATCCTCGGCCGCCGATCCCCGGTCCGCTACCAGGGCTTTCCCGACACCTGATCGTCGCGCTTCGAACAGCCGGGACGCGTACGATGGAGCACCGCCTGGTCGGGCCTGCGCACGGTGGGAGGTGGACGTGTTCCAAGGATTTGACGCATTGCCCGAAGCGCTTCGGCCCCTCGCGCACGAACCGCGTCCCCAGCCGAGCCCGGCCCCCGAGCCGCCTAAGGAGACGCTGGTCGACTGCGCCGTCTACGCCGACGGGCACCGGCTGCCCGGCAAACCCGGCTACGCGGCCGCCCTGGATAAAGTGCGCGAGATCGAAACACTGGGGCACAACGGCTTCGTCTGGGTCGGCTTGCGCGAACCCAGTCAGTCCGAGATGCAGGAAGTGGCCGACGTGTTCGGGATGCACCCGCTGGCCGTGGAAGACGCGGTCTGCGCCCACCAGCGGCCCAAGGTGGAGCGCTACGACGACACCCTGTTCTTGGTCCTCAAGACGGTCAACTACGTGCCCCACGAATCGGTGGTGCTGGCCCGCGAGATCGTGGAGACCGGCGAAATCATGGTCTTCGTCGGCAAGAATTTCGTGGTCACGGTCCGCCACGGCGAACACGGGGAGCTGTCCGGCGTGCGCAAGCGGATGGACGGCGACCCCGAGCAGATGCAGTTGGGCCCCTACGCGGTGCTGCACGCGATTGCCGACCATGTGGTGGACCACTACCTCGAGGTGAGCAGTTTGATGCTGGCCGACATCGACGGCATCGAGGGCCTGGCGTTCGCCCCCGGCAGCAAGATCGACGTCGAACCGATCTACCTGCTCAAGCGCGAGGTGGTCGAACTGCGCCGATGCGTCACCCCGCTGTCGTCCGCGTTCCATCGCATCCAGATGGACAACAAGGACGTGATCTCCAAAGAGGTGCGGCGCTATCTGCGCGACGTCGCCGACCACCACTCCGAGGCCGCCGACCAGATCGCCAGCTACGACGACATGCTCAATTCGCTGATCCAGGCGGCACTGGCCCGCGTCGGCATGCAGCAGAACAACGACATGCGCAAAATGGCGGCCTGGGCCGGTATTTTGGCGGTGCCCACCATGGTTGCCGCCATCTACGGGATGAACTTCCATTTCATGCCCGAGCTGGACTGGACGTGGGGATATCCGGGGATCATGGCCCTGATGACCGTCGCCTGCGTGGGTCTGTACTTCCAGTTCCGGCGCAACAACTGGCTCTAGCGGGCGTCAATTAGGCTGTGCGGCGGGGCGATTCGGATCCAGCACGTCGACCCCGTCGTTGTCCCACGCTTGACGCATCGCCTCGGCGCCCTTGAGCCGCACCCACGCAGCTTCGGTGGCGGTGATGGGCGTGGCCGACAGGAACTGCACCGGGTCCCGGGGTGGGTCCAGCGGCAGATCGCCGATCCCACTGCGGCCCAACAGGACAGCGGTGAACGGCACCCGCGAAGACGGGGACGCCCACAGCGGCGAGCCGAGGTCCACCAGCGCATCGGCGCACAGCACCACACCGTCGACGGCCGGCGCCGCCGCCAGGATCGCCAGGCTGCGCGCGATGCCGGAGATCGGACCGGGATCACGCAGCCGCAGCACGACTTCGGCGCGCGGACCGCGCACCGGGTCGGCCACATCCAGCGTCGGTTCGGTCATCGGGTGGCGCGAGCAGCCCAGCGTGACGTAGTGCACCGTGCCGTCCGGCTCGCGGAAACGCAGCACCTCGATGGTCTCGGTGCCGAGAAAGGTCACGCTCGCCGTATCGGGGTCGGCGTCGGTGAAGTGAGCCCGCAGATGCGCGCGTACCCGGTCCTGTGTCACGGTGTCCCCGACGGCGCGATGGTGAGGTTGGCTCCCGAGTCGGCATCGAAGACCACCAGCTTGCTGGTGTCGAAGGCCAGCTCGATCGACTGCCCGATGGCCGCCTTCGATTCGGCAGAAACCCTTGCCACGAACTGGTTTTCGTGGGCGTTTGACTCCGCGGCCAGCTCGTCCAGCTGGGCCGAGTGGGCGGCCCACGCCGCCGTGGAGAAGTAGACGTACTTGTCCGCGCCCAGCGACTCGACCAAGTCAACCTTCACCTCGAACGTCAGCGCCCTGATGCGCTGGTAACCGTCGATCAATGCGGCGTCGGACAGATGCTCGGGCCGCACCCCGACGATGACGTTCGCCGGCGCCGGATGCTGCCCGATCACCGCTTGGACCTCCGGTGTCAACATCACCTCACCGAACGGCAGTTTGAGCCCGCCGGGCATCGGCGTGGCCGGGAAGAAATTCATGGCCGGCGATCCGATGAAGCCGGCGACGAACAGGTTGGCCGGATGCTCGTAGAGCTCGTCGGGGGCGCCGACCTGTTGCGCGACACCGGAATGCATCACCACCACGCGGTCGCCCAGCGTCATGGCCTCGGTCTGGTCGTGGGTGACGTAGACCGTCGTGGTGCCCAGCCGCTTCTGCAGCCGGGCGATCTCACCGCGCATCTGGACCCGCAATTTCGCGTCCAGGTTCGACAGCGGCTCGTCCATCAGAAACGCCTTGGGATGGCGCACGATGGCGCGACCCATCGCCACCCGCTGCCGCTGCCCGCCCGACAACTGCGACGGTTTGCGGTCCAGGAGTTCGGTCAGGTCAAGGGTTTTCGCCGTCTCCTCGACCTTCTGGGCGATCTCGGCCTTCTTCATCTTGGCCAGCGTCAGCGGAAAGGCGATGTTCTGCCGCACCGTCATGTGCGGGTACAGCGCGTAGGACTGGAACACCATCGCGATGTCGCGGTCTTTGGGCGCCTTCTCGTTCACCCGTTCGCCGCCGATGCGCAGTTCGCCGGACGAGATGTCCTCGAGCCCGGCGATCATGTTCAGCGTCGTGGTCTTGCCGCAGCCCGAAGGGCCCACCAGGATCAGGAATTCGCCGTCGGCGATGGTGAGGTTCAGGTCGTGCACCGCCGTCGCGCCGTCGGGGTAACTCTTGCTGACATGGTCCAGCACAATCTCGGCCATCGAGTTATCCCTTCACCGCGCCAGAGGTCAACCCGGCGACGATTCGTCGTTGGAAGATTAAAACAAAAACGATGATGGGGACGGTGATCACGACGGCGCCGGCCGCGATCGAGCCGGTCGGCTCCTCGAACTGGGAACTGCCGCTGAAGTTCACGATCGCCACCGGCGCGGTGATGGCCGCTTTGGTGGCGGTCAGCGTCAGCGCCAGCAGCAGGTCGTTCCAGGCGAAAATGAACACCAGGATCGCCGCCGTCACCACGCCGGGCGCCGCCAGCGGCACGATCACCTTGCGGAACGCCTGGGCCGGTGTCGCGCCGTCCATTTTCGCCGCCCTCTCCAGATCCCAAGGGATCTCGCGGAAGAACGCCGACAGCGTGTAGATCGCCAGCGGCAGCGCGAAGGTGATGTATGGCAGGATCAGGCCGGGCCAGGTGTCGAACAAGCCGATGAATCGTTCGATGTTGAACAGCGGCGTCACCAGCGAGATCGCAGGAAACATGGTGATCAGCAGGGTGGTTCCAACCAGCAACCGCTTGCCCGGAAAGTCCAGGCGGGCAATCGCGTACGCGGCCATCGCACCGAGCAGGACCGCGATCACGGTGGTGATCAACCCGACCCCGACGGAGTTGATCAGCGCCGAACTGAAGAAGTCACCGCGAAAGATGCCGCGATAGTTGTCCAGAGATATCGACGACGGAATCAGCTTGCCGTCCTTGATCGTTGAGCTCGGCTTCAGCGACAGACTGAAGATCCACAGCACCGGAAGGAGGGCATACACCACCACCAGGGTGTCGATGACGGCCCAGAGCGCGGTGCGTCGCGCGCCCGCCGACAGGCCCGCCCCGCTAGCGGCCATCGACGTCACCCCCGGGCGCCGCCGCGCCGAACGCCTTGATGAACAGCACCGCGATCAGACCGACGCAGACGAAGATCAGCACGCTGATCGCCGAGCCGAGCCCGACGTTGAAGCCCTTGAACAGGTTGTCGTAGCCCAGCATCGACACCGAACCGGTATTGTTGGCGCCGTTGGTGATCACGTAGATGTTGTCGAAGATGCGAAACGCGTCCAGGGTCCGGAACAACAAGGCGACCACCACCGCCGGCTTGATGATCGGCAGGGTCACTCCGGTCAGCCGCCGCCACGCGCCCGCGCCGTCGACCTGGGCGGCCTTGAGCAGATCCTCGGGCACCAGCGCCAAACCGGCCAGCAACAGCAGCGACATGAACGGAGTGGTTTTCCACACCTCGGCGAGGACGACGATCGCCAGCGACGGGATCTGTTCGGTCAGCGGTGCGCTGCCCTGCGGCAACAGGTTGGCCAGGTAGCCGGTGCCCGGCGTCCACGCGTAATACCAGCTGTACGACGCGACGACGGTGACGATGCCGTACGGGATCAGCACCGCGGTGCGCACCAGGCCCTTGCCGACCAGGGTGCGGTGCATCACCAGCGCCAGCGCCAGGCCCAGCACGAATTCCAGGGACACCGAGACCACCGTGATGCCCAGCGTCACCGCCAGCGCGGTCCACCAATAGCGGTCGGTCAGGATGGTCACGTAGTTGTTCAGGCCGATGAACGCGGTGTCATTGGGCACGGCAAGGTTGTTGCGCTGCAGGCTCAACCACACGGCGTAGCCGATGGGATACGCCGTCACCGCCAGCATCAGGATCGCCGCCGGCGCGACGAGAAAAAACGCCAACCGCTGCTCGGCGGCCCGCCCGCGCAACCGTGGCGTCACGGAAGATGCTCGCGCGGTGCGGGTTTCGTCGCCGGCCCGCGTCACGGCAGCAGCCCTTTCCCGTCGATCGCCTTCTGCACCTGGGCGCTGAGCTCGTCGGCGGTCCGCTCGGGGTCGATCTGACCGATCGGGCTCAGCGTCGCGGCGAGCCGGATGGCCACACCCTGATAGACCGGCGTGGCCGGGCGCACCGCGGCATCGGTGAGCTGCCTGCGGATGATCGTGTACATCGGATACTTGCTCTGGAACTGCGGATCGGAATACAGCGAGGTACGCACCGGGGGCAGGCCGCCTTCGATCGCGACGTACTTCTGGTGCGCCAGATTACGCAGGCAGCGAATCGCTTCGAAGGCTTCGGCACGGTGCCGGGTGGTGCTGGCCACCGCCAGGTTGGCCCCGCCGATCGTCACCTTGGCCGGACGGCCCGGTGCCACACCGGGATACGGCGCGAAGCCGAAAACCTTCTCGCTGGCCTGATACGCGACACGGAATTGCTCGTCGCTGGGCACGAACGTCCCGGCATCGTTGATGCTGCCTGCCAGCTCCGGATTCCGGTTGAGCGGCAGGAAGGGCACCCCGCCCTTCACCGCGTTCTCCAGCATGGACGCCAGCGCGTACGGCCAGTTGACCGCGAGCGCCGCCCGGCCCTGTTCGACAGCCAACCGAGCGGTGCTCTCGTCCGTTCGGCTGATCGACGGATCGGCTCCCGGTGCGAGAGCCACCGACTTGAGGATGCGCAGCGCGGTCACGGTGGCCGCCCGGTGCGCCGGCGTGTCGGTGAGCGTGACACGGCGGCCGTCGTCGGAGAGCACCTGGCCACCCCCGCTCACCAGCAGGGTGTTGAACCAGACCACCAGGCCTTCGCCCTCGTTGGCCTGCACGCCGATCCAGCTGGGCTGCCCCGCGTCGTGCAATCGGGTGGCCTCGGACACCATGCCGTCCCAGGTCCGTGGTGGCTGGGCCACCAAATCGGGCCGGTACCAAAGCAATTCGGTGTTCGTGGTGACGGGTGCGCCGTACAGCTTGCCTTGCCAGCGCGCCGTCGACAGCGGGCCCGGCAACGTGTCCACCGTGGCGTCGGTCTCGGCTCGCCCCTCCGGGTCGTCGGACAACGGCACCGCCCAGCCCGCCTCGCCGAACTCGGCCGTCCACACCACGTCCAGCGACATCACGTCCAGGGTGCGGTCGTGGCCGGTCAGCCGGCGGGCCAGCTGCAGACGCTGCTCACCGGGGGCCCGGGGCAAGCTGATCTGCTGAATGGCGAAGCGGCCGTTGAATTGCTTCGTGCAGTCCCGGGCCACCGCGCTGAACGTCGCACCGTCGGCGGCCGTCGTGTAGAAGCTGATGACCAGCCCGTGGCTCCCGGACGCGCACGCCGATACCGCCTCGGCGATGATTGCCGTCGCCAGCGCGATTGCGCCTATCCGGCGCACGCGCCCGCGACGACTCACCACGAATTCAGACCTCTCGCGCGCCTCAGATCGCCAAGCGCGCCAACAGGTCCCGCGCCTTTTCTGCGTTTTGCGGATCACAGAGCACGTCGTAGCGCCCGGCCACCAATTGCATGGTCGAGCTGAAATCCCTTGTGCCACGGGCCATTGAGTAGGGAACAGCCGACGTAATCAGTCCGAAGAAGACGCCGGCGACCAACCCCGTGACCAGGGCCCCCCACGGGCTCGGGCTGAAGAAGCCGAGCACCAGCCCGATGAACAACCCCAGCCACGCCCCGCTCAGCACGCCGCCGCCCAGCACCTTGGGCCACGTCAGCCTGCCGGTGACACGCTCCACCTGCATCAGGTCGACACCGACGATGGTCACCTGCTGCACCGGGAACTGCTGATCGGACAGATAGTCGACGGCGCGCTGCGCCTCGGCGTAGGTGGGATAGGACCCGACCGGCCAGCCTCGCGGCGGCGTCGGCAGCCCCGGCCCGCGGCGACCCGCCGCACCCGGAGGCGTGGCGCCGGGAACCTGCCCAGGCTGGAAAGGATTAGTCATCGCCGTTCATTGTCCTCCGCCTCGGCCGTCGTTTCATCTCAGGGCCTCCCCACCCTATCCATCGACCTTGCGTCACCTGCGCAAACACGGTTCTTCCGGCGACATGGACCCGGTGCCGGCGCCACCACGAGCCCGGGTTTTGCTCGGGATGTGCCCGGATCCGCCGCGGCGCCCCTCACCTGCGCATGGGCTAGGTTGAACACCATGACAGCTCCCGGAGACGGCTTCGGCGAGGGCGGCCACCACGAGAAGGGCGACCCGTCCGCCGCCGGCGGCGGGGCCGCCGACCAGCCGGACGCGACCGCGCCCTGGGAGCCGCCCGGCGCACCGCCACCCGCCGAATCGGCGCCGCCGCCGTATCCCCCGCCGAGCCCCGACCACGCGTCGGGGTACCCACCGCATTACCCACCGCCCGCCGGTCCCCCGCCCGGATATGAGCAGCCGCCGGGCTATGGCGGCCCGGCCTATCCGCCGCCGCCCTACGGCGGTCCGCCCAGCTACGGGCCCCCCGGCTATCCGGGCGGTTACTACCCGGCGCCCGATTACCGGAGCGGCTACGGACCCGCGGGAACCCACCGGACCGGGACGAACGGGCTGGCGATCGCCTCACTGATCGCGGCCTTCACCGGCCTGCTGTGCGGCATCGGCTCGATCGTGGCCATAGTGCTGGGCGCGATCGCCCTGGATCAGATCAGGCGGACTCGCCAGGACGGCTTCGGCCTGGCGGTGGCCGGCATCGTCATCGGAATCGCCACCCTGGTGGTGATTTTGGTGATCGTGCTCTTCCGGCTGCACTCGCTTTAGCGCATTCCATCCGGGGTGATCGCAAGCGCGGCGCAGCCGGGCGCAGCGGGTCGCCACGCATCAGACCCGCGGTGATCGCAAGCGCGGCGCAGCCGGGCGCAGCGGGTCGCCACGCATCAGACCCGCGGTGATCGCACGCGCGGCGGAGCCGGGCGCAGCGGGTCGCCACGCATCAGACCCGGCGGCGCCGGGCCCGGGTTGTCGGCCATCGGGCCGACGGCTGCCTAGGCTCTACATCCATGGGATCGGTCAACAGGGTGTACATCGCGCGGCTGTCGCGGATGCTGGTGTTGGGTCCGCTCGGCGAATCCGTGGGCCGGGTGCGCGATGTCGTGATCAGCATCAGCATCGTGCGGCAGCAACCGCGCGTGCTCGGGCTGGTCGTCGACCTGGCGACGCGGCGCAGCATCTTCATCCCGATCCTGCGGGTCGCCTCCATCGAACCCAACGCCGTGACGCTGAGCACCGGCAGCGTATCCCTGCGCCATTTCGTGCAGCGGCCCGGCGAGGTGCTGGCGATAGGCCAGGTGCTCGACACGCAAGTCAAGGTGAACGACCCCGACCTGCCGGAGCTGGCCGGCCTCGACGTGGTCATCACGGACCTGGGGATCGAACAGACCCGGACTCGGGACTGGATGGTCACCAGGGTGGCCGTCCGCGTGCCGAGGCGACTGGGACGACGCGGCCCCGTCCACGTCGTCGACTGGCAGAACGTGCAGGGCCTGACCCCGTCGGCGCTGTCATTGCCGGGCCAGGGAGTGACCCAACTGCTGGACCAGTTCGAGGGCCGCAGGGCGGTCGACGTGGCGGATGCCATCCGCGGGTTGCCGGTCAAGCGGCGCTACGAGGTGCTCAAGGCCCTCGACGACGACCGACTGGCCGACGTGTTGCAGGAGCTGCCCGAATTGGACCAGGCCGACGTGTTGTCGCAGCTGGGCACCGAACGCTCCGCCGACGTGCTCGAGGAAATGGATCCCGACGACGCGGCCGACCTGCTCGGGGTGCTGAACCCGACCGACGCCGAGATGCTGCTGACCCGGATGGATCCCGACGAGTCCGAACCGGTGCGCCGGCTGCTCGCGCACTCCCCCGACACCGCCGGCGGCTTGATGACGTCGGACCCGGTGGTGCTGACGCCCGACACCTCGGTTGCCGAGGCGTTGGCCCGGGTTCGCGACCCCGAACTCACCACCGCGCTGTCGTCCATGGTGTTCGTCGCGCGCCCGCCGACGGCCACCCCCACCGGCCACTACCTGGGCTGCGTTCCCCTGCAACGACTGCTGCGTGAGCCGCCGGCGGCTCTGGTCGGCGGGATTGTCGACAGCGACCTGTTGACTTTGACGCCGGAGACCCCGCTCGGTGCGGTCACCCGCTACCTGGCCGCATACAACCTGGTTTGCGGACCTGTGGTCGACGACCAGAATCATCTGCTCGGCGCGGTAACGGTGGACGACCTGCTCGATCACTTGCTGCCGCACGACTGGCGGGTGGACATGCAGGAGTTCGACACCGCCGGCCGGGTCAACGGACGGGGAGGATCCGAGTGAGCAAATCCTCAACCCCGCGGGGCCTGTACACCCCGCGGACGTCGCGCAGGTATTCACCGCGGCTGGACCCCGAGGCCGTCGGGCAGATCACCGAGTCGATCGCGCGCTTCTTCGGCACCGGCCGCTATCTGCTGATCCAGACCGTCGTGGTGATCGTATGGATCGCGTTCAACCTCATCGCCGTCGCGGAGCGCTTCGACCCCTATCCGTTCATCCTGCTGAACCTCGCCTTCTCCACGCAGGCCGCCTACGCCGCCCCGTTGATCCTGTTGGCGCAGAACCGCCAGGAGAACCGGGACCGAGTCGCGCTGGAGCAAGACCGTCGTAGAGCCGCCGAAACCAAAGCCGACACCGAGTACCTGGCGCGCGAACTGGCCGCGTTGCGGCTGGCCGTCGGCGAGGGCGTGACGCGCGAATACCTGCGTCACGAGCTCGATGACCTGCGCGAACTGCTGACCAATCTGCTGCCCGAAACCGCGGACGTCGACCCGGTTGAGCGCGGTGACGGCCTGGAACGAACGGCTAAGAAATCCAGGTGAGAACCGTTTGGACCATTGCGCCACTCGTGTCACAAGAGTTATGTATGGTGATCTGGTTCACCGAGCTAACAGAAAGTGGACCCAGCTCACATATCTAGGACGGTCGAGTGCGCATTGGGGGAAGCCGGGGTGAGAGCCCCGCCGCGAGTGAGCGGCAGCGATCACTTCGGAACACGCGCAAGCCTATTTTCGGCGTGGCAATGATTGCTCCACTGGTCTTCGCGGGGGCGGTCAGCGCAGCGGCCCCGTCGCTTCCGGTGCGAATGCCGCCTCGGCATGCCGCCGTCACCCCCGTGGCCGCGGTGTCGCCGACCTTCCCCGACCTCACCGGACCCGCCGTCGTCGCGATCGACCGCAGCCCGACCGTCTTTCACGTCGCCGAGCCCGCGTTGTCGGCTCCGCCGCCGGCGATGATCGTCAATGCGCGGGGCGCACTGGGCATTCCGAGCATCGCGCTGGCCGCATACCGCAGCGCGGAACAAAAGATGGCCGTCGCCGCCCCGGGCTGTGGGGTGAGCTGGAATTTGCTGGCCGGCATCGGGCGCATCGAATCGGGCCACGCGGGCGGCGGCGCCGTCGACGCGCGCGGCACCGCGATCAGCCCGATCTACGGCCCGTCGCTGGACGGGACGCTGCCCGGCAACGAAACGATCATCCAGAGCAGCGCCGGCAACCGCGTCACCTACGCCCGCGCGATGGGGCCGATGCAGTTCCTGCCGGGGACCTGGGCGCGCTACGCCTCGGACGGCAAGGGCGACGGCGTCGCGGATCCGCAGAACATCTTCGACGCCACCCTGGCGGCCGCCCGCTACCTGTGCAGCGGCGGGCTCAACCTGCGTGACCAGTCGCAGGTCTTGACCGCGATCCTGCGCTACAACAACTCGATGCCCTACGCGCAGAACGTGCTGGGCTGGGCGGCGGCTTACGCCACCGGCGTGGTGCCGGTCGACCTGCCGCCGATGACCGGACCGCCGCCGCCGCTGGGCGACGCGCACCTCGAGCACCCCGAAGGGCTCGGCCCCAACCTGCCGATGAACATCAACGGCCTGCCGCTGGACGACCCGCTGGCGCGCGTTCCGCTGATCGACTTGAGCAGCCCGGCGCTCGTCAGCCCCCCGCCGATGTTCCCGTGGATGACGCCCACGCCCCAGCAGGCGCCGGCCCAGATTCCCGGTTGCACGGTGATCTGCATCAGCTCGCAGGGCACCCCGCCCGCGGGTCCGCCGCCGCCGTTCGCGCCCCCAGCACCGTTTGCGCCCGCGGCGCCACCGGCACCGTTTGCGCCCCCGCCGCCGTTCGGTGCGCCGCCGCCGGACGCCGGACCCGCGCCGGCGCCCCCCGGCCGCGGTGCAGGCGCCCCCGGCCGCGGTGCAGGCGCCCCCCGGCCGCCGGACCCTCGCAGGCCGCACCGGCGCCCAAGCCCGCCGGCCCGTCGGGCGCGGCGCCCGGCACGGCCAAGCCGAAGCCGGCGGGACCCGGTCCGGCCTGACCGGCCCAGCGGCGATCGCAAGCGCGGCCAGGCCGCGCCCAGCGGGTCGCCGCCCAACAGCCCAGCGGGTCGCCGCAAAACGGCTTCGTCGCGCACGCCTACACTCGGCGGTGATGTCCCGCCATGACTCTTCTGATTCAGCAGCCGACCTGAACGCGGCTATTCGCACCGCCCTGGGCAAGGTGATCGACCCCGAACTGCGGCGTCCGATCACCGAACTCGGGATGGTCAAGAGCATCGACACCGAGCCCGACGGCGCGGTGCACGTCGCGATCTACCTGACCACCGCCAGCTGCCCGAAGAAAACCGAGATCAGCGACCGCGTCAGCCAGGCGGTCGCCGACGTCCCGGGCACCGGCGCGGTCAAGGTCACCCTGGACGTGATGAACGACGAGCAGCGCACCGAGCTGCGCAAGCAGTTGCGTGGCGACGCCCGCGAGCCCGTTATCCCGTTCGCGCAACCGAATTCGCTGACCCGGGTCTACGCCGTCGCGTCCGGCAAGGGTGGTGTCGGCAAGTCCACCGTCACGGTCAACCTGGCGGCGGCGATGGCGGCCCGCGGCCTGTCGGTCGGTGTGCTGGACGCCGATATCCACGGCCATTCCATCCCCCGGATGATGGGCACCACCGAGCGGCCCACCCAGGTCGAGTCGATGATTCTGCCGCCCATTGCGCACGAGGTGCGGGTCATCTCGATCGCCCAGTTCACCGAGGGCAACACCCCGGTGGTGTGGCGCGGGCCGATGCTGCACCGGGCGCTGCAGCAGTTCCTGGCCGACGTCTACTGGGGCGATCTGGACGTGCTGTTGCTCGACCTGCCGCCGGGGACCGGCGACATCGCCATCTCGGTGGCGCAGCTGATTCCGAACGCGGAGATCCTGGTGGTGACGACGCCACAGCTGGCCGCGGCGGAGGTCGCCGAGCGGGCGGGCAGCATCGCGTTGCAGACCCGCCAGCGCGTCGTCGGCGTCGTGGAGAACATGTCCGGGCTCACCCTGCCCGACGGCTCCACGCTGCAGGTATTCGGTGAGGGCGGTGGCCAGCAGGTGGCCGAGCGGCTCTCTCGGGCGTTCGGCGCCGACGTGCCGCTGCTGGGTCAGATCCCGCTGGATCCCGAGCTGGTGGCCGCGGGTGATTCCGGCACGCCGCTGGTGCTGAGCGCACCCGATTCGCCGGTGGGCAAGGCGCTGCGCGGGGTGGCCGACAGCTTGTCGTCGCGCAAGCGAGGGCTCGCCGGCGTATCGCTGGGGCTCGATCCGACCCGCCGCTGACGCACGCGCGGCCGCGCTGGCCGTCAGGTCGCGTCGGAGTCGAACGGCGTGTGACCGCCGGCCTGCTGCTGTTCGGCCGCCAACGCCTGGCCGTTCGCCGCGGGCGGGGCCGGGTGCGGGGTCTGCGGCGGGGCGCCATTCGCCGGTTTGTCGAAGGCTCCGGTCAGGAAGGAGTCGTCGCCGTCTAGGAGATGCTTGGTCAGCGCCGCCCGCGGTGTCATGCCCCGCAGCTTCTGCAGTTCGCTGAGCGGGACGCGCAGATCGTCGAACTCGGGACCGAGGTCCTCACGCAGCTGGCTGGTGACACCGCTGAGGTAGTCACGCGCCTGACGCAAGGCGTTGGACGTCCACCGGATGGCACCCGGCAGCCGCTCGGGCCCGAGGACCACAAGCCCGACCACGACGAGGACGAGCATGTGCTCCCAGCTCAGGCTGCCGAACATCAGCTGTCGGGGTCTGGTTTGACGGTCAGCGTGACGTGGCGGCCGTCGCGGACGACCTCGATCGGCGAATCCTGGCCGATGGTCAACTGCCGCACCGCGACGACGAACTCGTCGGCATCGGCCACCTTGCGGTTACCGACCTTGACGACGACGTCGTTCTCCAGGACTCCGCCCTTCTGCGCGGGGCTGCCCGCCTTCACGTTGGCCACCTGGGCGCCGGACGCGATCGCGTTGCTCACCGACCGGGTGCTGACGCCCAGCGTCGGGTGCACAATCTTGCCGTCCTTGATCAACGTCTCGGCGACCTGCTTGGCCTCGTTGATCGGGATCGCGAAGCCCAGCCCACTTGCGCTGTCGGACAACGACTTACCGGCCGTGTCGATGCCGATCACCTGGGAATCCATGTCGATCAGCGGACCACCGGAGTTTCCGTGGTTGATCGAGGCGTCGGTCTGCAGCGCGTCGATCACCGTATCGGTGTCCGAGCCCTCCCCCGACAGCGGCACCGGGCGGTGCAGCGCGCTGATGATGCCGTGCGTCACGGTGCTGCGCAGCCCCAGCGGCGCACCCGCGGCCAGCACCTCGTCGCCCACCCGCACCTTGTCGGAGTCGCCCAGGCGTGCCACCGACAGGTTGTCGACGTTGTCGACCTTCAGCACGGCCAGGTCGGTCTTGGGGTCGCGGCCCACCAGGTTCGCCGGCACCTCTTTGCCGTCGTTGAACACCACCGTCGTCTTGAACTGGCTGGGGTTGTTCGCCGCCTCGGAGATGACGTGGTTGTTGGTGACGATGTAGCCGCGGCCGTCGATGACGACTCCGGAGCCCTGCATGCCTTCCTGGTCGCTCTTGGACTCGATGGTCACCACCGCACCCGCCGTCGCAGCCGCCACCTTGGCGAAGCGCCCGGCCGGGCCTTCGCCGTTGCCGCTGGTCGACAGCGTCACCTTGGAGGTGGTGAACGCCTCGGCGACCTCGGCTGTCTTGCGACCGATCACACCGCCGAGCAGACCGATGACCAGGGCGATCAGCAGCAGGATCAGCAACGCGAGGTAGGACACCTTGCCGCCGAACAACACGTCGCGCACGCCGAGTTTGCCGCCGTAGCCCAGGGCGGTCCCGGATCGCGACGGCGCCACCGCCGGCGTGCCCAACGCCGCCGCGGCGCCCGGGTCTCGCCAGGGATCGTCGTGCCCGTCGGGCTCCATCCCGTTTTTCTCGCCGGCCAGCGCGTTGGCGTCGACCGGGTGGCGCTGCAACGAGTCGGGGCTGCCATCGGGCCGGTGGAAGGCCTCCTGCAGCACGGGGTCGGCCGGCCGGTTGCCCGGCCGGAACTCGGCCTGGTCAAGGTACTTCTGCGGACGGACCCGCTCGGCCACGAACGACCCGCGCAGCCCGTCGGGACGACCGAACTCCCGAGTCGAAGCGGGGTCGACCGGCGGACGCGAGATGGGGCGCGGCGCTAAGCGGTTGCCGCTGTCTTTTGCTTGGTCGTAGCCTTGGTCGGAGGTCACGTTATCCCTTTTGGATCCTCTACTTGAGCGCTCGAGACAGGCCTTTACCGGGCGAAATACGCGGCACCGGCGTTGTCCGTGTCCACCCTAGTATCCATGGCGCGCCGTCGGTCGGCATGAACGCGCGTGTGGGGTGGGCTGGACGCTACCGGCGCTTGCGCCGCTCACGTCCGTCACGGTCGGCGAAGCGGTCGGATGCCGGCGCGGAGGAATCGTCGGGCGACTCGAAGGGAATGTCGGCGAGCATGCCGAGCAGCGTGCTGGGGATGCGGATGGGGCGCGAATCGCGCAGCGCCGCGCGCGCCCTGCTCTGGTCCTCGACCTCGCCCGCACACTGGGCGCACAACGACAGGTGATGCGCGGCCCGCAGGTGCGCGTTCATCCGGAGCTCGCCGTCGACGAACGCCGCGATCGCTTCGACGGACAGGTGCTCGGTGGACCCGAACTGGCGCGGTGCGCCGACGGGCGCGTCGCTCTGCGAGGCGAACTGAGCGGGGAGCCAGGAGAACGCGCGGCGGAACACATGTCCACGATCGGGCATCACCAACTCCTCGCCATTCATTTCTTATTGCCGCCTTATTCGAATGTAGCGCGAGAGGGAGCGCGATACCGAGGCAAAGGCCGCAAAGCCGCTGAATAGCTGCCCGACCGTTAGGTGGGCGGTCGGTGATTACGCCGACTTGGCGCGCGCCGCGTCGTGATCGGGGTGCGTGGCCAGGTAGTCCCGCAACGCCTGGCGTCCGCGGTGGATGCGGCTGCGCACGGTGCCCAGTTTGACGCCCAACGTGGCGCCGATCTCCTCGTAGGACAAGCCTTCGATGTCACACAGCACGACGGCGGCACGAAATTCCGGCGGCAGCGAATCGAGCGCGGCCTGCAGGTCGGGGCCCAGCCGCGAATCGTGATAGATCTGCTCGGGGTTCGGCTCGTCGGCGGGCACCCGCTCGTAATCCTCGGGCAGCGCCTCCATCCGGATGCGCGAACGGCGGCGCACCATGTCGAGGAAGAGGTTGGTGGTGATGCGGTGCAACCACCCCTCGAACGTTCCCGGCTGGTAGTTCTGCACCGACCGGAAGACCCGGATGAAGGTCTCCTGGGTGAGGTCCTCGGCATCGTGCTGATTGCCGGAAAGCCGGTAGGCCAGCCGATACACCCGGTCGGCGTGCTGGCGCACCAACTCGTCCCAGGACGGCATGGCCGCCTTGTCGCCAGTCGCGTCGAACACCGCGGTCCCTTGCAGCGCGTCGGACGGCTCCACCCACTCGTCGGCGGGGAGCTCCTGCGCATGAGACATGCTGGACGGGCTGAGAAGCGTGGTGATGATCAAGTCCTCCGAATCCGGGGTGCCGAACAACGGCACTTCGTCACTGGCGGCAACAGGTAGTTCCCAGTCGGTATTCCCGGTCCAACGCCCTCCGCGATCCATAGGGCTACCGTCGCGTACCGGAGTATGTGCGGTATATGAACAGTCTGAGCTGACCCTGAGAAACCGTATCGTTACCTGCGCTGTGCAGGAGATATCCATCGCGCAGTGACCTTAAACGCACCGGGAGCGTTGGGCGTGTCACGCCGATCCGATTCAGGCGCGCCTGTCGGACTGCGCGCCGAAGTGGAATACGCTGCGGGCATGGACGGCACCGACGCAGAAGCCCCCGGCCAGGCAGCGCCCAGCCGGGCCGATTCGCTCTTCGCGCACGCCGAAAGCTCGATATCGGAAGACGCGTTGCTGGCGGCCGCGCGCGAGCGGGCCGTGGACATCGGCGCCGGGGCGGTGACACCGGCGGTGGGCGCGTTGCTGAGCCTGCTGACCAAGCTGAGTGGCGGCAAGGCCATCGCCGAAGTGGGTACCGGCGCGGGCGTCAGCGGGCTGTGGCTGTTGTCCGGCATGAGCGACGACGGCGTCTTGACGACGATCGACATCGAGCCCGAATATCTGCGGCTGGCCAAGCAGGCCTTCACCGAGGCCGGCATCGGCCCGTCGCGCACCCGGCTGATCGGGGGCCGCGCCCAGGAGGTGCTCACCCGGCTCGCCGACGAGTCCTACGACCTGGTGTTCATCGACGCCGACCCGGTCGATCAGCCGGACTACGTCGTCGAAGGGGTGCGGCTGCTGCGCCCCGGCGGCGTGATCGTGGTGCATCGCGCCGCGCTGGGCGGACGGGCCGGTGACCCCGCTGCCCGCGACGCCGAGGTGGTCGCGGTCCGGGAGGCCGCACGCCTGATCGCCGAGGACGAACGCCTCACCCCGGCGCTCGTGCCGCTCGGCGACGGCATCCTGGCCGCCGTGCGCGACTGATCCGCCCGGCTTTCTCCCATCCCGCCGCTTCGGCGTCGACCACGCCGTCCTCGGGGGCGGCTACATCTTTATGGATTCTTGACGCGCGCCGTCCTTGACCGCGGGCTGAACACACGTTTAGTGTACTGAACATGCGTTCAGCCGACTTGACCGCAGCCGCCCGGATCCGAGACGCGGCCATCGAACAATTCGGCGAGCACGGGTTCGGCGTCGGGCTGCGCGCCATCGCCGAAGCGGCCGGCGTCAGCGCCGCACTGGTCATCCACCACTTCGGCTCCAAGGACGGCCTGCGCAAGGCGTGCGAGGACTACATCGCCGAGACGATCCGCGGCACCAAATCGGAGGCGCTGCAATCCAACGACCCGGCCACCTGGTTCGCCCAACTGGCCGAGATCGAGGAGTACGCGCCGCTGATGGCCTACCTGGTGCGTAGCATGCAGACCGGCGGCGATCTGGCAAACATGTTGTGGCGCAGGATGATCGACAATGCCGAGGAATACATGGACGAGGGCGTGCGGGCAGGGACGATCAAGCCGAGCCGCGATCCCAAGGCCAGGGCCAGGTATCTGGCCATCACCGGCGGCGGCGGATTTCTGCTGTACATCCAAATGCATGATACGCCAACGGATCTGCGGGCGGTACTGCGGGATTACTCGCGCGAGATGATATTGCCCGCGCTCGAGGTCTACAGCGAGGGACTGCTGACCGACCGGACCATGTACGACGCATTCCTGGCCGCTGAAGATCAAGGAGAATCTGATGCCCACTGAAACCGCCACCGGTGTCGCACCCATCGAGATCCGCGGGCTCACAAAAAATTTCGGTGTGGTGCGGGCGCTGGACGGCCTGGACCTCACGGTGCGGGAAGGCGAAGTCCACGGGTTCCTCGGGCCCAACGGCGCGGGGAAGTCGACGACCATCCGTATCCTGCTCGGCCTGGTCAAGGCCGACGGCGGCAGCGTGCGGCTGCTCGGCGGCGACCCCTGGACCCAGGCGGTCGCCCTGCATCGCCAAATCGCTTATGTCCCAGGCGACGTCACCCTGTGGCCGTCGCTGACCGGCGGTGAGATCATCGACCTGCTGGCCCGCATGCGGGGCGGCATCGACAAGAAGCGCCGCGCCGAGTTGATCGAGCGCTTCGACCTGGACCCGCACAAGAAGGCGCGCACGTACTCCAAGGGCAACCGCCAGAAGGTTTCGCTGATCTCGGCGTTCTCGTCACACGCCAGGCTGCTGCTTCTGGACGAGCCGAGCAGCGGCCTGGACCCGTTGATGGAGAATGTGTTTCAACAGTGCGTGGCGCAGGCGCGCGATCGGGGCACGACGGTGTTGTTGTCCAGCCACATCCTGGCCGAAACGGAAGCGTTGTGCGAACGGGTGACGATCATCCGCGCCGGCAAGACCATCGAAAGCGGGTCGCTGAACTCCATGCGGCACCTGAGCCGCACCTCGATCAAGGCCGAAATGATCGGCGATCCAGGCGATCTCAGACGCATCAAGGGGGTCGAGGACATCACCGTCGAGGGCAACACGCTGCGCGCCCAGGTCGACAGCGAGAGCCTGGGCGAGCTCATCCGCGTGCTCGGCGATGCCGGGGTGCGCAGCCTGGTCAGCCAGCCGCCGACCCTCGAAGAGCTTTTCCTGCGGCACTATGACACGTCGGGCGGCGACGGCCGGCACGGACGCGACGAAGCAAAGGCCTCGCTGTCATGAGCACGACCACGCTGGACCGACCTTTCGCGTCGGCATCGCCTGCGCCGCTTAAGAGTTCGAACTTCTCCGGAACGCTGGCGATGCTGCGGCTCTACCTGCGCCGCGACCGGGTCTCGATGCCGCTGTGGGTGCTGCTGCTGTCGGTCCCGTTGGCCACGGTGTACGTCGGCAGCATCGAAAAGGTCTATCCCACCGCGCCCGCCCGCGCCGGATTCGTGGCCTCCATCATGGCCAGCCCGGCCCAGCGCGCCCTCTACGGCCAGGTGTACAACGACAGCCTTGGCGCCGTGGGTATTTGGAAAGCCGGCATGTTCCACCTGTTGATCGCGGTGGCCGTCATCCTCACGGTGATCCGGCATACCCGCGCCGACGAGGAGAACGGACGGACCGAGCTGGTGGACTCGACCGCGATCGGCCGCTACGCCAGCCTGAGCGCGGCGCTGCTGCTGTCGTTCGGAGCATCGATCGCCACCGGCGCGATCGGTGCGGCCGGCTTGTTGAGCACCGACGTCCCGGCCGGCGGGTCGCTGGCCTTCGGGGCGGCGCTGGCCTGCTCCGGCCTGGTGTTCACCGCCGTCGCCGCGGTGACCGCGCAGTTGTCGCCGAGCGCCCGGTTCGCCCGCGGTGCCGCGTTCGCCGTACTGGGCGCCGCGTTCACCTTGCGTGCCGTCGGCGACGCCGGTGACGGCACGCTCTCGTGGCTTTCCCCGCTGGGGTGGTCACTGCAGGTCAAACCGTATGCGGGCGACCGCTGGTGGGTGCTGGTGTTGCACCTGGCGACGACGGTCGTGCTGACGGTGCTGGCGTATCGGTTGCTCGCCGGCCGCGACGTCGGCGCCGGGCTGATCGCGGAGCGGCCTGGCCCCGCCAACGCCGCGCCGGCGCTGGGCAACGTGTTCGGGCTGACGTGGCGGCTGGACCGCGCCTCGCTGCTGCTGTGGACCGTGGGGCTGTGCCTGTACGGCCTGCTGATCGGCAGCGTGGTGCACGGCATCGGCGACGAGCTGGGCGGCAGTGGCGTGGCGCGCGACATCGTCGCGCGGATGGGCGGCACCAGCGCTCTCGAGGACGCGTTCATCGCCGTCGCGTTTTCCATGATGGGCATGGTCGCCGCGGCGTTCGCCGTCTCGCTCACGTTACGGCTCCACCAGGAAGAGTCGAGCCAGCGAGCCGAAACGGTGCTGGCGGGCGCGGTGTCGCGAACCCGCTGGTTGACAAGTCATTTGGTGACCGCACTCGCCGGATCCGCGGCGGCGATGCTGGCCAGCGGCCTGACCGCAGGTGTGGTCTATGGCGTCGCGGCCGGCGATGTCGGCGCCAAGCTGCCGATGGTCGTTGCCAGCGCGGCCGTCCAACTCCCCGCCGTGTGGCTGTTGTCGGCCGTGACGGTCTGCGTGTTCGGCTTTGTCCCGCGCCTGACGCCGGTGGCCTGGGGTGTGCTGATCGGCTTCGTCGCCCTGTACCTGATCGGGTCGTTGGCCGGTTTCCCGCAGTGGTTGCTCGACCTGGAACCCTTCGCACACATTCCGCGGATCGGCACAGAATTCACCGTCGTACCACTGTTATGGCTACTGGCCGTGGACGTAGGGTTGGTGGTTCTGGGTGCCATAGCTTTTCGGCGCCGCGATCTCCGCTGCTAGGAGGGTGATGAAAACCGGGATCAGAATAACGGCGACATCCCTCTCGGGCATTCTCTCCTGGGTTTTGATCCTTCTCCTCCCGGCCGGCACCCTGCACTACTGGCAGGCGTGGGTCTTCATCGCCGTGTTCACGGTGGCGACCATCGTCCCCACCGTCTACCTGGCCCACGCCAATCCCGCGGCCCTGCAGCGCCGCATGCGCGCCGGCCCGCGGGCGGAGCCCCGGCAGGCTCAGAAGTTCATCATCGCCGGGTCGTTTCTGGGCCTGTTCGCGACGATGGTGTTCAGCGCGTTCGATCATCGGTTCGGCTGGTCGTCGGTGCCGCCGTGGCTGTCGGTGCTCGGCGATGTGCTGGTGGCGACGGGCCTCGGCATCGCCATGCTGGTGATCGTCCAGAACAGCTATGCCGGCGCCACGGTCACGGTGGAAAGCGGCCAGACGGTCGTGTCCAGCGGCCTCTACAAATTCGTGCGCCATCCGATGTACGTCGGCAATGTGATCATGATGATCGGCATTCCCCTGGCGCTCGGCTCGTACTGGGGATTACTCTTCATCCTCCCGGGCATCGTCGGACTGACACTGCGCATCCTGGATGAGGAAAAACTGCTTCGCCGGGAATTGCCCGGGTACCGCGAATACGGCGACCGCGTGCGCTACCGGCTCGTGCCTCACGTCTGGTAGCCACCCGGCCCACCGCTTAAAGTATTGGCGTGCTGCACAATCGGCCACCGGCCCTGGACCGCCCGTGGCGGCGCCCCGGCGCGCTGCGGTATGCGTTGACCAGGATTCGCGGCGTCGCCAAGCCGCCCGTCACGGTCACCAGCCCGCCCGCCGACCTGCAGGTCGAGCGTGACGTGGCCGTCACCACGCGGGACGGAACGATCTTGCGGATCAACATGTTTCGCGAGGGCAGCGGGGCCGAAGCGCGCCGGCCGGTCATCCTGAGCATCCACCCGTACGGCAAGGACAACCTGCCGACCCGGCGCGGCAACAAGACGACGTTCTCGGTGCAGTACCGGATGATACGTCAGCCGCAACCGGTGGCCTTTTCCACGCTGACCGGTTGGGAGGCACCGGATCCGGCATGGTGGACCGCGCAGGGCTTCGTCGTGGTGAACGCCGACTCGCGTGGCTGCGGCCATTCGGACGGCACCGGGAACCTGCTGTCCCGCCGGGAAGCCGAGGACACCTACGACCTGGTGCAGTGGATCGCCGTACAACCGTGGAGCGACGGGAACGTGGTCATGCTCGGGGTGTCCTATTTGGCGATCAGCCAGTACGCGGTGGCCGCCCTGGCGCCCCCGGCGTTGCGGGCGATCTGCCCGTGGGAAGGGTTCACCGATGCCTACCGCGACCTGATGTTTCCCGGCGGCGTTCACGAGATCGGCTTCAGCCGGCTGTGGTCGCGCAACCTCAGTCGCGACACTCGGCAGAGCTACGACCTCGCGCGGATGCAGGAAGACCACCCGACGCGCGACGAGTTCTGGCGCTCGCTGGCGCCCGACCTGTCGGCGATCAGGGTCCCCATGCTGGTCTGCGGCAGCTTCTCGGACAACAACCTGCACAGCCGCGGTTCGATGCGGGCATTCGTGCACGGCGGCTCCGAGCACGCCCGGCTCTACACGCACCGCGGGGGCAAGTGGACGACCTTCTACTCCGACGCGGCGCGCGCCGAGCAGCTGAAGTTCTTTCGCGATGTGCTGGGCGGCGCCCCGGCCTCGCGCAGTGTGCGCCTGGAGGTGCGCGAGGACCGCGACACCGTCACCGCGGTGCGCGAAGAGACCGAGTGGCCGCTGGCCCGCACGCGTTGGCGCCCACTGTATCTGGGCGACGCCGGTTCGCTGACGCCCGAGCAGCCCGCGACGCCCGGCCGCATCGCGTTCGGAACGCGTTCCGGTGCAGCATCTTTCGCATGGACCGTCGCCGAGGATGTCGAGCTGACCGGCCCGATGGTGGCCCGGCTGTGGGTCGAGCTGAGCGGCTGCGACGACGCGAACCTGTTCGTCGGCGTGGAGAAGTGGCGCGGCGGGCGGTTCGTCGGCTTCGAGGGGTCCTACGGCTATGGCCGCGATCGGGTGACCAGCGGATGGCAGCGAGTTGCGCTGCGCGCCCTGGACCCCGAGCTGTCCGGGCCGGCCGAACCGGTCATCACGGGCACCGACCCACGCCCGCTGTCGGCCGGCGAGTTGGCCGCGGTCGAGGTGGAGCTGGGCCCGTCGGCGACGCTGTTCCGCGCCGGCGAGCAGTTGCGGCTGGTGGTCGCCGCGCGCTGGCTGTCCCCGAGAAACCCACTCACCGGCCAATTTCCGGCGTGGTACCAGGGCTCGCCGCGCGGCCGCGTCACGCTGCACTGGGGTCCACAGCACGAGGCCCACCTGCTGATTCCGGAGATCCCGGGCTAGATCCAGACGCCCTTGCCCACGGCGACCACACCGCCGGCGCTGATCGCGAAGCGCTCGCGGTCCTTTTCCAGATCCACGCCAACCATCTCGCCCGGCCCGACGACGACGTTCTTGTCCAGGATCGCGTGGCGCACCACCGCGCCGCGCCCGACGCGGGCGCCGGGCATGATCACGCTGCCCTCGACGATCGCGCCGTCGTCGACCACCACGTTGGACGAGAGCACCGAGTTGCGCACCGAGGCCGCCGAGATGATGCTGCCCGCACCCACCACCGACTCCTGCGCGGAACCGCCGTTGACGAACTTGGCCGGCGCCAGGTTCTCCGACTCGCCGCGGATCGGCCAGCGCTTGTTGTACAGGTTGAACACCGGATGTACCGACACCAAGTCCATGTGCGCGTCGTAGAACGCGTCCAGCGTTCCCACGTCCCGCCAGTAGGCGCGGTCACGATCGGTGGCGCCGGGCACCTCGTTGTCGCTGAAGTCGTACACCGCTGCCATCCCGTCGTCGACCAGTCGTGGGATGATGTCGCCGCCCATGTCGTGATCGGAATGGTCGTCGTCGGCGTCCGCGCGGATCGCGTCGATGAGCACCTTGGTGGTGAAGATGTAGTTGCCCATCGACACGAACGTCTGCTCGGGGTCGTCCGGGGTGCCCGGCGGATCCAGTGGCTTCTCCACGAACTGGCGGATGCGGCCCGACTCGTCGGAATCGATGCAGCCGAACGCGGTGGCTTCGCTGCGGGGCACCCGGATGCCGGCCACCGTCGCGCCCGCACCGCTGTCGATGTGGAACCGGACCATCTGCTCGGGGTCCATCCGGTACACGTGGTCAGCACCGAAAACCACGATGTAGTCGGGGTCTTCGTCATAGATCAGGTTGAGTGACTGGTATATCGCGTCGGCCGAGCCCGTGTACCAGCGCGGGCCGAGCCGCTGCTGGGCGGGCACCGGGGTGATGTACTCGCCGGCCAGGCCGGACAGCCGCCAGTTCTGCGAAATGTGACGGTCCAGTGAATGCGACTTGTACTGGGTGAGAACGCAGATGCGCAGATACCGGGCGTTGACGAGGTTGGACAGGACGAAGTCGATCAGTCGGTAGGCGCCCCCGAAGGGAACCGCGGGCTTGGCGCGATCCGCGGTCAGCGGATACAGCCGCTTGCCCTCACCGCCGGCCAGGACGATGCCCAGCACGTGTGGCGCTTCCCTCATGTTGTCAAACCTATCGGCCGTTGCGAAGGGCTGCCAGGGGGAAGGGGTGATTGGCGGAGTTCTGTGGGGCTGTCTGTCAAGGTATTTGGCGGCGCAGGCCGCGAAGATCGCGCCGGCGGTGTGGCGAACCCGACTCGCGGCGGGCCCCCTCGCCGAACTACCGTTCGGGGTATGCGGGTGGCGATGATGACGCGGGAGTACCCACCAGAGGTCTACGGCGGCGCGGGAGTACACGTCACCGAACTCGTCGCCCAGCTGCGCCGGCTGTGCGCGGTCGACGTCCATTGCATGGGCGCACCGCGCCCGGGCGCCCACGTGCACGAGCCGGACCCGCGGCTGCAGGGCGCCAACGCGGCGATGTCGACCCTGTCGGCCGACCTGATCATGGCCAACGCGGCGTCGGAGGCCGACGTGGTGCATTCGCACACCTGGTACACCGGCATGGCCGGGCATCTGGCCGCGCTGCTCTACGGCATCCCGCACGTCTTGACCGCGCATTCGCTCGAGCCGCTGCGCCCGTGGAAGGCCGAGCAACTCGGTGGGGGCTACCGGATCTCGAGCTGGGTCGAGCAGACCGCCGTGCTGGCCGCCGACGCCGTCATCGCGGTCAGCTCCGCGATGCGCGAGGACGTCCTGCGTGTCTATCCCACACTGGATCCCAGCGCCGTACACGTCATCCGAAACGGCGTCGACACCGACGTCTGGTACCCGGCGGGGCCGGTGCGAAGCGGATCGATGCTGACCGAACTCGGCGTCGATCCGTCCCGGCCCATCGTGGTGTTCGTGGGCCGGATCACGCGGCAGAAGGGGCTGGCGCACCTGGTGGCCGCCGCCCACCGGTTCAGCCCGGAGGCGCAGGTGGTGTTGTGCGCCGGCGCCCCCGACACCCCGGAGATCGCCGAGGAGATCCGCGACGCCGTCGGCGCGCTGTCCCGCACCCGCACCGGAGTGTTCTGGATCCGGGAGATGCTGCCCATCGGGGAGCTACGCGAAATCCTTTCGGCGGCATCGGTTTTCGTTTGCCCGTCGGTGTACGAGCCGTTGGGCATCGTGAATTTGGAGGCGATGGCCTGCTCGACGGCGGTGGTGGCCTCCGATGTCGGCGGCATCCCGGAGGTGGTCGTCGACGGGATCACCGGGACGCTGGTGCATTACGACCCGGACGACGCGCAGGGCTATCAGACCGGATTGGCCGAAGCGGTCAACGAGCTCGTCGCCGACCGCGACAAAGCGCAGCGCTACGGCAAGGCGGGACGCCAGCGCTGCGTCGAAGAGTTCTCCTGGGCCCACGTCGCCGAGCAGACCCTGGAGATCTATCGGAAAGTGTGTGCGTAGCGCCGCCGACATCCATTCGGCGGCAAGCCCTAGCTGGAGCTCGTGACGCCCTTGAGTTCGTCACCGAGGGCAGCCGCTTCGTCGGGCGTCAGCTCGACGACGAGTCGACCGCCTCCCTCAAGTGGTACCCGCATCACGATGCCGCGCCCCTCCTTTGTTGCTTCCAGAGGACCGTCTCCGGTCCGGGGCTTCATCGCCGCCATCGAGTGCTCCCTCCAGATTCGAGCTGGCCCGCCCGTGCGGACCTGGTCGGCACCGAGCATGCCCCGCCAGCGGAATTCAAGCCATGCCCGGCATCGAACTGCCTTATCACGCCTCCATTGTTCCCTATCCAGGTCACCGCTTGTACAAAGACCCGCAACTGTGTGCTCAGCGGGCGGTGGCGGGCACCCAGCAACCGCGGATATGGTCGTCGACCATCCCGGTCGCCTGCATCAGCGCATAGGCGGTGGTCGGGCCGACGAAGCGGAAGCCGCGCCGCTTGAGTTCACGAGCCATGGCCTTCGATTCGTCAGTGGCTGAGGGGATTTGGGACGCGTCGGCCGGACGGGGCCGCGGCGACGGCGCAAACGACCACAGCAGGTCCGCCAGGTCCGCCGGAGTTCCCAGTTCAGCGGCGGCCCGGGCGTTGGCGATCGTCGACTCGATCTTGGCGCGGTTGCGCACGATTCCCTGATCCGTCATCAGCCGCTGTACGTCGGCGTCGGTGTACTCGGCGACCTCGGCTATGTCGAACCGGGCGAACGCACGCCGGAAATTCTCCCGTTTCCGCAGGATGATCAGCCAGGACAGGCCACTTTGAAAGGCCTCCAGGCTCATCCGCTCGAACAACGCGACCCCGTCGCGCACCGGTTGGCCCCATTCGCGGTCGTGGTAGTCGCGATAGAGCTCGAAATCGGGTCCGGGTCGCACGGTCGCCCAGCTGCAGCGAACCAACTCGTCTTCACTCACACCGAGTCCTGACGATCCTCACCGTCGTCTGGTTCCCCGGGCTCGCCCTCGGCCTCCCGAGCGGCGGCAGGCGAGGCGTGCACCGCGGCCAGCTGGCCGCGCAGCGCCTCGAGCTCGCGGGCGAGCCGATCCAGCACCCAGTCCACCTCGCTGGTCTTGTAACCGCGCAGGACCTGGGTGAACTTGACGGCGTCGACGTCGGAGCCGGTCACCCCGAACGCCGGCAGCACCGTGGCCGTCGTCCCACGGGGCAGGGGCGGCAGCTGCTCGCCGCGCCCGAACAACAGGCTGGCCGCGCCGAACAGGACGATCGCCACCAGCACCAGGACCACCAGGTACAGCAACACCAACGCCACGTGTTCGATATTGCCCTATGCCACCGACACGGCGACGTTCAGCGTGACCGCGCCGGGATCTATCTGGCGATCGCGAGCGCGGCGTGCCGGGCGACGCGGGTCGCCACCATCGACTACCGAGGCCTGAGCACCCGCATCGGCGGCCGGTCCGCCAGCGACACCGGCGAGGTGCGCTGGGTGTAACCCTGAAAATCGGAGCCATCGGGGCCGTCGGCGACGAACTGCGTCAGCCCGACGCCGGAGTCCGGGATGCCGCAGCGCGACAGCAGGGTCGCGATGATCTGGCGGCTCATCACGCCCAGCTCGGCCAGCGGCCGGTTGCGGTGCGCACGCACGCCCAGGTTGACCTGGGCGATCGCGTCCAGGCCCAGCCGGTCGAAGGTGTCCACCAGCAGGCCGATCTCCACGCCGTAGCCCGGCGCGAACGGCAACGAGGTCAGCAGCTCGCGGCTGGCCGCATACTCGCCGCCCAGCGGCTGCACCACGCAGCCCAGCTCCGGACGCAGCGCCGCAAGCAACGGCCGGGCCACCAGCTCGGTGACGCGCCCGCCGCCGGTGGCGCTGACGTCGCCGCCGACGTCGCCGACGTCGCTGAGCTCGCTGCCCCGCAGCGGCCGTCGGTAGAAGCTTTTGACCAGGTGAATGCCGTCGCCGGTGAGCATCGGGCCGACCAGCCACGGCACGAACATGGGGTGCGGGTCGATCAGGTCGGAGTCGACGAACACCACGATGTCCCCGCTGGTGGCCGCCAGCGAGCGCCACAACGCCTCGCCCTTTCCGGGACGTATCGGCACCTCGGGCAGGGCCTGCTCGCGGCTGACGACGCGGGCGCCCGCGGCGACGGCGCGGATCTCGGTGTCGTCGGTGGAGCCCGAATCGAGCACGATCAGCTCGTCGACCAGCCCATCCACCAGCGGTGAGATGCTTTCGATCACCGACTCGACGGTTTCTTCCTCGTTGAGGGCCGGCAGCACCACCGAGATGGTCCGCCCGGCCTTCGCGGCTTCGAGTTCGGCGATGGTCCAGCTCGGACGGTTCCGCCTGTCGTTGGCCAGCCACACATCTCCGGGCCGGGCGGCAAGCGCCCTGTCCTTGGCGAGATCACCGGCGAACAGATCCGATGCGGTCATGCCAGCCCCCTCACCGTGCGCGCCGGCGGGCGGGTGCCCTGGATCGAGGCCACCATTTCCAGCACCCGGCGGGTGGCCGCGACCTGGTGCACACGGAACATGCGCGCACCCGCCGCGGCCGCCAGCGCGGTGGCGGCCAACGTTCCCTCGAGCCGCTCGGTCAGTTCCACACCCAGAGTCTCCCCGACGAAGTCCTTGTTGCTCAAAGCCATGAGCACGGGCCACCCGGTATCGACAAGGTCGCTCACGTGGCGCAAGAGCAGCAGCCCGTGGAAGGTGTTCTTGCCGAAGTCGTGGGTGGGATCGATCAGCACCCGGTCGCGGGCCACCCCGCAGGCCACCGCCCGCTCGGCGGCCGCGGTGACCTGGGCGATGACGTCGTCGACCACGCCGCGCGTGGTGGTGCCGTAGTTCACCCGGAACGGGCGCGTGCGCGGCAGCGCGTTGCCGGTGTGCGAACACACCAGGCCCGCCCCGAACTCGGCGGCCACCTCCGGCAGCGCCGGGTCGATGCCGCCCCAGGTGTCGTTGATCAGGTCCGCACCGGCTGCGCAGGCCTCCTTGGCGACCTCCGAGCGCCAGGTATCGGCGCTGATCAAGTGGTCGGGATAGGCATCGCGCAGCCATTCGATGAACGGCACCAGCCGGGCGATCTCGGTGTCGGCGTCGACCTCTTGACCGGGGCCGGCTTTGACGCCGCCGACATCGATGACATCGGCGCCGTCGGCGACGGCCAGGTGCACGGCCGCCCTGGCGGCCTCGTCGCTGAAGGTCGCGCCCTTGTCATAGAACGAGTCCGGGGTGCGGTTGATGATCGCCATGATCAGCGCGCGATCGCCGGCGACCGGGCGGCCGCACAGCGTCGACCGGCCGGCGCTCGCCGGTGGTGTCGGTCGGCCGGCGGACGCCGACGGTGTCGAATGCACAAGTACATGGTGCCCGGTCGCCGCCGCGCGCGCGGCCCGGGGACCGCAGTCGGCGGGAGCCGGCCGCGGGTGGGCCCGGCTCAGGGGCGTTTGCCGTCCGCCACTTCGCCGGGGTATTCGTCGTAGTAGGGCACGTAGCCCTCGTCGCGCCCGGCCAGCACGTACAGCGGGTCCTTCACGTCCGAGCCGTAGGCCTGCTCGCGCAGCTCCACCTTGCGGCTCTTGAAGGTCGTGGTCTGCTCGATGGACTCCACCACCCGCACGAACAGCGGCAGCGCGTAGGCGGGCAGCTGGTCGTACACGGAGCGGGCCAGCGACTGGCCGTCGAACTCGGCGCCGTTGCGCAGTTTGACCGCGGCCATCCCGGCGCGGCCGCCGGTGCGCGGCACCTCGACCCCGAAGACCGTGCAGTCCTCGACGGAGTCGTCGGACGCCAGCGCCGCCTCGACCTGCGTGGTGGCGACGTTCTCGCCCTTCCACCGGAACGTGTCGCCGAGCCGGTCGACGAAGGCGGCGTGCCCCATGCCTTGCGGGCTCATCACGTCACCGGTGTTGAACCAGCAGTCGCCCTCACGAAAAGCGTTGCGCACCAACTTCTTTTCGCTCGACTCCTGGTCGGTGTAGCCGTCGAACGGCTGCAGCCGATTCACCGGGCTGAGCAACAAACCGGGCTCGCCGGCCGGCACCCGGCGGACCCGCCCGTTGTCGTCACGCAGCGGGGCGCCGGTGTCGGGGTCGTACTCGACGTAGGCCAGCGGCATCGGGAAGACGCCGGTGGAACGGGGCACGTTGAAGACGTTGATGAAGGCCGCGTTGCCTTCGCTGGAGGCGTAGAACTCGCATACCCGGGCGATGCCGAATCGCTTGGTGAACTCGTCCCAGATCTCCGGACGCAGCCCGTTTCCGGCGATCAGCCGCACCCGGTGCGCGCGGTCGGTCGGCTTGGCCGGCTGGTTGAGCAGGTACCGGCACACCTCGCCGATGTAGATGAACGCGGTGGCATCGTTGGCGATCACCTCGTCCCAGAACTTCGACGCCGAGAACGACTTGCCCAGCGCCAGCGTCGCCCCCGAGTTGATCACCGACGACAGCGCCACCGTCAGCGCATTGTTGTGGTACAGCGGCAGGCAGCAGTAGAGCGTATCGGAGCTCTTGAGCCGCAACCCGATCCCGCCGAAAGCCGCAAGCGCCTTGAGCCACCGCAGGTGCGTCATGACGCTGGCCTTCGGGAATCCCGTTGTGCCCGAGGTGAAGATGTAGAACGCTGTGTCCCTGGCGTGCACGGCCGACGCCGATGCGGGGTTGGTGGCCGGCGCGCTCACCGCGAACCGCTCCAGGTCCTCGACGGTCAGCGTCTCGGTGCTCCCCGAGCCGCCGCACTCGGCCACGGCGCTGACCAGATCGGCCTCGGCGATGAGCACCTTGGCGTCCAGCAGGCCGAGGCTGTGCGCGAGCACCTCGCCGCGCTGGTGGTAGTTGAGCATGCCGGCGACCGCGCCGCACTTGACCGCGGCCAGCATGGCCAGCACGGTGTTGGGCGAGTTGCGCAACATGATGGCGACCACGTCGCCCTGGCCGACGCCGCGCGCGGCCAGCACGGCGGCGTACCGGTTGGCGGCCGCGTTGGCGTCGCGGTAGGTCAGTTGCTGATCGCCCATGCGCAGGAAGATCCGGTCGCCGTAGCGGGCGGCCCGCTCCTGGAACACCGTGCCGATCGATTTCTTGGAACCCGGCTGGGCCAGCAGCCCGGTCATCGCGCCGCGCACGATCACCGGCAGGTCGGCCAGCACCGCCGGCACCCGAGATGCGATGTCGGTCAGTTTGACCGCCGTGCGCGCTCCCCCGTCACGATCGGACACGTGATCCCCTCAATTCGTTTCCAAAGTCAAGCTCGGCGGACAGCCTAGTAGGGGTGGCAAACCCGGCGACGGCCTCAGCCGGGTGCGCACACTTCCAGCGCCGCGCTCACCTTGTCGACCAGCACCAACCGGTCCATCGCCACCTGGGAGATGTAACCGTTGTCCAGCAGTCCGCACAACCAGGTCCACAGCCCTTCGTAGTGACCGAACGGATCCAGCAACACGATGGGTTTGTCGTGCAGGCCGAGGAAGGCCGTCGTCCATGCGTCGAGCAACTCGTCGAGGGTGCCGAGGCCACCGGGCAGCACGACGAACGCGTCGGCACGGCCCTCCATGAGCTGCTTGCGCTCGTGCATGGTGTCGCTGACGATCAGCTCGTCGGCGTCCGCGTCGGCGATCTCGCGGCGCATCAGGATCTTGGGGATGACGCCGACGGTCCGGCCGCCGCGACCGCGCGCCGCGCTCGCCACCGCGCCCATCGCCGACACCCGTCCCCCACCCCACACCAGCGTCCAGCCGCGCTCGGCGATCGCCTCGCCGAGTTCCGCAGCGACGCCGAGCAATTCGGGATGCTGCGGGCCGGATGCGCAGTACACGCAGACCGACCACTCGCTGGACGAAGCGCGTTGGCCGGGCATATCCGCCAAAGGTAGACCAACCGCGTACGGCCCGTCATATCTGGGCTTTCGCCCTGCCGCCCCGCTCTCGCGCCATAAAATTCGGCAGTGCCGATTCGATGGAACGTCCCCCAACACGCGACGGCCTCAGAGCGGCTGGACGCGGCGTTGGCCGACGGGGCGCGCGGGGCGGTGGTGCTGGGACCCGACGGCGTCGGCAAATCCACCCTGGCCCGGGTGGCCGCGGAGCGGTTTGCCGGCCTGCACCCGAACACGCTCGTCCGCTGGGTCACCGGCACCCCGACCGAACGCGCCGTCCCGTTCGGGGCGTTCAGCCATCTGGTGGAGATCGCCGAGCTCGGCAAGCCGGCCGCGCTGTTGCGGGCCGCCCGGGCATCGCTGGGCGGCGACGACCTCCTGCTGATCGTCGACGACGCCCAACACCTGGACGTGCTGTCGGCCACGCTGGTCTACCAGCTGGCGCGCGACGGCGCCGGACGGCTCATCGTCACCGCGCAAGCCGACTCCGCCCCCGAGGCGGTCGCGGCGCTGTGGAGCGACGGCCTGCTCACCCGGATCGACATCGAGCCGCCCGGCGGGGCGACCGCGCCGGTGGAGATCAACACCTTCCTCGCCGAGCTCCCCGCGGCGGCGCGGTCGGTGCTGGAGTATCTCGCCGTCGCGGAGCCGCTATCGGTCGCCGACCTGACCGCGCTCGCCGGTGACGGCGCGGTGGCCGACGCGGTGACGTGGGGCGCCGCGGAGACCCGGGTGCGCGGCGGGTCGTCGGACGACCCGGTCGTCTATACCGCCCACCCGCTGTTCGCCGACCGGACGCGGGCCACGCTGGACCCCGAAGACGCCCGGCGACGGCCCGCCGACCTGGTCAGGATGCTGTCGCAGCGGCCTTCCGAGCACCTCAGTGACCGGTTGCGGCTGGTGTCGCTGGCGCTGGACAGCGACACTCCCCCGCGGGTCGCCGACGTCGTCGCCGCCGCCCAGCAGGCGCTGCGGCTGGGCGACCTGGCGCTGGGCGAACGGCTGGCCCGGTGGGCGCTGCAGCGGTCCGGCGGGTTGGCGGCGCGGCTCGCGCTGGCGCACGCCCTGGCCTGGCAGGGCCGCGGCCGGGAGGCCGATTCGGTGCTGGCCGATGTCGACTCCACCGCGTTGACGGAAGCGGCGCTGATGGACTGGGCGCTGCTGCGGGCGGCGAACCAGTTCTGGATGCTCAGCGAACCCGAGCGCGCCACCGCGTTCCTGCGAACCGTGCGCAATCGGGTCACCGATACCGGCCCGCGGACCACCCTGGACGCGCTCAGCGCGACCTTCGCGATGAACGCGGGCAATGTCGGGCACGCCGTGAGGGTCGCCGGCGACGTCCTCGCATCCCCGGCGGCCGACGACCAGGCGGTGGCCTGGGCGGCCAGTGCCGGCGCACTCTGCGCGGCGCGCGAAGGCCGCTTCGATGACGTCGAGCCGCTGGCGCGGCGCGCCCTGGGTGCCGAACACCCCGGGCTGCTGCGCTTCACGATCGGGCTGGGTCAGACGACCGCGCTGTTGATGGCCGGCCGCCACGACCAGGCCCGCCGGCTCGCCCAGCAGTTCACCGACTTCGCCGAGCTGCAACAGCCGGGCCGCGCCATCGGCGAGGTGCTGCTGGCGCATGTTCTGATTGCGAGCGGCGAATTCGGCTCTGCGGCAGCACTATTGGCTCCGGCGGCGGGCACCCTGGAGCGCACCGGTTACTCGTGGGGGCCCCTGTCGCTGACGCTGCTGGCCACCGCGCTGGCCCAGCAGGGCGACACCGCCGCCGCGGCAAAGGCGTTGAGCAGGGCCGAATCCCGGCACGGCACCAAGTCGGCGCTGTTCGCGCCCGAGCTCGGGGTGGCGCGGGCGTGGCGGCTGGCCTTGGTGCGCGACACGCACGGCGCGGTGGCCGCCGCGCGCGACGCCGCCCGGATGGCCGAACGCGGCGGCCAGCGGGGCGTAGCGGTGCGCGTCTGGCACGAGGCCGTGCGGCTCGGCGACACCCGGGCCGCCGACCCTTTGGCCCGACTCTGCGCCGAGATCGACTGCGTTGCGGGCAGAATCGCGCTGACCCATGCGCGCGCGCTGGCCGCCGGCGATGACGTGGGTCTGCGGGCGGTGTCGGACGAGCTGACGTCGATCGGCATGCACGCGGCCGCCGCCGACGCCGCCGCGCAGGCGCAGCGGTGCGGCGCCGGGACGGCCTAGCCGTTCAGGTAGCCGCGCAGCACGTCCACCGCGGCGGTGATGTCGGCGACCGCGACGCGCTCGTCGCGCTTGTGCGCCAGGTTGGGATCACCCGGCCCGAAGTTGACCGCCGGTATGCCCAGCGCGGCGAACCGTGCCACGTCGGTCCAGCCGTACTTGGCCCGGACGTTGCCGCCGGCCGCCTCGACCAGGGCCTTGGCTGCGGGTTGGGACAGCCCAGGCAGCGCGCCGGCCGCCGCGTCGGTCTGTTCGATGTGCACGTCGAGCCCGGCGAGCACGTCGTGCACGTGTTGCAGCGCCTCGGGCAACGACCGGTCGGGGGCGAAACGGAAGTTGACCGTCACCGCCGCCGCATCGGGAATGACGTTGCCCGCCACGCCGCCGTCGATGCGCACGGCCGACAGGCCCTCGCGGTAGACGCAGCCGTCGATGTCGACGGTGCGCGCCTGGTACGCGGCCAGCCGCTCCAGCACGGCGCCGAGCTTGTGAATCGCGTTGTCGCCCAACCAGGATCGGGCCGAATGCGCACGGGTGCCGCTGGCGCTGACCACCACGCGCAGGGTGCCTTGGCAGCCGGCCTCGATGTAGCCGCCGGTGGGCTCGCCCAGAATCGCCACGTCGGCGGCCAGCCAGTCCGGCAGCTCGCGTTCGATGCGGCCCAATCCGTTTGCCGCGGCGTCGATTTCCTCGCAGTCGTACATCACCAGCGTGAGATCGTGCACCGGGTCGGCGACGGTGGCGGCGAGATGCAGAAAGACCGCGTCCCCGGATTTCATGTCCGCCGTGCCGCAGCCGTACAGGTCGCCGCCGTCGCGGCGGCTGGGCAGGTTGCCGGCCACTGGCACCGTGTCCAGGTGCCCGGCCAGCAGGACCCGCGACGGCCGCCCGTGGTTGGTGCGTGCCAGCACGGCGTTGCCGTTGCGAACGATCTCGAACCCGGCGGTCTGGGCGCGCAGCGCGGCCTCGACCTCGTCGGCCAGCCGCGCTTCGTCCCTCGACTCGCTGGGGATGTCGACCAGCGCGGCGGTCAGCGCGATCGGATCTCCGCGTAAGTCCAGCACGGTCCAACGATAGCGAGTCACCGACCGCGGTGAGCCGCGCGAGCTAGACGAGTAACCGCGTGGGCATCACCTTCGGTTTGACGCCGTAGCGCGGCCCCATGCCATAGCCGCCGCCCCGCCCCGCCGAGGCGACCGCGGGCATGCCGGACGCCCACGTGGTGTGCGCGTCCTCGGTTGGCGCGGTCCACCCCGTGCCCGCGACGGTCGGGGCAGGGACCCGGGGGGTCGCCGCCGACCACGCGGCGGGCGTCGACAATCCGCCGACCGGGGACGCCGAGCCCACGCTCGCCAGCACCGGTCCGGCACCCACGCCCGCGGTGCTGACCGGGGCAGCCGCGCTCACCAGGGCGCCACCGCCGACGGCGCCTTGCACATCGCCGGCGACGCCAGCGGACGCGGCCGTGTCGAGGGTGTGGTTGTAGAGGATGTTGGACACGATGGTGTTGAACAGGTTCCACGACCCCACGTCGAAAACGGCGTTGCCGGTCTGGTTCACCACCGGGTCGCCCAGCACGCTGTCCAGCGTGCTCAGGCCCGGCGGGTCCGGCAGTGCGGCCGGCGCGGCGAACGACTGCACGGCGTTGGGCACGTTGGAGACGACCCCGCGCAACCCACTCGTCTGCGCGGCCGTGGCCGCAGTCTGCACGCCCAACCCGCCCGGGCTGTTGGTGGGCGCCGGTGACGTCAACGGGCTCAGCCGCGCCGCGGCGGCGGATGACGCGGCGTAGCCATACATCGCGGCGGCGTCCTGGGCCCACATCTCGCCGTACTGCGCCTCGGTGGCGGCGATGGCCGCGGTGTTCTGGCCCAGCACGTTGGTCGCGACCAGCGCCGCGAGCTGGGCCCGGTTGGCCGCGACCAGTGGCGGCGGCACGGTCATAGCGAAGGCCGCCTCGTAGGCGGCGGCCGACGCCATGGCCTGGGAGGCCGCCTGTTGCAACTGGGCCGCGGTGGTGTGCATCCACATCACGTACGGCTCGGCGGCGGTGGCCATCGCGACCGAGGACGGACCTATCCACTCCTCGCCGGTCAGATTCGAAATCGCCGACTGGCTGGCGGCGGCGGTCGTACTCAGTTCGTCGGCCAGGGCGCTGAAGGCCGCCGCGGCCGCCATCATCGGTGCGGCGCCGGCGCCGGTGTACATGCGTAGGGAGTTGACCTCTGGGGGCAGTGCTCCGAAGTCGAAAGTCATTGTGTTGCTCCTGTTCTCAGTGGGTGTTTAGACGGTGGGTGTGGGCATCACGACGGGCTTGACGCCGTAGCGGGGCGCGCCCAGGCCGTAGCCCCCGCGCCCGGTGGTGGCCATCGACGGCACGCCACCCGGGATGGTGGTTATCGCCGCGTTGTGGGGTACGGCGCTGGTGAAGCCCGCCCCCGTCAGCGTCGCTGCGGTGGGATTCACCGCGGGCACACCGCTTGCCGCCCAACTGGGTGGCACCGACAATGCGCCGATCGAGGGCCCTCGGCCCATGCTCGCCAGCATGGGCGCCGCACCGACGACCGCGGGGGCCGGCGCCGCGGAAACACTCGCAGTCGCTGAGCTGAGACCCGGGGGCACGAAATTCGGGATCCCGGACGCGCCGGGGACGGGCGCGAATTGTCCCTCGCCCAAGGTGATGAAGTCCGACGCGGCGGCGCCGACGTTCTGAGTCCACTCGATGGTGGTGCCGAGGGAGGTGTCCCCGGGTGGTGGGTCGGCGGCTGCGGCGGCCGGTGCAAACTGCTGCAGCGCCGTGGCGCTGGTGCTTACCTGGTTCGCGGCTTCCGTCGTTCCGTACGAACCGGCGTTGCTGTTCAGGTTGTTCACCAGGCTCTGGTGAATCGCGCGCGCCTGGCCGCTGACCTGCTGATACCAGGCACCGTAGGCCGAGAATTGCGCGGCCTGCAACGCGGACACCTCGTCGGCGGCCGCGGGAGCGATGCTCGTCGTGGGCGCCGCGGCTGCGGCGTCCTGGGCGGCCATCGAAGAGCCGAGGCCTTCGAGGGTGCTCGCCGCGAACAGCAGCGCCTCGGGCCGTGTGGTGACAAAGGACATGTTCTTCTCCTCGGGCAATCGGGCGGCCACAACGGACCGGCGACCAAGGGATCTGCGACGAGGCCGGAAAACAACCCCCGGACCCCCGGAAGCTGCGTACCCGAAACGGTGAAATTCACGCCTTGACCTGCTAGGACTGGCCAAGCCGAACGTCCGCCAACCCGTACCGCTGGCCTGGTGGACCGAATTATGTTGCCCGCGTTGGTCTTTGGATGCTGCGAGGCATGCTTGGCCGATGGCACCCCCGCTTGCCCTTCGCGTTCGCCCGCAGGGCGCGCGGATTCGGACCGGACCCGGCAAGTAACCTGACCGCCGTGACTAGAGCTGCAGGTATCGGGCTGGCGACGCTGGCCGCCGACGGATCGATCCTCGACACGTGGTTTCCCGCACCGGAACTGACCGAATCGGGCACCAGCGCGACGTCGCGGCTGGCGCTGTCCGACGTGCCCCCGGAGCTGACCGCGCTGATCGGTCGCGACGACGACCGCGGCACCGAGACCGTCGCCGTACGCACGGTCATCGGCTCACTGGACGACGTGGCCGCCGACGCCTACGACGCCTACCTGCGATTGCATCTACTCTCGCACCGGCTGGTGGCGCCGCATGGGCTGAACGCCGGCGGCTTATTCGGGGTATTGACCAATGTCGTTTGGACTAACCGCGGACCGTGCGCCATCGAGGGCTTCGAGGTCGTCCGGGCCCGGCTGCGGCGCCACGGACCGGTGACGGTTTACGGCGTCGACAAGTTCCCCCGCATGGTCGATTACGTCCTGCCGACCGGGGTGCGCATCGCCGACGCCGACCGGGTGCGCCTGGGCGCCCACCTGGCCCCGGGCACGACGGTGATGCACGAGGGCTTCGTCAACTACAACGCCGGCACGCTGGGGGCGTCGATGGTGGAGGGGCGCATCTCCGCCGGCGTGGTGGTCGACGACGGCTCCGACATCGGCGGTGGCGCGTCGATCATGGGCACACTGTCCGGCGGTGGCACCGAGGTGATTTCGATCGGCAAGCGCTGCCTGCTCGGCGCCAACGCGGGCCTGGGCATCTCACTGGGCGACGACTGCGTCGTCGAGGCGGGCCTGTATGTCACCGCGGGCACCAAAGTCATTACGCCCGAAGGCAAGACGCTGAAGGCCCTGGAGCTGTCCGGCGGCAACAACCTGTTGTTCCGCCGCAATTCGGTGAGCGGGGCGGTGGAAGTGGTGGCCCGCGGCGGGCAGGGCATCGCCCTCAACGAGGACCTGCACGCCAACTGAGGGTGCGCTATAGGTCGGCGGGGACCCGCTCGTCGACGGCGACGGTCCGCAGCGCGGTCCCCCTGGTTTCGGGCAGCAGCCAGACGGATACGAAACTGGCCACCACGAGGGTCGCCATCATGAGCCCGATCGCCCAGCTGCCGTAGGTCGCCAGCAACGTGCCCGCCAGCAGCGGTGGCGCCGCGGCGCCCAGGATGCCGGCCAGGTTCATCGCCACCGCCGCGCCGCTGTAGCGGTAGCGCGTGGCGAACAGTTCGGGAACGAAGGCCCCGGTGGGGCCGTTGGCCACCGCCGCGCAGGCGAACATGCCCAGGATGGCGACCGCGTACAGGACCGGGCTGCCGGTGTCCATCAGCGGGATGACCACGAACGCCCACGGCAGGCACGCCGCCAGCCCCCACAGCATCACCCGGCGACGCCCGACGCGGTCGGAAAGCCATGCCCCGAACGAGACGAACGCGATGCTGGTCAGCCCGCCCAGGGCGCCGACGCCCCAGATGAAGCTGCGCGAGTAGCCCAGGTGGGAGTGCGCGTACATGACCAGGAAGGTGTTGCCCAGGTAGACGAAGCCCATGCCGCCCAGGAAGCAGCCCGCGACCAGCACGATCTCCCGCCGCTGGAATCGCACCAGCTCCGCCAGCGGCGCTTTGGGCACCTGGTTGCGGGCCTTCTCCTCCACGAACAGCGGGGTCTCGTCGATGTTGAGCCGCACATAGAGGGCAATGGCGATCAGCCCGCTGCTGATCAGGAAGGGCACCCGCCATCCCCATTCCAGGAACGCGGGGCTTCTCTCGCCGACGGTGAGGCTGACGGCGAGGAAGGTCAGGCTGGCGAGTATGCCCGCGGTGCCGCCGCCCAGCGAGGTGAACATGCCGTACCAGCCGCGTTTGCCGGGCGGCGCGTACTCGGCGCTGAGCAGGACGGATCCGGCCCACTCGCCGCCGACGGCGAAGCCTTGCAGCAGCCGCAGAACGATGAGGATCAACGGCGCCGCGATCCCGATCGACGCCGTGTCGGGGACCAGGCCCACGCTGACCGTCGATGCGCCCATGATCAGCAGCGTGGCGACGAGCGTCTTCTTGCGGCCCAGCCGGTCGCCGAAGTAGCCGAAGACGGCCGCCCCCAGCGGGCGGGACAGGAACGCCGTCGCAAACGTCGCCATCGAGGCGACGGTGGCCACCGTCGGGCCCAGGTGCGGAAAGAAGACCGCGGGAAACACCAGCGCCGCCGCGGTCCCGTAGATCAGGAAGTCGTAGAACTCGATCGCCGAGCCCACCAGGCAGGCCATCGCGATCCGCCGCATGGGGGTAGGGGCGGCGGCGCCCACGGGTCGAGCGGGGTCACCCATGGCGGCCGTTCGCCGTCCGGTTACATCGATGCACGGTTACGACGGTAGGTGAAGCTTCGCGGCCACGCCCGGCGCCGCAGCTGGCAAATTGCTGCGTGTCTTGGCGCCCGGCTGACCAGGTGCTACCCGGTTGAGCGGCGGGCTCAGCCGTCGGTCAGCAGCTGCTTTTTGAGCACCTTGCCCATGGCGTTGCGCGGCAGCGCGTCCACGATGCGCACCTCGCGCGGCCGCTTGTGCACCGAAAGCTGCTGGGCGACATAGTCGATCAGTGCGTCGCCGTCGGCGGATCCGACGACGAACGCGACGATGCGCTGACCCAGGTCCGGATCGGGCATCCCGACGACGGCCGCCTCCTGGACGCCCGGATGCCCGCGCAGCACCGTTTCGATCTCGCCCGCGCCGATGCGGTAACCGCCGGACTTGATCAGGTCGACCGACTCGCGACCGACGATGCGGTGCACCCCGTCGGCGTCGATCACCGCGACGTCGCCTGTGCGGTACCAGCCGTCGGTGTCGAACGCGTCGGCGGTGGCGTCCGGCCGGTTGAGGTAGCCGTCGAACATCATCGGCCCGCGCACGTGCAGTTTCCCGACGGTCTCGCCGTCGTGCGGCACCAGCGCGCCGTCGTCGTCGAGCACCCGGGTCTGCACGCCGCTCAGCGGCAGGCCCACCCACCCCGGGCGCCGCTCGCCGTCGGCCCGGGTGGACAGCGTGATCAGCGATTCCGACGCGCCATAGCGTTCCAGGGGCTGGTGCCCGGTGAGCCCGGCCAGCCGGTCGAACACCGGAACCGGCAGCGGTGCGCTGCCGGACACCAGCAGCCGCGCCGGGCGCAGCGCCCGGGCGGCCGCTTCATCGTCCACCACCCGCGACCACACCGTGGGCACCCCGAAAAACAGCGTGCCGCCGTGGTCGGTCCCGGCCTGCGCGTAGCCCGCCGGCGTCGGCTTGCCGGTGTGGATGAAGCGATTCCCGATCCGCAGCGAGCCGAGCAGGCCCAGCACCAGGCCGTGCACGTGAAAGAGCGGCAAGCCGTGCACCAAGACGTCGTCGGCCGTCCACTGCCAGGCTTCCGCGAGGGCGTCGAGGTCGGCCGCGATCGCCCGTCGGCTCAGCACCACGCCTTTGGGCAGCCCGGTGGTCCCCGAGGTGTAGATGATCATCGCGGTGGCGTCGGGCGACGGCTCGACGTACCGGTGCCAGGAGCGGGCGTGCAACCGGACCGGGATGTGCGGCAGCCCCTCCGGTTCGTCGGGCATCGGCCCGAGCCAGGCTTGTACTCCGGAATCGGTCAGCATGTGCCGGCGTTCGGCGGCGCCGACGTCGGCGGGTACCGGGACGAAGGGCACCCCGGCGATCAGGCATCCGGTGACGGCCAGCACCGTCGCGGCGGTCGGGGCGGCCAGGATGGCGACGCGGCCCGCCCCGCCCACCCGTTCGGCCACCGACGTCGCGGCGCCGGCCAGGTCGCTGCGACTGAGCACGGTGCCATCGATGCGCACCGCGTCGGCGACATCGGTGGCGGTCAGGGCCGAGGGGTTAAGCGACGCCAGCAGCACGTGAGCAGGCTACCCGGAGAAGGTCAGCCCTTCTCGTCCCAGATCTTCATCAGGGTGGACAGGATCTCCTCGCCGCGGCCCAGCCCGGCGAGGTGGCTTTCGCCGGGCAGCACGAACAGCTCGCAGTCGGGCAGCAACGAAACCACGTGCTGGCCGTGGGCGAACGGGACGATGTGGTCGCTGTCGCCGTGCCACCAGCGCACCGGGACCTTGACCTCGTCGAGCCGGAATCCCCAGTCCCGGGTGAACAGGATGATGTCGTTGAAGGGGGCCGCCAGCTGCTTGCGGCTGCCGTTGAGCAGGTCGTCGAGAAACATGGCCCCGAACTCGGGCCGGGTGAGCAGGCGCCGGTCGGCTTCGGGCGACACCGCGGCATAGAGGTACAGCGCGGTGCTCGCGACGGGTCGGATGGCCCGGACCATGAGGCTCGCGCCGATCCGCAGCGGGTCACCGCCCAGCTGCAAGAGGGGCGCCACCCGTTTGCCCAGGTTCATCAGGCCGCTGGTGATGCCTTCGTCGCCGATGAATGGCGCGACGCCGCCGAGGACGCCGGCCGCGACCACCCGATCGGAAAGCACCGCGGCCGACGCGAGTGCATACGGACCGCCACCGGACAGGCCGATGACGGCCATCTTGTCGATGCCGAGCGTGTCCGCGATGGTCCGCAGGTCCTCGGCGAAGGCCCGGATGTTCTCGTAGCGGTGGGGGGTCGACGAGCCGATCCCGGGGCGGTCCAGCCCGATCAGCCTGATCTTGTGGTTCTCGGCGTACAGGCGGGCTTCGGTGGGAATCTGGCGGCGGGCGCCGGGGGTGCCGTGCAGCCAGAAGACGGCCCGGCCCTGCGGATCGCCGAACTCGGCGAAGCCGATCTGGCGGTCCTCGCCGACGGCGACGTTTCCTTCGAGTTTGGGGCGGGCGATCTCGATGACCATGTCGAGCAGCTTGGCACGTCAGGCACGGTTCACCAAAGGGTGGCCGCGCGTTGCTGGCGGCTAGGCGTTGAGCACCCGCTCGCCGATCACCCTTCGGTCGCGCAGGTCCGCCACCTCCGCCGCGGACAGCCCAAGCTCACGCAGCACCTCGTCGTTGTGCTGGCCGAGCGTCGGCGGGGCGGTGCGGTGGTGATGCCGCGGTCCGGGCGTGATGCGAAAGGGCCAGCCGGGGTAGCGGTGCGGCCCGGTGATCCGGTGTTCCAGCTCCTGGTAGTAGCCGCGCGCGTCGAGCTGGGCCCCGATGAATTCCGGGTCATACATCTGGTCTCCGGTGATCACCCGCTCGGCCGCGATCCCCTGTGCCTGAAGGGTTTCGACGATCGCCGCGGCGGTCTGCGTGCGGGTCCAGGCGGCGACGAGCTCGTCGAAGACGTCGTGGTCGATCGGCTGATCGGGCACCGACAGCGCCACCCACACGTCGTCCTCGTTGGTCGGGTAGACGCCCTGTAGGCAGCCGCGCCGGCGGTTGCCCTCGCGCGGGCGCACGACACCGTTCATCGAGTACTCGATCACCGGTTCGGCGGTGACCGCGGCGGCGACCTCGATCTGGGCTACCTCGATGAGCTGCCCGGCTCCGGTGCGGTTGCGGTGTTCGAGCGCGGCCAGCAGCGCGACCCCGGCGTGCACGCCGACGATCGGATCGGCGGGGCCCTGCGGGTTGCACGGCGGTCCGTCGGGGTAGCCGGTGACCGCCGACATTCCGGAGGTCTGCTCGAAGTTCAGCGCCCAGCCAACGTAGTCGCGCCACGGGCCGTGCAGGCCGTACCCGGGCATCCGCACCACGATCACGTCGGGGTTCAGCGCGCTCAGCGAGTCGTAGTCCAGACCGAAGTTTTCGACGACGCGCGGCGAGAAGTTCTCCACCACGACGTCGGCCTCGGCGGCCAGCCGCCGTGCCAGGTCGAGGCCTCGCGGCGACGTCAGGTCCAGCGTGAGGTCGCGCTTGTTGAGGTTCGTGCCCTGCCAGATGGGGCTGCGCTCGTACCAGTCGTCGCCCTCGTAGGCGAATGCCCCCGAATAACGGTGCCCGTCGGGCCGCTGGATCGATTCGACCTTGACGATGTCGGCGCCGAACGCCCCGAGGTAACACGTCAGGTACGCGCCGGCCCAGAACGTGGTCAGGTCCAGCACCCGCAGCCCGGTGAAGGGCATCGGACCCGTCGACCGCTGCAGCGCTCGGCTGTCACCCGCCCACTTCGCGGTTCGCGACGTTCGTGCGAGCGGAGCGGAAACTGGCTGTGCCACAGAGATTTTCGAGAACCGGAACGGCGGTCCGGGACACCGAAACGACCCGGCGTCGACGAAAAACCCCCGCTCGGCGTATTGCGGGCAATCGAGCACGGTGGCGCCGTCGTTGACCGGGGCCGCCGGAATCCGCAGCGCCTGAGCGAGTTCCATGATCTCGGCGACGGTCTGGCCGGCCAGCACCGGCTCGGCCTTGGCGAAGAAGTCGTCGCGCTCTTGGCCACCCATCATGATCGCGAGCTGATGCTCGCCGAACTCGGGCAGGCCGAGCATCGCGCAGACGTCGAGCCAGTGCTGGCCCGTCAGGCAGTTGATGCCCACCCAGCCGTCGGCGGCTCGGACGACGCCCAGCATGGGCGCCGACCGCAGGTTGGCGGGCAGGCCGAGCCGTCGCATCCGCTGCGCCATCAACATCGGATACGGCAACGTCGACAGCAACGATTCCAGCTGCGAGACATCCACTTCGGCGACGCGGCCGTCGGGTCGCGACCGCAGGGCGGTCAGCGCGCCCAGCGCGCCGTAGGCGCCGGCGACGTACTCGGGGATGCGGGCTCCGACCTGTACCGGTGGGCGCTCGGGATCCCGGGAGCTGATCCAGCCCGATGCCGCCTGCAGGGTCAGGGGTGTGGCCCGCCGGCGGCGGAACGGTCCGGACTGGCCGAACCCAGAAATGCGTAGTAACACCAGGTTTGGGTTGATCCGCTGCAGGTCATCGACCCCGAGCCCGCACCCCTCTAGCGTCCCGGGTCCGGAATCGTCGATCAGCAGGTGCGCCTGGGCGATGAGTGCGCGCGCGGCCTCGAGGTTGTCTGTCACCGAGAGATCAAGCCTGACAGCGTGTTTGCCAGCGTTCAGGTACTCGAACAGGCCCGAGCGATCCGGGTCGACGACGCCCGAGGCGAACGGACCCCAGTGCCGCAGCGGGTCTCCGGTGGGCGGCTCGATCTTGATGACCTCGGCGCCCAGGTCGACGAGAAGCTTTGCCGCGTAGGGACCCGAGATCTCACTGGCGATTTCGACGACGTGCAGCCCCGCAAGGGGTCCGGTCACGCGGGAACCCCGATGGCCATCGGTTCCATGTACTGGTGCAGTCCGCCGATTCCGCCGCCCTCGCGGCCCAGCCCGCTGAGCTTGAAGCCGCCGAACGGCGCGCCGCCCGGGCTGACGCCGTTGACCGCGATCTGGCCGGTGCGGATGCGGCGCGCCACACCGACGGCGCGGTCCACGTCGTCACCCCACACCGCACCGGAGAGCCCGTATTGCGAGTTGTTCGCGATGGCGACGGCCTCGTGGTCGTCGCGGTAGCGCAGTACGGTCAACACCGGACCGAACACTTCCTCTTGCGCGATAGTCGAATTCGGCTCCACCCCGGACAGGATCGTCGGTTCGACGTAGTAGCCGACGTCCAGGCCGGCCGGGCGCCCGCCGCCGGTCACGAGCTTGGCCCCGTCGTTGCGCGCGCCGGCGATGTGCGCCTCGACCCGGTCGCGTTGCGCCGCGCTGATCAGCGGACCCATCTGCACGTCGGGATCGGTGGGGTCGCCCACCTTGACCTCGCGGGCCAACGCGGCAAGGCGATCGACGATGTCGTCGTGCAGCGAATCGGGCAACAGCAGCCGGCTGTGCAGGATGCAGGCCTGTCCGGCGTGCAGCGAACAGGATTCGAACAGCATCTGCTGCAGCATTTCGTCGGTGACTTGCGCGTCGTCGAGGACGATGCTGGCCGACTTGCCGCCCAATTCCAGCAGGATTCGCTTCATCGTATCCCCGGCGGCGGACATCACCTGGCGGCCGACGACCGAGCTGCCGGTGAAGCTCACCATGTCGATGCGCGGATCGGTGGTCAGCAGCTTGGCCGCCTCGACGCTTGCGGGGGTGACCACATTGACCACCCCCGGCGGGATGTCGGTGTGCTCGTCGATGAGCCGCGCCAGCGCCAGCCCGGCCAGCGGTGTCAGCGGAGAGGGCTTGAGCACGACCGTATTTCCCGCGGCCAGCGCATGATTCAGTTTCATCACGTTCAGGCAGTGCGGAAAGTTCCACGGCGTCAACACCGAGACGACACCCAGCGGCGCATGCCGGAGCAACGTGGTGCCGGCGCTGATGCCGGCGACCTCCTGGTCGGCCAGCTGGGTCGCGAGCTGGGCGGCGTGCATGGACATGAACCCGGCTCCGTCGATCTGCATCATGCGCTCGTTGGCGATGCAGCCCCACTCCGCCTGGGACAGCGCGAAGAAGTCGTCGGCGTGCTTGGTCAGCGCCTCGCCCAGCTGGTTCAGGCACCCGGCGCGCTGCTCGGCGGACATCGTGCCCCACGGTCCGCTGTCGAAGGCGCGGCGCGCGGCCGCGATCGCGTCGCCGACCTGCGCGACGCTCGCGTCGGGTGCGGCGGCGATGACGGCCTCGGTGGACGGGGACAGGTCGTCGTAGCGACCGTCCTGGGGCTCGACCCACTGGCCGTCGATGTAGAGCTGGTAGGTCTGGACAAGAGCGGGCAAATCGGCCATGCTGCTTCCTCCGGTCATCTGATCACTTGGTGTACACCCCCGCGTGTCCCCCGTCAATCATCAATCGCGTGAAATCCGAGCTATTCCAATATTTTGGTGTCGTATTGACAGCACGCGGCGGCGCGGAGTAGACACATTCGGCAGACAGATTGCATCAATCTGTCGGATCGGGTGTCCTGCGAGAGGGGTTTGCCGTGCAGACTCATCCGCCGTTGCGCTCGCCTAGCTTCCCGCTGCACTCCCCCGACTTCTACGCGGGTAACCCGTATCCCGCCTACCGGGAGCTGCGCGCGACGGCGCCGGTGTGCTGGAACGACGTCACCAACTTCTGGGCGCTGTTGAAGTACGAGGACATCCGGTTCGTGTCGAGCAATCCGGCCCTGTTCACCTCGACTCAGGGCATCATGATCCCCGATCCGCAGCTGCCCAACCCGGTGCAGCCGGGCAGCCTGATCTTCACCGATCCGCCGCGGCATCGGCAGATGCGCAAGCTGATCAATTCCGGATTCACCCGGCGGCGTGTTTCGGTGCTCGAGCCGACGATTCGCGAGATCGTGCGCGGCATTCTCGAGGGCATCGAACCCGGCTCCGTGCACGAGTTCGCCGAACAGATCGCCGCTCCTCTGCCCACCCGAATGATCGCCCAACTGATCGGCGCCCCACCCGACGACTGGGAGCAGTTCCGGGCCTGGTCGGATGCGGCCACCGGAACGGCCGATCCGGAGATCGAGCTGGACCCGCTGGTGGCGGCCGGTCAGCTCTACGAGTACTTCCAGAAGCTGATCGCGGCCCGCCGCGTGCAACCGCGGGACGACTTGCTCTCGGTCCTGGCCGAGGCCGAGATCGATGAACACCGGTTGACCGACGAAGACCTGCTCAACTTCGCCTTCCTGCTGCTGGTGGCCGGCAACGAAACCACCCGCAACCTCATCGCGCTGGGAACGCTGGCGCTGATCGCGCATCCCGACCAATACCGCCTGCTCGTCGAGGATCCCGCCCGCATCCCCCTCGCGGTCGAGGAGATGTTGCGGTGGAACAGTCCCGTGGTACACATGGCCCGCACCGCGACGGCCGACGTCGAGATCCGCGGTCAGCGGATCCGCGCAGGCGAGGTGGTGGTGATGCTCTACGGATCGGCCAACCGGGACGAGGACGTGTTCGGCCCCGACTCCGAGGAGTTCGACGTGACCCGTCACCCGAACCCGCACATCGCCTTCGGCTGTGGTGAACATTCTTGTGTGGGAGCACAATTGGCGCGACTGGAGGCGACGGTGCTTTTCGAAGAGCTGCTGCGCCGGTTTCCCCGCATCGAGCTGGTGGGCGAGGTGGCCCGGATGCGGGCGACCATGGTGCCCGGGGTGAAACGCATGCCGGTGCGGATGGGGGTCTGAGCCGATGGACCTGGAATACACGCCGGAGCAAGAGAAGCTTCGCTCCGAGATCCGCGCGACCCTGGAGACTGTGATGACGCCGGAGCGCGTCGCCGCGGTCAGCGAGCACATGGAGGGCGGTCCCGCGGTGCGCGAATGCGTCCGCGCGCTGGCGGCGGCCAACCTGCTGGGCGTCGGATGGCCTAAAGAATATGGCGGACAAGGATTCTCGGCCATCGAGCAGTTCATCTTCGCCGAGGAGGCGCGCCGGGTCAGCGCGCCCATCCCGCTGGTGACGCTCAACACCGTCGGCCCGACGTTGATGCACTACGGCACCGACGAGCAGAAGCAGCGGTTTTTGCCGGCGATCCTGGACGGCACCGTCGAGTTCGCCATCGGCTACTCCGAACCGGGCGCGGGCAGCGACCTGGCCTCGGTGCGCACGACGGCCGTCCGCGTCGGTGACGAGTATGTGATCAACGGCCAGAAGATGTTCACCAGCGGCGCGGCCTACGCCGACTACATCTGGCTGGCCGTGCGCACCGATCCGGATGCCAAGAAGCACAAGGGTATTTCCATCCTCATCGTGCCGACCTCCTCGCCCGGATTCTCCTGGCAGCCGCTGCACACCATGCCGGGCATCTCGACCTTCTACACGTTCTACGACGACGTGCGGGTGCCGGTCAGCGCTTTGGTGGGCGCGGAGAACCAGGGCTGGCAGCTGATCACCACGCAGCTGAACTTCGAACGCGCCGCCCTGGGCAATCTCGGCGCGCTCGAGCCGCTGTTCGAGAAGACGCTGGACTGGGCCGTCAGCACCGAGCTCGACGGTGGCCGCGTCATCGACCAGCCCTGGGTGCAATCGGCGCTGGCCCGGGTCGAAACCCAAGTGGCCGCATACAAGCTCGTCAATTCGCGGGTGAACGCGGCGATGACGAAGGGCATGCTCAGCATGGGCGAGGCGTCGGCGGCCAAGGTGTTCGGCACCGAGCTCACGCAGCAGGTCGCCCGGGAGCTGCTCGAGGTGCTCGACGGCAACGGGGTGCGGCGCGGCGCCGAGGCTCCGCTGCGCGGCGCGCTGGAATCCGCTTACCGCCAGGCCGTCATCAATACCTTCGGTGGCGGCGCCAACGAGATTCAACGTGACATCATCGCCATGGCCGGGTTGGGCATGCCCCGGGCACCGCGCGACCTTCGGGCCGCGAAATAGCAAGGAGGACAGGACTGTCGTGACCGACTCAGAAACCGTCAGCGCCAAGGTGCGGGCCCTCGTCGGCCAGCCGACCGGCGGCACCGGAAAGCCCTCGCTGGCGCCCGACCCGGTGAACCAGCCGATGATCCGGCACTGGGCGTACGCGATGGCCGACATGAACCCCGTCTACCTCGATCCGGAGTTCGCCGCGTCGTCGCGGTTCGGCGGCATCGTGTCTCCGCCGGTGATGCTGCAGACCTGGACCATGCCGTCGCCGAAGCTGGAGGGAATCGGCGAGCGCGGCGGGGCGCCGGTCGAGATCCACAGCAATCCAACGTCTTTCCTCGATGAGGCCGGCTACACCAGCACGGTGGCCACGAATTCGGAGTTCGAGATCGAGCGGTACCCCAGGCTGGGCGACGTGATCAGCGCGACGACGGTCTACGAGTCCGTCTCCGACGAGAAGCAGACGGCGCTGGGCGCCGGATTCTTCCTGACCTGGCTCACCACCTACACCGACCAGAACGACGAGGTGTTGGGACGCCAGCGATTCCGGGTGCTGCGCTTCAGGCCGGCCGGCTGATGGCGACGCGTCTGGCTCCGGCGATCACCGGCGACACCGAATTCTTCTGGAATGGGTTGCGGGACAACAAACTCCTGATCCAGCGCTGCGGTGGCTGCGGCAAGCTGCGTCATCCGCCCCGCCCGATGTGTCCGCACTGCCGGTCGCTTCAGTGGGAGGCCATCGAGTCGTCGGGCCGCGGCACCGTGTACAGCTACGTGATGCCGCACGAGCCGAAGTTTCCGTTCTTCGAGTACCCCTACGTCGTCGTGCTGGTGGAACTCGAGGAGGGGGTGCGGCTGGTGTCCAACCTGACCGGCATCGACCCGGCCGACGTGCGGCCCGGAATGCCGGTCGAGGTCTACTACCAAACGTTCGACGGTGCTGGCTCCGAAGACCTGGTGCTGCACCAGTTCCGGCCAAGCGGGTAGGCCCGTCATGGACTTCTCGTTCACCGAAGAGCAGGAGACGATCGCCAAGCTCGCCCGCGATCTGTTCGAGCGCCGCGCCACCCCGGAACGGTTGACCGAGCTGGAGGCCGGCGACACCCGCCACGACGCCGCGCTCTGGGAAGAGCTGGCCGCCGCCGACCTGCTGGGCACCGCGCTGCCGGAGTCGGTGGGGGGCAACGGCGGCGGCTTCGTGGAGCTCGGGGTGCTGCTGGCCGAGGTCGGCTATTGCGTCGCGCCGGTACCGGCCTACGCCACGCTGGTGCTGGGCGCCGACCCGATCGCCCAGCACGGCAGCCAGGAACAGCAGCAGCGGTTCCTGCCGGGCGTGGTCACCGGATCCCGCATCCTGACAGCGGGCTTGGCCGAACCCGGCCGTTCGGACCCCGCTCGCCCGGTCACCACCGCCCGCCGCGACGGCCCGAACTGGCGCCTTGACGGCGCCAAGGAGTTGGTGCCGGCCGCGCAACTCGCCGACACGGTGCTGATCCCCGCCGCCCTCGACGACGGCGACGTGGGCCTGTTCCTGCTGGCCGCCGACGCCGCCGGCGTCGAAATACGCCCGGTGCCCACCACGAACCGCGAGCCGCACGCGGACGTATTCCTGGACGGCGCAGCCGTTTCCGCGGCGGACGTGATCACCGGCGCCGGGCTGGTCGAGGCAATCTACGCCCGCGCCCTGGTGGCGCTGTGCGCGATCCAACTCGGTGTCGCCGAACGGGCGCTGCGAATTGCGGCCGAATACACCACGGGCCGTGAGCAATTCGGCCGCCCGATCGGCAGCTTCCAGGCGGTGCAGCAACGCATGGCCGACGCCTTCATCGACGTCGAGGCGATCCGGTGCACCACCTGGCAGGCGGCCTGGCTGATCGCACACGGGCGCCCCGCCGACCGCGCCGCGCGCATCGCAAAATTCTGGGCCGCCGAGGCCGGCGCCCGCGTGGCCGCCACCGCCCAGCACGTCCACGGCGGCATCGGCATCGACGTCACCTACCCCCTGCACCGCTATTTCCTGTGGGCCAAGCACAACGAGCTGACCCTCGGTCCGGCTTCGGCGCAGCTGGCCCACCTCGGCGCAGCCTATTCGGAAGGACCTGCATGACGACCACCACCGGCCGGACCAGCACCCTGCGATGGCAGAACATCGCGGAGGGCGACGAGGTCACGCCGCTGGAAATCCCGATCACCACAACGATGATCGTCGCCGGCGCGATCGCCACCCGCGACTTCATGCCGGTGCACCACGACCGCGAGTACGCCAAGCAGCAGGGCTCGCCCAACCTGTTCATGAACATCCTGACCACCAACGGCTACTGCGTGCGCTTCCTCACCGACTGGGCCGGGCCCGAGGCGATGGTGAAGAAGCTCTCCATTCGCCTTGGCGTGCCGTGCTTTCCGGACGACCCACTGCGGTTCACCGGCAGCGTCACCGGCAAGACCGAAGGATCGGACGGTGAGAACTTCGTCGAGGTGACCTTCGCCGGCGCCAACAGCCTGGGTGACCACGTGTCCGGCACCGCGGTGCTCAGCCTGCTCGACGGGTCCCGGGCATGAGCCGGACACTGCCGGGCGCCGCGGCCATCGTCGGGATCGGCCAGACCGAGTTCTCGAAGGAATCCGGGCGCACCGAGCTGCAATTGGCGTGTGAGGCGGTCAGCACCGCACTCGACGACGCCGGCCTGGCACCCGGTGACGTCGACGGCATGGTCACGTTCACCATGGATTCCAGCGACGAGATCGACATCGCGCGCAACGTGGGCATCGGCGACCTGAGCTTCTTCTCCCGCGTGCACCACGGCGGCGGCGCGGCCGCAGGCACCGTCGTGCATGCGGCGATGGCCGTCGCCACCGGTGTCGCCGACGTGGTGGTGTGCTGGCGTGCGTTCAACGAACGGTCCGGCTTCCGGTTCGGCGGCAGTGGCCGCAGCATGGCCGAAACGCCGTTGTTCATGGCGCATTACGCGCCGTTCGGACTGCTCACTCCCGCGGCCTGGGTCGCGGTGCATGCCCAGCGCTACATGTCGACGTACGGCGTCACCAACTCCGACTTCGGCAGGATCGCGGTGGTCGATCGCAAGCATGCCGCGACCAACCCCGACGCCTGGTTCTACGAGCGCCCGATCACGTTGGAAGATCACCAGAATTCGCGCTGGATCGTCGAACCCGTGCTGCGCCTGCTGGATTGCTGCCAGGAGAGCGACGGCGGCGTCGCGCTGGTCATCACCAGCGCCGAGCGCGCCCGCGACCTGCGGCAGCCGCCGGCCATCATCACCGCGGCCGCTCAGGGCGCGGCCCACAACGGCGAGATGATGACGAGCTATTACCGCGACGAGATCACCGGGCTGCCCGAGATGGGCGTGGTGGGCCGGCAGCTGTGGCGCGACTCGGGCCTCAAGCCGCAGGACATCCAAACCGCCTTCATCTACGACCATTTCACGCCGTTCGTGTTCGCCCAGCTCGAGGAGCTCGGGTTCTGCGGGCGCGGGGAGGCCAAGGACTTCGCCACCGTCGAGCGGCTGTCGCTGGGCGGGGACTTCCCGATCAACACCAACGGTGGCCTGCTCGGCGAGGCCTACATCCACGGCATGAACGGGATCACCGAGGGGGTGCGCCAGGTGCGGGGCACGTCGTACAACCAGGTCGACAACGTCGAACACGTGCTGGTCACGTCCGGAACCGGGGTGCCGACCAGCGGCCTGATTCTCGCACCGGCCGGCTGAGGGCGACCGTCATGCCCAGGCTCGCGCTCCTGACCGCCCATGGCGGGCCCATCGAGCTGGCCGAATTCCCGTTGACCACACCGGCGCCGGGCACCGCGGCGCTGCGGCTGCGGATGGCCGGCATCTGCGGATCCGACCTGCATATCTTTCGCGGCGAGCTACCGCTGCCGTGCCCGTTCGCCATGGGCCACGAAATGGTCGGCGAGATAGCCGAACTCGGCGAGGGCTTGACCACCGACGCGACCGGTAGGCCGCTGGCGGTCGGCGATCGTGTGGTGGCACCGTACTTTTGGTTCTGCGGCGGTTGTCACGCGTGCGCGCGGGGACGCTCCTACGCCTGCCAGAACCTGATGGCCGGCGAATACCGCACGCACCAGCAGGCGCCCCACTTCGTCGCCGCCTACGGCGAGTACTACTACACCAGCCGCAGGCAGCCCTTGTACAAAGTTCCCGCGGAACTGCCCGATGAGGCCGTCGCACCGCTGAATTGCGCTCTCGCCCAGGTGCTTTTCGCGCTGCGCGATGTGCGGCTCGGGGACACCGTCGTCATTCAGGGCGCCGGCGGGCTGGGCATCAACGCCGCTGCCGTGGCGCGGACCGCGGGGGCCGCCGCGGTCATCGTCATCGACAAGATCGCCGAACGACTCGACGTCGCCGCCGACTTCGGCGCCACCCACTGCATCGACGCCAGCGGGATCTTGGCCGCCGAGGTCACCGAGCGGGTGCGCGAACACACCGACGGCATCGGCGCGGACTGGGTGCTCGAGGTCGTGGGCGTACCGGGCGTCATCCCGGAGGGGATCGGCTTTCTCAACAACGGCGGCACGTTGCTCGAGGTCGGCAACGTCGGAATGGGACGCACCTTCGAGCTCGACCCCAGCGCTTTGGTCTACGGCAACAAGTCCGTGCGCGGCGTGATGCTCTACGACCCGGTCACCCTGGCCACCGGCCTATCGTTTTTGCAGCACACCAGTTTTCCGTTCGAGCGGCTGATGCCCAGGCCGTTCCATCTGGCTGACGTCAACGCCGCGTTCGCCTCGGCCGATGCCGGGTTGGTCCCCCGGGGGGCGTTGATTCCGTGACGACTCAGGCGACTCAACTGACCGACACCCGCGAGCTCATCGTGGAGTCCGCGTTCGCGTGCTTCGGCAAACAGGGGCTGCAGAAGGCGACGATCGTCGACATCGCCAAGCGGGCCGGGGTGTCCCGCAGCACCGTTTACGAATACTTTTCCGATAAGGCCTCGATCGTCGAGGCGTGCGCCGAACACGCGTCCGAGCGGTTCTACCGCGAGATGACCAAGGCGATGGATCGCGGCGGCACCCTGGAGGACAAGCTGTGTTCGGCCGCGGTCTTCGTCACCCAGGCACGACGGGTCATCGCCTCGGAGAAGTACTTTGACGAGGATGCCATCAGCCTGCTGCTGACCAAGGACGCCGCCGTGCTGCTGCGCGAATGTGTGGAGTTCTTCGCCCCCTACCTGTCGGCCGCCCGGCTCACGGGCGAGGTGCGCAAGGACCTCGACATCGAGGCCGCCGGCGAATGGTTCGCGCGCATCCTGTTCTCGCTGTTCAGCACGCCGTCCTCGACGCTGGACATGGATGATCCGGACGTGGCGGCGGAATTCGTTCGGGCCCACGTGGTGCGCGGCTTCGCCAGCGATCGTTCGCGCCGGCGTTGAGCGTGCGTTTACACGGTTGAGTGTGCGCCCAGGGCGGGCATCATCGGCGGGTCGCCGCCCAGGTTGCACACTGGAAGCCAACGATGCACACTCACCGCCGGTGCGCCAGGGCGCGCAGGAAAAACGTTAAGTTGGCCGGCCGTTCGGCCAGCCGGCGCATGAAGTAGCCGTACCACTGGGTGCCGAACGGGACGTACACCCGCACCCGGTTGCCGGCCGCGGCAAGACGCCGCTGCTCGTCGTCGCGGATGCCATAGAGCATCTGGTATTCGAAATCGTCGCCACGACGGCCCGATTCGCGCACCAGCTCGGGCACCGCGCCGATGATCTCCGGGTCGTGGGAGGCCACCATCGGGTAGCCGGACCCGGCCATCAGCACCCGAAGGCACGTCAGATACGAGTCGGTGACCTCGGTGGGCCCGCGGTAGGCCATCCAGGCCGGTTCGTCGTAGGCGCCCTTGCACAGCCGAACCCGGGCGCCGGAGGCGGCGAATTCCTCGCAGTCGTCAAGGGTGCGCCGCAGATAAGCCTGCAAAACCAGGCCCAGCCAAGGGAATTCGGCGCGCAGGTCGCGCACGATGCGCAGCGTCGGATCGGTACTGGTGTGGTTCTCGGCGTCCACCGTCACCCACACACCCGCGCGCTGGGCGGCGTCGCAGATCGACCACGCGTTCTCCCGCGCGATCTTGTGTCCGTCGCGCTCCAGCGACTGTCCCAGCGCCGACAGCTTGACCGAGACTTCCACCGGCCGCACGGCGTCGTCCGCGGCGCCGGCCCCGCCCAGAGCGTCGATCAGATCCAGGTAGGTCCGCACCACCGCATCGGCGTCGTCGGCGTTGGCGACGTCCTCGCCCAGATAGTCGATGCTGACGAGCCGGCCCGAATCACGAAGCGCCGCCGCGCTGTTCAGCGCGGAGTCGAGGGTCTCCCCCGGAACGAACCGGTGTACCACCTTTCGGGTGACCGTCAGTCGTTCGGCGGTGCGGCGCAACCCGTCGCGGCGGCTCGCGGCCAGGATCACCGGGCGCAGGGTGCTGGCGAACACTCCGGCCATCAGTCGGCGCCCATGTGCGGATAGATGTGATCGGTTGCCGGGATGAAGGTCTCCTTGATGGTGCGAGCCGACGTCCAGCGCAACATGTTCAGCATCGATCCGGCCTTGTCGTTGGTGCCCGAGCCACGCGATCCCCCGAACGGCTGGCGCCCGACGACCGCGCCGGTCGGCTTGTCGTTGACATAGAAGTTCCCGGCCGCGAACCGCAACCGGTCCTGCGCGGTCAGCACGGCGTCGCGGTCGTCGGCGATGACCGCGCCGGTCAGCGCGTAGCGAGACCCGGTATCGACGACGTCGAGGACGCGCTCGTAGTCGTCGTCGGGGTACACGTGCACCGACAGCAGCGGGCCGAAGTATTCCGTCGCGAACGACTCGTCGGTCGGGTCGTCGGACAGCAACACCGTGGGCCGCACGAAATAGCCTTCGCTGTCGTCGTATTCGCCGCCCACGGCGATGGTGACGTGCGGCGCGCCCTTGGCCCGCTCGATGGCGTCGACGTTCTTGATGAAGGCGCGCCGGTCGATCAGCGCTCCGCCGTAATTGGTCAGATCGGTCACGTCGCCGTAGCGCAGCGCGGTGGTCTTGCCCAAAAAGTCGTCACCCATGCGGCGCCACACCGACTGCGCGACGAAGGCCCGCGACGCGGCCGAGCATTTCTGCCCCTGGTAGTCGAACGCGCCGCGAATCAGCGCCGTGCACAACACCTCCGGGCGTGCCGAGGCGTGGGCGACGACGAAGTCTTTGCCGCCGGTCTCGCCGACCAGCCGCGGATAGCTGTGGTAGCGGCCGATATTCGCGCCCACCTGCTGCCACAAATGCCGGAAGGTAGCCGTCGACCCGGTGAAGTGGATGCCCGCCAGCCTCGGATCGGCCAGTGCCACATCGGAAACGGCAAGGCCGTCGCCGGTCACCAGGTTGATCACCCCGGGCGGCAGCCCCGCGGCCTCGAGCAGCTGCATGGTCAGATACGCCGACAGCGTCTGGGTGATCGACGGCTTCCACACCACGGTGTTGCCCATCAGCGCGGGCGCGGTCGGCAGGTTGCCCGCGATCGAGGTGAAGTTGAAGGGCGTGATCGCGTAGACGAAGCCGTCCAGCGGGCGGTACTCGCTGCGGTTCCACTCCCCCGGCCCGCTGATCGGCTGCTGCGCCAGGATCTGCCGCGCGAACGCCACGTTGAAGCGCCAGAAGTCTATCTGTTCGCAGGGCGAGTCGATCTCGGCCTGATAGACCGACTTGGACTGGCCGAGCATCGTCGCCGCGGCGATCTTCTCCCGCCACGGCCCGGCCAGCAGGTCGGCGGCCCGCAGGAACACCGCCGCCCGCTCGTCGAAGGGCAATGCAGCCCATGCACGTTTCGCGGTCATCGCGGCTTCGATCGCCGCCGTCGCGTCCGCGTGTCCGGCGTTGGTCAGGGTGCCCAGCTTCGCGGCGTGCCGGTGTGGCTGGACGACGTCGATGCGCTCACCGTCACCCATCCGGTGGGTGCCGCCGATGACATGCGGCAGGTCGATCGGGCCATCGGTCAGCGTCGCCAGTTCGGTGTGGAGCCGGGCGCGTTCCGGCGAGTGCGGCGCATAGTCGTGGACCGGCTCGTTGGCCGGCATCGGGACCTGGGTTATCGCGTCCATGCTGCAAGGATCCTCGCGGCGGCTCGGCAGAGAATTAGCCGATCGGACAATACAGACTGGCATTAGCAGTAAAATCGGACAACATGACCGGTGTGGGGCTGGGGCAGCTGCTACTCGCGCTGGACGCGACCCTGGTGAGCCTGGTCGACGCGCCCCGCGGCCTGGACCTGCCGGTGGGGTCGGCGGCGCTGATCGACTCCGACGACGTGCGGCTCGGGCTGGCGGCCGCCGCGGGCTCGGCCGATGTCTTCTTCCTGCTGGGGGTCGCCGACGACAAGGCGCTGCGCTGGGTGGACAAGCAGGCGCGCGAGCGCGTCCCGGTGGCCATTTTCGTCAAAGAGCCGTCGAATGCATTGGTGGCGAAGGCCGTTGCGGCCGGTTCGGCCGTGGTGGCCGCCGACCCGCGGGCCCGCTGGGAGCGGCTCTATCAGTTGGTCAACCACGTCCTGGAGCATCACGGGGACCGCGCCGATGCGACGGACGACTCGGGCACCGATCTGTTCGGGCTGGCGCAGTCGCTCGCCGACCGCATTCACGGCATGGTCAGCATCGAGAACGCCCATTCGCACGTGCTGGCCTATTCCGCCTCCAACGACGAAGCCGACGAGCTGCGCCGGCTTTCCATCCTGGGCAGGGCGGGCCCGCCCGAGCATCTCGAGTGGATCGGCCAATGGGGCATCTTCGACGCGTTGCGGGCGGGCGGCGACGTCGTCCGCGTCGCCGAGCGGCCCGAGCTGGGGCTGCGCCCGCGACTGGCCGTCGGCATCCACCGGCCGGCACCGGACGCGCGGCGGCCGCCGGTGTTCGCCGGGACCATCTGGGTACAGCAAGGCTCACAACCATTGGCCGACGACGCCGAGGAGATGTTGCGGGGCGCCTCCGTGCTGGCCGCCCGCATCATGTCGCGGCTGGCGGCCCGGCCGTCGACGCATGCCCGGCGGGTGCAGCAGCTCCTCGGCCTCGCCGATGCCGAGACCCTTGCACAGGTCGACGTTGTTGCGGTTGCCGCTGAACTGGGCCTGGCCGCCGACGGCGACGCGGCGCTGATCGGTTGGGACGCGGCGGACGGTTCACCCGGTCCCGGCCGGCTCACCGATGTTATCGCGCTGAGCGCCAGCGCTTTTCGCGCCGACGCCCAGGTCGCCTCGAACGGCGCGCGCACGTACGTGCTGCTCCCCCAGACGCGCAACCGGTCGGTCACCTCATGGGTGCGCGGCACCATCGGCGCCATGCGCGCCGAACTCGGGGTGCAGCTACGGGCGGCCATCGCCGCACCGGTCGCCGGCCTGGCCGGGATTGCCGCGGCGCGCACCGAGGTGGACCGCGTACTGGACAGCGCTGAGCGGCACCCGATTTCGTTCGGGCAGGTGACGTCGCTGGCCGAAGCGCGTACCGCCGTGCTGCTTGACGAGATCGTGACCCTGGTCGGCAGCGACGAGCGATTGATCGATCCGCGGATCGTGGCGCTGCGCGACGACGAGCCGGTGCTCGCCGAGACGTTGCGGGTCTATCTGGACGCGTTCGGCGACATCGCGGCGGCCGCACAAGCGTTGCGCGTGCATCCGAATACGGTTCGCTACCGGGTGCGACGCATCGAAAAAGTGTTGTCGGCGTCGCTGGCCGATCCCGAGGTGCGGCTGCTGTTTGCGCTGGGGTTGCGGGTGCTGGAAAGTCGTTGACCCGCTCGCCCCCCGGCCGGGCCTACTGGCTGTTCGCCGTCTGGGCTTCGTCCAGGAAGTGACCCACCACGTCGGGACCGGTGGAGTGCATCTTGATGGACAGTTCGAGCAGCCTGTCCTTGACCTGCTTGGGCAGCAGCTCGATCGAGCGAGTGGTGGCCGAGTCATACTTCGACCCTGGAAAGCGCTGCAGCAAAATGTCTTTCTGGTCGTCGGTGGTGTAGATCTCGAGTAGCTTCATGCCGGCGAACGCCTCGATCGCCCGGTCCGCCATTCCGGCATTCGCCAGCGCCTCCAGCCGTTCCTCGTTGATCCAGACGTTGACCTTGATCCTCTTCTCGCCGTTGCTCATGAGTTCTCCAACTGGTTCAGCGTAAAGACCGGCAATCTGTCCTTCAGATATTCCTCGGTGACGAACGGCGAGCCCTGGCCGTACTTGGCGGCGCTGTCCATCACGACTTCGAAAACCTCGTGCCGCATCACCTTTTGGGTCGGCTTGACCTCGTCGGTCAGGATGCTTCGAATCAGGCTGCCGCTGAAGCTTTGTGACTGGTCGTCGTGACCGCACAGGGCCGAGTTGGTGACCTCCTGGCACACCGGGCAGTACCAGTTCTCGCGCAGGAAGACCGGTTTGATGCCCAACTCGCTGCGGTGTTGCTTGAGGATGTTCTGGGAATCGTAGGGGTGGTAGAAATCGCCGACGCCGGCGTGGTCTCGCCCGAACATGTGATGCGTACAGCCGAGGTTCGTCCGCAGGATCGCGTGGAAGATGGCCTCGCGGGGCCCGGCGTAGCGCATGTCCCACAGCGTGAACGACACCAGATGGACGTCCTCGCGGAAATACCCACTGGTCCGCAACTCGTTCTGCGCCAACAGGATTGCCTCGTCGATGTAGTCGCCGACGCGTTTCTGGCCGATGATGGCATTGACCAGCACGCCGGTGTTCAGATTGTCGACGGGCTGGTCCTCGTTCGCGGCCAGCCACGCCTGCTTCATCAGGGCTTCGTGGCCGGTGTGCGGAACGTTGCGCGTTTGATGGGCGACGGCGCGCACCCAGTTCTTTTTCGCCAGCGCATCCTTGTGCTGGCGCGGCGTGAGCCAGAAGCTCTTGAAGGGTTCATTGAACACCGGCTCGTTGATGAGCGTGATGTCGCCGCCGATGAACCGATCCGCATAAGCCAGCGTCTTCTTGACGCCCGGGTGCCGGGGATCGGTCGTGCCGTAGGTCTTTTCGGCCATCCGCTCCAGATCGTATTGGTAGATCTCGGAGACCTCGAAGATCGCCATCGGGGCATCGAGATACTCCAGGACGACGCGTTCGCCCACCCTCACCCCGTACTTTTCGACATCGTCCGCGGAGAGATCGAAGACGATCGGGATGCTCCACAGCGAGCCGTCTGGCAGCTGAAAGTTGTCCAGCGTGCCATCCACTTCGCGCCAGCCCATGAATCCGGTTAGCGGGGTGAAGAACCCGTAGGACAGGCTGATCACCTCATGCGCGGTGGCTTTCGGGATCGGGATGCGCGGCAGCCCTTCGATCTGGGCCGCCGCATTCTCGGTGGACACTCGTTCCACGATCGGCTTCCCGTTATGGCCTTGGTAGCTCATGAACGTGACCTCGTTTCGGTAATCAGCGCTGGCCCGTGGACGGCTCCCGACGCCGTCATTGGGGGCCGTCCGCTAAGCGTCTCGCCGGACCCGGGCCGAGATGACGCCCGCCCGCTCGAGATGGGCGATCACTTCCTCGGCCAACGTGTCCGCGTCCTTGTTGCCGCCGTCGAGCCGCAGCTCGGGCTGCGCCGGAGCCTCGTAGGGATCGTCGATTCCGGTGAACCCTTTGATCTCGCCGGCGCGGGCTTTCTTGTAGAGCCCCTTGGGATCACGCTGCTCGCAGATCTCGATCGGGGTGTCGATGAAGATCTCCTGGAAATCGCCGTCGTTCAGGGTGGCCCGGATGGCGTCGCGATCACGCACGTACGGGCTGATGAACGCCGTCAGCGCGATGGTGCCGGACTCGCAGAACAGCTTCGCGACCGCGCCGATACGGCGGATGTTCTCCTCCCGATCCTGGGCGGAAAATCCCAGGCCGAACCGCTTCGCGAACTCGGCCCCGTGGCGCTCCTCGAGAAGGTCCGGGCCGGCATTGAGTCCATAGCGGACGTTGTCCCCGTCCAGCAGGTAGCTGCGAATGCCCCGCTCGTAGAGTTTCTGCTCGACGACGTTGGCCACCGTGCTCTTGCCGCTTCCGCTCAGGCCGGTGAACCAGATGACGCAGCCCTTGTGACCGTTGAGTCTTTCGCGTTCGGCGCGGCTTATCTGGTGTTCGTGCCAGGTGATGTTGTTCGACATTGCCAGCTCCCTGTTCACCACGTCTCGCCCGACACCGGCGAAACCCTAACGGCCACTTGCCATCCTCCGCATCACCGGTCGCCGCACTGGTGGCCGACGGGACGCCGCGCCCGCTCCGCAGGATTTGTTTGCCTGCCCACACCGACGCACGGCTTCGGCGCGGCAGCCTCGCCGCATCGATACCGGCCACACACCTTCACCATATTGTTTATCAATCAATCCGGATCAGAACCAGTCCACAAGTAAAGATGGCCAACTTAGGTCAGTTTATTTCGTTCACGGACGTCCCGCCGCGCCGTCAAGCGCCGAGCCCGCCTATAGGTCCGCCGGCAAATGAAATCACGCCCACTTGGGGCGGGTCGATCGGCACGTTGACGGCGGAGAAGCCCCCCGCGCGGGCGGTGCCGCGATGCACGTGGCAACGCGTCGACACCTCCGGTGGACCTGCCGTGTCGGCGCCGCACCGCAGCTTTCGCCCGAGGAGTCATCCCGGCCCGCGTCCAGGCCGCCCGGCGCCACAGGTTCGGGTCGTTGCCCGCAGCACGGGGGGACCGTCGTCGGGTATCACAACGCTCGGCCTCGAACCCCGTTCAACAGGGCATGCCGCTTCGGCAAGCCAGCGGCGTTAGCTGTTGGTCTTCTGTACATCCACTGTTCGGCGTTGTCCGTCGGTGTCGGTGGGTTTGACTCAGGCGGAAGTAATTTCGCCGTCGCGGGCGGTTGCGCCGGCAGGGGTCCGAACCCGGCCGGCAAACGCGCGGCCGGCGATGCAGCGCAGGGGTCGGCCGCCCGAATAGCCGGTTTCGTCGCGATGTGCCGCCATCGACGGATGCGCCAACCGGAGGCGGCGCCGAAATCGTCTGGGATTTAGGGTATTTCTTTCGGCGCACCGGACTCGAGGGGCTACGTATCGCTGGTTTGTTCGGAGTCTTCGGACTCGGCGTCCTTGGCGGGATCCTCGATGACTTGATAATCCGGATCGAGCATCGATATGTCCCGGGTGCCGGTCTGGCGAGCCTTCCCGGTGACTCGCAGTACCTGACCGGGCTGGATGTCGTCGCCCCCGTGGCCCGGGCGGAAGATCACGGTCATTTCGCCGGTGCTGTCGCCGATGACGATTCGCCGGTAGGTCCGGCCGCGGGTCGTGACGTCTTCGACCTCACTGACGCGCCCTTCGACGCTGGCGCGCTGCCCGGAGATCAGGCCGGCCACCATGACCACCGATTGCGGCCCCTTCGGGTGCTCGTAGGCGTCGACCTTCTGGTCCTCGTCCTGGGACACCCACGCCTCGAGCTTGTCGATTGCCTGCGCGATCCGCTGCTCGAAGGTGTCGGGGTACGCCTCCCTGATCCGCGACTCGACGTCGTAGGGCACGATCGTCGCCGCAGCGTCGGGGATGAGGCTGACCGCTCGCGAGATCTTGTCGGCGGTGCGGTCGTGCAGCAGCCGGCCCAACAGCCGGGCGAAGGTCCTTCGGGGCAGCAGCACCGTCACATTGGTCCGCGCCTTCTCCTCAAGCGCCTTGGCAACCAGCAGCTGTGCTGCCCGGCTGATCCGACGGTCCGGGCAATCCACAATTCGCAACGGAGTGTCGAGTTCGAAATGGTCCCAACGCTTTCGCAGTTGCGCCGCGTGGGCCGGGTCGACCATGAAATGCACCGCGGTCAGCTCGTCGGCCCGCAAACCCCTGCCGTAGCGCAAGGCCTCGATCACCGCCAGATCGACGGAGTCGACCAACACGAATACCCGGTGCCGCGCGTACTTCACCAACTCCGGGCGGTCGGTTCGGAACATCTCGAGAATGGCTGCCTCGGCGCGATATTCGCGGTTGAGCCGGGTCAGCATGAACACCAACAGGGGGAACACGACGACCACCAGCCAGGCGCCCTCGGTGAATTTCGCCACCGCGAAGATACCCACCACGATCGTCGACAAAATCGCGGCGGACAGGTTGATCGCCAGCCGGCGTCGCCAGCCCGGTTCTCGATGAGTCAGATGGTGTTTGGTCATCCCGTAACCGGCCATCGAGAATCCGGTGAACACCCCGATCGCGTAGAACGGCACCAGCGCATTCACCGACCCGCCGGTGGCCACCAGCAATGCGACCGACAGCGCCGTCAGGGTGATGATCCCGTTCGAAAACACCAGGCGATGGCCACGTTTCGTGAGCTGCCTGGGCAGGAAGCGGTCTTCGGCGACGAAACTGGCCAGGGCCGGGAAGCCGTTGAAGCTGGTGTTCGCGCCGGTGAACAAGATGGCGGCCGTTGCAGCCTGGACCAGGACGTAGAAGACGTCGCCGACGGTGCCGCTCCCGAAGACGGCACGCCCGATCTGCGACAAGACCGAGGGATATTCGGTCAGATACGGCGTGGCGTGGGTGACGTGGGCCAGGTAGGCGACGCCGGCCAGCAGCAAGCCGAGGATGGTCGCCATCGCGGTCAGCACTCGACGCGCGTTGCGGCCCTGGGGCTTGCGGAAGTAGTCGACCGTGTTGGAGATGGCCTCGACCCCGGTCAGCGACGAACCCCCGTTGGCGAACGCACGCAGCAGCACCAAGATCGTGGCGCCCAGCACCAGACCGTTGCCCTGGTGCACCGGCACCGTGCCGGCCAGGTGGGCGGGATCGTAGGTCGGCAGGTTCCCGATGGCCGCGCGGACGATGCCGATCACGATGGTCAGTCCGACCATGACGATGAAGGAATAGGTCGCCACCGCGAACGGCAACCCCGCTTCCTTCAGGCCCCGCAGGTTGGCGTAGCAGATCATCAGCACCACGGCGACGGTGAGCTCGAGGCTGTATGGGCCCAGCGCGGGAATCGCCGAGACCACCGCGACGGTCCCGGCCGCCGACTGCACGGCGACCGTGACCACATAGTCGATCAACAGGGCCGCGGCGGCGATCTGCGCAACTCTGGGACCGAAGTTGTCGCGCGCCACGATGTACGAACCGCCGGCCCGGGTGTAGGCCATGACCACCTGCCGATACGAGGCGGCCACCAGCACCAGGATCAGCAGGATGACACCGGTGATGGGCAGCAGAAGCAGGAAGGCGGCCAGCCCGGCGTGGGGCAACAGTTCGATCAGGATCTGCTCGGGACCGTACGCGACGGAGGAGACGGCGTCGGGCGAAAGCGCGCCTAGCGCAACGGAATTCGATAGCTTCTCCGACGCGATGTCCTCGGTGATCAACGGCTTTCCAAGGAACACCCGCTTGGCGATGTCCCCTAGCGAGAGCGGGATGCGCAGCTTGCCGGTCGAACTGGTCACGAGCACCGTCCTTACCCAGAGAACGTGGAACGCCTCGATGCATTGTGCACGCCCGCCCGTCTCGGGTGCCCGCGCGGTGCGCCTCGGCTAGGCGAGCCGCTGCACGGCGGCGGCGATCCGCTCGTCGCTGGCGGTCAGCGCAACCCGCACGTGCTGCGCACCGCGGGGCCCGTAGAAATCGCCCGGCGCCACCAGGATGCCGCGCTGCGCCAGCCAGGCGACGCTGTCGTGGCACGGCTCGCCGCGGGTGGCCCACAGATAAAGGCCCGCTTCGGAGTGGTCGATGGTGAAGCCGGCAGAACGCAGCGCGGGCAGCAGCGCCGCGCGGCGCCGTTCGTAACGCTCGCGCTGCGCCAGCTCGTGGGCGTCGTCGTTCAGGGCCGCCACCATGGCCGCCTGCACCGGCGTCGGCACCATCATCCCGGCGTGCTTGCGCACGGCGAGCAGCTCGGCGACCAGCTCGGGGTCTCCAGCGACGAACCCGGCCCGGTATCCGGCCAGCGAGGAGCTCTTCGACAAGGAGTGGATGGCGAGCAGGCCGGCATGGTCGCCGTCACACACCGAGGGATGCAGGATCGACAGCGGATGGTCATCCCAGCCCAGCCCCAGATAGCACTCGTCGGAGGCCACCAGGCAGCCCCTGTCGCGCGCCCATCCGACCACTTTGCGCAGGTGCTCGATGCCCAGGACGCGTCCGGTCGGATTGCTCGGCGAGTTCAGGTAGTAAAGCGACGGCGATTGCGGGCCCAGCTGCGTCAGCGAATCCGCGCGCAGCACTCGCGCCCCGGCCAGCCGGGCCCCGATGTCATAGGTCGGATACGCCAGCTCGGGCACCACGATCGGGTCGGCGGGGCCCAGGCCCAGCAGCGTGGGCAGCCAGGCGATGAGCTCCTTGCTGCCGATGACCGGAAGCACGGCCGCCTCGGTGAGCCCGGTGATGCCGAACCGGCGCTCCAGCGCCGCGACCGCCGATTCGCGCAGCCGCGCGGTGCCCACGGTGGCGGGATAGCCCGACGCCGAAGCGGCCGCCGCCAGCGCCTCCTGGATCACCGGTGCGACCGGGTCGACCGGGGTGCCGACGGAGAGGTCGACGATCCCGTCCCGATGGGCGCCGGCCCGCGCCTTCGCATCGGCCAGGGTGTCCCAGGGGAACTCCGGCAGGGACGCCGAGACCGCCGGCCGGCGCTTTTTGAGCTGGTGTGGCACCGGGCCGCTCAGTCGCCTTCGCCCTGCGGTGGCAGATCCTTGACCACTTGCGGGTCGTTCTCGGTCATGCCGACCTTGGCCGCGCCACCGGGCGATCCCAGCTCGGCGAAGAAGTCGGCGTTGATCTGCGTGTACTGGCTCCACTGGTCCGGCACATCGTCTTCGTAGTAGATCGCCTCGACGGGGCAGACCGGCTCGCACGCCCCGCAGTCGACGCATTCGTCGGGGTGGATGTAGAGCATCCGAGCGCCTTCATAGATGCAGTCGACCGGGCACTCCTCGATACAGGCTTTGTCCTTGATGTCGACACAGGGTTCGGCGATCGTGTACGTCACAGACGTCTCCTCCATGTACTAGGCCATCTCGTGGGCTGAAATGTGGCTGCTGTTCAAGCTCGCACCGGCGCGTCCAACCGCTTCCGATGAAGCTTTCAGTTACTGATACTAGACGTCGCAGATACAGGTCAACTATTTGGCGCGCCAGTCGATACACAGATTTAAGACGGGCAGTCTCGGAGGCCGCCACCGGGTCCCGTTTCGCCGAGGGCGAACACCGCTGACGGGCCGCTGACCTGCGCGGAGTAACGCTCCGGCGGCGGCGGTCGATAGCTCTTGCGTTGCGAGGACGTTCGCGGGGCCTGGTAATCTCAACCGAAAGACGGCAACCGCTGGGCAGACGTTCTCGCCGTAATAGCGGTGCATTAACTGGGGAAGGTGTCCACAACATGAGGCTGTCGTTGAGCAAATTGGGCGTTGCGGTTGGCAGCGCGGCGGTGGCGTTGACGGCCGCGGCCGGGGTCGCATCGGCTGACCCGTCGGACGCGATCATCAACACCACCTGCAACTACGGGCAGGTCATCGCGGCGCTGAACGCGACCGACCCGGCTGCTGCCCAGCAGCTGAACTCGTCGCCGGTCGCGCAGTCCTACATCCGCAACTTCCTGGCGGCGCCGCCGCCGAAGCGTCAGCAGATGGCCCAGCAGATCCAGGCGATGCCGTCGGCGCAGAAGTACTACGACGACATCAACCAGGTCGCGGTCACCTGTAACAACTACTGAGCCGATCGCTTCGCACGAAGCGGTTCAGTAACCGCCGAGCAGGCGGCGTACCCGGCCCAGGGTTTCCGGCCCGACGCGGCTGCGAATGCGTGACGGATCGGCGGGCCTCCGGCCCCACAGCAGCAGCACGCGCGCGGCCGCGTCGGTTTCCAGAGTGGCCGGGCCGTTCGGTTCGGCAAAGCCGATGGTGATCTGATCGGGATCAGCGGCCAGGACGACGTCCTCGGTGCCGTCGGCTCGCAGGCGGGCCTCGATGCGCTCGCCCGGGTCCAGCTGCTTGGCCCCCTTCACCAGCAGCGGTCGGCCGACCGCGAGGACGCTGTGCGTGGTCATCCAGGGCTCGGCCAGCCGGGCCTGGGCGGCCGGGTCGTCCCCGGTGATGTCCCAGCCGTGCAGGACGAGCTCCTCACGCATGTGCTCGGCGAACCACGGCACCTTCATGGTGCGGCCCGTCCAGGCGACATCGGTGTCGGCGGGCACTCCTTCGGCCGCCACCGCGACCTCGTTGAGGGTGGCCATCCGGTCCTGCAGCGCGTCCCACAGATCCGCGTCGTTCAGGGCGCGCAACGGGCCCTCGCGTTCCTCGAAACCGCGGGTGGCGACGGGCTCACCCGCCAGATGGCCGCCGAGTACCCGTGCGAGTTCTTCGGCGTTTCCCGCCTGATGGACGACGATGTCGCGCACGGTCCAGGCTTCACACCAGGTGCCGGCGTCGGGTCCGTGCCTGCGCACCGCATCCAGGAAGGGCGCCCACTCTGGAAATCGGTCGTCGTCGATTGGTCGCTTCACGGCTTCGGGTATACCCGCCGCCTGTGACAAGAAAGCGAACTACGCGGCCAGGGTCGTGTAGTCGGTGGTGCGTTGCCGCCCCGGTCGGCCGATGCCCTCGGCGATCGCGATCAGCTCGGCCACCGTCTTGGCCGAGCCGAATTCCGAACCGGCCATTCGGGAGATGGTCTCCTCCATCAAGGTGCCGCCCAGGTCGTTGGCGCCGCCGTTCAGCATCACCTGCGTGCGCTCGACACCGAGCTTGACCCAGCTGGTCTGAATCTGAGATATGCGGCCGTGCAACATGATTCGAGCCAGCGCGTGCACCGCCCGGTTGTCGCGATGGGTGGGCCCGGGACGCGACGCCCCGGCCAGATACAGCGGCGAGCTCTGATGGACGAACGGCAACGGCACGAATTCGGTGAAACCGCCGGTGCGGTCCTGGATGTCGCGCAGCACGTTGAGGTGGCCGACCCAGTGCCGCGGGCTGTCGACGTGGCCGTACATCATGGTCGACGACGAGCGCAGCCCCACCTCGTGTGCGGTGCTGACGATTTCGATCCACAGCGACGTCGGCAACTTGCCCTTGGTCAGCACCCAGCGCACCTCGTCGTCCAGGATCTCGGCGGCGGTGCCCGGGATGGTGTCCAGGCCCGCCTCGCGCAGGCTGATCAGCCACTCACGAATGCTCAACCCGCTCTTGGTCACACCGTTGGCGATCTCCATCGGTGAAAACGCGTGCACGTGCATCGACGGCACCCGCGCTTTGACCGCCCGGACCAGGTCGGCGTAGCCGGTGATGGGCAGCTCGGGGTCGATGCCGCCCTGCATGCACACCTCGGTGGCGCCTGCGACGTGCGCCTCCCAGGCGCGGTCGGCGACCTCGTCGGTGGACAGCGAGTACGCGTCGGCGTCGCCCTTGCGCTGCGCGAACGCACAGAACCGGCACCCGGTGTAGCAGATGTTGGTGAAGTTGATGTTGCGGTTCACCACGAAGGTCACGTCATCGCCGACGGTCTCGCGACGCAGCGTGTCCGCAAGGGCGGCAACGGCTTCCAGCGCCGGGCCGTCGGCGGTCGCCAGCGAGAAGTATTCGCTGTCGGAGCAGCCGGCGGGATCGCGCTCGGCGGAGCGAAGCGCCGCGAGCACGTCGGTGTCTAGGCGTTCTGGCGCTTTGGCGCCCTGCGCGGCCAGTTCGTGCACGTGGGCACGGATCGATTCCCAGTCGCCGAAGGCGCTGTCGATATCGCTGCGGGTTTCGGTGTTGCGGCCCTCGCTGTCGATCGCCGCGTTGAGGTCGACCCGGCCCGAGGAGCCGACGTCGTCGGGCTCCTGCCAGGGCATCCCCACCGGGTTGACGTCGCGAGCCAGACCGGTCGCCGGATCGGCCAGCGCCGTCACGTGTCCCTGCACGCGCGGGTCGATCCAGGCCGAGCCCGCCTGCACGTATTTGGGCTGCGCGGTCAGCCGCTGAACCAGCTCATAGCCGGCCTCGGCGGTGACGGCGGCCAGTTCGTCCAGGGCCGGCCAGGGCCGCTCCGGGTTGACGTGGTCGGGCGTCAACGGCGAAACACCGCCCCAGTCGTCGACTCCGGCGCCGACCAGCGCCAGGCACTCGTCGCGGGATACCAGGTTGGGCGGCGCCTGAATGCGCATCCCGGGGCCGAGCACCAACCGCGCCACCGCCACGGTCGCCAGGTAGTCCTCGATGCCGGCGTCGGGGACGGCGGCCATCGCGGTGTGCTCCTTGGCCCGAAAGTTCTGCACGATCACTTCCTGTACGTGACCGAACTCCTTGTGCGACTTGCGAATCGCGTGCAAGGTATCGGCCCGCTCGGCGAGGGTCTCGCCGATGCCGACCAGCAGGCCGGTGGTGAACGGAATCGACAACCGGCCCGCGTCGGTCAGAGTGCGCAGGCGGACGGCCGGGTCCTTGTCCGGGCTGCCATAGTGCGCAAGGCCTTTCGTTTCAAACAGCCGCCGCGACGTCGTCTCGAGCATCATGCCCATCGACGGCGCCACCGGCTTGAGCCGCGCCATCTCCGACCAGCTCATCACGCCGGGGTTCAGGTGCGGCAGCAGGCCGGTTTCCTCGAGCACCCGGATCGCCATCGCGCGCACGTAGGACAACGTGGAGTCGTAGCCACGCGCCTCCAGCCACTCGCGCGCCTCCGGCCAGCGATCCTCGGGCCGATCACCGAGCGTGAATAATGCTTCCTTGCAACCCAGTTCGGCGCCGCGACGGGCGATGTCGAGAATCTCGTCGGGCTCCAGGTACATTCCGGCGCCCTGGGCGCGCAGCTTGCCCGGGACGGTGACGAAGGTGCAGTAATGGCAGCTGTCCCGGCACAGGTGGGTGACCGGTATGAAAACCTTGCGCGAGTAGGTGATCGGCAGTCCACCGGCCGGGCCGCGGCGTCCGGCCGACTCCAGGCCCGCGTCGCGCACCCGCGCCGCGCTCGCGCACAAATCTGCGAGATCCGCGCCACGCGCGGTCATCGCGACCGCGGCCTCGTCGATGTTCAGCGCCACACCATCTCGAGCCCGTCGCAATACCCGTCGCAGCGCGGAGGCACTGACCTCGGTGGAGGCCTTGGTCGGAACCACAGGGTTAGGCAAAGCGGTAGGCTCCTCGCCCGGAGTCAAGAGCACTTTGGTGTAACTTCCCGACGATCGAATTTCATCCGTGCGTCCCAACATGTGAAATCGTGGCACCCGTAGGTGGGTCCCGCCTGGGCAACAGTCAACAGTAGCGGCACGCCCGCACGGGCAAGCGGGCGACGTCCCGGCCGGACGTCAGCCGCCCCGGCCGCGCCGCCACAGCACCCACACGGGCGGTGCGACCCCCAGGACCAGCAGCAATAAGGCCGCGTAGGCCATCAGGCCGCGGCCGCCCAGGATGACGTCGTCGGCCGGGCCGCCCATGCTGATCACCGCCACCGTCAGCAGCCAGGTCCACAGCGGCAGGGCCGCGAGCCGCGGCGAGCGGGTCCAGCGACCGGCGGCCCACACCAGCGCCGCGTTGACCAGTCCGGAAATCAGTCCACTGATGGGGAACGGGACCGTCCCGATGTAGAGAGGCAGCAGCAGAGCTCCGGCAAGTGCGGAGAGCACCCCGTCGACCGCCAAGAGGGCCAACACGACGAACCGGATCGCGGGGTCGGTTGCGCCGCCGTCGTCAACGGACGCGACGCGTGGCTTGGTTTCGGTCAGGTCGGGACGCTGTCGATGTTGGACATGATGGAGCCGATAACCCACTGCAGGCTGTCCAGCCGGTCCTGCCAGTGCTGCTGATTAGGGTCCAGGTCGGGGTCCATGCGAATTCCTTCCGTGGCTGCCTGATTGGCAGCCTACCGCGTCGGGGCCGCGGCGAAACCGAGCCCTGCGAGCAGGTCCATTTCCCAGCCGCGCCCGTCGCGCTCCCCCGCGGCTCCGGCGGCCAGCACGTAGTGCTCGTCCCCCAGTATCGGTATCGCCGCGTTGTTGGACAGCGCGCAGGCCCGACCGGTCGGTCCGACCATCACCTGGGTGGCGTGCGCGGCGAGCGCCGCCCGCTTGGCGTCCCGGGCTGCCGGGGCGGTCTCGACGACGGCGTCGATGTCGGCGTCGGCGTAGCCGAAGGTGAACTCTTCCTTGGGCGGGATCGACCACTCGGGCCGCAGATCCTCGGGCGTGAGGTCGTCCATGGCCGCCTCGAATGTGCGCGTCGCGAAGACCGACCAGTACAGCTTCGGTACGGCCCAGGGCTCGCCGGGGAAGTCGGCGCCGGCTTCCGGTCCGGCCGCCGCGACGGCGGCCACCGTCACCCGGTGCGCGTGTACGTGATCGGGATGGCCGTAGCCCCCGCGTGGGTCGTAGGTCACGACCACGTGCGGGCGCAGTTCGCGGATGACGGCCACCAGCGCGCCGACGGTCTCGCGCTCGTCGGCGTCGATGAACCGTTGCCGGTGGCGCCGGGGGGTGCCGCGCATGCCCGAATCGCGCCACCGGCCGGCTCCCCCGAGATAGTGAGGCTCGCCGATGCCCAGCGCCCGCAGCGCGGCGGTCAGTTCGCCGATCCGGTAGCCGCCGAGCTGGTCCGCGCGATCGACGGCGAGTTCGGCCCAGCGATCGCCGATCACCTCGCCCTCTTCGCCCAGCGTGCAGGTGACCACGCGGACGTCCGCCCCGCGGGCGGCGTAGTGGGCGATGGTGGCGCCGGTGCCGAGGCTTTCGTCGTCGGGATGCGCGTGCACGAACAGCAGCCGCGGCGTCTCAGGCATGGACGGCACCCTACCGTCAGCGGCGCCGATTCCGGCAGTCCGCCGGCTACCCACCGGTAAGCGGCAAATAGGAACGCGCACGGCTACTATCAAGGAGTGCCTCAGCTAACGGACGCAGACCACACCGGGAGCCGAAGCCGTCGGCGAGGTGAAGTCCTCGAACGCGCCCTCTACGAGGCGACCCTGGTCGAGCTGACCGAAGTCGGTTACGGCGGCCTGACCATGGAGGGAATCGCGGCGCGGGCCCACACCGGTAAAGCCGCGCTCTACCGGCGTTGGGACACCAAGTGCGAGCTGGTGCACGCCGCTCTGGTTTTCGCGCTGCCGCCGCTGCCCGAGCTGCGTTCCGGCCGTTCGGCCAGAGAGAACCTGCTGGCCATGCTCACCGCCCAGCGTGACCTGCTGGCCGGAAAGACCGGCTTCCCCAGTCTGGACGTCATCCATCAGCTGTTGCACGAACCCGAGATGCGGGCCATCTTCGCCGATGCCGTGGTGCGGCCGCGGTTGCAGATCGTGGAATCGATCCTGCAGGCCGCCATCGAGGACGGCGACCTCGACCCGCAGGTCGTCACGCCACTCACCGCCCGCATCGGGTCCGCCCTGATCAACCAGCACTTCCTGCTGAACGGGTCGCCGCCGAACCGGCGCGAGCTGGCGCTGATCGTCGACACCGTGATCCCGCCGCGAGCGGCGCTGGCCGCCGACTGACGACGCGGGTTACGGCCCGGTCTTCATCCACTGGCCGGCGTCGCCGACGATGCCGACCGGAACCGCACCGGACAAGCTGACGTTCTGCACGCTCGGGCCGGCCGCGACGATCGTGGTGTCCTGCAGGATCGGCAGCACGGTGGACATGTTCCACAGCCGCGGTTCCACCGCGGTGATCACGTCGTTGATGTTCTTGGTGCCGTTGAGGGCCGCGTCGATGTTCGACTGGATGCTGCGATCGCAGATCCCGGTCAGGTTCGACGGCGCCTGCACCAGGGCGTTGGGATCGGCGGGGCGGCTGGGCGGCGGCGTCGTCGTCGGAGTCGTCGACGTGGCCGCCGGGGCGGTGGACCGCGTCGGACCGGCGGAGGTCGCGGGCGCGGGGGCCGGCCCGTTGGAAATCGGTACCTGGGTCGATTCCAGTGCGCGACAGCCGTATCGGGAGGCGAGCCGGGTCGCCAAATTGCCGCCCGCCTGATGCCAGCCGACGATCGCGTCCACCCGGTTGTCGTTCAGCGCGTCGTGGTACAGGGTGACCGGGTCCAACGCCAGCACGGTCGCGGCGATGCCGACGTTGCGCAACCGGTCGGCGGCGGTATTGGCCACCGCGACCGCGGTCGGGTCGTTCGCCGCCACCCCGATGACCAGGGAAAGCTGTTGGCCGTCCTTGCTGATCCGACCGCGGATGACCTCGGGCGGCCCGGTGTTCGGCGGGGTCGGCGCGGGTGATGCCGAGGAGTTGGGGTCGACCTTGTATCCGGCGCCCTCGAGCAACGCCAACGCGGCCGGCGTCGTCATCGCCGGTGGCGCGGTCGGCTCGTATCCCGGGTCGCTCGGCGCGCGGATCTGGGCCTGGTCCAGGGTGACGGTGTTGTCGCTGCCCGCGCCCACCGCGGCGAGCAGGTCGACGTCGAGCAGCCCCAGAATCGCCTTACGCACTTGCGTGTCAGCCAGTTTGGCCTCGATGGCCCGCAGCGTGAGCTGCATGACCCGCGGCGTCACGATCCGGGCGGTCCGGACATCGGGGATGGCGGACAGCTGCGCGAAGGCCGCGGAGCCGCCATGCACCTGCGCCACCTGGGTGTCGCCGTTGCGCACGGAATCGGCCAGCGCGGCAGGCGCACCGGCGCGCCGGAAGAGAACGAGCGCGGGTTTGGCCGGCGGCCCCCAGTAGCGGTCGTTGCGCGCCACCAGGATCTCGTCGCGCTGTGGGTCGATGCTCTCCACGCGGAACTGCCCGCCGGTGACCGGAAGCGCCCGGGCCAGGCCGGCCGCGAAGCCGCCGGGCACGTCCTTGACGATGTGCGCCGGAAGGATGTTGCTGAACAACTCTTTCCACGACGGATACGGTTCGGCGAAGGTGACCACCGCCTGCTTGCCGCCCTCCAGGGACTGCACGCCGGTGATGAGGTCATAGCCGGCCGGGTCGACGACCCCGGGCTGGCTGACCATCTGGTGCCACAGGTACCAGAAGTCGTCGGCGGCGATCGGCGCGTTGTCGGTCCACTGCGCCTCGGGCCGGATCTTGTAGGTCACCGTGAACGGGTTCTGGCTGGTCACCTCGGCCGACACCAGCAGGGTGGGGTCCATCTCCCAGCGCGAGCCGGTCGGCGTGTTGGGGTCGGGGACCGGCCGGAATGCGCTGGGCAACACCAGCGCGCTGATCGCGGCGTTCACCGGGGACAGGTCGGACAACAGGTGCGGATTGAAGCCGGCCCCGATCGAGTCGATACCCATGATGATCTCGCTGACCCGGGGCGGCGGTGGCACCGAATTATGCGGCGTATCGGTGCTCTGCGGCGCCGGCGGCGGGTTGACCGTGCAGGCCGACAGGACGAGTCCGACCAACGAGACCAGGCCGCCGAGCACCATGAACAAGCGGCGGACGCGTCTCGGCACGCTGATCAGGGTATCGAGCAGCTGCCCAGAAGCCCGTCCGACCACCCGGTGTCAACCCCGCGCCTTGGCGCGCGACCGGCTGCGGGCCCGGGAGGTGGCGTCCAGCTCGACCTTGCGCACCCGCACGATCTCCGGGGTCACCTCGACGCATTCGTCTTGCGCGCAGAACTCCATGGCCTGCTCGAGATCGAGCTCGAGCGGCCTGGCCAACGTCTCGATGACATCGGCGGTCGACGACCGCATGTTGGTCAGCTTCTTCTCGCGGGTGACGTTGATGTCGAGATCCTCCGCGCGCGGGTTGATTCCGACGACCATGCCCTCGTAGGTGTCCTGGCCGGGCTCGACGAAGAACTGGCCTCGGTCGGCGAGCTGGATCATGGCGAACGGCGTGATGGTGCCGGCGCGGTCGGACACCAGCGAGCCGGTGTGGCGGGCCCGGATCTCACCGGCCCACGGCCGGTAGCCGTCGAACACGGCGTTGGCGATGCCGGTGCCGCGGGTCAGGGTGAGGAAGTCGGTGCGGAAGCCGATCAGGCCGCGGCTGGGCACGATGAAGTCCATCCGGACCCAGCCCGCCGCGTGGTTGGTCATCTCTTCCATGCGGCCCTTGCGGGCGGCCATCAGCTGGGTGATCGCGCCGACGAACTCGTCGGGGCAGTCGATGGTCATCGCCTCGAAAGGCTCGTGCAGCTTGCCGTCGATCGTTTGGGTGACGACCTGTGGCTTGCCGACCGTGAGCTCGAAACCCTCGCGGCGCATCTGCTCGACGAGCACCGCCAGCGCGAGCTCGCCGCGGCCCTGCACCTCCCAGGCGTCGGGGCGGTCGATGTCGACGACCTTGATGGAGACGTTGCCGACGAGTTCGGCGTCCAGCCGCGACTTCACCATGCGAGCGGTCAACTTGTGACCCTTCACCTTGCCCGCCAGCGGCGAGGTGTTCGTTCCGATGGTCACGGAGATGGCGGGCTCGTCGACGGTGATGCGCGGCAGCGCGTGCGCGTGGTCCGGATCGGCCAGCGTGTCGCCGATCATGATCTCCGGGATGCCCGCGACGGCGACGATGTCCCCGGCGATGGCTTCGTCGGTGGGTGTGCGTTCCACGCCCTCGGTCACCAGCAGTTCGGTGATCTTCGCGTTGGTGATGACGGGATGCCCGTCCACCTCGCGCATCCAGGCGACCTGCTGGCCCTTGCGGATCCGGCCCTTGTAGATGCGGATCAGTGCGAGCCGTCCGAGGAAGGCCGAGGCGTCGAGGTTGGTGACCAGCGCCTGCAACGGCGCCTCGGGATCGCCCTGCGGCGGCGGGATGTGCTCGAGCAGCACGTCGAACAGCGGATCGAGGTTGTCGCCCTCGGGATTCTCGCCATTGGCCGGTTCCGTCGTGCTGGCGATGCCTGCCCGTCCCGACGCGTACAGCGTCGGCAGGTCGAGGGCGTGCTCGGCGGCCTTCTGTGCTTCCTCGTCGAGGTCCGATGCAACGTCGAGCAGCAGGTCGTGGCTCTCCGAGACGACCTCGGAGATCCGGGCGTCCGGCCGGTCGGTCTTGTTGACGACCAGGATCACCGGGAGATGCGCGGCCAGGGCCTTGCGCAGCACGAAACGGGTCTGCGGCAGCGGCCCCTCGGAGGCGTCGACCAGCAGCAGCACCCCGTCGACCATGGAGAGTCCGCGCTCCACCTCACCACCGAAGTCGGCGTGGCCCGGGGTGTCGATGACATTGATGACGGTCGTCGTTCCGTCCGCATTCTTGCGATGCACGGCCGTGTTCTTGGCCAGGATCGTGATGCCCTTTTCTTTCTCCAGGTCCCCGGAGTCCATGAGGCGCTCGACCGCGTCGTCACCGCGGTGGTGCAGCGCGCCCGACTGCCGCAGCATCGCGTCAACCAGGGTGGTCTTTCCGTGGTCGACGTGGGCGACGATGGCGACGTTGCGAAATAGCACGTCGGTGATTGTGGCAGCGGGGGCCCCGGATAGCGAACCGGCTGGTAGCCGGGCGCCATCCGCTGCTTCGCTACCAGCCCCGCCGGCGGGGTGCCGTACCGACCAGTTCGCCCTCGCCGGCCGCCTCGCGGCTGCGGTAGACGATGTAGGGCCGGAACAGGTAGGCGACCGGCGCGCTCAGGACGTGCACCAGCCGGGTGAACGGCAACAGCGTGAACAGCACCATGCCGATCAGGGCGTGCAGCTGATAGTCCAGCGGCGCGTTGACCATCACCTCCCCATGCGGCTGGAAGATCCAGATCCGGCGGAACCACAGGCCCACCGTGTAGCGGTAGTGGAACTCGCCGCCGTGCGGGCCGGTGCCGATCAGGTCGCAGTACAGGCCGACCACGATCGCCAGCAACAGCACCACGTACATCACCTTGTCGCTGCGGCTGGTGGCCATGGTCACCGCCGGGCGGGTGAACCGCCGGTAGATCAGCAAGCCGATCCCGGCCAGGGCCGCAAAACCGGCCACCGACCCGGCGATGACGGCCTGCAAATGGTACAAGTGGTCGCTGATTTTCAGCATGTGCGTCACCCGCGGCGGGATGAACAACCCCATCACGTGTCCGGCGAAGACCGCCAGGATGCCGAAGTGAAACATCGGGCTGGCGATACTCAGCAGCCGCGACTCGTAGATCTGCGAGGAACGGGAAGTCCAGCCGAACTTGTCGTAGCGGTAGCGCCACCAGCTTCCGACGAATAGGACCGTCAGCGTGACGTACGGCGAGATGTCCCAGAACAGGACGTTGCTAAACACTCGGTGTTCCTTTACGAGGGGGCACTGTCAAGGTAAAAGGTTGCAGCCCAACGGCTTCCGCGGGCGGTCCGGCCTTCGCCAGGCGCTCGGCCCGGCGCACCTCCTGATCGGTGGCGGCGGGCAGCGTCTCGCAGATCGCCGCGACCGTCGGCTCGTAAGGCGACTTGGCGTCGGCCAGAGCACCGCGTAGCACGTCGATGGGCACGCGGTGCTGGTCCAGCAGTCGCCGGCCGACCTCGGGATCGACGGTGGCGGCGAATTCGAGCACCACCGTCAGATGGTCGGGCGCCTCGCCACCGGGCGGCGTCACACCCGCCTCCCGGTACGCGGTGGCGAACGCCAGCATCTCCCGGCCGCGGTTTCGGGTGTCCCCCGCGGTCCAGTAGGTCAGGTACATCGTGCAGCGCCGGCGCATGTCGAAGGTGGCGACGTAGTCCATCGCGGCGGCCATCGGCTCGCGGGCACGCAGCGCCGCGACCGTCTGCCCGAGCAGCGCCGCCGGCGGGCCGCTGATGTGGGCGAGCAGCTCGTCGACGGCGTCCAGGCGCCCGGCCAACTCGTCGTCCGGGTAGGCCAGCAGCAGCGACGCCGCCTGCCACACCAGGCGATCCTGCATCGTCCGGTTGGTGGAGCGCTCCCGCAGCGCCGAAAGCAGTTTCATCGCTGCTGCTCTTCGGGAAACATTCCGGCGGGCACCTGGCCGCCGTCCCAGTTGAGCAGGTTCACCCGGGTGGACGGCCGCATGTTGCCGGGATCGTCGCCGCGCTGCTTGAGGGTGTGGAAGGTCTCGACCGACACCACCGGGTCCGACTCGTACATGCCGGGTCCGCCGTCACTCGTCAACGAGCAGCCCATCTCCTCGAGGTCGCGGGCCTGCGGCGCGAACGCCGTCGGAATGACGTAACGCTCTTCGTATTTCGCGATGGCGAGCAAGCGGTACATCTCGTAGATCTCTTCTTCGGTCAGGCCGACCGAATGCGGGATGTGCGGCTGGGTCTCGCGACCGAGGTTGATGTCGCGCATGTAGGAGCGCATCGCCGCCAGCCGCCGCAGCACGCCCTCGACCACGGCGGTGTCGCCGGCGGTGAACAGTTCGGCCAGATACTGCATCGGGATGCGCAGCGCATCCAGCGCTCCGAACAGGTTGCCGATGTCTTCCCCGTCGTGCCCGTCCCGGCTGACCGCGTCGACCACCGGCGAGAGCGGTGGGATGTACCAAACCATCGGCATGGTGCGATATTCCGGGTGCAACGGCAGCGCCACCTTGTAGGTGTGGATCAGCGCATACACCGGGGAGCGCTGCGCGGCCTCGATCCACTCGTCCGGAATGCCCTCCGCCCGCGCACCGGCGATGACCTCCGGATCGTTGGGGTCCAGCAGGATCTCGCACTGGGCCGGATAGAGATCGGTCTCCTTCTCCACCGACGCCGCCTCCAGCACCCGGTCGACGTCGTAGAGCACCACGCCCAGGTAGCGCAGCCGGCCCACGCAGGTTTCCGAGCAGATGGTCGGCAGGCCGACCTCCATCCGCGGATAGCACAGCGTGCACTTCTCGGCCTTGCCGGTCTTGTGGTTGAAATAGACCTTCTTGTAAGGACATCCGGACACACACATCCGCCAGCCGCGGCAGCGGTCCTGGTCGACCAGCACGATGCCGTCCTCGCTGCGCTTGTACATCGCGCCCGACGGGCACGACGCCACGCAGGACGGGTTGAGGCAGTGCTCGCAGATGCGGGGCAGGTAGAACATGAAGGTTTCTTCGAGCGAGAGTTTGACCTCTTCGCTGACCTTCTTCAGGATCGGGTCCCCGGACAGGATCTCCGACGACCCGGCCAGGTTGTCATCCCAGTTCGGCCCCCACGAAATCTTCATGGGCTCACCGGTTATCAGGCTCTTGGGTGCGGCTGTCGGGAAGGTGTCACCCGCGGGCGCCGTGGTCAGGTTCTCGTAGTCGTAGGTCCACGGCTCGTAGTAGTCGCCGATGAGGGGCAACTTCGGATTGGCGAAGATCCGCAGCAGTTTGTGCAGGCGGCCGCCGTCGCGCAGCCGCAGCCGACCCTTCTTGTCGCGGATCCAGCCGCCGCGCCACCGCTCCTGGTCCTCGTAGGTGCGCGGATAACCTTGCCCGGGACGGGTTTCGACGTTGTTGAACCAGACGTATTCGGTGCCGGGTCGGTTGGTCCACGTCTGCTTACAGGTGACCGAACACGTGTGACAACCGATGCATTTGTCGAGGTTCATCACCATCGCCAACTGCGCCATGACCTTCATCAGTACGTCACCTCCTGGCTGCGACGACGCACGACGGTCACCTCGTCACGCTGGTTACCGGTCGGCCCCAAATAGTTGAACGCGAACGCGTGTTGGCCGTAGCCCCCGGCCAGGTGGCTCGGCTTGATGCGCACCCGGGTCAGCGCGTTGTGGTTACCGCCGCGCTTGTTGTTGGTCTCGGAGCGAGGCGTGTCCACGGTGCGCTCCTGGACATGGTAGACGAAGACCACGCCGTCGGGCATCCGGTGCGAGACGATCGCCCGGCACACGTAGATCCCGTTGACGTTCACCGCCTCGACCCAATCATTGTCGCGCACTTGGATTTTCGCCGCATCACCCGGGCTCATCCACATCGTCGGGCCGCCGCGGGACAACGAGAGCATGTACAGGTTGTCCTGGTAGGTGGAGTGGAACGACCACTTCGAGTGCGGCGTCAGGTAGCGCACCGTGAGCCCGATGCCGTCCTCGGTGGGCCCAAGCGTGGGCTGACCGAACAGGCGCGCCATGTCCAGCGGCGGCCGGAACACCGGAAGGTGCTCGCCGAGCTCCTCGACCCAGTCGTGCGCGAGGTAGAAATGCATGCGCCCGGTCAGGGTGTGGAAGGGCTTGAGGTTCTCGATGTTGATGGTGAACGGCGCGTAGCGACGGCCACCCGTCTCGCTGCCCGACCATTCCGGGCTGGTGACCACGGGGGCGGGCCGCGCCTGGGTGTCGGCGTAGCTGATGCGCTTGTCCTCGCTGCCCTCGGCCAGATGCACCAGCCGCTGACCGGTGCGTTTCTCCAGTTCGTGGAAGCCCTCGACCGCCAGCCGCCCGTTGGTGGTGCCGGACAGCAGCAGCAACACGTCGGCCATCCGCGACGCGGTGGTGATGGCCGGACGGCCCGCCGCCACACCGGATTTAAGCACCCCGAACTTGGCGGCGAGCTCCTCGACCTCCCGGAAGGGGTGCACGGTGACACCCTTGGTGGTCAGGCCGAATTTGTCGACCAGCGGACCCAGGGTCAGCCACTTGTCATAGATGGCCGTGTAGTCGCGCTCCACCACGGTGAGCTTGCCCATGGTCCGTCCCGGCACCGGCGTCGTGCCGGAGTGCAGCCAATCCTGTTCGGTGCCATCGGGATAGGCCATCGCGTCCGGGGTGTCGTGCTGCAGCGCGCTGAGCACCACATCGGTGCGGGTGCCCAGGTGGTCCTTGGCCATGGCGCTGAAGGCGCGGGCGATGACACCGAAAGCGTCGAAGTCCGAACGGGTTTCCCACGGCGGATCGGTCGCGGCGCTGAAGGCGTGCACGTAGGGGTGCATATCGGTGCTGGAGATGTCGGCCTTCTCGTACCAGGTGGCCGCGGGCAGTACGATGTCGGACACCAGCGTCGTCGAGGTCATCCGGAAGTCGATCGACATCATCAGGTCGAGCTTGCCCTCGGGGATGTCCCCCTCGCAGGTCACGTCGGTGGGCCGAACGCCGTCCACCGGCGGCACCGCCGAAGCGTTGGAGTCGGTCCCCAACAGATGGCGCAGGAAGTACTCGCCGCCCTTGCCCGACGAGCCGATCAGGTTGGCGCGCCAAACGGTAAGCACCCGCGGCCAATTCACGGGATTGTCGGGGTCGGTCACAGCGAGCTTCAGCTTGCGCTGGCCGAGCTGTTCGGCGACGTAGTCGGCGACGTCGCGGTCGGCGGCGCGCGCCTCGTCTGCGACGTCCAGACTGGACCGGTCGAATTGGGGATAGTACGGGCTCCATCCCATGGCCACCGCGGACGCCAGCAGGTCCATGGTGTGCTTGCCCGCGAACCTGCCCCGGCCCACCGGGCTGGCCAGTTTGTCGGCGCCATACCCGTCATAGCGCCATTGGTCGGTGTGTGCGTACCAGTACGAGGCACCGGGCACCTGTCGCGGTGGACGCACCCAGTCGGTTGCCATCGCCATCGTCTGGAAACCGGTGAGCGGGCGCACCTTTTCCTGTCCGACGTAGTGGGCCCAGCCGCCGCCGTTGCGGCCCATCGATCCGGTCAGCATCAGCAGCGCGAGCACCGCACGGTAGATCGCGTCGCTGTGGAACCAGTGGCAGATGCCGCCGCCCATGATGATCATGGAGCGGCCGCCGGATTCCTCGGCGCTGTGCGCGAATTCTTTGGCCACCCGGATGGCCTGGGCGGCCGATACGCCGGTGATCCCTTCCTGCCATGCCGGGGTGTTCTGCTGGGTGGCGTCGTCGTAACCGGTGGGCCATTCGCCGGGCAGGCCGGGCCGCGCCACACCGTATTGGGCGAGCATCAGGTCGAAGACGGTGCACACCAGGTGCTTACCGACGCGGCGGACCGGGACGCCGCGCGCCACGGTCGTGCCCTCGCCGTCGACCGTGTCGAAGCTGGGCAGGTGGACCAGCGCGCTGTTCTCATCCCCGTTGCGGCGGTGGGTGTCGCGCACGCTGAGCGCCGGCGTCAGGTCGCCGAGATCGAGATTCCATTTGCCGACGCCCGATTCGCCGTACCGGAATCCCAGCGAACCGTACGGCACCACAACCGAATCGGACACCTCGTCCAGCACCGCGGGCTTGAGCGCCGCGTTCTCGACGGCCTCCCCCAGATCCGCTGCCGTGAGGTTCTTTCCCGGCACGAGCATGTCGCCGCGTTCTTCCAGCTTGATCAGGAACGGCAGGTCGGTGTAGCGGCGGGAAAAGTCGGTGAAGAACGGAACCTGCTTCTGCACATAGCATTCCGAGAGGATGACGTGGCCCATCGCCATGGCCAGCGCCCCGTCGGTGCCCGCCGCGCACGGCATCCACTCGTCGGCGAACTTGGTGTTATCGGCGTAGTCCGGGCTGACGGTCACCACCTTGGTGCCGCGGTAGCGCGCCTCGGCCATCCAGTGCGCGTCGGGTGTGCGGGTGATCGGGACGTTGGAGCCCCACATCATCAAATACGCTGCGTCCCACCAGTCCCCGGATTCGGGCACATCGGTCTGATCGCCGAAGACCTGCGGCGAGGCGACCGGCAGGTCGGCGTACCAGTCGTAGAACGACGTCATGGGGGCGCCGATCAGCTCGAAGAACCGCGAGCCCGCGGTATAGGACACCATCGACATCGCTGGGATCGGCGAGAACCCGGCGACGCGATCCGGTCCGTAGGTCTTGATGGTGTGCACGTGGGCGGCGGCGATCAGCTCGGTGGCCTCGGCCCAGGTGACCCGGACCAGTCCGCCCTTCCCGCGCGCCTGCTGATAGCGGCGGCGACGCTCCGGATCGGACTGGATGTCGGCCCAGGCCAGCACCGGGTCGCCGAGCCGCGCCTTGGCCTCCCGGTACATCTCGACCAGCACGCCGCGGGCATACGGGTAGCGCACGCGGGTCGGTGAGTAGCTGTACCACGAGAACGAGGCACCTCGAGGGCAGCCCCGCGGCTCGTACTCGGGCCGGTCCGAGCCCACCGACGGGTAGTCGGTCTGCTGCGTCTCCCAGGTGATGATCCCGTCTTTGACGTAGATCTTCCACGAGCACGAGCCGGTGCAGTTCACCCCGTGCGTGGAGCGAACCACCTTGTCGTGGCTCCAGCGGTCGCGGTAGAACACGTCGGCTTCGCGGCCGCCCTCCCGCGTCACCGTGCGCAGGTCGGCCGAGATCTCGCCCGGCGTGAAAAACCGCCCGCTGCGCTCTAGGAGTTCCTCGAGCACTCCGCCAATGTGAGGTGTGACAGTCAAGAAGTACTCCTCCAATTCGGTAGCGTCGCGCCTCGTCGGGCCGTTGGTTCGACCCCGTATGCGTTGTGTTGGGCGATCAGCCCGGTGATCGCCCCGCCCACGCCAGCTCGGATCGGCTCAACATTCGGCATTCCAGGCACGCGGGCTGGGGAGCGATACCACACCAGCATAGGTCCGCGCCGCGGGCGAAATCAGGTCCGCCGCGCATGGGCACATTACGGAAAAAGTCGTCATGAGCATCGTTTTTGCGCACCCTTGAGTCCCGGTCCGGCGCCATCCCCGGGACGGGAGGTCTGGACAATCATTCGGCTCGTATCGGCACGCACATCCAGGGCAGGGTCGTGTGGCGTCGTTATTACAAGTCATATTGTTCTATTCAGTTGACTGCGAAGACCTGCAACGCGGCTGTACATCAGCTGCCGGAAGTCTGTGGACTTCTTATGAGGACCCGTCAAAGGACCCGGGTCAGGTCCCCCAACCAGCCACGATCGGCCGGCACCCAGTCGAGATCGTGCAGCTCAGCCGCCGTGATCCAGCGCAACGCGCGGTGATCGCGGGCGTCGGGCTCGCCGCGGAGCAGGCGCACGCGGTAGGCACGCAGCGTGAACCGGTCGCCCACCCCGACGTCGGCGCCCAGCCGATCGCCCACCACGACGTCACCGACCGCCAGGCCCAGCTCCTCGGCCAGCTCGCGGGCCAGCGCGTCGCGCTCGGTTTCACCGGGCGCGACCTTGCCACCGGGCAGCTCCCACAGGCCGGCCAGCTCCGGCGGACGGACGCGTTGTGCAACCAAGACCTTGGCGTCGCAGATCACCGCACCCGCGACGACGATCTGGGTCGACATGGCCAGTGACGGTATACCTCCGGGCCCTCGGCCGGGCACAACGCGCTGCGCGGGTGAAGACCAAATTCATCGGAATGGCATCGAAAAGCGCGCGATGCATATCGAAATCCCTTGCGACACAATGGTTCTCTTCCGGTTTGCGTGCCCGCGTGGGATACTCGGTTTTAGCCGGTCACTATCTCTCCAATAGGCACTTCCTCAGAATGGGGGTTGGCAATGACCACCGAACCCGCAAAGACGTTCTCCCGCACGTTCAGGGGCTATGACACGGCTGCGGTCGACGCCTACATCGAGGTGTTGCTCGCCAAGCAGAAGTTCCTGATCGAAGAAGTCCAGAACCTCAGGGCCCAGCGAAACGAATCCGGCGATGAGGCCGTCGCGCTGCGGATCGAAGTCGCCTGCCTCAAGGATGAGGTCGCCCTCCTCTCGGACACCTCGCCGTCGCCGTACGCGATGCAACATCGGATGGCGAAGTTGCTGCGGCGTGCCCTCGATGAGATTTCCCAGATGCAGGGCGAATCGCGCGCCGAAGTAGAAGCGCTGATCGCGGAGGCCGAGGCCGAGACCGAGGCCGCCCACCGAGAGCACCGGGAGTTGCTGGCGGAGATCGCAGAGCAGCGAAAAGCGCTGGAGACGGAGTGTGCGGAAACCAGGAAAGAGTTCGACGCCGAACTCGCCAGGATGCGTGCTGAAGCCCAATCGTTGATCGATGAGGCGTGGCAGGAAGCCCAGCATGAGCGCGACCAACTCCTCGCCGACGCGAAACAGAGAGCTCGCCACTCCGATGAGCAGGCCCGGCGGACACTGGCTGAGGCGAACCAGCGACGAATCATGATCCTCGAAGAACTGATGGGCGTGGCCCGCGACCTTCAACGGGTTCCGGCGATCCTCGAGACGGCATACCAAGAACGACACAACCCGCCGGAGGAAAACGTCGTGGTGCAGCTGGACCAGAAAAGTCAGGCACCGGGTCCCGCTGTTGCCTCGTAAATAGCCACCCGGCCGAAAACGGTCGCACCTTCCTCTACCGCGGCATGGCCGGTGACGGTATACCGTCGGGGGATGGCTGTGTTAACGGATGAGCAAGTAGACGCCGCACTGCCCGATCTCACCGGATGGGAGCGCGCCGACGGCGCCCTGCGCCGCTCGATCAAATTTCCGAGTTTTCTCGCCGGCATCGATGCCGTACGCCGGGTGGGCGAGCACGCGGAGAGCAAGGACCATCACCCGGACATCGATATTCGTTGGCGGACAGTGACTTTCGCCCTCGTCACGCACTCCGAGGGCGGCATCACCAAAAACGACATCGACATGGCCCGCGATATCAACGGCATCGTCGACAAATAGACGGCGGCCGGGCCCGTCTACTGGGTCTCCCGGCTGCCGCTGGCGGCGATCCAGATCAACGTCGCCACCGCCGCCACGATGTAGATCAGCCCGGCCCACGCCAGGTACCAAGGCCGGCTTATCTGCCAGATGGTCGGTTGAGCGAAGCTCAGCAACCACGGCACGCCGATCACGGTGAGCGCCAGCCAACCCCAGCCCACGATGCGCGCTGCGCGCAGCGCGCGCACCGGGCCGTGGATCGCCCAGATCATCAGCGGCACCAGCCACACCCAGTGGTGGGTCCACGAAATCGGTGAGAGCAGCAGCCCGAACAGCTCCACCACCAGGAGCCTGCCCAGCCGATCGGCGGAGTCCAGGGCGCGCCAGGCCAGCACGGCCAGTACCGCGGTGACGGCGATGGCGACCACCAGCAGCGGGCCGAAGCCCACGTCGTGGCCCAGGATCCGCGAAATGCCGCCGCGCCAGGACTGATTGAACGAGGTGGCGATGGGGCCCACCCGATGGGCATCGCCCAGCAGGTCGGTGAAGTAGTAGCGGGTTTGATCGCCGACGACCAAGACCGAAACCCCAATGGTGGCAACGAAAATGACCGCCGAGAACACCGCGGCACCCCACCGGCGGGCGCCGACCAGATAGACACCGGAGATCGCGGGCGTCAACTTGATGCCGGCGGCCACGCCCACCAGGAGTCCCGACAGCCACCACCGGGTGGTGTAGACCGCCCACAGCACCGCGGTCATCAGCAACACGTTGACCTGTCCGTAGTCGAATGTGCTGCGCAGCGGCTCGATCCAGATGGCGACCGCCGTCCACAACATCGCGACACGCCGGTCCGCGGCGCCGGCGGCCACGCCCATCAGGCGCTGGCTGAGCCGGACCGCGCCGTACAGCGCGGCCATGGTGGCGATCTGCCAGAGGAAGGCGACGACGCCGAACGGCAACAGGTGTAATGGGTAAAACACCACCGCCGCGAACGGCGGGTAGGTGAACGGCAGCGGGAAGTCCGGCGTCTGGTCGGCGTAGACGTAGCTGTACAAGGTGCCGGGGTGGTCGATCGCGGCCGACCCGCCGAGGTACACGTGCAGGTCGACGAAGTTCGCGCCGTTGGGAGCCAGATACGTCCACGCCAGCCGCGCGGCGATGCTCGCGATGAGCAGCGTCGGCGCGGCCGCCTGAAGCAGACTCGCCAACCGCTGGGGCTTGGGTGCCGCCGGAGCGGCCGAGGTGGTGTCTATCCGCCCGACTTTAGCGAGCGGGGTACGCGCCGCGGCTTCGTCGGTCCCCACTCAGCTTCCTGCAGGGCCGTTTTCGCCCGTTCGGTCACCCTTCTCACTCGTATCAGTAACGAGTTCATAAATGCCACACGTGTCACTTGAGTCCCATCTGCATCAAAGTAACTTCAGCGCCGGACCTGTAATCAATCAATCAGGGAGAGTCATGCCAACCATCTGGACTTACATGCGTGCAGCCGCCGTCGTGGTCGGTTCGTCCGCAGCGCTATTGACGGGCGGTATCGCCCACGCCGACCCCGTGCCGGCCCCGGCCTTGCCGAACATTCCGCAGCAGCTGATCAGTTCGGCGGCCAACGCACCGCAAATCCTGCAGAACCTCGCGACCGCACTCGGCGCCACGCCGCCGGCGGCTCCGGCCACTCCGGGCATCAGCTTCCCGGGTGTTCCGGCGGCCACCGCTCCGGCAACCGCGGCGGCTCCGGCGGCGGGTCTTCCGTCGATCCCCGGACTGACCGCGCCGACAAGCCCCGCCGCCCAGGTGCCTTCTCCGGCGGCCAACCCCTTCCTTCCGGGGCTGGCGCAGTCGGCGACCCCGGCCGCGCCGTCATCGGCGACCGGCGGTATTCCGGGGATGATCCAGGGACTGACGGGGGCGCAGCCGGCGGCTGCGGGTCCCGCCGCACCGTCCGCTCCGTCGATCCCGGGCCTGCCCGCGATCCCGGGGCTGTCTGCTCCGGCGGCACCGGCCACTCCGCCGGCTCCGCAGCTTCCGCAGGCGCAGGTCAACATGCCGGCGATGCCGGCAGGCCTGCCGGTCAGTGTGCCTCCGAAAGTGACGCTCCCGCAGGATCTGCCGGCGCTCGCTTCGGGTCAGGCTCCGGCCGCACCCGCGGCACCGGCGGCACCCGCGCCGGCGGCCAGCCCCGCCGGACCGGCAGCGCCGCTGCTGGCCGCCCTGCCCTGATCAGTTTTCGTAAACGGCTAAACCACTACTGATAACCGGAGGACACACACCGTGGCAACCACTTGGAATCTGTCCAAAGGTTTGGCCGCTGTCGTCACGGCATCGGCTGTCGCGTTCGGGCTCTGCCCGAGCGCGGCAGCCGACCCGGCGGCGCCGCAGCCGACACCGCAACCGAATGCGGCCGCAGGACTGCCGGGTCTGCCTGCCCTGTCGCAGCTGAGCCCGCTCATCCAGCAAGCGGCCTCCGACCCGCAGCAAGCGACACAGCTGCTGATGGCCGCAGCGCAAGCCTTCGCGCACAACCCGAGCACGCCCAACGAGTCGAAAAACGTTGCGGCCGCAGTCAATCAGTTCGTCGCCGAACCCGGCGCGCCGACGCAACACGTGCCCGCGGCGGGGGTGGAACCCGGTTTACAAGCCCACCTGCCGGCCGGCATCAACCCCGCCCACGCGGCCGGCCCGGCCCCTGCGGCGGCACCCGCCGCTCCGGCCCCCGAGGCGGCTCCCGCACCCGCAGCCGCTCCGGCACCCGCTGCCGCACCCGCACCCGCTCCGGCACCTGCTGCCGCACCCGCACCCCCTCCGGCACCTGCTCCGGCACCCGCGCCCGAGGCGCACCTGCCGGCCGGCATCGACCCGGCGCACGCGGCCGGTCCGGCGCCCGACGCGGCACCCGCCGCACCGGGTCCCGCCCAACCGGTCAACGTGCCGGTCGCGGCTGCGGTCCCGGCGCCACCCGCCCCGGCCGCAGCACCACCGGCGGCCCCACCCGCACCGGAGGCCGCCCCGGCACCCGCGCCGGCACCGGCTCCCGCGCCCGACGCCGCTCCCGCGGCGGCGGCCCCGGGTTTCGGCCCTGACACGCCGCCCACGCAGGACTTCATGTACCCGTCGATCGGCACCAACTGCCTGGCGGACGGCACCAGCGCCATCGCCACCGCGTTGTCGGTGGCGGGGCCGGCCAAGATTCCCGCTCCCGGCCCGGGACCCGGCCAGACCGCCTACGTATTCACCGCGGTCGGCACGCCCGGACCCGCCGAGGTGCAGAAGCTGCCGCTGAACGTCACCTGGGTGAACCTGACCACCGGCAAGTCGGGCACCGTCGCCCTGCAGCCGCGTCCGGACATCAACCCGGAGGGTCCGACCACCTTGAGCGCGATCGTCGACACCGGCTCGGGCAGCATCATGTCGACGATCTTCGGGCAGGTCACCACCAAGGAAAAGCAGTGCCAGTTCCTGCCCACCATCGGCTCGACGGTGGTGCCGTAACGGACCGGCGCCGCAACCGTCTCGTCGCCCTGAATGCGCGTGTCCCCGACCGGGGGCACGCGCATTCGCGTTAGGCGGACGCTAGTACGCCATGAACAAGATGGCGTCGCGGTCGTACTCGAGGCCAGGATGAACGCTGGCGAGGTGAGCCTGGGTCAGCTCGACCAGTTCGTCCTCGTCCTTGCCGACGATGGCTTCGCCGCACGGACACGTTAGGTGCGTCTTCACGTTGTCGCCCTTCCCTTTCTGTGGACCTGCTACTTCACCGCTTTGGCTGCTGCTTTCATCTGCTTTTTGTACGCGCGCACCTTCCCCATCGACTGGGCGTCGACGATGTCGGCGACGGATATGTGCGCACCGGCCTTGCCGAAATCCCCCGCCGCCGCGCGCCAGCCTTTCGGCGTCACGCCGTACTGCTTGCCCAGCAGTGCCAAAAAGATCTGCGCCTTGACGTCGCCGAATCCGGGCAGTCCCTTGATCCGCCGCAGCAGCTCGCTTCCGTCGGGGTCACCGGCGGTCCACAATCCGGCGGCGTCGCCGTCGTAGCGGTCCACGATGATCTGCGCCAAGGTTTGGATGCGCTTGGCCATCGACCCCGGAAAGCGGTGTATCGCAGGCCTTTGCGAGCACAACGCGGCGAACTTGTCGGGGTCGTAGTCCGCGATTTCGGCGGCATCGAGGCCGCCCATCCGGTCCGCGATCCTTTTCGGCCCGGCGAACGCCGTCTCGAAGGGAACCTGCTGATCGAGAACCATCCCGATGAGCAGCGCCAAGGGATTCTCGTCCAGCAGCCTGTCGGCCTCAGGATCTTGGGCGAGACAAATTTTCACCGTCAACGATCTTCCTTCCGCTCAACATCCTGGGACCGGGGACCCATAGGTCGCAAGACTACTCACCAGCAATGACCGCGTTATCGTGGCGTGGTGGCGGATGAGGGCAAGCTGGCGCTGATGCTGGCGCGCGACGAGCTGCATCAGCTCGTCAACGCTTACTGCCGCGCCGTCGACCGCGCCGACTACGACACGCTGCGCAGCCTGTACCACCCGGAGGCGACCGATTCGCACGGCTCGTTTTCGATCGGCGGGGTCGAACAGTTCATCGCGCAACTACAAGCGGCCGAACCGTATGTGCGTGTCTCCCAACACAACATCACCACCACCAACTTCGTGGTCGACGGCGACACGGCGCGCGGTGAGATTTACTGCCTGGTGTTTCACACATTCGCCGGCCCCGAGCACGACATCGACGTCATCATCGGGGGGCGATACCTGGACACGTACACCAAACACGACGGCCGCTGGAAATTCAGTCAACGCACCATCGTGGCGGACTGGGCACACCAAAACGACCCGTCCCGAGTGAACTTCGAACACCCCAGCACCCGCGGCAGCCTGCGCGGCCAACCCGGCCAGGCCGACCCCTCGATCGGCTGGTTCACCGTGCCGGAAGGCTGAGGCACGCGAAACATCCTGGCGCACGGCATGTTTCGCCAGCGATCCGTCAGCCGCTCTTGCGGCGGAACTCCCGGCGGTTTCCCACCGCGCCGTGCGCCCGCGATTGCTTGCCGGCGCCGTCCTTGTGGTCGGACCCGCTCGCGGATTTCGCCATCTTGCGGTCCAGGGCTTCGCGGAATTTGCGCTTGGTGTCGTCGTCCGACTCGTGCGATCCGGCGGCCCCCGAAGGCTCCGAGGACTTGGAACCCTGCCGGGCATTCGATTCAGCCATAGGGGCAGCCTAGCCCGGGTTTGCCGAAACGGTTCGGTAGGCGGCGCGGCTACCGCATGCCCGGCGGCATCCCGTACAGGTGCGAGATCGGCAGCGTCAGCAGCACCCGCCGGTCGGTGACCATGGCCTGCCGGTATTCGTCCCAGTCCGGGTGTTCACCGGCGATGTTGCGATACAACGCAATCAGCGCCTCGACGGTGTCGTCGTCCGGCGCGGCCGCGGGGGGCGTCAGCTCGGCGGTGCCCTCGGCGACGGCGTACGACCAGCCGTCGTCGGCGTCGACCAGGATCGAGGCTCGCGGGTCCCGGCGCAGGTTGCGGGTCTTGGCGCGCGGCTCGGTGATCGACACCTGGATCGCCACGCTGCGCGGGTCGAAGTGATAGCTCACGTTCGAGAGCTGCGGCCGCCCGTCGCGCTTGATGGTGGCCAGCACCCCGAGGGAGTGTCCGCTGATCAAGGCCAGCAATTTGTCGTCGAAGACTTGGCGTCCCATGACGAAAGCCTACGTCGCGGACGGCCGGGGCGGCCCGGCATATTTGCCGCGCGGCCGACCTGGTGGAATCAGGGCATGACCAAGTACGCGGCGTTTCTGCGTGGCGTCAACGTCGGGGGCGTCAACCTCAAGATGGCCGAGGTGGCGGCCGCGCTGACCGAGGCGGGCTTCACCGGGGTCCGGACCATCCTGGCGAGCGGCAACGTGCTGCTGGACTCGACCGCCGGCGTGGCCTCGGTGCGCAAGAAGGCCGAAGCGGCGTTGCGCGACCGGTTCGGCTACGACGCGTGGGTGCTGGCCTACGACATCGACACGGTGCGCGCCGTGGTCGATGCCTACCCGTTCGAGCGTGAGCTCGACGGCTATCAGTCCTACGTCACGTTCGTTGCCGACCCGGCCGTGCTGGACGAGCTCGCCGCGGAGGCCTTGGACGCCGGCCCCGACGAGAAGGTTCGTCGCGGCGACGGCGTCATCTACTGGCAGGTTCCCAAGGGCGGCACGCTGGACAGCCGCATCGGCAAGACGATGGGTAAGCCGCGGTACAAGTCGTCGACCACGACGCGCAACCTGCGCACGCTGGACAAGGTGTTGCGCTGAGGTCCCGCTAGCAAAATGACGGTGTAGCAACGGGTTTCGACGCTCGCCGAGTATCCGTCACTCGTCGGGTACCGCCTCGATGTAGCGCACCGCATCGGCCTTGTCCAAACCCAGTCCGCGCGCAACCCGCACGTACTCGCGGGCCGCGGCCGCCATCGCGGCGTCGGTCGGGTCGTAGCGGGCGATGAAAGTGCCGAAGCGCCCGCGGGTTTCGATGATGGCGGAGCTTTCCAGCTCGCGGTACGCGCGCGCCACCGTGTTGACGGCGACGCCGAGCTGGCCGGCCAGATCCCGCACGGTCGGCAGGCGGGTGCCGGGCGGCAGCGCACCCTCCCGGACTCCGTCGATGACCTGCGTCCTGAGCTGGTCGAACAACGGCTTGCCCGCCTTCATGTCGACCTTCAACCAGTCACCCAGCTCCACCCGTCCAGTATCCCCCACCCCCGGCTATCTTGGTGGGATGCGAGTAGCGGTGCTCAGCGGCGCGGGGATCTCCGCCGAGAGCGGTGTGCCGACCTTCCGCGACGACAAGAACGGATTGTGGGCCCGCTTCGACCCTTACGAGCTGTCCAGCACCCGGGGGTGGCGCGACAACCCGCAGCGCGTCTGGGGCTGGTACCTGTGGCGTCACTATCTGGTCGCCGACGTCCAACCGAATGCGGGTCACCGGGCCATCGCCGCCTGGCAAGACGACGCCCAGGTCAGCGTCATCACCCAGAACGTCGACGACCTGCACGAGCGCGCAGGCAGCCGGTCGGTTCACCATCTGCACGGCAGCCTGTTCGAATTCCGTTGTGCGCGTTGCGGTACGGGCTATTCCGGTGCGCTGCCCGCGATGCCCGAACCGACGCTGGAGGTGGAGCCCCCGGTGTGTCACTGCGGCGGGCTGATCCGGCCCGACATCGTGTGGTTCGGTGAGCAACTGCCCGACGGGCCGTGGCAGCGTGCCGTCGAGGCGACCGAGGCCGCCGACGTCATGGTGGTCGTGGGGACCTCGGCGATCGTCTATCCGGCGGCCGGGCTGGCCGAGCTGGCGCTGTCCCGGGGCACCGCGGTCATCGAGGTCAATCCGGAGGTCACGCCGTTGTCGGACAGCGTGACGATCAGCATGCGTGCAACGGCCAGCGAGGCTCTGCCCGGTCTGCTGCAGCGGCTGCCGGCGCTGCTGAACTGACGGGCCGGCCGTCAGGGCCGGCGCGCGCGGCCGAGCAGCAGCTCGGAGACGGGCATCGGCGCCCACGCCGGCAGCGTGAATTCCCGCCGCGACGTGTCGATTTCGAACCCCGCCTCGATGATCGAGCGCTCGGTGTCACGGTGCGTGTGGCAGTTGCCGAACAGCCGCGGCCACAGCGTCGCATCGGCGAAACGCTGCAAGCGCCCCCGCGCACCGGCGCTGGCGATGTGCTCGAGATAGCGCAGCTCCCCGCCCGGCCGCAGCAGCGAATACAGGCGCCGCAACACGCCGCCGGGATCGAGCACCGAGCACAACACCAGCGAGCACACCACCGCGTCGAATGGCTCGCCGCCGCTGAACGTTTCGGCACTCTCGCCGGTCACTACGACGCGCGTGGGTACCGCCTCCGCCGCGGCCCGGGCCTGGGCCGCCAGTCGCGGTTCGGGTTCCAGGGCAACCACCTCGTCGACCGAGTCCGGGTAGTGCGGAAAGTTCGTGCCGATTCCCGCGCCGACTTCCAGCACCCGGCCGGACAGGCCGGCCAGATTCTCCCGGCGCAGAGTCCGGATCGCCTCGGCTTCATGGGTGGCGACGACCGGCCAGACGCGCGCGAAGAAGGGGTTGTCGACCACCGTTGTCATATGTATGTGAACCTTCCGACTCGGATGAGCCCCACAATAGGGTCCGCAACGATGAACCGCGTCGGCCTCAAACGGAATTAGGTACCGGTTCGCCGACCGGCCCGGGCAGCTCGACGGGTTCCGCAGCCGGCTCGAACAATTCGACCGTTTTGTCGGCGCCACCCTCACTGATGCCGAACCGGTCATGCAGCCACGCCAGGGGTTTGGGGGCCCACCAATTCCATCGACCCATCACGTGCATGAAGGCCGGCACGACCACCATCCGCACCAGCGTGGCGTCGGCCAACACGGCGAGCGTCAGGCCGAGGCCGAACATTCGCATGAACGAGACGTGGGCGGCGATCAGCGCGGCGAACGACATCGACATCACCAACGCGGCCGCGGTGATCACCCGTCCGGTGCGGGCGACACCGAGCGCCACGCTCTCGTCGTTGGCGGCGTGGGCCTGCTTCGCGGTCGGCCTTGCCGGCCGGGCGGCACCGGACGCCAGCCAATACTCGCGGATCCGGGACAACAGGAACACCTCATAGTCCATGGACAGCCCGAAGGCGATGCAGAACAGCAGCACCGGCATGTTGGCCACCAGCGTCCCGCTGGGCGTCGTCCCGAGCGCACCCAGGTGTCCGTCCTGGAAGATCCACACCAGCGCGCCGAACGCCGCCGTCAAGGACAGGAAGTTGCAGGCCAGCGCCTTGGCCGGCAACAGCACGCTGCCCGTGAGCAAAAACAGCAGCACGAACGTGATCGCCGCCATCAACCCGAGGACCAGCGGAAGTCGGTCGGTCACGGCGTCGACGCTGTCGCGGTTGACCTGGGCGACCCCGCCCATCTCGACGGATCGGCCCGCGGGTCCGGGCACCTCGTGCAGCCGTTTGAGCTGGGTGTCGTTCGCCTGGGAAAACAGGGGCGCCGTGCTGCTGACGGTCAGGAAGGCGCTGCCGTCGTGCAACCCGGCGGCCCCGGCCGGCGGCCCCGCGCGGTTGCCGGCCGTGAAGGTGCCACCGGGGGCTGCCACCGCTGACACGTCGGCAACCCGCGACAGAGCGGCGGCGTAGCTGTCGAGGTCCGCGGGGCCCAGGCCGGTGGCGTAGGGGATGACCACGGGCACCGACGTCGCCGAGTCGTGCGCGAAATCGTTGCGCAGCTGGTCGCCCACCTGGTGCGCCGACGCCGACGGCGGCAGCACCCGGTCGTCGGGGAAGCCCCACGTGACGCGGAGAAACGGATACCCGAGCAGCAACAGCAACGCGACGACGGACAGGCCGATCGGCGCCCAGCGGCGCATCACGAACTTGGTGGACCGGTACCAGAACAGTCCCTCGCAAGCGGGTGGGGGTACCGCCCGCTTGCGGGGGCGCGCCCCCAGCTCGGCGGGTTTGTGCACCGGCTCGGGACGGCCCAGTAGGCGACGCCCCAGCCGGCGCACGTTCAGGGCGTCCAACCGGGGGCCCAGCAATACGATCGCGGCCGGGGTGATCACGATCGAGGCGGTCGCGACGAAGGCGACGGTCGCGACGCCGGCGTACGCGAACGACTTGAGGAAGTACATCGGGAACGCCACCGTCGCCGACATCGACAACGCCACGGTGACCGCGGAGAACAGCACGGTTCGCCCGGAGGTGGCCATGGTCCGGATGAGCGCTTCCTCGCGGTCGCGGCCGTCGGCCAACTCGTCGCGGTAGCGGCTGACGATCAGCAGGGTGTAGTCGATGGCCAGGGCCAGGCCAAGGGCGGTGCTCAGGTTGAGGGCGAAGATCGAGACTTCGGTGGTGAAGGTGATGAGGCGCAACACCGTCATCGACCCGACGACGGCCAGCGCGCCCAGCGCCATCGGCAGGGCCGCGGCCAGCAGGCCGTCGAACACCCAGATCAGTACCAGGAAGCTCAGCGGCAGCGCGATCATCTCCATGACCAGCAGGTCGGCCTGGTTCTGCGCGTTGATCTGCGCGTACTGCATCGCCGCGCCGCCGGCGCGGACGGTGGCGCCGTCGCGGTCGTGGATGAACTGGTCCGCCAAGGTCTGCGCGTTGCTCTGGGCGTAGTTCTCGCCGCCCTTGAGGTTGACCACGACGAGCCCGGATTTGCCGTCGCGGCTCACCAGTTCGTCGGGCTGCCCCGGAGGGGCGGGAACAGGTCGCGTCCACGGCGAGGCGACGTTGTAGACCAGCGGGGACTTCTGCAGCTGGTCGGCGAGGTCGGTGCCCACCTTGCGGGCCTGTTCGCTGTTGGCGCCGCCGGGGGCCGTCACCAGGATGAGCATCTGCTGGCCGCTCTGCCCGAACTTGTCGCTCAACACGTTGATGGCGCGCGCCGACTCGGAGTCCGGGTCTTGGAAGCCGCCCGGCGACAGGCTCTTGGCGACCGGGACCCCGAAGATCGCGGCGGCGATGAAAACCAGCACAGCGGTCGCGATGATGCGGCGGGGCGCCCTGATGGCGAGTCGGGCGATTCTTTGCAGCATGTCGTGCCCTTCCGCTGCCGTGCCCCGTTGCGCTGGCCGCTGGCTTATCCGCGGCAACCTAACAAACGTTAATTTGCACGCGTCGAACAGTGTTCTCCTTAAGCACGCAGCCGGGTGCCTGGAGCGTTCAACGCCGCGTTTAAACCCCGCCGACGGTAAGAGTCCAGTCAGAAAAATGTGCCGTAATTAAGCAGCTCACGGCCTAAATCGCCGCGCGGGCGCCGGTCAACCTACTTGCCGGTAAATTGCCAAGGTTTTCCGAATCGTGACTCAAAGATTCCTTAATGGTGGCCCATACGCTCAGTGTCATGTGGATCGACGACACAAGTGCCGACGTCATCAAAGTTGACTTCGAAGCCCTCTACCACGGCGACGTGCTGGTGGAAGGCGAGACCTCCGAGCAGTTCGAAGAACTGCAAGCGGCGAGCTGAGGCAGACCATGAGCATGCTCGCACGGCTGTTAATGGCCGAACCCAACGTCAGTCGGTGGTTCCGCAAGTAACCATGGTCCTGGTTTTCACGAAAGCCCCCCGCGGACGCGGGGGGCTTTCGTTTTGTCCGACGGCGGTGCGGCTCAGCGAGGCGCCATGCGGATGGCGCCATCCAGGCGGATGACCTCGCCGTTGAGCATCGGGTTCTCGACGATGTGGACAGCCAGGGCGCCGTATTCGTCGGGGTCACCCAGCCGGGCCGGGTGCGGCACCTGCTTGCCCAGCGAGGCCTGCGCCTCCTCAGGCAGCGAACCCAGCAGCGGCGTCTTGAACAGGCCCGGAGCAATCGTCACGACGCGGATGAGTTCGCGCGACAGGTCGCGCGCGATCGGCAGGGTCATGCCGACGACGCCGCCCTTGGACGCCGAGTAGGCGGCCTGGCCGATCTGGCCCTCGAACGCGGCGACCGAGGCGGTGTTGATGATGACGCCGCGTTCCTCGCCGACCGGCTCGGTCTTGGCGATGCGCTCGGCGGCCAGCCGCAGCACGTTGAACGTGCCGATCAGGTTGACCCCGATCACCTTCTTGAAGGCGTCCAGCGGGAAGGGGCCGTCCTTGGACAGCGTCTTGATGGCGTTGCCGATGCCGGCGCAGTTGACGTTGATGCGCAGCGTGCCCATCGACTCCGCGGCGTCCAGCGCCTTGCCGACGGCGGCCTCATCGGTGACGTCGGCCTCGACGAAGCGGGCGCGGTCGCCCAGCTCACGGACCGCTTCTTCGCCGCGCAGGTCGATGACCACCACCTGAGCTCCGCGGTCCAGCAGTCGCTTGGTGGTGGCCAGGCCCAGGCCTGACGCTCCCCCGGTGACGACGGCAACGGCGTCTTTGATTTCCATCCGAGTCCTTCCTGATTCGCTCGAGTCCAGCCAACTGGTTGGTTGGGACTATACCCAGTCCCTGAGTACCGCTTCGGCGTCGGCCACCTGCGCCGCGGGACGCGGTGTCTCCGGCGCGGTGCGGGAGAACCGCGGCGCCGGCCGCGGCTGCAGACCGCCGTCGACCTCGTAGAAGGTGTTCCGCTCGGTGATGTGCGGCTCGGTCTGCACCTCGCCGAACGCCAGGATCGGCGTCACGCACGCGTCGGAGTCGGCGAACACCTTGGCCCAGTGGTCGCGGTCCTGACTGCCGAACTTCTCGGTCAGCGCCGCCCGCAGTTCGGGCCAGCGGCTGACGTCGTTCTGGCCGGGCAGGTCGGCGCCGTCCAGGCCGAGCCCGGTCAGCATGGCCGCGTAGAACTGCGGTTCGATGGCGCCGACCGCGACGTAGCGGCCGTCGGCGCATTCGTAGGTGTCGTAGTAGGGGGCGCCGCCGTCGAGCAGGTTGGTGCCGCGGGCGTCGGTCCACATCCCCGACGAACGCATCTGCCACATCATCTGGATCAGCACGCTGGAACCATCCACCATCGCGGCGTCGACGACCTGACCCTTGCCGGAGGTCTGCCGCTCCCACAGCGCGGACAGGATGCCGAGCAGCAAAAACATCGAGCCGCCACCGAAATCACCGACCAGGTTCAGCGGCGGGACCGGCCGCTCGTTCGCCCTGCCGATGGAGTGCAGGATGCCGTTGAGCGAGATGTAGTTGATGTCGTGGCCCGCCTGCTGGCTGCGCGGTCCGGTCTGGCCCCAGCCGGTCATCCGGGCGTAGACCAGCCGGTCGTTGACCTTGGCGCAGTCCTCTGGGCCCAGGCCGAGCCGCTCGGTGACGCCGGGACGGTAGCCCTCGATCAGCACGTCGGCTTTGGCAATCAGTTGGAGGACGAGTTCGCGCCCTTCGTCGGACTTCAGGTCGGCGGTCACTACCCGCCGGTTGCGCATCATGGCGTCCTTGGCGACACCGCCCGGCCCCGAGGACGGGCGATCGATGCGCACCACGTCGGCTCCCAGATCCCCCAGGATCATCGCCGCGTGCGGGCCGGGGCCGATGCCGGCCAGCTCGACAACACGCAGTCCCTTCAACGGTCCAGCCACGATCCACCGACCTTTCGTCTGCTCTGACGCCGTTGACCGTTCGCAACCAAACAACCGGTCGTTCGACATCTTCGCAGCCGTGCCGGAAGCCCGCGCATCCCGGTCACTTATGGTGAGCCCATGCCTTCATCCGCGCTCGCCACCCTTACCTCAGTCGCCGGCCTGGACGTCACGCTGTCCGACGGCGTGTTGTCGGTGACCATCAACCGGCCCGACAGCCTGAATTCGCTGACCATTCCGGTGATCACCGGCATTGCGGATGCGATGGAGTATGCGGCCACCGACCCCGAGGTCAAGGTGGTGCGGCTAGGCGGCGCCGGCCGCGGCTTCAGCTCCGGTGCGGGCATCAGCGCCGATGACGTCTCCGACGGCGGCGTTCCGCCCGACGAGATCATCCTCGAGATCAACCGGCTGGTGCGTGCGATCGCCGCACTGCCGCACCCGGTGGTCGCCGTCGTTCAGGGCCCAGCGGCCGGCGTCGGCGTCTCCATCGCCCTGGCCTGTGACGTCGTATTGGCTTCGGAGGGCGCGTTTTTCATGCTCGCCTTCACCAAGATCGGGTTGATGCCCGACGGCGGCGCGTCGGCGTTGGTGGCGGCCGCGATCGGCCGGATCCGGGCCATGCAGATGGCGCTGCTTCCGGAACGGCTGACCGCCGCCGAGGCGTTGTCGTGGGGCCTGGTCACCGCGGTCTATCCGGCCGGCGATTTCGACGCCGAGGTGGACAAGGTGATCGCGCGGTTGCTGAGCGGCCCGGCGGTGGCCTTCGCCAAGACCAAGCTGGCGATCAACGCCGCCACGCTCACCGAGTTGGACCCGGCCCTGCAGCGTGAGTTCGACGGTCAGTCGGTCCTGCTGAAATCCCCGGACTTCGTCGAGGGCGCAACGGCCTTCCAGCAGCGGCGCGCCGCCAACTTCACCGACCGCTGAAAGTTGTTGCGGTGATCGGCCGCAACGCTTAATCGCGCTGCGATGCGGTAATCCTCCTCGTCAGACCCCGCTGGCTGACGAATGACGGAGGATCAATGCCCGAACAGGTTCGGTGCCTGGTAACCGGAGCGACCGGCTATATCGGCGGGCGCCTGGTGCCCCGGCTGCTGGACGAGGGCCATCGCGTTCGGGCGTTGGCGCGCAACCCCGACAAGCTCGCGCAGGTGCCGTGGCGGCACCAGGCCGAGGTGGCGCGCGGTGACCTCGGTGACGTCGATTCACTGGTCGCCGTGTTCGACGGCATCGACGTGGTCTATTACCTCGTCCACTCGATGGGCACCTCGAAGGACTTCGCCGCCGAGGAAACCCGCGCCGCCCGCAACGTCGTGGCGGCAGCCCGGCGCGCCGGGGTGCGGCGGATCGTGTATCTGAGTGGCCTGCATCCCGAAAACAGCGATCTCTCACCGCATCTCGCGTCGCGCAAGGCCGTCGGGGACGCGCTGATCGATTCCGGCATCGAGACGGTGGTGTTGCAGGCCGGGGTGGTCATCGGCTCGGGGTCGGCGTCGTTCGAAATGATCCGCCACCTCACCGACCGGCTGCCGGTCATGACCACGCCGAAATGGGTGCACAACAAGATCCAGCCGATCGCGGTGCGCGACGTGCTGTATTACCTGGCCGCTGCGGCGACGGCCCCGGTCCCCAAGTCCCGTACCTGGGATATCGGCGGGCCCGACGTGTTGGAATACGGCGACATGATGCGGGTCTACGCCGATGTGGCGGGACTGGGCAGGCGCTACCTCATTGTGCTGCCATTTCTGACCCCGACGATCGCCAGCCTCTGGGTGGGAACCGTGACGCCGATTCCGCCCGGCCTGGCGCGTCCGCTGATCGAATCGCTGGAGTGCGACGCGGTGATGCGCGACCATGACGTCGACGACATCATCGCGCCACCGCCTGGCGGCTTGGTCGGCTACCGGCGGGCCGTCGAACTCGCACTCGCACGCGCCGCGCGTGGCGTTGCCGAACCCGAGTGGTCGTCGTTGCGGTCCGAACCGGCCGAGGCGCTGCCCACAGACCCGGACTGGGCGGGCGAGATCGTCTACACCGATGTGCGCACCGCCGCGACCGCCGCCGAACCGGCGGACGTGTGGACGGCGGCGGAGGCCGTCGTGAACGCGCGGGCGGCCGACTGGAAGGTCGAGGAGCGGACGGCGGGAACACTGTTGCGGCTACGTTCCACCAAGCGGGCGCCGGGGCGGGAATGGCTCGAAATTGCTGTCACCCGGCAAGACGGTCACGGCGCTCGCTATACCCAGCGGTCCGTCTTCCTGCCGAGGGGCCTTCCGGGGCGGGTGTATTGGTTCTTCGTTCGGCCCGCCCATCTCGCCGCAATGCGCGCGCTGGCAAAAGAGGTCGTCGATTCGGCCCGATAGCCGGCGTCAGACGCCGAACATCGGAGGCAGCACGAGAACCATGATCAGCCCCCACACCAAATGGGTGAGCATCGGCGCCAGGACACCGCCGGTGGCCCGGCGCTCGAACGCGCACACCGTTCCCAGAATGATCGCGGCGAACCCGAGCATCGGGTTGCCGCTGGCCAGCGTCGCGCACGTATAGAGGACGGTCGAGATGACGACGGGGTGATAGCGGCCCAGGGCGGTGTAGAGCGCGCCGCGAAAGAACACTTCCTCGGCGACGCCGTTGATCAGCGTGATCGCCACGATCACCGGATACCACCCGTGGTGCGCGTAGAGCAGCACCCGGGTGATCAACTCCGCCACGGGCGTGATCTGCCGGACGATCAGGCCGCCCACGACGAACGCGCCACCGACCAGCAGGCCGACGCCGGTGCCGGTGAGGACCGGTCGCTGGTTACGGCCCCGCCAGCAGATGCCGCCGAGGTGCAGCGGACCGGAGATCAGCGCTCCCACGGTCCACACGGCCGCCAGCACCAGCGTTAGCCAGTAGAAGCTTGCATCCCCCGGATGGCGGCGCAACGAGAACCCGAGCACCCCGGCCCCGACGACCACCGTGATGGCCACGATGACCCGTCGACGCCGCACTACGCCGGGCGATTCATTATGGGGCACAGCCACATTGGTGATGGCACGGCGAAACTCCGTGAGGACGCCGGTGTTATACGGACTCGTCGACTGGGTCATGCTGGACGCACCTTCGGGGTCAGGGCGATCAGGATGTCGAGGCCGGTGCGCACCGCCCCGGCCACCGGACCGGGGACCTTGTTCACCAGCCCCAGGGTCGGCCGCACGATGGAGGGGGTGACCCGCCGGGCGAGTCGGCGGATGCGCAGCGCGTCGCCGCCGGCCCAGGTGGGATCGGTGTTGGCGAGATCGTGCGGATCGGCCAGGGCGTTGACGGGACGCGGCCGCTGCGTGGACCGGCCCGCCAAGGCCAGGGCCAGGGACTCGTCGATGCCGAGCAGGCCGCCGGGCGGGTCGGGAACCCGATCGCGCAGGCCGCTGGCCGATGCCACCATCGGGTGGTCCAGCGATTCGACCAGATCGCCCGCCAGCCCCGGCGGCACCGGCAGCGCGACGCCGGTGATCAGGGAGGCCAGCGAGGTGTCGACCCTGCCCACCGGCAGGCCGGTGTGCCAGCGGCCGGAGACCCGCGCATACGCCTTGAGCAGGGCCCGGTAGGTCGTGGTGTCCGGGCCGGCAATGTCGTACGCCCCGGCGGGCACCAGGTCGCGGTCGGCCGCGGCGACGAGATAGTGCAGGACATCGCGGATGGAGATCGGGTCGATGGGATTGTCCATCCAGCACGGGATTGGGATCAGCGGGAAACGGTCGCCGACGTAGCGCATCATCTCGAACGACGTCGAGCCGGCGCCGATGATGATCGCCGCGCCCAGCCACACCAGCTCGGGGCCGTCCGGGATGGTCAGCGCGTGGGCCACTTCGGCCCGGCTGGTCAGGTGCTCGGACAGGTCTTGTTCGGCGGGCACGAACCCACCCAGGTAGACGATGCGTTGCACCCCGGCGTCGCGGGCCGCGGCCGCGAAGTTTTCCGCCGCGGTCTTGTCTGCGTCGCGAAAACCGGGCTGGCCGATCGCGTGCACCAGGTAATACGCCACGTCAACGGGCCCGCAACTGGCGAAGGCGGAGGCGAGCGACGCCGGCTCGGAGGCATCCAATTTGACCGGCGTGACGTCGTCGAACCAGCCGAAACGCTTGAGGCGCGCCGGGTTTCGAGTCGCAGCCACCACCTGGTGCTGATCGGCCACCAGCGCGGTGACCAGGCGCGATCCTACGTAACCGGTGGCACCGGTGACCAGAGCCCGCATACCCCGACCCTAGCGACCCGCCCGCGCGGCGGGCATTTGAACCGACGGCGCGGCGGCATCGTCACCCCTACATGGACCATGGGGGAAGCCGTGAATTCGCCGGCTCGACGGGCATTGCGCTGAAAGATCCGACCATCGCCGGCGTCGCGGTGAAGTTTCCACCTAACCGCTATACCCAAAGCGAAGCCATTCAGGCACTGACCGACATCGCCGGCCCGGACTTTCAGCGCTTCGCACGCAGCAGCGGGGTTGAGTTCCGCAACACCGCGCTGCGGCTACCCCGCTACCGCGAGCTGAGCGGATTCACGGAGGCCAATGACGCCTATCTCGAGGTCGCGCTGGACCTGGGCGAGCAGGCGCTGGTGGCCGCGCTGGACGAGGCGAAGGTGAAGCCATCGGAGCTCGACATCGTGTTTTCCACGACGGTCACCGGCGTGACCGTTCCGACGCTGGAGGCGCGACTCGCGACGCGGGTCGGGCTGCGGCCGGACGTCAAACGCGTCCCGCTGTTCGGGCTCGGCTGTGTAGCCGGCGCGGCCGGCGTGGCCCGCATGCACGACTACCTGCGCGCCTTCCCCGACCAGACGGCCGCCCTGCTCGCGGTGGAACTGTGCTCGCTGACCGTTCAGCGCCAAGACAAGTCGGTCGCCAATCTCGTCGCCACCAGCCTTTTCGGCGACGGCGCGGCCGCGGTGATCACCGAGGGCGCCCACCGGGCGGGCCGGGAACACCCCGGCCCCCGGGTGCTGGCGACGCGCAGCCACATCTATCCCGACACCGAAGAGGTCATGGGCTGGAAGATCGGCGGCGACGGCTTCCGGATCGTGCTGTCCGCCGACGTCGCCACGATCGCCGACAAATACCTGGGCGATGACGTCCGCGACTTTCTCGCCGACCACGGGCTGACGCCGCGCGATGTGGCGACCTGGGTGTGCCACCCCGGCGGGCCCCGCGTGATCGAGACCGTCGAGAACGTCCTGGACCTTCCGGCGGACGCGCTCGATCACACGCGAAAATCGTTGCGAGAGAACGGAAATCTGTCGTCGGTCTCGGTGCTCGACGTGCTCGCGGCGAACATGGCCGATCCGCCGCCGACGGGATCGATCGGCCTGATGATCGCGATGGGCCCGGCGTTCTGTTCCGAGCTGGTACTGCTGGCCTGGTAGGGCTGGTAGGGCTGGTAGGGCTGGTAGGGCTGGTAGGGCTGGTAGGGCTGGTAGGGCTGGTAAAGACTGTAGCCATGTATTACCTGCTGGTGCTGGCGGTCGGACTCGAGCGCGTCGCGGAGCTGGTGGTGTCCACCCGCAACGCACGTTGGTCGTTTACCAAGGGCGCCAAGGAGTTTGGCCGATCGCACTATCCGGTGATGGTGATCATTCACACCGGATTACTGGTCGGTTGCCTCGTCGAACCATGGGCACTGCACCGGCCGTTCATCGCATGGCTGGGCTGGCCGATGCTGGCGGTGGTGGTGGCCAGCCAGGCATTGCGGTGGTGGTGCATCACGACGCTGGGACGGCGATGGAACACCCGGGTGATCGTCCTGCCGCAGGCGGCCTTGGTGCGTCAGGGTCCCTACCGCTGGCTGCACCATCCGAACTATGTTGCAGTGGTGGCCGAGGGGGTGGCGTTGCCGCTGGTGCATACGGCGTGGCTGACCGCCGTCGTTTTCACGCTGGCCAACGCCGCGCTGCTCAGGGTGCGCCTGCGCGTGGAGAACTCGGCGTTGGGTTACACGTGAGCGACTACGACGCGGACCTGTTGATCGTCGGTGGCGGACCGGGCGGGCTGGCCACGGCGTTACACGCTCGACGCCTTGGACTTTCGGTGATCGTGGCCGAGCCGCGCGACGGCCCCATCGACAAGGCCTGTGGCGAGGGGTTGATGCCGGGCGGGCTGGCCGAACTGATCTCACTGGGCGTGGATCCGGTCGGCATGCCTTTTCACGGGATCGCCTACGTGAGTGAACGACGGCGGGCCCAGGCACGCTTTCGCAGCGGGCCGGGACGCGGCGTGCGGCGCACCACGTTGCATGCGGCGCTGGCCGCGCGGGCCAAAGAGCAAGACACCGACTGGATCCGCACGCGGGTGACCAGCGTCGAGCAAGACGCGTACGGCGTCTCGGCCGCCGGGGTGCGCGCGCGATGGTTGGTGGCCGCGGACGGACTGCATTCCCAGGTCCGGCGTGCCGTCGGAATCACGGCGACGGCGGGGACACCGCGGCGCTACGGCGTGCGGTGGCACTATCGGGTGCCGGCATGGTCGGATTTCGTCGAGGTGTATTGGTCCCGCTGGGGCGAGGCGTACGTGACGCCGGTCGAGCCGGATCTGGTCGGCGTGGCGATCCTGTCGCGCGGTCGGCCCGACCCGGCCTGGTTCCCGCGGCTGGCCGGCCGGCTGCACGGCGCAGCCCCGGGGCAGCACCGCGGCTGCGGCCCGCTGCGGCAGGTGGTTTCGCGCCGGGTCGCGGGGCGCGTGCTGCTGGTCGGCGACGCAGCCGGCTACGAGGACGCGCTCACCGGCGAGGGCATCAGCCTGGCGCTCAAACAGTCCGCCGCGGCCGTCGACGCCATCGTCAACGAGACGCCGGCGTCATACGAGCAGGCCTGGCACCGGATCACCCGCGATTACCGGCTGCTCACCCGCGGGCTGGTGCTGGCCAGCACGCCCCGGGTGGTGCGGCGCGCCGTCGTCCCGACGTGCACGCTGCTCCCCCCGCTGTTCGACCGCGGCGTCAACATCCTGGCCGGCTAGTCCCCGGCGAACCGCTTCGCCCGGCGGCGCCGCGCTCGCGCACTAGCGCGCCTTCCAGACCGGCTCCCGCTTCTCGGCGAACGCCAGTGGACCCTCCTTGGCGTCCTCGGACCTGAGCAGAACCCGCATCTCGCGCACCGTCCGTTCCCAACCCGGTTCGTCACCGACGACGACCCCGTCGTCGACACCGTAGGCGATCCGCTTGCTGGCCTGCACCGACAGCGGCGCGTTGACGGTGATCCGCGCGGCCAGCGCCAGGGCGGCGTCCAGCACCGAGCCGTGGGGGACGACCTCGTTGATCAGGCCCCACTCGCAGGCGGCCGCCGCGCTCAGCGGCTCGCCGGTCAGCAGCAGCTGCATACCCACCTTGCGGGGCAGCTGCTCGGCGATGCGGAACACGCCACCGGCAGCGGCGATCAGCCCGCGCTTGACCTCGGGCAGGCCGAACTGCGCGCGCTCGTCGGCCACCACCAGGTCGCTGGCCAGCGCCAGCTCGGTGCCACCGCCAAACGCCGTGCCGTTGACCGCGGCGATCGTGGGCTTGTCGATGAAGTGATGGACGTAGCCGGCGAAGCCCCACTCGGGGTGATCGGGGTGATAGAGGTTCTCCCGCCGGGCGATCGCCTTGAGGTCGGCCCCGGCGCAGAACGACTTGTCGCCCGCGCCGGTGACCACCACCGCCCGCACCTCGGGATCGTGCTGCGCCTCTTCGAGCGCATCCCCGAGGCCGATGCTGACGGCGGCGTTCACCGCGTTGCGGGCTTCCGGCCGATTGATGGTAATCACCATCACGTTGCCCCGGCGTTCGGCCAGGGCCCCCGGCTCCTGGGTCACAACAGTTCCACGATGGTGGCGTTGGCCTGGCCGCCACCCTCGCACATGGTCTGCAGACCGTACTGAATTCCCTTGTCCCGCATGTGATACAGCAGGGTGGTCATGATCCGGGCACCGGATCCACCCAGCGGGTGGCCCAGCGCGATGGCACCGCCGTTGGGGTTGAGCTTCTTCCCGTCGGCGCCGATGTCCTTGAGCCAGGCCAGCGGAACCGGCGCGAACGCCTCGTTCACCTCGTAGGCGCCGATGTCGCCGATGGACAGCCCGGAGCGCTTCAGCGCCTTCTGGGTCGCCGGGATGGGCGCGGTCAGCATGATCACCGGGTCCGCGCCGGCCAGGGTCGCGGTGTGCACCTTGGCGATCGGCTTGAGCCCGAGTTCCTTGGCCTTCTCGGCGGACATGAACAGGATCGCCGCCGAGCCGTCGGAGATCTGCGACGAGTTGCCGGCGTGAATCACGCCGTCCTCCTTGAAGGCAGGCTTCAGCGAGGCCATCTTCTCCATCGGCGTCCCGCGGCGGATGCCTTCGTCCTTGAGCACCACGTTGCCGTCGGAGTCTTTGATGCCCACGATCTGGTCATCGAAGGCGCCGGCATCCTGTGCGGCAGCGGCCTTTTCGTGCGAGTCGAGGGAGAACTGGTCGAGCGCGGTGCGGTCGAACCCCCACTGCTCGGCGATCATCTCCGCGCCGATGCCCTGGTTGGGGATTTGGCCTTCGTAGCGGTCCAGGAAGGCCTGCGGGTACGGACGCCCGCCGTTGGCCAGCGATGCGCCCATCGGGGTACGCGACATCGACTCGACACCACCGGCGACGACGACGTCGTAGTGCCCGGCGATGACGCCGGCGGCGGCGAAGTGGATGGACTGCTGGCTGGATCCGCACTGGCGGTCCACGGTCACGCCCGGGACGGTCTCGGGCCAGCCGGCGGTCAGCAGTGCGGTGCGGCCGATGTCGAGGGCCTGCTCCCCGGCCTGCATGACGCAGCCCCAGATGACGTCGTCGACCAGGCCCGGGTCGACGCCGGCCTTGTCGACCAGGCCGTTGAGCACCTGTGCGGACAGATCCGCGGGGTGCACCCCGGACAATCCGCCGTTGCGCTTGCCGATCGGTGAACGCACTGCCTCGACGATGACGGCTTCAGCCATGGTCTTGTCTCCTTTGACACGTGGACTTCGAAAAGAGTTGAGCCTTGCGTCGATTGTCAACCAAGGGGTTGGGCGGGCGAAGCCCGGGGTGGCTCTGGGCACGGGCGCCGGTGCTCAGCGCTGACCCGTGAACCAGAATGTTGTTCTCTCGCTCGCGGTACAGGGCAATAATGGTCCGGGTGAAGCGGCTCAACGGTATGGACGCGATGCTGTTGTACAGCGAGACTCCGAACCTGCACACCCATACCTTGAAGGTGGCAATCGTCGACGCCGCCGACTACGACGGCGAGTTCAGCTTCGATGTTTTTCGCCGCACGCTGGTTCGGCGATTGCATCGACTGGATCCGTTGCGCTACAAGCTCGTCGACATCCCGTGGCGATTGCATCATCCGATGTGGCTGGAGAATTGCGAGGTTGACCTCGATTATCATTTGCGGCGTGTTCGGGTGCCCGCCCCCGGTGGCCGCCGGGAGCTCGACGAGGTAATCGGGCAGATCGCCGGCATTCCGCTGGATCGCGACCGTCCGTTGTGGGAGTTCCACTTCGCCGAAGGCATGGCCGATCACAAATTCGCCATGATCGGCAAGATGCACCACGCCTTGGCCGATGGCATTGCGTCAGCCAATCTGCTGGCCAGAGTCATGGACCTGACCGGCCCGGTACAGGACGAACGCGACCACGACACGACGTGCGCTACGCCCTCGACGGCACAGCTGCTACGCGCCGCCGCCGAGGATTACGCGCGGCAGGCCGCCACGTTACCCGGGGTGGTGGCCGACACGCTTTTCGGGGCCCGACGACTTCGACGGCGCTCTCGTCAGCGCGGCAAGCAGCCAGATCTTGCCCGAGTGCTGCATGCACCGCCGACATTTATCAACCACAAAGTCTCTCCGGCAAGAACTTTCGCCACCGCGACACTGTCGCTGGCTCAGGTCAGACAGACCGGTAAAAAGCTGGGGATCACGATCAACGACATGGTGATGGCGATCGCCGCGGGCGCATTGCGGGAATTGCTATTGCGCTACGACGGCCGCGCGGACCAGCCCCTGGTCGCGTCGGTCCCGGCCACTACCGGCAGGTTGCCGCACCGAATCAGCGGCAACGAGCTCGGTGGCATGGCGGTGTCGTTGCCGACGCACATCGACGATCCGCTGCAGCGGGTGCGGCTGACGTTGACGAGTACCGCCATCGCGAAAGAAAACAACGAGCTGTTCGGTCCCGAGCTGTACGGCAGATTGATCAGCTACCTGCCGGGGGCTGCGGCCCCGCTGGCGTTCAGATGGCTGGCCCGGCGGTACACCAGCAACAGGCTGTTCAACATCCCCATCTCCAACGTGATGGGACCGCGTGAGCGTGGCCGTTTCGCCGGCGTCCCGGTCAGCGAAATCTATTCAGCCGGGCCGCTGATCACCGCCTGCGGCATTAACATCACCGTGTGGAGCTACGTCGATCAGCTCAACATTTCGGTGATCGCCGACGACCGCACCCTGCGCGACACCCATGAACTCACCGACGCCATGGTCGGCGCCTTCCGCGAAATCCGCACTGCGGCAGGCTTTTCTGATGCTCTTACCACGCTGGACAGCGCAATGCCGCCGGCCACGCTGAAGCCCTGAGCGGCAAGGCTTATCCCAGGACGGGAAAGCGCCGCTTGCGCGCCAACCCGTCAAGGGCCGTCTGCATCGCCGAACGGACGTGCGCGTCGACATCGTCGACCTGTGGCGTGTTGCCGAACTGGGCGACGACGTCGATCGGTTCCAAAACCTCGGTGACGATCTTGGTCGGCAGCGGCAGATTGGGCGGCATGATCATGCTGAGCCCGAATGGAAAACCCACGGTTATGGGCAGAATGTCCGACCGCCACCGCGATAGGCCCAGACGCTTGGCAAGGCAGGTTCCACGCGTGAGGAACAGCTGACCTTCCTGCCCACCGATCGACACCGCCGGCACGATCGGCACACCGGCGTCGATCGCTGACCGGATATACCCGGTGCGGCCGTTGAAATCAATGACGTTCTCCGCCAACGTCGGCCGGTAGGCGTCGTAGATCCCGCCGGGGAACACCAGAACGATCCCGCCCGACCGAAGTGCATCGGCGGCATTGGCGGTGCTGGCGCGAATCACCCCGAGTCGGGTCATCAGGCCTGCCATCGGCCCGGCGAACATCCCGTCGTGGCTCAGTGTGTACACCGGGCGGTCATAGCCGAATTTGGCATAGAAGGCCGCGCCGAAGATCAGCACGTCTGGGGTGAGCATGCCGCCGGAGTGGTTCGCGACGATCAGCGCCCCACCCTCTGGTGGCAACGATTCCAGCCCGCGCACCTCGAAGCGGAACCAGGCCTTTGCGATGGGTCTGGCCGCATCCACCAGTTGCCTGGTGAAGTCGGCGTCCCACTTGCCGATCTCGTGACCGCTCACCGGATCGGCGTGAACCCGACGTGCAACTCGGTGAGGCCGCGCATCTGCCAGGTGGGTTCGTAGCTGTAGCGGCGGGCATCGGGCGGTCCGTGTTCGGCCTCCAAAATCCTGAAGTCCGACATCCGGTCCAGAATGCGGTTCAGCGATATCCGCCCCTCCGCGCGGGCCAGCGGCGCACCGGGACACGAATGACTGCCCCGCCCGAAGGCCACATGCTCACGAACATTCGGGCGGTCCACCCGAAATTCGTTGGGCTCCTCGAACTTTCTTGCGTCCCGATTGCTCGCTCCGGGCAGCAGCATCACCGTGCTACCGGCCGGGATGACGGTGTCGCCGATGGACGTCGATGTGCGCGCCATCCGGAAGTGACATTTGACCGGGCTTTCCATGCGCAGCGTCTCTTCGACGAAAGCCGGTATCTTGCTTCGGTCTTCGCGGAGCAGCGTTTCCAGCTCGGAATTTTCGGCGATCATTCGCATCCCGAAGCTGAGCAGCTTGGTGGTGGTTTCCTGGCCGGCCGCAAACAAAAACGTAGCGAGCCGCACCACATCGATGACGTCGGGAGTCGACCCGTCCGGATACTTCGCCGTGGCCAGCTCGGTGAGCACATCCTCGCGCGGCTGTCGGCGACGTTCGGTGATATGGGTGGTGAACTTCTCGTCGAGGTATTCCAGCGGATTGTGGTCACGCGTGACCGAATCGTCCCCGATATCGCCAACCACCTTGCCGGAGAACACCGCCCGGAACTCCTCGTGATCCTCGGGCGGGACTCCCAGCAGATCGGCGATAACCAGTCCCGAGAAGGGCCGCGCATAGTCGTCGAGGAATTCACAGCTGCCACGGGAGACGAACTCGTCGAGCTGCTGGTCGGCGAGTCGCCACATGAAGTCTTCATTTTCTTTGAGCCGCTTGGGCGTGAGCAGGCGGCTGAGCAGACCCCTTGTCCGGCTGTGCTCCGGTGGATCTTGGGTCACGATGTGTTCGCTCATCGGGATCTGCGAGCGATGTTGCTCGATCAAGCTGCCGATGTCGTCGCCCGCGGGCTCGAACGGCAGTCCGGAAAACGGGCCGGCGACCGAAACACACGAGGAGAACGCCGAATCTTTGTAGACGGCGAGCGCTTCCTGGTGGCCGGTGATCGCCAAGACGCCCTGATCCGGTCGGGGCATCACCGGGCCACGGCTGCGCAGATGGTCGAAGTACGGGTACGGGTCTGGGATCAGGGCAGGGTCGGTGAAGAAATCGACCGATTCGAACTCACTCAAAAGGACTCCTAGGCATCCGGGTAACCGCCCCCTCAACGTCACCCCGGGGGACACAACCTCTTCTGGTAATCTAGAGCTGAACAAATATTAGGTCAAGCCGGGTCCCGCGGCGATTGCGCGGTGCGTGCGGGCCGGGCCCGCCGACGCCACCTGCTCTTTTGACACCGGTTCTTCGGCGGCGCGTACAGCATCGGTCATTAGTAATTCATTTTCCCAGGGACGGCGGCGCATATGGTCCCGGGATGTGAGCACTCCTGCACCCCGGCCCGGTTGGTGGCTGGCATCAGATGACAGGTGGCATCCCCCGCGATGGGAGAGCACCTTCATCTCGCACACCCATGAGTCATTGCAAACGGTCATTGATGAGGCGAATCGTCTGACGAGGACCTACGGAGAGCAGGGTTGGCAAATCGTGGGGTCCTCGGTGCAACGCACTCAAGTTGCCCACCGCTTCAAGGAATACGACAGGGGTGGGGACCACCATTTCGAGTCGAGCATTGTCTGACGTTGAAACGGCCGCTACCGCCAGGCTAGCCGCATAGTTTCGGCAGCCCCGGCCCGTCGAGCGTGGGTATTAGCGCGCTGCGGCCGGTGACGGTCATCATCAAAGCGGCCGCCGGTCCGCGAATTTCCGGACCGCTCCCCCAGACCCGACAAATGTCACTGGCGCGCAAGCTGATTCCACGCAGCCGGCCGAGAGGAACGAAGCCGAACGGCCACGGGCCGGTCAGGAAGTCCATGGCCAACGCTGCTCGGTAAGAATCGGGCTCGAAGGGCATGCCAAGTGGAATTCTGATGTCACCGCTGTGTACCAGGACGTCTGCGAGCGGATCCAACGGGCCGAACAGCGGCGGACTGATCGGGCTATCGGCGCACTGGCGCCAGCCGGTAACGATCTCTGCGGCAGGCAGTTGGGCACGACGCCGGGCCAACTCATCAATCGCACGGTCCATGCTCCTATGGCGCAGCGCTAGTCGCAGGAATTCGAGAGTGCCGTCGGTCGCGGTACTGATCACATGCGCGGCAACGGTTTTCACGTCCCAACCCCTGCACAAGCTCGGCGTCGCCAACTGCGCGGCGTCCAAGCCTTCCAGCACGCAGGCAATCCGGCGCCGCTCGTCGGCGACGGCCGCGAACACGAACTCGCGGTCTAGGGGCATCGCCTGAAGATGTTGCTTAGCACCACGTTACGAACGCACCCACCCGCCAATTTATCCGGCGGGATAGGCCACCGACTTGATCTCGGTGTACTGGTCGAATCCGGCGATGCCGTTCTGGCGACCCACGCCGCTCTCCTTGTAGCCACCGAACGGGGTGTCCGCGCCGTACGGCGCACCGCCGTTGACACCCATGAAGCCGGCCTTGATGCGGCGGGTCACCGACAGGGCACGCTCGAGGGAACCGGCAAACACGTTGCCGGCCAACCCGTACACGCTGTCGTTGGCGATCCGGATCGCATCCTCTTCGTCGTCGAACGGAATGACCGACAGCACCGGCCCGAAGATCTCCTCCTGAGCAATGGTCATCTTGTTGTCGACGTTGGTGAAAAGCGTTGGCCGAACGTAATATCCCTTGTCGAAACCGGTGGCCGCACCGGGGCCGCCGACCAGCGCGGTGGCGCCTTCGTCCACGCCCTTCTGGATGTAGCCGGTCACGCGCTCGTACTGCCGTTGCGAGATCACCGGTCCACACAGCGTTCCGGGGTCCTGCGGGTCGCCGCACGTGACGTTCTCGTAGATGTTCTTGAGAATCTCGACGCCCTCGTCATAGCGGGACCGCGGCAGCAGCAGCCGGGTCGGGTTGGCGCAGCCTTGACCGGCGTGCATGCACGGCGCGATGCCGACCATGCACGCCGTGCCGAAGTCGGCGTCCTCCAGCACGATGGTGGCCGACTTGCCGCCCAGTTCTAGGAACAGCCGCTTCATGGTCGCGGCACCCTTTTCCATGATCCGCTTGCCGACCACCGTCGAGCCGGTGAACGAGATCAGGTCGACCTTCGGCGACAGCGTCAGCTCCTCGCCCACGAAGTGATCCGACGCGGTGACGACATTGACGACGCCCGCGGGGATGTCGGTCTTCTCGGCGATCATGCGGCCGAGCCGGTTCGCGTTGAACGGGGTGTTGGGTGCCGGCTTGAGCACCACGGTGTTGCCGGTGCCCAGCGCCTGGCCGAGCTTGTTGAGGGTGACCTCGAAGGGGAAGTTCCACGGCACGATGGCGCCGACGACTCCGACCGGTTCCCGCCACACCTTGCGGGTGGTCAGCGTGCCGGTCAGGCTGATCACCTTGTCGCCCAGGTCGGTTTCCCACGCGTACTCGTCTATCAGGCGTGCGGGGTACTTCAGCCCGTCTTCCAGCGGCGCGTCCAGCTGGGGTCCGAAGGTGATGGCCCGGGGGGAGCCGACCTCGAGGATGAGCTCCTCACGCAGCTCGTCGATCTCGGACTCGATCGCCTCGTGCAGCTGCAGTAGGCACCGCTTGCGCAGCTCCTTGTTGGTCGACCAATCGGTCTCGTCGAACGCGCGCCGGGCGGCATCGATGGCACGGTGCATGTCCTCCTTCGAGGCATCGGCGACCTCGCTGAGCGACTCTTCGGTCGCCGGGTTGATGTTTGTGAACGTGCCGGCCTGCCCGTCGACGAGCTTGCCGTCGATCATCATCTTCGGCTCGAAGCGGACCTTTACAGCCTCAATCATATCTGTCACTCTCTTCTGACTCGTTAGAGGGGCGTCCCGCAGCGCGCTGGTTGCCCTACGGGGAGCCTTACTGGAAACTAGCCGATTGACAAGTGAAGCCCCGCGCGGGGCCGGTTATTGGGGGTCGAACAGGACCGGCACCGACGTCGGTGACCGGAAAACCTGGCCGCGAATGTGCGGGTCGTCGCCCTCGGGGTCCAGCCGCAGGTTCGGCAACCGGTCGAGCAGAAGGTTGATGGCGGTGCGCATCTCGAGCCGCGCCAGGTGCATGCCGAGGCAGACGTGCACGCCGTGTCCCCAGCCCAGGTGGCCCTTGGGCGAGCGGAAGATGTCGAACGAGTCCGGTTCGGGGTAACGGTCTTCCTGCCGGTTGGCGGCGCCCAGCATCGGCATCACGCTCGACCCGGCCGGGATCGGCACCCCGCCGAGTTCGGTGTCGCGGGTGGCGACCCGGGTGATGGTCAACAGCGGCGGTTCCCACCGCACGCCCTCCTCGATGGCCTGCGGCAGCAGCGAGCGGTCCGCGCGGATGGCGTCCAGCTGCTTGGGATCCGACAGCAGCGCGAGCAGCAGGTTGCCCAGCGCCCGGTAGGTGGTCTCCACCCCGGCGGGCAGCAACAGGCGCAGGAACGAATAGATCTCCTCGTCCTCGAGCTTCTCGCCGTCGATCTCCGCCTGGGCGAGCGCGCTGATCAGGTCGTCCTTGGGCTCGGCGCGCCGGGCCGCCAGGATCGGCGCGAAGTAGTCGCACAGCGCCGCAGACGCGGCAAGTCCGCGTTCCGGATTCAGGATCCAGCTCAGCAGCGAGATGGACCACCGCTGAAACTGTGGGTAGTCCTCCTCAGGCAGACCAAGCAGGCCGGCGATGATCTGACTGGGATAGTCGAAGGTGAATTCCTTGACCAGGTCGGCCTTGCCGTTGGCGGCGAACTTGTCGATCAAACCATTGGCCACGCGTCCGACCAACTCGTCCTCCCAGCGCGCCAAAGCCTTCTGCGAGAAAGCCTTTGACACCAGTGACCGCAGCCTGCCGTGTATCGGCTCGTCCATGCCGAGCATGACGCGCTCCCCCAGGACGGGGCCGAACGCCGCGATCACCGCCGCCGAGGAGAACGTCTCATTGTCGCGCAGCATCTGCTGCGCTTCCTCGTGTCGGTAGACGATGAAGACAGGCTTGGATTCCTCATGCGGCATCCCGGAGCTGTCCAGCCGCTGAATCGGTTCCTCGCGCCGCAGCCGGGCCAATTCGGTGTACGGGTCGCGCACGTCCCCGGAGACCGCGTCGTCGAACGCGCCGAAGTCGTCCAGATCGTCGAAAAGTTTTTCCATGATTTGCCCCTCAATCCCCTTGCGGTGCCGCATTCTTTTGCGACGAGAACCGCCCCGCCACTGCGGCCAAACGCTGCATTACCGGCTGCGGTAGAACACGGGCGACGAAGACCATCGCCTTTTGACTTGTTGTCAACGGCCACGCCCCATCGCGCATCGACCCCTGCCGGGGTATGCCCAGCACGATCCGCGACACGTGGTGCATGCCCGACGCCGGCAGGACCCTGTTAGCCACCAACAGCATCGAGGCGTCCGGCCCGACGCCTCGGCGGCGGAATGCTCCGCGGTCATCGATCGCCTTGAGCAGGCCGTCGGTGAACCGCTCCGGCGGCCGCGCCAATTTCATCGCGAAGCGCCCGCGGCTGTTCATGGTGTTGTGCAGCCGGGCGTACGGTCCGCCGAAGTTTCGGTCGTCGGTGGTGCCGGCATCCGTGATGATCTCGGTGTCATACGTGCCGGCCACCAGGACGGTGACGCCCAGGCCAAACGGCGCGATCTCGCACGCCATCGATTCCCCCCACCGCTCCAGCGCTCCCTTGGCCGCGGAGTACGGCGCGGTGGCGGGCTGGCCACGCACCCCGGCCGCGCTGGACACCAGGACGATTCGCCCCCGGCCCGCCGCTCGCATCGACGGCAGCAGGGCCTGGGTGAGCGTGACGGGGCCCAGGACGCTGGTGGCCAGCATGCGCTGCCACAACGCCATGTCGGTCTCCTCCACCATTCCTGCGGCCGAAATACCCGCGTTGTGCACCAGCGCGTACGGAGCGCCCACGGCTTCTTCGATTGCCTTGGCCGCCGCGGCGATCGTCGCACTGTCCGTCAGGTCGAGCTGGACGCCGACCAACCGTACGTCGTCGAGGGCGGCCCCGGTAGCGTCGCGCAGCAGCGGCATTCCCTGGTCGGGTGTGCGCATGGCCGCGACCACGCGCCACCCCTCCTTGTACATCCGCACCGCCGAGGCGAAGCCCAGTCCGCGGGACGCACCGGTGATGACGACCGTGCGCGGCTCAGCCATGCTGGCCCGCCGTCGCGCACGCACCCTCACCTGGCGGCGGAGCATCGACATGAGGCCGCCCGTTGGGCTCCCCGCTCGCCCAGGTTGACCAGATGCCGACGGAGTACGGGCCCTGGGCGCCCGCTTTCTCGTAATAACCTTGCGGGTCATACACTTTCGCCTCGGGATACGGCCACGGGCAGGCCACCGAGGTTGCGGCATGACTGACCTTGATGACCCAGAACCAGCCACCGTAGGCGAAATACGACACGTTGATGATGACGAACATCACCAGGAATGTGCCGAGCGTCGGACGCGCGGGGAACAACTTCGCTTTCGCGGCAAGCTTTTCCGCCACCGACTTACCGGTGTCGTCGCGGTAGCAGAGTATCGCGGCCGGCACCATCACGAAGCACACCGAGAACGATTCCCAGATCAGCGGAAACTGGAAAGTGGTGCCGGTGAACACCGATCCCCACGGAATCACCTGCGAGTAGATGTACATGCCCCAGTGGATCAGGATGTTTTCCAGGAAGGCGTCGAAAACGAACCCGATCACCAGCGTCATCAGACCCAGGCTGACCAGGGGATGCCGCGACACATAGCTGGTGGGCCCGTACTTTGCCTGCAGTCTGCGCAGCAACCAGACCGCCGGAAAGTAGGGACCGAAGTAGAACATCACGTAGCCGAAGACCACGAACGGTTCGACGGTCGGCGACAACGACACCAACGGCCAGGATTCGGGCCAGTGAACGAGGTCGGGGTTGTAGACCGCGAACGGTGACCAGTTCATGATCGGGTCCTGCCACACGATCAGCGTGGTGCACAGGAACATCAACATCACCGGGCTGCCGGGATTTCGGCGCCAGCCCCTGAGGAAGACGATCAACAGCACAATCAGCGCCACAACCGTGGCCCAGTCCAGGAACCCGATGTAATCCAGACCGAAAGTGAATTTCACCGGCCGAGGTCGGCCCTGCACGTTCGGGTTCGCGACGCGAGGGTCAAGGGCCACACGGCAATTCGCGATGAAGAACAATGCGAAGGCGGCCAGCGCCGCGCCGGCGATCCAACCGCCCCAGCCGCGCTTGGATTTTCGCTGTGGGGCGGCCGGTTCCTCCTGGTCGGCGGGCGGTGTGGCTTGTTCGGTGGACATCAGTCTTCCTCTCCGAAGCGATCCACCAAGTGCGAGTTGATGCCGTCGGCGTCGAGGGTGCGTGCCACCAGGTATCCGGCGCCCATCCAGGCCCGGCGGGTCCATTTGCCGAACGACACGCGGGTACCGGGCGCGCCAGACGCGGCGGGCATCATCTTGACCCGCTCCAAAGCCTCTTTGACGCCCCGCGGGCTCAACGGATGTGCGTCGGTGAACGCGCGCACGAGTGTCGCGGCGACGTCGCGATTGACCACGGTCACGCAGAACTCGGGGCGACTGCCGTTGTACTTCTTCGCGTAGCTGTCGAGGAAGTCCTGGCCGATCCGGTTCGCCTCGTCGTACTGGTCGACACCGGTCCAGCCCATGAACGCGTTCCACATGATCGGGTTGACCCAGGCGTTCTGCCACGCCGTAGTGGTGAAGCGGGGCGGGTCCCAGCCGAGAGACTCCAGCGCCGGGTTGATGAAGACGATGCCGAAGCCGAAGCCCAGGTGCACGATCGCCTCGGCCTTTGCCTCGTGCAGCGTCTGCACCGCGGCGTTGATGTCCTGGGCCGTCTGCGCGATGGCGACTTCCGCGACGATCCGAATGCCTTTGCGCCGGCAGGCACTTCGCAGATTCTTCAGGTAGCTTTCACCGATGAGGCTCTGCTCGACCAGAACACCGATTTCGGTGAGCCCGCGTTTGGCGATGAGGTCGGCCAGGAATATCGGTTCATCGGTCATCGATCCCTGTGGAAAGGAGAAAGTCCACTCGCCGAGCCAGTCGTCGGTGCCGGTCACGCTGATCGCGGGTACCTTGAACCGTTCCTCGATCGCTTCGCGCAACGGCACGCAGTTATCGGTGATGTTCGGACCGAAGACCACCAGGCAGCCCTCGTCGACCAGTTCGCCATACGCATCGATCACCGCCTTGACCGAACCCTTGGGCAGCCCCTCCACCTCGCGATAGATCATCTGCACGGGACGGTCCATCAGGCCCTGGGCGACGGCCTCTTCGAAGATGAGGTCGAAAGTCTGGGTAAAGGAGGCGAACAGCTCCTCGGGGAACCCCGGCGGGAGGGTGAAGTCCATCAGATAGCCGACCTTGATCGGCTCTGCGCTGCTCTCGTAGGACATCCGACCTCCCAGGTGACTGAATTGCGCGCGCCGATCCGAAAAAACCTAATATTTGTTCAGACCCTAGCGGGGGCGGTATGCAGCGTCAATCATCGGACCCGCCGGACCCGTCCGGATTGAGGTAGATCTGGATCATTTCGCCCAGCGCCTTGCCCACCGCGACGTCGTCGGTCAGCGGGCCCGCGATGGCGGCCCGGGCCGCCTCCTGCATGCTGAGGCCCTCGGCGACCAGCCTGCCCGCGGCGATCAGCACCCGCGTCGACGCCACCTCGCGCAGCCCACCCGTTTCCAGCCGGCGGATGGCCTGACCGAACCGGACCAGCTCGGCCGCGGTGGTCGCGTCGACGCCCGCCTCGTGCGCGACGATGCTCTCTTCGATATCGGCTGTGGGGAAATCGAATTCGATGGCCACCATCCGCTGCCGTGTCGAATCCTTCAGATCCTTCAGCACGCTCTGATAACCGGGATTGTAGGACACCACCAGGCCGAATCCGGGCGCCGCGTCCAGCGTGACGCCGAGTCGTTCGATGGGCAGCTGCCGGCGATAGTCGGCGAGCGGATGCAGCACCACCGTGGTGTCCTGCCGGGCTTCCACCACCTCGTCGAGGTAGCAGATCGCCCCCTCGCGCACCGCATGGGTCAGCGGTCCGTCCACCCACACCGTCTCGTCGCCGCGCAGCAGGTAGCGGCCGACGAGGTCCGCCGTGGTGAGGTCGTCATGGCAGGCCACGGTGATCAGCGGCCGCCCCAGGTCGTGGGCCATCGCCTCGACGAACCGGGTCTTTCCGCAGCCGGTCGGACCCTTCAGAACCAGCGCGAGGCCCTGGCGGTAGGCCGCCTTGAAAACGGCCTCTTCGCCGCCGACCGCTTGGTAGTAGGGCCGCACTTCTTCCTTCCCGTCCGCTTCGGACGGACCGCCGTTGAAGTATGCAAGCCCGGACTCGTTGGCCATAGCTTCCCTTCTGCTACTTCCGGCGATAGGAGCCTAACCGGAACAGATGTTTGTTTTCAAGTGCCCTGACGGGCGGTGTTGACGTTCTCGCGCGCCAACTGTGTTCTGGGACTTGGCATCACCGATATTCTGCGACGAACCTCCGCCGAACGCAGGGCGGATCGGAAGAGCGGTCCGATCACGCCGGCGAGCTGATCGGGGTGCGCGATGGTGGCATGCGCGGTGCTGCCGAACACCCGGCGCAACGACGGCACGTCGGTGCCCGCGCCGATCGTCAGGCACACGCAGCCGGTCCCCCGGCGGCGGGCCTCGGTCAGCGCGCGACGCGCGTCGGCGGCACCGTAAGCCCGCTCGTACCCGTGGTCGTAGGCCAGTCCATCGGAGAGCACCACCAACAGCCGCCGTGACGTGCCACCGCGCGCCTCCAGGGTCGCCGAACCGTGCCGGATCGCCGCGCCCAGGCGTGAATACGCGCCCGGTTCCAGGCTGTTGAGCCGGCGGATCACTTGTGCATTCAGGTGGTCGTCGAACCGCTTCACCGGCACCATGCTCACCGCGCGACGGCCCTGCGAGTAATACGCGTACAGCGCGACGCGGTCACCCAGATCGTGCAACGCCACGGTCAGGTTGGCGACCGCCGCCCGCTGTTGTTCGTGCACCGTGCGCCCGACCGTTCCGGGTTCGCCCGACGAACCGGACACATCGAGCAGCAGCAGCACCGACAGGTCGCGACGGCGCCGCAGGCTGTCGAGGTACACGGCCTCGTCGGGCACCGATCCGGCCCGCACCTCGACCCGAGCCTCGACGGCCGCATCGATGTCGATGTCGTCGCCCTGCGACTGCCGGTGCCGACGATGCAGGCCCATGCCGAGCCGCGACAGCGGCCGCCGCACGCCGATGGCGTCGTCGATGGCCTGGGTTGCCGACGCCTTGATCTGCGGCTCCACCTCGCGCACCGTGCACCACGCCGGCCGGTAGCTCTTGCGCGCGACGTCCCATTCGGGATACCGCACGCCGTCGGCGGCGGTTTGGCCCTCCTGGTCGGCGTCCCCGTCGTCGCCGCCGGAGGTCGAGGCCAGCGATGTGACGGCGTATGCGCCGCGCTTGCCGGACTTGGTGCGATGGGTCGCGTTGTCCGCGCCGGGCGGCCCGCCCCCACTTCCGGTCTTGCGCGCCGACGACAGCATCTTCTTCAACCACTTGCCGATGAATCCGCCACCGCCAACCGGGCTGGTGAACAGGTCGGGATCGTCGGAGTCGTCGACCTCGCCGTCGTCGAGCTCCTCGAGTTCCGTTGCGCCATTGCGCCGCGGCACATGGCCGGCCTTCGCCTCTTCGTCTTGTTTGACCGAACGGGCGCATGCGGCCATCACCTTCGCCGCGCGGATCACGCCGAACTCCGGCGCCGGATCGTCCACCGCCACCCGTGCGCCGGCAATGTCGAGCGACGCGTTGGGCGAATCGCTGCGACCCGCGATCTCGCGGTCGCCCAGCGACGCCAAAACACTTGGTAGCAAAGGGGCATTGGCGACCAGCGCGCGGTGGCCTTCCACCGAGAGGTAACGCTTGGCCAGCTTGCGGCGGCGAACCAACGCGCCCACCACATCTGGCTCCAGGCTGCCGGCGGCGATCATCGACGCCTGCACGGCTACGGCTTTCAGTTGCGCGCGCGGCGCCGCCGCCGCATCGACGTGAATCGTCTGCCCGTCGGTCCATGCCGGTTCACCCGGTGGCAGCCCGGCGACCGCGACGGCCCGGCCCGCGAGCGCGGAGGCGAGCATGCCCAGGGCCTGCAGTCGGTCGGCACCGTCGCCGTCCCCCACGCTCAACCTCCAGATTGTTGACCAAATATCTGTTCCACCGTAAAGTCCGGCTGCACAGCAGTCAATGAATCAGGAGCACACGATGATTGACTTCACCGGCCAGGTGGCGGTGGTGACCGGGGCCGGTCGGGGACTCGGTCGGCTGTACGCGCTGGACCTGGCCCGCCGCGGCGCCGCCGTGGTGGTCAACGACCTCGGCGGCTCGATGCGCGGGGAGGGTTCCGACAGGGGCATCGCCGACGAGGTGGTCGACACGATCAAGCAGGCCGGCGGGACCGCGATCGCCTCGTACGACTCCGTGGACAGCCCGGCCGGCGGCCAGGCGATCATCGATGCGGCCGTGGACGCCTTCGGGCGCCTCGACGCGGCCGTCAGCAACGCCGGCATCTTCGGCAGCGTGCCCTTCGAGGACCTCACGCACGACGACTGGACGCGGATGCTGCGCGTGCATCTCGACGGCGGATTTCACCTGTCCCAGCCCGCGTATCGCGTGATGAAGAACAACGGCGGCGGGCGATTCGTCTTCATCTCGTCCTCCGCCGGGATCTTCGGCCAGCCGATGGAGGCCCACTACGCGGCGGCCAAGGCCGGGTTGGTCGGATTGACGAACGTCATCGCCATCGAGGGCGAAGCGCACGGAATACTGGCCAATTCCGTTATGCCCACCGGGTTCTCGCGGATGGTCACCGAGACCGTCGGCGACGAGAAGTTCCTCGCCGAATCCGGCTTCATGCAAGCCATCCGGCCCGAGCTCGTCGTGCCGCTAGTGACGTTTCTGGCCAGCACCGCCTGCACGTTCACCCACCGCAACTATTCCGCGGCCGCCGGCCGCTACGCGCGGGTGTTCGTCGGCCTCACCGAAGGCTGGCTCGCCGACGCCGAGGGCCGGCCCACGGCCGAGGACATCGAGGCGCATCTCGAGCAGATGTCCTCGACGGAGAAGTTCATCGTGCCGGCGTCGATCGTCGATGAGGTGCTGGAAGTGTGTGAGCGACGCGGCGTCAGCCCGATGCCGGGCAACGCCGAGGTCGCCTTCCCCGACCCTCAAGGGAGCTGAACGTGGACGGCGAATTGCGCGACCAGGTCAGGCATCTCACCGACCGCGCGGAGATCTACGACTGCATGCAGCGCTACGCGCGCGGAATCGACCGGCAGGACCGGGCGTTGCTGCGGTCCGCCTACCACGACGGCGCCGTCGACGACCACGTCGGATTCGTCGGCGAGGTAGACGATTTCATCGACTGGGCGCTCGCGTACCACGGCAGCCAGACGCGATACCAGCACTACCTGCTGAACCACACCGCCGACATCGACGGCGACGAGGCCCACGCCGAGACCTACTACCTGTTCGTCGGGACCGACCGTGAACCGGCGAACCACATGACGGTCTCCGGCGGTCGTTACGTGGATCGGCTGGAGCGGCGCGACGGGCGTTGGGCGATCGTCGATCGCGTCTGCCTGGTGGAGTTCATCAACGAATCGCAATCGCTGCTCACCGACGAAGCCATCGCCATGGTGCCCGGAACCCGCACGCCCCGCCACGACAGGACGGACGCCTCATACGATCGACCGCTCACGGCGTCGCGCATGCCCGCCAACATCGTTGACCAGATATCCGCCCAACCGTAGAGTCCGGCTTGGTCAGGGTTTTACGACGCTGAAGACAGAGGAACGTGGACTTTTCATACCCGGCGGAAGTGGAACAGTTCCGCAGCGAGCTGCGTGACTGGCTCTCGCAGAACCTGACCGACGAGCTCGTGGCGGCGCGCCGGCCCACCGGCCGCGACGACGCCGCGTTCGAGATGTTGCGCGCGTGGAACGCGACGATGGCCGACGCGGGATGGGCCGCGGTGTCCTGGCCGCCCGAATACGGTGGGCGCGGCGCAACAGTGCTCGAGCAGCTGGTCTACACCGAAGAGACCACGCGCGCTCGAGCCCCGATGCCGCTCAACGTGATTGGGCTCAACAACATCGCCCCGGCCATCATGCAGTACGGCACCGAGTCGCAGAAGCTCGCGCTGCTCCCCCGCATGATGCGCGCCGACGACATCTGGTGCCAGGGCATGTCGGAGCCCGAGGCGGGGTCCGATCTCGCGGCGCTGCGCACCCGCGCCGTGCGAGACGGCCCGGAAGATAGTGACTTCGTCGTCAACGGCCAGAAGATCTGGACCTCGCTGGGGCATCGGGCCGACTGGTGTCAGCTCTACGTGCGCACCGATCCCGAGGCGCCCAAGCACAAGGGGATCTCCTGCCTGATCGTCGACATGACACTGCCGGGCATCGAGGTCCGTCCGTTGGTCACGCTGAAGGGTGACGCCGACTTCGCCGAGATCTTCTTCCACGACGTGCGGGTGCCCGCGGACGCGTTGCTCGGCCCGCTCAACGCGGGCTGGCAGGTGGCCACCACCACGCTCAGCCACGAGCGCGCCGGGGCCGCCAGGCTGTACGCGGAGATGCAGGTGCGGCTCGAGGAGCTGGTCAACGATCTCGCCGCGGCCGGCACCGGCGCGCTGGACGATCCGGTGACGCTGCGGCGCCTCGGCGAAATCGCGGTCCGCATCAAGTATCTCGAGGTCCTGTGCCAGCGGTCGATCTCGGCGACGCTGCATGGCGGCTCGGAAAAAACAGCGTTGGGGTCGGCCAGCCTCGCCAAGACCGTGTGGGGCGAGATCGGCCAGGACCTGGCCGCGCTGGCCTTCGACGCTCTCGGCACCCGGGGTGCGGGCGCGCCGTGGGCGAACTACCGCCTGACGTCGCGGTCGCTGACCATCGCGGGCGGTACCACGCAGATCAACAAGAACATCACCGCGCAACGAGTGCTGGGGCTGCCGCGCAAATGAACCTCGAACTCACCGACGAACAGGTGGCGCTGCGCGACACCACACGGCGCTTCCTCGCCGAGAAGGCACCGATTTCGCAGCATGTGCGCGCACTGCTCGACGATCCGGCCGGAACGGACGAGGCGGTCTGGCGCGGCCTCGCCGATCTCGGAACCACCGGCCTGCTGGTGCCGGAGGAGTACGGCGGCGCCGGCATGACGATGGTCGAGGCCGGCATCGTTGCCGAAGAGCTGGGCGCCGCGCTGCATCCGGGCCCGTGGTTGTCGACCGCGGTGGCCGCCGCGCGGGCGCTGACCCGCTTCGGGGACAACGACATCGCACCGAAGTTGTTGCGCGGCATCGCCGACGGCACCACGGTGGCCACCGTCTGCATCCCCGATTCGCCGAACGCCTCGATCGCCGCGAGCCGGCGCGATGACGCGATCGTGCTGCGCGGCGAGATAGCCGCGGTGCCCGACGCCGCGGCCGCCGATGTTCTGCTCGTGGTCGCCGAAGACGACCACGGCAGCTCGCTTTTCGCGGCGCGGGCCGGCTCGTCCGGGTTGTCGGTCGCGCCCGAGCACGGCATCGACCAGACCCGCAAGCAGTTCCGCGTCACGTTCGACGCCGTGCCCGCGCAGCGACTGGCAGCGGCGCCCGCGGACGACTTGGCGGCGGTGATCGACGACGTGCTGATCGCCACTGCGGCCGACGCGCTCGGCGCCGCGCGCGCCATCATGGGTCTGGCCGTCGAATACGCGAAAAGCAGAACACAATTCGGCCAGCCGATCGGCTCCTTCCAGGCCGTCCAGCACCTGTGTGTGGACATGTTCGAGACGGTCGAGCTGGCCCGCAGCGGTGTCATCCACGCGCTGTGGGCCAGCGACGCGTTCCCGGGATCCGGCGGCCAATCCGGCGAGGAGCGCCATCTTGCCGCGATGCGCGCGAAGGCGTTCGCGGGGCGATTGGCCACCGTGGCCGACACCGCGATCCAGGTGTTCGGTGGGATCGGCTACACCTGGGAGCACGATGCTCACCTCTACCTCAAGCGCCTGCTGAGCTGGAGCGCGTTGCGCGGCGGCCCCGACGAATACCTCACCGAACTCGGTGCGCGCCTTGCCAAGAGAGGCCGTCAGTGATGGATATCGAGTACCTGCTCACCGCGACGCCTTCGGCCCGCAAAGCGCTCGACCTCGACGCGCCGGTGGACCCCGACGACATCCGCGACTGCCTGCGGATCGCCCTGCAGGCCGCGAACGGGTCGAATGCCCAGGCATGGCGCTGGCTGGTGATCTCGGATCCGGCGCTGCGCATCAAGATCGCCGAGCTGTATCGCCAGGCCTACCTGCTGCGCGTCGGTGGGCAGCTGATCGCCGACCTGATGCCCGCGGGAACTCCCGAGAGCCGGGTCATGTCGTCGACGGAGTGGCTGGTCGAGAACATTGCGAGGGTGCCACTGCTGGTAATCCCTTGCTATGAGCCCTATTTGCCTCGCATCGAGGGCGACGAATCGTTTCACCTGGCCACGTTGTACGGCTCGATCTTCCCGCCGGTGTGGAATTTCCAGCTGGCGCTGCACACCCGGGGATACGGGACGTGCATCACCACGCTGCATCTGCATCATGAAGAGGAAATCCGGAACCTACTCGGGATCCCGCCGACCTACGTTCAGGGTTGTCTGTTGCCGGTCGGGCGGCTGCGGGCGGGCCGCACCTTCTCACCGGCGCCCCGGCGCCCGCTCGAGGAGGTGGTCGCGTGCGACCGCTGGGACGGTCCGCCGCTCTAGAATGGGACTTTCACCGCTTTGTGCAGCGCATTCATCGCGCACAGTCTGATAGCCTCTAACAAAGATTTGGTTCGGCAAGAGAGGACGAATGCGAATGTTCGCCAGCCCGCAATCGTCCGGATTTGCACACCGCTAACCATGGCGAAGGCCGAGTCACTGCGAGCCAGCGGCACAGCTGATTCTCCGACCCGCCGCGCCGAGATCCTGGCCACCGCCGCGTCATTGATCGCATCCTCGGGGCTGCGGACGTCGCTGCAGGAGATCGCCGATGCGGCAGGCATTCTTCCCGGCAGCCTGTATCACCATTTCGAGTCCAAAGAGGCCATCCTGGTCGAGCTGATCTTGCGTTACCAGGAGGACCTGGAGCGCATCGGGCGGTCCGCGCAGAAGAGGCTGGACGGGCCCGACGCTCGTCCGGTCGCCGACCAGATCATCGAGCTCGGGTCGGCGATCGCCAACTGCGCCGTCGAACACCGCGCGGCGTTGCAGATGTCGTTCTACGAGGGACCGGGTACCGACCCGGAGCTGACCAAGCTGACGCAGCAGCGGCCGGCGGCCATCCAGGAGGCGATGCTGCAGACGCTGCGGGCGGGCCGGTGGAGCGGCTACATCAAACCCGACATCGATCTGCCGACGTTGGCCGATCGATTCTGCCAAACCATGCTGCAGGTCGGCCTCGACGTCATGCGCCACACTTCGTCGGCCAACCAGGTTGCCGAATTGCTGTGCCGAATCATCCTGCAGGGCTTGGCAACTCGTCCTCCAGCGGATGCCGCACTGGACCGGTCCAATGCCTTTGCCGCCGCCAAGGACGTCATCGCGACGTGGTCCGACGACAGCGACGCGGACCCGAGTGACAAGGCGGCGCTGGTGCGCGCGGTGGCGCGAACCGAATTCGGGCGCAGGGGGTACGAGGTCACCACCATCCGGGACATCGCCTCGGCGGCCGGTCTGGGCACCGGCACGGTGTACCGGGTGATCGGATCGAAGGACGAACTCCTGGACTCGATCATGCGCTCTTTCGGCAAGAAGGTGGAGGCGGGCTGGGTCAGTGTGCTGCGTTCCGACGCCACCCCCACCGAGAAGCTGGACGCGCTGAGCTGGGTCAACGTCAATGCGTTGGATCAGTTCTCCGACGAGTTCAGGATTCAACTGGCCTGGATGCGGCTCTCGCCGCCGACCGCGAATCCGGGCTGGTCCTACACGACGCGCCTTCGGCAGATGAAATCGCTGCTGTCCGAAGGGCTCCGCTCGGGCGAGATCGCGATGGACGCCCCGTCGACCGCCATGCTGGCGCGCTGCCTGATCGGCCTGCAGTGGATTCCGGAGAACATCCTTAACGAGATCGGTAAACGCCCTGCTTTGCTGCATGTTCGCGACACGGTCCTGCGTGGCGTCGCCGTCCGCGGCAAGTAAACCTCGATTGACTGCCCCGCTATTGAACCAACTAACTGGTACCCATACAGTTGAGCAGTTAGAACCGCGTTGGCATTATCCGAGAAGGGGATTTCCATGACCATTGTCGATCGGTTGCGCTACGACGGCAAGCGCGCTCTCGTTGTTGGTGGCGCGACTGGCATGGGCGCTGCGGCGGCCAAGTCAGCAGCCGAGCTGGGTGCCGAAGTCATCGTGATGGACTACGCGCCGGTGGACTACAAGGTCGCCCAGTCCGTCCAGGTGGACCTGCGCGACCCCGCGTCCATCGATTCCGCCCTCGAGCAGATCGACGGCCCCATCCACGCGGTGTTCTCCGCCGCCGGCGTCGCCGACGGCACGATCGACCTGATGAAGATCAACTTCATCGGCCACCGCCACCTCATCGACCGGCTGTTGGAGAAGAACCAGCTGCCGAACGGCGCGGCGATCTGCTTCATCTCCTCGGTGGCCGGCATGGGCTGGGAGAACGACCTGGACCTGATGCTGGAATTCCTGGCCACGCCGGACTTCGCGGCCGCCGAGGCGTGGTGCCAGGCGCACGAGGCCGAAGGCATCAACCACTACGGCACCAGCAAGAAGGTGATCAACACGTACGTGGCGACCCAGGGCTATCCGCTGGCGAAGGAGGGCATTCGGATCAACGCGATCTGCCCGGGCCCGACGGACACCCCGCTGGCCCAGGCCAACGCGGACCTCTGGCTGTCCTTCGCCCAGGACTACCGCGACGAGACCGGCTCGAAGGTGCACACCCCCGAGCAGATGGGCGACGTGATGACCTTCCTTAACAGCGAGGCGGCCTGCGGCGTCAGCGGGATCACGCTGCTGGTGGACTCCGGACACACCATGGCCTCGATTACCGGTGCCTACGCGCCCGGCAAGCCGATCATCGACATCATCATGGGCAAGGTAAAGCTCTAGCGGGTCGCCACCGTTCAGCTCTAGCGGCGATCACGAGCGCGGCGTAGCCGGGCGAAGCGGGTCGCCGCCAGCGGGATGAATCGCGCTACCGTCGGGGACATGGCTCGAATCATCGTCTTCGGCGGACACGGCAAGGTCGCGCTGCAAGTCGCCCGGATACTGACCGACCGCGGCGACCGGGTGAGCTCGGTCTTCCGCAATCCCGATCAATCCGATGATGTCGCGGCCACCGGCGCCGATCCGGTGGTGGCCGACATCGAGCGGCTCGACACCGACGCTCTGACCGACCTGGTGACCGGGCACGACGCCGTCGTCTTCTCGGCCGGGGCGGGCGGCGGCAACCCGGCGCGGACTTACGCCGTCGACCGCGACGCGGCGATCCGGGTGATCGACGCCGCCGCACAGGCGGGCGTCAAGCGGTTCGTGATGGTGTCCTACTTCGGCGCGGGTCCGGATCATGGTGTGCCGCCGGATGATCCGTTCTTCCCCTACGCGGAGTCCAAGGCGGCGGCGGACGCCCACCTGCGCGCCAGCGACCTGGACTGGACGGTGCTCGGACCCGGCTGGCTCACCTTGGAGCCCGCGACCGGACGAATCGAGATCGACCGGGAAATGCGCGAAGTCTCGCGTGCGGACGTCGCACTCGTCATAGCCGCCGCACTAGCGGAAGATGCCACGATCCGCCGAACCATCGACTTCAACAACGGCGATGTTCCCATCGCCGACGCCCTGGCCGGCCGAGGGTAAAGTCCGTCTCGCAGCTGGTCTGCTTGCGCCGCAACCGCGGCGCGGGCATCGAGCGAGGCAACGTTAGTAACGCTTCGCGAGAGGGAACCCGGTGAGAATCCGGGACTGTCCCGCAACGGTATGCAGGAACGACCGCCGTCAGAGTTTTTGGCAAGCACTGGTCACTATGACTGGGAAGCGACGGCCACTAGGAGCACCAGCCGGTGCACGCCTGCGAGTCCGGAGACCTGCCAGCCTGTGCCGGGCGCGCCGCGTCCGGCGGCTCATCGCCTCGAGGAATGGGCGCTAGGCTGCAGCCGTTGCGGTTCGTATCCGGGTACGCACCGCTAACGGATCGGCTGCACGTCCGCCGGCGGTGACCATCACGCTGATTGAAGGACGAAAAATATCGTGACCCCCCAAGCTTTCACCGCAACGGTCGTCGGCTCCCCGCGTATCGGCCCGAAGCGTGAACTCAAGCGCGCCACCGAGGGCTACTGGAAAGGACGCACCAGCCGCGCGGAACTCGAAGACGTTGCGGCCACCCTGCGCCGCGACACCTGGAAGAGTCTGGCGGACGCCGGTCTGGACTCGGTACCGGTGAACACCTTCTCCTACTACGACCAGGTGCTCGACACCGCGGTCATGCTGGGGGCGCTACCGGCTTGGGCCGCGCAGGTCCCCGACGACTTGGACCGCTATTTCGCCGCGGCGCGCGGTAACAAGGACGTCGCGCCGCTGGAGATGACCAAGTGGTTTGACACCAACTACCACTACATCGTTCCCGAGATCGAGCCCGCGACGAAGTTCATGCTGAACCCGGCCAAGGTGCTCTCCGAGCTGAAAGAGGCGCTCGAGCAAGGGATTCCCGCACGACCGGTGGTCATCGGACCGGTCACCTTCCTGCTGCTGAGCAAGGCCGTCAACGGTGGCGGCGCGCCGATCGAGCGGCTGCAGGAGCTGGTGCCGATCTATTCGGAGCTGCTGTCGCTGCTGGCCGATAACGGCGCCGAGTGGGTGCAGATCGACGAGCCGGCTCTGGTCACCGACATCTGCCCCGATGCCCCCGCGCTCGCCGAGGCCGTCTACAACGCGCTGGGCAAGGTGAGCAACCGGCCCGCCATCTATGTCGCCACCTACTTCGGTGACCCCGGCGACTCGTTGGGTGCGCTGGCCCGCACTCCCGTCGAGGCGATCGGCATCGACCTGGTTTACGGTCCCGACACCGCGGTCGCGGCAGTGCCCGAACTTGCCAACAAGATCGTGGTGGCCGGTGTCGTCGATGGACGCAACATCTGGCGCACCGACCTCGACGCGGCGTTGGCCAAGCTGGCGACGCTGCGGGGCTCGGCCGCAAGCGTGGCGGTTTCGACTTCCTGCTCCACCCTGCACGTGCCGTACTCGCTGGAACCGGAGACCGGCCTGGACGATGCGCTGCGCAGCTGGCTGGCCTTCGGCCAGGAGAAGGTCGCCGAGGTGGTGGCACTGTCTCGCGCACTGCACGAGGGTCGCGACGCGGTCGCCGACGAGATCGCGGCCTCCAATGCGGCCGTCGCCTCCCGCAAGGAGGATCCACGACTGCACAACGACGGGCTGCGGGACCGCATCGATTCGATCGTGGCCAGCGGAACTCACCGGGGTGACGCGGCGCAGCGCCGCGCCAGCCAGGAGGAGCGGCTGCACCTGCCGCCACTGCCTACCACCACCATCGGGTCGTTCCCCCAGACCGTCGAGATCCGCAAGGCGCGCGCCGCGCTGGTCGCCGGCGAGATCGACGAGGCCGAATACCAGAGGCGGATGAAGCAGGAGATCGCCGACGTCATCAAGCTGCAGGAGAGCCTGGGGATCGACGTGCTGGTGCACGGCGAGCCGGAGCGCAACGACATGGTGCAGTACTTCGCCGAGCAGCTGGACGGCTTCTTCGCCACCAAGAACGGCTGGGTGCAGTCCTACGGCAGCCGGTGCGTGCGGCCGCCGGTGCTCTTCGGTGACGTGATCCGCCAGCATCCGATGACGGTGGAGTGGGCCAAGTATGCGCAGTCGCTGACCGACAAGCCGGTCAAGGGCATGCTGACCGGCCCGGTGACGATCCTGGCGTGGTCGTTCGTCCGCGACGACCAGCCGCTGGCCGACACCGCCAACCAAGTGGCGCTGGCCATCCGTGACGAGACCGTCGATCTGCAGGCCGCGGGCATCGCGGTGATCCAGGTCGACGAGCCCGCGCTGCGGGAGCTGCTGCCACTGCGTCGGGCCGACCAGGAGGACTACTTGCGTTGGGCCGTAGGGTCTTTCCGCTTGGCCACCTCCGGCGTCGCTGACTCCACCCAGATCCACACTCACCTGTGCTACTCGGAATTCGGTGAGGTGATCGGAGCCATCGCCGACCTGGACGCCGACGTGACATCCATCGAGGCGGCACGCTCACACATGGAGGTGCTGGACGACCTGAACTCGATCGGCTTCTCCAACAGCGTGGGCCCGGGCGTCTACGACATCCACTCGCCGCGGGTGCCGAGCACGAACGAGATGGCCGAGTCGCTGCGCGCGGCGCTGCGGGCCGTGCCGGCCGAGCGGCTGTGGGTCAATCCCGACTGCGGACTGAAGACCCGCAACACAGACGAGGTGAACGCGTCGCTGAAGAACATGGTTGCCGCCGCCCGCGAGGTCCGGGCCGGCGTGTAAGACCCAAGCTGAGGCCGAGCTGGGGGCACTCCCCCAGCTCGGCCTCTGCCGTCAGTCCGGCGTGACAGTCGAGGGTGAGTCGTCCGAGAGCAGTTGCACCGGAACGTCGTCGGCCCAGGGTTGGCGGACGACCATGTCGGCGACCCGGACGATGCCGCGCTCGAATTCACCCGTCGCCGCGTCGACCAACCGGTACTGCTGGGTCTGCTTGTGAATCGGTTGCGCGTCAAGCAGAACCACCCGGACCTCGCCCGGTTCGAAGTGGCAGCGCTCCTGCAGGGCGGCGATCAGTTGCTCGTTGTGCATGTGGCCGTCGCCGAAGTTCCAACCGATCGCGGTGCTGCAGATCCGCTCGCCGTCGGTGATGACGTAGTCGTCCTCGTTCTGGCCCGCCATGGCGCGGTGCGCCAGCGTGAACAGCGCGCGTCCGTGAGTGTTGAAGCCGCGGAAGGCATATCCCATGTAGATCGGGATCTGTGCGGCCTCGGGGCTGCCGTAAAACCGCTCCAGCTGGGCCTGCGGCATGCTGGCGATCGCCACGATGCCCCTGCCGATCTTGTCGTTGGCCGAGGGTTTGATGCACCACAGCGTGGTGTCCCAATTGCCGGCGTAGTAACGCATCCCGGGCAGGAACGAGATCTTGCGCGGAAACATGTTGCCCAACACGACGATTCCCGCGATGACGACGAACAAGACCGCCACCACCACCGGGTGCCGCAGGTTGCGCAGCCCGATCTGGGTGTGCGCGACGAACAACGACAACACACCGAAGATCATGAAGACGTTCCACTCCAGCGGCACGCCCATCGGGATCGAGACCAGGATCCCCAGGTGGAAGCAGACCATTACGATGGCGGCGATCGTGACGGGCCAGCCGCCGTGACAGAAGAACAGCGGTAACGGCACCAGCATCTCGATGGCGGTGCTCAGGTGCGCGATCCACCGCGACAGCCGCCCCGGCCGCAGATCATCCGGGAAGCTTTCGAAGAAGCGCCGTTTCAGCCAGCGGGGCCGCACCAACGGATTATTGGACATCATCGTGGAGATGACGAACGGAAAGTGTTTGTTGAGCTTGGAGGTGGCGGCGCCCATCCAGATCACCAGGAACACCACCTTGGACCCGACGATCATGTCCGGCGCGGCGAACAGGAACGTCACCGCCATGGTCGCGTACACCTCGCCGCGGGCGGCCAGGAAGATCACCTTGTCGCGCAGGCCGGCCACCGCCAGCAGCAGCAGGATCAGCGCGATCTTCCATGCGGGCAGCAGCCCGATCTTGGTGCCCAATTCGGGTATCGGTCCGGTGCCGTCGGCGAACAAAGCCGCCAACGTCACCAGAAGGAACAGCGCGTACAGCGCGACGTCGACCGGTTTGCGCTTGGTGCCCTTGGTGAGCGGGACCCGATCCGGCCACGGTGGCAGCCGGATGGTGCCGAAGCGCATCCAGTACAGGATCGAGCCCATCGGCGGGAAGAACCGGTTGTTCAAAGGGCCGAAGCCGCAACCCAGCCCGATCACTTCGAAGAGCATCGTGTAGAGCACGACCTTCTCGAACACAATCGGCTCCGACCACCACGACGCGACGCGCGTGAAGCCGCCGAGGCCGTTGGTGGCCGACGCGAACAGCCACGCGCCGAGGATGTACAGCAGGATCTTGACGACATAGAACAGATGCAGCACGACCGGCGTGCCGAAGCCCACCTCGGCCCAGTGCTTGGCCATCGGCCGGATCTTTTCACTACGGGTGCCGTTGTTCCATTCGGCCATGTCGAGCTGTGGCAGCTCGGGCTTCAGAAATCCCATGGTTTCACAGACTAGAACCTGTTCTAGGGCTACGTACTGCAACCTCGGGCAAGAAACCTTTGTCTGCGCCTTTCGCGCCGATACCGTTGAAGGCGGGTCGGCGTGCGCTTAGGGGGATTGTCATCATGAGCAGGCCTTGGTCCCTCGGATGGGTAACGGTTACCGCCGTCTTCGCGATCACGTCGGCCGCCGAAGGCCGTGCCGATCCGCCGATGCCCGGTGACGAGTGCACGGTGTTGCACTCGATCACCCAGGACGTCAACAACAGACCGATGTGGTGCAACCCGACGACCACCGGACCGCATGCCCTGGTTTGGCAATACGGCGGGCCCTCGTAGCGGTTACTGACCGATTGGTCTGTGCGCCAACTCATCTCGGTCACCCACGGCGCTCGGCCCGAACACCGCCGGACGGCCGGGCGGGCGAACTCCCGCGAAAATCTGCGTTAACCGGCCATCACCGGCACCCGACCGGTGTAGTTTGCTGCTGGGGTGGACGAGGTTGAGGAGCCAACCGTGTCTGAGGTCGATTATTGCGTGGTCGGAGCGGGATTCGCGGGTTTGGCGGCCGCGTTGCGGCTCAAACAGGCGGGCCATGCGGTGGCCTTGCTGGAGGCCCGCGATCGGGTCGGTGGCCGCACCTTCACCGAGACTCGAGCGGACGGGACGTGGATCGACCGCGGCGGCGCGTGGATCGGTCCGGGCCAGGACCGAATCTATGCGCTGATGAATGAGTTCGGCGTGCCCGAGTACAAGCAGCACAACGACGGTGACGCCATGATGATCATCGGCGGCAAGAAGCACCGCTACGGCGGCACCATTCCGTGGACCGTGAGCCCGTGGGCCGTCGCCAACCTCGGGCTTGGATTGGCCGCCATCGAGAAGATGTGCAAAGCGATCCCCCGCGACGCCCCATGGGAGGCGAAGAAGGCCCAGGAGTGGGACCGCATCAGCATCGGGCAATGGATCGAAAAGAATTCCATGTCCAAGGAAGCCGCCGAGATGCTGGACATGGCCTTCGCCGGCCTCTACACCTCGGCAGCCTCGGAGACGTCGTTGCTGTGGGGGCTGCTGCAGACGGCCTCGGCGGGCGGACTCACCTTCGCGATATCGGGCAAGGGCGGCTCGCAAGATGCCCGCCCAGTCGGTGGCATGGGGGCGCTGCACCGCCCGATGGTGGCCGAACTGGGCGACGCGCTGCACCTTTCGCAGCCGGTCCGGCAGATCAGCCAGGATGGCGAAGGTGTGACGATCACCGCGACTGACCTGACGGTGCGGGCGCGCCGCGTCATTGTCGCGATCCCGCTGGCGATCGCCACCTCGATCCTGTACGAGCCGATGCTCCCGGTGGACCGAGCATTTCTGCACCAGCGCATGCCGAGCGGCGCGGTCATCAAGACCTCGCTCATTTACGACGAGCCGTTCTGGCGCGCCGACGGGTTCTCCGGCCAGTCCGCGGCGCCGGGATCCCCGGCCACCCTGACCATCGACGCCTGCACGGATACCGGGGACCCGGGAATCATGTGCGTCATCACCGAAGGACCCACGGCGCGCCGGCTGACAAGCCTCGACGAGGCCGAACGCAAAGCAGTGATCATCGACGAACTCGTCGACCGGTTCGGCAGCAAGGCCAAAACGCCGCTGGAGGTCCACGAACAGAACTGGACGGTGGACCGCTACTCCGGTGGCGGAATGATCGGCCACGCCCCCACCGGCGTGCTGACCGAATTCGGCTATACCTTGCGCGAGCCCTGTGGCCGGATCCATTGGGCCGGCACCGAGAGCTCGGCCGTCATGTGCGGGTGGATCGATGGAGCGATCCGCTCCGGCGAGCGCGCCGCGGCCGAGGTAACCGAGGCCGAGACCGCGGCGGTCGCATAGCCAAATCGCTTGTGCCACTTCGCGTAACGCATTCACCGCACCCGTCTCACCCAAATCACTTGTGCCACATTTGTTTCAGTGGTTTCGGCGGAGCATTTTTTGTCAGTGGCCGCCGATAGGATTCGAACATGAGTTCCATCGATGCTCCGTTGAACGAGGCGGCGCACAGCCGTTTCCTCTCGTCGCGCTTCGACTCGCTAACACCTTCGACGCTGCTCGCGATTTCGGAACGTTATGCCCGGAACGGCCTCAGCATTGGTGGGCGTTCGGCATGACGGTAATGGACCGTGAGCAGATTCAGGACGACGTTAAGGCGTTGTGCGCTGTGGCTTCTCGTTTTCAGGGGCATTCGTATGAGGCGCTGACCAACCCGGAACGCTTGGCGCTCTTGGAGACACTGGAATGCGCAACACGCAAACTCCAGGTGCCCAGCCACCAGCTGATCAACCAGATCGGCGAGCAGGCGGATGCGACCGAGTTGGGTGGCAAGCTGTCCTGGGCGCTGGCTGATCGGCTGCACATCACCCGGGGGGAGGCCGGACGGCGCATCGCCGAAGCCGCCGACCTGGGGCCGCGTCGAGCGTTGACCGGGGAGCCGCTGGCGCCGGTGTTGCCCGCGACCGCGGCGGCCCAGCAGCATGGGACGATCGGGGCCGACCATGTGGCGCTGATCCGGCGGTTTTTCCATCAGTTGCCCGAGTCGGTCGACCTCGAGACCTGTGTGCACGCCGAAAAGCAGCTAGCGGCCAAGGCCGCCGAGTTTCGGCCCGATCAATTCGCCAAGCTGGCCCGGCGCCTGATGAATTGCCTCAATCCCGATGGCAACTACACCGATGCCGACCGGGCGCGAATGCGCGGGCTGGTGCTCGGAAATCAGCAGGCCGACGGCATGTCGCGGCTGAGCGGATGGTTGACACCGGAGGCACGTGCCAGCTGGGAAGCAGTGCTGGCCAAGCTCGCCGCCCCGGGCATGGCCAACCCCGACGATGAAATGCCGGTCGTGGACGGCGCCCCCGCGGAAGAAGCGATCCGTCGCGACACCCGCAGCGCCGGCCAGCGCAACCACGACGGCCTCAACGCCGCCCTACGCGCCCTGCTTGCCAGTGGAAAGCTCGGCCAGCACAACGGTTTACCGGCCAGCATCGTCGTCACCACCACACTCGAGGACCTCGAACGCACTACCGGCACAGGGTTGACCGGCGCCGGCACCCTGCTACCCATGTCCGACGTCATCCGCCTGGCCCGACACGCCCACCACTACCTAGCGATCTTCGACCACGGCAAACCCCTGGCGCTCTACCACACCAAACGCCTGGCCTCACCCGGCCAGCGCATCGTCCTGTACGCCAAAGACCGCGGCTGCAGCGCGCCAGGCTGCGACGTAGCCGGCTACTACTGCGAAGTGCACCACGTCCAAGACTGGGCACACACCCACCGCACCGACATCGACCAACTCACCCTGGCCTGCGGCCCCCACCACCGCCTCCTCGACAAAGGCTGGACCACCCGACAACGCAACAACGGTGACACCGAATGGATCCCACCCCCACACCTCGACCGCGGCGAACCCCGCACCAACACCTACCACCACCCCGAAAAGCTGTTGGTGGATGAGGACGACGACGGCCCGTAACTAACCGACTTGCTGCTTAGCCGGCGGGCGGTAGAAGATCGCCAGCTGGCCGATGGCGCCGGCCAGGCCCAACCCCGCCGAGATCGCCAACCCGTGCCAGCCGTCCATCCAGTTTTTCCCGAAGACGACGTAGTCCAGGCTGAATTTGCCCGCGCCCAGCGTGGCCACGCCGACGGCGCTGACCGCCAGCACCAGGTTGTACTCCCAGCCCTCCTTGACGATGAAGAAGCCGTTGGCGCGGTGCACCGTCCAGGCCGCGACCAGCATCAGCGAGACGAAGCCCGCCGCCGGGATCGGGGTCAGGAATCCAGCGGCCAGGCCCAGCCCGGCGGCCATTTCCGTGGTCGCCGCCACGGTGGCGTGGAATTTCCCGGGCTTCATGCCGATGCTCTCGAACCAACGGGCGGTGCCCGGGATGCGGCCGCCGCCGAAGAACTTGTTGTAGCCGTGCGCGGCCAGCGTCACGCCCAACACCAGCCGCAGGATCAGTACTCCGACGTCATGGAACGTGCCATATGAAGTCATAACTGTAAACCTAGATCATGTGCCGGGTGGCACCACAAGAGCCGCCGAGCAGCTACGTCGCTTAATCCGCTGGTCCATGTGGGAACATAGCGGGCGTTCCGACGTCGGCTCGATCAGTAGCCACACCACCAAGGGGGTGCACCACGGCTGGCACCGCACCAGGCGGCGGCGCCCACCGCAAAGCGTCAAGCGGCCGTGGGTCTGCGCCTACCGAGCACTCCGTGGTGTTGCTGGACGGCACATCGAGCCACCCGCGGGAGCTGCTGGGCAACAAGGGCCACGGCATCGAGGCGATGCGCCGGCACAACCTGCCTGTGCCGCCGGCGTTCTGCATCACGACCGCGGTGGGCCTGCGGTATCTCGACGATCCCGCGGCGACCATGGACGCCGTCTGGGACGACGTGCTCGACCGGATGCGCTGGCTGGAGGCGCAGACCTCGCGCACGTTCGGCCGGGGCCCGCATCCCCTGTTGGTCAGCGTGCGCTCCGGCGCCACCCAGTCCATGCCGGGCATGATGGACACCATCTTGGACCTCGGCATCAACGATGACGTCGAGCAGGCGCTGGCGGCGACCGGTGACCAAGCGTTCGCCCGCGACACGCGCCGGCGGTTCGCGGACATGTATCGGCGCATCGTCGGCGTCACCGAGCACGAATCGGTGCCCTCCGACCCCTACGCGCAGTTGCGCGCCGGCATCGAGGCGGTATTCGCCTCGTGGAATTCGCCCCGCGCGGTCGCCTATCGCGCCCACTACGGAATCGACTATCAGCACGGGACCGCCGTGGTCGTGCAGGCTATGGTATTCGGCAACCACGGGCCCAATTCCGGTGCCGGAGCGTTCTTTTCCCGCAATCCGATCACCGGCGACAACGAACCGTTCGGCGAATGGCTGCCCGGCGGCCAGGGCGACGACGTGGTGTCGGGATCGGTCGACGTCGAACCGATCGTCGCGCTGCGCGACGAACAGCCGGCCGTCTACGACGAACTGATCGGTGCCGCCCGCACTTTGGAACGGCTGGACTCCGACATCCAGGAGATCGAGTTCACCGTCGAGGACGGCAGGCTGTGGCTGTTGCAGACGCGTGCGGCGGAACGGTCGGCGCAGGCGGCGGTGCGCACGGCGCTGCAGCTGCGCCACGAGGGACTCATCGATGACGCGGAGACACTGCGGCGGGTGACCCCGGCGCACGTCCACACGCTGGTGCAACCGGCGTTGCAGCCCGAAATACGCTTGGCGGCACCGCTATTGGCCAAGGGCTTACCGGCGTGCCCGGGCGTGGCATCGGGCAAGGCGTACACCGACGTCGACGAAGCGCTACGCGCCGTCGATCGCGGTGAGCGGGTGATCCTGGTGCGCGATCACACCCGGCCCGAAGACGTGTCGGGCATGCTGGCTGCGCAGGGCATCGTCACCGAGGTCGGCGGCGCCTCCAGCCATGCGGCGGTGGTCAGCCGCGAACTGGGCCGGGTGGCGGTGGTGGGTTGCGGCCACGGCGTCGCGGCAGCGCTGGCCGGCAAGCACATCACCGTCGACGGCGCCGAAGGCGAAGTGCGGGAAGGCAATTTGAGCCTGTCCGCGTGGTCGGAAGACGACACGCCGGAACTGCGCGAACTGGCCGACATCGCACGGCGGATCAGCCCGCTGCGTGCCCACGCCGCGGGCGACCACGTGCGACTGGACGACAGCTCCGAGGCCGCGGTGCGCGCCGCCCTGAACGGCGGGCAGGCCGACGTGGTGTCGACGACGCCGTTGATCGTGATGCTGACCGCGCTGCGCCTGACACCGGGGTCCGCGTCGTGACCGAATTGGCTGTGCTGCAAGGTGTTCGGCTCAAAGGACGGGTGAGTCCCGCCGACCTGGCCGCGACGCTGGGCGCGGACATTGCCGACATCACCCCCGTTGTCGAGCGGTTGACCGCGGCGGGACTGCTGACCGAAGGCCCGACGTTGCGGATCACCCTCAGCGGGACCGACCGGCTCACGGCGCTGCTCGCCGAGGAACGCAAGGACATCGATCCCCAAGCGATGGCCGCCGCCTACGACGACTTCCGCGCCGTCAACGCCGACTTCAAGCGGCTGGTGACGGATTGGCAGCTCAAGGGCGGACCCGACGGTGTTCCCAACACCCACGACGACGCCGCCTACGACGCCGCGGTGCTGGCCCGCCTCGACGACGTGCACGCCCGCACCATGCCGATCATCGAGGCCGCCGCGGCACAACTGCCGCGGCTGACCGCCTACGCGGCGAAACTGGTTGCGGCACTTGACAAAGTCAAGGCCGGGGAGACCACCTGGCTGACCCGGCCGTTGATCGACTCCTACCACACGGTGTGGTTCGAGCTGCACGAAGAGCTGATCGTCGCCGCCGGCCTGACCCGCGAAGAGGCGGCCAGATCCGGCGATGCGCAATAGTTAGAGCGCCGCGTCGAGCAACGCCAGGTAGGCATCGACGTCGGGCACCGCTGAGGCTGCCGCGTGCACGCTGATCGCGATGGTGTCGCCGATACCGTGCACGCCGTGCGTCAGCCCCATCATCGGTGACAGCGCCGGGTATCCCGACGTCAGCACCACCGGCGCGCCACCGAGGCTCAGGTCGGCGGCCCCGCGGTTGACGCTGGACACCACGGTGTTGCCGGACACCTGTGTCGCGCGGTGTTCGACATCGAATTGCCCGATGCCCCAGCGCAGTAGCCCGGCCGGCACCGCCGCGAAAGCGCGGTCGGCGGCCCGGGTTGCCGGGTGCTCAAAGCGCCGCCGGCCGTTGGCCAGGTCGGCCGCGATCCGCTCGGCGCGCGCCCCCGGTCCGAGCTTCGGGTAGAGCCCCACGACGATGTTGCCGAAGTGGTTGTGCGCCTGCGCCGCACCGGGCTTTGCCATGGGCACCTCGGCACCCAGCGAATCGCATTGCCCATCAAGCAGATTGCACAGGGCCTGGGATATCGCGCTCAGCACGCCGACGGTGATCGTGGGGCCGGGCAGCTGCGAACGGTGTCGCACCAACGTCCGCACCGCGCGGGCGCCCTCGGGACGCGCATTCGTCGGCAGCAGCGGACGCGACCCGGCGCCCGGAGAAAGCAGGCCCGCGCGGATGTCGCGCTCCAGCCGGCGATGGGCGCGTGCCGCCTGGACGGCTCGCCAGGGCAGAAAGCCCGGCCGTGGTTTGGGCGCCTCGGGAACCCGGTCCGGGCGCCCGAACAGCCACGCCGCCATCGCCGCGGACCGGGCACCGTCGGCCAGCGCGTGCGCGACCTGCAACACCGCGACGGCGCCGGACTCGGTGACGCCGGGAATGCCACGGACCGGGCTGAAGACGTGCAGCCGCCAGGTCATTCGCCGAACGTCCAGCTGGTCATCGGCGAGGCCGGCGACGGCCGCCAGGGCGCCATCCCAGCTGTGATCGGCGAGGTCGTGGCGAACCACCTGCTCGGACGTGACGGCCACGGACACCCACTGCGGGTAGCGCCATCGGCCCCGGTCCCGCACCCGCATCGTCAGCGCCGGCTCGGCGTTGGCCCGCAAGCAGAGTTGCTCGACGGCGCGCGCGTAGTCGGCGGGCTCACCGTCGAACGCGTAGAGCAGGAACTCGTCGCTGGGGATTTTGGCCGACATCCAGTAGAACTGCGCGTCGACGGCAGCCATCCGGTGCCTCGACATGGCCCGAGCCATGATGTCAGCCGGGTGAGCCGACGAAACCGAGCACCAAATCGGCGACCTTATCGGGCTGCTCGAGCTGCAGGAAATGGCCGGCGTGTTCGACGATGCCGATCTCGCTGCCCGCGGGCAGCACCTTTTCGGCCCAGCGCGCGAAAGCCGGTGTCATGCAACCGTCGTCGCGACCGTGCAGGTACAGGCACGGCAGCACAGGTTCTTCGGTCCACAACTCGTTCAATGCGGCGTACCGCGCCGACGGCCGGGTGTTGCGGATGGTGGCGCGATACGGTCCCAGCGCGGCGCGCCAGCTTTCCGGTGCCCCGATCGCGGCGTCGACGTGACGCAAGTCCTCGTCGGCGCGATAACCGGGCGACCACCGCCGCCACAGCAGCGGCAACACCCAGGATGCGGAACGTTCGGGCAGCCAAGGTAATTGGAAGTACATGATGTACCAGCTGCGGAAGACCTGGCGCGCCAGATGGCCGGCGAGCCGGCCCCGCTCGGCCGCGCCACCGCCGCGCCGCCGGAACGCCGCCGACGGCGGCACCGACATGATCACCGCCTTGGTGAACGGGCTGTCGGGCATGGCGGCCAGCCCGGTCGCGGCGATCGCACCCCAGTCATGGCCGATGACCACGTCGTTGTCGGTGCCGCCCGCGGCCGCTCGCACCCGCAACGCGTCGTCCATCAGCGCACCCACGTGATAGCTACCGTCGACCGGGATCGACGACGGCGCGTATCCGCGCATGAAGGGGGCGATCACCCGCCATCCCGCCTCGGCGAGCCGGGGGGCGACCTTGCGCCAGCCGTAGGGGGTGTCGGGGAAGCCGTGCAGGCACAGCGCAATGGGACCGTCTGCTGGACCCCAAGTGAGGGCTTTGAGGTCCCCCGCAGGGCCGGTCACGTCGATCCAGCCTGGTTCAGCCATGTTCCCTCCCTGCTCGACGTCTCCGCAGGGATCAACCTAACCTGTGCGGCCGGGGGACGCACCGGCCCCGGTCGACAGAGGGTCAAACCGTCGCTGTACCAGCAGGTTTCACCGTTGCAGCGCGGCGGCCCGCTCCAGTTCGGCGATGACGATCTTGCGCATGCCATACATCGCGTTGGTTGCCGCCGCCGCCCGCGTGCGGTCGGGGTCGCCGATCAGTTCGTAGAGCCGGTCCGGGACGATTTGCCAGCTCATCCCGAAGCGGTCTTTGAGCCAGCCGCATTGCGATTCCTCGCCGCCGTCGCTCAGCCGGTCCCAGTAGTAGTCGACCTCGTCCTGGTTCTTGCAATGGATCGTGAACGAGACCGCCTCGGTGAAGTGGAAGTGCGGACCGCCGTTGATCCCGATGAACCGGGTGCCGTCCAGCACGAAGCTGCCGGACAGAACCGTGCCGGGCTCCCCCGGTCCCGCCTCGGTGGTCTGGTTGAAGCCCTCGATGTGGGAGTTGGGGAACACCGAGGTGTAGAACCTGGCGGCCTCCTCCAGGTTGTCGTCGAACCACAACGACGGGGTGATCGATGGCATGGCCGGGGCCTCCTTGATGGCTGGTTGGTCTCTGTCATTGGTAGACCCCGTCGGCGACGAAAACTCATCGCGTCGTCCACCCCCGCATCAGTGCTTAACCGGCCTATGTAACGTCAGGTCGCATGAATACCGTCAGCAGCAGTCCCGAGACGGTGGAGTTCGCCGGCGTCGACGGGATCACCCTGGTCGCCGACGAATGGAATCGCGGCTCCGACTGTGCCGGGCGACCGAGCATCCTGATGTTGCACGGGGGCGGCCAGAACCGGTTTTCCTGGAAAAACACCGGCCAGACGCTGGCCGATGAGGGACTGCACGTGGTGGCGCTGGATTCCCGCGGACACGGGGACAGCGCACGCTCCCCCGACGCCGACTACGAGATCGAGACGCTAACCGGCGACGTCATGCGGGTGCTGGACGCGATCGGCCGGCCCTTGACGATCATCGGGGCCAGCATGGGCGGGCTGACCGGCATCCTCGCCGCTCACCGGGCCGGTCCCGCGAAGGTGACTCGGTTGGTGCTCGTCGACGTGGTCCCCCGGTTCGAAAAGGGCGGCAGCGCGCGCATCCGCGACTTCATGTTCAGCGGTCTCGACGGCTTCGACTCGCTGGAACAGGCCGCCGACGCCGTCGCCGCCTATCTGCCCTACCGGAGCAAGCCGCGCAGCCCCGAGGGCCTGAAAAAGAATCTGCGCCTACGCGACGGCCGGTGGTATTGGCACTGGGATCCCGCGTTCATGACCAAGCCCGGCGACGATCCCGAACTGCGCACCGAGAGCTTCGAGCAGGCCGCCAAGAACCTGACGATCCCCGTCTTGCTGATCCGCGGCAAGCTGTCCGACGTGGTGAGCCCCGAGGGCGTGCGGCACTTCCTGGCCACCGTGCCGCGCGCCGAGTTCGTCGAGCTGTCAAACGCCGGGCACACCGCGGCCGGCGACGACAACGACGCGTTCAGCGACGCGGTGGTCGCATTCGTCAACCGCCGTTGACCCGCTAGTTAGCCGGCTTCTCCGCGTGCCCGCCGAATTGCTTACGCATCGCCGAGAGCGCCTTATTGGCGAAGTCGTCGAGCTGGCGCGACGCGAAGCGCGACTGCAGCGCGGTGGTCAGCACCGGCGAGGGGACGCCCTCGTCGATCGCGGCGATGGCGGTCCAGCGGCCCTCCCCGGAGTCGGAGACGCGGCCGGAGAACTCCTTCAGATCCGGCGATTCGTGCAGCGCGATCGCCGTAAGGTCCAGTAGCCAGGAACCGATGACGCTGCCGCGCCGCCACACCTCGGCCACCTCGGGGATGTCGAAGTCGTACTGATAGAACTCGGGGTGCTCCAGCGGCGCTGTTTCGGCGTCAACCTCCTGCACCTGCTTGCCGATGTCGGCGTTGCGCAGAATGTTCAGTCCCTCAGCGAGCGAGGCCATCATGCCGTACTCGATCCCGTTGTGCACCATCTTCACGAAGTGACCGGCCCCGGCCGGTCCACAGTGCAGATAGCCCTGCTCCGACCGAGCAACCTCGCCATCGCGACCGGGCGTGCGGGCCGCGGCGTCGACGCCCGGTGCGACGGTGGCGAAGATCGGCTCGGCGTGCAGGAAAGCCTCGTCGTCGCCGCCGATCATCAGGCAGTACCCGCGTTCCCGGCCCCACACACCGCCGCTGGTCCCGCAGTCCAAGAAGTGAATACCCTTCTCCGACAACGTTTTCGCGTGACGAATATCGTCGCGGTAGTACGAGTTGCCACCGTCGATCACGATGTCTCCGGAGTCGAGCGTCTTGGCCAGCTCGTCGATCACCCCAGTGGTGATCGTCCCGGCCGGGACCATGACCCAGACCAGCCGCGGGGCCTTCAAATTTTCAGCGAGCTCCTGCAGCGAGGACACTCCGGTGATTTTGTCCTCCCCCGCCATCGCCTTGACCGCGTCGGGGTTGTGGTCGTAGACCACACACTCGTGTCCGCCCGCGACCACGCGGCGGACGATGTTCGCACCCATCCGGCCGAGGCCGATCATCCCAAGCTGCATCGTGTCAGTCTCCTTACTGTTGGGTGGGCTTGCTACGCGGCAGCCACGGCTCTTGCCAGCTGTGGTGACCCCGCAGCAGCGCCTGTGCGGCCTCGGGTCCCCACGAGCCCTGGTCGTAATGGTGAATGCGGCCCGGCTTGTCCAGCACGGGCTGCACGATTCGCCACGTCTCTTCGATGGCATCTTCGCGGGCGAACAACTGGCGATCTCCGTTGAACGCGGCGTAGAGCAACCTTTCGTAGGGTCGCACCGGTTCGCCGAGATCCTCGGCGAACGACGAGTCCAGGTGAACGTCGTGCCACGAATCGCCGGCCTGGGCGGACAACTGCAGCCGCATCCCGGGATCGGGGTCGATGCGCAGCACGATCTGGTTGCACTCGGGCGGCCGTCGATTGGGCAGGAACGAGAACCCCGGAACGTGATGCAGGAACATCCGGACCTCGGTCACCTTCTCCGGCAACGCTTTTCCGGCGCGCAAGAAGATCGGCACCCCGGCCCAGCGCCAGTTGTCGATCTCGGTGCGCAGCGCGATGTAGGTCTCGGTGGTGGAATCCTTTGCCACACCGGCGACGTCGGTATAGCCGCGGTACTGCCCGCGGACGCAACGCTCCGGATCCAGCGCGGGCATCGCCCGAAACACCTCGGCCTTCTTGTCGTTCAGGTCGTCGGCGCTCGCGCCGACCGGGGGTTCCATGGCAACCAAGGCGAGCACCTGCAGCAGGTGGTTTTGCACCACGTCGCGCAGGGTGCCCACCACGTCGTAGAACTTGCCGCGGTCCTCGATGCCGAAGTCCTCGGCCATGGTGATGTGAATCTCGGAGATGCTGTCGCGGTCCCACAGCTTGGCCAGGCCGTTGTTGGCGAACCGCAGGTATTGGAGTTCTTCGACCGGCTGCTTGCCCAAAAAGTGGTCCACGCGCAGGATTTGGTCTTCGTCGAGCACAGCGCGCAGCCTCTCGTTGAGATCGCGCGCCGAGTCCAGGTCGTGGCCGAATGGCTTTTCCACCGCCACCCTGGCCCGCTCCAGCAGGTCCGCTTTTGCCAGGTTCTCCACGATCGGCGCGAACAACGACGGCGGCATTTCGAGGTAGTAGAGCGGATGCGAGTCCGAGGGGATCTTCTTGGCGAGCTGCGTGTAGAGCTTGGCGTCGGTGACGTCGCCGTGCAGGTAGGACAGCCGGGCCGCGAGCCGGTCGAACACGGCGTCGTCGAACGTCTCCCCCGATGCCTTGATGGCGTCGCGCGCCCGATCCTGCAACTGCTCGACGGTGATGTCGTCACTGGCCACACCCACGATCGGGTGATTCAGCTCCTCGCGACGCTCGAGTCGGTACAACGCCCGGAACGTCATTTTGCGCGCCAAATCACCGGTGATTCCGAAGATCACCAGCAGGTCAGATGGGTTAGTGTCGTCCTCGGCCAAAACCGCTCCTCCCGAAAGTCACCCGATCGGCTCCCTTGAGATCACTACCCGCGGCTGGCGGAGTCAACACTAGACACTGCAGATAGGGCCGACAACCTGAGTGGACCGCGGCCTTGAAAGGATGACCGCCATGGCTGACGCGCTGCACGTCACGGTCTACCTCCTGGCCGGCATTGCCGCGATCGAGGGTGTCGCGCTGATCGTGCTGTGGCGATTGCTGGTGCGCAGCCAGCAGGAGCTCGACGAACTGCGTCAGCGAACCGACGCCCGCAATCAACTTCTGTCGGGCGGTCGCGAGGCGGTCAAAAGGGTGTGGAACACCGCCAACCTGATGCGCAAAGAGGGTTTCGGCGCGGCGGTGCGCAGCAGCATCGAGGACCTCGCGGATTGGGCCGAGGTCGAACGGCCCGACCTCGCCCGCGTCACCCCGGACGGTCGGGTGGTGATCCTGTTCTCCGATATCGAGGAATCCACCGCCCTCAACGAGCGGATCGGCGACCGGGCGTGGGTCAAGCTGATCAGCTCGCACGACAAGCTGGTCTCGGATCTGGTGCAGCGACGGTCCGGTCATGTGGTGAAGAGTCAAGGCGACGGATTCATGATCGCGTTCGCGCGCGCCGAGCAAGCGGTTCAGTGCAGTATCGACCTACAGCGCGCATTGCGCAAAGAAGCAAACAGCAAGCGGCGCGAGGTGATTCGCGTTCGGATCGGCATCCACATGGGTCGTTCGGTGCGTCGCGGCGATGACCTGTTCGGCCGCAACGTCGCAATGGCGGCACGGGTCGCCGCACAAGCGGTCGGTGGCCAGATTCTGGTGAGTCAGCCGGTGCGAGACGCGCTTTCCGATACCGACGGCATCCGGTTCGACGACGGCCGCAATGTGGAGCTGAAGGGCTTTTCGGGCACCTACCGCTTGTTCGCCGTCGAGCCTCCGGCCGATTCCGAGCCGGACTGAACGCCGTCCCCGTTGCACTCGGCCAACCGCTGATGCAGGCGGTCGCGGACCTCGTCGGCGGTGTACGCGCGCCGCTTGCGTTGGTCACGAACCACCAGCGCGCCCCCGGCGACGACACCGGCGGCACCGGCCAGCCCCAGCCACTTCCACACATTGCGCATGACACCAGGTTATGCGCAGCCACGTCGCTATGGCCCGGTTGTGATTGACTTGTGTGCCCGCAACATTCGGCAACGCATCGCGCGTGACCTAGCGGCGGGCTCATATCAGCGACGACAGTGGCGAAAGCCGCGGCGGCGGACGGGCTTACACGAAGATGCTCACTTTGAACGAAGCGCTGGAACAGACCCGCACCGGCGACCTCTGGCTGTTTCGCGGCGGTTCGGGACCCGACCGCGCCATCCAGACGCTGACAAACAGCCCGGTGAACCACGTCGGGATGACGGTGGCCATCGACGACCTGCCGCCGTTGATCTGGCACGCCGAACTCGGTGACAAGCTGGTCGACCTGTGGACCGGGACGAATCATCGTGGCGTGCAACTCAACGACCTTGCGCAGTCGGTGCTGCAGTGGTCGCAGCGTTACCACCAGCGGTGCTGGCTGCGCCAGTTGACTCCGCCGGCCAACCGGGAACAAGAGAACAAGCTACTGCGCGTGATTGCCCGGATGGACGGCACCGCCTTTCCCACCACCATGCGCTTGACCGGCCGGTGGCTGCGTGGCCGGCTCCCGAACGCCTACGACTGGACGCGCGGAATCCCGTTCGTGGACAAGAAGGTTCGCGAATCGACGGAACGACGAAAGGAACGCCAGAAACTCGGTCTGGAGGTGGCCTACTGCGCGGAAACGGTGGCCATCACCTACGAGGAAATGGGGTTGCTCAGCACGGAGAAGTACTTCAACTACTTCGACCCGGGCTCATTCTGGAGCGGGGACAGGCTTCCGCTCACACCGGGCTACGCCCTGGGCGACGAAATCGAGATCACGGTCGGCTAGTCAAGGGTTAGCCGACAGCCATCTCGCCCATCTCCGACCATCCCGTGGCATCGATGGTCTGGTTGATGATCTTGGGCGTGGACTTCAGCGCCTGCGGGACCTCTTGTATTAAGCGCTTGAAGTGGTCGCTGTTGACGTGGACGCCGCCCGCCTCATCGTCGCGGAAGGCCTCGACCAAGACGTACTCCGCCGGGTCGTCCAGGCTGCGCGACCAGTCAAACCACAGATTGCCTTCCTCGGCCCGAGTCGCCGCGGTGAACGAGGTGACGAGTTCGGGCCAGCGGTCGGTCCACTCGGGTTTGGTCTCGAACTTGACGACGATGAAGATCATTGCGGCCCCGCCTCGGTTCGCTGCTTCCGTTGCGCCCGCGCGGTGCCCGCGGGCGACGCCAGCCTATCCGTCCGCCGGGTGGCGCCGCGGCGCGTCCGGGGTGGAACATTGACGTAGTTCGCTTAAGTAATGGCTAGAGCAAAGTGTGCTCACGCGTCGCACATGACACATGAGCACACTTTTGTCGCAGGCCGATCGTGTCGACGTCAGTGGCGTAGCTCACAAATCCGCCACGCACAGCGCCATTTCACTATTTCGCATAACGGCCGCATCGGCTGGTGCATAACTACCAATTATGGCCGCCGATTTGCGTTGCATTTGTTATTGATTCGCAATTCCGCGGAGCGGATAAAAGGTGAATCAGGGTGCCGGCGGAGCCGGCGCCGGTGGCGCGGGAGCGTCGATCAAAACGGCGGGCGGCGGAGCGTCCGGCGGGGGCGGCGGAGCGTCCGGCGGGGGGCGGCGGAGCGTCCGGCGGGGGGCGGCGGGGCATCCGGCGCGGGCGGCGGCGGAGCGTCCGGCGGGGGCGGCGGAGCGTCCGGCGGGGGCGGCGCGCCACCATCTTCGGGTGCCATCGGCAGGAACATATGATGGGTGAATCCGGCCTGGTAGGCGCCCGGACCACCGACATGCACGCCGCCACGCTCGCCGCTCGACACGGACGTTCCGTCCGGTAGCGTCACCGCGGTGTGGCCACCGTTCCAGCCGATGACCAAGGCGTTGGGGGCGGTTCCGTATTGGAAGCCGCGCGCCAGCAACGCACCCTCTTCGTTTCCGGTATTGAATCGACTCCCGAAAACGGGCCTGTCAGTTGCTGCATTCGCAATCCACGACGCAAGTCCCGAACAATCGGTTCCGGCGGGCGAATCGCCGCCCGGAATATACGGCGTGCCGGAGACCTGACCGATCAACGACATCAATGTTGCAATAACGACCATGGGCAGCGAGGCTAGCAATAACATTTATAGCCAACCAAAATTTGTGGCGCACGTCATTCGCTGTGCAGCCAATGATGTGCGCCGCAGGTAGAGCACACTTATTACACATTGGTATATTTTCGGCAGCAAATACATGTGTCGCAGGCGTGCCGGGTGGGGGCTGGGCACAAGCGCACTCCCCGAGTCCAAGAGTTGCCAGGTCCCCATTCGCTGTGTGCGCTCTCAGGGTCGACGTCGGCCTGCGCCCGCATGGCGCGGGCACGCATGCGCTGCACCGGCTCCCGCCAGGGGCCGCGTGTCCACAGCCAACCCTGGGAGCGGTCTGATCAGATGGGAGTCCAGATCCCGTTGTTCCAGATTCCCCAGTTGCCGGCGCCGGTGGGGTTCCACATCATTTGCGCCCCTGGCGCCCAGGCCGGTTGAGGTGGTGGCGGCGGCGCCCACGCCGGCGGGGGTCCCCAGGGCCCCCATCCCGCCGGGCCCGTCGGGCCGCCCGGGTGTTGCCAGTCGTGGCACTGATTCCAGTTCCAGTCCGAGACGTTGCCCCAGGCCGGGTTCCATGGATCGCCAGGGCACCAATGACCCGTGGGTGCCGGGGCCGCCTCGGCGACGGTGCCGCCGGCCAGGCCCAGAGTGGACAGCGCCAACGCGCCGCCGACCAGTACGCTCGCAGACCGCCGCAACCGCGGCACCGCCCGGTTCACAGTCGCCATCTCCTAAGAATTTCCCGAGACGCACATCCGGGCAAGTAGTAATTCGCAGTCGAGTCCCCGACTCACACCCCGAACTTGGCCCGCGCCTCCTCGGTCACCGGAGTGAACAGGTTGACCAGGTTTCCGTCCGGATCGCGGAACAGCAACGCGCGGTTCCCCCAGGGCATCGTCGTCGGCGTCGTCACGACCTCGCCGACGTGCTGGCGGAGCCGCTCGTACTCGGAGTCCACGTCGTCGACGATGAACTCCAAAATGGCGCTTCGGTTGGCTCCGGCTTCGGCGGATCCTGATCCAAACAGCGGGACGGTCTTGTCGCTGCCGATGGCCAGCGTGCCGATCGGCGTCGGGATCTCGGCGAACAACTCGTTGCCCCAGATCGCGCTGACACCGGTGACCATCTCGTAGAAATCGACCAACCGCTTGACGTCGGCCGTGATGATTCGGGTCGAAATGAACTTCATGCGGTCCCCTCCAAGTCGCAGGCTGCCTATCTGAGCACCGAATGCTAAACGCCGCCTCCGACAACCTCGGCTGACATTGGACGGCGCGAACCGAATGCGCCGAATCATTCGGCCCGAAGGGTTCTCCTCGCCTGCCATGCGACGCCGGGCACCGTGTTCGCCAGGTCCGGCCGGCTCCTGGCGAAAGCACGAATCGCTCGATAGAACGACCAAAGTTGGCGGGGTGTAGGAACCTTCGGCAACCACGCCAACTCCCAATGAATCCCGTTGATCGGATCGTCGAAGAACACCGCGTAGTAGCCGGGCCAATACTGCGGGTAGTCCTTGGGTTCGTCGGTGACCGGGATACCGCGGGCGACCAGGAATTCGCGATGGAATCGGTCGACCTCTGCTCTGCTACGCGCCCACAGAGCAATGTGGTTGATGCCTACCGCCTGGTCGGTGTGTGTCAGTTTCCCCCCGGTACGGGCGGGCTGAATGCCGATATAGCTGTGCGGGTTGACATTTCGCGTCATGTAATAGGTCGACTCGTATTCCATGTTCAGAGACGAGAAGCTGCCGTAGCCGAGCCAGCCGAACAACGCGTCGTAGAACGCGATCGAATCCTCGTAGTCCAGCACCGCGAACTCGACGTGACACACTCCCCGCCAGCGCATCGTCTCAACCTTAGTCGTCCATGAAATCGAGTGCCTTGCCACGCATCGCGCTAACGGCCTTACGGGATAGCTCGCTGCGCGTCGCGAGATTCACTGTGCGGGCGAGGGAATGGCGCGCTCAATCAGAGCGGCCGCGATGCCGGCAGCGGTCGGGAAGGCGTCAGTGCCCAAGGCCCTGGTCCGAACCGAGGCGCCATCGAGCAACAGCGCCAACTGCTCACCGAGCAGGACCGGGTCGGCGGCACCGGCCTCCCGGGCGGTCTCGCTCAGGCGGGCGAAGACGGAGGTCTTGTACTCGCGGGCCCGCACGCGCGCGGGATGCTCCGGATCGGAGATCTCTACGGCGGCGGCGATGAACGGGCAGAGGGGCATCGGGTCGTGGGTGAACGCGGGCGGCTTCTCGAATACCGCGAGCAGGCGTTCGCGGGGCGTCAGGTCGGCGCGTTCGAAGACCTGTGGCATGGTGTCGACATCGTGACGCCGTAGATACTCAGCGATCAGCTCATCCTTGCTGCCGAAGTGCTGGTAGGCGGTGCGCTTGGACACCTGCGCCGCCGTGCAGAGCAGATCCATTCCGGTGTTGTTGATGCCCCGCTCGCGAAACAGCTGCTGCGCCGCGCCGAGGATGCGCTCGCGCGCTCCCCGGCCCCGCCGCCGGCCCCGCGGACCTTTTTCCAGCTCGGTCACGTCGTCCAGGGTAACGCTAAGTGTACTTAACTGGTGCGGGGTTGCATTGTCCGCTAGCTTAGGTACACAGATCGGTGTATCTAATGCAGGCGAGGAGGGGATGTGAGAAAGCTTGACGGCAAGGTTGCGGTGATCACGGGCGGATCAAGCGGTCTGGCGCTCGCCAGCGCGAGGCTGTTCGTCGACGAGGGAGCGCACGTCTTCATCACGGGGCGGCGGCAGGAAGCTCTGGACGAGGCCGTCGCGTTGATCGGCCACAACGTCACCGCCGTGCAGGGCGACGCGGCCAACCTCGATGACTTGGATCGGTTGTTTGACACGGTGAAGCGTGAGAAGGGCAGCATCGACGTGCTCTTCGCCAGTGCCGGAACGGGCGGGGAAGCGCGCAAGCTCGGCGACATCACCGAGGAGGACTTTGACACAGTCTTCGGTCTGAACACCCGTGCCACCCTCTTCACGGTGCAAAAGGCGTTGCCGCTGTTCAACGATGGCGGGTCTATTTTCATGACAGGGTCGATCGCCTCGGTCAAAGGCTGGCCCGACTACAGCGTGTACTCGGCGAGCAAGGCTGCCTTGCGTTCGTTCGCCCGCACGTGGCTCAACGAACTGAAGGACCGGCAGATCCGGGTGAACGTGCTCAGCCCGGGGCAGATCGCCACGCCGATTCAGGAGAAGATGTTCGACGCGGAGACAAAGCGGCAGTTCGAATCCCTGATTCCGCGAGGAACGATGGGCCGCCCCGAAGAGATTGCGACGGTGGCGCTGTTCCTGGCCTCCGACGACTCGAGCTACGTGAATGGGGTGGAGTTGGCCGCAGACGGTGGCACCTCGGCGATCTGACGCCCGTGCAACGCGCACTCGGCGACTCTGATCAAACATCGGCCCGGACAGCAGGAGATACATTTCCGGTCAGCTTTCTGTTTCACATCTCAACAGGAGGAGCCGATATGGCCCACGAAATACCCAGCTCCGACAACTTCACCGGTCTGTCCCGCAAGGTCATGGAATACAGCGAGCGCTTCAACGCGATTGTGGCATCGATCAAAGAGCCCGACTTCTCCAATGAACTGTGGGAGAAGCTCGAAGAACTGGTGGACGTAGACAACTTCGTCCGCCAGGGCGTCTTCCTTAACGAGACGCCGGAAACGATCGATTGGAAGACGTACAAGGGCTACATCACACAGTACGGCGGGGCCACGCACTGGGAGGCAACGCTGAGACACGTTACGGAGCAGGGCAATCGGGTGATACTGGAACTCCAGGAACGAAACACGTTCGACGGTTTCACGCACGTCGCCAATACGGTGACGGCATACGCGTTCAACGACGAGGGACGCGTCAAGACGCTCGACGTCTACGTGATGAACCTCAATCGATAGACAGCCGTGCCTACTTCTTCACGTTGACGTTGATCCGTGCCGGAATTCGACCACATCGGCGTCCGCGCCAGGTCACGACGCGCCAGACGATATTTCTTCCGTACCGGTCGTCCCTCGTGGCCAGCGCTGCCGTCACTTCATCTGATAACCGTGCCGCAGCAGTATCCGTACCCTACGGTCGAGAGATGGGTGTTCGGGACGCCGTCATGGCGGGTATTGCGAAGCAGCTCGGTCATCCAAGTGGTCTGCGCGGGCGGCTGGTTAGTGCGGCGCTCAATCGGGGCAACCGGCGCTTCGTGACCGCCGCCGCGCGGGCGCTGCAACCCGATGAAGCAGCGGTGGTGGCCGATGTCGGATTCGGTGGCGCGGTGGGGCTGAAGGTCCTGCTTGACCGTGTCGGTCCCTCGGGCAGAGTTCATGGTGTCGAGGTGTCGGAGACGATGCTAAGCCAAGCCGCGGGGCGATACCGCCGCGACATCGCAACCGGGCGGCTGTCTTTGCATTCCGGGTCGATGACGCAGCTGCCCTTTCCCGATGGGGCATTGGACGGCGCCATTACCGTCAACACCATCTACTTCGTCGCGGAGCTCGACAGAGCGTTCAGAGAGCTTGCCAGGGTGATAAACAGCCGGGGTCGACTCGTCATCGGACTGGCCGACCCCGATGTGATGGCAAAACTGCCATTCACGGGGCACGGCTTTCACCTCCGTGCGGTGCCGGACGTGATCGACACGCTGCGCAGCACCGGCCTCACCGTCGAACACCGTCAGATCAGTGAAGACGCCCAGGCGCCGCACCTGCTGATCGCCCGCGCCGTCGCGTGAAACGCCGCGAACGAGTGCGGGACTCGATCGACGCCGGCTTTCGGCTTCGTTCGAAGCCCGATGCCGTCAGTTGGCCTGCGGCGTCGTCTTTGCGGGCGCCGAATTTCGGCTCCCGAACAGGAGCGGGTAGATCACACCGCCGATAAGACCCCCGATCAGTGGCGCCAGCCAGAACACCCACAGTTGGCCCGGCGCGCCTTGCCCGTTGAAGAAGGCGACGCCAGTGGATCGGGCCGGATTGACCGAGCAGTTGCTGATCGGAATGGCCACGAGATTGATGAGAGTCAGCGCCAGACCGATGGCAAGCGGTCCAAATCCATCAGGGGCCCGGTCGTCGGTCGCGCCGAGTATCACGATGAGGAAGAACGCCGTTAGCAAGACCTCGGTGATTATCACCGCGCCCAGCGAGTAGTGGTCCGGTGAATGCTCACCGAATCCGTTCGCGGCCATGTGGCCGGTCGGCGAAAATCCGGCCTTTCCCCTCGCGATGACGAGCAGGACCAAGCCCGCGAGCAGACCGCCGACAACCTGGGAGATCCAATATCCCGGAAGATCCTTCCACGCCAGCCGGCCGCCCACCGCAGCTCCCAGACTGATCGCAGGGTTGAAATGTCCACCCGAGATGTGACCGACGGCGTAAGCCATGGTGGCGACAGTGAGCCCGAATGCCAATGACACACCGAGGAAGCCGATGCCCAATTGGAAGGTGCCGCTGCCACCCTCGGCTTGGGCGATCTGTTTGGCCGCAAAAATCGCGCTGCCACACCCACCGAACACCAACCAGAACGTGCCGAAAAGCTCGGCACCCAATTTTGAAGCGAGCGACGGCGGTGTCATGTGTCGCCTCCTTTGGAGTCCCGCGACGATCGTAATCGTCACCCGGGGAGACCATCAATCGTCAACCAGCCGGCCGACTGCCGACTTCGCGGGTTTTGTTACCTCGTTGCTTGTTGTTGCTCCGTGCCCGGAATTCGACCACATCGCGGTCAGTCTTGATCGACCCTCGCGCCAGTCAAATAGGTCGCAAGATTCGTCAACGACGATCGAAGTCCGTCAATGTGGTCTTCACGGGAGATGCCGGCGGGGACGTCATCGGCTCGGATATCAACACGGGTGCTGCCGGTGCTCACCGCGGTAACCGACCACGTCATGGTCATCGTTCCCGCAAACGACGGGTCATCGGATTCGAAATCGACTGCCTGAACGACACGTTCGTCGGGCACGATGTCGACGAACCGAACATCCACCACATCCGAGTTGGCGCTCGACTTGCCGCCGGACTCGGGCGCGTCGGCGTAGGTCAGCCTCATGCGGTAGGAACCTCCGGGGCGGATGTCGAAGTGTTCGAACTGACCCGACATCCCGTGCGGTGGAAGCCACTTGAGGAGCGCCTGCGGTTCTACCAGTGCCGTGTACACCCGACGCAGCGGAGCATCCATCACCAACGAGGCGGAATCCGTGCGTCCCATACCTCCATGTTCCCGATGGGGTCATCGGCCGAAACAGCGGGTTCTAGCGCGCGGCGGCCTTGCCGCTAGACGTTGAACCGGAACTCGACCACGTCGCCGTCGGCCATGACGTAGTCCTTGCCCTCCATGCGAACCTTGCCCGCCGCTTTGGCCGCCGCCATCGACCCCGCGGCGATCAGGTCGTCGTAGGAGACGATTTCGGCCTTGATGAAGCCCTTCTCGAAGTCGGTGTGAATCACCCCGGCGGCCTTCGGCGCGGTATCGCCCTGGTGAATCACCCACGCGCGCGCCTCTTTTGGGCCCGCCGTCAGATAGGTCTGCAGCTTGAGGGTGTGAAAACCCGCCCGCGCCAACGCATCTAGCCCACGCTCGGTCTGCCCGATCGACTCCAGTAGCTCGGCAGCCGACTCGTCGTCCAGCTCCTGCAGTTCGGCCTCGATCTTCGCGTCGAGGAACACCGCATCGGCGGGTGCGACCATCGCGCACAGCTGGGCCTTGCGGGCATCGTCGGTCAACACGGACTCGTCGGCGTTGAACACGTACAGAAACGGCTTGGTGGTCATCAGATTCAGCTCGCGCAGCAGCGAGGTGTCGACACCGGCCGCGAACAGCGTCTTGCCCGAGTTCAGTACGGCCTCCGCGGCCACGGCCGCCTCATGCACGGGCTTGCGGTCCTTGTTGTTGCGGGCTTCCTTCTCCAGCCGCGGGACGGCCTTCTCGAGTGTCTGCATGTCGGCGAGGATCAGCTCGGTCTCGATCACCTCGATGTCGGAGGCCGGATCGACCTTCCCGTCGACGTGCACGACGTCGTCGTCGGCGAACACCCGCACCACCTGACAGATCGCGTCACACTCGCGGATGTTGGCCAGGAACTTGTTGCCCAGCCCGGCACCCTCGGACGCGCCCTTCACGATCCCGGCGATGTCGACGAACGTCACCGGCGCCGGCACGATCTTCTCGGAATCGAACATCTCGGCCAGCTTGTCCAGCCGCGGATCGGGCAGCGGGACGACGCCCTCGTTGGGCTCGATCGTCGCGAACGGATAGTTGGCCGCCACCACGTTGTTCCGGGTCAACGCGTTGAACAAGGTCGACTTGCCGACGTTGGGCAAACCCACTATTCCCAGGCTCAGGCTCACGGGGAACCAAGTCTAGGGGTGCAAGCGGCGACGGGCGGCGGGGACCGTTGATCACCGCCGATACTGCAGGCCGGGAGGGCACGCCCAGGATCCCTACGAGGTATTTACGGGCCTTTCGGCCCATTCCCGGTACGGTCTACATGTGTCAGCACAGCGGGCAAGTTCGACGGTGGCGGGTGCTCACCGTTCGATCCACCCAAATATCCCAGGTATCCCCTGGTACGCGGCCCTGCTCGTCGCCGTCACAGCGACCGCCATCGGCTACGGAATCGACGCTGGTCACAAGGAACTGACCCACGTCTTCGCCGGCTTCTATATAGCCGGCTGCGTGGCGGCGGTGCTGGCGGTGCGCCAGGACGGCATCTTCACCACGATCATCCAGCCGCCCCTGATCCTGTTCGGCGCGGTCCCCGGCGCCTATTGGCTGTTCCACGACGCCAAGGTCGGCCGCCTCAAGGACCTGCTGATCAACTGCGGCTACCCGCTGATCGAGCGGTTTCCGCTGATGCTGGGCACTGCCGGCGGCGTGCTGGCGATCGGGCTGGCCCGCTGGTACTTCGGAAACGCCTACAAGACGACCGCTTCGGCGAACGCCTCCGAGGATGATTCCGGGGCCGCGAGCGCCGACGTAAAGTCCTTCTTCAACGCCATCGTCGCCAAAGCGCAGTCGGTGCTGCAGTCCGGTGCCGACGCGGACGAGGCCGACGACACCACCGATTCCCGCCGCGCGCGCAGGTCGGACCCGGCGTCAAGGACCCGCCGCACGACGCGGACCACCCGCTCCTCCACCCGGTCGGCGCGCGCCCGCTCCCGGCATTCACGCGAGCCGCTGGGCGATGGGTCCGAGCCGGTCGAGCGGCCCGAGCGCCCGAGACGCAGCAGCACGCGCCGCAGCGCAGCGTCGGCTCGCGACTACGACCCCGCCGACCCGGCCCGGCGGCCGCGCCGTCGGCCGCGGCCGGACGCCGATGCCGATCCGCGTGGCCAATCGCCCCGGGAAGCCCGTCGCGAACCGCGCACCCGCCGCAATCCCTACGAGCGGCCCACCCCGCGGAGCAGTCGTTTCGACGGGTTCGAGTCCTACGGCGACCGGTATGACCCGCCGAGCGGCCCCACTTCAGCGAGCCGGCACGAGAGCCGCTATGAGAGCCGCGAGCCCTACGAGCCTTCCTATGAACCGAGGCGGCGGCGGCCCCCGTCGAGCGGTTCCAGCGGGACGCATCACCCGATCTCGCAGGTGCGCTACCGCGGCGCCGGCTCACAAGACCCACCGCGCGAGCCGCACACCGAGCGCCACAGCCGCTCGCGAACACCGGGACGCTCGCACGGACGGTCGCCGGCGGAAACCTGGGAGTACGACGTCTAGTGACCGCGGCCGTGGCGATCGCAAGCGCGGCGCAGCCGGGCGCAGCGGGTCGCCACAACAGGGCGTAGCCGGGTGCAGGGGCTCATCACCATCGTCTGAGGCGTTGCGCGGTCAGCGACTTGATCGGATCTCGCGCGGCAGCGCGAACACCAGGGTCTCCTGCGCGGTCGTGACCGGCTGCACCACGTCGTAGCCGCACTCGGCCAGCCGCGCCAGCACGCCTTCCACCAGGACCTCGGGAACCGACGCCCCCGACGTCACGCCCACCGTGGTGACGCCTTTTAGCCACGCCGGGTCGATGTCGTCGGCCCAGTCGACCAGGTGCGCGGCGGCGGCCCCGCCGCCCAGCGCCACCTCGACCAGCCGCACCGAATTCGACGAGTTGCGGGACCCGACGACGATCACCAGCTCGCACTCCGGGGCCATCGCCTTGACCGCGACCTGCCGGTTCTGGGTCGCGTAGCAGATGTCGTCGCTGGGCGGATCCTGCAGCTTGGGGAACCGCAGCCGCAGCCGCTCGACGATTTCCATGGTCTCGTCGACCGACAGCGTGGTCTGCGAGAGCCACACCACCTTGTTCTCGTCGCGCACCGTCACGTTGTCCACGGCGGCGACCCCGTCGACCAACTGGACGTGGTCGGGCGCCTCTCCGGCGGTCCCGACGACCTCCTCGTGGCCCTCGTGGCCGATGAGCAGGATGTCGTAGTCGTTGCGGGCGAATCGCCTGGCCTCGTTGTGCACCTTGGTCACCAGCGGGCAGGTGGCGTCGATGGTGTGCAGGTTCCGGTCGGCGGCCGCGGCATGCACGGTGGGTGCGACGCCGTGGGCGGAGAACACCACGATGGCGCCCTCGGGAACCTCGTCGGTCTCCTCGACGAACACCGCGCCGGCCTTTTCCAGGGTGGTAACGACGTGCCGGTTGTGCACGATCTCGTGACGCACGTAGACCGGTGGGCCGTGCTTCTCGAGTGCGCGTTCCACGGTCTCCACGGCCCTGTCCACGCCCGCGCAATACCCGCGCGGTTCGGCCAGGAGCACACGCTTACGGGCTGCGTCGCTGGCTACCGAGCGCACCGCGCCGGGAATCCCCATGTCGATAGTCGGCGGCATGTGGTCCAGGGTACTTACTGCCGACACGGGCTTGCCAGCTCGCGCCGGTGGGCTTGGAGTTAGCCGCCGCTTAGGGCAATCTTGGACCCATGGGCACTGCACCGTATGGCGTTCGGCTGCTGGTCGGCGCGGCAACAGTCGCGGTCGAAGAGACCATCAGGCTGCCGAAAACCATCCTGATGTACCCGATGACGCTGGCCAGCCAGGCTGCACACATCGTGATGCGCTTTCAGCAGAACCTCGCCGAGCTGGCGATCAAGGGCGACAGCACCCTCGAATCGATCTTCCCGCCCCGGGATGAGAAGCCGGAGTGGGCGACCTTCGACGAGGACCTGAACGACGCGATCGACGGCGGCTTCAGCCCGGTGCAGGACGGCGGTGCGGGCGAGCGCCGCGCCGAGGGCCGGTTCGCGCTGTACTCGGTGGCCGACGCGCACGAAGACGCCAGCGCCCTGACCAAGCCCGCGCGGCAATCGAAGAAGCCGGCCGCCAACGCCTCGGTTCCGCAACCGGCGGTGGTCACCGAGCTGGACTACTCGTCGCTGACGCTGGCGCAGCTGCGGGCCCGCCTGCAATCGCTGAGCGTGGACGAACTCGAAGCCCTGCTGGCCTACGAGCAGGCCACCAAGGGCCGCGCACCGTTCCAGACGCTGCTCGCCAACAGGATCACCCGCGCGAACGCGAAGTGACCCCGGCCGTTACCTCCGAACCGAATTCCGCCGAGAACCCGTTTCCGGTGCGCGCGGTGGCCATCCGGGTCGCCGGCTGGATCGACAAGCTGGGCACCGTCTGGGTCGAGGGCCAACTCGCCCAGATCTCGATGCGGCAGGACTCCAAAACCGTGTTCATGGTGCTGCGTGACCCGGCCGCCGATATGTCCCTGAGTGTGACGTGCCCGCGCGATCTGGTGCTGAACGCGCCGGTGAAGCTGGCCGAAGGCACGCAGGTGGTGGTGCGCGGCAAGCCGTCTTTCTACACGGGTCGGGGCACATTCTCGTTGCGGCTCACCGAGATTCGCGCGGTCGGGGTGGGTGAGCTGCTGGCCCGCATCGAGCGGCTGCGCAGGCTGCTGGACGCCGAGGGGCTATTTGATCCTCGACTCAAACGACCAATCCCCTTCTTGCCCAACATGATCGGCTTGATCACCGGCCGAGCCAGCGCGGCCGAACGCGACGTGACGACCGTGGCTGCCGCACGGTGGCCAGGGGTGCGCTTCGCGGTGCGCAACACCGCGGTGCAGGGACCCAACGCGGTCGCCCAAATCGTCGAGGCGCTGGGCGAACTCGATCGCGACGCCGAGGTGGACGTCATCGTGCTGGCCCGCGGCGGCGGCAGTGTGGAAGACCTGCTGCCGTTCTCCGACGAGACGCTGTGCCGCGCCATCGCGGCCTGCCGTACCCCGGTGATCAGTGCGGTCGGCCATGAGCCCGACAATCCGCTGTGCGACCTGGTCGCCGACCTACGTGCGGCCACTCCCACCGACGCGGCGAAGAAGGTGGTGCCCGATACCGTCGCCGAGCAGCGGCTGATCGGCGACCTGCGCCGGCGCAGCGCGCAGGCGCTGCGCAACTGGGTGTCTCGCGAGCAACGGGCGCTGGCCCAGATACGCAGCCGCCCGGTGCTGGCCGAGCCGCTGGCGGCGCTGACCGCGCGCGCCGAGGAGGTGCATCGCGCCCGGTCGGCGATTCGCCGCGACATCACCCGGCTGGCCGCCACCGAGAGCGAGCGTGTCGGCCACCTGAGCGCACGGCTGGCGACGCTGGGGCCGGCGGCGACGCTGGCCCGCGGTTACGCCGTCGTGCAAGCCATCGGGCCGACGAACCGGGTGCTCCGCTCGGTCGACGACGCGCCGGCGGGCACGCGGCTGCGGGTGCGGGTGGCCGACGGCGCCGTGGCAGCGGTCAGCGAGGGGCGGACCGATGGCGCGTAAAAACGACGGCGGAGACGACGCCAGCACCCCGGAAGAGGGCGAGTCCATTACACCTATTAGTCACCTGGCCTATGAAGCGTGCCGGGACGAATTGATCGAAGTCGTCCGAGTGCTCGAGCAGGGCGGGTTGGATCTGGACGAGTCGCTAAAGCTGTGGGAAAGAGGCGAGCAGCTGGCTAAACGCTGCGAAGAGCACTTAGCTGGCGCTCGGAAGAGGATCGAAGATGCGCTGGCGGCGGGCGAGGCCGAGGACGCCTGAATGCGGGGATATCGGAGGGCTTTGTTGGAGACTTTTTTCCAAACTGGAACACGTTTCAGTTATGCTCTCAGGCATGGGTGATGCATCACTGACGGCCGACCTCGGCCGTGTCCTGGTCACCGGGGGGTCCGGATTCGTCGGCGCCAACCTGGTGACCACCTTGCTCGGCCGCGGGCATCAGGTCCGTTCCTTCGACCGTGCGCCCTCACCGCTGCAGCCCCACCCGCAGCTGGAGGTGCTGCAGGGCGACATCACCGACACGGCCGTGTGCGCCCAGGCGGTCGACGGCATCGACACCGTCTTCCATACCGCCGCGATCATCGACCTGATGGGTGGCGCGTCGGTGACCGACGCGTACCGGCAGCGCAGCTTCGGGGTCAACGTCGGGGGCACCGAGAACCTGGTCCGCGCCGGGCAGGCCGCCGGGGTGCAGCGCTTCGTCTACACCTCGTCCAACAGTGTCGTCATGGGCGGCCAGAACATCGCCGGCGGCGACGAGACGCTGCCCTACACCAATCGGTTCAACGACCTGTATACCGAGACAAAGGTGATCGCCGAGCGATTCGTCTTGGGCCAGAACGGGGTTGACGGCCTGTTGACGTGTGCGATCCGGCCGAGCGGCATCTGGGGCCGCGGCGATCAGACGATGTTCCGCAAGCTGTTCGAAAGCGTGATCGCCGGCCACGTCAAGGTGTTGATCGGGCGCAAATCGGCCCGGTTGGATAACTCCTACGTGCACAACCTGATTCACGGTTTCATCTTGGCGGCCGAGCACCTGACGCCCGGCGGAACCGCGCCCGGCCAGGCGTACTTCATCAACGATGCCGAGCCGATCAACATGTTCGAGTTCGCCAGGCCCGTCGTCGAGGCCTGCGGGGAGAAGTGGCCGCGGGTCCGGGTGAACGGCCCCATCGTGCGGGCGGCGATGACGGGTTGGCAGCGGCTGCATTTCCGGTTCGGGATACCGGCGCCCCTGCTCGAGCCGCTCGCCGTCGAGCGGCTGTATCTGGACAACTTCTTCTCCATCGCCAAAGCATCGCGCGATCTCGGGTATCAGCCCCTGTTCACCACCGAGCAGGCGTTGTCGGAATGCCTGTCGTACTACGTCGAGATGTTCGACCAGATGAAGCGACAAGACTTGGCGGGCAAGGCATCCGCCTAGCGGAAGCTCACCATTTCGCTGCCCCAGGCCGCGCGGATGCCGGCATCGACGTCGTGCGCGACCGTGTCGCTGCGGCCGATGATCAGGCAGGAACGGTGGTCTTCTGCGTACGGCGTCCATTCCGGCTCGCCGGCGGGACCCGCGGGCGTGCCCTGCGCGGCGAAGTTGATCCACCGGGCGCGCACCCTCTTGGATACCGCCTTGGCGGTTTTGGCACCGCCGAGTTTCAGGGTGGGATCCTTGGGCGCACCGAGAGTGCCCCAGACATAAGGTAATTCGGTGGCATGCGCGGCGTTGACCATCAGCAGCTTCAACAACGGGGTGGCGTAATCGAACCGGTACAGATAGACCGGCGCGACCCGGCTGTGGCCCTCGGCGAGCCACACCGACGGCATCCGGAAGCCGACGTCGGTCGCAATGCTCAAACTCCTTGTCTTGCGCCGCATTCGCGAATACGCCGAGCCGATCACCTCTTCGGTGGGCAACTGCAGGTCGGGTTGTTCGGCGGCGATCTGGTTGAACATCGACGTTATCGCGCTCGGAGTGATCGGCATCAGCGGCGAGCGCATCAACCGAAACAGCGCGGCCTCATGCTTGTTGGTGCCGATGATCAGCGGGACCGGAAGTGAGCGGCCCTCCTGTGCCAGCTTGACCGGGTAGTCGGTCAGCACGTCGCCGTCGACGATCGGGACGAACGCCAGCCTTCCCGGGTTACGCACCGGCACTTCGTCGAACACCTGTTGCGACGCGGCCAGGATCGCCGCCATGGGCAGGTCGACCAGCTGTTGCGATTCCGATGGGCCGACACCCAGCCGGTCGAGGAAGGCCTGGGCCACCAGGGTGGCCCGCTCGCGGTCGTAAACCGAAGTGGCCGGCGAACTTTGCGCGATCGCCGCCCCGAACAGACCCTCGGCCGCCGGGCTGGCCAGCAGCGTGGTGACAATACCGGCCCCGGCGGACTCACCGAACAGCGTGACCCGGCGCGGATCGCCGCCGAAGGCGGCGATGTTGTCGCGCACCCACTCCAGCGCCGCCAGCACGTCGCGCAAGCCGACGTTCGAGTCGAAATTCCGCCCGGCGCTGTCGAACGATGACAGGTCGAGAAAGCCGAGCACACCGAGCCGATAGTTGACGGTCACCACGATGTCGTCGCCGTGGCTGACCAGCCTGCGACCGTCATACAGCGTCTGGCTGCTCGACCCCAGGACATACGCGCCGCCGTGTAGCCAGACCATCACCGGCTTGGCGTCGCCGGGCCGGGTGGCAGAAGACGCCCAGACGTTGAGCCGCAAGCAGTCCTCACCCTGTGGTGCGCCCAGATCCAGTGGCATGTTGGGAAATACGGGCTGCGGGCAGGCCGGCCCGAATGCGGTGGCGTCGGCGACCGCGGTACTGCGCGGGGGCGGTTGGGGCGCCCGGAAACGCAACTCCCCGGTGGGGGCCGCCGCGTACCGAATGCCCTTCCACGCCTTGATGTTGTCCTCTGCGATGCCCCGGACCGGGCCGTAGTTGGTTTCGACCACCAGGTCGTCGATTGCCATGCGCGTGCGAAATCTCCTGAAGAACCTAGAAAAGGCGTTGCGTGAGGAACTCGACCACGCGTTTACGGGCCTCGTAGGCGGGGTGGCCGTCGACCTCGCGGACCTCGTCGGTGAGCACCGAGTGCGCCATTTTGCCGAAGCCGTGCTCATTGTTCGGGCCCGAGTCGATGTCGATCACCTCGAAGGCGTCGCCGAGGCGCTGCTTAAGCGTCGCGAACCGCTCGGCGGGCGCCGTCTTGTCCTCGCTGAACCGCAGGCCCATCGCACACAGGCCGTCGTTGGCGCACCGGTCCGCCACGGTGGCCAGCTCGGATTCGCTCAGGCCGGGGTCGCGGCGCCGCGCGGCGCCCAGCGGGAACGGGACCGACGGCTGCGAAAGCACCGGCGCCAGCACGCTGTCGTCGACCGCAGCAGCCAGCGCGAACCCGCCGGTGAAGCACTGGCCGATCACCCCGACACCCTTGCCGGGCGTCGATGCGTTGAGATCACGGGCCAGGGCGCGCAGGAACGACGACACCGGCCGCTGCTTGTTCAGCGCGAGTGCCGCGAATTCTCTTGCCACGCAAGCTCGCCCGATGGAACCGATGATGTAACCGGCCGTCTTGGCCTTGCCTGGCTCACCGAACAGTGACGGCATGGCGACGGTGAAGCCGTTGCCCACCAGGTGATTACCCAGGGCGAGCACGCCGGGATGGATTCCGGGCAGCTCGGGAATCAGCACCACCCCGGGGCCGCTGCCCTTGCGGTAGACGTCGTGGGTGTATCCGCCACCGCTGAACGGTGCCGCCGACCAGCCGGACAGATCAGCCTGTGGTGCAGTCACGTCGACAGGGTCCCCTTGCTTGCGCGGGTGGGCTAGCGGCTCGGCAAAGGCGGTTGTGATTGCGTCGCCGAGGCCAGCGTACGGAACTGATCGGTGTTTCCGGCGCCGGTTATCGCAATTTGGGTGACACCGCCCGGGCCGCTGAGCCGGGTCGTCCACACCGGCTCGGCGTCCGCCCCGTCCTGGCCGGAACCCTGATAGACCACCCAGCTGGTTCCGGCGACGTCGACCGCCCCGGTCGGGAAGGCCGACGGATGAATCGAGTTGACGAGCTTGTCCTCGTCGGCGTCGCTCTGGGTCAGGCTCAGATACATCCCGGTCGGACTGATGTAGCCGACGACCGAGATGGGCGCGTTCACCCGCTGCCCGCTGCCGGGGTCGGTCCGCCCGCCCTGGATGCCACCGCGGTGGCCGGAGTTGGCCTGCCAGCCGGCGGGCAGCCGGGGTTGGCGGATGGGAAAGCCGAGCGCGGAAGCGTCGGCACGCAGGGCCGCACCGGCGTCATAGGGCGGGACGGGGCCCTCGTGGTTGCCGAGCTGGAACGAGCACATGCCCAGCATCCCGGCCAGCACGATGCACCCGATGACCAGCGGAATCAGGGACCAAAACATGTCCCGACCGTCCTGCAACAGCCGAGGTTTCGCCGGCTTGGGCGCCGGGCCGGCCTGCGGAGAAGGTGCGCCGGCTACGTTCCCATCAAGCTGGGCATTCAGCGGCGGCTCCTCGGTCATCCCCCAAGTATCCCAGTTCCAGCGGACCGATCCGCTTCTGGGACAATCGACAACCATGACAGTTGAGGGTGAGCACTCGACCGCCACCACCGGCCGGGCCACAGCGCAGGGGCGACCGCGCGGTGAGGCTCCGGACCGCAACCTGGCTCTGGAACTGGTACGCGTCACCGAGGCCGGAGCCATGGCCGCAGGTCGCTGGGTCGGCCGCGGCGACAAAGAGGGCGGTGACGGCGCGGCCGTCGACGCGATGCGCGAGCTGGTCAACTCCGTGTCGATGCGCGGCGTGGTGGTGATCGGCGAGGGCGAGAAGGACAACGCGCCGATGCTCTACAACGGCGAGGAGGTCGGCAACGGCGACGGCCCGGACTGCGACTTCGCCGTGGACCCGGTGGACGGCACGACGCTGATGAGCAAGGGCATGCCCAACGCGATCTCCGTGCTGGCGGTGGCCGACCGCGGCGCGATGTTCGACCCGTCCGCGGTGTTCTACATGAACAAGATCGCCGTCGGCCCGGAGGCCGCGCACGTGCTCGACATCACCGCCCCGATCGCCGAGAACATCCGCGCGGTGGCCAAGGTCAAGAACCTGTCGGTGCGGGACATGACGGTGTGCATCCTGGACCGCCCGCGGCACGCCCAGCTGATCAAGGACGTGCGCGACACCGGCGCCCGGATCCGGCTGATCACCGACGGCGACGTCGCCGGCGCGATCTCGGCGTGCCGGTACCTGTCGGGCACCGACATGCTGGCCGGCATCGGCGGCACCCCGGAGGGCATCATCGCCGCGGCCGCCATCCGGTGCATGGGCGGCGCCATCCAGGCGCAGCTGGCGCCCACGGACGACGAGGAGCGCCAGAAGGCCATCGACGCCGGCTACGACCTCGACCAGGTGCTGACCACCGAGGACCTGGTGTCCGGGAACAACGTCTTCTTCTGCGCCACCGGCGTCACCAACGGTGACCTGCTCAAGGGCGTGCAGTACTACCCCGGCGGCTGCACCACCCAGTCGATCGTGATGCGGTCGAAGTCGGGCACGGTCCGGATGATCGAGGCCTACCACCGGCTTTCGAAACTCAACGAGTATTCCGCCATTGACTTCACCGGCGACAGCACCGCCGCCTATCCCCTGCCCTGACCACCGATCGAAGAACGAGGAAGCCGCTTTATGGGCGCTGAAAACGTCGAAGACGCCGAGTACCGCATCGAGCACGACACCATGGGCGAGGTGCGCGTACCCGCAAAGGCGTTGTGGCGCGCGCAAACCCAGCGCGCGGTCGAGAACTTCCCGATTTCGGGCCGCGGCCTGGAACGCACGCAGATCCGCGCGTTGGGCCTGCTGAAGGGCGCCTGCGCACAGGTCAACAAGGACCTCGGGCTGCTGGCCCCGGAGAAGGCCGACGCGATCATCGCCGCAGCGGCCGAGATCGCCGACGGCCGGCACGACGACCAGTTCCCCATCGACGTCTTCCAGACCGGTTCGGGCACCAGCTCCAACATGAACACCAACGAGGTGATCGCCAGCATCGCGGCCGCCAACGGTGTGACGGTGCACCCCAACGACGACGTCAACATGTCGCAGTCGTCTAATGACACCTTCCCCACCGCAACTCACATCGCGGCCACCGAGGCCGCCGTGCGTCATCTCATCCCCGCCCTCGAGGTGCTACACGCCGCCCTGGCCGGCAAGGCCCGCGAGTGGCACACGGTCGTCAAATCGGGCCGCACCCACCTGATGGACGCCGTCCCGGTGACGCTCGGTCAGGAATTCAGCGGGTACGCCCGGCAGATCGAGGCGGGCATCGAGCGGGTGCGCGCGACCCTGCCCCGGCTCGGCGAGCTGGCCATTGGCGGCACCGCGGTCGGTACCGGCCTGAACGCTCCCGACGGCTTCGGCGCCAAGGTGGTCGAGACGTTGGTCGCCTCCACCGGCCTGAGTGAATTGCGCACGGCGGCAAACTCATTCGAGGCGCAGGCGGCGCGCGACGGGCTGGTCGAGGCTTCCGGCGCGCTGCGCACCATCGCGGTGTCACTGACCAAGATCGCCAACGACGTGCGCTGGATGGGGTCGGGCCCGCTTACCGGCCTGGCCGAGATCCAGCTGCCCGACCTGCAGCCCGGCAGCTCGATCATGCCGGGCAAGGTCAATCCCGTTCTGCCCGAGGCGGTCACGCAGGTCGCCGCGCAGGTGATCGGTAACGACGCAGCGGTCGCATGGGGCGGTGGGAACGGTGCGTTCGAGCTCAACGTCTACATCCCGATGATGGCCCGCAACATCCTCGAGTCCTTCAAGCTGCTGACCAACGTGTCCAAGCTGTTCGCCGAGCGCTGCATCACCGGGCTGGCCGCCAACGTGGAGCACCTGCGCGAGCTGGCCGAGTCGTCGCCGTCCATCGTGACGCCGCTAAACTCGGCGATCGGCTACGAGGAGGCCGCCGCGGTGGCCAAGCAGGCGCTCAAGGAGCGCAAGACGATTCGTCAGACCGTGATCGATCGCGGCCTGATCGGCGACAAGTTGTCGATCGAGGAACTCGACCGGCGGCTCGACGTGCTGGCGATGGCCAAGGTCAAGCCCGAAGGCTGAGCCGACCGTCCGGGGGTGACGGCGGTGGTCGACGAGAGTAAGGGTGGTTTTCCATGACGGCTCCTCCCGGTGGTCCCTACGGTCCGGGGCCCTACGGAAGCAATCCGTATGGGCAGGATCCGAATTGGGGCGGCCAGCCGCAGGGCGGTCCCGGGCCCTACCCGCCAGGTGGTCCCGGCCCCTACCCGCAGGGCGGTCCAGGCCCCTACCCGCAGGGCGGTCCAGGCCCTTACCCGCAGGGCGGCCCAGGCCCTTACCCGCAGGGCGGTCCGTACGCCTACCCGCCGCCCGGTGGCCCGTACCCATATCAGCAGTATCCTCAACCCGGACAACAGTTTCCGCCGGGCGGCCCGGCCGGGCCTTACCCTCCGGGGCCGCCGCCGGGTGGGTCCCGCTCGAAACTGCCGTGGCTGATCATCGCCGGCCTGGTCGTGCTGGCGGTCATCGCGCTGGTGGCGACCCTGCTGGTGATGCAGGGCGGCCATGACAACAAGCCGGCCACCGCGCCATCGACAACGAGCACCTCGGCCTCGCAGCCGAAGAACTCCGCGCAGAACGCGACCGACTGCACCCCGAACGTGTCCGGCGGTGAGATGCCGCGGAGCGACTCGATCTCCGCGGGCAAGCTTTCGTTCCCCGCCAGTGCGGCGCCGGGCGGCTGGACGGTGTTCTCCGACGACCAGGGCCCGAACCTGATCGGCGGGCTGGGAGTCGCCCAGGACGTGCCCGGGGCCAACCAGTGGATGATGACGGCCGAGGTGGGCGTCACCAATTTCGTTCCCAGCATGGACCTTACGGCGCAAGCCACGAAGTTGCTGCAATGCATCGTCGCGGGTCCCGGCTACGCGAACGCCCAGCCCACGCTCGGGCCGACGAAGTCGTCGTCGATCACCGTCGACGGCACCAAGGCGGCCCGGGTCGACGCCGACGTCACGATCGCCGATCCCAGTCGCAACGTCAAGGGCGACTCCGTCACGATCATCGCCGTCGACACCAAGCCAGTCACGGTCTTCATCGGCAGCACACCCATCGGTGACGCCGCCTCGGCGGGCCTGGTCGGCAAAATCATTGCCGCGCTGAAGGTCTCGAAGTCCTGACGCGGGGCATGCCCGGCTAGTCGGCCGGGCCGGTCGGTGCCGAGACGTGGGTGGCCTCGGATCGCCCGCGCAGCACGGTGGAATAGCATTCGGCCCACTGCGCGCGCTCGGCCTCACCCGCGGCATCGATGGCACCGGCCGAGCACAGGATCCGTCGGTCCGAGGTCTTGGCGAGGTCGGCCAGTCGCGCGGCTTCGTTGACGGCGTCACCGATCACGGTGTATTCGTACCGGTTTTCGGCGCCGACGTTGCCGGCGAACACCCGACCCGCCGACACACCGATGCCGAAATCGACCGGCAGCCTCCGCAGTTGGGAGCCGAGTGCACGGGCGGTCGCCAACGCCGACGATGCGGGCTCGCTGATCGGCAACGGCACCCCGAAGACGGCGAGTGCGGCATCGCCGGCGAATTTGTTGATCAGCCCGTGGTGTTCGTCGACGGCGTGCACGACGATCCGGAAGAAGTCGTTGAGCACCTCCGCGACCTCTTGCGGGGCGCGGCTTTCCGCGAACTGGGTGGACCCCACCAGATCGATGAACAGCACCGCCGCTTCGACCACGTCGCCCGACAGCGTGGCGCCCTCGGTGAGGGCGCGTTGCGCGACGTCGGCGCCGACATGGCGGCCGAACAGATCACGCAGCCGGTCGCGCTCGGCGAGGCCTGCCACCATTCGGTTGAATCCCGTTTGCAGTCGCCCGATTTGAGAACGTTCGTAGGCGCCGACATACGTTTCCATGTGGCCGTGTTCGATCTCGGCCATCGCGTCGACGACCTCGCCGACCGGATCCGAGATGGACCGCGAGGTCAGGATCATCGTGGGCAGCCCCAGCACCAGCGCCGCCAGCGCCACCACCAGAATCGGCACGTCCAGCGAGGCCGACTTCTCGATCAGCCAGCCATACGAGCGGAGAACCACCAACGTCGCGATGACGGCGATGGGAAAGGCGCTGCACAAGAACCACAGCAGAACCAGCCGGGCATACACGCTCGGCACCGCCAGCCGCGGCTCGGCGCCCAGCGTGGCGGCGCGCATGATGGGCCGCAGGGTGCGTTGCGCGAGCAGCATCCCGGTGCCGGCGGCGGCCGATCCGCCGAGCAGCACGCCGAGCACGATGGGCAGCAGAACTTGCGGCCCGCCAGTCAGATTCAGCAGGATGAAGATCCCGCCGGTCATCGCCCAGGACGTGACCAGGATCGCCGATTGGCGCCCGGCCAGCCTCACCACGGCTTCGCGTTGTTGTGGGGTGGGTTCGTCGCCCGCGACGAACCAGCGCACGGTGGGTGCCAGGCTGACCGCGCCGGCCACCGCGACGCTGACCACGCCCAGCACGATGAGTAGCACCACGGTCGCGGTGTTCTGGCGCGCGAAGTCGGCGTTGGCGCCGACGGAAGTGTGGCCCCGCAACGGAATCAGGATGGCCGCCGCCTCGACGACGGCCAGCACGTAGGACAGGCTCATATCGAACCCGTATTGAAAGAGCCACCTTCGAAACGACTTTCGTTGCCCCGTGGCGGGCTGCCGCGCCGGGTCACGCCGCGATGGCGGAAGCCGATCCCGAAGCCAGCCCACGGTGATCACCCTATGAAGGTAGCCGCGTCTGGTCCGAAATTTGCTCTACGCACCGTTGTTCGGCCCGCCGGAGTTCTGCCCTGGGATGTCGGTGATCGGGAAATTCGGCATCGGTTTCGGTGAGGGCGTGTTGGGCAGCGTGGGGATGTGGCCAGGTGGGATGTCGTGCAGGCCGTTGACGGGCGGTCCGTTCTCCCGGCTGCCGTAACTGCTGCCGGGAGAACGTGATCCCAGCAGGTCGCTGACCGCCACCAACCGGTAGCCGTTGGCCTTGAGCACCGGGATGAACTGATACACCAGGTCGACGGTGCTCGAGTAGGTGCTGTGCAGCAGGACCACCGAGCCGGGCTTGATGTAGGTCATCAGCATGTAGCGCGTCGCCGCGGTGTTCGAGTCATTCGCCCAATCGAAAGGGATCACATCCCAGAGGATTTCGGCCAGACCGAATTGGCCGGCGGCCTGGCGCACCACCGGGTCGGATAATCCGCCCGCGGGGCGATAGATGTTTGGGGTGCGGCCGGTCGCGGCGGTGATCGCGTCGTTGGCCTTGGAGAACTGGGCGGCGATGTCCTCGCGCGGGATCGTGGTCATGTTGGGGTGTTCCCAGGTGTGGCTGCCGACCTCCATGCCCGCGTCGGCGATGCGCTTGGCCCCGGCCGGGTTGGCGGCCACCTTGTTGCCGATCAGGAAGAAGGTGGCCTTGGCGTCGTTCTCCTTCAGGACTTGCAGCAGCCGGTCGTCGAACGGCCCGGGCCCGTCGTCGAAGGTCAACGCGACGCACTTGACGACCGAGCAGCTGAGGTCGTCGGCGCGCGTCACGTGACCCGTGAGCCCGCCGATCACCAGCACCGCGACGGCCGCCGCCACGCCGACAACCGTGCGCCAGTAGCGCCAGGCTTGGGTGTCGGGTCGTTTCGCCACCGTGGAAGTTTATCGAAGGGGGGCCTACCCGGGATCGAGCGCGCTGGTCAGGCGCCCTCACTGCGGGCCGGCGATCTCCTCGAGCATCTCGGTGACCAGGGCGGCGATCGGGGACCGCTCGCTGCGCAGCAGCGTGATATGGGCGAACAGCGGATGGCCCTTGAGCTTCTCGATCACCGCCGCGACCCCGTCGTGACGGCCCACTCGCAGGTTGTCGCGCTGCGCGATGTCGTGCGTCAACACCACGCGCGATCCGGTCCCCAGCCTGGACAGCACGGTCAGCAGGACGTTGCGCTCCAGCGACTGCGCCTCGTCGACGATCACGAAAGAGTCGTGTAAGGACCGGCCCCGGATGTGGGTCAGCGGCAGCACCTCGAGCATGCCCCGGGACAGCACTTCCTCGAGCACCGCCGGGCTGGCGAGGCCCTCGAGGGTGTCGAAGACGGCCTGCGCCCACGGCCCCATCTTTTCGCTCTCGCTGCCGGGCAGGTATCCGAGTTCTTGACCGCCGACGGCGTAGAGCGGCCGGAAGACCACCACCTTGCGCTGGGTCCGCCGCTCCAGCACCGCCTCCAAGCCGGCACACAACGCGAGCGCCGACTTGCCGGTGCCCGCCTTGCCGCCCAGCGACACGATGCCCACCGACTCGTCGAGCAACAGGTCGAGCGCCACGCGCTGCTCGGCCGAGCGGCCGCGCAGCCCGAACACCTCGCGGTCGCCGCGGACCAGTTGGACGCGCTTGTCCGCGTTGACCCGGCCCAGCGCGTGAGAGCTTCCGCCGAGCAGCCGAACCCCGGTGTGGCAGGGCAGGTCTCGCGCTTCCACCAGATCGATCTCGCCGTCGGCGAACAGCGCGTCGATGTCCTCGGTGGCGGTCTCGATCTCGCGCATCCCCGACCACCCGGAGGCCACCACGTCCTGCGCGTGGTATTCATCGGCGGCCAGACCCACCGCGGCGGCCTTGACGCGAAGCGGAATGTCCTTGCTCACCAACGTAACTCGCTTGCCTTCGGCGGCGAGGTTGGCGGCACAGCTCAGGATCCGGGAGTCGTTGCTGTCGCTGCGGAAACCCGCCGGCAGCACCGACGGGTCCGTGTGGTTCAGCTCGACGTGCAGCGAACCGCCTTGCGTCCCAACGGGAATGGGCTGATCCAGTCGTCCGTGCAACAGCCGGAGATCGTCGAACAGCCGCAAGGACTGGCGGGCGAACCATCCCAGCTCGTGGTGGTGGCGTTTGGCCTCCAGCTCGCTGATCACCACCAACGGAACAACCACCTCGTGTTCGGCGAACCGGCTGCACGCCCAGGGGTCGGACAGCAGCACGGAAGTGTCGATCACGTAGGTCCGGATTTCGGTCACGTAGCGCTCCTCGAGCGGGATGAGCCCGCGCGGACCCGCACAGGCATGTCGACGGGAACCGCAGCACCAGGACCGGGGCCGGTCCTTCCGTTGTGGTGACGGGAGGTGCCGCCCTGGCAGCAGAGCATGACGCTGACCATCGAGATCGACGCTACTCCCGTGGCCGCATGCGCGCTGTGCAGGCGCGCCGACGTGGGGCGAGCCGCGACCACCTTCGGCGGGCGGCCGATGTTGTGCGGGCAGGCCGGCTTAGCCGACGATCAATTGCCGCAGTTCGGGCTCGTCCGCGAGCCCCCATGCGGTGATGCGGTCGGAGATCGCCTGGCGCAGCTGCTCCGGACCGAAAATGCCTACCTTTTCGACGTTCTGCACCTTGTCCGCGTACGCGTCGATGTCGGCGCCGGGCACCTTGAGGTCGGCGGCGCGGGCGGCGATCGCCGCGATGGTCTCGTCGCGGGTGTAGTCGAGGCAGTGCGCGACGAGGTTGGAGAAGAAGACCTCGTGGCGGCGCTCGTCGCGGGCGATACGGTCGATGAGGCCGGCCAGGATGGGCTCCTCGAGCTTGGCCGCCAGGTTTTCACAGAACACGGCGTGGGTCCGTTCGACGAACGCCATGTGCACCAGCGTCTCCACCTGTGAGTAGGTGTCGGCCCGGTAGCCCTTCATGACGTACTGGACGCGGGCCTCTTCGTTGGCGGTCGGGTCGACCTCGCGGGTCACCACCAGGTACTCGCGCAGCGCGATGGCGTGCAGGTGCTCCTCGGCGGTCCACCGGCCCAGCCAGCGGCCCCAGTAGTCCTCCAGGATGAAGTGCTCGACCAGCTCACGGTGGTGGGCTGCCAGGTTGTCCTTGAGCAGCAGCATGATCTCGCAGGCGTCCGTCAACGGCCTCGGCAGCGTCATCGACGACGGGTCCCAGTCGCGCCCACCGAGGAAGGCGAAGTTCTCGCCCCGGTCGAACGGCACGAAGTCGTGTGCGAACCAGAGTTCTTCGGTGGACAGGTGGCGGTCGATGTTTGCTTCGACGACCGGCTCGAGTTCCAGGGTCAGCGCGTTAGCGACAGGTCTTTCGGCCATCAGATAACTGTAACCCGCGTACACATGTTCATGAAATCGACCGGGTCGTATCGCGGCAACTGGTGACATTGGTCCTCAGGGCCGCCCGGCCGGGCCGTTCGGCGCGCGCCGGAGCCGGGTCAGCGGCCGACCAGCGCCCAGTCTTCCAGGCCGTCGTACAGCGGAAACTCCTGCGCCAGCCGCGTCACGCGCTGCCGCAGTCCGGCCACGTCGGCGGAACTGCCGGCCGCCAGCGCGGTGGCGATGATGTCGGCGACCTCGCTGAACTCGGCGTCGCCAAAGCCGCGGGTGGCCAGGGCGGGCGTCCCGATCCGCAGCCCCGAGGTGACCATCGGCGGACGCGGGTCGTTGGGCACGGCGTTGCGGTTGACGGTGATGCCGACCTCATGCAGCAGGTCCTCGGCGGCCTGACCGTCCAGCGGGGAGTTGCGCAGGTCCACCAGCACCAGGTGCACGTCGGTGCCGCCGCTGACCACCGACACTCCCGCCTTCGCGACATCGGCGGCCAACAGCCGGTCGGCGAGGATGCGCGCGCCGGACAGCGTGCGCTGCTGCCGCTCGACGAATTCCGGGGTGCTCGCGATCTTCAGCGCGACGGCCTTGCCCGCGATGACGTGCATGAGCGGGCCGCCCTGCTGGCCGGGGAACACCGCAGAGTTCACCGCCTTGGCGTACTCCTGCTTGCCCAGGATCATGCCGGAGCGGCCGCCGCCGAGCGTCTTGTGAATGGTGGTCGAGACGATGTCGGCGTGCGGCACAGGAGACGGGTGCAGCCCGGCCGCGACGAGACCCGCGAAGTGCGCCATGTCCACCCAGAGTTTGGCGTCGACCTCGTCGGCGATCGACCGGAAGGCCGCGAAGTCGAGGATTCGCGGGTAGGCCGACCAGCCGGCGATGATCACCTTCGGACGGAACTCCAGCGCCTGCGCGCGCACCACGTCCATGTCGACCAGATGCGTCGTCGGATGGACGCCGTAGAAACCGTTCTCGTAGAGCTTGCCGGAGAAGTTCAGCTTCATGCCGTGCGTCAGGTGACCACCGTTGGCCAGGTCCAGACCCAGCAGCCGCTCCCCCGGCGACATCAGCGCGTGCAGCACCGCGGCGTTGGCCTGCGCGCCCGAATGCGGCTGCACGTTGGCGAAGTCGGCGCCGAAGAGCGCCTTGGCCCGGTCGCGGGCGATGTTCTCCACGACGTCGACGTATTCGCAGCCGCCGTAGTAGCGCCGCCCGGGCAGACCCTCGGCGTACTTGTTGGTCAGCACGCTGCCCTGCGCCTGCAGCACGGCGCGCGGCACGAAGTTCTCCGAAGCGATCATCTCGAGGGTGTCGCGTTGCCGGCCGAGTTCTTTGCCGAGAAGCTCGGCGATATCCGGGTCGACGTCGGCCAGCGGGGCGGACATCACGGACGTCGAGGGGCGGGCGTCAGGTGCAGCAGTCACGGCCGCCAGTCTATCCAGCGTTGAGTTTTCGCCAGCCCAGCCGTCGGGCATTTCGGCGCCCCTGCAACACTTGCACTATGCCGCGGCTTAGCGAGCCGAGCCCATATGTGGAGTTCGACCGAAAGCAATGGCGCGCGCTTCGTATGTCGACGCCGCTGGCCCTCACCGAGGAAGAACTCGTCGGGCTGCGCGGTTTGGGTGAACAAATCGACTTGCTCGAAGTCGAAGAGGTCTATCTGCCGCTGGCCCGGCTCATTCACCTGCAGGTCGCGGCGCGGCAGCGATTGTTCGCCGCCACCGCCGAATTCCTCGGCGAACCGCAGCAGAACCCGGACCGGCCGGTGCCGTTCATCATCGGGGTGGCCGGCAGCGTGGCGGTCGGCAAGTCGACGACCGCCCGTGTGCTGCAGGCCCTGTTGGCGCGGTGGGATCACCACCCGCGCGTGGACCTGGTCACCACCGACGGCTTCCTGTACCCGAACGCCGAGCTGGACCGGCGGAACCTGATGCACCGCAAGGGGTTTCCGGAGAGCTACAACCGTCGCGCGCTGATGCGGTTCGTGACTTCGGTCAAATCCGGTTCGGACTACGCGTGCGCGCCGGTGTATTCGCACCTGAAATACGACATCATCCCCGGGGCCAAGCATGTTGTCCGCCACCCCGACATCTTGATCTTGGAGGGGCTCAACGTTCTGCAGACCGGTCCGACCCTGATGGTGTCGGACCTGTTCGACTTCGGCGTGTACGTCGACGCCCGAATCGAAGACATCGAGCAGTGGTACGTATCGCGATTCCTGGCCATGCGCAGCACCGCCTTCGCGGATCCCGAATCGCACTTCCACCACTACTCGGCCCTGAACGACACCAAGGCGGTGGCCGCCGCTCGCGAGATCTGGCGGTCGATCAACCGGCCCAACCTGGTCGAGAACATCCTTCCGACCCGGCCGCGCGCCACCCTGGTGCTGCGCAAGGACGCCGACCACTCCATCAACCGGTTGCGGCTGCGCAAGCTCTGAGGTTGCGAGACCGGCCGGGGCGGCGGATCACGCCACGAGGCGGCGCAAGCCCAGGTATTGCAGAAGCGCGAACGCCGCCGTAAAGGCACCGGTGCCCAGCGTCAACGCGACGCCGGTAGCGGTGAGCGGCAGCGCTTCCGCGGCCGCGATCGAGGCAAGCGCGAAAACGATGTTGGCCACCAGGACGCTGACGCCGACGCGGCGCAGGTCCGGCACCGCCCCGAGGCTGAACACCAGCAGGCCGTAGAGCACAAGAAAGACGCCCCCGACGTATTCCTGGAACGACGTCAGGCCGGTCAGCGACGACAGCGGGTCGGCCAGGACGGCGATCGCCAATCCGCACAATCCCGTCAACGTCGCGTCGGCACGCACGGCAAAACGCAACAGCGAGTCGGTCGAGTCGTAGAGGGGCCGGGTCGTGATGCCTGAAACTTCCGTAACAGAGCTCATGTGATTACTCCTCGCGATGGCGGGTTGGGTCGAACAGCTTTGAGGGTGCCGCCAGTGCACTGCCATATCGACTCGTGGCGCTGCCAACTACTGCCACGGGTAGAAAGACGAGGTGGTTCACCAGACTATTCCCGTCGGCGGGTAAATATTTGACACGCGCCAGCCTTGGGGCTCAGCGGCCCCACAAGCCACAGGCGCACGGCACCGTGTGCCGTCCGGTGACCGCGGTGACTGAAGTACCCGTTCTAATCGCTCGGAACTCGCACCCGTCCACGAAGATCCGCGGCGATCAGCCGAGCGGCGGCGTTCTGCCAATTGTGCAGCGAGCGCTGTGGAACCTCGGTGACGAACCAGTGCCAGGCCTGCCGCGCGGTCGGATCCAGACCCGAGGCGGTGGCGTTCTGCGCGTACGCGCGCACCCCGACTACGTAGGGGAAATACAGCGAGTTGTAGTACCGCCACTCCTCGGTGGTTCCGAAGTCGCCGCCGTCGCGTGGCTTGAGCCGCGCTATGCCGTCGGCCAGTACGGCCTTGAGTTCGTTGGCCCGCTCGATCGGTTGGTCGGGGGCCCCCCGGGCGGCCAGCCGCTCGTCGATCACCGGCAACGCGGTCAGCGGGCTGGCGACCAGCTTGGTCAGGTCGCCGTAATGGCCCAGTGCGCGGCGGGTGAGCCTGGCGAAGGTGACGTCGTCGACGCCGGCCAGCGGATGCTCCTGGCGCAGCGGCAGCGCCGCCCCGGTATGGCGCAGCGCGGCCCGATCCGCCCGCAGCGCGGGAGATTTCGAGAACGCCAGCCGATCGAGGACCCCGGCCAGCGGATCGGCGAGCACCTGCACGGTGATCGCGATCGCGAGGCTGGTGAACAGCAGCACGGTCAGCGCGGTCTGCGCGCCGGGTTCATCGCGGGTCACCGCCAACCCGATCAGCGCCTGGCCACCGAACAGCACCGCCACCACCACCGAACCGGCGAACGAGCGCAGCATGTCGGCGCGCAGCGCGTGGCCCTCGTCGAACGCGTCCCACAGGGCGACGGCGACCCCGAGCCCGAGGACGTCGCAACTCGTCGACGCCAGCGCAACCCAGCTGGGCACCAGGCCCAGCGGAATGACCAGGATCGCATTGCTCAGCGCGAAGAACAGGGTCGCGGTGACGGCGAGTCCCACCGCCGGCCTCGGGCGTCGAGGGCGGCGCAGCGCGACGACCATCGCGCCGAGCGTCGACACCGAGATCACCACGAACATCAGCCAGTGGCCTAACCGCAGCGGCCCGTCGACGCTGCCGGCCAGCGCCGCCCCGCACAGGGCCAGCGCGGCGACCCCGGCCACGAGTAACACCTCGCGGGTGCGTGAGCGCCAGCCGTCACTGGGCCGGGACAACTCGACGAGCACCGCGAACCAGGCCACACCGGGGATGACCGCCAGGTAGATCTCGACCCGACTCAGCAGCTGGGCAGGCCCGGGGCCGGCGGTGCGAACCGCGCATCCAGGCCCACCACAAGCGCGAAACCGCACAGCCCGGCCGCGGCCAGCGCGAGGACGGGTTTGCGCGGATCGCGGGCGGCCAGATACAGGCCCAGCCAGGCGCTCAGCGTGAATACCACCGCCGACAGCGCAGCCATGTCCTTAGTGTGGCACGCGCGCGAGCGGGCGCTGAAGGTCTTTGGGGCTACTTGCCGTGCCGGCGATCCCGCTGGCTGTAGTCCCGCAGCGCGCGCAAGAAGTCGACGCGGCGGAACGCCGGCCAATGCGTTTCGCAGAACCACATCTCCGAATACGCGCTCTGCCACAGCAGGAATCCGGACAGCCGTTGCTCGCCCGAGGTGCGGATCACCAGGTCGGGGTCGGGCTGCCCGGACGTGTAGAGGTTCTCGGAGATGGCCTCGACGGTCACCGCCTCGACCAGCTCCTCCCCGGTGGCGCCGTTCGCGAGTTCTTTGTTCAGCAACGCACGCACCGCGCCGACGATCTCCTGCCGGCCGCCGTAGCCGACGGCCACGTTGACGTGAAAGGGCGCGACGCTGGGCGTGGACTCGACCGCACCGCGCAGCCGGCGGGCCGGCTCGTCGCCGAGCAGTTCCAAGTCCCCCACCGTGCGCACACTCCAGCGGTTGGCCGGTGCGCAGATCTCCTCCACGACGTCGGTGATGATTTCGATCAGGCCGGCCAGCTCGTCGGGATCGCGTTGCAGGTTTTCGGTGGACAGCAGGTACACCGTGGTCATTTCGACCCCAGCTTCCTGACACCAGCGCAGCATCTCGGCGATCTTGGACGCGCCCATGCGGTAGCCGTAGCTGACGTCCTCGTATCCCGCGTCGCGGGCCCACCGCCGGTTCCCGTCGCACAGCACGGCGATGTGCCGCGGCAGCTGGGATTTCGAGGCGGCCAGGCCCTGCCGCAGCCGCAACTCGTAGACGCGATACAGCGGCTCTTTGAGGCGCGGCGGGATAATTTCCACGAACATCCACCCTACTGCCAGCGGTGATTAATTCCCGGTTCTCATTTCGGCCCGGTCGGCTGAGAAGTCGAGACAGCGCCGTAACCATCCCTGGTTACTGTGGATCGTGAGCAGCCTCCCGGCGGCCTCCCCACCGGTACCCCACGTTGCGAGAGCAAGACACGGAGACATGAGCAGCCAGACCAGCACCGTCCCCACCCCGGATCCCGAACCCGAGTCGATCGTTCCAGGCAACACCGTCGAGCAGTTCGTCGAGGGCGCCGCCCAGTTCCTGGGCAAGCCCCGGTTGCGCGGCTGGATCCACTTCGTCTCGGCGTGGCTGGCCATCATCACCGGCGCCACGCTGGTGTCGGTGTCCTGGGCGCTCTCCTCGCCCCGCGCCGGCCACTCGACGCTGGTCTACGCCGCGGCGACGGTGGCGATGTTCGCGGTCAGCGCCACCTATCACCGGGTGCACTGGAAGTCGGCCGTCGCGCGCAGCCGGATGAAGCGGCTCGACCATTCGATGATCTTCGTGTTCATCGCCGGCAGCTACACCCCGTTCGCGCGGCTGGTCATGCCGCAGAACACCGGGGTGCTTGTGCAGTGCATCGTGTGGGGCGGCGCGGCCGCCGGCATCGCGTTGAAGATGTGCTGGCCGACGGCGCCGCGCTGGGTCGGCGTGCCGCTCTATCTGCTACTCGGGTGGGTGGCCGTCTGGTTCGCACCCACGATCCTGCACCAGGCCGGGGTGGCCGCGATGGTGCTGCTGGCGGTGGGCGGCGTCTTCTACAGCGTGGGCGGCATCTTCTACGGGCTGCGCTGGCCCGACCCATGGCCGACGACTTTCGGCTACCACGAGTTCTTCCACGCCTTCACCGCGATCGCGGCGATCCTGCACTACATCGCCATGTGGTTCGCCGTCTTCTACACCGGCGACCACGCCTGGCTGGCGGGCGGCTAGGCCGGGGCGACGTCGTCCTCCGGCGACCAGTAGGCCTTCATCGAGGCGATCTTGCCTTGGGCGTCGAAGACCATGACGTCGATCGGCTCGATCACCATCCGGCGCTCGCCCGCGGTCACGGTCAGCCGGAATTGGAAGGCCGCCTCGTTGCCGGCGACGCGCAGCGTCAGCAGTTCGGATTCGCGCTGCAGTTCGCTGACCGCGGAGTAGAAGCCGTGGATGGCCTGCCGGCCGATGTGCACCTCGCCGCCGACCGGATCCTCGACGGTGGCGTCGTCGGCGTACAACTCGACCAAGTCATCGGCGCCGCCCTTGGCGACCAACTCGATGTAGCGGTTGACCGTGTTCCTGATCGCTTCGGTCCTGGCGGCGTTCGGCATGGGACGCAGGGTAACCGCGCGCTAGCGGCCGGAAACACCTATGGCAGCGGCCAGTTCGGCCGGCGTCGTCACCGGCAGGTCGCAGGCCTGCCCGCGGCACACGTAGGCGGCGTCGGCGCCGCCCACCCGGGGCCGGCCGGCCAGCAGCGCCGACGAATCCAGCTCCCCGCCCACGACGATCGCCCCGCCGGGCGCCAGCCGCCGCGCGTGGGCGAGTAGCGCCGAGGCCGGCGAGTCGCAGGCGACCGCGATCTGCAGCGGTCCGCGCACCGCCGCTTCGGCGACGGCCAGCCAATGCCCGGCCGACCGCGGCGCACGGTCCAACAGCAGCGAGTGCGCGCCCAGCGATTCGGCCGCCGCCCGTAGATAACGCTCGGCGCGGTCGCCGTCGACCAGGTGCGCGGCGGTCAGCAGCGCCTCGGTGATCGACGACGCTCCCGACGGAGTCGCGCCGTCCAGCGGGTCGGCCGGCCGGAGCACCAACTGCTCGGCATCGTCGGCGGTGTCGAACCAGCGGCCGGGTTGCGCCCGATCGGCGAAGTGCGCCAGCGCGGTGTCCAGCAGGTCGGTGGCCGCGGTCAGCCAGGTCGCGTCGGCGCTCAGCTGATAGAGCGCAAGCAGCCCGGTGGCCAGCATCGCGTGGTCCTCGAGAATGGCAACGCTGTCGCCGACGACGCCGCCCAGGCTGGCGCGTCGCAACCGGCCGTCGACGACATGCAATTCCAGCAGCGCCCGCGCGCAACGCCTTGCGGCGTCGATCAATTCGGGCTCGTCGAGCGCCACCCCGGCCTCCACCAACGCGGTGATCGCCAGCCCGTTCCACGACGTGACGACCTTGTCGTCGCGGCCGGGCTGGATTCGGCTATGCCGGGCGGCCAGCAGCGCGGACCGCACCCGGTCCAGCCGTTGCGGATCTTCGGGATCCGCGGGTAGCTGCAGCACCGAGGCGCCGTGCTCGAACGTGCCGCCCGGAGTGACCGCGAAAACGCCTGCCGCCCAAGGGCCGTCGTCGGGCCCGAGCACCTCGTTCAGCTGCGCCGGTGTCCAGACATAGGTCGATCCCTCCCGGCCGTCGGCGTCGGCGTCCAGCGACGAGGTGAACATGGCGCCGTCGGCCAGATCGTCGAGCAGGAACCGGGCGGTCTGGGCGGTGACCCGGCGCGCCAGCGGATCACCGGTGCGCCTGGCCCAGTGCGCATACGCGCGCAGCAGCAGCGCGTTGTCGTACAGCATCTTCTCGAAATGCGGGACCACCCAGGCGTTGTCGACGCTGTAGCGGGCGAATCCGCCGCCGAGCTGGTCGTAGATGCCGCCGCGCGCCATCGCGGCGCCGGTGTGCGCGACCGCCGCGAGGGCCGCCGGCGATCCGGTGCGCTCGAAGTGCCGCAGCAGCGCCTCGAGCAGCGCCGACGGTGGGAATTTGGGCGCACCGCCGAACCCGCCGTGCACCGCGTCGCGTTCCCTGAGCAGCGTGGCGACGGCGTGGTCGCACAGCTCGGGCGCCACGGCCGGACCGGCACCCGGGAGAGCCGAAGCCATCTTGCGTAGCTCACCGGCGATATTGTCGGAGGCCTCCTCCACCTCATCACGACGCTCCCGCCAAGTGGCGGATACAGCCGAAAGAAGTTGCAGGAAGCCCGCTTTCGGATAGTACGTGCCGCAGAAGAAGGGGCGGCCGTCCGGCGTGAGGAAACACGTCATCGGCCAGCCGCCCTGCCCGGTGAGCGCGACCGTGGCGTTCATGTACACCGCGTCGATGTCCGGGCGTTCCTCACGGTCGACCTTGACGCAGACGAACTCCGCGTTCATCGCGGCGGCCACTTCGTCGTCCTCGAACGATTCGTGGGCCATGACGTGGCACCAGTGGCAGGCCGCGTAGCCGACCGAGAGCAGGATCGGCACGTCGCGGGCGGCGGCTTCGGCCAGTGCCTCGGGCGTCCACTGCTGCCAATGCACCGGATTGTCGGCGTGCTGGCGCAGATACGGGCTGGTCGCCAGCCCAAGGGTGTTCGTCGACGCGGGGTCAGCCGGGCTCATCGCCGGGCCCCGGGGCTCGCGGTGAACCGTCCGCCTGGTCGGGGGCGCCGCCCGGGTCGACCGCGTCGGTGCCCTCGTCGGCGGCCTGGTCCGGTTCGGGATGCTTGGGATCAAACGATTCCGGCACCTTCTTCAGCTGGCGGTTCATCGACCGCAGCAGAAACAGCGTGCTGATCAAAAGCAACACGACGATCAGCAGCCCGATCGGGCTGGCCTTGCCGAAATCGGGGCCGGTGTGGTGGGGCGGGCCGTCGGCCTGCCAGCCGGCGGCGGTCACGACCAGATAGAGGTGATTCACTCGTCGCTCTCGATTCCGGCGAACAGGTCGTCCTCGGGCAGCCGGACCGGGACGCGTGAGCGCGCCAACTCGAATTCCTCAGTGGGCCAAAGCCGTTGCTGCCACGCGATGGGAGCGGCGAAGAAGTCGTGGTCGGGGTCGATCTGGGTGGTGTGTGCGCGCAGCGCGTCGTCGCGCTGACTGAAGTACGCCGAGCACTCGACCCGCGTGGTGACCCGGGACTCGAACGGATCGTACTTGGCGTCCCAGTGTTCGAGCCACTTCTTGAACGGGGGTTCTTGACCGTGCTTGATGGCTTCGTCGTGCAGCAATTGCATCCGCGCGCGCAGGAACCCGTGGTTGTAGTAGAGCTTGGACACCGTCCACGGCTCACCGGCGTCCGGGAAGAGCCGGTAATCGCCGGCCGCCTCGAACGCGCCAACCGAAACCTGATGGCAGCGAACGTGATCGGGATGGGGATAGCCGCCGGTCTCGTCGTACGTGGTCATCACGTGCGGGCGGAACTCACGGACCACGCGGACCAGCGCCTCGACCGACTCCTCCAGCGGCACCAGCGCGAAACAGCCTTCGGGCAACGGCGGCGGCGGGTCACCCTGCGGCAGCCCGGAGTCGACGAAACCCAGCCAGGTGTGCTCCACGCCGAGTATCTCGGCGGCCTTGGCCATCTCGTCACGACGGATTTCGGCGATGTGTCCATGCACCTCAGGCAGGTCCATCGCCGGGTTGAGAATGTCGCCGCGCTCGCCGCCGGTCAACGTGACCACCAGCACCCGGTGGCCCTCGTCGGCGTAGCGGGCCAGCGTGGCCGCGCCCTTGCTGGACTCGTCGTCGGGGTGGGCATGCACCGCCATCAACCGCAATTCGCTCACGTGCTCCCTTGTCACCTCTGGTGGTCGCCCGGTCTGACCCTATAATTCCAGTTCCGACTTCGTTGCATGCCGCCGGCTGGTGCCCGGCGGCCGACGACCAGGCAAAACAGGCATAACCAGGTATGACCGAAACCCCGATTTCCCGCCCGGAGGCCCGCTACGGACGCTCCCGGCTGTCGCGTATCCCGCGGCGGTGGCTGATCGCCGCGCTGGGCGCGTTGGTGATCGTGGCCGGACTCGTCATCGCCGTCATCGGTTATCACCGGTTCGGCACCAGCGACGTCAAGGGGACGATGGCCGGCTACCGGTTGATCGACGACCAGACGGCGTCGATAACCATCAGCGTGACGCGATCGGATCCGTCGCGGCCGGTGGACTGCATCGTGCGGGTCCGCGCGCAGGACGGCAGCGAGACGGGCCGGCGCGAGCTGCTGGTCCCGCCGTCGGACGCGGCCACCGTGCAGGTGACCACGACGGTGAAATCCTTCGAACCGCCGGTGGTGGCCGACATCTATGGCTGCGGCACCGATGTGCCCGCCTACCTGCGCCCGGCGTGACCTCCCGATCCACGACGAACTGCGAATATGGGGTCATCAACTGTTTGCGCAGTGGTAACATGGATGAATGCACGGTTCCGGTTGGGGCCGTGTTGCTGCATTAGCGACCGTGAGCAAAACGGAGCGGCAGCACGCGGGGAGGGACCCGCACGCTCCGGGGGCGGCGGGGCTGACACTGCTTAACGCGAACTCGCGAAACAACATACGAGGAGCACGACGAGATGACGGACACTTCCGTGACCTGGCTTACCCAGGAGTCACACGATCGCCTCAAGGCCGAGCTCGATCACCTGATCGCGAATCGTCCGGTCATCGCCGCGGAGATCAACGACCGCCGCGAGGAGGGCGACCTGCGCGAGAACGGCGGCTACCACGCCGCCCGCGAAGAGCAGGGCCAGCAGGAGGCCCGGATCCGTCAGCTGCAGGACCTGCTCAACAACGCCAAGGTCGGCGAGGCGCCCAAGCAGTCCGGCGTCGCGCTGCCCGGCTCGGTGGTGAAGGTCTACTACAACGGCGACAAGTCCGACACGGAGACCTTCCTGATCGCCACCCGCCAGGAGGGCGTCAACGACGGCAAGCTCGAGGTGTACTCGCCCAATTCACCGCTAGGCGGCGCCCTGATCGACGCCAAGGAAGGCGAGACCCGCACCTACGTGGTGCCCAACGGCAACACCGTCGAGGTCACGCTGGTCAGCGCGGAGCCCTACCACTCCTGATCCCGTGGCGATCGCAAGCCCGGCGTAGCCGGGCGGCAGCGGGTCGCCACCATCGGTCAGGCGCCCGAAAGCCTGATCGGGGCTTCTAGCCCAGGGCCTGATCGAGATCGGCCAGCAGGTCCGCGATGTCTTCGATGCCGACCGACAGGCGCACCAGATCATCGGGGACCTCCAATTGCGATCCGGCCGTCGATGCGTGCGTCATCGCGCTGGGGTGCTCGATCAGCGACTCGACCCCGCCCAGCGATTCCGCCAGGATGAAGACCCTGGTCTTGGCGCACAGATCGCGGGCGGCGTCGCGGCCGCCGCGCATGCGGACCGAAACCATGCCGCCGAAGGCACTCATCTGCCGTGCGGCGACCTGATGGCCGGGGTGCGAGGGCAGGCCGGGATAGAGCACCGCGCTCACCGCGGGGTGGCCTTCGAGGAATTCCGCTACGGCAGAAGCGTTTTCGCTGTGTCGCTGCATGCGTAGCACCAGTGTCTTCAGGCCGCGCATCGTCAGGTAGGCGTCGAACGGGCCGGGCACCGCGCCGGCACCGTTCTGCAGAAAGGCGAACGCCTCGTCCAGCTCCTGATCGTTTGAGACCAGCGCACCGCCCACCACGTCGGAGTGCCCACCGATGTATTTGGTGGTCGAGTGCAGCACGATGTCGGCGCCCAGCGTCAACGGCTGCTGCAACGCGGGTGAGGCAAAAGTGTTGTCCACCAACACCTTTGCTGGGCTTTTGCTGGCCCGCCCGGCCGCCAGTTCGGCCAGCGCGGCGATGTCGGCGATGGACAGCAGTGGATTGGTCGGGGTTTCCGCCCAGATCAGCCGGGTTCGCGACGTCATCGCGGCGGCGACGGCGTCCAGCTCGTGCAGCGCCACCGGCGTGTACTCCACGCCCCACTGGGTGAAGACCTTGTCGATCAGCCGGAAGGTGCCGCCGTAGGCGTCGTTCGGGATGACCACATGGTCGCCGGGGCGCAGCAGCGCGCGCAGGGCGCAATCGGTGGCGGCCATGCCCGAACCGAAGGCCCGTCCGTAGGCGCCGTCTTCGACGGCGGCCAGCGCCGCTTCCAGCGCGGCGCGGGTCGGGTTGCCGGTGCGCGCGTATTCGAACCCGCCGCGCAGGGCGCCGACACCGTCCTGGGCGAAGGTGCTGCTGGCGTAGATCGGGGCGTTCACCGCGCCGGTTGCCGGGTCCGGCCGATAGCCGGCGTGAATCGCTTTGGTGGCCAGTCCGGTGAACTCGGGGTGCCCGTTGCGGTCGTCGCTCATCGACGGTCAGCCTAGGTGACGGCCGGCCTCTCGGCCCCGTCGATCGGCAAGCACACCGTCGTCATGATCTTGTCCGCCAGCGTTTGACGCTTCGAATCCCACAGCGGGAAAAGGAAACCGATGAAGCAGATGATCGCGTCGACGAAGTGTGCCAGCGAGCGCACCACCGACAGCCCGAAGCCGATGGGTTGACCGGTGATCTCGCTGACCACCTTGCACTTCAGCACGGACTTGCCGACGCTCGACCCGGTGGTGCCCTGCCGGTAGCCGTAATTCCAGATCAGATAGAACAGCCCGATTATCGACGCCAGCCACTGCGCCACCATGCCGACGGTCGAGTTCTGGGTGGCACAGTACTGGTTGACGGCGTACTGCGTGACGTCGGTGATGCAGGCGGTCTGCTGGGTGGCGACCAGGATCGCGGTGCCGATCCCGTGCACCACGATGTACGGGAGGATGTCGATGACGAACGCCAGCGCGCGGGTGAGCCACGGCGTGTAGTCCTGCGTCGGCAGCGTGCGGATCGCCGGCCCGGGTGGCGGCGGCGCGTACCCGCCGGCCGACGGCGGGGGCGGCGGGTACGACCCGCCGGGCGGCGGGGGCGGGGGCGGCGGATAGGACCCGGCGGGCGCCTGCGGAGGCGGCGGCGGCATCTGCTGTCCAGCCGGCGGCGGCTGATCGCCCGCGGGCCCGGGCGACGAGGGGGGTGGCGGGTAAGCGCCGCCGGGCGGCGGTTGATCGGTCATGGGCAACCTTCCACTCCGGGTCAGCTGGACCCCTAGCTGGGACAGCCGAAACAGTACCCGAGCGCGTCGCGCCCCAGCGAGACGCGCGGCGCCGTGAACTAGCGGCGCCCGGACAGCCCCCGCGGTCCCTCGGAAAGGAAGCCCAGCAAGTCATAGCGGGTGATCACCCCAACCGGTTTGCCTTCCTCGACCACCATCAGCGCATCCCAATCGCGCAGCGCCTTGCCGGCCGCGCTGACCGACTCCCCGGCGCCGATCATCGGCAGCGGCGGGCTCATGTGCTGCGCGACCGCGTCGGCCAATTTCGCCCGGCCCTCGAAAACGGCCGACAACAGTTCGCGCTCGGAGACGCTGCCGGCGACCTCCCCCGCCATCACCGGCGGCTCGGCGCCGACCACCGGCATCTGCGACACCCCGTACTCACGCAGGATGCCGATCGCGTCGCGCACGGTCTCGGACGGGTGGGTGTGCACCAGGTCGGGCAGCTCCCCGGACTTGCGGCGCAGCACGTCGCCGACCCGGGACTGTTCGGTGGAGCCGTCGAGACGGCTGCGCAGGAACCCGTACGACGACATCCAGGCGTCGTTGAAGATCTTCGACATGTAGCCGCGTCCGCCGTCGGGCAGCAGCACCACCACGATCGAGTCGGGGCCGGCCTGCTCGGCGACCTTGAGCGCGGCGACCACCGCCATCCCGCACGAGCCGCCGACCAGCATCGCTTCCTCGCGGGCCAACCGCCGGGTCATGTCGAACGAGTCGGAGTCGGAGACGGCGATGATCTCGTCGGGCACCGTGCGGTCATAGGCCTGCGGCCAGAAGTCCTCACCGACGCCCTCCACCAGATAGGGCCGGCCGGTACCGCCGGAGTACACCGATCCCTCCGGGTCGGCGCCGATGATGCGCACCGCGCCGCCCGACACCTCTTTGAGGTAGCGGCCCGCGCCGGTGATCGTTCCGCCGGTGCCGATGCCCGCGACGAAGTGGGTGACCTTGCCGTCGGTGTCGGCCCAGATCTCCGGGCCGGTGGTGGCGTAGTGGCTGGCCGGCCCCTCCGGGTTGGCGTACTGGTCGGGCTTCCATGCTCCGTCGATCTCGGTGACCAGCCGGTCGGAGACGCTGTAGTAACTGTCCGGGTGCTCGGGCGGCACGGCGGTCGGGCACACAACGACCTCGGCGCCGTAGGCCATCAGCACGTTGCGCTTGTCCTCGCTGACCTTGTCGGGGCAGACGAACACGCACTTGTAGCCGCGGTGCTGGGCGACGAGGGCCAGCCCGACTCCGGTGTTGCCCGAGGTGGGTTCGACGATGGTGCCGCCGGGCCGCAGCTGTCCGCTGGCCTCGGCGGCGTCGATCATCTTCACCGCGATCCGGTCCTTGGAGCTGCCACCGGGATTGAGGTATTCGACCTTGGCCGCCACGATGCCGGCGCCGTCGGGGACGACGGAATTCAGACGCACCAGCGGTGTGCCGCCGATGAGGTCACTGATGTGCTGGGCGATCCGCATGCGTTCATGGTCTCAGGCGGTTTCGCGCGGCGCACAACTACTCTCCCCGCGGTTTGCGCGAGTTAGCCGGTGGCCTCGCGGATGTAGTCGCCGATCTGTCGGAGCGAGCGGATGGCCTCGGGGACCATCGGCGCGGCCAGCTGGAAGTCGTGGACCTGCCCGGGCCACACCCGCACCTCGGCCGGAACGCCCACCGCGGCCAGCCTGCTCGCGGCCAGCCGTGCGTCGTGTAACAGCACCTCGGAGCCCGACACGTGGATCAGCGTGCGCGGCAGCCCTGGCTTGATGTGCTCCAGCGGCTCGTAGATCTCTTCGGGCTTCCCGTCGACGATGTTCTTCCGGGCCGCCCCGGCCACCAGCTCGGAGAGCGCATCGAACGCCCCGGCGGTGAACATCGCATCCGTCTCGATGTTGGGGTGAGCCTGCTTGGGTTCCTTGGCCAGCTGCAGCAGGGGCGAGATCGCCACCAGCGCAGCGGGCTCCTCACCCTCCTCCTGCAGGCGCTGGGCCAACGTTAGAGCCAGGTAGCCGCCCGCGGAGTCGCCGGCCAGCACGATCTGGTCGGGTTCGTACCCGCGCCGGCGCAGCCACCGGTACGCGTCGTGGCAGTCCTGGAGGGCCATCCCGACCGAATTCTTCGGCAGCAGACGGTAATTGACCACCAGGATGGGCGAGTCCGCGAACTTGGACAGGGCTTCGACGAGCCGGCCGTGCGAGTTCGCCCCACAAGTCAGAAAGGCACCGCCGTGGAGGTAGACGATCACGCGGCGGCTGCCGTCGGCGGGCAGCACCCCGGGCGCGCGGACCAGCTGCGCCGACGCATGGGGCAGCTTCACGGTCTCGCGGACGGTGGCCGACGCCGGGATCAGCACCCGGGCCGTGAGGTCGATGAGACCCCAGGGCCAGGGCAGGTTGGGGACATGGCTGCCGACGGACAGGATCGGCCGGATGGTCAGACGCGAGGTGAGGTTCGCCAGTCGCGCGGCGACGCTGGGCCCGGATTCCAGAACCTCGACGGGTGCCCCGTCGCTGATGGCGAATTTGCGCGCCCGGTCTCGACGCGCTCTCAGGACGTCATGGAGTCGAACGGTAGTTGCCGATGACCCCGATTCCTTGCTAGGTGCAGTCATGCTCAACACTTCCTACGCCGTCGTAGTCCGATACAGCATGTGACGAGGCGACCGAGCGTTTTGGTTCAGCCGTTTGCCAAAGCGCTCAGCCAACCCCTTGACTTCAGCTTGACAGGCGATGCTTAGTGCAACGTATGAAATAGCTGATTCGATACCAGTTTTGCTTCGCACCGTAATCAGTTCGTTTTTCAGCCACCCGCGCGAAACCTGCAGCCGCTCTAGACTTGATCGCGTGACCATGCGGGTGCCACGTCGTTCGGCGATCGCCCTGGCCACAGCGGGCGCGCTGGCCTCAACAGGAACCGCCTACCTGGGGGCACGCAGTCTGTTGGTCGGCCAGGCGACCCACGCGCGCACGATCATCCCCAAGTCCTGGGACATCCCGCCCCGGGCGGACGGCGTGTACGTGCGCGGCGGCGGTCCGGTGGAACGGTGGCATCGCGGCCTGGCGGTCGACCAGCACCTGATGATCTTCGGTGACTCGACCGCCGCCGGATACGGCTGCATGAGCGCCGACGAAGTGCCCGGGGTACGGATCGCCCGCGGCCTCGCCGAGCAGACTGGCAAACGCATCCGGCTGAGCACCAAGGCGATCGTGGGCGCCACCTCCAAGGGCGTGTGCGGTCAGGTCGACGCGATGTTCGTGGCCGGCCCGCCGCCGGACATCGCGGTGATCATGGTCGGCGCCAACGACGTGACCGCGCTGAACGGCATCAGCCAGTCGGCGCAGCGGCTGGGGTTGACCGTCCGCAAGTTGCGCGCCCGCGGCGCCGTGGTGATCGTCGGCACCTGCCCCGATCTCGGGTTCATCAGCGCCATTCCGCAGCCGCTGCGGTCGCTGGCGCACGAGCGTTGCCTGCAGCTTGCGCGCGCCCAGACCACGGCGGTCCGGTCGGCCGGCGGCGTGCCGGTGCCGTTGGCGCAGCTGATGGCGCCGCAATTCCGGGCCACGCCAGACGTCATGTTCTCCGCCGACGGCTTCCACCCCTCGGCACCGGCCTATGCGCTCGCGGCCGACGCGCTGCTGCTCGCCCTCTGCGACGCGCTGGGTGAGGAGGTGGAGCGTCCGCCGGTGAGTTCGCCGGTGCCGGCGGCGACGCCGGTGCTCGGTCAGCGGCACACGCGCACCAGCGTGATGTCGCGGCTGTGGCGGCGTCCGGCGCCCGGACCTGCCCCGTCTTCGTGCCCCGAGGTCGGCAGCGACTAGATTTGTTCTCACCCGTCGGGGTGGACCTACCGCCCGAAGGCGAAGCGAGCCAGCCCCATCTGTGGGATCTGCAGGGATCTGAAGGGAACCACCATGCCTGAAGCCGTCATTGTCTCAACCGCTCGCTCGCCGATCGGCCGCGCGATGAAGGGGTCGCTGGTCAACATGCGCCCCGACGACCTGACCGTCCAGATCGTGCGCGCCGCCCTCGACAAGGTGCCCGCCCTGAACCCGCACCAGATCGACGACCTGATCCTGGGCTGCGGCCAGCCGGCCGGCGAATCCGGATTCAACCTGGCGCGGGTCATCGCCGTCGAGCTGGGCTTCGACTTCCTGCCGGGCACCACCGTCAACCGGTACTGCTCCTCGTCGCTGCAGACCTCGCGGATGGCCTTTCACGCGATCAAGGCCGGGGAGGGTGACGCCTTCATCTCCGCGGGTGTGGAGACCGTGTCCCGGTTCGCCAGGGGCAGCGCCGATTCGTGGCCGGACACCAAGAACTCGCTGTTCGAGGAGGCGCAGGAGCGGTCGGCGGCCGCGGCCGAGGGCGCCGACGAGTGGCATGACCCCCGCGCCGACGACAACATCCCCGACGTCTATATCGCGATGGGACAGACGGCCGAAAACGTGGCGCTGCTGACCGGCATCAGCCGCGAAGACCAGGATCACTGGGGCGTGCGCAGCCAGAACCGCGCCGAGGAGGCGATCAAGAGCGGCTTCTTCGAGCGCGAGATCACCCCGGTGACCCTGCCCGACGGCACCACCGTGAGCACCGACGACGGCCCACGCCCCGGCACCACTTACGAGAAGATCAGCCAGCTCAAGCCGGTGTTCCGGCCCAACGGCACGGTGACCGCGGGCAACGCGTGCCCGCTCAACGACGGCGCCGCCGCGGTGGTGATCACCAGCGACACCAAGGCCAAGGAGCTGGGCCTGACGCCGCTGGCGCGCATCGTGTCCACCGCGGTCAGCGGCCTGTCCCCGGAGATCATGGGCCTGGGCCCGATCGAGGCGACCAAGAAGGCGCTGGCGCGCGCCAAGCTGTCGGTCAGCGACATCGACCTGTTCGAGATCAACGAGGCGTTCGCCGTCCAGGTGCTGGGCTCGGCGCGCGAGCTGGGCATCGACGAGGACAAGCTGAACGTGTCCGGCGGGGCGATCGCGCTGGGCCACCCCTTCGGCATGACCGGCGCACGGATCGCCACCACGCTGCTCAACAACCTGCAGACGCACGACAAGACGTTCGGCCTGGAGACCATGTGCGTCGGCGGCGGCCAGGGCATGGCGATGGTGATCGAGCGGCTGAGCTAGGCCGCTCGAGGGCGGGCGCGGGTGAGTGTCGACGAGCGTGACGGCCGGGCGACGAGAGTGAAACCTGGGCGACGACACGCCGCGTGGCCCCGCCGCAGCGTCACACTCGACGCCCTCAGCTCACACTCAACGCCCTCAACTCACACCTGACGGGCCGCAGCCGCACAAGAAGGCGCGGCACACGAAAAACCGGCACGCCAACAGGCGTGCCGGTTTTTCTCTGTGGCAGAGCTAGTCGTTCTGCAGATAACTCAGCAGACGCAGGATCTCGATGTACAGCCAGACCAGCGTCACGGTCAGGCCGAGCGCGATGCCCCATGCCGCCTTCTCCGGCGCGCCGGCGCGGACCATCTGGTCGGCCGCGTCGAAGTCGATCAGGAAGCTGAACGCCGCGATCGCGATGCACACCAGCGAGAAGATGATCGCCACCGTGCCGCCGCTGCGCAGGCCCAGGCCGGTGCCGCCGTTGACGTGGAACATCGCCAGCACGAAGTTGCCGAGCATCAGGGCCAGCACGCCGAACATCGCAGCGACCAGCATGCGGGTGAACTTGGGCGTCACCCGGATGGCCCCGGTCTTGTAGACGACGAGCATTCCGAAGAACACCCCGAAGGTGCCCAGTACCGCCTCACCGATCAGCGCCCCGGCGTTGGCGTTCGACACCGAGAAGTTGGCGAAGACGAACGAGATGGCGCCCAGGACCAGACCCTCGAGCACCGCGTAACCTAGCACGATGCCGGGGTTGTCCTGCTTGCGGCCGAAGGTGGCCACCAGCACCAGGGCCAGGCCGCCCAGCCCGCCGACCAGAGCAAGCGGCATGGCCAGCGCGACGTCGCGGGCGACCAGGAAGTAGGAGACCACGGCGGACAGCGCCAGCACGGCCAGCGTGATGCCGGTCTTGGTGACGACGTCGTCGATGGTCAGCGGACGCGAAGCTTTGGCCTCCTGGTACGGGGCCTGGTAGGGAGCCGCGTAGGGGTCGGCTCCATAGCCCTGCATCGGGGGCACGCCAGTGCCGAATTGCGCGTATCCGCCCCTCTGCGTAGGCAGCGAACGAAATACCGGGTTGCTTGTCTCCCGCACCGTCGGATCCTCTCTAATTGGCTTCGAGCTGTGCGAACACAATCTCAACGATCGGCGTTGCACCCTGGTTCCCAGTGGACCTGGTCGTTTTCCGGTGCATATAGCCACCGCCGTTGTCGTCGCGTTAAAGATAACCCTTACCCGCGGGCACCGCGCCCGTCGCGACGATCTAGATTTCTTCCTCGAGGCTGGACCGACGATGGGAGGAGAGGCGTGACCGACGAATCCGATGAGGTTCTGACCGAAGTCGAGGGAAGCGTCGGCTTGATCACGCTCAACCGGCCCAAGGCGATCAACTCGCTGAATCAGCCGATGGTCGATGCGCTGACAGCCATCCTCGCCGACTGGGCGGGCGGCGACGCGGTGCGCGCGGTGGTGCTGTCCGGCGCCGGCGAACGCGGACTGTGCGCCGGCGGCGACGTGGTCTCGATCTATCACAGCGCGCGCAAGGACGGGGTCGAGGCGCGACGCTTCTGGCGTGACGAGTATCTGCTCAACGCGCAGATCGCCGAGTTCCCCAAGCCGTACGTGGCGTTGATGGACGGCATCGTGATGGGCGGAGGCGTCGGCGTCAGCGCGCACTCGAACATCCGGGTGGTCACCGATACCTCCAAGATCGCCATGCCCGAGGTGGGCATCGGCTTCATCCCCGACGTCGGCGGCACCTATCTGCTGTCCCGGGCTCCCGGCGGGCTGGGTCTGCACGCCGCGCTGACCGGGGCGCCGTTCTCCGGAGCCGACGCCATCGCCATGGGTTTCGCCGACCACTATGTCCCGCACGGCGACGTCGAGGCGTTCCGCCGCACGGTGGTCTCCGACGGCGTCCAGGACGCACTCGCCAAGTACGCAACCGAACCACCGGCCAGTGAGCTTGCCGCGCAACGCAACTGGATCGACGAATGCTATGCCGGCGACACCGTCGAGGACATCGTCGCCGCCCTGCGCGGGCACGACGCGGGTCCGGGCGCTGAACCTGCTCAAGACGCCGCGAACCTGATCGCCACCCGTTCCCCGATCGCGCTGTCGGTGACCCTGCAGGCGGTGCGCCGCGCCGCCAAGCTCGCGACGCTGAAGGACGTTCTGGTGCAGGACTATCGGGTCTCGTCGGCGTCGCTGCGCTCGCACGATCTGGTGGAGGGCATCCGCGCCCAGCTGATCGACAAGGATCGCAATCCGAAATGGTCGCCGGCGCAGCTGCCCGCGGTCACCGCAGCCGACGTCGAGGCGTATTTCGCCCCGGTCGACGACGACTTGAGTTTCTAGAAAGGCGGTTTGGATGACAGACACGAATTACGAGACCATCCTCGTCGAGCGCGAAGAGCGGGTCGGCATCATCACCCTGAACCGGCCGAAGGCACTCAACGCCCTGAACACTGCGCTGATGAACGAAGTCACCAGCGCCGCAGCCGATTTCGATGATGACCCCGGCATCGGGGCGATCATCATCACCGGCTCGGCCAAGGCGTTCGCCGCCGGCGCCGACATCAAGGAGATGTCCGAGCTGACGTTCGCCGACGCCTTCGGCGCCGACTTCTTCGCCCCCTGGAGCAGGCTCGCCGCGATCCGCACGCCGACGATCGCCGCGGTGGCCGGCCACGCGCTGGGCGGCGGCTGTGAGCTCGCCATGATGTGCGATGTGCTGATCGCCGCGGACACAGCGAAATTCGGCCAGCCCGAAATCAAGCTCGGGGTGCTGCCCGGCATGGGCGGCTCACAGCGGCTGACCCGAGCCATCGGCAAGGCCAAGGCCATGGACCTCATCCTGACCGGGCGCACCATCGGCGCCGAAGAAGCCGAACGAAGCGGCCTGGTCTCGCGAGTGGTGCCGGCCGATGACCTGCTGACCGAGGCCAAGGCCGTCGCCACCACCATTTCGCAGATGTCGCGCTCGGCGGCCCGGATGGCCAAAGAGGCCGTCAACCGCGCGTTCGAATCCACCCTGACCGAGGGACTTCTGTACGAGCGCAGGCTCTTTCACTCGACTTTCGCGACCGAGGATCAGTCCGAAGGGATGGCGGCCTTCGTCGAGAAGCGCCCGCCGAACTTCACCCACCGCTAGGACGCTTGCATGAGCGAACCGGTTTCCCCGACACCCACCGAGGCAGACCAAGACCCGGCGGACGTCGTCGAGGAGTCCGCGGCGCCCAAGCCGGACGTCGCACCGCAAGCGGCACCCGCGCGGGCCGGGCGCGCGACGCCCACCCTGCCATGGACCGAAAGGCCTTGGTGGGTACGGCATTACACGTTCACCGGCACCGCGGTCGGCCTGATCTTCATCTGGCTTTCGCTGACACCGTCGCTGCTGCCGCGCGGCCCCTTGTTCCAGGGACTGGTCAGCGGGCTCTCCGGCGCCATCGGCTATGGGCTGGGCGTCTTCTCGGTCTGGCTGGTGCGGTTCATGCGCGAAAAGGATCACAGCCCGCCGCCGCCACGCTGGGCATGGAAGGTGCTGATCCCGATCGGCGTGGTGGGCCAGGTACTCATGGCGATCTGGTTCCACGTGTGGCAGGACGACGTCCGTGACCTGATGGGCGTCACACATTTGAATTGGTATGACTATCCGCTGTCGGGAGTCTTGTCGCTGGTCGTACTGTTCACGGTGGTCGAGATCGGCCAGTTCACCCGGTGGCTGGTCAGCTTTCTGGTCGGTCAGGTGGATCGGTTCGTACCGTTTCGGCTCTCGGCGACCATCGTGGTCGTCACGTTGGTGGTCCTGACCGTGGCCGTGCTCAACGGGGTCGTGCTGAAGTTCGCCATGCGCACCATGAACAACACCTTCGCCTCGGCCAACAGCGAGATGAACCCCGATAGCGCGCCACCGAAGACCCCACTGCGCTCCGGCAGTCCCGAGTCGTTCGTATCGTGGGAATCCCTTGGCCACCAAGGGCGCATCTTCGTCCAGGGTGGTCCCAAAGTCGACGATCTGACCAGATTCAACGGAGCCCCGGCAACCGAGCCTATCCGGGCCTACGCCGGGCTGAACTCCGCCGACGGCATCGTCGCGACCGCCGAACTCGCCGCGCGTGAGCTGCAGCGCGCCGGCGGATTGCAGCGCCCCGTCGTCGCGGTGGGCACCTCCACCGGTACCGGCTGGATCAACGAGGCGGAAGCCTCGGCGCTGGAATATATGTACAACGGCAACACGGCGATCGTGAGCATGCAGTATTCGTTTCTGCCGAGCTGGCTGTCGTTCCTGGTGGACAAGGAGAACGCCCGGCACGCCGGGCAAGCGCTCTTCGAGGCAGTCGACAAGCTGATCCGCCAGATGCCCGAAGCGCAGCGCCCCAAGCTCGTGGTGTTTGGCGAAAGCCTGGGCTCGTTCGGCGGCGAGGCGCCATTCATGAGCCTGAACAACGTGCTAGCCCGTACCGACGGTGCCCTGTTCAGCGGGCCCACGTTCCAAAACACCATCTGGACCGATTTGACGTCAACGCGTGACGGCGGATCGCCGGAGTGGTTACCGATCTACCAGGACGGCCGGTATGTCCGATTCGTCGCTCGCGCAAAGGATTTGACGCGTCCCGACGCGCCGTGGGATCACCCGCGGGTGGTGTACCTGCAGCACGCATCGGACCCCATCGCCTGGTGGACGCCGGACCTGTTGTTCAGCAAGCCCGACTGGCTGAACGAGCCTCGCGGCTACGACGTGCTGCCGCAGACGCGCTGGATTCCGGTCGTGACGTTCCTGCAGGTGTCGGCCGACATGGCGGTGGCGGTGGACGTACCCGACGGGCATGGCCACCACTACGTCGCCGACGTCGCCGACGGCTGGGCGGCGGTGCTGCCACCGCCCGGCTGGACGCCGGACAAGACCGCGAAACTGCGTCCGCTGCTGCACTCGGACGAGACAGCCTAGGACGAGACGATTTAGAGCCAGCGGCGCGCGATGCCGCCGGTATCGGCGAACACCGGATCGACCCGGCGCCCGGCCAGCTCGCTCAGCACACCGGCGCCGGCCAGCGCGTGATAGCCGCCGATGACGTCCGTGGCCCGGTGCAGCCCGATGTCCAGCAGCGCGGCCGCCGCCAGGCTGGAGGTGTAGCCCTCCGAACACAGGATCACCCATTCGACGTCATCGCCGACGGCCTCGGGCAGTTTGGCCTCGCTGGTGGGATCGCAGCGCCACTCCAGGACGTTGCGTTCGATGACCAGCGCCCCGGGCACCTCACCCTCGCGAAAGCGCTGGGCCTGCGGCCGGATGTCCACCAGCACCGCGCCGCGCCGCAGCGCAGCGGGCACTTCGACGGCGGGCAGGCGACGATACCGGCGCCGGGCGGATCTCAAGACGACGTCGATGCGACTCATGGCGATCCTTCCGGCTGGTCGGTCAGTTCGGTGCGTTCGCGGCGCAACGTCTTGCGGTCGGTGATCTCGTAGTACGACATCGCCGTCAGCGGCGGCGAGTAGGCATGCACGCTCAGGGTGGGCTGCACCTGCGCGGCGCTCGGCGCCCCGGCGACCGGCAGCGAAACGGGCACGGTGACCGGCCGCGGCGCCCAGACCACGTCGTGCACCCAGCCCAACGGGAATCCGGCCTGATCGCCGGCGTCCAGCCGGCGGCGTCGCAAAGCCCTTCCATCCCAACGGTATTCGTTCAACGATCCGGAAATGACGGTCAGCGCGCCCAGCGACCCGCCATGGTCGTGCAACTCGGTCGGCTGGCCGGGCACCCAGCTGATCAGCCAGACGTCGAGTTCCTCGTCGCCGTGGATGCGGGTGAACCAGCGCCGCGACTCGGGTATGCCGCCCGCCGGCAACAGGTGCTCGCAGCGCCCGCTGAGCACCTCGTCGGCGGCCCGGTCGGTGGCGTAGAGCAGATCAGGCACTCGCAGCCGGGTCGGTCCGGCGGACGGGGCGGAGAGGACTCGCGGGCGCGGGGCAGCAGCGGTGGCGACGGGCACAGACATTTACAGGAGCTTCCAGGCGAAAACGGACAGGACAAGCGGCGGCGTGTTACGGCCGACAACACTCGCAAAATCCGAAGCGCTCCATCACGGCCGCCAGTGTTGCATAGATTGAGACCGTGCGCTGGCGCGGTGGTCGGTCCGGGCGGTGGGGCGCGGTTGTCGCCGCGGCCGTCATCCTGGCGGTCACGGGGTGCTCGCACGGCGCCCACAGCGGCGCCTCCTCGTCCCCGCCGGCGCGCCAATCCGGCGTCGCCAACGGCCCGGGTTCGCCGCCCGCCGGCTCGGTGGGCCTGTCCCCGGGCGGTGTGACGACCAGGGTCGACGTCCCCGCGGCCTCCACCGAAGAGGAGTACTACCAGGCCTGTCACGCCGCGAAAGAGTGGATGGACGCCCAGCCCAACACCGGTGCGTCGCTGTTCGAGCCGTATCTGTCGATGGTTCAGGCGTCGCCGGCGGGCACCGCGGGCAGCTGGAACGCGCCGTGGTCGAAGCTGACGCCGGCCCGCCAGGCCGCCGTGATCGTCGCCGCCCGGGCGGCCGCCAACGACGAATGCGGGTAGGGCCGCGCCGCGGGGATTCATGGCCGCCGCGTAATTGGGATCACGGCTGAAAAAAGTGCCCGCGCCGCCCGCTGACCCAGTGTCGCCGCGCAGAATGTAGGGGTGCCGGACGAACTTCCGCGTCGATCAGAACCGACCCGGGTGGCACTCGCCCTGGGCAGCGGCGGTGCCCGCGGCTACGCCCACATCGGGGTGATCGAGGCCCTGGCGGCGCGCGGCTACGACGTCGTCGGCGTCTCCGGCTCGTCGATGGGTGCGCTGGTCGGCGGGCTGCAGGCGGCCGGGCGGCTGGACGAGTTCGCCGACTGGGCGAAGAAGCTGACCCAGCGCACCATCCTGCGGCTGCTGGACCCGTCCATCAGCGCGGCCGGCGTGATGCGGGCCGGCAAGATCCTGGACGCGGTGCGCGACATCCTGGGTCCGGTCGCCATCGAAGACCTGCCCATCCCCTACACCGCGGTGGCGACGGACCTGCTGACGGGCAAGTCCGTGTGGTTTCAGCGCGGCCCCCTCGACGAGGCGATCCGGGCGTCCATCGCGATCCCCGGCGTGATCGCCCCCCACGCGGTCGACGGGCGGCTGCTCGCCGACGGCGGCATCCTGGATCCGCTGCCGCTGGCCCCGCTCGCCGCGGTCAACGCCGACCTGACCATCGCGGTGAGCCTGTCCGGCAGCGAGGCGGTCAGCAACCGCGAACCGGAGCCGGGTGCCACCGTCGAGTGGTTGACCCGCATGGTGCGCAGCACCTCCGCGCTGCTGGACACGGCCGCCGCCCGGTCGCTGCTCGATCGGCCGACCGCGCGCGCGGTGCTGAGCAGGCTGGGCGGACCGGCCGGCGAGCCGGACAGCTGGGTGGACGCCCAGGACGACGAGCAGCCCGCGCCCGGTGACGACGCCGGCGACCTGGCCGGCGTGGGACCCGCCGTGCCCAAACTGGGCAGCTTCGAGGTGATGAACCGGACCATCGACATCGCCCAGGCCGCCCTGGCCCGCCACACCCTGGCGGTCTACCCGCCCGACCTGCACATCGAGATCCCGCGCTCGACGTGCCGGGCCCTGGAATTCCACCGGGCGGTGGAGGTGATCGCCGCCGGCCGTGCGCTGGCGGACGAGGCGCTGGACGCCCTGGAAGTCCAGGACCAGCGGGACGTCCCGCCCGCGATCGAGCGTTAAACGTCGCTCAAAACGCCTGCGCGCCAAGCACTGTCACAGCCCCAGGAAGCGGGCGATGGCCGCGGCTTCGCGGCGGCCCTGCCCGCGCCCGGCCAGGGCCGACGGGATGCGGCAGTTCGGGTCCAGCGCGTTGGGCCCGAAGGCGGCCAGCGAATCGGCGTCGGCGAAGACGGCGAACGCCGCGCCGGGAAACGCCGAGACCTCGGCGGCCGGCCCGGCACCGAACGGTGACGGCGCATCGACGCCCGAGGGCACCAGCACCACCACCGTCGCGCAGTCGGCGGCCACCACCAGGTTGACCGAGCTGGCGACCCCGCCGTCCATGTAGTGGCGGCCCGCGATCCTGACCGGCGGCCACGCCCCGGGCACCGCGCAGCTTGCCGCGACGGCATCGACCAGGTCGACGCCCGAGTCGCGGTCGAAGACGGTCAATTCGCCGGTTTCGACGTCGATCGCGGTGAGCCGCAACTCGGACTCCGGCCAGTGGTGCGACGGCAGCCGCCGCGCGATGACGTCGCGGCGCACCGGCGCGGGAACGGTTTCGGTGGCCAGCGCCACGGCACCGATGCGCTGCATCTGTTGCCGGGTCCTGTCCAGCGTGTCCTCATACGGCTGACCCAGGGCCGTCAGGAACAGTTCGGTGATGGTCTCCACGTCGACCCCGGAATCGATCTCGGCCGACGACTCGGCGACCTGCCGGTCGAACAGCTCGTCCAGGGTGTGGCCGCTGCGAAGCTGCGCGGCGACGGCCGAGCCCGCCGAGGTCCCGACCAGCACGTCCGACTCGATCAGCAGCCGAACCACCGCCGGCGACTCGTCGGCGATGCCTCGCAGAACACCTGTCTCCCAGGCGATTCCCGCTATTCCCCCACCGGCCAGCACCAGGGCGCGTTTGGTCATCACGTCGCCTACCTTGCCAGCCCGGATCAGGCCAGTTGCCGGGTGTTCGGCAGGGCGTGCTGCGACTCCTCCACCGGCGAGCTCAGGTCCTCGCGACGCAGCAGATGTTTGGGCGGGTCTGGCAGGATCATGCTGCGGTGGATTTGCAGATCTGCGTCGACATGGAAGAGTTCACCCGCCGGCAGCAGCCGCCAGCGTGGCTCGTCGTCCATCACCTCGGTGGCGAACACCACCGACGACCGCTCACACAGATGCTCCGACCGGGCGTGAATCCGCTTGGTGCACAAGTCGAATTCGGAATCATGCGAAGCCGTATCGTCGGATCGATCCAGAATATAGAGGTGGTGGGTTTCCGGGTAGCGCAGCGCCCACATGTCGGTGGCCGTGCTCAGCAGCACGTTGACCGCGTAGATCGGAGCGTGCTCGGCGAGCCATCGCATGGCGTCGGTGAGGCCGGCGGTGATGTCGCCGTCGCGGGCCCGGATCGCGGCGGTGATCAACGCGAAGACCCGCTCGGAATCGGTGTCGCCCAACACCAGGTCGTCGGTGCCGACCTCACGCAACCGCTCGTCGAGGATGTGCAATCCTTCGACGACGCCGTTGTGCGCGAAGATCCGCCCGTCCTGCAGGAACGGGTGGGTGTTGTGGATGTCGAGCGAGCCGGTGGTCGCGTAGCGGACGTGGGCGATGACCGTCGTGCCGGTCATCCGGTGCGCCTCGGTCGCGAATTCCGCGTCCTGCCAGGCCGCTATCGGCTCCTTGTACAGGTGCGGTTGGCCGTGTTCGTCGAAGACGCCCAGCCCGCTGCCGTCCGGATTTCTCCTGCTCTGCTGAGCCAGGCTGTCCGGGGCGTCGAGGAGCCAGAAGGTCGCGGTGCAGGCGTGCGTCCCGGCGTGCAGGCCAAAAAGTCGGCACATGGCTCCCCACGCTAGCGGTCGCGGGTCAGCCCGTCAGCACGGCCGACAGGTCGTGCAGCGCCCGGCGCGCGTAGCCCTTCCACATCCTGCCCAGCACCGGCAGTGCCCAGGCCGTCAGCGCCGTGGGTGGGCGGATGTCCCAGCGCCAGGTGATCTCGGTGCCGCCGCCGGCCGGAGCGAAGATCCATTCGCCGAGGACGTGGTCGACCAGCAGCGCCATCGGGCCGGTGACCTCCGAAAGCCGGTAGCCGAACGACCGCGGCGGGTCGACGCTGGTCAGTTCCTCGCGCATGCTGGCCCCGCCGACCAGGTGCACGACGCGGGTTTGGCCGGCCGCGTCCCAGGCCCCGGTCTGCTCGCGCACTTCCTTGATCGGCGGGAACGGCCCGTACCAGCGGTGGAAAAGCGTCGGGAGCGCAATGGGCAGCGTCCGGTTAAAAGCGTCCTGGACCGCGACCGGGGTGACGACGGATTGATCGACGATGAGTGAATGTGCCACGGGTGTAACGCCTTTCAGCTCAGCGCGCCTCGATCACCTGGTATTCGTCCTCTGCGTATCGCGACCGGATGGTTTTCTTGTCGTACTTGCCGACGCTGGTGCGCGGGATCTCGTCGACGAAGGTCCACCGCTCGGGCAGCCACCACCGAACGACCTTGTCGGCGAGAAAGTTTCGCAGCTGGTCGGGGCTCACCGCCGCGCCCTCCTTGGCCACGATCACCGCGAGCGGCCGTTCTTCCCAGCGCTCGTCGGGAACGCCGACCACGGCGGCCTCGACCACATCCGGGTGCCCGATCAAGAAATTCTCCAACTCGACCGAGGAGATCCATTCCCCACCGGATTTGATGACGTCCTTGGCGCGGTCGGTCAGGGTGACGAACCCGCGCTCATCGATGCGGCCCACGTCGCCGGTGCGCAGCCAGCCGGAGTCGAATTTCGATTCGTCGCGGCCCAGGTAGTAGGAGCCGGCGATCCACGGTCCGCGGACCTCGACCTCGCCGACGGCCTGGCCGTCGTTGGGCAACACCTGACCGTCGTCGTCGACGATGCGCATCTCCACTCCGCAGACCGGCTGACCCTGTGTCCCGCGGAAGGCCCAGTGCTGGTCCTCCGGGGTGCCCGGCGGCGGCCACGCCATGGTGGCCAGCGGCGACGTCTCCGTCATGCCCCACAGCTGCCGGATCTGTACGTCGTGCTTTTCCTCGAAGGTGCGCATCAGCGACACCGGGACGGCCGAGCCGCCGCAGACCACCAACCGCACCGACGACATGTCGTGGTCGGGGTCGTCCTCGAGGTGATGCAGGACGCCGTTCCAGATGGTGGGCACCGCGCCGGTCACGGTGGGCTTCAGGTCCTCGACCATCGCGACCAGCGAGCGGGGGTCGAGGTGGCAATCTGGCAACACCAAGTCGGCGCCGGCCATCAGCGCCGCGTACGGCAGCCCCCAGGCGTTGGCATGGAACATCGGCACGATGGGCAGCACGCTGTCGGTGGCCCCGACGCCGATGCCGTTGGTGGTACACGCGCCCATCGTGTGCAGGAAGCTCGAACGGTGGCTGTAGACAACGCCTTTCGGGTTGCCGGTGGTGCCGCTTGTGTAGCACATCGCGGCCGCGGAGTTCTCGTCGATGCGCGGCCAGTCGAACTCGGTGGACTCGCCGTCGAGGACGTCGGCGTAGCGCAGCACGGTCTTGCCCGCGCCCTGCAGCGGCTCAGTGTCGTCGCCGACGACGATCACGGTGTGCACGGTCTCGAGCTCGGGCAGCACGGGTGCCAGCGATTTGACCAGTGAGGCGTCGACCAGCACCACCTGGTCTTCGGCCTCGTTGGCGACGAAGGCGATCTGCTCGGGGAACAGCCGGATGTTGAGGGTATGCAGGACGGCGCCCATCGACGGCAAGGCGAGGTATGCGGTGAGGTGCTCGGCGTTGTTCCACATGAATGTGCCCACCCGCTGGTCACCGGTGACGCCGAGGCGGCGCAGGCCATTCGCCAGTTGCGCGGCCTGCTTGCCCAGCTCCCGGTAGGTGGTGCGCCGGTAGCCGTCCCCGGTGGCGGTCGTGACGACGCGTTCCCCGTGCACGGTGCAGCCGTGACGCATGATCGCGGTGATGGTCAACGGGAAGTCCTGCATCGTGCCGTCCACTGATCTACCGCCTTAGTCTCGGGGCAGCACCGCCTGTGCCGTCGGGCGCCTCCCACCCTAAGCCTCAACTCGGCGAGAGTGTCAGCACCCGAGGAGACTGACGATCGATTGCGTGGATCCCGTTCGGCCGGGGCCGCTTTGGGCGCCCCGCGAGACCAGCCGGCCTAGGCGAGGACCGGTTCCCACTCCGGCAGTTCGGGCAGCCAGCCGGCGACCGACAGGTCCGGGTCGCCCGCCCCGCCGCGGGTCGGCGATGGCGCGGTCGAGGAGATGCGCGCCGCGGTGACCACGCCGGAGTAATCGGCAACGTAGAGCTGGGTGCCGTCGGGGCTCTCCACCACGCACGACGGGTGCTTGGACACCTCGACTTCGCCGAGGACGTCCTGCTGGTGGGTGCTCAGCACCGTGATGCGGTCGTCGCTGACCAGGTAGGCCCGCGCGCCGTCGCGACTGAGCGTCATCCGTGTGAGCGGGCCGGTGATCTCCGGGATCTTGTGGGTGCCGACGATCTTGTTGACCCGGGTGTCGATCACGTCCAGTACCGCGCCCGCGACCGGATCGCAGCTGGCCACGTACGCCGTGCCGCCGTCGTCGCTCAACGCCACATCGCGCAGAGGCAGACCGAGGTCGACGACGCCGACGATGCGTGACCGGCCGCCGACCCGGCGATTGTCGGACCGCGTCCGGGTCTCGATCATGGCAAGGCTGCCGCCGGTCGGGGCGTTCATGCCGACATACAGCCGTCGTCCGTCGGCGCTGATCCGCACGCATTCGGTGGTGGTGCCCGGCGCGGTCGCCAGGTCTATGACCTCGAGTTCGCCGGTGGTGGTGTCCAGCACCGTCACATCGGCGCCGCGCACCGCGTTCCGGCTGGCGTAAAGGAATTTGCCGTCCGGGCTCACCGTCAGGTCGCTGACGCTGTTCGCGAGATGGTGGGTGGCGATGCGCCAGTTCGTGACGACGTCGATGACCTCGATGGCGTCGTAGCCGGCGGTCGCGATGCTGACGTAGGCGTAGTTGGAGTCCGCACTGCTCATGGTGACCGCGAACGGTTCGGTCAGCCCGGTGACGGTGCTCGAGACACGGCACGTGTTGGCGTCGATGACCGAAACCGCGTCGCGGCCGTAGTTCGTCGCGACCAGCCGCCGCCCGTCCGGGCTGATGTCGATATCGCTGATCGGGCCGTTGTGCAACGGAACCCGCACCACCGAGGAGGTGTCAAACTCGAAGATTCGGGCGTTTCGATCGTCGTGCGCGGCCGTAGGGCCGTTCACATCGTTCACGCTGGCACCGCCTTTGCTGTGTTGTCGGCTCTGGTCGTCAAGTGGCGAAGCCGCCGATACGTGTGCGACGATTTGGCCTCCGGATCCCACCGGCTTTCAGCACCGAAAGGCGCTGACGAGATTGGTTTTCGGTAGTCTACTGGCCACAAGTCGCCCGTTAGCAGATCGAACTGCTCGACGTTAGCTACGTCACTGTGCGCACTCAGGTTCTGCTCAGACTTCCAATCACGCTGTATCGCAGTCGCTTACCCGTAGCGAAAGTCAGGCAAACCCGCTTCCGGCGGATTTCACGCGCGCCGCTAACAGCCCACGTGAGCGCGCTATCGGGTGCGGATGTAGGGAATTCTCAGGTTTCGCGGCCGACGAGGGATAGATCACAACTGGGCCGGCACCAAAGTGTTGCGCCGGAATTCTCGCGCTTACGCGCGAATTCCATCACAGCGCGTTGTGGTCACGTTCCCCGGTCCGGATGCGAACAACCGCTTCCACTGGTGATACCCACACCTTGCCGTCGCCGATCTTCCCGGTGTGAGCCGCGCTGATGATGGCCCCCGTGACCCGGTCGACAAACTCCTCGTCGATCAGTACCTCGACCCGGACCTTTGGTACGAATTCGACCGCGTACTCGGCTCCGCGGTAGACCTCGGTGTGCCCTCGCTGTCTGCCATACCCCTGGACTTCGGTGACGGTTAAACCCAGCACACCGGCGGACTCCACGGCATGCCTGACGTCATCGAGGGTGAAGGGCTGGACGATCGCGGTAATCAGCTTCATGGCGTCTTCGCACCCTCAATCATCCACCGTCTCAGCGTGTTTGGAAATTATCGTCCCAGTCCGCGTTTCTGAGCGCGGCTCGACTCGCCTACCCGTGACGAGCGTTTCGTCCGGGTAAGCCTCTTCGTCGTGCACACCGAGGTCACCGCTTTCCAACACCTCGTCGGGCAACCGCAATTTCATAAAGAGGCCAAGGACTTTCAGGATGACGAATGTGATGAGCGCATCCCAGACGATGATCGTGGCCGCAGCACCGGCCTGGATCAATATCTGCTTGGGATGGTGACCGTACAGCCAACCGGCGAAGGTCACGTCCTGTCCCGTGCTGCCGCCCAGGTATTCGACAATATGCGGATCGGCGAGTACTCCGACCAGCAACCCGCCGGCCAAACCTGCGACACCGTGAGTGTGAAACACACCCAGCGTGTCGTCCACCTTCTTGAAAAGCGTTGTTGTACCAAGCCAATTCCAGGACATCCATACCAGGGACGAGGCGACGACGCCGATGATCATCGCACCGAAGCTGTTGACAAAGCCAGCCGCCGGCGTGATGGCGACCAGGCCGCTGATCATCCCGTTCACAGCGCCGAGGAATGTCGGTTTGCGCTGCTTGCTCGCGAAAAGGTCCCAGATCACCCAGGTGAGCAACGCGACTGCGGTGGCGAGATTGGTGTTGATCACCGCCAGTGACGCGTCGGCACCCGAAAAGTACGGGTCACCCCCGTTGAAGCCGTTCCAGCCCAACCACAAGACGCCGGCACCGACCGCGGCCAGGGGCAGGTTGTTCGGCACCGCGCGTTCCCGGTCCCGCGCCAGCCTCGGACCTATCACCGCGGCAGCGACGAAACCGGATGTCCCGGCGGCGAGGTGAATCACGTAGCCACCGCTGTAATCCAAGGCGCCAGCGTGTGACCACCAGCCACCGCCCCACAGCAGGAACGCATTGACCGAGTAGGCGAATGTCGACCACAGTGGCACGAAGATCAGCCAGGCCTTGAAGCTCATTCTTCCGATCACGCTGCCGAGAAAAAGCAGCGGGGTGATGGCGGCGAACACGAATTGGAAGTACGCCAGCGTGGTCTCCGAGAAGCGGAAAGACGGCATGGTGCCGTCCAGCAGCGGGATATAAGCGATCTGCTGGTTGTTGCTGCTCAGGATGGTCTTGGGTTTCCCGACCGCCGACTGCAGGATGCCCGGCCCGAGTTTCAGCGGTTCGCCGAACCCCATCTTGAAACCCCAGAGCACCCACACGACTAGCACCAGAGAGAACCCGGTGAAGGCCATCAACATGGTGTTGACGGCCCACTTCTTCTGCACGATTCCGCCGTACAGGACGGCGATGCCAGGAATGCTCATCAGGCCGACCAGAGTCGCCGCCACCAACTGCCAGGCGTTGTCCCCGGGATTAACCCAATCTGGATAAGGCAACATGGTTCAGACACACCCCAATTCGGGCCGGTAGGCCTTTTGAAATCAGCCGCGGTGCGAAGTGACGCCGTAGATGGGTGAAGCGTCGAATGGCAATGTTTCGCCCGTATGTGCGCGAGCTTAAGAATTTATTTCGGAATGCGGTGCGGCTAGCTGAACTGCGTCTGCGGTCTCTCCAGCCCGACCCCGTCGACGGTGATGTCGACTTTCTCGTTGTAGAAAGCGATCAGACCGGCGATTTGACCGACCGCCGGAAGCGGATAGTGGTAGGTCCATGCCAGGTCCTCGTGCACGGCGTCACCCACACGCACCGACCAATAACCTGAGGTAACCCCCTTGTACGGACACAACGTTTGCGTGGGGCTGGATTCCAGGTGCTCGAAGGCGACATCGGTCGCATCGATGTAATACCTTGTCGGCAAACCTGTTTCGAACAGCAAAACGGGAGTCCTTGTGTCGGCCAAGATAATTCCGCCGAGCTCGACGCGCACATGCCGATGCGAGCGTAGGGCGTCGACCCGCGAATACGGATTGCGCGGGTGGCAGTAGATCGGCTCGTCTTCTTCGAACCAGCGCAACGGATTCCACTCGAACCGCACTGTCCCGGCCAGCGGGCCGTCCCCGTCGGCGTCGAATACCCGCGCGGCGGACTCATGCTTTTGGCCGGCGCCCACCAGGGAGTAGAGCCGCGACGCACCGAATTGCACCTTCTGGGCGTGGTTTTCGTCGTGCAGGAACTCGGACCGGACGTCGTCGAGCGGGATGTAGTACTGCGGGTAGTACGGAACTTCCCACACGTACCGGGCGGCGGTGGTGTCGAAGACCAGCGCGTCGCCGAGATAACCACGGACCCGCCGCGGCGCGGGTTCGATCCTGCCGCGCGCGGCGGCCATCTGCGGGTAGCCGGTGTCGGTGGTCATAGCTGACCTACTGGTCCTTGGAGGCCAGTCCGGCCGGGGCGTGACCGATGGCCTTGCGGATGGCGTCGGCCAGCGCGAGCGCGCTTTCCTCGGTCAGTTCCAGGGCCACCCGCGCCGACGGGCCGAGCTGGGGGTTGATCACGTCGATGTTGACGGTGTGGCCGTAGGGCGCGTGGACGGGGTGGTCGACATACACCGTCGCGCGGTCGGCGCCGAACCATCCCGTCGCGCCCTTGCCGCTGCCGTCAATCTCGACATGTTCGGTGAGATAGGTGCACATGGGAGATGCCTAGCCCTTCAGGTAGGTGGCGAAGAAGTCGTCGATGCGCCGCCAGCCGTCCACCGCGGCCTCCGGCCGGTATGCCGGGCGGTCGACGGAGAAGAACGAATGGCCCGCGCCCTCGTAGGAGTGGAACTCGTGCTGCTTGTCCAGCCTGTTCAGTTCGGCGTCCAGGGTGGCCACCGCGGCGGGCGCGGGAAACCGGTCGTCGAGCCCGAACAGGCCCAGCAGCGGACAGCTGAGGTTGGCGGCGAGGTCCAGGATCGGCTTCATGGCCTTGGGCATGCCCTCGGGCGGGTTCTCGACGATGAAGGCGCCGTAGCAGTCCACCGCCGCATCGAACGGCAGCGAGCACGCCGCCAGGTAGGCGTGCCGTCCGCCCGAGCAGTGCCCGATGACACCGAACTTGCCGTTGGCGCCGTCCAACGCGCGCAGGTGCTCCACCGCGCCCGCGACGTCGCCGACCAATCGTTCGTCGGGCACCCCGCCCGCGGCGCGCGCCGCGGCGGCCGCGTCATCGGGCGCGGCACCCGGGGCTTCGCGCGAGTAGAGGTTCGGCGCCACGGCGTTGTAGCCGCTGACCGCGAGCCGGCGGACGAACTCCTTGGTCTCCCGGTCGTACCCGGGCATGTGGTGGATCCACACGACGCCGCCCCGCGAGGCCGGCGCGAGCGGCACGGCCTGGTAGGCCTCGATCTCGTCGCCGCCGTGGCCGGTGATGGTGATGGTTTCTGCGCGGATGGCGTCTGCGCTGGGTGCGTTCATCGCGACTCCCTTTCTCCGCTCCGGTGGGCATTCCGGTTGTGGCCACCCGGATGCGGAGCGCTGCGGCAGGTTTGGGGGCCGCTCCGCCGAGAACCAACGTAGCCGAATCGCGCTGAAGGCTCAGTGCCGCTTGTCTCGCACCTTGTAGGTCGAGGGCCACGACTTGCGGGACTCGTCTCCGGTCAACGGAGTTCCCATCCCGCCGACCTTGACGGCGTACGCCTCCTTGCCGGGGCCGACCTCGCGGTTGGCGTGTTCGGTGGCCAAAAAGTAGAGCTCGTCGATGGTGGCTTCGTCGTAGGCAACGAACGAGGTTTCCCGCGCGACGTCGTCGATGCCGGCCAGCATCCGCTCGGGCAGCAGTCGCGACGCGACCGCTGTGAGCCCCAGCAGTCCGAACGGAATGATCCAGTAGCAGAGAAACGACAGTGGCGTCTTCGTGTCCAGCATCAGGGCGGCGGTGGTCCCGGCGGGCCCGCCGGGACCCTCCAGGATCGACGGGATCACCGACGACACCGTCATCCCGGCGAACGTCGCGATCCACAGCCAGCTCAGGATCTTGACGACCCGGCCGAATAGCTCGGTTTTGACGACGTCGGCGGCTTGTTCCGCCGCGGCGAACTCGGCCACGAAGGGCTTGCCGACCAGCATCCCGATCAGCGTCACCAGGAAGATCCCGGCGTTGCTCAGCGGCAGTATCCACCGCTCGAGGAATGAGTCACCGAGCGTGAAGGACAGCACGGCGAGAATCAAAAGCACTGCGACGGAAGCAAAATCGAAGAACTGCCACTTCCTGCCGACCGCGCCTCCCAGGCCCAGGCCGGCGGCGGCGATCGCCAACGCGACCAGCACGGCCGCGGCGAACGGAACGTTGCCGACGAGTACCCAATACACGATCCACGGCGCGAGGCCGAACAGCATGCCCATGCTGGGTCAGTGTATGGATGACGGATTGCGGGCCCGTCGGCGGCGCGCCCAAACTGTTGGTCCACGCGCACGATGGCGGTGGCCGGCATCGAGGACGACACTTCGTCAGAAAACAGGGCTATTTTCGGCCGTGCGAACGTCAGGTCGATAGCCGAAACAGTATCGTGACAGCACCACGCGCGACTGCAATTTGAATGGTTGGCAGCACATTATGCTGTCGCGTTCAGGAGACAAGTTTGGGAAGCTGGCGCCGCGCGTGACGTCACAAGTCAACTGACTGCTGACGCGTTGCTGACGCGGAGAGTCTTGACGGCGACGACCACCCACACGTTCGAGGCAGATATGCCTCCTAGCAGGATAAACACTGTGCCCCCAGTCGGACTCGAACCGACACTGTACGGATTTTAAGTCCGCTGCCTCTGCCAATTGGGCTATGGGGGCCCGTCGCGAATGTAGCCGACCGGGGGCCGGCTATCCGGCTGGGTCGGCATGCAACGCCATGGCCAGAAAGTCCAGCCGCCACAAGCCCTGGAACAGCTTGTGGCCGAACTCTCGCAGCAGGGCCCGGTGCTCGTCGGGGACACCACCAACCTGGGCCACGCATTCGATGATCTCGGCGATCGTGCGCCGGCCGTCCACGTGTTGCACGAAGGGCAACTGGGCCGGATTGAGCTTCTGCTTCCCGCCCGGCCAATGGATTTGGTCGCCGGACAAAAAACACGCCGTGCGCAGCAGCGGCACGTAATCGAACGAGGCCGGTGACGCGAAATCGATGGTGTACTGCCCCCTGGGGCGCTCGGGATGGCAGGCCAGAAAGAAATGGGTGGCGTTCGCCGGTTGCAGGCGCTCCATCACGGACCACAGTTCGGCGTCGGGCAATTGGTTAAGCGCCGACTGGAATCCGCTCGCCGGCGTGAGCATCTCGTGGGAGTAGTACGGCGATTTGTGGAACCATCCCTGGAACGCGAGTCCGGCGGCGGCGACCAGATCCAGGCATTCGGCCACGGTGTAGCTGCGCGCCCGGGGGTGCAGAAAGGTGTCGACCAGGGCGCCGTTGGAGACCAGGTCGCGGGCCGCCTTGAGGTAGCTGCGCACCGGGTGGTCGGCGGGCAGCATCGCGACGGCCTCTTTGACCAGTTGGACCGACGCGTCGTCCTGCGACAGCTTGAGGTCGCGAAACACCGATTCGAGCATTTCGACGCCGATCCGGCCGTACTTGGCGTAGAGCATCACCGCAAGCGCTCCGTCGCGGCGCAGGCACGCGCCCAGCGCGGTGAGCCCGGCCAGCGGGTCCGCCATGTGGTGCAGGACGCCGCTGGAGACGATCAGGTCGAAGTCGCGCCCGAGCGCCGACACCTCTTCGATCGGCAGCAGGTGCAACTCCAAGTTCTGCAGCCCGTGCGTGTCCTTCAGCCGACTCTGGTGATTCAGGGCGTTGCCGCTGACGTCGATCCCGACCACCGTCGCGCCGGGATTCTTGAAGGCGAACAGGGCGGCCTGAAAGGTGCCGCAGCCCGCGATCAGAATGTCGAGGTCCGGCCTGTATTCCCGGTCCGGCCACAACACCCGGTGGGCCCAGAACGGATCGAACCAATCCCAGTGGGCTTCGCACCACGCCGCGAGGTCGGCCACCGGGGGCGGGTACTCCCACCGATCGTATTGACGGGAGACGGCGTCACCCCGCGGGTCCTCGGTCACTTCGGCGCTGGCTCCTTCGCGACGGGCGGGTTTTCGTGCCTTGCGTTGGCGGTGGCGATTAACTTACAAGCCTCCGCCGATATCCGGATGCCGAAAAACCCCTGGTTAACTCGTCGAGACAGATTTGCCGGACGCAATTAAGATTCGGTTCCTGCACGCAGGTATGGAACCGGAGGAGTCGACGAGTGAAAAACACGGCACGTTTTGCAGGCCCTGTCGCCGTCGTCGTGGCCGGTGTCGTCGGCATCGTCGCCGCGCCGATCGCGAGTGCCGACCCCGCGGATGACCAGTACCTGCAAACGCTGCATTTGCGCGGCCTCAGCTGGGCGGATGGCGCCGATCAGTCGATGATCAATGTGGGGCATGCCGTGTGTACGGACTTCGATGGCGGGGACACAGCGGCTCAGACCATCGGCGATGTGAAGAAGTCGGTCGGGTTGAGCGGCGGCGGCGCCAACATCATCGTGGGCGCGGCGGTTGCGGCGTACTGCCCGCAATACCGCAGCAAATTGTAGGGGCCGCCAACAGCGGCAGCGGCACCATCGTCGGGGTGCTGCGACGGCCACGTACTGCCCGGAGTTCCGGAGCAAGATCCCCTAACCCCTCCCAGCCGCTCGCGGGTTTGCTACCCGACACCGGGAGCAATGCCACCTAATCGCCGGGAGCAAATGCCGGCGGTCCGCGACGGCCATGCCGTGGCGTGCGTCACAGCAAGCCTCGCGGCACCCTACTCGGGCAGCTGCCGGAAGCTCAGACCAGTTTGCGCGACACCGGCCGCAGCCGGGCGCCGCCGGAACCGCAACCTGCGTCAATCAGACGCACCCGCAACTTCCCGCCACGGTCGAACGTTAACCGGCACTTGGGGATTTGACTCCGTCTTCCGTCGCAAATCGAGCCGTCGGGGGGTCGGCGCACGGCGACCGCCCGCAGGCGCGGCCACCAGCCCGCCATTAGCCAGATGTATAACGTGCGGCGCGGGCGGGCGTCGACTAGGATCCGCGCGCCGCGCGCGGTTTCCTGTAGCGCCGCCCGAGCTCAGGTGACGTCACGGTATCGCCCGACAGGAGCTTGTTAAAACTACGACACTCGGCGTTAAGAAGCCGTAAACGGCTGTCACGTGTGCCTTTTCGGCGCGAACGTGGAGTCGGTGGATAGCTAGCCTTTCCCCAACGCACAGGGACCGTGACGCCAACGCACAGGCCGACCAACCGCAAGGGGCCGGCCAGTTCCGAACACTAGGAGCAACGGATGTCTTTTCTGACAACACAGACCGAAGAGATGTTAGCCGCGGAGCAACTGCTCAGCGGCATCAACACCAACCTGGCGGCGCAGAACGCGGGCGCCGCGTCGGCTACAACCGTGATCGCTCCCGCGGCTGCCGACCCGGTCTCGGCCCAGCAGGCAGCTATCTTCTCGAGTTACGGCACCCAGTACCAGGCCCTCGCCGCCCAGGCGCAGGCGCAGCTGGAGCAGTACGCGAGCACCCTGGGGATCAGCTCCAACGCCTACGGCGACACCGAGGCCGTCAACGCGAGTCAGGCCGTGCTGTCGAATGCCGCCTCGCCCCTCGCCGCCGCCGCGGCCACTCCGTCGAACACTCCCCTGGACTACCTCTCCTACCTCCTCGGTAGCACCGGCAACGGCACCAACCCGAACATGCTCGGCGGGATCTTCGGCCTCTCGAGCAACGGTGCCAACATCTTGAACATCGGTGCTGGCAACTGGGCCTCGGCCGGGTCCGACCTGCTGGGAATGGCCGGTGGTGGTCTGCTCGACACCTCCGGCGACGCCGCCGGTGCCGGATTGGCCGCGGATGTCGCCTCCTCGCCAGGGCTCGGCGCCACCGGCGCCGCGGCCGGCGGCATAACCGGCATGGGGGCCGTCAGCGCAGTGCCGGTGGCCTCGATGGGCTCCGCGACCATGGTCAACAACCTGGCGGTGCCGCCGAGCTGGGCCGGCGCGCCCGCCCCGGCCGTCACGCCCGTCAGCGCGATCCAAACGGCGGGCTGGACCGCCGCCGCGCCGCAGGCCGGCGCCGGCACGGTCGTCCCCGGCATGCCCGGAATGGCCTCGGCCGCGCGCAGCAGCGCCGGCTTCGGCGCTCCGCGCTACGGCGTGAAGCCGATCGTCATGCCGAAACCGACCGCCGTCTAAGCAGCGGTCACCCAGACGTCGCATTCGAACAGACAACTAAGGAGCGGGACAGAAATGGTGCTAAGTTTTGCGGCAATACCCCCGGAGATCACCTCCTCGCTCATCTACTCCGGTGCGGGCGCGGCGCCCCTGATGGCGGCGGCGACGGCCTACGCCAACCTGGCCGCCGAGGTGAGCACGACGGCCACCCAGTGGGAGTCGATCGTCGCGCTGCTGACCAGCGAGCAGTGGACGGGCGGCGGGTCGGCGGCGGCGGCCACGGCGGCCCAGCCCATCGTCACCTACCTGACCGAGACGGCGGCGACGCTCGAGCAGGCCAGTGCCCAGGCCACGGCGTCGGCGGCCGCGTTCGAGGCGGTGTTCGCAGCGGTGGTGCCGCCACCGGTGATCGCCACGAACAGGGCCACCCAGGCGGCGCTCGTCGCGTCTAACGTGCTCGGCCAGAACACCCCCGCGATCGTCGCGCTGGACACCCTGTACGCCGAGTATTGGGCCCAGGACGCCGCCGCGATGGCGGCGTACCAGGCGTCCTCGGCGGCGGCCGGGGCGCTGACCCCGGTGACGCCGCTGACGTCGACCACCGACCCGGCGGCCGCCGCGGTCGTGGACAACACCGCCCTCGCCGGTGGTGCGACCGGCGGCACGGCTCAGGCGCTCGCAGCGCCCCTCGCGGCGGCGCCTCTGGCGGCCGCGGCGCCCACCCTTCCGTTCCAGACCACAGGCATCTTGTCCTCGATCGACAACTTCCTCGGCACGCCGTCCGTGCTCAACGGCATCAACGGCGCGGTCAACACCGGGGCCTGGTTCACCATGAACGCCATCCCGACCGCGGTGTCGCTGGGCCACACCCTGGGTACCGTGCCGTCCATCGCCGTCGGTGACGTGGCGCCCGACGGTGTTGCGGGCATCACCGAAGGCACCATGGTGAGCTCGGTGGCGCCGGGAAGCGGCCTGGGCGCGGCGACATCGGCAGCCGCCGGGCAGGCGTCCACGGTCGGCCGTCTGTCGGTGCCGCCCACGTGGTCTGCAGCCGCGCCGGCGACGCAGTTGGCTTCGGCCACCGCGCCACTCGAGGGCTCGGGCTGGACCGTCGCCTCCGAGACCGCCGAGCCGGTCACCGCGATGCCCGGTATGCCCGGAATGGCGGCGGCAGCAAAGGGCGCCGGTGCCTACGGCGCCGGGCCGCGGTACGGCTTCAAGCCGATCGTCATGCCCAAACAGGTTGTCGTCTGAGAGGGTCCGCTGATATGGGAAGAAGGGGGTACATGTCACCCATTTGAGGCGAGCAATTAACCGGCAGGCCGTAGTCTATTTACAACGCGGCCACCGCTGCATCAATTACAACTGTTAAGACTTCGGCGAACTGAAGCTTCAAGATAGGAGACAGCCGACATGGCAACACGTTTTATGACCGACCCGCACGAGATGCGGGCGATGGCGGGCCGCTTCGAGGTCCACGCCCAGACCGTCGAGGACGAGGCTCGCAAGATGTGGTCGTCGTCGATGAACATCGCCGGCTCGGGCTGGAGCGGTCAGGCCCAGGCCACCTCGTACGACACCATGGGACAGGTCAACCAGGCCTTCCGCAACATCGTCAACATGCTCCACGGGGTGCGTGACGGGCTGATTCGCGACGCGAACAACTACGAGCAGCAAGAGCAGGCCTCGCAGCAGATCCTCGGCAGCTAGCAGTCCAAGCGGCTGTCGCCCAACACTTTTAAGGAGCTAAGCAAATGAGCATCAATTACCAGTTCGGCGATGTAGACGCCCACGGTGCCTTGATCCGCGCCCAGGCCGCGTCCTTGGAGCAGGAGCACCAGGCCATCGTTCGCGATGTGCTTGCTGCCGGCGACTTCTGGGGCGGTTCGGGTTCGGTGGCATGCCAGGAGTTCATCACCCAGTTGGGTCGCAACTTCCAGGTCATCTACGAGCAGGCCAACTCCCACGGACAGAAGGTCCAGTCCGCGGGCAGCAACATGGCCAGCACCGACAGCGCCGTCGGGTCCAGCTGGGCCTGACACCTCATCTCGACACCGGGGCCGCACACCACTTGGTGTGCGGCCCCGGGTTTTCGGTAGACGGACGGGCTTGTGCCGCAACGGCGCAAGCCCGATTTGTGCCGGGCGTGGCTATCCGGCCACCGGCGAACGCGGAAACAGCGACGGGCGCAACCCGATTCGGTGTTCCCCACCGTCGGACTCGCGGCCAACCATCGCGCCCAGCGGCAGCTTGGAGATGCCCGTGCCTGTTGCCGGTGATGACACCGCGCCCACCGCCCCGGGTGCGGCGGCGTCGAAAGCCGGCAGCGGCGCGACGGACGAAACCGTCTCGGCCCACGCCGGCGGCACCGACAGAGTGCCGAGCGACGACGCTTGGCCCACACTCGCCGATGTGGTTGCGCCGAGTCCCCCCACCGGCCCGAGGCTGCCCAGCGCGCCCAGGTCGCCCAGGTTTCCCAAGCCCGGGGCCGCACCCCCTTCGGCGCCGATGATCGAACCCGCGCCCTCCATGTCGAGCCCCAGGCCGTACACGTCCATTGCGACTCCAGCGCCGTCGCCGCCCAACCCGGCACCGTCGGCGCCCAGACCGGCGAAATCGGAACCCAGCCCGATCGCATCCGACGCCAGGCCGGCCGCGTCCCCGGACCCCGCGGCACCGCCGAGCGCGGAGCTGACGCCCTGCACGGCCCCCAGGCCGGTGCTCGCGCCCTTGGTGGCACCTTTACTGGTGCCCGACAAGCTCGATAGCGCGCTGATCGGGGCGGAGGCGCCGGACGACCCCAGCGACGCCCCGGTGCCCATCGCGGCCTGCGACAGCCCCGTGCCCGTTGACGAGCCCGGGGTGGACAAGCTCTGCAGCGCTTGCGGCACCGAGGACATCGCGTGCGCCGAGGCCGCCTGGGCCTGGCCACCGGCCTGGGCCGCGGTCGCGTGAGCGACCGCACCCGCCTGACCGGTCAGGCCGCCGGGATTCGTCGTCTGTGGTGGTGGCGGGAACGCGCTGAATGTTGAAGCGGTTGCCGAACTGGCCGCGTAGCTGTACATCGCGGCGGCGTCCTGCGCCCACATCTCGCCGTATTGCGCCTCGGTGGCCATGATGGCGGGGGTGTTCTGCCCGACGAAGTTCGTCGCAACCAAGGTCATCAGTTGAGCGCGGTTGGCCGCGATGAGCGGCGGTGGCACCGTCATCGCGTAGGCGGTTTCGTACGCGGCCGTGGCGGCCGCGGCCTGCATGCCCGACTGCTCGCACTGCTCGGCGGTTGCCCGCAGCCACAACACGTACGGCGCGACGGCGGCCGCCATCGACATCGACGTCGGGCCCAGCCAATCGTTGGTCAGGGTGGTGATCACCGATTCGTATCCGCCCGCGGCGGCGCTCAGCTCAGCGGCCAGTGCGTCCCATGCCGCCGCGGCGACCAGTAGCGTCCCGGGGCCCGGCCCCAGATACATCCGCCCGGAATTGACTTCCGGGGGCAACGCGCCGAAATCCATTGTCTTCCTTAATCTTAGAAAAGTTTGCTGGGCCGGCCGGACGCGACAAACGGCACCGGCCCGCGGCGACGCAGCCACACGGCGCCCCGGAGCCGGTTCGGTCCCGGGTGGGGCGCGGCCGATTCAGCACCGGCGGGTAAGGCCGTACCTTCGGATCCACCGGTCGACGCCTGTCGGGTGGCCCGGAACGCGATGCCGTCGCGGAAAGGATGCGCCGTGTCTGCGTTGGCCACCGTCGTGCGCGTCGGGGCATCGCCGCCGATCCGGGTCGGCACCGAGCTCAGTGTTTGGGACTTCGCGCAACCGGGTTGCGCCACGAAAGACATATCGATGAACCACTATTCGTAACACGATGTGACTTGAAAGTTATGAAGAATGGGACACCGTCGTCCCCGGACGTCGTCGCGCGTTTTGGGCAGTCAACGACATTGGCTGCAGCGCAGCGGTTGCGCTCTAGATGAAATTGATTCTGGCACCGTTGATTTGGCGAGCGCGACCAGGTACCGGATCACGTCCGTCAAACCAACGACTCTGCATTCCAGTATTTTTCGATCGGCACTTCATCTCAAGGCGACACACGCGGCACATAGAGAACACATATTTGAGCCGGACCGGATGTGACCTGGCGAACAGGCCTACATTTGAGAATTCTATGAACTCCGTGACAGTCCCGTGTGTGGCTTGCCAGAATGTAGGAGCATGACCGTAATGTCGGGATACTCAGGCGCGCAGCGCCCACGCCAAGCCATCCTGGGGCAGCTGCCCAGGATCTACCGGGCCGACGGGTCACCCATCAGGGTTTTGCTGGTCGACGACGAGCCGGCACTGACCAATCTGGTGAAGATGGCGCTGCACTACGAAGGATGGGTCGTTGACATCGCCCACAACGGGCGCGAGGCGATGGCCAAGTTCGATCGGGTCAATCCAGACGTCCTCGTCCTCGACATCATGCTTCCCGACGTGGACGGATTGCGGATCCTGGAGCGCGTCCGCCAATCCGACGCCTACACCCCCACGCTCTTCCTCACCGCGCGCGACTCGGTGATGGACCGCGTCACCGGTTTGACCGCGGGCGCCGACGACTACATGACCAAGCCGTTCAGCCTCGAGGAGCTGGTCGCCCGGCTGCGTGGGTTGCTCCGCCGCTCCGGCCAGCAGCCCACGCCGACGGCCGAAACCCTCAAGGTCGGCGACCTCAGGGTCGACAGCGCGAGCCGGGAAGTCACCCGCGATGGCGACCCGATATCGCTGTCCTCCACCGAATTCGAATTGCTGCGCTTCCTCATGCGCAATCCCCGCCGTGCGCTGAGCCGCACCGAGATCCTGGACCGCGTCTGGAATTACGACTTCGCCGGCCGCACCAGCATCGTGGATCTCTACATCTCCTATCTGAGGAAGAAGATCGACTCGGGGCGCGAACCGATGATTCATACCGTCCGCGGTGTGGGGTACATGCTGCGGCCTGCGGAATGACCCGAGACCCAGACGCCGCATCCGGGGGCTTTCCGCGGTGGTTCCCCCACTCGCTACGCCGTCAACTGCTGTTGGGTGTGCTGGCGGTGGTCAGCGTGGTGCTGGTGACGGTCGGGATCGTCTCGGTGCTGAGCCTGCGCGGCTATGTCAATGCCATGAGCGATGCCGATGTCGCCGAGTCCCTGGACGCGTTGAGCCACCAGTACACCAAATACCGTAACGGCGAACATGTTTCGTCGCATCCCGGTACCCCGCCGATCGACCAGGCGATGCTAGAGTTCACCGGGCAGACGCCGGGAAACCTGATCGCGGTGCTGCACAACGGCACCGTGATCGGATCGGCGGTTTTCTCTGAGGACGAACCCAAGCCCGCACCGGCCGACGTCGTCCGCGACCTGCAGGCGCGGACGTGGGGTGATGGGCCGCCGCGCACCGAGATCCTCGGCAAGCTGGGGCCTTACCGCGTCGACAGCACCGTCGCCGGGTCCGACGTCCTGGTGGTCGGGACGTCGCAGAACCTCGCCGACCGGATCATCGCCCGCAAACAGCTGACCACCATCGTGCTCACCGCGGCGGCGTTGGTGCTCACCGCCGGACTCACCGTGTGGGTGGTCGGTTACACGCTTCGGCCGCTGCGCCGGCTTGCGTCGATCGCGGCCGGCGTCGCCGCCATGCCGCTCACCGACGATGACCACCGGATCAGCGTCCGGGTACCACCGCAAGACACCAACCCGCAAAATGAGGTCGGGATCGTCGGGCACACGCTGAACCGCTTGCTGGACAACGTCGATAGCGCGCTGGCGCATCGGGTCGACTCGGATCTTCGGCAGCGGCAGTTCATCACCGACGCCAGCCACGAGTTGCGCACACCGCTGGCGGCCATTCAGGGCTATGCGGAACTCACCCGCCAGGACAGTTCGGCCCTGCCGCCGACCACCGAATACGCGTTGGCCCGCATCGAGTCCGAGGCCCGCCGGATGGCTTCGCTCGTCGACGAGCTGCTGCTGCTCTCCCGCCTGGGCGAAGGGCAAGACCTGCAGTCCGAGGACGTCGATCTGGCCGAGGTGGTCAGCAATGCGGTGAACGATGCGACCGTGGCAGCGTCGACGCATCACTGGCTCAAAGACCTGCCCGACGAGCCGGTTTGGGTGCGCGGCGATCACGCCCGGTTACATCAACTGGTCAGCAATCTGCTCAGCAACGCCCGCGTGCACACCCCGCCGGGGGTCACGGTGACCACCGGAATCACCTGCCGCCGTGGCGGTCCCGGGGCGCCCTACGCGGAGCTGACCGTCACCGACGACGGTCCGGGCATCGACGCGGAGCTACTGCCCAAGTTGTTCGAACGGTTCGTTCGGGCCGACAAGTCGAGATCCAACGGCTCGGGCAACGGGCTGGGTCTGGCCATCGTCAGCTCGATCGTCAAGGCCCATCATGGTTCGGTCACCGCCGAATCCAACGAGGGCGGCACGGTGTTCCGGGTGCGGCTCCCGTTGATGTCGAGCGCCGACAAATCATCACCTTAACTCGCCGACGGCGATGACGCCCGGCATGGAAGTTTTTGTCACAGAGGATGATTGGCGACCTCGGTCGGTCCCCCGGCCGGACCGGCACCGTCGGCGGGGCGGCGCCGGCCAATGCGGCCGCCCGGGGGCGTTAAGAAACCGTAAATGTGCAGTGTGCGTCCGTTAGGAAACCGTCAATCGAGCGCCCCGGCGGATGACGTCCCGATAATTTCGAGCTGATCTTGCCTGGCGAGACTGCACTGTGGCTGGCTCACCGAGGTCGCTTTCGTATGCATTGTGATTGGCGCGCGGGACGGAGAAATGATGGGCGTGGTGGTGTACCTCGTGCTGACCGTGGCGGTGTTCGCCGCACTCGGCCTGGCCCAGAAGTTGGTCGAGCGGCTGTGAACTACCAGAATGCGATCGGCTTGGTGCTTTCCATCGTCATCGCGCTCTATATCGGTGGCGCCCTGCTGTTCCCGGAGAGGTTCTAAGTGAACACGACAACGGCCGGGATCGGATTCTTTCTCGTTCTTGTCGCGGCCGTGGCGGTGGTGCATGTGCCCTTCGGGGACTACATGTTTCGGGTATACACCTCGGAGAAGGACCTGTATGCCGAGCGGGCGGTCTACCGACTGATCGGGGTCGACGCCCGCAAGGAGCAGACGTGGGGCGCCTACGCACGAAGCGTGTTGGCGTTCTCGTCGGTCAGCATCCTGTTCCTGTTCGTGCTCCAACTCGTGCAGGACAAATTGCCCCTGCATCTGCACGATCCGGCCACCAGGATGACGCCCTCGCTGGCGTGGAACACCGCGGTCAGCTTCGTCAGCAACACCAACTGGCAGGCCTACTCCGGTGAGTCCACGCAGGGCCATCTGGTGCAGATGGCCGGCCTGGCGGTGCAGAACTTCGTGTCGGCCGCCGTCGGGATGGCGGTGGCCGTCGCGCTGGTGCGCGGGTTTGCCCGCCGACGCACCGGCGAGCTGGGCAACTTCTGGGTCGATCTGGTCCGCGGAACGCTGCGGATCCTGCTGCCCATCGCCGTCCTCAGCGCGATCCTGCTGGTGGCCGGCGGGGCGATCCAGAACTTCCACCTGCACGACCAGATGGTGACCACCGTCAACGGGACCCAGCAGACCATCACCGGCGGCCCGGTGGCCAGCCAGGAGGTCATCAAGGAGCTCGGCACCAACGGCGGCGGGTTCTACAACGCGAACTCCGCGCACCCGTTCGAGAACCCGACCGTGTGGACCAACTGGCTGGAGATCTTCCTGATCCTGGTGATCGGCTTCTCGCTACCGCGCACCTTCGGGCGCATGGTGGGTAACACCAAGCAGGGCTTCGCGATCGTGGCCGTGATGGCGACGCTCTACACGGCCAGCACGACGTTCATGCTGTGGTTCCAGGCGCAGCACCACGGCACGGTGCCGACCGCGATCGGCTCGGCGATGGAGGGAGTCGAGCAGCGCTTCGGCGTCACCGACTCGGGGGTGTTCGCCGCGGCGACGACACTCACCTCCACCGGCGCCGTCGATTCCACCCACGACTCGCTGACCAGCCTGGGCGGCATGATCGCGATGTTCAACATGCAGCTGGGCGAGGTCGCCCCGGGCGGCACCGGCTCAGGCCTGTACGGCATCCTCATGCTGGCGGTGATCACCGTCTTCGTCGCCGGGTTGATGGTCGGGCGTACCCCCGAATATCTCGGCAAGAAGATCACCCCCCGCGAAATCAAGCTTGCCGCAAGCTATTTCCTGGTCACACCGCTGATCGTGCTGACCGGCACCGCGATCGCGATGGCGCTGCCCGGCGAGCGGGCCGGCATGCTCAACGGCGGACCGCACGGGCTCTCCGAGGTGCTCTACGCGTTCACCTCGGCGGGCAACAACAACGGGTCGGCCTTCGCCGGGCTGAGCGTCAACACCGACTGGTACAACACGGCCCTTGGCCTGGCCATGGTAATCGGCCGGTTTCTGCCCATCGTGCTGGTGCTGGCCCTGGCCGGGTCACTGGCGAGGCAGGGCAGCACACCGGATTCGGCAGGCACCTTGCCCACCCACCGGCCGCAGTTCGTGGGCATGGTCGCCGGCGTCACATTGATCGTCGTTGCCCTCACGTTCTTGCCCATGCTCGCGCTCGGGCCTCTCGCTGAAGGGATCCACTGATGACCGCGACCGCGATCCACCCCACCGAGCGGACCCAGCCGGCGGTGTCCACCGGCAGAAAACGGGTGCAGGGCGGACTGCTCGACCCGAAGATGCTGTGGAAGGCCACACCGGACGCGCTGCGCAAACTCAACCCACGCACCCTGTGGCGCAACCCGGTGATGTTCATCGTGGAGGTCGGCGCCGCATGGAGCACCGCGTTGGCCGTCATCGACCCGACGTGGTTCGCCTGGCTGACCGTGATCTGGTTGTGGCTCACGGTGTTGTTCGCCAATCTGGCCGAGGCGGTGGCCGAAGGCCGGGGCAAGGCGCAGGCCGAAACGTTGCGGCGCGCCAAGACCCAGACCATGGCCCGGCGCCTGCGGGACTGGGTACCCGGCGCGACCGCCGTCGAGGAAGCGGTCGCCGCGCCTCAGCTGCAGCGGGGCGACATCGTCGTGGTCGAGGCCGGGCAGGTGATCCCGGGCGACGGTGACGTCGTGGAAGGCATTGCCTCGGTGGATGAATCGGCCATCACGGGCGAGTCGGCGCCGGTTATCCGCGAGTCCGGCGGCGACCGTTCCGCGGTCACCGGCGGCACCACCGTGCTCAGCGACCGCATCGTCGTGAAGGTCACCCAGAAGCCCGGGGAGAGCTTCATCGACCGGATGATCGCGCTCGTCGAGGGCGCCAACCGGCAGAAGACCCCGAACGAGATCGCGCTGAATATCCTGTTGGCCGCGTTGACGATCATCTTCGTCTTCGCCGTGGCGACCTTGCAGCCGTTGGCGATCTACTCGAAGGCGAACAACCCCGGCGTCCCGGATGGCCAGGCGCTCAACGCAAGCGGCGTCACCGGCATCGTGATGGTGTCGCTGCTGGTGTGCCTGATCCCGACGACGATCGGTGCGCTACTGTCGGCCATCGGCATCGCCGGCATGGACCGTCTGGTACAGCGCAACGTCCTCGCCATGTCCGGGCGGGCGGTGGAAGCCGCCGGCGACGTCAATACCCTGCTGCTGGACAAGACCGGCACCATCACGCTGGGCAACCGGCAGGCCGCGGCGTTCATCCCACTCGACGGGATCTCCGAAGAACAACTGGCCGACGCCGCACAGTTGTCCAGCCTCGCCGACGAAACACCCGAGGGCCGTTCGGTTGTCGTGTTCGCCAAGCAGCACTTCGGGCTGCGTGCGCGCACACCGGGCGAGCTGTCCCAGGCCCAATGGGTGACGTTCTCGGCCACCACCCGGATGTCGGGTGTCGACCTCGACGGTCACCTGCTGCGCAAGGGTGCGGCGAGCTCGGTCGCGGAATGGGTACGCGCCCAAGGGGGTAATGTCCCCCAGCAGCTCGGCGACGTCGTCGACGGCATCTCGGCCGGCGGCGGCACCCCGCTGGTGGTCGGGGAAAGCCGCGACGGCGAAGCGGCGGTGCTCGGTGTCATCCATCTCAAGGACGTCGTCAAGCAGGGCATGCGCGAGCGGTTCGACGAGATGCGGCGGATGGGCATCCGGACGGTGATGATCACCGGCGATAACCCGTTGACCGCCAAAGCGATTGCGGACGAGGCCGGAGTCGACGACTTCCTGGCCGAGGCCACGCCTGAGGACAAGCTCGGCTTGATCAAGCGCGAGCAGGCGGGCGGCAAGCTGGTCGCGATGACGGGCGACGGCACCAACGACGCGCCCGCCCTGGCACAAGCCGACGTGGGTGTGGCGATGAACACCGGCACGTCGGCCGCTAAAGAGGCCGGCAACATGGTCGACCTGGATTCCGATCCCACCAAACTCATCGAGATCGTGGAAATCGGCAAGCAGCTGCTGATCACCCGGGGTGCGCTTACCACCTTCTCGATCGCCAATGACATCGCGAAGTACTTCGCGATCATCCCGGCGATGTTCGTCGCACTGTTCCCCGGCCTGGATCTGATCAACGTGATGCGGCTGCACAGCCCGCAATCGGCGATCCTGTCCGCGGTCATCTTCAACGCGATCATCATCGTCATGCTGATACCGCTGTCGCTGCGCGGCGTGCGGTACACGCCGAGCAGCGCGTCAAAGCTGTTGAGCCGCAACCTCTATGTCTATGGCCTCGGCGGCATCGTCGCCCCGTTCATCGGAATCAAGTTGATCGACCTGATCGTCCAATTCATCCCAGGGATGTCCTGACATGACGTTGTCGAATTTCGTCCGCCTGCATTGGGCGGCATTGCGCGCGCTGCTGGTGCTGACCGTGATCACCGGCCTGGCCTATCCGCTGTTCATCTGGGTGGTCGCACAGTTTCCCGGACTACGTGACCAGGCCGAAGGGTCGATTCTGTCCGCCAGCGGAAAGCCGTTGGGCAGCGGGCTGATCGGCCAGTCGTTCACCGATAAGGACGGCAATGCGCTGCCGCAGTACTTCCAGAGTCGCCCCTCGGCGGCCGGTACCGGGTATGACCCGATGTCGTCCGGCGGCAGCAATCTGGGCCCGGAAAGCATCGTCGACACGCCCGCCGACCCGTCGCAACTGGCGGCCGGCAAGTCCGCGTCGGATGCGGGTTTCAAACCGAGCCTGTTGACGACGGTGTGCGCACGCAGCGCCGCGGTGGGCAAGCTCGAGGGAGTCGATGGGTCGCGGCCGTTCTGCACGGGCGGCGGCGTGGGAGCGGTGCTGTCGGTGATCGGCCCGCGCGACGCACGCGGCAACGTCATCCACCCGACCCGGGTGGTCAGCGTCAACGAGCCGTGCGGATCGACGACCACGCCGTTCCTCACGCTCTACGAGGGCGTACGGGTCGAATGTGCCAAGTACGGCGACGACTACACGATCGGGCAGATGGTGCCGATCCGCGGCGCCGCACCGGCCGATCCTGCGGTGCCCGCCGACGCCGTGACCGCCGGCGGCAGCGGCCTGGACCCGAACATTTCGCCCGCGTATGCCGATATCCAGGTGGCGCGGGTGGCCAAAGTGCGTCACGTCAGCGCAGATCAGATACGTGAAGTGGTCGCGCAGAACAGCACCGGCCGGGGCCTCGGGTTTTTCGGTGAACCGCGCGTCAATGTGCTGCAACTAAATCTGCAACTCGACCACCGGTATCCGGTCACGAGCTAGCGGCGAGGGGGGATGATGGTTGACGTGAGTGACGTCAACCTCCGCGACCACCATCCCAAGCGCGGGGAGTTACGCATCTACCTGGGTGCGGCTCCGGGCGTGGGCAAGACGTACTCGATGCTGGGCGAAGCACATCGGCGGCTGGAACGCGGCACCGATCTGGTCGCGGGCGTGGTGGAAACCCACGGGCGGTCGAAAACCGCTGAGCTGCTTGAGGGCATCGAGGTGATTCCGCCGCGCTATGTCGACTACCGCGGCGGCAGCTTCCCGGAACTCGACGTGCCGGCGGTTTTGGCGCGCCGCCCCCAGGTCGTCCTGGTCGACGAACTCGCGCATACCAATACGCCGGGCAGCAAAAACCCCAAGCGGTGGCAGGACGTCGAGGAACTGCTCGACGCCGGGATCACCGTGATCTCCACGGTCAACGTGCAGCACCTGGAAAGCCTGAACGACGTCGTCGCACAGATCACCGGGATCGAGCAGAAGGAGACCATACCGGACTCGATCGTGCGCCAGGCGTCGCAGGTCGAGCTGATCGACATCACACCAGAGGCGTTGCGCCGCAGGTTGTCTCATGGCAATGTCTACGCCCCGGATCGCATCGATGCGGCGCTGTCCAACTACTTCCGACGTGGAAACCTCACCGCCTTAAGGGAATTGGCGTTGCTGTGGCTTGCCGACCAGGTCGACACCGCGCTGGCCAACTACCGGGCCGAGAACAAGATTACCGACATGTGGGAGGCCCGCGAGCGGGTCGTGGTGGCGGTCACCGGTGGTCCCGAGTCCGAGACCCTGGTACGACGGGCATCCCGGATCGCCTCGAAGTCGACCGCCGAACTGATGGTGGTGCACGTCATCCACGGTGACGGGCTGGCCGGGCTGTCGGAGGCACGGATGGCCAAGATCCGGGAGCTGGCGAACAGCCTGGATGCGTCGATGCACACCGTGGTCGGCGACGAGGTGCCCACGGCCCTGCTCGAGTTCGCCCGCGAGATGAACGCGACGCAGCTGGTGGTCGGCACCTCCCGCCGGTCGCGCTGGGCGCGGCTGTTCGAGGAGGGAATCGGCCCGCGGATCGTCGAGCTGTCCGGGAAGATCGACGTGCACCTGGTCACCCACGAGGAATCCAAACGCGGCTTCCGCGCGTCCTCGCTGGCGCCCCGCGAGCGGCGGGTGGCGTCGTGGCTGGCGGCCTTCATCGTGCCGTCGGTTATCTGCGCGATCACCGTGACGACGCTGGACCCGTATCTGGATACCGGCGGCGAGAGCGCCCTGTTCTTTGTCGGCGTACTGTCGGTCGGGCTGTTGGGAGGCATTGCCCCCGCGGCACTTTCGGCGGTGCTGTCCGGGTTGTTGCTGAACTACTTCCTGATCGCTCCGCGGCACAGTTTCACCATCGCCGAACCCAACAGCGCCATCACCGAATTGGTGCTGCTGCTCATCGCGGTCGCCGTCGCGGTGCTGGTCGACTTCGCGGCCAAACGCACCCGGGAGGCCCGTCGCGCCTCGCAGGAGGCGGAGCTGCTGACCCTGTTCGCGGGTTCAGTACTGCGGGGTGCCGATCTCGAGACGCTGCTCGAACGGGTGCGTGAGACTTATGCGCAGCGGGCGGTCAGCATGCTGCGCGAGCCGGGCGAGGAAGCGCGTGCCGGCGGCGGGAGGAACGAGGTCGTCGCCTGCGTGGGCCGCGATCCCTGTGTCACCGTCGATTCCGCCGACACCGCGATCGAGGTCGGCGACGACGAGTTCTGGATGCTGTTGGCGGGCAGAAAGCTCTCCGCGCGCGACCGGCGGGTGCTCGGCGCGGTCGCCAGGCAGGCCGCGGGGTTGATCAGGCAGCGTGAGCTCGCGGACGAGGCCAGCCGGACCGAGGCGATCGTCCGGGCCGACGAATTGCGGCGCTCCCTGTTGTCGGCGGTCAGCCACGACCTGCGCACGCCGCTGGCGGCGGCCAAGGTCGCCGTCTCCAGCCTGCGCGCCGAGGACGTCGCCTTCTCCCCCGCCGACACCGCCGAATTGCTGGCCACCATCGAGGAGTCGATCGATCAGCTGACCGCGCTGGTCGGAAACCTGCTCGATTCATCGCGTTTGGCCGCCGGGGTGATCCACCCGGATCTGCGTCGGGTGTATCTGGAGGAGACCGTGCAGCGGGCCCTGGTCAGCATCGGGAAGGGCGCCACCGGATTCTTCCGGTCTGCCATCGACCGGGTCAAGGTCGACGTGGCCGATGCGATGGTGATGGCCGATCCCGGGCTACTGGAACGCGTCCTGGCCAACCTGATCGACAACGCGCTGCGTTACGCGCCCAACTGTGTGGTGCGGGTCAACGCCGGACGGGTGGGCGATCGCGTGCTGATCAACGTCATCGACGAAGGCCCCGGGATTCCGGATGGGGCCGAGCACCAGATCTTCGAGGCGTTTCAGCGACTCGGCGATCACGACAACACCACCGGCGTCGGCCTGGGGATGTCCGTGGCGCGGGGCTTCGTCGAGGCGATGGGTGGGACAATTACGGCCACCGACACGCCGGGAGGCGGACTGACCGTGATCGTGGATATGGCCGTGCCGCAAGCGGTGGACGCGGTATGACGCGCGTACTCGTGATCGACGACGAACCGCAGATCCTGCGTGCGCTGCGGATCAACCTGACCGTGCGGGGCTACGAGGTGATCACCGCGTCAAGCGGGGCCGGCGCGTTGCGCGCGGCCGCCGAGCACAAACCCGACGTGGTGATCCTCGACCTCGGCCTGCCCGACATCTCCGGCATCGATGTGCTGGACGGCCTGCGCGGCTGGCTCACCGCGCCGGTGATCGTGTTGTCGGCGCGCACCGACTCGTCGGACAAGGTCGAGGCGCTGGACGCCGGCGCCGACGACTATGTGACCAAACCCTTTGGGATGGACGAGTTCTTGGCCCGGCTGCGCGCGGCGGTGCGCCGCAACACCGCCGCCTCCGAACTGGAGCAACCGGTCATCGAGACCGAATCGTTCACCGTCGATCTGGCTGCCAAGAAGGTCACCAAGAACGGCAGCGAAGTCCACCTCACCCCGACCGAGTGGGGGATGCTCGAGGTCCTGGTCCGCAACCGCGGCAAGCTGGTCGGCCGCGAGGAACTCCTCAAAGAGGTGTGGGGCCCGGCGTACGCCACCGAAACGCATTATCTGCGCGTGTATCTCGCGCAACTACGCCGCAAACTCGAGAACGACCCGTCGCACCCCAAACACCTGCTGACCGAGTCGGGCATGGGGTATCGCTTCGAGGCTTGAGCCCGCGAGGGCCGAAACCGCGCGCCGTTTTCATCCCGCCCGCCACTTTGGCTTCCGCGCGGGGCGGCGTTTGTGACCTACTCGGCGATCGACAACACGATACCGTCCAGGATGTCGTGCTCGCTGACCGTCAGCTCGTCGATCCCCGCGCGGGCGCGCAGTTCGCGCGCCAGCTCCTCGACAACGATCGCGCCCCCGCCGATCACGTCGGCGCGGCCCTCGTGCATCGGCGGCAGCGCCGCGCGCTCGGCCCGTGTCATGCCGATCAGCCGCTCGCACACCGACAACAGGTCATCACCCGAAACACGCGAAAGATGAATGGCCGCAGAGTCATACGTCGTCATGTTGTGGGCCAGCGCGGACAGCGTCGTCATCGTCCCGGCCAGCCCGACCCAGGTCTTCGCCCCCTGCACGGGCACCACACCCAGCGCGACCTCGAGTCGTTCGCGCACCACCTGCCGGGCCGCCGCCACCTCCTCGGGCGTCGGCGGGTCCGAATGCAGGCAGCGTTCGGTCAGCCGCACGCAGCCGATGTCCGCCGAGTAGCTCGCCGTTACCGCGTCGCGGCCGATCACGATCTCGGTGGAGCCGCCACCCAGGTCGACGACGACGAAAGGGCCTGTCGCAGTGTCCAGCTCGCCGACAGCTCCGCGGAACGAAAGCTCGGCTTCCTCGGCGCCGGTGATCACCTCGGCAACCGCCCCGGGCAGCACCGCGCCCAACACCTCGGCCGTCATCGCGAAGAAGGCGTCGCGGTTGGCGACGTCGCGGGCGGCCGACGTGGCCACCATCCGCACCCGCTGCGCGCCATGCGCTTTGATCAAGGCCGCGTAATCGGCGAGCGCCGCGCGGGTGCGGGCGATCGCGTCCGCCGCGAACTCACCGGTCGCATCGACGCCCTGACCCAGCCGCACAATCCGGGTCTCGCGGTGCACGTCGCGCAGCCGGCCGCCGTCGAAGTCGGCGATCAGCAACCGGATTGAGTTGGTACCGCAGTCGATTCCCGCGAGCCTGCCGTTCACCATTGGCCGGCCACCAAGATGCCGGCCATCGCGGGCTCGTCGGCCAGGATCGCCAGCGCCTCGTCGCCGAACGGATTCACACCGGGGCCCTTGGCCAGTGAATGGGCGATCAGCACGTGCAGACACTTGACCCGATCGGGCATCCCGCCGCCGGAGAAGGTGGTGCCCAGTGGTTCGATCGCGTCCCGTTCGGCCAGATACGACTCGTGGGCGCCCCGGTAGGCGGCCGCCAATTCCGGGTCGTGGCGCAGCCTTTCGGTCATCTCACGCATCAACCCGGTGGTCTCCAATCTGCTGGCGGCGGCCGTCAAGGCCGGATGGGTCAGGTAGTAAAGCGTCGGAAACGGAGTGCCGTCAGGCAGTTTTGGCGCTGTCTTGACCACACCCGGTTCACCATTGGGACACCGGTAAGCGATTTCGAGTACCCCGCGCGGCTCACGCCCCAGCTGGCGCGCCACCGCTTCCAGGTCGGCATGGTCAGCCACCGGGACCCGTGGGATTCGGTGCGGGCACCGGGCCCGGGGATCCCGGTTCGGGCGGCGGGGCTTCGGGCGCAGGCGCTTTGGTCGGCGGCAGGTGCGGGGTGTCGGCGATGGTGTGCCACAGCGACGTGTACCAGGGGTCACCGTTGGCCGGTTTCGCCGACGGCGATCCCGGCTGCACGGGCTCGGCCGCCGACGGCGGAAGCTGAACCTGGAACGGGATGTCCCCGGGTTTGACGAAGCCGAGCCGCTCGCGTGCCTGCGCCGCAATGTAGGCCGGGTCACCGAGTTTGGCCTTGCGCTGCTCCAGGTCCGCGACCTGACGGCGCAGCGCCGCCTCGCTGGCGGCCAGCTGATTCATCTCGGTGCGCTGCGCGAAGTAGGTGCGCACCGGTCCGGCGATGGTCAACGTCAGCACACAGATGACCGCGGCCAGCACCGCCGCCCGGCGCGCGGTGAAACCCAGCCGTTGCTCGGAGCGCTGCTCCACCGATTCGGCGGCCTGGCGCGTGATGGGCTCGACGACATGCTCTTGCTGCGTTCGCGTGGCGGTCCGACCGGTCTGGTTCGCCGTGGGCGACGTCCGCGAAGACGGCTTGGAGGACGGCTTGGCCGTGCGGCGGCCCCGCCCCGAATCGCCGGCCTTCCCCGGGCGTGCAGCCGGGGAGCGCCGTTTCGAGTCGGGCCGTTTCGCGTCAGCCATGTCAGCCGTTGGACGTCAAGCTATTTCGCCTCCACGGCGTACCGCGGGAACGCCAGGTCGCCCGCGTAGCGCGCGGCGTCACCGAGCGCCTCCTCGATCCGCAGCAGCTGGTTGTACTTGGCGACGCGCTCGCTGCGGGCCGGTGCGCCGGTCTTGATCTGCCCGCTGCCGACGGCAACCGCCAGGTCGGCGATCGTGGTGTCCTCGGTCTCGCCGCTGCGGTGACTCATCATCGTGCGATAGCCGCTGTGGTGGGCGAGCGCGACGGCGTCCAGCGTCTCGGTCAGCGTGCCGATCTGATTCACCTTGACCAGCAACGCATTTGCCACACCCTTGTCGATGCCCTCTTCCAGGCGCTCGGGATTGGTGACGAAGATGTCGTCGCCGACCAGCTGCACCCGGTCACCGATCGACGCGGTCAGGGTCGCCCAGCCGTCCCAATCGTCTTCTGACAGCGGGTCTTCGATCGACACCAGCGGGTACGAGCCGAGCAGGCCGGCGTAAAAGTCCGCCATCTGCTCGGCGGTGCGGGTGGCACCCTCGAACTTGTAGCCGGTCCCGTCGGTGAAGAACTCGGTGGCCGCCGCGTCGAGCGCCAGGGCCACGTCGGAGCCGAGTTTGAAACCGACCGACTCGATGGCCCGGCTGATCAGGTCCAGGGCCGCGACGGTGCCCGCCACGTCGGGGGCGAAACCGCCCTCGTCGCCCAACCCGGTGCTCAGGCCCTCCTTCTTCAGCACCGACTTCAGCGCGTGGTACACCTCGGCGCCCCAGCGCAACGCCTCGGCGAAGCTGGGCGCACCGATCGGCGCCACCATGAACTCCTGGATGTCGACGGCGGTGTCGGCGTGCGCGCCGCCGTTGAGGATGTTCATCATCGGCACCGGCAGGATGTGCGCGTTCGGGCCACCGAGGTAGCGGAACAGCGGCAGCGCGGCGGAATCGGCGGCGGCCTTGGCCACGGCCAGCGACACGCCCAGGATCGCGTTGCCGCCCAGCCTCGACTTGTCGGGGGTGCCGTCCAGATCCAGCAGCGCCTGGTCCACCAGCCGCTGATCGTCGGCGTTCAAGCCGATCACCGCCGGGCCGATCTCGTCCAGCACGGCCTGCACCGCTTTCCGCACGCCCTTGCCGCCGTAACGCTCGCCACCGTCGCGCAGCTCGACGGCCTCGTGCTCGCCCGTCGACGCGCCGGACGGCACGGCCGCGCGGGCAAACGTCCCGTCGATCAGGGCTATCTCGACCTCGACTGTCGGGTTACCGCGGGAATCGAGGATCTCGCGGGCCCCGACCTGCTCGATAATCGGCACTGAGTTCTCCTTGCGTCGTCGCCGGTGCGTGCTTTGCCGGTCAGCGATACATCCTGCTACAGCGGGTGGCCCTTCGCGTAAGCGGTCGCCCAATCGCGGACCGCCCGGGCGTAGACGCCGGAGTTGTTGTAGGCGCGCAGCGCCGTGATCCAGCCACGAGGCGTCCCGAGATCCTTTCCGCGCCAACACAGATACCCGGCCGCCGCGAGCGCGGCGTCGTCGATGTTGTCCGGGCTGACGCGGCCGTCGTTGTGAGCGTCGACACCATAGAGCCGCCACGTCTCCGGGATGAATTGCATCGGCCCCATGGCGCGCGTCACACCGTCCCCGTCCGTGACCTCCTCTTCGGTGTCGACGATGCGCAGCGTGCCGCCGCTGCCGTCGAGGCGGACGCCCCTAATCGGGGGGCTCACATCGCCGTTGGGCGCCAGCCGCGCGCCGCGGTAGGTGCCGTGGTGGCTCTCGACCTGACCGATGCCGGCCAGCGTGGTCCACGCGATGTGACATTTCGGGTTCTCGACTTCGGCGACCCGGGCCGCGTAGGCGTAGGCCTCGAGCGCGATCACCGGGATCTCCAGCCCCGCCGACCGCTGTTGGGCCCACTCCCGCAACTGATCCGCGGGCCGGCCGCTGGCGTGGGTGTCCACCGCGGGCACCGGATCCCCGGGCGGTGGCGGGACGCCGTCGGGGATGAACAGGCTGAGCTGCCAGGTGCAGCTTGAGGCCAGAACGATCGCGGTCGCGCCGATCACGGCGGCCGCGCGCATCCAACGCCTCGGCGACACCATGCTTTTCTGAGCTCCCCTAAACTCGCCTGCACCAACTTCCGCCACACCATCGTCCCATGCGTTCGGCAACTACCCGGTTGCCTCGGGCCTCGGCGCACCGACCTCTCGCCGGTTTCAGCTAACGTTCGGTTAGCTGCTCGTCGTCTCGGCTAGCGCAGTCAGACCTTCGCCGACCACGGGGATTCGCAACCTCATCCGCGATATTACCGAGCGGCCGATGACAAATGCGGCAAACATTCCGATGATCGCTCGGACTCAACCGCCAAAAGTGCGAATTTCGGCCTCGTGGTCGGTCTCGGGTGCCGACTCCCGCGGCCGATCGTCGACCGCGGGTTCCTCGGTCGGCCAGTGCTCGCGCCACTCCTCCTCGGAGATCTCGCCGAGCGGGGCGACGTCGAACTCCTCGGGCACCCCGGTGCCTCTACGCGCCGCCGCGATCACCCGCTCGACTCCGCGGACCGTCTCCACGAATTCCAGAACTGAGGTGCGCAGGGCACTTTCGGCATCGACGTCGGCCGACACCGAGATCGAGGTGACCGCCGCAGGAATCAGGTCCGCAGGCAGCCCCGCTTTGCCGGCCCGCGCAATGACCTTCTGCGCCAGCGCCAATGCGGGCTGTCCGGTGTGCACCTCGTCCATCACCGATTTGCGCGGCTTCTCGGCCGCCTTGCGCTCTTCCCACTGGGCCAACTGCTCTTCGAGCGAAATCGATTGCCCGGCAAGCACTCCCGGCACCCGGTTGCCGAGTTTGCGCATCAGGGTGGCGGCGACGTCGTCGATGGTGAAGGGGAACTGCGACGCGTCCTCGGCGATGCGGGCGTGGAACAGCACCTGCAGCAGTACGTCGCCGAGCTCTTCACGCAACTGGTCGGCATTGCCGCTGCCGACGGCGTCCAGCAGCTCGTAGGTCTCCTCCAGTAGGAACCTGCGCAGCGAGTCATGGGTTTGCTCGCTCTCCCACGGCCCGGCGGTGCGCAGCTTGTCCATCATCGCCACGGCATCGACCAACCGTTCACCGCGCGGCGTCTCGGGCGCCGAGATCAGCCGGGCCCCGGCCGCCAACCGCGCGACGACGGCGGGGTGGTCGGGGTCCGACGACAGCAGCACCGGGGCGTCTTCACCGGAGTGCACCGGGCGCGCCGCGGACAGCGACCACGGCACCGCGACGGGCATCTCCTCGGTGTACTGCACCTCGCCGCTGAGGTGCTCGATGGCTTCGATGGGCACCAGCGAGGGACGGCGCGGGTCGAACAAGACGACAATCACAAGCGCCCCTCCTCATCGCTTCTCTCTGCATCGTCGCGGGCGCGGATCATCGCGCCTGTCGCTCCTCGCTTGCCATCGACGCAGGTAGTTCACTCGTTATACCAATGTCGGTCTGCGGTTTGCCCTGCAGTGCCGTCACCAGGTTGGCGACCATCTGCACCAGCTCGACATCGCGCAGTCGCGGCGCGCCCACCCCGCCGGCCCGCGGAATGGGAACCTGCACGGTGGACGTCGTGGCACGGTAGCTCGCGGCCGGGTACATCCGCTTGAGCCGCACCTGAGCCGAGTCCGGCAGCGTCATCGGGGAGAGCCGCACGGTCGACGCCGACGCCGCCGACACCTCGGTGATGCCGGCGGTGCGGCACAGCAACCGCAGCCGCGCCACCGCCACCAGGCGCAGGGCCGGTTCGGGCAGCGCCCCGTACCGGTCGATGAGTTCCTCCACCACGGCGTCGATCTCACCGTCGGAGGCCGCCGCGGCCAGCCTCCGGTACCCCTCCAGGCGCAGCCGGTCGCTGGCGATGTAGTCCGGCGGCAGGTGTGCATCGACCGGCAGGTCGATCCGCACGTCCTTGGGCTCCTCGGCCGTCGTGACGGTCTGGCCGTCGGCGGCCGCCCGGTAGGCCTCCACCGCCTCGCCCACCAGCCGGACGTACAGGTCGAAGCCGACCCCGGCGACGTGCCCGGACTGCTCGACGCCCAACACGTTGCCGGCGCCGCGGATTTCGAGGTCCTTCATTGCGACGGCCATGCCCGCGCCCAGCTCGTTGTTCTGCGCGATGGTGGCCAGCCGGTCGTAGGCCGTCTCGGTCAGCGGCGAGTGCGGCGGATACAGGAAATAGGCGTAGCCGCGCTCCCGGCTGCGGCCGACCCGGCCGCGCAGCTGGTGCAGCTGCGACAGGCCGAAGGTGTCGGCGCGCTCGACGATCAGCGTGTTGGCGTTGGAGATGTCCAGCCCGGTCTCCACGATCGTGGTGCACACCAGGATGTCGTATTCGCGGTTCCAGAATCCCTGGACCGTGCGTTCCAGCCGTTCCTCGGGCATCTGCCCGTGCGCGACGACGACCCGCGCCTCGGGCACCAGCTCGCGGATCCGGGCCGCCGTGCGGTCGATCGAGCTGACCCGGTTGTGCACGTAGAAGATCTGTCCGTCGCGCAGCAGCTCGCGCCGCAAGGCGGCCGCGACCTGCTTGTCATCGTGCGGGCCGACATAGGTCAGCACCGGATACCGCTCCTCGGGCGGCGTCAGGATCGTCGACATCTCCCGGATGCCGGCCAGGCTCATCTCCAGCGTGCGCGGGATCGGGGTGGCGCTCATGGTCAGCACGTCGACGTGGGTGCGCAGCGACTTGATGTGCTCCTTGTGCTCGACGCCGAACCGCTGCTCCTCGTCGACCACCACCAGGCCGAGGTCCTTCCAGCGCACCCCGGTCTGCAGCAGCCGGTGCGTGCCGATCACCATGTCCACCGAACCGTCCGCCAGGCCCTCGATCACGGCCTTGGACTCCACCCCGTCGGTGAACCGGGACAGGCCCTTGACGGTGACCGGGAACCCGGTCATCCGGTCGGTGAAGGTCTGCAGATGCTGGTCGGCCAGCAGCGTGGTGGGCACCAGCACGGCGACCTGCTTGCCGTCCTGGACCGCCTTGAACGCCGCTCGCACCGCGATCTCGGTCTTGCCGTAGCCGACGTCGCCGCAGATCACCCGGTCCATCGGGATCGGCTTTTCCATATCCCCCTTGACTTCGGTGATCGCGGTGAGCTGGTCGACGGTCTCGGTGTAGCCGAACGCGTCTTCCATCTCGGCCTGCCAGGGCGTGTCCGGCCCGAACGCGTGCCCGGGGCTGGCCTGCCGCTTGGCGTACAGCGAGACCAGCTCGCCGGCGATCTCGCGCACCGCGCGGCGGGCCTTGGTCTTGGTGTTGGTCCAGTCGCTGCCACCCAGCTTGCTCAGCGCGGGCGCCTGCCCGCCGACGTACCGCGACAGCTGGTCCAGTGAATCCATCGGCACATACAGCTTGTCGGACCCGCCGCCGCGCTTGCTCGACGCGTATTCGAGCACCAGGTACTCGCGGCGGGCGCCGCCGACGGTGCGCTCGACCATCTCCACGAACCGGCCGATGCCGTGCTGATCGTGCACCACCAGATCACCGGCGGTGAGCGCCAGCGGGTCAACGGTGTTGCGCCGCTTGGCCGCCAGGCGCTTGCCCTCGACGGCCGCCACTCGGCTGCCGGTCAGGTCGGTCTCGGTGATCACCACCAACGTGGCGCCGGGGATGATGACGCCGTCGTGCAGCGGACCCTTGAGCACACCGACCACGCCGGCCTTGGGTGCGGCACCCGATTCGAGCATGGCGGCGGGGGTGTCGCATTCGGCCAGCCGCTCCACCACGCGATGCGCGGTGCCGGTGCCGGGTGCGACGACGACGGCGTAGCCGCCGGTGCTGACGTGCGCGCGCAGCATCGCGAAGATGCCGTCGATGTCGTGCTGATGTCCCCGAGCCGACGGCGCCGAGCGGATCTCGAGTTCCACGGCCGACTCGTCGGACAGCTGACTCAACGTCCACCACGGATGCCCGGCGCGCGCCGCCGCGGCCCGCACCTCGTCGAGTTCGGCGAATCCCGATCCACCGAACTGCGCCACGTCGACCGGGGCGTCGGTACCCAACGCGGCGACCGACCACGACGCTTCGAGGAACTCGCTGCCGGTCTTGATCAGGTCGGCGGCCCGGGTCCGGACCTTCTCCGGATCGCAGAGCAACACCGGTGTGCGCTCGGCCAATTGATCGGTCAGCAGCACGTGCTCGCCGGGCCGAAGCACGGGCAGCAGGGCCTCCATGCCGTCGACCGTGATGCCCTCGCCGATCTTGGCCAGCATGTCGGTGACGCTGCCGGTGATGGCGGGTTCAGTGGTGCGGTGCCGGGCGGCCAGCTCGGCGGCGCGCTCCCGCACCTCATCGGTCAGCAGCAGTTCGCGGCAGGCCACCGCAATCAGGGTGTCGACCTCGATCTCCGGGATCGAGCGCTGATCGGCGACGGAGAACATCCGCATCTCGCTGACCTCGTCGCCCCAGAACTCGATCCGCACCGGGTGCTCGGCGGTCGGCGGGAAGACGTCGAGAATGCCTCCGCGCACGGCGAATTCGCCGCGCCGGCCGACCATGTCGACCCGGGTGTAGGCCAGCTCGGCGAGCCGGGTGATCACGCCCTCGAATTCGATCTCCGTCCCGACCGTCAGCGTGACCGGCTCCACAAGCCCCAGCTGCGGCGTCATCGGCTGCAGCAACGAGCGCACCGCGGTCACCACCACCTGCAGGGGCGGACCCAGCCGGGCATCGTCGGGATGGGCCAGCCGGCGCAGCACCGTCAACCGGGCGCCGACGGTGTCGACGCCGGGCGAAAGTCGCTCGTGCGGCAGCGTTTCCCACGACGGGAAGACCGCGACGGAATCGCCGAAGACCCCGCGCAGTTCAGCGGTCAGGTCGTCGGCTTCGCGCCCGGTCGCGGTGACTACCAGCAGAGGACCCAACCGCGCCAGCGCACTGGCGACGAATAGCCGTGCGCTGGCTGGACCCACCAGGCTCAACTCGGCAGGCGAAGCGGACGCGCTGTCGATCAACTGCTGGAAGGTCGGCGCGGTGAGCGCCAATTCAACGAGCCCCGCGATCGGGGTTTCTGGGCGAGCAGCCCCCGGTGCGGTCATGATGAATTCCATTCTAGGGGCGATGCCGGACACACCGAACCACGTCAATATTGAGGTCGCCGCCGTCAAGGGATCGTAAGAAAGGCACCAGCCGGATACCCGCGGGCGCAGGTTGGATTCATGACATTGCTCGACATCCTGCCGTCGCTCGGTCAGGCGGCTTCCCCGCGTTTCGATCCCGCCATCTGGCCGATCACCGCCCACCCCGACGAGGAGGGCAGGCTGTGCGTCGGCGGTGTACCACTGGCCGATATCGCCGACGAGTTCCACACCCCGGCCTACGTCATCGACGAAACCGACTTCCGGCACCGCGCCCGCAGCTATCGCAAGACGCTGCGCGGCGTCGAGGTGGTCTACGCCGGAAAGTCGCTACTGAGCACCGCGGTGGCCCGCTGGGCCCGCGAAGACGGCCTCGGACTCGACGTCTGCTCCGGCGGCGAGCTGGCCGTCGCCCTCGCCGGTGGCGTCGACCCGGCGCGCATCGTCATGCACGGCAACGCGAAATCGCCCGAGGAGCTGCGCGAAGCGGTGCGCGTCGGCGTGGGGCGCATCGTGCTGGATTCCGGCATGGAGATCGCCTACCTCGCCGGCCTGGCGCAACGCCGCCAACCCGTGCTCATCCGGGTGACCCCCGACATCGACATCCACGGGCACCGCGCCGTCACCACCGGCGTCAGCGACCAGAAGTTCGGTTTCACGCTCCACGGCGACCGCGCCGACGTCGCGGCCCAGCGCGTGCTGTCGCACCCCATCCTCGACCTCGTCGGACTGCACTGCCACATCGGCTCGCAGGTCACCGACCCGGCCCTGTACGGCGAGGCGATCCGCCGGATGATCGCCGCGATGGCCGACATCCGTGCCCGGCACGGCGTCATACTCACCGAGCTGAACATCGGCGGCGGGCACGCCATCCCCTACGTCCCCGGCGAGCGCGGGCTGAATCTCGAGCAGCTGGCCGACGTCATCGACAACGCCCTCGACGAGGCCTGCGCCGCCGAGCATTTCCCGCGGCCGCAGATCGTGGTGGAACCGGGTCGGGCCATCTGCGGGCGGGCCGGGGTGACGCTGTACCGGGTGTGCTCGATCAAGACCCAGCCGGGCGGACGCACCTTTGTCGCGGTCGACGGCGGCATGAGCGACAACCCGCGGGTGTCGCTGTACGGCGCGCAATACACGGCCGCGCTGGCCAACCGGCATTCGATGGGACTCAAGCACCGGGTCACCGTCGTCGGCCGGCATTGTGAGGCGGGCGACGAGATCGCCCGCGACGTCGAGCTTCCGGCGGACCTGCATCCCGGCGACCTGGTGGCGGTGGCCTGCACCGGCGCCTACCACCACAGCATGGCGTCGAACTACAACATGGTCGGGCGCCCGGCGCTGGTGGCCGTCAAGGACGGCCGGGCCCGCGAACTGGTCCGCCGGGAGACCGTCACCGACCTGCTGGCCCGCGACTGCGGCTAGCTACTGGCGGCTACTCGTCTCGCAGCCGGGGGTCGGCTTCCAAACCGATCAGCCCGTTCCACATCAGGTTGACCAGGTGCGCGGCCACCACTTCCTTCTTGGGCTCGCGGGTGTCCAGCCACCACTGCGCCGTCATCGACACCGAGCCGACAAGCGCCTGGGCGTACAGCGGCGCCAGCCCCGGATCCAGCCCGCGACGCGAGAAGTCGCCGGCCAGGATGGAGCTGACCTGATTGACGGCGTCGTTGAGCAGGCTGGAGTAGGTGCCCGAGCTGATCGCAGCCGGCGAGTCGCGGATCATGATCCGGAAGCCGTCGGTGCGCTCCTCGACGTAGGTGAGCAGCGCCAGGGCGACCCGCTCGACGCGCACCCGGGACCGGTTGTTGGTCAGCGACGAGGTGATGCCATCCAGCAACGCCGACATCTCGCGGTCGACGACGACCGCGTACAGGCCTTCCTTGCCGCCGAAATGCTCGTAGACGACCGGTTTGGACACGTTGGCGCGCAGCGCGATCTCCTCGATCGAGGTGCCTTCGTACCCGCGTTCGGCGAACAGCGTGCGCGCGATGCCGACCAGCTGTTGGCGGCGCTCGGTGCCGGTCATCCGCGCGCGCGGCGCCCGCACCTCCTTATCCGGTTCCTTGTCCAGCACGGCCACGTTGTTCAGCGTATCGGTCAACAGCCGACAAGCGGCCCGCATCGTCGCCAGACTAAAGTCTTGGTGGCGCGGTCGGTCTCAACCGCCGTTCGCCATGGGTTAGCGATCCGTCGTGGTGTAATCGGCAGCACCTCTGATTTTGGTTCAGATAGTTCAGGTTCGAGTCCTGGCGACGGAGCTTCGATTGCTAGTTGCGATATCCCATCGTTTTTTGCCTTCACCGCAGCTGAAGTGACACGCTTGACGGCGTGTCGGCGCTTCCGCGCGCAGCCCGCGCGGGACGAACCCAAGAGGAGGGTTGATGTCGTCTCCCGGTGACACCGCCGTCCTGGTGCTAGCGGCCGGACCCGGCACCCGGATGCGGTCGGACACCCCGAAAGTCCTGCACACCATCGGTGGGCGCAGCATGCTCGCCCATCTGCTGCACGCGATCGCCAAGGTGGCTCCCCAGCACCTGGCCGTCGTTCTCGGCCACGACCACGAGCGGATCGCACCGCTGGTGGCCGACTGGGCCGACGCGCTGGGACGTCCCATCGACGTCGCGCTGCAGGACCGGCCCCGCGGCACCGGCGACGCCGTGCTGTGCGGCCTGTCCGCGCTGCCCCCCGACTACGCCGGGGTCGTCGTGGTCACCTCGGGCGACACCCCGCTGCTGGACGCCGACACCCTGGCCGACCTGTTCGCCTCCCACAGCGCGGCGCCGGCCGCGGTCACGGTGCTGACCACGACGGTGAGCGACCCCAGCGGCTACGGTCGCATCCTGCGCACCCAGGACAACGAGGTCACCGCGATCGTGGAACACGCCGACGCCACGCCCTCGCAGCGCGAGATCCGTGAGGTCAACGCCGGCGTCTACGCCTTCGACACGGCGGCGCTGCGCTCGGCGCTGAACCGGTTGAGCTCCAACAACGCCCAGCAGGAGCTCTATCTGACCGACGTCATCGCCATCCTGCGCGGTGACGGCCTGACCATCCACGCCCGCCACGTCGACGACAGCGCGCTGGTCGCCGGCGTCAACAACCGCGTCCAACTCGCCCAGCTGGGCGCCGAACTCAACCGCCGCACCATCGCGGCCCATCAGATGGCCGGCGTCACCATTGTCGACCCCGCCACCACCTGGATCGACGTCGACGTCAGCATCGGTCGCGACACCGTCATCCAGCCGGGAACACAGTTGCTGGGCCGCACCCAGGTCGGGAGTCACTGCGTCGTCGGCCCGGACACCACCCTGACCGACGTCAGCGTCGGTGATGGCGCCTCGGTGGTCCGCACCCACGGCACCGCGTCGTCGATCGGTGCCGGCGCGACCGTCGGACCGTTCACCTACCTGCGTCCCGGCACCGTACTCGGCGACGACGGCAAGCTCGGCGCGTTCGTCGAGACCAAGAACGCCACCATCGGCACCGGCTCCAAGGTGCCCCACCTGACCTACGTCGGGGACGCCGACATCGGCGAACACAGCAACATCGGCGCGTCCAGCGTGTTCGTCAACTACGACGGCGAAACCAAACGGCGGACCACCATCGGCTCGCACGTGCGCACCGGCTCGGACACCATGTTCGTGGCGCCGGTGACCGTCGGCGACGGCGCCTACACCGGCGCGGGCACGGTGGTGCGCAACGACGTCCCGCCCGGAACGCTGGCGGTATCCGCGGGTCCACAGCGCAACATCGAAGGCTGGGTGCACCGCAAGCGCCCGGGCAGCGCGGCCGCCCAAGCGGCCGAGGCCGCCGAGAAAGCCGCTGGTCAGGGCCGCGCGGACGGCTCCGCAGCTAAAGCCGAATAGACACCGTGAATTTGCTAGCTGGCAACCCGGCCACATTTCCGTACGATTCGCTTCGTACGATGGTGCCTTCCATCCCCCACCCCGATTTTGCGAGGGCAGTGCGTTGAGCCACGACTGGACCGATAACCGCAAAAATTTGATGCTCTTCTCCGGCCGTGCGCATCCGGAGCTGGCCGAGCAGGTGGCCAAGGAGCTCGACGTCCACGTCACCGCACAGACCGCGCGGGAGTTCGCCAACGGCGAGATCTTCGTCCGGTTCCACGAATCGGTGCGCGGATGCGACGCGTTCGTCCTGCAATCGGCCCCGGACCCGGTGAACAACTGGCTGATGGAACAGCTGATCATGATCGACGCCCTCAAGCGGGGCAGCGCCAAGCGGATCACCGCGGTCATGCCGTTCTACCCGTACGCCCGGCAGGACAAGAAGCACCGCGGCCGCGAGCCGATCTCGGCTCGGCTGGTCGCCGACCTGCTCAAGACCGCGGGCGCCGATCGGATCGTGACCGTCGACCTGCACACCGACCAGATCCAGGGCTTCTTCGACGGGCCCGTCGACCACATGCGCGGGCAGAACCTGCTGACCGGCTACATCCGTGACAACTACCCCGACGGCAACATGGTGGTCGTCTCGCCAGACTCCGGCCGGGTGCGCATCGCCGAGAAATGGGCCGACGCGCTGGGCGGCGTCCCGCTGGCCTTCATTCACAAGACCCGCGACCCGCGAGTGCCCAACCAGGTGGTGTCCAACCGCGTCGTCGGCGAGGTCGCCGGACGCACCTGCGTGCTGATCGACGACATGATCGACACCGGCGGCACCATCGCCGGTGCGGTGAAGCTGCTGCGCGACGAGGGCGCCGGTGACGTGATCATCGCGGCCACCCACGGTGTGCTCTCCGATCCGGCCGCCGAGCGGCTGGCCGCCTGCGGAGCCCGGGAAGTGATCGTGACGAACACCCTCCCGATCGGCGAGGAGAAGCGTTTCCCGCAGCTGACGGTCCTGTCCATCGCGCCGTTGCTGGCCAGCACCATCCGCGCCGTCTTCGAAAACGGTTCTGTTACCGGGCTTTTCGATGGAGACGCCTAGATGGCCGGCAAGCCAGACGACGCCGTTATCTTCCACAACCCACGCTGCAGCACTTCCCGCAAGACGTTGGACCTGTTACGGGACAACGGCTTTGAACCCACCGTGGTGGAGTACCTGAAGACCCCGCCGAGCCGCTCCGAGCTGGTGAAGATGATCCGCGACGCGGGCATCGACGTGCGCACCGCGACCCGCAAGCGCGAGTCGCTGTATGAGGAGCTCAATCTCGCGGACGCGACCGACGACCAGTTGCTCGACGCCATGGTCGAACACCCCATCCTCATCGAACGACCCTTCGTCGTCACGCCGAAGGGCACTCGGCTGGCCCGCCCGATCGACGCGGTCCGCGAGATTCTGTGAACCGGCCCGGCCGGCGCATGGCCGCTGCCGCGATGGTTGCGGCGGCCTTCTCCGCGAGCGGCTGCGCACCGAAACCGCCTGACTACCAATCGATCCTGTCGAAGGCCTCGACGACCACGACCACCAAGGCGGCGGAGAAGCCGGTTCCCCTGTCGCAGTATCTGCAAAGCATCGGGGTGACCGGAGAGCCGGTGGCACCGGGATCGTTGCCCGACCTGACGGTGTCGATCCCGACTCCCCCGGGCTGGTCGCCGTTCACCAGCCCCAACATCAGCCCGCAAACGCTGATCATCTCCCAGGGCGGCAAGTTTCCGACGGCGCGGCTGGTGGTGTTCAAACTAAACGGTGACTTCGACCCGGCCCAGGTGATCAAGCACGGCAACGACGATGCGCAACTGTTCGAGAACTTCAAGCAGCTGGACGCCTCGGGCGCGCCCTACAACGGTTTTCCCTCGTCGATGATCCAGGGCAGCTACGACCTCGAGGGTGGCATGCGGCTGCACAGCTGGAACCGCATCGTCATTGCGACCGGATCACCGCCCGCCCACCAGCGTTACCTGGTGCAGCTGACCATCACCGGCTTCGCCAATCAGGCGGCCGCACAGGCCAGCGACATCGACGCGATCATCCACGGATTCGTCGTCGCGGCGAAGTAGCGGCACCCTGCCGCTCGAATTCGACGCCGGGCACCAGGCGGTCCGGCCCGCGTCGCGATTAGTGTTGTCGGCCATGACTGGCTGGACTGCCGCAGACCTACCGTCGTTCGCCGAACGGACCGTCATCATCACCGGTGCCAACAGCGGGCTGGGCGCCGTGACCGCCCGCGAGCTGGCGCGACGAGGGGCCACGATCATCATGGCCGTACGCAACATCCGCAAGGGCGAGACAGCGGCCCGTCAGATGGCCGGCCAGGTCGAGGTGCGAGAACTCGACCTGCAGGACCTGTCGTCGATGCACCGGTTCGCCGACGGGGTGAGCAAGGCCGACGTGCTGATCAACAACGCCGGCATCATGGCCGCCCCCTTCGCGCTGACGGTCGACGGCTTCGAGACCCAGATCGGCACCAACCATCTCGGTCACTTCGCGCTGACGAACCTGTTGCTGCCCAAGCTGACCGATCGGGTGGTGACGGTCTCGTCGATGGCGCACTGGCCCGGAAGCATCAACCTCGACGACCTGCATTGGCAGAAGCGGCGCTACTCGCCGTGGCTGGCCTACAGCCAGTCCAAGCTCGCCAACCTGCTGTTCACCAGCGAGCTGCAGCGCCGCCTCACCGCTGCCGGTTCGCCGCTGCGCGCGCTCGCCGCGCACCCCGGCTACTCGCACACCAACCTGCAGGGCGCCTCCGGCCGCAAGCTGGGTGACACGCTGATGTCGGCAGTCACGCGGGTGGTCGCCACCAACGCCGATTTCGGCGCCCGGCAAACCCTGTACGCGGCGTCCCAGAATTTGCCCGGGGACACCTTCGTCGGACCCCGATTCGGCCAGATGGGCCGCACCCAACCGGTCGGGCGCAGCCGGCGTGCCCGGGATTCGGCCACGGCGGCGGCGCTGTGGTCGCTGTCCGAGCAGCTCACAAAGACCAAGTTCCCGCTCTGAGCCCGCTGAGCTTTCGGTCCCACCTGCCACCGAATTTCCCCTGTGAGGTGCGGATGCGCTAACCTGGCCGGGCGTCACGGCGAGGGTGGCTGGTTGGCCAGCACCGTTATCGACGGAGACCGACGAATCGTCGCGATCCTGGCCGTGCCCCGAAACACGAGCGAGCACACAGGAGCGACACGATGGCCAAGCAAGCACTCAACCAGTTGAAGGTCGCGGTCCGCGGCGAGACCGGCAAGGGTGCGTCCCGGCGAGCCCGCCGCGACGGCAAGATCCCGGCCGTCCTCTACGGCCACGGCGCCGACCCGCAGCACCTGGAACTGCCCGGCCACGACTTCGCCGCGGTGCTCCGGCACGCGGGCACCAACGCGGTGCTGACCCTCGACATCGAGGGCAAGGAGCAGCTGGCCCTGACCAAGTCGCTGGACATCCACCCGATCCGCCGCACGATCCAGCACGCCGACCTGCTGGTGGTGCGCCGGGGCGAAAAGGTCGTCGTCGAGGTCCGTGTCGTCATCGAGGGCGAGGCCGTGCCCGGCACCCTGGTGACCCAGGACGCCAGCGCCATCGAGATCGAGGCCGACGCCCTGTCGATTCCCGAGCAGCTGACGGTGTCGGTTGAGGGCGCCGAGCCCGGCACCCAGTTCTCCGCCGGACAGATCACCCTGCCCCAGGGCGTCACCCTGATCTCCGACCCGGAGACCCTGGTGGTCAACGTGGTCACCGCGCCGACGGCCGAGGAACTGGCCGAAGAGGGCGCGGGCGAGGTCACCGAGGAGGCCGCGGCGGCCGAAGGCGAAGAGGAAGCCGAGGCCGGCGAAGAAGAGGTTGCCGAGTCCGAGTCCGAGTAGGCGGATCACAACGTGGCCGAGCCGTTGCTGGTCGTCGGCCTCGGCAATCCCGGAGACAACTACGCCCGGACCCGGCACAACATCGGGTTCATGGTCGCCGACCTGCTGGCTGCGCGGATGGGTTCGAAGTTCAAGGCGCACAAGCGTTCCGGCGCCGAGATCGTCAGCGGCCGGCTCTCCGGGCATCCGGTGGTGGTGGCCAAACCGCGCTGCTACATGAACGAATCCGGCCGCCAGGTCGGCCCGTTGGCGAAGTTCTACTCGGTGACACCGGGCGACGTCATCGTCATCCACGACGATCTCGACTTGGACTTCGGGCGTATCCGGCTCAAGATCGGCGGCGGCGAAGGCGGCCACAACGGCCTGCGTTCGGTTGCTAATGCTCTGGGCAGCAAGGACTTTCAACGGGTTCGCATCGGGATCGGCCGTCCCCCGGGACGCAAGGATCCGGCGGCGTTCGTGCTGGAGGCCTTCAACGCCGCCGAGCGCGCCGAGGTTCCCACCATCTGCGAGCAGGCCGCGGACGCGACCGAGTTGCTGATCGAACTGGGCCTAGAGCCCGCGCAGAACAGCGTCCACGCCTGGTAGGCCCGCCCGGACTAGGTGACCAGGCTGACCGAGGTCGACCGGCGCAGCTTGCCCGACGGCGTCTTCGGGATGGTCCCCGGACCGAGCACCACCACGTTGCGCGGCCGCACGTCGACCTCGGCCACGACCTCCCGGGCGACCTGGTGCTCGATGCGACGCACCTCGGCCTGGTCTTGGAAAGCATTGGACTCCACGGCCACCGCGAACGTCTCGCGGGAATGGCCGGCGTCCAGCCGGACCGCCACGGCGCAACCGGGCCGCACCCCCTCGACGCGGCAGGCGGCGCGCTCGATGTCGGTCGGATAGATATTGCGGCCCGCCATGATGATGACGTCCTTGACGCGGCCGCAGACCACCACGTGACCCTCTTCGGTCAGGTAGCCGAGGTCGCCGGTGTCGTACCAGCCGTTCTCGTCCTGGGCCGAGATGAAGCCACCCATGGTGAGGTAGCCGGGCGTCAGCGACTCGCCGCGCAGCTCGATGACACCGACGCCGCGGGCGGGCATCACGTCGCCGTTCTCGTCGATGATGCGCGCCTCGAGGTCGCGAAGCAGCGGGCCGAGCGTGGCCAGCCGGCGGGTGTTGCCCTTGCTGGCCGGCACGGCGCGGCGCAGGGCGGCCAGCAGGTCGGCGTCCACCTCGTCGACCACCAGGCCGGCGTTGCACTCGGAGAACGACACGGCCAGCGTGGTCTCGGCCATGCCGTAGGCCGGCAGAATCGCCGAGGACCGTAGGCCGAACGGCTTGCCGGCGTCGAGCAGGTCCTCGACGTCGGCGGGCTCGACGGGCTCCGCGCCGGACAGGGCGAAGCGCAGCGTTGACAAATCGAAGTCGCCGGGCTTGGCGTTGCGGCGCAGCCGCTTGGCCAGCAGCGCGTAGGCGAAGTTGGGCGCCGCGGTCATGGTGCCCTTGTACTTGTCGATGAGCTTGGCCCACAGCAACGTATCGCGCAGGAAGTCCATCGGCGTGACCTTGACCAGCTCGGCGCCGAAGTACATCGGGATCGTGAGGAAGCCGACCATGCCCATGTCGTGGAAGCAGGGCAGCCAGCTGACCATGACGTCCTTGGTGACGTCGTACTGGGCGCCGATGAACATCGCCTCGGCGTTGGAGTAGATGTTGCGGTGGGTGATCTGCACCGCCTTGGGAGACCCGGTCGAGCCGCTGGTCAGCTGCATCAACGCGAGCGCATCCTCGCCGACTTCCACGGGTTCGATGGGCTCCGCCGCGAGCAGATCGGCGACGGTGACGACCTTGATGCCCTTCTCCTCGAGCACCGGGATGGCCACCAGGAACGGCTCGGAGACGACGACGGCCTTCGCCTCGATCATGCCGATGACGTTCATGGTGTCCTCGGCCCACACGGCCAGGTCGGTGCGCGGCGTGGGCTGGTGCAGCATGGTAAGGCTGGCCCCGCGCATCCACAGGCCCTGCGCCGTCGGCGCGATCTCCACCGGATAGCCGGCGAGCACACCGACCGCGTCGTCCGGGCCGATGCCCGCGGCGGCCAGGCCACCCGCGATGCGGCGCGCGCGCTCGTGGACCTCGCCCCAGGTGTGGCGGACCGGTTCGTGGGGTTCACCGGTGACCATGCCCGTCGTCACGGACCGGGCATTGCGGTACATCTTCTCGGTAAACCTGCTCACAAAAACCTCCTCGGTTCCAGCCCTGATCCGAATGCCCGGAATCTCATGTTCCGCCCGCCGGGTAACTCTTCGTCGCAAGCACGCAAACACAGTTGGGCGGCGGTTAGGTCTCGGATCGATGATGGGTCCGCGCCCGCCGCGATGGGGCGGCGCGCGATCACCCGATAGGCGCGAGTCGGGCCGGAGAAACCGTGTCGGGCCCCATTCATTAATCGTCCGCCGGAGCGCCCGGCGGACGATGGATTTATGTGATCTTGCTCAACGCTTCCCGTCACCGCGCATTATCTTAAGCTCCTCTTAGGGAACCGCAAAACCAACGCGTGGATTCGAGTAATTTTTCACACTTCGGTGGGCGTGGGCACCACCCGCGCCCCCACCACCGGCCCGCTGGCGACCCGCACCGTGCGGCAGACGCCCGCCCCCGACACCTCGGTGCCGACGTCGACCGCGGCCGCGGCCGATGAGCACAGGAAGGCACACGTCGGGCCCGACCCGGACACGATCCCCGCCAGCGCCCCGGCCTGCACGCCGGCGCGCAGCGTCCGCCGCAGGGCGGGGTGCAGGCTCACCGCGGCCGCCTGCATCTCGTTGCCCAGCAGCGGAGCCAGCTGCTCGGCATCGCCGGCGGCGAGGGCGGCCAGCACCGGCCCGGGAGCGGGCAGCCGGGGCGGGTCCCCCGCCTCGCGCAGCCGGTCCAGTTCGGCGAAAACGGCCGGCGTCAGCAGCTCACTGTCGGCGAACGCCAGCACCCAGTGGAAGGTGTTGCGGGACAACACCGTCGCCAACTCCTCGCCACGGCCGGTGCCCAACGCGGTTCCGCCGTGCAGCGCGAACGGGACGTCGCTGCCCAACCTGGCGGCCAGCGCACGCAGGTCGCGGCGCGGAACGTTGAGTTCCCACAGCGAGTTCATCGCGACCAGCACGGCAGCCGCGTCGGCGCTGCCCCCGGCCATCCCGCCGGCCACCGGAATCGATTTGTCGATCATGATCGACACATCCGGCGCCCGGCCGACGTGTTCAGCCATAAGCTCGGCGGCCTGCCAGGCGAGGTTGCGTTCGTCGGTGGGCAGCGTCTCGGCGCCCTCGCCGACGATCTCGAGCGAGAGCACATCGGCATTGCGCACCGTCACCTCGTCGAGCAGCGAAACGGCCTGAAAGATCGTGTTCAGCTCGTGGTAGCCGTCCTCGCGGCGGTCGCCGACCGCCAGGTAGAGGTTGACTTTCCCGGGGGCCCGGACGGTGACCGACCCGGTGGGAACCCACTGCGCGGCGGTGTTGCCGTCAGACGCTGACACCGCAGCAGACTATCGCTGCTGAGAGCCAACCACACGCAACGGCGCTCCGGCGGTCCGCCGTCTAGCCGGCCGACGCCCCCTGTTCGGCGCTTCGTGGAGTCGTCTCGGCGGCGCTGTGGGGCCGGTCGGCGGATCGCTGCAACAACCGCACGAAGTCGTCGATCGAGAGCGTCTCCCCCCGGCGCGCGGGGTCAATGCTGGCGGCCAGCAACCGATCCGCCGACTCGTTGCCCGAGCCGGCCCAGTCCACGAACGCGTTGCGGCAGGTCTTGCGCCGCTGCCCGAACGCGATGTCGATAAGCGCGAAAACCTCGCGACGGAACACCTCGTCGGTGGGCCACGGCGAGGTGGCGTAGCGGTCGATGCGCACCAGCCCGGAGTAGACGCGGGGAATCGGCCAGAACACGGTCGGCGACACCATGCCGCAGCGGCGGACCCGGCCGAAGAAGCGCACCTTGACGCTGGGCACGCCGTACTCCTTGCCGCCCGGGTCGGCGGCCAGGCGCTCGGCGACCTCGGCCTGCACCATCACCGTCACGGTGTGAATCGACGGGAACTCGGCAAGCAGGTGCAGCAGCGCCGGGACGGCGACGTTGTACGGCAGGTTGGCGACCACGGCTGTCGGCTGCACGGCCAGCTCCTCGCGGCGCAGGGTCAAGACATCGCGGTTGAATACCGTCAGGCGGTGGCTTTCGCTGTTGGAGTGCTCGGCGACCGTTTGGGGCAGCCGCTCGGCCAGTACCGGGTCGATCTCGACGGCGGTGACGGGCGAGCCGCGGTCGAGCAAAGCCAAGGTGAGCGACCCGAGACCGGGCCCGACCTCCAGGACGTGGTCAGACCGGCTCACCCCGGAGGTCGAGACTATCCGGCGCACCGTATTGGCGTCGTGGACGAAGTTTTGGCCGAGCGATTTCCTTGGCCGAAATTCAAGTTCTTTGGCCAGCCGCCTGATCTCGGTACGCCCGAGTAGCCGGATGGTCAGCGTGCACCAGCTCTTCCGCTGCACACTGGCCATGCACCCCAGCCCTGGCGCTCACGGGTCACCTCGGCAACGGTGATCTGCTCCTCGCGGGTGGCGAGGTCGGCGCGCGAGGCGAACCGCAAACCGCCGTTGCGCTCCCACGTGCCCTGGTCGAACTGCACACCGCCGTAATACCCGTTTCCGGTGTTGATCGCCCAGTTTCCGCCCGCCTCGCAGCCCGCGATCGCGTCCCAGACGGAACCGTCGCTGACCGGAGGCACCTCGGTGCCCGGCTTGGTGCCGATGCGGACCACGGAATCGCGGGCGGGCGTGATCACCGTGTTGGCGATCGGCAGCCGGCCGCTCTCGACGCCGTTGACGGTGGCCACCGAGAAGGTAACGTCCTGCGTGCCCGGGCTGCCCGGATCCTCGACGACCTGGCGGCTTATGTTCATGCCCGGATCTTCGATGCGACGGGCGTTGGGGGGCAGCGGGATCCGCTCGGTCACCTGCTGGATCCGGTTGCGGGTCACCTGGACTTCCATCCCGTCGACGATCGGCGCCGTCGCGGCGGGCACCACCTGGTCGCTGTCGAGCAGCGGCGCGCCGGCGGCGCTCAGCAGGCCGGCGACGTTCGGTGCCGCCAGGTGCACATTGCGGATCGCACCGGCGTCATTGATGCGGACGGTCTTGGCGCTGACGACGGGCAGCGCCATTCCGGCCAGCGGAACACGGCTGCCGCGGTTGGCCGCGGCCGGGGCGGTGTCGGTCATCGCCAGCTGGGCCAGCGCCTCGTCGACGGTGGATGCGGTGGTCCACACCTGCTTGGTGTCGTGGCCGTCCAGCGAGATCTGCAGCGGACGGCTACGGCGCAACACGATCTTGCCTGCGTCGTGCACGGCGACATCACCGGCGGGATACAGGTCGTCGCGCTCGTCGATCGCGAAGCCGTTCTCCTCCACGACGTCGATCACGTGGGACTTCATGGTGGTCACCTGCATGGCGACGCCGTCGACGGTCAAGGTCACCGTCTTGCACACCGAGACCGCGTATCCGCCCGCGAATGCCAGGACTACCAGCAGCCCTCCGACTACGAGACGCAACATCGGCGAAGGAGACTGATGAAGTTTTGTCAATACACTCAACGCGCTTTACCCAACCCTCAACGACCACTCATTTAGCAGCAGGTCATAAATTAAGGGCCCGCAGGCCCATACCGTTCGATCACAAGACGGTAACGAACCGGTCACCGTTGGGCAACTCCGACGCGGCCGACTTAAACCATTCGCCTGGTGGTTTACCTCACACTGCGACCAATCCGTACACCCGTTCAGCATTGGCAGTTGTTTTCTCGGCCAGCTCTTCCGGGCGACGATCCATCAGTTCGGCGATCGCCCGAACAGTATAAGGAAGGCAATACGGCTCATTCGCCGTCCCCCTATACGGATGGGGCGTCAAGAATGGTGCGTCGGTCTCCACCAGCAGTTGCTCCGGCGGTATCAAGGGGACGGCTTCGCGCAGGGCGTGCGCGTTGCGGAAGCTCGCGGTGCCGGACAGGCTCAGCAGCCATCCGGCGTCCACGCAGCGGCGGGCCATGGCGGCATCCGAGGAAAAGCAGTGAAAGATCACGGCGTCCGGGGCGCCCTCGGCCGCCAGCACGTCGAGCACTTCTTCGTCGGCGTCGCGGTTGTGGATCATCAGCGGTTTGCCGCACCGCTTCGCCAGGTCGATGTGCCAGGCGAACGCCTCCCGCTGCACGGCCGGTTCGGCGCAGCCGTCCAGGCGGCCGGGCCAATACAGGTCCAGGCCGGTCTCGCCGACGGCCACCACCCTGGGGTGGGCCACCAGTCGCTCGATTTCGGCGCGGGCGGCGTCGTCGAGCGCGCCGGTGCGGGTCGGGTGCAGGGCCACGGCGGCATAGACCCGCGGGTCCCACTCGGCGGCGCGGGTGACCCAGCGCGCCGAGTCCAGGTCGTCGGCGATCGTGACGACAGCGCCCACCCCGACCGCCGCGGCGCGGTCCACGATGGCCCGCACGCCCTCGGCGTCGACGGCACCACACGCATCCAGGTGGGTGTGCGCATCGACGAGCGGGCTCAACGGCTCGGGGGCCGGGGGCGGCCGGCGTTCGGAAGTCACGCGCACACCATAAGTCGCCCCCAAATAAGGTTGGGGGCGATGAGGCCCTATTACGTCACCACCGCGATCACCTACCCCAATGGCGATCCGCACATCGGTCACGCGTACGAGTACATCGCGACCGACGCGATCGCCCGGTTCAAGCGGCTCGACGGGTTCGATGTGCGGTTTCTGACCGGCACCGACGAGCACGGCCTCAAGATGGTCGAAACGGCGGCGGCCGAGGGCATCCCGACGGCCGAGCTGGCCCGGCGCAACTCCGATGTGTTCCAGCGGCTGCAGGAGCGGTTGAACATCTCGTTCGACCGGTTCATCCGCACCACCGACGCCGACCACCACGAGGCATCCAAGGAGATCTGGCGCCGGATGTCGGCGGCCGGTGACATCTATCTGGACACCTACTCGGGCTGGTACTCGGTGCGCGACGAACGGTTCTTCGTCGAATCGGAGACCAAACTCCTCGAGGACGGGACCCGGCTGGCCGTGGAGACGGGCGCGCCGGTGACCTGGACCGAGGAGCAAACCTATTTCTTCCGGCTGTCGGCCTACACCGACAAGCTGCTGGCCCACTACGAGGCGAACCCGGACTTCATCGCGCCCGACGTGCGGCGCAACGAGATGGTCAGCTTCGTCTCGGGCGGGCTGCGCGACCTGTCCATCTCCCGCACCTCGTTCGACTGGGGCGTGCAGGTGCCCGAGCATCCCGACCATGTGATGTACGTCTGGGTCGACGCGCTGACCAACTACCTGACCGGTGTCGGCTACCCGGACACCGAATCCGAGCGGTTCCGGCGCTACTGGCCGGCCGACTTGCACATGATCGGCAAGGACATCATCCGGTTCCACACCGTGTACTGGCCCGCGTTTTTGATGTCGGCCGGAATCGAGCTGCCGCGTAGGGTTTTCGCGCACGGGTTCCTGCTCAACCGCGGCGAGAAGATGAGCAAGTCGGTGGGCAACGTGGTCGACCCGATCAACTTGATCGACACGTTCGGGGTGGACCAGGTGCGCTATTTCCTGCTGCGCGAAGTGCCGTTCGGCCAGGACGGCAGCTTCAGCGAAGACGCCATCGTCACCCGGATCAACTCCGATCTGGCCAACGAGCTGGGCAACCTGGCCCAACGGTCGTTATCGATGATCGCCAAGAACCTCGATGGGGTGCTCCCCGAGCCCGGTGAGCTGATTGCCGCCGACACCGAGTTGCTCGCCACGGCCGACGGCCTGTTGGAACGCGTGCGGGCCAGTTTCGACTCACAGGCGATGCATCTGGGTCTGGAAGCGATCTGGCTGATGCTCGGCGAGGCCAACAAGTACTTCTCCGCGCAGCAGCCGTGGGTGTTGCGCAAGAGCGAGTCCCAGGCCGATCAGGAACGATTTCGCACCGTTTTGTACGTCACCTGCGAGGCGGTCCGCATCGCCGCCCTCCTGGTGCAGCCAGTCATGCCCGAATCGGCCGGCAAGCTGCTGGATCTGCTCGGCCAGCCGTCAGAGCGGCGAGCGTTTGCCGCTGTCGGCACGCGCCTGGCTCCCGGCACGGCGCTGCCCGCTCCGGTGGGTGTTTTCCCCCGCTATCAGCCGGCTTCCGAAGTCGAGTGAGCAGAACGCGTGAAGCCCGAGGGCAGAGTGTCCGCCTCGGGCGTGGAGTGAGCCGAAAACGCGAAAGTAGAGTGACCCGTTGTCGTAACATGAATACTTCGGCGCCACATTAGAGTAAAGCACTCAACACAACGTCTCGCGTAGACCATAATCTTCGGTGTGGAACGACGCCAGAACAGCCACCAGAGCCAATCGCCGATGACGACCTTGAAGGAACTGCCCGCTCTGGTTGTGCTGGAGCGGATCCCGGTTCCGGTGCTGGCCATCGGCGATGACGGCAGTATCTTGTTTGCCAACACAGCATTTGCCGACATGATGGGCTACGAGCCGGACGAAGCCCTGTCGCTGCGATTCGAACAGATCTTCCACCAGGCGCCGGCGTCGGATTCACTGTTGGCGACCGTCCACGCTCTGGCGAACATGGTCGTCGAGCTGGCGCATAAGGACGGCTCGGTCGTGCGCGCGATGATGAGCAAGTCCGCCGTGCGGCGGGCCGATGACCAGTTCGCCCTCGCCGCGTTCCAGGATCTGACCGAACAGCTCTGGGAAGAAGCGCGCTAGCGCCGCCGATCCCCCTCAGCGGCTCGACGCACCGGCCGTCCCGCGCCGGCGCGGCAGCCCGCCGGAGACCATGAGCCGGAAGTAGTCGAACGAGGAATTGCTGCCCACCGCCAACCGCGGCAATGCCAGCGGGTCGCAGCGACGGTCGGCGAAGCCCGGCGCGGTCGACAACGCCCAGCGCACCCCACGGCGGCGTAAAGCGTCCATGGCCCGGCCGTCGAAATCCTGAGGTCGGCCGTTCGGGTAGGCGAAAATTGTTGGCGCCAGCCCGGTCTCACGTGTCAGCGCCGCACAGGAATCGGCGATCTCCTGCTCGACCTTGTCGTCGCCGCACCGCGACAGGATGGGGTGGGTGACCGTGTGCGGATACAGCGTCACCAGTGGATCGGCGGCCATCTCCCGCGCCTCGTCCCAGCTGAGCATCCGGAACGGGCCGGGGTCGCCGCCGTCGCGGCATCCGAGTGCGCCCAGGATCTCGTCCAGCGCCGCGATGCGTTTTGCGTCGGCAAGGTTCTTCAACCCCTCGACGGCCGCGACGTAGACAGCGCCACGTTTGGCGCTGCCGTCGAGGGAGCGCGTCCCCAATCCCAGTGCGGCCAAATCGACTTCGGTGGCATTGCTGCCGGCGATCGCCAGCCACAGCCGGTCCGGCCACAAGGTTGCGCCGGTGCCGATCGGGCCCGTCGCGAGGAACACCGCCGCGGGCAGGTTCAGCTCGCGCAGCACCGGCAGCGCGTGTGTCGCGAGATTGCGGGTGCCGTCGTCGAACGTGAGCGCCAGCGCGCGCGGCGGTAACGTCCCGGCGGCAAGGCGGGCGAGGGCCTCCTCGAGCGGAAGGACGTTGAAATGCTTACGCACATAATTCAATTGGCGGCGATACAGCTGCGCGCCGTTGACATGCCAGCACGGCGGCGACAGCGGGTGGTCCGCCACGCCGTGGAACATGACGATGGCGAGCACGTCGCGGTGCCGCCGCCGCGTCAGCGCCGGAACGCCGGCGGCACACAGTAAGCGGGCCGCGATGTTCTTGACGGCCGGGCGCATCAGCGTGCTCCTGACTTGTGCCATCAAGCGTCAAACCCTATTGGCGCCGCCATGATTCGCGTCTCACGCGCCACAGGATCACCCCGGCACCGACGATGGCCACAGCGACCCAACCGGCGCCGAACCACCACAGCCAGTCGAGGCCGGAATGACCTCCGGATCCCGCGGCGGACGCGCCGGCGGCCAGCGGCGGATGGTCGACGGTCACCGGGTCTTGCCCGGGCACCGATACCACCGCAACGCCTTTGAGTCGCTGCCAATGCTTGTTGTTGTCGCTGTTGAGCCACCTGATCAGCTCGTCGAGCTGCCCGGGCGCCCCGTTGGACGTCGCAACCAGCAGCGACCGGCCGCGGTTGAAAACCGTTTGGAGAGACGCGAACCGCAGCACGGGGTCCAGCGTGAGCTTGGCCGGCTTGTCACCAGGCCCGACGGCGTTGACGGTGATCGGGCCGCTGGGTCCCGCGGCCACCGGGAGCACCACGTCGGATTGGTTCCACCCGTCGGCGGAAATCAGCAGTGCGGGATTCGAGGAATCGATCGCCTGTTTGACGCTCGTGACGGTGGTATCGATCGGGATCGAGCTGATTCGCTGCAGGCCGATCATGATGTCGAGCGCGCGCACGGTGTCGATGAACGAGTGCTCGGCGATGCCCACCTGGACGCGAGGCATCAGGGTTTGGGGCACCGATTGGAAGCCGTCGGGCACCGGCGGCGCGGCGGGGCCGCTCTGAATGACGCTGTCACCGCTGACATTCAACGAGAGGAGCTGGTTGCCGGGCCCCGCGGTGTAGAAGTCTCCGCAATGCCCGACGTTGCTCGCGACATCGAGTACCAGGTCGACAGTGGTGTAGCGCTGCAGCAGTCGGTCCGGCACGTCGACCCACCGGTCGATGTTGCCGTGGCCGTCGGTCGGCCAGTGGTCGATGGTCTCCGATCCCACGGTGACGGCGATCTGGCCGCCGATGTTGTTCGGCGTCGGAGTGTATGAGCCCAGCAGATGCACCCGCACCGAATGCACCGACCTGCCCAACCGGGTTTGGTCCACTCCGATCGACACGCGGGGTTGCAGCGAAGTCGAGTTGGCGACGGACTGGCCGAGTTCGCGCAGTGTGGCGGTGTCTCCCGGCAGTTGCACCTTGGGCTTCGGCGAGTCCATCGAGGCCTTGGATGACAGCGCAAGATCCGACAGGTCGCTGAACAACACGGCCGTATCCGACTCGTCGGTGCGATTCAGCGGGCCCGAAATCAACAGCCAGGGCACGCCGGAGGAACCTTGCAGCGAAAGCCCGTTGTCCGGGCCCTCTTTCACGACGACCTGGCGCTCCAGCGATTGCGGCGGCGTCGGTGGTGAGTTCTGCCCTTCCGGCAACGGGATCACCGTGATGTCGGGGGCCTGCTTGCCATAGTGCGCGGCGGTGGAGGTGGCGAGCTGAATTGCCGTGTCGGACTCGGCCGTCGACGGCGACTGTGGCAGAAAGATGCTCAGCTTGCGCAGCACCGGCGGCAGGAAATGCGACACCGTGGTGGGCGGCAGTTCGGTGCCCGTGTAGTTGACCGTCCCATTGACCAACCGCAGCGGGCTTTCCTGGTATAGGCAGTAACCGTCCAATGGGACCAGGTATGCGTGCACGGTTACCGTCAGCCAGTTGTCGGTCACTTCCGCTCCGCCCAACGGGATCGTCATCGGTGTCTGATCGGTGGTGGGCAGGTTCAGCCGCGTGAGGGTGCGATCGCCCTGTGTGACCGTGATCAGCCCCGACCGCAAATTAATCGGCAGTTCGACCGTCGTGTTCAGCGTGGCCGGGGTCAGTCCATGCAGCACTGGCACGGTCAGTTGCTGGCTGCTCGTCAGGCCCCAGAACTCCAGGTTCGCGGACGCCCCGACGTCGGTCATCGACAGCGTCGTCGTGGTGGTCGTCGCCGTGGCCGACGTCGAAGTCGAAGTCGAAGTCGAGTCTGACGGGGCGGTCGGGTCGGCGGGCGCACCCCACGATGCCGGAGCACTCATCACCACGAATCCGACGACACCGGCCAATGCAAATACTCGGCGGAGGGATTTCCGGTACGTCACCGGAACAGTATGCATTGTTGAAAGCGCTTCAACCCCAATAACGGAATCTCGTCATGGCGATCGCGAAAAGGTATCTGGCGCCACCTCTTCGAGATCGGCCACCCGACTTTCGGGCCCTATTCGGTTTCCGATTCCGCTGCGGCCTCGTCGCGGGCGGCTCTGGTCGCCGCGTGACGCATTCCTTCGCGGCGCAGGAATTGGTCGAAGTAGGGCAGCGACGCTTCCGAAACCACGCCCGGCAGCAGCAGCTTCCATATCTGATGCAGGCGCGCGGCGGGGTCGCCGATGATGTCGCCGATTCTGCCGTGGCTCGATATGGCATTGGCCACCAACCGGGCACCGAAAATGGTACCGATGATCGACGCGCTGAGCACGTCGGGATCGATTTCGGTGCGGAGGTCGCCCTCCTTGATCGCGCGGCGTGCCTCTTGTGCCGTCTCCAACATCAGGTTCGCGAAGAAGCGCGACGCCGCTCCGTTGAATCCGCTTAACGCCGTGGCCAATTGTGCGGCCGCGCGGGCCATTTTGTCCGAGCTCAACACCTCGACAATCGTGAATGTGCCGTGCAGCAGGTTCTCCAGCCCCGGCGACGACGCCCCACACACGTTGCGGAAAGCGCTGAGAAGTGCGTCCGAACCTTCCTCGATGATGTTCGACGCCAACGATTCTTTCGAATCGAAGTGGTGATAGAGAGCGCCCTTGGTCATTCCCGTGCGCTCGATGATCGTGCTCCATCCAGCGGCGGCATACCCGACGTCAGCGAAAACTTCGATCGCGGAATCGAGGATTTTTCGGCGAGTGGCTTCAGAGCGAACTTGGCGCGCCATTGTGCACGCACCTCCGGAGTCTCATCGGATGCGCAGATCGCTCATCCGGTTTCACCTTGCCCGCAAGACGGCCCACAGTATCAGCCGCCACCACGGCGATCCCCCTGGTGCAACCCCCCGGTGTTGCCGTCGTCAGTCGACATCCGCGGAACTGGCGTTGATGGCGAGCGCCGCACGCCGCCTGAGGAATTGGCGGAAGTATTCGGTGCGGTCCGGCTGCAGGACCCCGGTCAGGAGCAGGGACCAGCAATTCTCCAGGTCGCGCAGGAATCGTTCCGGTTCGTCCAGATTGCTGGTCTTCCGCAGGCCCATGTGCAGCGAGACCATCAAGCGGCCGATGTCCTGCGGGTCGCACTCATCATTGATGTCGCCCTCGGTTTTGGCCTGCTCGGCGACCTTGGCCAGCGCTTTGATCCACTGGTCGAACAACTTCTCCTGCAGCCCGTCCGCCAGGCCGACCGACTCCATCAGGTTCAGGCCTGACCTGACGATATCGGTCTTGATGTCCTTGATGGCGATCAGATAGGAGAAGTCGATCAGGGTCTCGAGGCCCGAGAGACCGCGCGACAGCAGTTCTTGCACGGCTTCGGCGCCGGACTCGGTCTGGCCCTCGATGATCGCGACCGCCAACGCGTGCTTCGACTTGAAGTGGAAGTACATCGCGCCCTTAGTCAGCTCGGCCTCGGCCAGGATGTCGTCGAGGCCGACGTCGTGGTACGGGCGCCGGGCGAACTGATGAGACGCGGCCCGCAGTATCTGTTGCCGGGTCGCATCGGCTCGTCCGTCAGTCGAGTGGGTCGTCATCGCAATCGAGAAGTCGGATTCCCCGCGGCGCGAGTTTTGACGCAAAGGTCCGGGCCGAGGCCGAGGCCGACGTCGCGGGCGGCGTCACCCGTCACGTCGACGAACGCCTTGCTCAAGCAGGCCACAACCACCTCGGCTCTTCAGGGTGTGGAGCGAAACACGCACCCGCGTCGCTCAAGATATCCAGTCCACTTCTGAGGTTAGCAGTCATACGGCTGTCCCGGTTGACGCGTCGGTAAATACCTGAGGTCTAGATCACACGTTCTTGTCAAACCATTAGTATGTTTTGTAGGCTATTGTCATATCGTCAGTTTGGAAATGGCCTAAACATCGTCTCGACCGTCTGCACCACATAAGGGGAAGCACATGTCGTTCGTCACGGCGAACCGCTGGTCACAGGTCTCATACGACCGCCAGACCAGGGCTGACCTGCGGTTTATCGATGCATCCCCGGTCACCTGCACCTCCTTCGTCGCCACCGCCGCCTCGCCCCGCCTGACGGCCACGGTCTGAAAATGATCGATTTCGGAGCGCTTCCCCCGGAGATCAACTCCACCAGGATGTACGCCGGCCCCGGCCCGCTGTCACTGATCGCCGCCGCGGTGGCCTGGGACGGTTTGGCCGCCGAACTGCACGCCGCGTCGAGCTGCTACCGCACCGTGATCGCGGGTTTGACCACCCAGCGCTGGATGGGCCCGTCGTCGCTGGCAATGGCCTCCGCCTTCGCCCCCTACATGGCGTGGACGGCAGGCGCCGCCGCGCGGGCCGCGGAATCGGCCGGTCAGGCCAGGCTAGCCGTCGAGGTCTACGAAGCCGCCTTCGCCATGACCGTCCCGCCACCAGCGGTCGCCGCCAATCGTTCCCAGCTCGCGGTGCTGGTCGCGACCAACTTTTTCGGCCAGAACGCGGCGGCGATCGCGGCCACCGAAGCCGAGTACGGCGAGATGTGGGCGCAGGACGCCGCGGCGATGTATGAATACGCCGCCGGCTCGGCCGGCGCCTGCTCGGTGACCCAATTCAACCCGGCGCCGCACGTCACCAATGAGGGCGGGATGGCCCAGCAGGCCGCGGTAGTCGGACAGGTCACCTCGCAATCGGAGCAGGCGAATCTCGCGCACGTGGTGTCCAACGTCCCCACCGCGCTGCACCAGCTTTCCTCACCGATGACCACTGCGAGCGGCACCGCCGGCGACCTCGGCGGAACCGCCGGGGCCGTTGGAACGGCCGGAAGTGCAGCCGCGGGCGCAACCGACTCGAGCTCGTCGTCGATCATGACGGGGCTCGCCTCGGGTATACCCGGCGCTATTCCCAGCGCTTTCTCGGCGGCGGCGACCCCGCTGTATGGGATGTCCTCCATCCTCGGCATGGCCCAGACCGCGCAGGGCCTGGCGAACGCAGCGACCAGTGGAGCAGCGGCTGCGGCCACCGGAGCCGCCAGTGCGGCCAGCTCCGGCGCGGGAGCGCTCGGATCGATCGGATCGATCGGATCTGGCGTGTTCGGCAGCCTCGGCAGCGCGGCCTCGCTGGGGCCGCTGGCGGTGCCGGCGAGCTGGACCAGCGTGATCCCGGCCGCCCACAGCGCCGTGTCCGCGTTGCCCGCCATCAACCTCGCCGGCGCGAATGTGCCGCCGAGCGTCATGGGCTCGCTGCCGCGCCTGGCGGCCGCGTCGGGCAAGACGCTTGGACCCCGCTACGGCGTCATCCCCACCGTGATGACGCGCCCGCCGGCCGCCGGATACGCGTGAGCCCTCGCATGAGCGACATGGTTTTCAGCAGGCCCGGTTACAGAAGGAGCGGTAAGTGAAGTACACGCCCACCAAGGTCGCCGGAGTGACAATCATCGACCTCGAGCTCCATCGCGACCATCGCGGGTATTCCTCACGCTCGTTCTGCGCCCGGGACTTCGCCAATCACGGACTGAATTTCGATGTCACGCAGACGAATATCGTCTTCAACTACACCCGCGGCACCGTGCGTGGTCTGTACCGACAGGTGCCGCCACACGCCGAGGCCATGCTGGTCCGCTGTACCCGCGGTGCCATCGCCGCCGTCGCGGTCGACGTCCGCCCCGACTCGCTGACCTATGGCGACCACGTCATGGTCGGGCTGAACGCCGACGACCACCGGACGCTGTACTTGCCGCCCTATGTCGCCCACGGGTTCCAGACGCAGGTCGACAACACCGAAGTCAGCTACCAGATCAGCGGGGACCACACGCTGGCCGACCAGCAGGGGATCCGCTGGGACGACCCCGAATTCGGCATCTCGTGGCCCATACCGGTCACGGTCATCTCCGAGCAGGACGCGAGCTGGCCCGCACGCAAACCCAGATTGGTACCAGTGGAGCAGGTGGCAACATGCATCAGTCGGTGATGATTCGCAACACGGAGCATGTCATGCCCCGCCGGCGACCGCTGAAGACCCGGCCCGCCAACATGACCACGTCGCATGGCGGCGACACCAATGGCTCGCCGACCACTGCGGGTCCGGCGCCTTCGGCCGGTGCCGGCGTCTTACGGCGTTGGCAGGACCACTATTCGCAGAACCTGCGCATCAGCGACTCGGTGATCGTCTGCGCCTCGGTGTTGCTTGCCCAGTACGTTCGCTTCGGCGAGATCGCGAACACATCGGGTTACTCGGACCCGATGATGACGCTGTTCTCCTGCCTCTTCGCGGTGCTGTGGCTGTCGGCCCTCGCGGTATTCCAAACGCGCTCAACGCGAGTGATCGGCGCGGGAATCGAGGAGTACCGCCGGATCGGCACCGCATCGTTTTGGACATTCGGAATCATCGCGATGGTGACGCTGCTCGCCAAGGTCGACCTGGCCCGCGGCTACCTGGCCATCGCGCTTCCCGTCGGCACCCTGGCGCTGCTGGGAAGTCGCAGCGGGTGGCGCAAGCACGTCAACCGCAAGCGCGCCGAAGGCCAGTACCAGACCCGCGTTTTGGCCATCGGAGACCGCCAGGCGGTTACCCACCTCGCACACGAACTGGCCCGCAACCCGCTGGCCGGCTGCGTCGTGGTCGGTGTCTGCATCCCCGGCTACGGGCCGGACCGCGGCAACTGCCTGACCATCGCGGGCCGCGAGATCCCGATCCTGGGCGACCAGACCCACGCGGCTACCGCGATCACGCGCTGCGACGCGGACACCGTGGCGCTGACCCAGACGGATCGCTTTGGGATGCACGGGATCAGGGAGTTGATGTGGCAGCTCGAGACCATGAACGTCGACCTGGTCGTGTCGCCCGGCGTCATGGACGTGACCGAGGCGCGATTGACCCTGCGCCTCACCGCGGGCCTGCCTCTGCTGCATGTCGACAAGCCGCAATACGAAGGGGCGCACCGCTTTCAAAAGCAGGCCTTTGACTTCTTGTTCTCGTTGGCAGCCCTGGTCGCCACCGCACCGATTCTCATTGCGGCCGCCATCGCCATCAAGCTGACCAGCAGGGGGCCCGTCTTCTACCCGGCCGAGCGCATCGGCGTCGACGGAAAACCCTTCACGATGCTGAAGTTCCGCACCATGGTTGACGGGGCGGACACCCAGATCGAGCACCTGCTGACAATGAATGAGTGCGCCGGCGGCATGCTGTTCAAGATGCGCGAAGACCCTCGGATCACCCCCGTCGGCAAGATTCTTCGCCGCTACAGCATCGACGAGCTGCCTCAATTCATCAACGTCCTCAAGGGAGACATGAGCGTCGTGGGGCCGCGGCCCCCGTTGCGACGGGAAGTCGACAAGTACGAAACCGACGTCAAGCGGCGGCTGCTGGTGAAGCCGGGCGTCAGCGGATTGTGGCAAGTGAGCGGCCGTTCGGACCTGTCCTGGGAAGAGTCGGTGCGGCTGGACCTGTCGTATGTCGACAACTGGTCGATGTCGGGTGATCTGGTGATTGTCGCCAAGACGGTGAAAGCGGTTCTAACGAGCCACGGAGCCTACTAGGCTCGCGAGCCATGACCGAGCCGACGGCACCCGACGCGGTGGTGTCGTCGGTGCCACTCACGCGAATGGCTCATGCGTTCTCGATCCAGCTGATCTGCCGCGCCGTTGGCATGCTCGCCTCGGTCGTCTCGGTGGCCATGACCGCCCGCTATCTGGGACCGGGACGCTACGGCCAACTCTCCATCGCGGTTCTCTTCATCGCCATGTGGACCAGCCTCGCCGATCTCGGTATCGCGACCGTGATCGTGCGCCGGGTGACCTCGGGCCGCGGCGACTTGGAACGCCTGGTGCGCATCAACAGTGGCCTGGCCCTGATCTATTGCGTCCCGCTGGCGGTATTGGCCGCCGTGTCCGGCCTGCTCATCTATCACGATTCGGACGTGCGGATCATGCTCGTCGTGCTCTCGGGAGCGCTGCTGATGCAGACCATGGTGACGCGCTTCGAGCCGATATTTCTGGCCACCGTCCGGTTCTCCGCGGTGGCCATCTCCGACATCGCCGCCCGCACGGGCACCCTGGCAATGGTCGCCTGTCTGGTTGCGATGCGGTCGGGCGTCATCTGGTTCGCCGTCGCGCAACTGATCCCGCCCGCTGTGCAGCTGTTGATCCAGGGCGCCGCGGCCACGCGGCACATCTCGGTCCGCCCGATCTTCGCGCCGCGAGAGGCGGCCGACTTGTTACGGGAAAGCCTGCCGCTGATCGGCTTTCTGGTGATCGGTCTGCTGTACTGCCGCGCCGACGGCGTGATCCTGTCCTTGTTGAGCACGCATTCCGAAGTGGGCGTCTACGGCCTGGCATTCACGATCGCGTTCAACACCATCGTGGTGTCGCTGATCTTTCACAAATCGACGCTGTCGACGGCCACCGAGCTGTTTTCGCGTGACGTCGCCGCTTTCGCGGGCTTTCTACGCCGAAGCGTAGAGCTGATGTGCTTCGTGGCGGTGCCGGTCGCAACGGTCGGTGCGCTGCTGGCCGGATCGCTGATCGCGTTCTTCGGCGACAACGCGTTCGTCCATCGCGGCACGCCGACGCTGGCGTTGCTGTTCGTCGCGGCGGCGTTGCGATTCGTCGGCGGCACCCTGGGCCAGGGCCTGGTGGCCAGTCATCATCAGCGGATCTTGTTTTGGTTGACGATGGCCACCCTGGTGCTCAACGTCGCACTCAATCTCAGTCTCGCCGGACGGTACGGGGCGGTCGGTCCGGGCGTCGCGCTGGTGTGCACGGAATTCTTCAACTTGGTGGTCAGCACCTGGTGGTTGCGCCGTCGCTGCGGCTACCGTACGCCGGTGATGTTCTTGCTGCGCTTGCTGATCCCGACGGCAGCGAGTGTTGCCGTGACACTGCTGCTTTCGGGTCACCACGTCGTGGTGACGCTGATGGCCGCCGCTGCCGCCTATCTGGCCACCAGCGCGATCGCGGGGCCGATCGGCTGGTCGAACTTGACCTCGCTGCGCGGGAATCAGCTGCCGGCATGAAGCGCGAATCAGATCGGGCGTATCTGAAACGTACGACCGGCGACCCGCCGGACCTGCCTGCCGCGCGCTCGCTCGCGGTGGTGATCGTAAGCCGTCGCAACCACGAATCGCTGCAGGGCTGTTTAGCCAGTATCGCCGAACATTTGCCTGCGCTGCCGGTGTACATCTACGCGGACAGCGATCAGCAGGATCCGGGGTGTGTCGAACTGGCCGCGAAATGCCCTGCGGCGCATTGGGTGTCGGGATCGGCAAACGTTGGTTTCGCACAGGCATGCAACGCGCTGGTGGACCAAACGCCCGCCGACTCCGATCTGTTGTTACTCGCCGCCGACGTTCGCGTGCTGGGACCACTCACCCGCACCCGGGAGTTACTTCGCCAGCCCAAGGTGGCGGCGGTTTCACCAATGGTGCGCGCGCCCGGTCGGGCGCCATGGGACATCGCTACCCGGCGACCGACACTGGTGCGGTCTCTCATCGCCGCTGCCGGCTACTCCGGCTCGCTCCGTCACGCACCGATCTCACCGTTGTATGCTCACCAGCCTTCCGAAACACACGGCCTGGAAGGTGATTTGAGCCCCGCCTGTCTGGCGATCAACCGCGCTGCGTGGAACGCCATCGGCGGCTTCGACGAAGAATTCTTCGGTTACGGCGAGGCCGCCGACTGGCAGGCCCGGGCGCGCGCCGCAGGCTGGCGCGTCTTGCTGGCCGACGAACTCGGTGCTGAACGCGCCACCGCGCCCGGCCAAAGCGACAAATCCCGCCGCAATCAGGACCTGCGGCGCACCAACACCGCGCTGCTGCTCGAACATCAACGCAGCGTTCATCACGCTGACGCGTATCTGGCCGGCACCACCGTGCTGGACCGGCTTCAAAGGCCAAAACGGATTGCGCGCCGGGTCGCTCGGGACCGCCGGAGTACGGACCTACCCACGATCGTGATCACCACCAACCGCCTGGTCTACGGCGGGGCCGAGCGACAAAAAGCGTTATTGGCAACGGAATTAGACCGACGCGGCTTTCCGGTCGTCGTCGTCTGCGTTCAGCGGCTCGGCCCGTTGATCTCGGAGATTGCTCATGCCGTGCGCGTGATGCGCCAGCCCTGGTGGGCTCCGGTCGTTGACATCCCGAAGGGCCCGGCGGTGGTTGTCACCGGCGACACCAACACCGAGGTGGGATTCGGTAGTTTGTGGCGCGCGAGCGGTCGAAATCGACGCTGGTTGATTGCTCCGCATGTTCCCCCCGAGGAGGACGCGCCCATCTACTCCCGGCCACTGACGTCCGCGATGCGGCGTGCCGACGGCTTTATCGTTTTGGCGCAACGGCATTGGGATATGCTGCTCGCGCAGCATCGGCTCTCGGGAAGGCGATTCATCGCACCCAACGGCGTCGCCGCCATCGGGGAACCCGTCCTTCGGCACCGCAGTGCAGGCGAGCCACTGCACCTGGTGATGCTGTCCCGCATCGTCGAGCACAAGAACCCCCATCTGTTGATCGAAGCGCTGCGTGGGCTTGCCGAGATGCCCTGGAAGTTATCGATTTTCGGTGACGGACCCGATCGGGAGAGGCTGCAGGCGGGTACGCCTCCCGAATTGGGCGAGCGGGTTCAGTGGCGCGGATGGTCGGCGGGCCCCGAGCCTGCGCTGGCCGACGCGGATCTACTCTGCGTTCCGAGCCGCTCCGAGGCCTTCCCGGTGGTGATCCTCGAGGCGATGTCGCGGGCGATACCGGTTGCGGCCTCGGCGGTTTGCGCCGTCCCCGAAATGTTGGATTTCGGCACGGCCGGATTCCTCGTCGAACCCGTGTCGGCTTCGGGCTGGCGAGAAGAGCTCGCCCGGATCCTGGCGGACCCGGGCGCACTGCCACCGGTTGGACGCCGTGGCTACGAGCGCATGCGCAAGCACTACACGGTGCAGGCAATGGCCGATGCCTACCTCGATGCGATCGGAGCTGTGCTGTGAGTTCGCCTCGTGTGCTTTGGCTTTCGCCGTGGACACGGCCGGCGGTACGTGTGCAGGCCGAAGCGCTGCTGCGACATGGCGCCGAGGTACTGTTGGTGACCTCCGATCAGCACCCCGAGTCCGATGCCGCACGTGATTACGAGTTGGTGCTCGACCCGCGGTTTCGCACGGCCGCGACCTGGCTGCCGACTTTCAAGGCCTGGCGCCGCGTCCGCGAGTACCGGCCTGACGTCGTGATCGCCGAACTGGTCCGGGATCCGCGCTGGATCGCGCTGGCGGGACGAGACCCCCGCATCCAGGTGGTGCACGACGACCGACCACACGATCCCGACGAACTGACGCCGGCGTACGAGCGTGCGGTATTCGACCGCTGGGGCGCCGGTTCGGCGGCGACGGTCACCTACAGCGAGTATGTCGCGGCCGCCGTCACCGCGCGGCGTGACATCGCGGGCACTCCTGTGCATGTCGTGCCGTTGGCCAGCGACCTCGACCTGGACAGACTTCCGCCGTTCGTGGGGCCCGAAGGGCGTCGTGACTTTGTGATGTTCGGCCGCCTCAACCCGTATAAGAACGTCGACGTCGTGCTAGAAGCCTGGCGGCGACATGTGATCGGGGGCGGCTGGCGTGGGGACAGCCTGGTGCTCATCGGCAACGGACCGTTGGACGCGGCCGCCCTGCCCAAGCACACGCGCTGGCGCAACGGCAGCTTCCGCTACGCCGATGTCATCCCGGCGCTGGCCGCCGCGAAAGGTTCGATCGCCCACTATCGGCGCGCCTCACAAAGCGGCGTGCAAGTGCTCTCCATGCAGTTGGGCGTCATGCCGATCGTGTCCACCGCCGGCGCCCTGCCCGAGTACCAACCACCGGGCTGCGTCCCGGTCGGCATCGACGACATTGACCGGCTCGCAGCCACATTCGATGCATTGGCGGATCCGGAGATAGCGGCGGCGAAAGGGGCCGAGGCCGCGCGTTACTATGCGCGGCGATGCTCGGTCGATCTGGTCGCGGAGCGCTTGTTACAGGTCATCGCACAGGTGGTGGCTCGTCAGCGCTGACGCGGCGGCTCAGCCGAGCCCGCGCCAGAAGGTCTCCAGCCACCCCGTCAGCTCACGCGCCCGGCCCAGCGCATCGGCCGGGGCCGTCCGAGAACGCGTCGCCTCGATCGCTGCCGGTAGCTCCTCCATTTCTCGGACCACGGTGGCCAGCCCGCCTGCCTCCAACTTCTCGGCGAACGGCAGCTGGTGCTCGTCGACGTGCTCGCCGAGCCGCGATCGACGAGGGACCATCACCGGATGCTTCCCCTGTTCGATGCAGAGCAAGGTGGACCCGGCGCCGGCGTGAGTGACGGCCACGGACGCCGACCGTATCTGTTCGCAGACATCCCCGAAGGACAGGAAGCGCTTGAACCGGGCATGCCGTGGCTCGTAGCCGCAGGTTCCGAGCTGCACGAAAAAGTCCTCCCCGGTGGTGCCCGCCCGGGCCATCTCGTCGACTGTGCGCGCCAGCCTGTCGAAGGGGTGCACCTCCATCCCCATGATCACGAAGATCACACGATCCTCCCGTGGTATTCCGTGCGGGGAATGCGGTCGACCAGCTCGGGCCACTGCACCAAAAACCGGGTGGCAAAAGGCTTCACCATCCGGGCGGTGAGGGAGAGCTCGGTGATGCGGGTGATCGACTCCACGAAGACGGTGGGGATCCGCAGCAGCCAGGCCAGCCAGAGGAAGGGGGCGGCCACGCCCGAACCTGTGGTCAGGATCATCGCGGGCCGGTGGTGGATCAGGAGCCGCAGTGCCAGCACCAAATTGCGCATGAGGTTGGGAACATTCCGGACGGTGGGGTGCGCCGCCCAATGAATATCCTCCTCGTCGCGCAGCAGGTACTGGGCGTCCGCGGTTGGAAAACTCACCCAAAACCGATCCTTGTCCTGCCAAAACTCCCGCAGGCAAAACATTTCGTAGATGTGGCCGCCGGAGGACGCGATGAGGAGCAGGCGGCCCATGTCCTCCCCCATCTCAGGCGTTCGCGATCAAGCTCGGCCGCGCGACGAGAGCCTTCGCTCCCGCCCCGTAATGCATCAGGCGATGCGGCAGCTCAATGTTAGTGAATCCGGTGCTTTCCAACCCGCGTTCTCGCATATACCAACGAAACTCGCCCGCACCGGCCAGACGTCTCTTCCGCCGCCGTCGAAGCGCCGGCACCGAGTTCGACGAGATCGACGAAATCATCAGCTCGCCGATGCTAACGTCATCCTCGTTGCGTTGAGCGCCCCCCGACAGGCGATCTCACTGCGTACGAGGACAGGGATGCCCGGTATGTCTTGACAGGCGTCGGCGCAGTAAAAGACTGCGGGCGGCCGTGGTGAATCCATGCACCACCGGCGCCCATGCGTGAGCAATGTGGAATTCCTTCAGCCCATCTGGCTCGACAGCAATGGCTGCACATGTCGCCGCGGGACTCGAAGAGTGAAAGGCGCACACAATGATTCGAACGGCCATCGTTGGCCTCGGAAAAATGGGGCTGTCGCATCTTGCGATCCTGCGAACGCATCCGCACCTCGATGTGGTCGGTATCTGCGATTCGGCCGGCTACGTGCGTGATGTCCTGTCCAAATACACCGGCCTGGACTGTTATGACGACTTCGATCGGATGCTGGCGGCAACCAATGCCGAGGCGGTCGTTGTCGCCGTCCCCTCGAGGCTGCACGCGTCGGTCGTCGAGAAGGCGCTGGGGGCCGGGGCGCATGTCTTCTGCGAGAAGCCGTTCGTCCTCGACGTGAACGACGGCGAGCGCCTGGTGGGCTTGGCCGAGACGAACCGGCTCGTCACTCAGGTCGGCTATCACTGCCGTTTCATTGGTTCTTTCCAAGAGGCGGCGCGGCTCGTCGGGGCGGGCGCACTGGGACGCGTACACCATGTGCGCGCAGAAGCATACGGTCCGGTCGTCCTCCGCGAAAAGGGCAGCACCTGGCGCGGAGTGAAGGCCGAGGGTGGCGGCGCCCTCTACGACTACGCGTGCCACGCCATCGATCTGATGAACTTCATGGTCGGCGTACCCCATTCGGTCGACGGAGTCGTCCGGCGAAGCATCTTCTCGCGCGATGTCGACGACGAGGTCTACTGCACAATGCGTTACCCCGACGGCGCAACCGGCCAACTGTGCGTGAATTGGAGCGACGAGAGCTTCCGCAAGATGTCGACGAAGGTGTCGGTATGGGGAACAAATGGCCGCATCACGGCCGATCGGCAGGAGTGCCAAATCTACCTTCGTGAGGCGCACCCCCAGCTCCCCGAGTTGGCGAAGGGATGGACCATCCGATACACGACCGACCTCACCGAGGAGGTTTGGTACTACCTTCGGGGCGAAGAATACTCGGCGCAGATCAACTATTTCGCCAACAGTGTGAGTCAGAACCGGGTGGATGGCGAGAACACGTTTCGTTCGGCACTCGATGTCGATCGAGTGGTCGAGATGATCACCGGCGACGCGGACACCACACGCTCGGTGCAGGGGCCGCGGGGGTCGGCGAATGGATCCCCGCGCGGCGCGTTCCGCCGTGAGATCGTCGCGCGTATCAGAAAACTCGCGACCTCGAGGGCGTCGTGACCATGGACCGTGTGCTATTCGGCGACAACCAGTTCTTCGGCGTCAACCACATGTCCGAGGAGAAGGCACGCGCACAGGCGATACGCTTTCAACATCTCCCGGCTGTGCTCGCGACGCTGGACGACGCCTATCGGGAAGGCATCCGCACATTCGTTTGCACGACCCATGATCGGGTCGGCGAAATCTGTGATCACTTCCGCGCCAATCGAACTGAGTACCCCGACTACACCTTCTACCCGTGCATGCCGTACGCGCATAAATATGCGAATGCTGTGACCGAGTTCGGAATCGTCGAGGCGCTGCGGAAGTTTTTGCCGGACGATGGGGCGGTCAGGTCGATGTTCAAGGGCGGTGTCGCCATTGCCAGTAAGGACGTCGACCCCTTGATGCAGCTGTTGGTCGATGCCGAGATGAAGATGTTCGCCGGGTTATCGACACCCGTCATTTTCATTCAAAACGTGGTAACCGACTTGCTTCTCGGACTCGGAATGGAAGAGGCCTTCCGGTTGTTTTCCGATCACGTCAGGCTCAAGTACCACGCTGAGCCGGGGTTCATCAGTATGAACCTGCCCAGGCTTCTCGATGCGCTCGAAAGGCAAGGAATGGAGAACCCGATCGTGTGCACCAATTTCAATAAAATCGGCTTCCGGATGTGCGGCGGCGTTGAGCTTTACGAGAAGACTATCCGCGAACGGCGATGCCGGCTGATCGCGATGTCTGTGCTCGCCTCGGGCGCGATTCCGCCTCGCGAGGCAATCGAGTACGTGTGCGGGCAGCCGAGGATCGAGTCGATCGTGTTCGGCGCGTCCAGCCGCAACAACATTCACCAGACAAAATCCCTCATCGACGAAATGTGGCCGAGGGCGACCTGATACCTGCGCCGGGTGCAGCGCATGCACCGTCAATACCCGGGTATCCCGAGACCGGTTGCGCCGCATTCCCTTCGAGCGTCAGCAAGACGCCGGGCGAGCCGGACCCCCAACGCCATCCCGACGAGCGTCGGGTTGGCTTGGCCAGACGTCGGCAGCACCGACGTGCTCGCAATGTACAGCCCGCACACCCCGTGTACCTGCAGCTGGGAGTCCACGACGCCGTCCTGCGGCGAGTTCGACATCCTGGTCGTTCCCGCCTGGTGGTACCCGGTTCGCTTCTCCATGAACGCGCGCACCGAGCCCTCGACATCGTCGCTCAGCCACTCCACGTAGCCCACACCGTGGCGACGAAGATGCTCGTCGACCGCGACGATGGCCTTGCGCACGCTCTGGTAATCCGCTTCGGAGAAGTGCATGTGGGTGCGAATACGCCTCATACCCAGCGCATCCCGCTCGTCGGTCAGCTCGACACGGCTCTCCCAATGCGGGAGATGCTCGCCGTGGTATTGGAGTAGGTAGCGATTGTCGGCGCTCTTCACGAAAAATCCCGGAGCTTTCCTGCCCCTGCGCAGGAACCGGGCGTAGCAGAAGGCGATCGCGAACCGGATCGAGGGGAGCAGGTCTCGCGCAACGTTGCGCAGGTGCGCGACGATCTGCGGCGACCCAACGGTCCTGGTGTGCGCCTCACGAATGGCTCCGGCGAGCAGGAACCGGCCGAGTGGGGAGATGAGGGTCAGGTAGACGCCGGACAGGATCCCGCTCCCGTGGCCCGGGTCGCTGATCGGCGGATTCACCAACCAAACTGCGGCGTTGGGCATTCCGGACTCGCGTAACAGGTGCGGATCGAAGGTGAAGCGCCGGCGAACGTAGACCCCCTCGCTGTCTCTTTCATACGCGTAGAGGACCTGATCCGTGGTGAAGTGCACCCGCGCCACTCGGCCTTCGACGTGAGCCATGTACCACCGTCCCAGGTGGCCGCCCGCATTCCCCAGCCCCGCGGGGTGATGGCGGTCCGACGTCAGCAGCAGACGGGTGGCCTCCAAACCGCCGGTCGCGATGACGTAGTCCGCTGCGACCACCCTCCCCTGCCGGCCGTCGCGCGCCTTGACCACGAGGTGATCAACGCGCTCACCGGCCGGCACGGTCACGATTTCGGTGCAGGTCAGGCCGGTCCACAGCGTCAGGCCGGACGTCTCCCGCAATGCGGTGCGGTATTTGCGCCCGAAACGTGTTGGCAGGGACCAGCGTTCGAGGTCTGTCGTGCGCACCTGGCCGTCGGGAAGTCCAACGATCATGTCGCGATCCGCAATTTCAGGGATGTCACGCGCATTGAATGCCGCCCGGCCGCATACCGCGTAATCGCAGGCGCGTTGAAGATACGGCTCGACATCGTCATGCCCGATGGGCCAGGGCGCCTGTGCGGTGATGGGTCGAGCCTCGAAATCGATGAGGTCGAACTTGACACAGCGCCCACCCCAGAGCGCCGAGGTTCCACCGACTTGCCGGCGGACCGTGAGCTCACTGCCTGAATGGAAGTAGTCGTCCTGGCGAGAGTCGAAACTCGACAACTTCTGCGCCGCACGGTCACTGCGCTCGAGGCCGCTTTCGATGAGCGTCACCTGCACGCCCGCCCGCGCAAGTTCGAGCGCCGTCGCGATACCGATCGGACCGGCCCCGACGACTGCGACGTCGGTCTCGATCGTCATATCGGACGTGAAGTCGGCCATGCGCCGGATCATGCGGCAGCCCCGTCGCGAAACTCCTTGACTAGAGCGAGGAACCGCGTCACGGTCTCCGCGTCCGGCGGCGACAAGACGGCGGCCGCGGCCTCGGTGACCCGTTGGGGCCTGGTGCTGCTGTAAAGGATTGCCTGACAACCCGTTGCGGCGGCGGATGATCCGAGGATCAGTGTGGCAAGCACGCCGGGAGCCAGGGGGTCGGTCTGCAGGGCCTCGCGCCAGCGTCCCGCCAACATCGGGTCCGCCTGCAACGCCCCCGAGAGTCTTCGGTGCGGACCACTCAGGACACCGAAGGCGAGGTGGGCGGGTCGAGGTGACGGATCGAGGAGATCGCTGCGAAGCTGACTCACTCCCTCGGGTGCGAAAGCTCGGGAGAAATCAACGTCCAGCCCCTCATCCTGGGATACCCCCCAGGCGAGAATCTTGCCCTGTCGGCGAGCGCGTTCGAAGAACGCGCGGAGTTCATCACTGACCAGCGTGTCACCGGGCCGGGGGGCGTGAACGAACAGGATGTCGACATAGTCGACACCGAGCGCCGCAAGGCTCTGGTCGAGGCTGCGAGCCGCGACGGCCGCATCGTAGAGCCGGACGGTGGTGGGCGGGGCATGGCGTCGCTTGACGGTCGCGCGGAGCGCAGGGGCTTTGCGGAGCAATGCTCTTGCCGGACTTTGGAACCGGGCGAGGCGCCGCGCCGCGCCGCCGACATCGATGCCGAATTTCGTAGCGATGGTCACGGTGTCGCGCTCGACCGTGCGTAAGAACGTTCCAAGCTCTGCCTCTGCCATACCCAGGCCGTACATTCGCGCGGTGTCGAAATGGGTGATGCCGCCCGCCATTGCGCTGGCGAGCACGGCCATGCGCTCCTTGCGGGAGGGCGACTGCATCAACGAGCCGCATCCGAAACCGATTGCGCTGACCGACAATCGCGGCCCCTGAAGTTCAACTCGATGCAACGCCACAGCCCTCATAGATTTGGCGCAGCCGGGCGCCGATGACCTCGGGGCTCCGGGTGGCCGCGACGTGCTGTTGCCCCCGTAGCCCATCACGCTCAGCCAGGGCCGGGTCACGCAGGTAGCGCCCGATCGCCGCAGCCAGTGCTGGAACGTCATCGAGTGGGACGAGCATGCTCGGGTCCGGGGTGATCCCTGCCGTGCCGCCAACCGGCGTCGCCACAAACGGTCGCGCACCCGCGAGGGCCTCGGTCAGTATCATAGGCATTCCCTCAGCGGACGACGGAAGCACGACGACTCGAACCGAGCGGAGCAATTCACGGACCGCATCCGGATGCACCGGGCCTTCGACGGTCAGCCGCTCTGTTGGCGGCGGCGTGTAGTCGTCGATGGGACCGACTATGCGACAACATCCGTCGATACCCTCGGCGAGCAGCAGCTGCCACGCCGCGACAAGTCTGTCCACACCCTTGCGCTGCCCGACCGTGCCGGCAAAAAGCACCACGGGTGGGGTGGAGCCGGCCCCGGGCGCATCTCGATCGATCACGATCGGGTTCGCCACAATCGTGGTTGACGTCGCGGGCGCCACGTCGGCAACCGCGGCGGCCGCTTCCTGCGACAGGGTGATCACATGGTCCGCATGGTTCAGCACCCCACCCACAAAATGGGGGTGAGATTGGGCGAACTCGGGAAAGTCGGAGCCGTGCACGGTGACGATCACCCGCAGGCCGCGCGCTCTGGCCAGTCGGATCAAGGATCCATCCCGCAACCACGCTCCGCCATTCGAGACGTGAAAGTGCACGATGGTCGTGCGAGACATCTGAGCCAGCACCAACCCCGCACCCGCGGTGAGCAATAGGCTCTTGAGATGCTGGTGTGGTCCGGCCCACGTCGAGAGGACTCGGATCTCGTCGGCGCCGATCCGGTTGTCGCGGATGACCCGGATCACTGATTGCGTCCCGCCGATGCTGTACATGTCGGGCCCCACGTGAGTCACCGCGATCATGTTCGGCCCGTGGCGGATCCGCGCACCCACGAGTGGCAGGTGTGTGCGAAGAAGTAGATGGTCAGCACCGGCCGCACCCCCACGAATCAGCTGGACGTGGCGAGGCCGACATTGGCATGTGCGGTCGAGCCGGACGTCGGGGCCGGCGCAGGGCTGACATCTCCCCGGCCACCGTCACTGTTTCTGCGCCGCAGACCCGCGTACCCCATTGCCGCGCCGAGGGCCAGACCGAGTCCCAGTGCGTCCATCGGCATTTCCGGCAACGGCCACACGGCGGATATCGCCAGGAGGCCGGCGGCGACCGCCGCGCTGATTTTCGCGGGCCCCGGCGCGCATCGCAGCGCCAATATGACCGGCGTGAGCGCGAATAGCGCGAACACCGCCATGCCCACGGCTCCGGCCTTGGCCAACCACCAGAGGTAGAAGTTGTGGGAATAGGCGGGATACAAGTAGAGATGGAACTCGTCGTCGCCGGTAGGCGGTTGATACACGTAGCCGAGTCCGTGCCCGAACACCGGGGCGCGAGCGATGGTCTCCTTGAGCAGGTTGATTTCGCGCAGTCGTTCCAGTGCCGAATCGTCAATGGCGAGCGCGCTTGACGACACCCCGCCCAGCACGCGCTGATTGAAGGCGGCGTACTGATCGCTGAGCCACGCCCCGGTCTTCGAGCGTTGCAACAAAAACAGCGATCCCGGCACCGTCACGGCGATCATGGCCAAGCCGACCGCAGCGGCCGCGACCGTGCGCCGAATCGCGGCCCAGCTCAAGCTCCCGAGTAGCGCTACCCCGGCCGCCACCCCCATCGAGATCAGCGTGTTGCGGGAGAAGGACAACAGCGAAATGCTCAGCGCCGGTGGGCCCAACGCGAGATACATTGCGGGCCTGACGCGCCCGACGATCGGCGCGGCGACCAGCGCGGACAGGATGGCGGTTGCCGGCGTTTGGGTGGACAGGATGATGCGCACGGCCTGGCCGGCGCCCGTGGTCCCTTCCAGGCTTTCCGACCGGCCGGCCAGCCGGATGGCAGACAGCGAACTCACAATCGCCATACCCGCCGAAAACCACAGGATCACAATCATCACCCGGATCGAGAATTTGACGTGGCCGGCGTAGACAACGAGTAGCGCCAACATGAATCCGATGGCCATCTCGATCATGCTCGACGATTCACGCATCACTACGAGGGCAGCGTGTCCGGTTTCGAAACCGGTGATGGTGGACCACGCCACCGTGAGCACCAAAAGCCCCGGCAACACGAAATCGTACGATCGCGGTCTCGCGGATGGGATCAGATAACAAATGGCAAGCACCGCGGCCACGTGGTATGCGTAAATCGTCACGGGGCCAATGACTTTGCCGACGTGCAATCCTTCTGGCAGTGCCGCGAAGGCCCCGAACAGCGTGACCGCCACCATTCCTTCGGGCTTCACCCAGTACACGACCACGCAGAACAACGCGGCGGTCAGCAGCACTCCCTCGGTGGTTCGGCGCACCGAGAGCACACCGAACACAAAGCACCCGAACACGAAGATCGCGAGCAGGGTTCCGTCCACCGCCAGGCGGGGACGAGCCCGCAGGTACAGATTCACGCCGACCCGCTGGCCTTTGACCGGTAGGCGCGGTCGGCCGCCCTGATGTGCAGCGACTGACGCGCGTCGATGAGTACGGTGCCGACAACTTGCGCCCCGGCCGAGCGCAGGGCGGTCAGCGCGTCCTTGAGTTCGTCGGCGGTGGTGCGCCGCGCCCGCACCACTACCACCGTCGCGTTGACGGCGCCGCCCAGCAGGCCGGCGTCGGCCGTGGCGAGGACCGGCGGGCCGTCGACGACGATCCGATCGAAGCGTGACGACAGCTCCTGTAGGACGCGGTCGATCACTTCCGGCAAATAGCCACTGACAGGCAAACTTTCGCGGCGCGCGGACCGGGACGCCAGGATGAACAACCTTGAAATCGGCGTCGGCTTGACGGCTTCGGCGGCGATGTCGGGGTTGGCCAATGCGTTGCCCAGCCCCTCGCCTGATTCGACCCTCAGCAATCCGGCGAGCACGTGTCGGCGGCTGTCGCCCTCGACAAGCAATGTGTCTTCACCCATTTCGGCGAGGGCGAGCGCAAGGTTCATCGCCGTGGTTGTCGCGCCTTCACCGCCGAACGGCCCGGTCACCAGCACCCGGCGGGCATCCGGTCCGATCGCCCTGAGCAACCGGGTGCGCATGCCGCGCACGGCATCGTCGGATGCGGTGTCGGTGCCGAACCGCGGAACCGTGCCGCGCTTTCCGGGCAGCTCCGCCAAAGTCGGCAGCCCCGAGACTCCTTCGAGCTTCTCGCGGGTGCGGATGGTGCGATCGCCGGCCTCGCGGGTCAGCGCGACCGCGATAGCAAGGAGCACCCCGGCGACAAACCCGATCACCATGTTTCGCATCGGCACCGGAGAAACGGGAACTCTCGGCACGCGGGGCGGCTCGACCACTGTCGCCCGGGCCGCCGGTATCGGTTTGCCCGTGGGCTGTGCGGAGGCCGGCATGTCCGAGGGCTGGCCCGACGGCGGGGTTATCTCAACGCCCTCGGGCCGCGGTCCAGCGGTTACCCGTTCACCGGCACCGGTCGGACCCGAAGCCGGATTGAGGGTGGGAAGGATCGCGCTGAACTGATTGGCCATGGCACCCGCCAGCGCGGCGGCGCGCGCGGGATCGGTGTCCTTGACGCTGATCGTGAAGAGCACCGATTTCGGAGTGTATTTCACTTGGGTTTGGCTCAGCAGATCATCGGCGCTTGTCGAAAGCTGGAGCTGACGTATTGCGCGCTCGGCCACGATGTGTCCGCCTGCGATTTGGGCGTATGACGACAACCGTTCTTGTGCAGCCTCCGTGCCGCTGTATAGCTCATTCAGATCAGTCGCACCCGAAAACGAGATGAGGACCGTGGCCGAAGATTGATAGTGCTTCGTCTGCAACGCCGTTACGAACGCGGCGCCGATCGTGCAGGCCAGCAGCGCGGTGATGGCGAGCTTCCAGTGCGTGCCGAGTATCCGGACGAAGGTACGGAAATCCATCGGCTAATAACCTTTCTAGAAGCTTATGACGCGAATGGCGTCATCAGATTTCCCGGCACCGGCCACGCATATCCACTGCAGATTATGCAGCATCATCACGCGGCCATTGCCGAAATCGCAGTGGTGCCGGCGAGCAGGTCCGGTGCCGCCGCCAAAACCGGCAAGCGGAGTGGCATACCGGCTGTGCAGTATCAGGTGGCATGGGTCGGCGCGTCGCGCGGCAGGTCGAGCGTCGCTAAGGGATAGCACCCGGAGCCGTCGCGTCCGTCGCGGGCCAGCCGCATGGGCGGATAGTTCACCACATGCGACGCACCCGGCTTGTGCTGTTGCCAGTCCACCGAGGCGCACAGCGTGTAGTGCCCCGGCGCCAAGCCCGCCAAGTCGAAATGAATGGACTCAGTGGACGACGTCGGAACGGGTTCCTTGCGGGAGCCGTCTCCGAGTTGCCCTCCGATCAGCGACTTGAGCGCCACCGTCGCGGGAATCGAACGGATCACCGCCCCCGAGAAATCGACCAGCCGGTAGCCCGGGACCCAGTTCTCGGTTGCCGCGGCGGCGCCGAAATTCGTCCACGTGACGGTCAGCGTCGCCTTTCCGTCGCGCACTGACTGCGACCCCTGCCCCGCCTCGACCGAATATCGGTATCCGGCGACAACGTTGGCATGGGCCCACAGCAGGTACAGCGCAGGATCCATCGGCGTGGTGGAATCCACGGCCGGAAAGTTGTAACTCGATGTCATCGACACGTGGTACTTGACGACGTCGTACAGACCCTTTTCGTAATAGGTCCGTGGATCGGTCCCGTCGGGCAGCTGGCACCATTCGGTGATCACCAAAGCCGAGGCCATCCGGCTCTTCAGCGCGCTGACCAGCGGATCCTTCGACTCCACATAGTGCGAGCCGTCTTTGTCTGCCCATGCGGGCAACGGCGCCTGGACCCCAAGGCAATCCGCACGGATCCCCACCGGCGCGGAAAGTTTCTTCGTGACGTCGTCGGCGAGCAACTGACGCACGATCTCCGGATTCAGCGCCGTCGTCACCAATTGCGTATGGGGGAAGGCATTTACGGTCGCTGTGACCAGCTGCCGAATGGATCCGGCGGTGATGCTCTGGTCACGAAACTGGCTGTAATAACCCAGCTTCGCGACGCTCTCGTCAGGTGCCGGTCCGGGCGCGCCCAACGTGTCACGCAGATACGAGATGTGGTTCTCGCTGAAATCACCGTAACCGGAGAACTCGAAGACACTCAGTCGCTCGTCGCCGTCATAGCGGCGGCCCAGCGCGCCCAACAGCTGACCGAATGCGTTGAGGTAATTCGGGTCATTCCAGTTCGGAACGACCTGCGTCACACCAGGCGTCCACCAATAGCGTTGCGGACCGGTGTAATTGGTGGCCACGGAGCGCATCCAGTCAGGCATGGCGATGTTCGTGTTGTTCGCATAGGTGTTGTCGCAACAGGAGTTATAGGCGACCACGCGCAGAGTCAGCCGCATGTTGCGACTGCCCAGCTTGGCCAGCGCGTCATCGATCACGCTGAAATCGAACCTGCGGTCGTCGGGGGCGTCCGGCGGCAGTGTGCTCGGATCGGTGGGCTGCAACTGCCGCCACGGCACGCGCAGACTTGCATCGTAGGATGCGGGCCATGCCGGGTAACGCTGCTGCGCGCGATTTCCTTGCGGGAAAAGCGGTTGCAGGAGATCTTCGTACTGGCCGCGCAGCGGGTTCGATACGTCCTGCATGGCCATCGGGATGGCCGGACTGGCAATCGCGTTCAGGGGCCCGAGGTCACGGCCACGACTGCATCCACTCAGCACCAGCGCCATGCATACGCCGACGATAAGGATATGTTGTTGTCGAATCGTCCGTACCATAACTTCGTTCGCTAGACCACGTCGGGCGACAACGGCTCGCGGTAGGCGAGGAACGACATCGGCATGCACCGGCGGGCATGCACCGTCTCCATCAATCGCATCGACTGCCACCTCTCTAGGGTTCGCGTTCGCTACCGTCATGGACCCGTTGGCTGACGCCACGTCGTCGTGCGGGATGTCAAGGGTTACAACAGGCTATAGCCCAGACCCCGGTCGCACAGGCAAATCCGGACGCCTGTCCTAAAGCCCGTCGCCTTGCGGAAGATCAACTAAGCTAATGGCTCCGCAGATCGGGCAGGAGATCACCACAAATGGCTGTCGCACCCTCGGTCAAACGTTGGCTCGCACCCGCGGCGGAGAAACTCGCACCGCGGCTGTTCTGGCGCCGCAGATTCCGCATCCTGCAGGACCTGGGCCGATCTCGCCCGGACATACAGCTGGTGGCCTCGTTATGCGATCCAGAACGGGTCTCCTTGGACATCGGAGCCGATCTCGGTGAGTTCACGATCGCGATGCTCGCGTCGTCGCGATCGGTGATCGCATTCGAACCCCGGCCGGCCCAGGCCTGCGATCTGGCATCGATGTTCGACGCGGTCGGCGCCGCGGTCCGAGTGGAACCGGTGGCGTTGTCGGACGAGCCCGGCGTGGTGGCCATGCGAGTGGTTGCGTCCGAGCCGGGCCGTAGCACCATCGAGGCCGGCAACAAGCTGGGCGACGTGAATGGCGGCACTATCGAAAGCATCGACGTGCCGGTCAGACGCCTCGACGATGTGCACTTGGGAGACATCGGTCTGATCAAGATCGATGTCGAGGGCCATGAACTCGCCGTGTTGCACGGCGCCACAGAAACTCTCACTCGCCACCGCCCGGCGATTGTGGTGGAAGCCGAGGAACGCCATCACCCCAATTCAGTCGCCGAGATCACCGCGCTGCTGGATGGACTCGGCTACGCAGGCTTCTTCGACCTCGGCGGCGTGCGGCGCCCGATCATCGAGTTCGACCCGGCCCGGCATCAGGATGAGGCCAACGTCGGCAGCCGGGAGAACGGTTGGGCGGGCCGCGGCATCTACGTCAACAACTTCGTCTTCCTGCCCGAGAATCGCTGAGAAGCGCCGGCGACAGGCGATGCTAGACCGGACCCAGCGACGATGACTCGCGATCGGCCAGAAACGGCATCGGCATCCAACGCGCGGACAGTAACGCTTCCATCGCATCACCGGGGAGCGGGCGCGACAACAAGAAGCCCTGCGCCCGGTGGCAGCCGTGTTGCATCAAAGTCAGTGCGGCAGCGGGCGTCTCGACGCCTTCAGCGACCACTTCCAGGCCAAACGCCTCGGCCAGCCCGATGATCGCGCGGACGATGGCCATGTCACCGGCGTCGGTGCCCACGTCACGAACGAACCCGGCATCGATCTTGAGCATGTCCACCGGAAGCGACTTCAGATGGGACAGCACGGCATAACCGGTGCCGAAGTCGTCGATGGCGATCTGCACGCCCACCTTCTTGAGCTCCGTCAAGGTCTTTCGCGTGGTCTCGATGTCATGCACCACCGCGCGCTCGGTGATCTCCAGGCACACCGACTCGGCATCGATGCCGAACTCGCCGATGGTGTCGGCGACACTTTCCACGAAATTGCCGCTGATCAGCTGAATGGGCGACACGTTGATGCGCAGCATGGCGCCCTGCCCGACACCGTTGGCCCGCCACCCGCTGAACTCGGCGCAGGCGCTGCGCATCACCCACCTGCCCAATTCCGCGGCCAGGTTGGTCGATTCGGCGACACCGATGAACGCGTCGGGCAACAGCAGTCCCCACACCGGATGACGCCACCGCACCAGCGCCTCGGCGCCGACGATGGCGCCGGTCCACAGATCGACCTCGGGCAGGTAGTGCAGCAGCAGGCCTTCGCTTTCGATGTCGCCCTGCAGGTGCAGCTCGATGTCGTTGCGGAAGGCCCGTTTCAGCGACATGTCGTCGGTGGACACCGCGGTCTGGTTGCCGCCGGCGCGCTTGGCCGTCAGCACCGCTTCGTCGGCTCGCCGCAACAGGTCGGCGCAGTTGTCGGTCCCGGGCGTGCCCACCGCCAGCCCGATGCTGACGGTCCGGCTGATCACGTGCCCGCCGATGGTGAGGCGGTCGCGCAGCATCGCCGACAGGCGGCCCGCGAACGCCTCGGCGTCGTCCGACGACATCGGCTGGTGCGGGATGACAACGAACTCGTCGCCGCCCAGCCGGGCGATCATGCCCTGGCTCCCCGCGCACTCCTCGAGACGTTGCGCGAACATCCTGATGAACCAGTCACCCGCGGTGTGGCCGAGGTAATCGTTGATCGGCTTGAGTCGGTCGAGGTCGAGGTAGAAGACCGCGACGGGCCCGGGGCTTCCGGCCGTGAGCCGTTCGGTCAGATACGCGACCAGCGCGCGACGGTTGTGGACGCCGGTCAGGTCGTCGTGTTCGGCGAGATAGCGGAGCCGTTCCTCGGCGGCGATGCGGGCCTGCAGCTGGGCGAACAGGGCGGCGACCGCCTCGAGGGTGTTGATCTCCTCTTGTTTCCACTTGCGGGCGCCGAACTTGACGAAGCCGAGCACACCGGTGGTGGCATCGCCGGACACCAGCGGCGCGACGGCCAGCGACGGCGACACCGGTGACCTGCCCTGGTTCAGCGAGCGGCGTATCCAGCCGTTGGGCTGATCCGGCCGGGTTACCACCGGCTTCCGGTCGCGCTCGCACTGGGCCAGCACCGACTCGGCGCCGTCCCGCTCGAGATCTACCGGATCCGAATCGGCGGCGTCGGTGCGCCGTCGCCACTCGGCCACCAGCACCGAGGCCGGGGCGTCCTGAGCGTGGTGGCGCAGGAAGCTGGCGTCCACATCGAACTGCTCGACGAGCTGCGCGAGAACCTTTTCGCTGACCTGGGTCGCGGTGGACGCTGTGGCCTCCATCAACTGGGTGGCGACGGAGGTGACCACCAGGTCCACGCTGCGTGGCACGGGTCCTCCGATACGGGCACACTCGGCGACCCTTCCGAATACCCATCGAAGGGGTCCGATAGTTCGCTCGCTTGTTTGCTGGCCGAACTTCGAACCGCGCGGCGACGCGGCCGAAATACGTCTAAAAACGGTATCACGCACCGGCCGTTCGATCGGGACTTACGACAAGGTGGCGGCCAGCGCCGCACCGCGACGGATCACTGACCGTTTGCTGAGGCCGCGTCGCTCGAAACGTCAAGTGTGGCAATCGGGTACAGCCCGGAGCCGTCGCGGCCGTCCCGCGCCAGCGCCATCGGGGCGTAGTTGACCACGTGCGAGGCGCCCGGGATGTGCTGTTGCCATTCGACCGAGGCGCGCAGTGTGTAGTGACCGGGCGCCAGGCCGGCGACGTCCACCTGCACCGACTCGCTGGCCGACTCCGCAACCGGCTCCTCACGCGACTGGCTGGATTCGTCGTGAACCAACGTCTTGAGGTTGACGGTCGCCGGCAGGCTGCGAACCACCGCACCCGAGAAATCCACCAGCTTGTAGCCGGGCACCCAGCGCTCGGTGGCCGCCGCCGAGCCGTAATTGGTCCAGTCGACCGAAATCGTGGCCACCTTGCCCTGGATCGATTGCGATCCCGGCTTCGCCTCGACCGAGTACCGGTAACCGGCAAAGGTATTGGCCTGGCTCCACAACTGGAACAGCTTGGGATCCATCGCCGAGGACGCATCGCGGTCCGGGAAATCGGCGCTCGACGTCATCGACACGTGATACCGGATGACGTCGTGCAGGCCCTTCTCGTAATACGACCGGGCATCGGCTCCGCTCGGCAAGCGGCACCACTGGCTGATCACCAGCGCGGTCATCAGCCGCTGCTTGATCGCGTTGACCACCGCGTCGTTGGACTGCACGTAGTGCGAGTCGTTGGCCTCGGCCCATTCCGGCAGGGGGGCCTGCACCCCGAGGCAGTCGGCGCGGACGCCGACCGGTGCCGCCAACTTCTTGGTGACGTCGTCGGCGAACAGCTGGCGGACGATCTCCGGGTTCTGCGGAGCCACCACCAGCTGGGTGTGCGGGAAGGCGTCCGTGTTGGCCGCGACCAGCTGCGCGATGGAGGCCTTGGTGATGCTCTGGTCACGGAACTGGCTGTAGTAGCCGAGCTTCACCGCGCTGTCGTCGGGGGCGGGGCCCGGCGCGCTCAGCGAGTCGCGCAGGTAAGCGAGCTGGTTCTGGCCGAAGTCCCCGTACCCGGAGAACTCGAACACGCTGAGCCGCTCGTCGCCGTCGTAGCGGCGGCCGAGTGCGGCCAGCAGCTGGCCGACGCCGTTGAGGTAGTCGGGGTCGTTGAAGTTCGGCACCACCTGGGTCACGCCCGGGGCGGAACCGTTCGGCGGCGCGGGATAGCTGGCGGCCGACGGGCGCAGCCAGTCCGGAATCGCGATGTTGGTGTTGTCGGCGTAGGAGTCGTTGCAGCAGGACTTGTAGACGTACACGCCCAGGGTCAGGCGCATGTTGCGGGAGCCGAGCTTGGCCAGCGCGTCGTCGATGGCGCTGAAATCGAACTTGCGGTCATCGGGTGCGTCCGGTGGCAACGTGCGCGGGTCGACGGGCTGCAACTGCCGCCACGAGACGCGCAGGCTGGCGTCGTACGACGCAGGCCAGGCGGAGTATCGCTGTTGCGCCGAATTGCCTTGCGGGAAAAGCGGATTCAGCATCTCCTCGTACTGGCCCCGCAGCGGGTTGGGAATCTCCTGCGCGGTGGGCGGGATAGCCGGGCTGACCATCGCCGACAGCGGCCCGGGGTCGCTCCTGCCGCCGCAGCCGCTGAGCCCCACCGCCGCGCACACGACAGCGGCCAGCGCGCGTTTCCTCGATGAGCACACCATGTGACGTCAGATCGCGCCCGACGACAGCGGCCCGCGCGACCGCGCCGGCGCGGCGCCCGGCCCGGTCATAGCTGTCATCGTCGTCAAGGTTGCTTCTCCCGATACACACCGATGCGCGGGTAAGTGGCCCCGCATTTTGCGCGTTCCAGTGGTGCGTGCAGGCGGCCCGGGGCAGGCCACGAATTGGCGTAGCGCAGCGTATCATGCGCCTTTCGGCATGGCTTCGTCGCAGCTCAGCGGGGGTGCACGCGGTTAATCGCCCCGCACCGACCCATACCGTGCAGTGAGACGGGTCACAATCGCGGGCGCGCCTGTCACGCTCGGCGGGGCTGCGGTGTCTCAAGGGCACAGGTCCTCACCAGAAGGAGACAGCCATGAAGGCCCCCCAAAGAACCCATGTCGTCGTTGTCGGCGCCGGATACGCCGGAACACTGGCGGCCAACCGTCTGCGCCAGCGCCCGGACATCGACATCACCGTGGTGAACCCGCGACCGGTCTTCGTCGAGCGGATCCGCTTGCACCAGTTGGTTGCCGACACCGGCACGGCGACCGCCGACTACGCGTCGTTGCTCGGCGACGGGATCCAGCTGATCGTCGACTCCGTCGATCACATCGACACCGCCGGGCGCCGGGTCGCGCTGGCCTCGGGCGCCGAGCTGATCTACGACTACCTGATCTACGCCGTCGGAAGCACCGGCGCCACCGCGTCGACGGTGCCCGGCTACGCCGAGTTCGCGCATTCGGTCGCCGATCTGGACAGCGCGCAGCGGCTGCGCTACGCGCTCACCGATCTGCCGCTGCCCGCAGCCATCACCGTGGTCGGTGGCGGGTTGACCGGCATCGAGACGGCCGCCGAGCTCGCCGAGGGCGGGCGCCCGGTGACCCTGGTGTGCGGTCCGGTGCTCGGTCCGTCGCTGAGCAAGCGGGGCCGGCGCTCGGTGGCCAAGCGGCTGCGGCGCCTGGGCGTCAACGTGCTGGAGTCCGTGGCGGTGGCCGAGGTGCGCTGGGATGAGGTGGTGCTCACCGACGGCGTGGTGCTGCCCAGCGCTCTCACCATCTGGACGGCCGGATTCGCCGTGCCGGACCTGGCCGCGCGCAGCGGGTTGCACACCGACCCGATGGGCCGGCTGCTCACCGACGAGACGCTCACCAGCATCGACGACGAGCGCGTCGTCGCCGCGGGTGACGCCGCCGCGCCGTCCGGCCGGCCGTTGCGGATGAGTTGCCAGGCCGCCGGCCCGATGGGGGCCCAGGCCGCCAACACCGTGCTCGCCCGCATCGCCGGCGACACCCCCGCGGTGCTGAGCCAGGCGTTCGTCGGGCAGTGCATCAGCCTGGGCCGCAGGCACGCGACGTTCCAGATGGCGCGCACGGACGACACCCCGGTGAACACGTTCCTCGGTGGCCGGGCGGCGGCTTCGCTCAAGGAAGCGGTCTGCAAGGGCACGGTGTGGTCGATCCGGCGGGAGGCGGCCAAGCCAGGTTCGTATCGCTGGATCAAGGGCGGCAAGCGGCCCGCGCAGTCCCCGGTCGACGAGGAGGTCGCAGCGCGATGACGCAAGCACCGGCCGGCAGCGAGCACGCCGAACGGTTCACCCTGCTGCGGCCACTGCTGTTCACCATCGCCTACGAGATGCTGGGCTCGGCGACCGAGGCCGACGACGTCTTGCAGGACAGCTATCTGCGGTGGGCGGCGGTCGACTTGGCGACGGTGCGCGACACCAAGTCGTATCTGGCCCAGCTGGTCACCCGCCAGGCGCTGAACTCGCTGCGGGCCGGTGCTCGCCGGCGCGAGGACTACGTGGGGCCGTGGCTGCCCGAGCCCCTGCTGCTCGACGAGCAGGATCCCTCGGCCGACGTCGTTCTGGCGGAGTCGATTTCGATGGCGATGCTGGTGTTGCTGGAGACGTTGAGTCCCGACGAGCGGGCGGTGTTCGTGCTGCGCGAGGTGTTCGGGTTCGACTACGGCGAGATCGCCGAGGCGGTGGGCAAGCCGGCGCCCACCGTGCGGCAGGTCGCGCACCGGGCTCGCGAACACGTGCGGGCCCGGCGCAAGCGCTTCGACTCGGTGGACCCCGAACGCAACGCCGAGATCACCGCGCAGTTTCTGGCCACCGCGGCCGGTGGCGATGTGGAAGCGCTGATGACGATGCTCGCCCCGGACGCCACCTGGACGGCCGACAGCGGCGGCGTGGTGAGCGCCGCCCGCCGGCCGGTGGTCGGCGCCGAGAAGGTGGCCCGCGCGATCGCCGGCCTGATGCGCCGGGCCGCGGCCCTCGGCACGATGCGGGTGGACATGGTGACCTGCAACAGCGCCCCGGCGGTGCTGCTCTACCTAGGCGAGCAGCTCGAGGGCGTGATCACGCTGGAGATCGCCGAGGGCAAGATCACCAATTTCTACGTGATGCGCAACCCGCAGAAGCTGGCCGCGCTGGCCACCGCGCGCGACATCAGCCGCGGCTGAGCCCGGCCGGGCACCGCCGGTGCGAAACGCCGCCGCTCTGTCAAGCTAGGGCTGTGCGAATCGACCGGCTCGGCGATCTTGGCGCCGCACCCCAGGTGCTGCGCGCCGTGGGTGACGCCACCCGCCGGCTGGGTCTGCCGCCGCCCGCCGCGCTGACCGGCGAGTGGTTCGGCGCCCTGGCGGTGATCGCGCCGAGCCTGTCGGTGCGCCCGGTGCATGCCGACGACGTGTTCGCGGTCGAGGCGTCGCAGACGCCGGAGCCGCACGCGGTGGGCGGCGGCTGGATCGGCTACCTGTCCTACCCCGACCCCGGCGCCGATGCCCAGCCCAACCGCGTTCCCGAGGCCGCCGGCGGCTGGACCGACTGCGTGCTGCGCCGTGACCGAAACGGGCACTGGTGGTACGAGAGCCTCTCCGGCGCGCCGATGCCGGGGTGGCTCGACACCGCGCTGGCCGCACCACCGGCCGCGCCGCGCGAATGCCACATCGATTGGGGCACCGCCGACCGGGCGGCGCATCGCGACGGGGTGCTGGCCTGCCTGGAGGCCATCCGCGCCGGAGAGGTCTACCAGGCCTGCGTGTGCACGCAGTTCACCGGGACGGTCACCGGCGCCCCGCTCGACTTCTTCATCGAGGGCGTCGCGCGCACCTCCCCCGCCAGGGCGGCGTACGTCGCGGGCACCTGGGGAGCGGTGGCGTCGCTGTCCCCCGAGCTCTTCCTGCAACGGCGCGGCGCCGTCGTCACCTCGAGCCCGATCAAGGGCACCTTGCCGCTGGATGCCTGGCCGGCGGCGTTGCGCGCGTCGGCCAAAGAGGTCGCCGAGAACATCATGATCGTCGACCTGGTCCGCAACGACCTCGGCCGAGTCGCGCTCACCGGCACGGTGACCGTGCCCGAGTTGCTGGTGGTGCGGCGGGCCCCCGGCGTGTGGCACCTGGTGTCGACGGTGTCCGCGCAGGTCCCCGCCGACTTGCCGACGTCGGCGCTGCTGGACGCCACCTTCCCGCCGGCCTCCGTCACCGGGACGCCCAAACACCGTGCCCGACAACTGCTCTCGCAGTGGGAGCCGAACCGCCGTGGAATATATTGCGGAACAATAGGATTGGCCTCACCGGTGGCCGGCTGCGAGCTGAACGTCGCCATCCGCACCGTCGAATTCGATGCCGCGGGCGCCGCCGTGCTCGGCGTCGGCGGCGGGATCACCGCCGACTCCGACCCGGACGCCGAGTGGGCCGAATGCCTGCACAAGGCGTCCCCGATCGTCGGGATGCCGTCCATCGCCGTCGCGAGCCCGGCCGGCTGACCGCGCGGCCTCAGTCGCGTCGGGACTGCAACACCGCGTCGTAGAGCTGGCGCGAACGCACCCCCGGATGGGCGGCGGCCACCTCCCCGCAGGCGTCCTTGATGCGGGTGCCGCCGGCGACCAGCTCCTCGACCTCGACAACCAGCGACGGCAGGTCGGCGCTCGGGGTGGCGCCGGCCAGCACCACGGTGATCTCACCGAGCACACCGTCGGCCGCCCACGCCGCCAGCTCGTCGAGCGACCCGCGCACCACCTCCTCGTGCACCTTGGTCAGCTCCCGACAGACCGCCGCCCGGCGTGCGCCGCCGAGCCGCTCGACGGCGTCCTGCAGGCAGGCGGACAACCGGCGCGGCGATTCGAAGAACACACAGGTGCGCCGCTCGTCGGCCAGTGAGTCCAGCCAGGTCCGCCGCGCCGATTTCTTGCGCGGCGCGAATCCCTCGAAGCAGAACTTCTCGGCCGGTAGGCCGGACAGGGCCAGCGCGGTCGTCACCGCCGATGGCCCCGGCAGGCATCCCACCGGCAGTCCGGCCTCCACGCAGGCCGTCACCAGCCGGTAGCCGGGGTCGCTGATCAGCGGCATCCCGGCGTCGCTGACCACCAGCACCGTCGCACCCGCGCGGATCGCCTCGATCACCGACTCCACCCGGGCGTTCTCGACCTGGTCGAACATGCTGATCACCCGACCGGTGATCCGCACCTCGAGGGCCTTGGCCAGGGTGCGCACCCGGCGGGTGTCCTCGGCGGCCACCACATCGGCTCGGGCCAGGGCGTCCAGCAGGCGGGGGGAGGCGTCCGACGGCTGGCCCAGGGGGGTCGCGCCCAGCAGCAGGCGGCCGGTGGTCATGACCGACAGCCTACGATCGACACCGATGACTGCCCTGACCCGCGAATCCCCCTTGAATCTGGAGGGTGCCGACCAGGAACGCGTGGTGCCCGTCGTCAGCCCCGGGCCGCTGGTGCCGGTGGCCGATTTCGGCCCGACCGATCAGGTCCGCGGCTGGGTGGTGACCGGGGTGATCACCCTGGTGGCGGCGGTGACCCGGTTCCTCAACCTGGGCTCACCCACCGACGGCGGCACCCCCGTCTTCGACGAGAAGCACTACGCGCCGCAGGCCTGGCAGGTGCTGCACAACCACGGTGTGGAGGACAATCCCGGGTTCGGCCTGGTCGTGCACCCACCGGTCGGCAAGCAGCTGATCGCCCTCGGCGAGGCGATCTTCGGCTACAGCGGAATCGGCTGGCGGTTCACCGGCGCGCTGCTCGGTGTGGTGATGGTGGCGCTGGTGATGCGGATCGTCCGGCGGATCAGCCGCTCGACGCTGGTCGGCGCCATCGCCGGGGTGCTGGTGATCTGCGACGGCGTCAGCTTCGTCGCCTCGCGGACGGCCCTGCTCGACGGCATCCTCACGTTCTTCGTGGTCGCGGCGTTCGGCGCGCTGATCGTCGACCGAGACCAGGTACGCCAACGAATGCACATCGCGCTGCAGGAGGGCCGCAACGCCGACACGGTGTGGGGCCCGCGGCTGGGCGTGCGGTGGTGGCGCTTCGGCGCCGGGATCCTGCTCGGATTGGCTTGCGGCACAAAGTGGTCCGGCCTGTACTTCGTGCTGTTCTTCGGGGCCATGTCACTCGCGTTCGATGTGGCCGCGCGGCGCCAGTACCAGGTCACCCGGCCCTGGCTGGGGACGCTGCGACGCGATCTCGCCCCGACCGTCTATGCGCTGGCCGTCATGCCGGTGCTGGTGTACCTGGCCAGCTACGCACCGTGGTTCGCCTCCGAGACCGCCATCGACCGGCACGAGGTGGGCCAGACGATCGGCCCGCATTCGCTGGTGCCGCTGCCCGACGCCATCCGGTCGCTGTGGCATTACACCGCCAAGGCATTCCAATTCCATGCGGGATTGACGAATTCCGCCGGCAACTACCACCCGTGGGAATCGAAGCCGTGGAGTTGGCCGATGTCGCTGCGACCGGTGCTTTATGCCATCGACGAGCAGAACGTCGCCGGGTGCGGCGCGCAATCGTGCGTCAAGGCCGAGATGCTGGTGGGCACCCCCGCGATGTGGTGGCTGGCGGTGCCGGTCCTGGTTTTCGCGTTGTGGCGCATGCTGGTCCGCCGCGACTGGCGTTACGCCGCGGTGCTGGTCGGCTACTGCGCGGGCTGGCTGCCCTGGTTCGCCGACATCGATCGGCAGATGTACTTCTTCTATGCGGCGACCATGGCGCCGTTCCTGGTGATGGCCATCGCGCTGATTTGCGGCGACATTCTCTATACCCCGGGCGCCCCACCCCGGCGGCTGCGGCTGCAGGCGAATTCGGAGCGGCGCACGCTGGGGCTGATCGCCGTGTGCTGTTACGTGGCCTTAGTCGTGACGAACTTCGCATGGCTGTTCCCGGTGCTCACCGGTCTGCCGATTTCGCAGCAGACGTGGAACATGGAGATCTGGCTGCCCAGCTGGCGCTAGCTAGCTACGCCAGCAGGTCACGGGCGACGGGGCAGGACATACACCGGGGCCCGCCGCGGCCGGTGCCCAGTTCGGATCCGGCGATGGTCAGCACCTCGATGCCGGCGTCCTGCTGGCGGATGTTGGTCTGCACGTTGCGCTCGTAGGCGACCACCACGCCGGGGGCGAGCGCCAGCGTGTTGTTGCCGTCGTCCCACTGCTCGCGCTCGGCGACGACGGGATCGAGCCCCGTGTCGATGACCCGCAGCTTGTCGATCTCCATCGCCTTGGCCGCGGCCTCCAGGAAAGGGGCCTCGTCGCTGATCGCAACCCCGTCCGGGGTGCGCGCAATGGTGAACGCCGACAACGAGTCGACGATGTTGGCGTACATCACCACCGTATCGGTGTCGACCATCGTGCACACCGTGTCCAGGTGCATCTGGGCGCGCCGCTGAGCGATCGGCACCGCGAGCACCGTGTTAGTCAGGTCATCGTCGAACAGGCTGCGGGCCAACGCTTCCGCGCCGGCCGGAGTGGTCCGCTCGCCGACCCCCACGGCGACCACGCCGGGCGCCAGCAGCAGCACGTCACCGCCCTCGACGGGGGCGGTCCGCGACTCGTAGGCACGTCGCACGCCGGTGAACCGTGGGTGGTGGGCGTAGATGAGATCGGTCAGCGACGCCTCGCGGATGCGGGCGCGCAGCGCCAGCGTCGGGATCACCACCCGCTGGCCGATCCAAATGGACGAGTCGCGGGTGAAGACCAGGTTGGGCAGCGGTTCGATGACGAAATCGCCGCCGTGGTGCATGCGCAGCACCAGCGACACGTCGGTCCGGGTGTCGGAGGGCAATTCGTTGAACGTCATGCCGGCCATCAGCACCTGGGCCAGCCGGGCCGGCTCGAGCCCCCGCAGGTAACCCGAAAGTTCTTGCGCCAACGGCACTCCGAGTCGTCGTGCGTCGACGGCGGCCGCGACGCCCTGCATCCGGGCGGCTCCGCTGTGCGTCAGAGCCTCGGTGAGCAGGTCCGACAACAGCAGCACCTCGATGCCGCGGGACCGCAGCAGCGCGGAGAACTGGTCATGCTCGTCCTGGGCCCGGGCGACCCACGGCAGGCCGTCGAACAGCAGCTGGTCGACGTTGCGCGGATTGAGGCGGAGCAGCTCGGCGCCGGGGCGGTGCAGGATGACCACGCGCAGCGCGCCGACCTCGGAATTGGTGCCCAGCTCAACAACACCCACAGCTCAACCGTAGCGGCGCCGGCCCGCGGGGTCGCGCCACACGCCCCGTCGCGCGCCGCACGCGATCGAACGGATGTGCGATAAACTCAGTTCCGTGGAGATCGCGGTCCAAGGCTCCCTGTTCCAGCACACCGAGCGCAGGCAACTCGGTGATGGCGCGTTCATCGAGATCCGTGCCGGCTGGCTCACCGACGCCGATGACCTGCTGGACGCCCTGCTGTCGACGGTGCCGTGGCGCGAGGAGCGCCGGCAGATGTACGACCGGGTCGTCGACGTGCCGCGGCTGCTGAGCTTTCACGACCTCACGGTGGGCGAGCCCCCGCATCCGGAGCTGGCCCGACTGCGTCGCCGGCTCAACGACATCTACGCCGGCGAGCTCGGTGAGCCGTTCACCACGGTCGGGTTGTGTTGCTATCGCGACGGCTCGGACAGCGTGGCCTGGCACGGCGACACCATCGGCCGCAGCAGTTCGGAGGACACCATGGTGGCGATCGTCAGCCTGGGCGCCACCCGCTCGTTCGCGATGCGACGCCGCGGCGGCGGCCCGTCGCTGCGACTGCCGCAGGCGCACGGCGACCTGCTGGTGATGGGTGGGTCGTGCCAACGCACCTGGGAACACGCGGTGCCCAAGACGACGGCGTCCGTCGGCCCCCGGGTGAGCATCCAGTTCCGGCCGCGCGGCGTGCGCTGAACGCCGGCTGCGCACGAGCGTCAGGTGCGCACCGCGGACACCGCTTTGACGAGCAGGTCACGCGCCCGCTGGGTGTCAACCGGGGCGACGGGTTGATTGGGAAGTACCAGCGGGTTGGCGATGACGATCACCTGGTAATCGCCGAATGCGGCCGAATAGTCGTACAGCTCACCGGTGCGCGGACCGCCGGGTGTCAGCGCCTGCATGACGCGATGCACGCCCAGCGTGCGGGTGCTCTCGATCTGTGGCACCTCGACCACCTGAACACCGCCCCGCATCTGCGGTCCGGTGAAGGTCACCTTGTTGCAATCCTTCCCGGGATCGTTGAACGGCAACGCTTTTGACGTCTCCAGCGCGATCACCACGAACCGGTTGCCGCGGCCCTCGGCGGTGACCGCGGACATGTTGCCCTGCAGGTCCGCCGGCATGTCCGGCCCGGCCGCCACTTTCGCACAGTTCGCCGGGTCGAACGTCAACCCGTCGGGCAGTTTGCGGCCCGCCAGCAGCTTGGGATCGATTCCCCGTTTGCTGATGTCGCTGACCTTGAAGTCGGGTCCGAAGCTGGACTTCACGTCGATGACCTTGCTGATGTCGACCTTTGCCGAGTGAGTGGTCGAAGAGCAGCCGGCCAGGACGCAGACAGCCGCGACCGCGAGCAACACCTTGGACATCGTGGCCAATCTACCCAAGCGGGTAACTCAGCTGCGCAACGTGGACACCGTTTTGGCGAGCAGATCCGCGGCGAATTGCGGCGGCAGCACCGGAAGCGCCGAACCCGGATCTGTGGTCAGCGTGGTGAAAGCGTAGTAGTTGCCCAGGTACGCGGTGAATGTGTAGGTGCGCGAATCTATTTCGGTGCCCGATTCCACGGAGGACTTCACGTCTGCCACCATGCCTACGGTGTCGACACCATCGATGTGCGGCGCGTCGGTGAGGTGGACGTGCACCACGGTGCGCCCGGCGGACTCCGACCACTGCGGACACGAGGCGAGCAGGTCGTCCGGGAAATCCACCGGCTCCGGCAAAGCCACCACCACCGCGTCGACGATGCCGCCGCTCCCCGATCCCGATACGCCCTGCGCCGACTGATCGCGCCCGTTCCCGGGATCGGCCAGCGTCCCGCATTTGGCCGGCTTGGCCTGCAGGTCGTCCCCCAGGCTCCAGATCACCCTCGGTGAGGCCGCGCTGGGGATCCCGGTGGTCACCTCGTAACCGGGCGGCAGGTCCCGAACGACTCGTTTGATGTTGGCGGGGTTGACGGTAACGGTATTCGGGGGCGGCGATTTTGCCGGAACGGCCGGCGGTTTGGGCGCGGGTGAATGAGCGCAGCCGACGACCGCCAACGTGAGCGCGGTAGCCATCGCCGGGCCAATCCAGAACGGCCGCATGAGCAGTTGATAGCACAGGACACAACCGCACCCGGTCGTCCCACGCGCGCGCCGCCTCAGCCGACCGCCGCGATCACCTGCCGGGCCACGCGCTTGATCTGCTCGGCCTCCGCACGCCGCAGGTGGCGCGGGTGGGGCACGTCGATCACGGTGGTGATGACGCCGATGTCTTCGCGCTGCCAGACGGCGCCGTAGCGGTCCATGATCGCGCGCATCGGTCCGTTGTCGGAAAGCATTCGGGCGGAGAACCTTTCGACGCCGTCGACCTCAGCCGCGATGGACAGTGCGCTGATCAGGAAGGTGCCGATCCCACGGCCCTGATAGGCGTCGGCGACCGTGAAGGCAATCTCGGCGACCGTCGGGTCGTTCGCATCACGCACGAAGCGCGCGTCGGCCACCGGGTCGCTGCCGTCGGTGACCACCCACACGAAGTGATCGACGTAGTCGACCTCCGACAGGTAGTGCATCAGCGCCGGGGTGGGAAGCCGCGGGGTCATGAAGCGCCGATACAAGGTGTCGCTGGAGAAGTAGACGTGTCCGTGCACGGTGCGCTCACTATCGCCGGGCAGCACCGGACGCAGCAACAGCAGGGTGCCGTCACGCACGCGGATCGGGATCGGCGTGATGAACGCGGCGAGACGCTGGCGCACGGTGCGCAGCAGCCGCGGCATGATGCCGGGGATGTGCACCAAGCTGGTGAACGCCTCGGTGTCACCGATCCAACCGGTCAGCGGTTCCGCGGTGGTCACCGTCGCGGTCCGGGGAATGTCACGCAGCAGGGCGATCTCGCCGACGATCATGCCCGGGGACGCGTGCTCGACGATCACCACGCCGTCGTCACCGACGTGGGTGATCTCGGCGGTACCCGACGAGATCAGCAGAAACGAGACGGCCTGCTCCCCCTGCCGCATCAGCACCTGACCGGCCGCGGCGCGCAATGGCTGCAGGCGCGCCGCCAGCGGGGCGAGGTCTTCGGCGGGATGGCCCTTGAAGATGTCCATCGTCGCCAGCTCGTCCACCCGGGCGCCGGTCAGTCCCGCCACCGCTATAGACCGCCGCCCGCAGCATCGCGACACCGCTCTGCGCGTCGCGGTGATGCCATGACCTGCCCGCCTGCTTGCCGTCGTCTGCCGCTCCGGGCCGAACACCCCGGACGCGGTCGGTTGTTGCCAGGTTATGAGCAGGGTCGCGGCCCGGCAAGGATGCGGGGCAAGTCACCGCATTGCGCGCCACCTGTCGAGGTCCGCTGAGCAGCGACAGTTAGGCGGCTCGGGCGCTCAATATCAGTTCGACGGCCGCGGCAAGATCGTCGACCACGAAGTCAGCGTCGTCGGCGGCCCCGCCACCCGGACGGAGCAGGATGGTCGCCGTCCCGGCCGCCCGCCCGGCCAGCATGTCGATGTCGCTGTCGCCGATCATGACCGAGTCGGCCAGGTCGAAATCGTGCTCTCTGGCCGCACGTACCAACATGCCGGCCAGCGGCTTGCGACAGTCGCAGCTGTTCGCCGCGTGCGGACAGTGATAGGCGGCATCGAGTCGCGCGCCGTCGCGCGCCAGCATTTCGTCCAGGCGCCCCTGGGTGGCGGCGAAATCTGCTAAGTTGGCGGTCTTTTCCGATAGCCAGCGCTGGTTGGTCACCAGCACGGTCCGCAGGCCAGCGGCGTTCAGCGCGGCCAGCGCCTCGGCGGCGCCGGGCAACAGCACCAGCTCGGCGGGTGATCGGATGTATTCGCAATCGGCGGCCTTGACGTTGATCGTGCCGTCCCGGTCCAAGAACACGGTGCGCACGGTGCGCAGGTCGGGTGCGGCCATCGTCGACGTCAGGAAGGCCTGGCAAACAGTGCCGCTTCGACCATTTCGCAGATGGAGTGGCCCAGGTGCAGGGATGCTTCCTGGATCCGCCCGGTGTCGTGGCTGGGCACCCGGATGCAGATTTCGGCGACGTCGGCCACCTTGCCGCCGCGTGCGCCGGTGAGCGTCACGGTCGTCATCCCTGCCTGGCCGGCCGCCTCGAGCGCGCGAACGACGTTGGGAGAGTTCCCCGATGTGGTCAGCCCGACCACCACGTCCCCCGGGCGCCCCGCGGCGAGGACCTGACGGGCGAACACCTCGTCGTAGGAATAGTCGTTGCCGATCGCGGTAATCGCCGCGGTGGCGTCGGGGAGGCTGATCGCCGCCAGCCCGGGGCGGTCAAAAGCGAAGCGGCCCATCAGTTCGGCGGCCAGGTGCCCGGCGTCTTGCGCGGATCCCCCGTTGCCGAAAAAGATCACCTTGCCGCCGGCGCGCAACGCTCCGATGATCACGCGGGCCACTTCGACGGTCCGCGCGGCGAAATCGCCCTGCTGCATTTGTTGCTTGACCGCGATGGTCTCGGCAAGCCGCTGCCGCACCAGGTCCACGCTCGGCGGGACGACATCCGACTCGGTCAGGCCTGCCATGTTGTCAATCCCTTGCTCTCGAACGCGAATTCGGTGATCGTGGCGCCGGCGCCCTCGAGGGCTTCGATGAGTCGGTGCTTTTTGGCAAAGTCACAGAACAGCAGGATGTATCCCCCACCACCCGCGCCGGTGAGCTTGCCGCCCAGCGCACCGTTTTTCCGGGCGAGGTCGTAGAGGTCGTCGATGCGCTCGTTGGTGATGTAGGGCGACATGCGTTTCTTTTGACTCCACGCCTCGCCGAGCAGCGCGCCGAAGTCGTTCAGCTTGCCGGTCAGCAGCGCCGCCTTCATCGCGACCGCCAGATCCTTCTGGGCCCGCAGCCCCGCCAGGGTGTCGTCGGAACCCGCTGTGGCGCGCCGGGTTTGGTCCTCGATCACGCGCGCGGAGTCGCGGGTGATGCCGGTGTAGCACAGCAGCAGGCTGAGCTCGAGCTCGAAGGCCGTCTCATCGCGGATCCGCAAAGGATTGACTATCACCCGGTCGGTGAACTCGATGAAGTTGAAGCCGCCGAACGTCGCGGCGTACATGTCCTGAAGGCCGCCCGCGATGCCCAGGTCGTCGCGTTCGATGGCGCACGCAAGCTGGGCGGTCTCGTACTCGCCCATCGGCACCCGGTAGTGCTCGGCGAGCAGGCCGGTGAGGGCGACCATCATCGTCGACGACGAGCCCAGTCCCGAGCCGGGCGGAGCGCTGGAACGCAGCACCAGGTCGTAGCCGTCCGTGCCGTCGCGGCCGAACCTGCGCACCGCGGCCTTGATCAGGTCGAGGCTGCCGTCGCAGAGGATCTCGCTGTCCAGCGTCATCTCATGCGTGGTCTTGAAGTCCACCGACTCGATGCTGACCCGGCGATCGGTACGCGGCGCGAGCGATCCCTGCGCGTAGCGATCGATGGTGGCCGACAGGACGCAGCCGCCTTCGGTCGTCGGGAACGGCGGGACGTCGGTGCCGCCTCCGGCGAACGAGATCCGCAGCGGCGCTCGTGCGCGAATTCGTGGGCGCGTCATGGGGATTCGCGTTGTTGCGGCAGCGTTTTGTCAGAGACCACACCCGCCACGTGCTAATCCCATCGTTTGGCGTCCTGAAGCGCCGCCAGCCTAACAGGGTGATCAGCGCGGTCGCCGGGTTTTCAGACGATCTTTGGACTCGGCTCCACGACGAAATCGACGACGATCGCGGCCATGTCGTCGAGCGCGCGGCGAGCGATGACCTCATAGCCATGGGTGCTCAGCGTGGGCAGGCACAGCAGGCCGGCGCGCGCGGTCAGTCCGTTGGCCTTGGAGTGTGACGCGTCGGATTCAAAGGCGCCGAGCGCGGCCGCCTGTGGCGACAGCTCGCGGTCGGTGGCGATTTTCAGCAACCGGTCGGCGACCTCTTTGTCGTAAACACATAGGGCGTCGCTGTAACCGATGATCGGGCCGCCGGTAACGCTGGTGTTGTATTCGCGTTCGGTGGGGCCGACCTCCAGGGCCAGGGTGAGGTCGCCGGGCAGGGTGGCGCTGGCGTAGGTGCCTCCGACCCCGCCGATCTCTTCGTTGGTGGTGAATACCAGGTAGACGTCGTCGGCGGGCCGTTGTTGGCGCTCGCGCAGCAGGCGTGCGGCGTTCAGCAGGGCGGTCACCGCGGCGCGGTCGTCGAGGAAGTAGGCGCCGACGTAGTCGCCGATCTCGACCATCGATCTCTTGCTGCCGTCGACACACACCCGGGTTCCGGCGTGCACTCCCGCGGCGGTCAGCTCGTCGACGCTGCGCCCGGTGAAAACATAGACGTGATCCCAGTCCAACGCGCGGTCGCCCTGGTCGGGTTTGGTCTCCCAGATTCGCGAGCTCTCCTGGGTGGTGTGCTCGGAGCCGAGAGTCAGTACAGCGGTGAGGGTTTCGTTGTCGCCCAGCACCGCGACCGGACCCAGTCCGAAGTTTCCCGGGTACATGGTGCCAAGCTGCGTCAGATGCAGTGTGCCATCGGGTTCTACGCGCTTGACGATCATGGACAGTTCGTCCATGTGCGCCATCACCCGTGTCGCGGTACCGGGGATGAACTCGGTCCGGTGGCGGTGGTTGGGCGCCCCGGCATCACCGGCCGAGGGGTCGGCCGCGACATAGCCGATCAGGTTGCCGGCGTCATCGGTCCACATGTCGTCGACAAGGGGTTGCAATTCGCGGGCAATGACCGCGCGTACCGCGCCCTCCTGCCCGCACGGCCCGAAGGCCAACAGAAGTTCTTGCAGCAGCTCGTCGGTGGAGTCGCGGTCGCGGTGCGCCATCGGATCCTCTCCGTCTTGGGTTCAGAGGATCAGTACCCGCGCTGGCTTGCGGCTACCCAACCCGGGGCAACAACGCTGTTCAGCCCAGTGCGACGCCCAGTTCCTCGGCGAACACCTTGATCATGTGCTGGACGGCGATTTCGTTGCGCCCGATGATCATGTGGTCGTGCTGGCCGTGCCGGACGCCCTCGCCGCACTGGGGCAGCATGGCGAAGTCTTCGTCGCGCACGGCCGCATGCACCCCTTCGAAGACCGTGTCGTAGGCCGCTCTCATCTCGTCGTCGGCGGCCGGGATGCGGCCCATCCAGCTGTGCCGGACCGTGCAGCGGGTCGGTTCACCCGCGGGCAGCATGTCGATGATCTCCACGCCCACCGGGCTGTTGGCCAGGATCAGGTTGGGATACACCCAATAGATCACGCCCATGTTCGTCGAGGGGTCCAGCGACGCTGTGGGGTCGGTGTCCGCGTTGGTGATCCAGGTGAACGGAAATCCGATGCGGTGATGCTTGCCGAATTCGTCGTACACCATCGTGTTGGCCAGGGTGTTCTGCCCGATGAGGCTCTGGCCGTGCACGTACGGGAAGTGGTAGCCCTCGGCGAACGCTTCCAGGGCGCCCTTCCAGGACACCTCGGACGTGAATTCGCGCTGCGTGTGATAGCCGTACGACTGGTAGTTCCACAGCGCCAGTTCGTTCCCGAAGTCTCCCAGGTGCGAGTCCAGGTCGATGGTGGCGCCGGCGGTCAGCACCGCCCAGATGAACCCGTGCCGCTCCTCGGAGGGCAACTCGACCAGGCCATAGTCCTTGGTGTCCATCGAATCAAAGCCGGCCTTGCCCGGGACGGTGAACAGTTCGCCGGTGTTGCGGTAGGTCCAGGCGTGATACGGGCAGACGAACCGCGAGGCGTTGCCCGAGCCGCAGGCAGGCATCGCGCCGCGGTGCCGGCAGTAGTTGAGCAAGACGTGGCTGGCGCCGCTGCGGTCGCGGGTGACCAGCAGCGAGTCACCCAGCACCGAGCGCACCACGTAGTCGTTCTTGTTCGGCACCTGCGCCGACGGGACGACGGCCAACGGCACCCGGCGCAGGATCTGCGATTCCTCGATCTCGGTGATCTTGGGATCGCGATAGTAGTGCAGCGGCACCCGCAGCTCACGTTCGGCCAGATCGGTCGTCTTGTCCCGGGCGTGACGCAGGCCCCGCCGGGTCAGCGTCTCATCGGTGCCACTCACCGGCTTGTCGATCGTCGTCACCCTGCTCTCCTTCGGCCCCGTCTTCCCGGACCATACAATCATTATCGTTTGTATTGTCAAGATCGGCGGCCGGGGTGTGCGACGATCACGCCATGCGCCGACACGGCTGGTCGGGTGACATCCCGGCCGACGACGATGAGGCGGTCGCACGCATCCTGGGCGCGACCCGCAGCGCCATCGACGCGCGCGGAACGGTAAGCGTCTCCGAGGTCGCGTCGACGCTCGGAGTGACGCGGCAGACGATTTACCGGTACTTCCCCACCCACGAGGCACTGCTGGGCGCGACGGCGCTGTCCGCCGTCGACAGGTTCCTGGACCGCCTTGCGGCGCATCTGGGTTCGATCACCGACCCCACCGAGGCGGTGGTCGAGGGCATCGCCTACACCTTCGAGCAACTCGCGCACGACAAGTACCTGAGCCTTGTGTTCCAGCCCGGCAAGGCCAGCGCCTTCACCACAGGAGTCACCTCCGACATGGCCATTTCGTTCGGCCGGTCGATCCTGCGGCGATTCGACGTCGATTGGGCCGCAGCGGGATTCGCCGAACGTCGGCTCGACGAACTGGTCGAGATCATGCTGCGCACCCTGCAGTCACTGATTGTCGACCCGGGCCGTCCACCACGCACCGGACGCGAGCTGCGACAGTTCCTCGAAGACTGGATCGCGCCGTCGGTGCGCGCCCACGCCGCCGTCGAGCGGTGAGCCGCCCCAGGGCTACCTTCCCGTGAAACGCGGTTCACGTTTGGCGGCGAAGGCGGCAAGCCCTTCCTTGGCGTCCTCGGAGCGGACCACCTCGACGACGAACCGCTGCTCGATGCGTCGCGCGTCTTCCTCGTCGATCCAGCCGCTGTTGATCACCGACGCCTTCGCGTTGCGAACGGCCAAGGGGCCATTGGCCACAACGCGAGCCGCGATCTCGCGGGCCTTGATCAACGCCTGGCCCGTCGGCACCACATGACCCACCAGGCCGAAGTGGTAGGCCTCGGCGGCCGTCAGCGGGTCGCCCGTCAGGATCATCTCCATGGCCTTGGTGTAGGGGATCTGACGCTTGAGCCGGACGGTCGAGCCGGCACCGGCGATCAGCCCCCATTTGGCTTCCGGCAGGCCGAACACCGCCTGTTCCTCGGCGATCCGAATGTCGGTCTGCTGCAACATTTCACAGCCACCGCCAAGACACGGCCCGTTGACCGCGGCGATCAACGGCTTGGTCAAGGAGCGGCTCAACAACAGGCCTTCGGTGATCACGCTGCCACGCGACTTGCCCTGGGCCGCTGTGTTATCCGCCTTCGGTCCGCGAGTCATCCACCCATCGGCGAGGTCGCCGCCCACGCAGTAGGACGATCCCGCGCCGGTGAGAATGGCAGCACGGATGCCGTCGTCGGCGTCGATCTCGTCCCACGCCTCGGCCAGCAATGTGATCATCGCCGGCGTCAGCGCGTTGCGCCGCCGTGGATTGTTCATGGTCAGCACGACGACGCTGCCGTCGCGCTCCATCTTCAACTGCGGTTCTTCGCCCTGCGATTCGTCGGCCACATCAGCTCCTGTCTATGCAACGCAGGCTATCCATGTTCGCCCGGTTTTCGACAGTGTTGACGAGGACCGCGTCCGATGCCGCGGCCAGCGTTAGGCGCTCGATCCCGCATACCACCGGGTGAGACAACGTTGTTTCTGAGGCGTTTTGGCGCCGGTTCGACTGCACGACAAGGTGTTTGCGGTGCGTTTGAGGCGAAAGCGAGTACAGTAACTCCGATGGCTGTCGTCTCGTCGAATGAGCGGATGGTTGCCGGCGTCGCCGCCGCGGTCGTCTCGCTCGGCGTGGCCCAGCTGGTGGGTGTCCCGTTCGGAGCGCGTGCCGATGCGCGTGCTGCGATCGGCTCAGTGGTCGTCGACCTGACGCCGGGACCCATCAAGGAATGGGCGATTCAGGCCCTGGGCTCCCTGGACAAGCCCTTCCTAGCCGTCGTCGTGATCGTCGTGATCGCTACCATCGCGGCAATCGCCGGGAGCCTAGAGACTCAGCGCCGCCCATTCGGCAGCGTCGTGATCGCCACAGCGGGCGTCCTCGGATGCATCGCGGTGCTATCGCGACAGGGCGCGACGGTACTCGACACGATCCCCACCGTCGCGGGGGCCATCTGCGGCGTAGTGGTCCTTCGCTCGCTCACGCGTCGGTTTTGGCCCGGCCCGCGAGAGCCGGAAACCACACTTGACCACGACGACCCGGATGCCGGCAGGCGCAGATTGGTCGTGCTCGGGCTACTCGGACTCGGGATAGCCAGTGGTGTGGTCGGTGCGGTCATCACACGGTTTGTCCATTCGGTGGCCGCCGACCGCAACACCTTCACACTTCCCCGACCTCGATCACCGGCGCCACCGATACCTGCTGACGTGCAACCGAACGGCGTTGCGCTACCGAGATTTATCACCCCCAGCGCCGACTTTTACCGGGTGGACACCGCACTCAGTCTTCCCCAACTCAGCCACGGCGACTGGCGGCTGCGCATCCACGGCATGGTGGACCACGAAGCCACCTACAGCTTCGACGAGCTCCTCGGCTTTGACGCCGTCGAAATGGTGACGACGTTGACCTGCGTGTCGAATCCCGTTGGGGGAAACCTGATTTCGACGGGCGTCTGGACAGGCTATCGGGTGGCTGATCTGCTGGCGCCCACCCGTGTACACGCGGACGCCGATATGGTGCTGTCGACATCGATCGACGGGTTCACTGCGGGCACACCAGTGGAGGCGCTCACCGATGGCAGCGACGCGCTCCTCGCGGTCGGCCTCAACGGCCAGCCGCTACCGATCGAGCATGGCTATCCCGCCCGGCTGGTAGTGCCGGGGCTCTACGGGTACGTGTCGGCCACCAAATGGGTCGTCGAGCTCGAGCTGACCCGTTTCGACAGAGCCAAGGCGTACTGGACGCGTCAGGGCTGGGCACCGCGCGCGCCCATCAAGACCGAGTCGCGCATCGACGTGCCGAAAGCTGGTCAGATAACGCCGATGGGACCGGTGGTCTTTGGCGGGGTCGCGTGGGCCCAGAATCGTGGGGTGCGGGGCGTGGAGGTCCGCATCGGCGACGGCTCGTGGCAGCCCGCCGAATTGGGCGCGAGTTATTCCAATCAGACGTGGCGATTGTGGAGCTTCCCCTGGCAAGCGAAAACACGAGGGAGACATAGTATTACGGTGCGCGCTACGGACAACACCGGAGCTACCCAGACCGCAGATCGGGTTGGTACCGTGCCCGACGGAGCCACCGGCTGGCACACGGTGGACTTCACCGTGGCGGAGACGTGAAGCCTATTTCGAGGTAAGTTTCCGCCAACTGAACACCGCAATCACGATGCCGATGACCACGGTGACCGGACCAATGATGGACCAGGTTGTGGTGTTGCTCATCGGACTGCCGCCAAGCACTCCGAATCCCTGCAGCGCCCAGATCAGACCGAATGCCGCGACAAGCAACCCGACGGCGAATGCGACGACGAAAGTCTTGCTCATATAGGAATGCTAGGTGCCCGGGGCGGGGAGGTCGCGCCCGACCCGGCAGACCTCGCGCGGGCGTGCCGGGCGGAACGCCCGCTGAGATCCCGTACGGCCTGAACTGATCCGTCAGACTGCCTCGTCCTCGACGTCTGCCACTGAATGGGTAATGCGCGGATGCAGATGTCGCAGTAGCTCCTCACCGGAGAACGGCAGGCGATCGGCCTCCCCCAGGGAATCAGGCTGCGCGGCCGAGGATTCGTAGACCAATCGTGTGTTTCTCGGTGCCCTCGGCTCCCGCACCGCCTTACGCTTCTTCAGACGCATCAGTTCGGGATGCATCTTCTTCCGCTGTGAGGGAGGAACCAGCGCACCACGGTTGAGGGCCCTCATTCCGAGCTTGTCCGCGACCTCCCGGACCTGCCAAGTCTTTAACCGGTAGCGCCAAGCGATTTGCGAAATCGTGTACCACCCCCGTGGCATCCGCCAGACCCAGGCCGCGACTGTAATCACCGTCAAGACAATCGCCAGGGTCGCTTCAGGGCGGAACAGCTTTCCGGAGAAGTTGACTGCCGCGATCCCGACTACCAGCATGACGACGAGGGCTGACACGAAGAAAATCTGAGTCGGGCTCACGCCGCCTCCTTGCGTTCCATCGCGAGTATGTCCAACGGTCTCAGAACCGACCTGCGGTGAAACCGCGACACGCCGTAGCGTCACCTGCTCGAGACCGCCTCTGGCTCGTCCGGGAGGTCAACGGTCGACACTTATGCTGAGGCTGGAGAACTTCAGTGGTAGGAGCCAAGGTGTCGGCTGGCCGTGTGTACGGCGGAGCAACGGGTGAACAGCGGATCGCCGAGCGGCGGCGGAAGTTGATCGAGGCCGGCATGAACCTATTCGGTTCTGCGGGTTCCGGATCGGTTCGGGTCAAAGATGTGGTCGTTGAAGCCGGGCTGACCGAGCGGTATTTCTACGAGAGCTTCAGCGATCTGGACGCGTTGTTCGACGCGGTACTCGAGCTCGCCGACGACACGGTTGAGAGTGCCGTGAACGCCGCAGTCGTCGAGGCGCCTGATGACGACATTTCGCGGATGACGACCGTACTGCGAACAACCGCCGACACACTGGCCGGCGACCCCCGCATGATCCGAATCATCTTCGTCGAGGCACTCGGTAAAGGAGGACGGGCCGGGGCTCGCCGAAATGAGATCCCATTACGCGCCGCCCAGAACTTCTACCGGTGGTCAGGAACCCACGCGGGCGATTTCGAGAGCAGCTCCCTAGAGACCCGGACGAAGACTTTCGCCTTCACCGGGGCCGCCTCGGAACTCTTGATCTCATGGGCCGAAGGGCTTCTGGACATGACCGCGGGTCAGCTCGCGGACTTCCTGGTCGGGCTGTACTGGCGAATCAATCTGCCCTGATGATCGCGGCGAAAGACGGGTCTCGGCGGTCCCGTCAGTGACGCCGACCGCGCCGCGTGGGGCCTGCGAATGACGATGCGAACGAGTCGCGCTACCCCCTCTACCGTTCGATGCGGACGGGGGCGTGCCTGTGCAGGAAGGCGAGCTGGTCGGCAACGACGGTCGAGAATAGTGGTTCCACGTAGGGGTCGAAGTGGCCGCAGTCGTAAGTGTGCACGGTCGGCTCTGCCATCTTGTGCGCAGCTTTCAGGGCGACGTGTGTGGGGTCACCGCGTCGTGCTCGGCTATTTGGACGAGTGCAGGGCAGGCGATGCCGCCGGCATGCCGCCCTGGTGAGTATGTGCCGACACGCAGCACGATGCGAGCGGCCACCGTGGTCGGGTAGGCGTCGGGGGCGAGTCCCGAGTCGGCGATCAGCCGCTCCATGCCGGCCAAGGCGTCCGGTGAGGTCATGACGGCGGTTTCCCCTGTTGCGCCGGCGGAGTTGACGTAAACCGGCGTTCGGTGCGACCACGCTCGGAGTTGGTCTCTCAGGCCGTGTGGGGCGAGTCGCAGGCTTGCCCGGACGCCGGTGGCGCGGACGGCGGCGGGGCCGCTGATGTGTGGCACCTGGGCGATGATCGCCGCTAACGGCTCGCCGGTGCCGGCAAGTGTGATGACGTGACCACCGGCGAAGGAAGTTCCCCAGGCGATCACGCGGTCCGGATCGGTTCCTGGCAGTTCGCGTGCGAATTTCAAGGCCGCTCGCCAGTCGGCATGCTGTGCCTTGATGTCCAGAAGTTGACGGGGCTGGCCCTCACTGTCACCGAAGCCGCGATAGTCAAAGGCGACGACGACATAACCGGCAGCGGCGAATCGTTCGGCGTAGGCGTAAAGCCGCAAGGCGCGGACGGCCCCGAATCCGTGCGCCATCACGATCACCGGTCGCGGCGTCGCATCTGAGCCGGTAGGGCGGTATACGCGTGCGGCGCACCGGACCCCGCCGGAAGTGAAGGACTCCTCGGTGGTGGCGAAGGATTGATTGGGCGTCACGGTCACAACAACTCCATCGGTGCTATTCGTCGGCGGGCTGGCGGTCGGCGGGTGCGTCGGCCTCATACCTCGAGCTACCGCTGTTCTTGTATGTCGTACAAGAAACCTAACAAGCTTCTTGTATGCCAGTCAAGATAAGCTGACGCGGTGCCCCGAAATCGGCGACCGCAGGATCCGCAGGAGAAGCGGGCCGAGATCCTCGCGGTCGCTGAGCGGTTGTTCACCGATGCCGGGTACGACCACGCCTCGATGGGACAACTGGCGTCGGCCGCCGGGGTAACACCGACCACGATCTACTGGTATTTCGAGGACAAAGATGCCCTTCTGGTCGGGGTGCTTGAACAAATCGTGGCCAACGCGGTCACGGAATTCGCCACACTGGCCGAGACGGCACTCACCGAGCGCGTGCTGTGGGTCGTCCAACGCTTGGAGCGCTACCACAAATTGGTGACGGTCGTGCACTCGCGAACCGCCGTATCCCCCCGAATCGACGCATGGCACAACGGGTTCCATCTTCTCGTCGAAGGAATGCTGGCTCATGGCCTGCGCGAAGCCGGCTTCGCGGAGGCAGGAATTGCCGCCAGGACCACGCTCGGGGTGTTCGCTGTGGAGGGACTGCTGACGCATCAGCTCGACGAAGCGGATAAACGTGCTCTCATCGAGCTCGTGACGGACAACCAGCCGAAACCGAGCCTGAACTCGTGACTGCGGGCCGGCTCCGTTCGGCCCGAGGACCGATCCAGACCCACGCGTTGACCAGCGCTAAACGTTGTGGAGCTAAGGGGAATCGAACCCCTGACCTACTCGATGCGAAACCATTGGGAACCAGATCGGCCAAGACCGGCGTCTGAACAGTTGATCGACTCGTCGAGCCTGGACTTGTGACGTATCCCACGTTTACGCCCGAGCGAGAATCCAGTTATTTGCTGGTGAGAATCGAGTTCTTCATCTACGGTGGCGGGCGTGCCTCAAGAAGAGCGGGCACAGATCGACGCGGTCGAACGTCGTCTTGTCCAGAAGTACGCGGAACTTCCGCACGATCACGTGGCGGCGGTAGTCCAGCATGTGTATGCGGGGTTCAACAAAAGCAAACTGCGCGACTACGTTCCATTGCTGGTTGAACGCCGCGCCAGGGAAGAACTGGCCAGGTCAACGGCGGTTGCCGAGGTCCCGACACCCGCCGTGACCGGCAGCGAGACCGTTGCTGTGCGTGATCAGCGCACGGACTGGCGCCCGGCCACTTGGACGTGGCTAGGTGCGCGTTTCGCAGCTCAGTACCTTTTTCGAGGAGCCAACGAGGGGTAGCGTTTTCGCCGTTCGAGGAAACGAACAGGGAGAACTGCCATGGCAGCCAAGTTCGAGATCAGCAAGGACAAATCCGGCAAGTATCGGTTCCACCTCAAAGCAGCCAACGGCGAGATCATCGCCGCCAGCCAGGGCTATGAGACCAACGAAAGTGCCCATAAAGGCATCGAGTCGGTCAAGACAAGTGCTCCCGCCGCGAAGGTCGTAGACCTGACCGGACGGGAGCCCGCGCACAACTAGCGTCCATCGCCGTTCATCGTCGTACGCCACGCATACGCTGCGCGTGGCGCAGGTAGCAGTGTGGCACTCCCCCAAGGACTTTCGGTCCTCGCTCACGAACGGCCGCGTCCACTCGGGCGCAGACGTCCCTCTGTTGAACCGGGGAAACCGACGTGCCTGGGCAATTACTAACCGGAACGATTTTGCAGACATAAACGGTTCAGGAAGCAGCTCCTCCGAGCAGGCGTAATCGGGCCGCTGCTACCACTGCCTCGGCTTCTGCGATTACTGCTTCTGCCACCAATGCCCTGGCTTCTATCTCGGCTTCTGCCGCCTCGGCCTCTGCGGCCTCGACCCCTGCTGCCTCGGCGCGGCAAGCCGCGGCTCCGCGTGTCACGGCCAGTGCGTAAACCAACACCCCGGCGCAGGCTACGACGGAAACCACCGGCCCCGCTGCGGCGGTCACGATGAACGCAAAGGAAAAGCTCAAGACACTGAGCCAAATCAGCCTTCTCATCATCATGGACGTTAAGTCGGCTGGTACCGCAATTACGTTACCCAGGACCCGCTGGCGGGCCGCCCCTGCTCTCGTCGGGGCGGCCCGATTCTGTCGGACGGCCGACGTTGAATGACCGTCCGTGACCAGACCGGAACTGCTCGAGCACCTGGACGGACTCCGCCGCGTCAAAGACTTCTCCATCGACGAGGATTCCGCGGTGCGGGTGGTCGTCCGCTTCTCCGATCCCAACCGAAGCTGCGCCGAAAAGCTGCGGTAACGTTCCCCGGAGTGGCGTAACGCCAACTGCCGACGTACGCGTGATCCCGCCCGCCACACAACAGTTTCGATGAATCCGTCGGCCCACTGCATCGGAAGACCATATTCGAAGTGCCTACTGCCACCAGCGAGCCGTCACTAGCCTGGTTGCTTCAACCTCTCGCCGTAGAGACCTTTGTTGACCAGATCTGGGGGATAACGCACTACCACGTTAAGCGCTCGTGCGCGGGCTACTTCGATAGCCTGCTGCAGGCGTCGTCGGCGGTTGAGGAACTCTTGGAGCTTTTTCGGCGGGACCCATCGACGGTTCACCTGCTGAGAGGAAAACACAGGAAGAGTGGCTCCGACAGCTACCAGCTTGCTGATGGCAGTCTGGACCTTGCCGGCATCCGCAACGACTTTGCCGATGGCTACACCATCGTGATGGGAGGCGTCGAGCGCTACGTGCGCACGATTGCGTCGTTGGCCCACTCCATCGAGGTCGAGCTGAACTTCCCGATACAGATCAACGCCTACATCACCCCGCCCGCAACACAAGGGCTCGTTCCCCACTACGACGACCACGACGTGATGATCCTGCAGATCCAGGGCTCCAAGATCTGGCATTTGTACGACGCCCCCGAGGTCCCGCCGCGCGAACTGCAACCCGAGAAGGACAAGACGGTTGTCATCGACAACCTCCCGTTGCTAACCGACTTGCGCCTCGAAGTCGGTGACGCGCTGTACCTGCCACGCGGCAAAGTTCATGCAGCCGAGACAAATTCAGAGGCATCCGCCCATCTGACCGTCGGATTCCACCCACCCACCATGCTTCAGCTCGCCATCGCGGCGCTTAAATCGCAGCGATTCCACGACGACCGTCTGAATGCCTATCCGCCTCCGCGGTATCTCGATGACCCTAGTGTGCAGGCAAGCCTGGGCGTGCTCCTACGTGACGCTGTCAAAGCGGTTGAGGACCCGAGCGCCATCGCGAGAGGTCTCGACACATTGGCGGGTGCCCTGGTCCGCCGCGGCCGATGCCCACCAATCCCACCCAGCGCGTCGAAAGCAGCCCGAATCGACGGACAAACACTAGTAAGGAAGTATCAACCGCTCTATTCGCGGGTGAAAGCAGCTGCCGACGGTGTTTCGCTGCACTTTGCCAGTTTGTCGGTGCGCGCCGGTGCCGACCACAAAGCCGCGATGCAGTTCATCTCGAAAAGCGCCGAGCCGTTCCGGATTTGCGATCTTCCCGGACTGAGTGCGCACCAGCAGGTCGAGCTAGCCCGGTCGCTGATCGTAATCGGATTCCTCGTCCGACTGTCCGACAACTGATAGCCCGGTGCAAACTAGGTGCATCACTAGCTAGAAGCACTCTCACCAACTGGAAGGGTTGTTGCCGGAGTGAACCACGGGACCGGAACCTGATCCCACTACTTGTCGGAGTCCTCGGACTTGTCCGACTTGTCGGAGTTGCTCAGGACGGCTTCACGGTATAGGTCCACGATCCGGACGCAGGGTCACCGTCGTCGGACGTCACATACCAGTTGACCGTGTAAAGCCCGGGCGGTGCGTCGGGCCGCATCGCCCCGCTGTACTGGGCACCGCTCCCTTGGGTCGAGCCTCGGTGCCGTTCCCGGCCGCGCTCGCCGAGGAGCGTGTCGGCGGGCGCCTACGTGAAGGCGGTCCAGCGAATGCTCGCGCACGCGAAAGCGTCTATGCCGCTTGACGTTTACGCCGACCTATTTGACGAGGATTTGGACCACGTCGCGACCAACCTCGACGCGGCGATCCGATCTGCTGCGGACCGACTGCTAACTGGACCATCCAAAACAACGGCGCCAGCTAATGCAAATACAAGCGCTTAGCTGGGTTTCTCGCGTGGAGCTAAGGGGAATCGAACCCCTGACCTACTCGATGCGAACGAGTCGCGCTACCAACTGCGCCATAGCCCCTGACCGCTAGCAGGCTACCAGCCGCGGCACCAACTACCGAACTGCCAGCACTATTCGCCGACGGCGCGTGGCAAGTCCCGCGGCCAACCGAAGGTCCGCATCGCCATCGCGTAGTCCAGGTGCTCGAAGACGGGATCCTCGTCGTCGATTTCCAGGACCACCGCGCCGGGGCGTCGCAGCCGCGACGGGACCACGTCGTAGTCGCGGTCGTAGGCGTTCTCCACGCCGAGCCGCGCCCGCGCCACCCGCTTCATCCGGCGGTTGCGCACCTTCTCCTCGATGCGGGTCTGGCGCCGCAGGTAGCCCAGGTACAGCAGGGTGATCGCGGTGGCGGTGCCGCACACCCACCAGGCGGTCGGCGAGATCTTGAAGGCCGCGGTGGCCGAGCCGATCAAAACGACCGCCATCACCATCAGGACCTTTTTGCGGAAGGCGTACTTGCGGGCGCTGACCGCGGCGGCGGTCTTGTTGTCGAACCGGCGCCGCCGCGAGGCGTTGCGCGGCATCGGCGCCGGCGCCTCCTCGTCGGCGTCGTCAGCCTCGGCGGCGGGCTCCAGACCGGACGAGTCCTCGACGTACTCGTAGCTGTCCTCGTCCTTGTCCTCCTCGTCGCGTTTGGCGACGGCCTCGGTGTCCGCCTCATCGTCTTCGATCGGCTCGATGTCGGCCGTCTCCGGCTCGGCGGCAGAATCGCTGGCCCCCACCGGAAGTACGTGGGAATCCTCGACCACATCGACGTCGACGTAGTCGGGCTCAGCGGGCTCGGCGGGCTCGGCGACGGCCATCCTCATCACGACCGGGCGCCGGCGGCTCGGCTCGTCGGTATCGGCGTCGTCGTCCGCCTCGTGGTCGCGGTCTTCATCCTCGGAGAAGTCGCGCTCCTCGTCGAGATCGGTCTCGGCCGACTCTTCCGGCGGCGTCCAGTTTGGGTCGCTGCGATGCCCGGCGGCCGGACCGCTGCGCTTGATCAGCCGGGAGTTGCCCCCGCCGTTGAGCACCCGGGTCGCCAAGGCCACGTCGCTGGTGCGCCGCACTGCGTCGCGCTTGCTGACGAGCATCGGCACCAAGACGAACAGCCACAGCACCACGAGCGATATCCACAACAATGACTGCGGGATGCTTGGCATGATGACCTGCTCTCTTCGGTGTCCATCCCCCGCGCAGCCCATTGGTGGCCAACGCGACCGGGTGGTACTGAACAGGACAATTACACACCTGTAATTTGCCTCTCACAAGCACCACGAGTCACTCGTGTCGCGCCAGTCCCAGAACGGCAACAATTCGGACTCCCCCGCGAGCCGTCGGAGAACCTGGTAAGGGACGGCGAAATCCGCGCCTCGCCGGCGAGGCCGTCACACCCAGCTGGCGTTACCGGCGCGGACCAGCGCCGATGTCACCGATCCGCTCACCTCTTCCACGGTGATGGCCATCAGCAGGTGGTCGCGCCACGCCCTGTCGACTTCCAGGTAGCGCTGCAGCAGCCCCTCCTGGCGGAAGCCGACTTTGGCCAGCACGGCCCGGCTCGCGGCGTTTTCCGGGCGCACGGTCGCCTCGACCCGGTGCAACATCACCGGGCCGAAACAGTGATCCAACCCCAGCGCCAGCGCCGCGGTGGCCACGCCGCCGCCGGTTGCCGATCGCGGTACCCAGTAGCCGATCCACGCCGACCGCAGCGCGCCGTGGGTGACATTGCCGATGGTCAGCTGGCCGCAAAAGTGACCGTCGAGCTCGATGACGTAGGGCAGCATCCGCCCCTGCCGCGCCTCGGCGCGCAGACCGGAACACAGCGCCGGCCAGGCCGCCACCGCGTGACGGGTCGTCCAATCACCCTCGGAGCTGGGCTCCCACGGTTCGAGATGCGCACGATCGGTCAACCGAATCCGGCTCCACTGCGCGCCATCGCGCAGCCGCACCGCCCGCAACCGCACGACGCCGGCCGGAACCCGCAGTGGCCCAACGCTCATGGGCCACCCTGGATGACGGGAATTGGCGCGCAACAGGTTCACCGTGTGTGCGGTTCTTTCGCTCAGCCGCGCTGAGCCAGGAAGGCAACGTCGACGATCTCGCCGGTGCGGATCTGCTCGGCGCCGCTCGGCACCACCACCAGACAGTTCGCCTCGGCGAGGGTGGCCAGCAGGTGCGACGACGCGCCCGGGCCGCCGCCGAGCGCCTGCACCAGATACTCCCCGCTCTCCTGGTCGCGCATCAGCTGGCCGCGCAGGAAGCCCTTACGTCCGGCCACCGACGTGATGGGTGACAGCGTGCGCGCCTGCACGATGCGACGCATCGGCTGGCGCTTGCCCAGCGACAGCCGGATCAACGGACGGACCATCACCTCGAAGACCACCAGCGCGCTCACCGGGTTGGCCGGCAGCAGGAAGGTCGGCACGCCCTCGCGGCCCAGCTGCCCGAAACCCTGGATGGATCCCGGATGCATGCCGACGCGCACCACCTCTATGTCGCCGAGCTCGGCGAGCACCTGGCGCACCGCCTCGGCCGCGGCGCCCCCGACCGCACCGGCGATCACGATCACCTCGGCGCGATTGATCTGGCCCTCGACGATCTCGCGGAGCTCGCGGGGACCGCCGCTGACGATCCCGACACGGTTGACCTCCGCGCCGGCATCGCGCGCCGCCGCCGCCAGCGCATAGGAGTTGACGTCGTAGACCTGCCCGTTGCCCGGGGTGCGCGAGATGTCGACCAGTTCGCCGCCCAGCGCCATGATCGTCACCCGGGGCCGCGGGTGCACCAGCACCCGCTCGCGGCCGACCGCGGCCAGCAGCCCGACCTGCGCCGCACCGATGACGGTCCCGGATCGCACCGCGACGTCACCGGGCTGGACGTCGTCGCCGGCGCGGCGCACGTAGGCGCCCGACGGGGCGCCCCGCAGAATCCGCACCCGTTGCGTCCCGCCGTCGGTCCACCGCAACGGCAGGACCGCGTCGGCCAGGGTCGGCAGCGGCGCCCCGGTCTGCACGCGCACGGCCTGGCGCGGCTGCAACCGGCTCGGGGTGCGCGAGCCCGCCTCGACCATGCCCATCACCGGCAGCACCAGGCCCTCGCGCCCGTCGCCCTCGCCCGCCTCGTCAAACGGCCCCGGAAGACCTTCGCTGCCCACCTCGCCGACACCCAGGACGTCGACGCTGCGCACCGCATAGCCATCGATCGCGGCCTGGTCGAAGCCGGGCATCGGGCGCTCGGTCACCACTTCTTCGGCGCAGAGCAATCCCTGCGCCTCGGCGATCGCCACACGTATCGGCCGCGGGGCCACCGCGGCGGCCGTGATCCGGGCCTGCTGCTCTTCCACCGAACGCACAGCGCGCCTCTCTGCCGTCGGGCCGCGCGTAGACGACCCGCTCACTGCGCAGGCGGGGCATCCCCACCCGGGACCGCTACGCGTTCCGCCGGCCCGCTGTCGTCCGCCAGCCGGGTTAGCGCCCGGCTACTTTTCGGCCAGACCTAATCGCGCCACCAACCACTGCCGCAAATCCGGGCCGTAGTCGTCACGATCCAATGCAAAGTCAACCGCAGCCTTGAGGTAGCCGCCAGGATTTCCCAAGTCGTGTCGAGATCCGCGATGCACGACCACGTGCACCGGGTGACCCTCCGCGATCAGCAACGCGATCCCGTCGGTGAGCTGTACTTCGCCGCCGGCCCCACACTCGATGCGGCGCAACGCATCGAATATCGCGCGGTCGAGCACATAACGGCCGGCCGCGGCGAACAGCGACGGCGCGTCCTCGGCCGGAGGCTTCTCGACCATGCCGTTGACCTTGAGCACGTCGGGGTTGTCGTCGTCGGGAATCGGTTCGACGTCGAAAACGCCGTAGGCGCTGACCTCTTCGGGGGTCACCTCGATGGCACACAACACCGTGCCCCCGTAGTGCGCGCGCACCTTCGACATCGTGCCCAGCACGCCGGTCGGCAGCACCAGGTCGTCGGGCAGCAATACCGCGACGGCGTCCTCGTCGTCGGCCAGCCGCGACTCCACGCAGCCGATCGCATGCCCCAGGCCCAGCGGCTCGCTCTGCACCACGGACTCGACCTTGATCAGCTGCGGCGCGCGGCGGACCTTGTCGAGCATCGCCGTCTTGCCGCGTTCCTCCAACGTGCTTTCCAGCACCAGGTCTTCGACGAAGTGCGCGACGACGCCGTCCTTGCCCTCCGAGGTGATGATCACCAGGCGCTCGGCACCGGCCTCGGCCGCCTCGGCGGCCACCAGCTCTATGCCCGGCGTATCGACAACGGGCAACAGCTCCTTGGGGACCGTTTTGGTCGCCGGCAAGAAGCGGGTACCGAGACCCGCGGCGGGCACGACTGCTGTGCGTGGCACCACCACGTTTGGGCTTGACATTGTTCACACGATAACCCGCATCCGCTTCGCCGAGTCGATGTGGCGCGGGCAAAGACCCGGCTGTCATGGTTGACGCATGGCGACCACCAGCAAAGCCGCGCTGCGCGACCAGCTGCTCGCCGCCCGGCGCCACGTTGCCGACGACGTTCGCGCCGCCGAGGCGCGCCAGGTGTGCGAGCGGCTGGAGCGCCTGGAAAGCATCATGACCAGCGACAGCACGATCTGCGCCTACGTGCCGGTGGGCACCGAGCCGGGATCCATCGAGATGCTCGACATGTTGCTGCGGCGCACCGGGCGAGTGCTGCTGCCGGTTGCGCGCACCGCGGCCGACAACACGCCGCTGCCGTTGTCCTGGGGCGAATACCGGCCCGGCACGCTGACCACCGGGCGGTGGGGGTTGCTCGAGCCACCGCAGCCGTGGCTGCCGTCATCCGCCCTGGCGCAAGCCGGCGTGGTGCTGGTGCCGGCCCTGGCCGTGGACCGCCGCGGCGTGCGGCTGGGCCGGGGCCGGGGTTTCTACGACCGCTCGCTGGGCGGCCGCGACCCGCACGCGCGGCTGATCGCGGTCGTCCGCGACGCCGAAGTGCTCGACGAAGTGCCGGCCGATCCGCACGACATTCCGATGACCCACGCGCTCACGCCGCGACAAGGATTGATCGACCTCGATGGACGCTGACATATCGGGAATGAGACATGTCACGTGGCGGTTCTAGCACTTGAGACGCTAGAGTGCTAACCAGGTTTGCAATCATCCGGAGGTTTTTGTGCCGACTTACAGCTATCAGTGCACCGAGTGCGACGATCGCTTCGACATCGTGCAGGCCTTCACCGACGACGCGCTGACCACGTGCAAACGCTGCGCCGGGCGGCTGCGCAAGCGCTTCAACTCCGTCGGCGTGGTGTTCAAGGGCAGCGGCTTCTACCGCACCGACAGCCGCGAGTCCAGCAAGAAGTCGTCGAGTTCAAGCAACGGCTCCTCCTCGACGGGCGACTCGGGATCCAACGGCTCGGGCTCGAGCGACAAGTCCGGCTCGAGTTCGAGCGAGAAGTCCAGCTCCAGCTCGAGCGACAAGTCGAGCAGCAGCTCCACGACATCCACCGCCGCCGCGACCAACTGACGGTTATCCACACCGGCCTCGCCGGGCGTGAGCCCACGCGCCGGGTAACGCCTACCGTTGCCGCGTGGGCGAATCATCGCTGAACCCAAGCCTATTGAGCCGAGTCTCGCTGTGGTTGCGCCCGGACTGGACTCGCACCGTGCTGGCGCGCCGCGTCGCCGCGGGCGGGCTGGTCGCGCTGGCCGGCATCGCGACGCTGCGGTCCGACCCCGCCGGTGACTATGCGCAAGTCGTGGTGGCCGACCATGACCTGCGTCCCGGTGCCGCGTTGACTTCCGCCGATGTCCGGCTCGAAAAGCGTTTGGCCGCAACCGTTCCCGACGGAGCTCGGGCGGACTTGGGCGCGGTGCTGGGTTCGACGCTGGCCGGCCCGACCCGACGCGGTGAGGTGCTCACCGACGTCCGGCTACTGGGCAGCCGGCTGGCGGAATCGACGGCCGGACCGGGTGCCCGCGTCGTGCCGCTGCATTTGGCCGACGCCGCACTGATCGACCTCGTCCGGATCGGTGACGTGGTCGACGTGCTGGCCGCGCCGGCCACCAGTGCGCCGGATAACGCCCACGCCGCCCCCAAGGTGCTGGCCACCGACGCCGTGGTGGTGCTGGTATCGGCCAAAGAAAAGATTCAGGCCGCCGACAGCGACCGCGTAGTGTTAGTTGCGCTGCCGGCTCGTGTGGCGAACACGGTGGCAGGGTCGGCGCTGGGCCAGACCGTGACGCTCACCCTGCACTGAGTGCCTGGCCGTTGTTGGTCTGCGAGTCGACAGCAAACTCTGTCCAGTCCCAGAAAGGCCATCCCCAATGCTCAAAGGGTTCAAGGAGTTTCTCTCGCGGGGCAACATCATCGACCTGTCCACCGCGGTGGTCATCGGTACCGCGTTCACGGCGCTGGTCACGACATTCACCAACTCCATCATCAAGCCGTTGATCAACCGGATCGGCGTCAACCAGAAGTCTGATATCGGCATCCTGCGGATCAGCATCGGTGGCGGTCAGACCATCGACCTGAACGACGTCCTGTCGGCTGCCATCAACTTCGTGATCATCGCCGCGGTGGTCTATTTCCTGGTCGTGCTGCCGTACACCACTCTGCGCAAACGCAACGAGGTGGAGCCGGCCGACGACGCGCAGGTCGTCCTGCTCAAGGAGATCCGCGACCTGCTCGCGCAGACCAACGGCGAATCGCCGGGCAAGCACGGGAGTGTGACCACCAAGCCCCCACCCGACTACGGACCGCGCGCGGAAGCCGAAACGAAATAAGCCGCGACCGAGGTTGTCGGCTTGGGCTTTAGCCGGCCTCGGCGCTAAATTTCCAGGCTCGACAGCTGCCCGATGATCTGGGCCGCCAACGGATTCAGCGTTGCCATCCCGTCGCGCACGGCGTAGCGGGAGCCGGCCAGGTTGACCACCAGCGTGCTGCCGGACACCCCGGCCAGGCCGCGTGACAATCCGGCATCGATGATCCCCGCCGACAGGCCCGACCCGCGGATGGCCTCTGCGATGCCGAGGATTTCGCGATCCAGGATCTCGCGGGTGGCCTCCGGGGTGACGTCGCGCGGGGTGACGCCCGTCCCACCGACGGAGACGACGAGGTCCACCCCGCCGATCACCGCGGTGTTCAGCGCGTTGCGGATCTCGATCTCGTCAGCGGCGACCGCGACCACACCGTCGACGACGAATCCCGCCTCGGTCAGCAGCTCGGTCACCAGCGGCCCGCTGTGGTCCTCGTCCCCGTGAGCGGTGCGATCGTCGACCACCACAACCAAAGCCCGGCCAACTACCAATTCCGCACCCGTTCCCATGGGAGCAACCGTATATCCGAGCTCAGACAATCCCGTCGCCGAGGGTTCGTCCACCTTCACTACTGGTCCGCCTTTCCGAGGGTGACCGGCAACGTCCGGCTGCCGCCACCAGCGGGATCCTGGAACGTCAGCGAGATCTTGTCGCCGGGCGCCTTGGACCGCACCGCCGCGACCAGCGCGTCGGCGCTGTTGATCGGCCGGTCGTCGACCTTGGTGACGACCACGTTCTTGGGGACGCCGGCGGATGCCGCCGCACCGCCCGAGACGACGTCGACAACCTTGGCCCCGGGGGTGCCCTTGTCGTTGGTCACCTGCACGCCGAGCGAGGCGTGGGACGCCTTGCCGGTGGCGATCAGCTCATCGGCGATGCGCTTGGCCTGATCGACCGGAATCGCGAAGCCCAGGCCGATCGAACCGCTCTGGGCATCCGGCGAGTCGGCGCCCAGCGTCGCGATGGCCGAGTTGACGCCCACCAGCTGGCCGTTCATGTTGACCAGCGCGCCACCGGAGTTACCGGGGTTGATCGCGGCGTCGGTCTGAATCGCGTCCAGCACGGTGTTCTGGTTGCCCGACTCACCGGTTGTGGACACCGGCCGGTTCAGCGCGCTGACGATGCCAGTGGTCACCGTGCCCGACAGGCCCAGCGGCGAGCCGATCGCCACGACCGGCTGGCCGACGCGAAGGTCCGACGAGGAGCCCAGCGAGATGGGCGTGAGCCCGGACATGCCCTGCACCCGAATCACGGCGATATCGCTGGTGGGGTCCGCGCCGACCACCGTGAACGGTGCGGTGCGACCGTCAGAGAAGGTCACCGTCGTCTTCGCCGTCGGCGCGCCGGCACCGGCGCCGCCCGAGCCGCCGGGGCCGCCGGGGCCGCCGGGGCCACCGGGGAGGCCCGGAGGCGCGGGAGCCGCGGGCGGAGCTCCCGGGGGGCCGCCGGGCCCCTTGGGCGGTCCCGCCGCGGCGGCGATCACGTGGTTGTTCGTCAGGATGAGCCCGTCGGTGGACAAGACGATGCCGGACCCCTCTTCGGACTGGCGCCCGATGTCGGTCTCGAGCATCACGACGCTGGGCACCACCTTGGAGGCGACCCCCTCGACGCTGCCGGGCGGCATGTTCGCGGCCGGGACGCTGGGCGCCGCCCCGATGACCCGCCCGCCACCGTTCCCGGTCGCGTGCGTGCCGAGCTCGACGGCCGTCGCCGCGGCACCGCCGATACCGGCCGACACCACCGCGATGGCCAGCGCACCGACGACCAATAGGCCTGTGCGAGAACGCTTTTGGGGCTCCGGCGGGACAGGCATTCCAGGCAGCATGCCGGGCATGTGACCCGCGCCGGCACCGCCCGGGATCGGGCCCGCGCCGGTTCCCCCGGGGATCCGACCCTGCCCGGCGTTGCTGAAGGGCTCGTAGGGCGAACGGAACTGCGTCGTCGGCGACTGGGACGGCTGCGACCGATAGCGCCAGTCATATTGCTGGTTGTACGGCTGCTGTTGTCCCGGGGCGTAGCCGGAGGACGCCGCATGGCTCGGGACGTGCGCAGGCTGATTCGGCGCGGGGGGATATCCCGGCTGCTGCGGCGGCGGCGAATACCTCGGGTCATTCGTCATGTCGCTAAGTCGCTCTTCCTCTATCTCAGTGTTTCGGCAAGTCGACGGCTGGGTTCAACAGTAGCCGCAGACCTACCTTGCCCGCGCGGACTGAGAGTCCACTGAGATAACGTTCGCCGATTCCCGAGAGTTCGCCTCGTCGTCGGTCACCGCTCGAGTGGGGCCGGTGGCGGCGTCCACCTGGTCGGTTTCCGCATCGTCGGCGGCTGTGGCGTACGTCGAGGCGGGCAGCGGCCGGCCGGGCAGCAGCACATAGAAGGACGTGCCCGGGGGCTGGCCGCCCGGAACGGTGTCCTCGACGCGCAGCAGTCCCCCGTGGTTGAGCACGACCTTTTTGACAATGGCGAGCCCGAGTCCGGAGCCAGGCATGGCGCGTGCCGTCGTCGAACGGTAAAACCGCTCGAACACCAGGCGGCGCTCCTCGAGCGGGATGCCGGGACCTTGGTCGGCGATCACCAGCTCCGCGTGCGACGGGTCGAGCTGGCGCATTGTGACACCGACGTGCCCACCGGGCGGGCTCCACTTGGCGGCGTTGTCGAGCAGGTTGAGGACCGCGCGCGACAACCCGGCGGCGTCGCCGTACATCTGCCACGGCGTCACGTCCACGTCGAAGTGAATGTCGTTGCGCCGCCGCCTGACTCGCTCCAGGCTGCGATCGACGACCTCGGACATGTCGACGGGTTCGTGCACCACCTGGCCGGCGTCATCCCGGGTGAGGTCCACCAAATCGCCGACCAGCGTTGACAATTCCTCGATCTGCGCGATGACATCGGTGCGCAGGTCAACCATCTCCTGCTCGGGCAGGCGCGGCGCCCCCGGCTCCATCGCGGCCATCAGCAGCTCGACGTTTGTCCGCAGCGACGTCAGCGGGGTGCGCAGTTCATGCCCGGCGTCGGTGACCAGCCGTGCCTGCCGCTCCCGGGACTCGGCGAGCGCGCGCAGCATCAGGTTGAACGACTCGGTGAGCCTTGCCAGTTCGTCGCTACCGAACACGGGAATGGGTCTCAGGTCATCGGTGCGCGCGACCCGCTCGGCCGCTTCGGTCAGCCGTGCCACCGGGCGCAACCCGGCCCGGGTGACCATGCCACCCGCCACCGCGGCGACCGCCACACCCACACCGCCGACCATCAGCAGTACCCAGCGCAGCCGGTTCATCACCGCTTCAGTGGGCTTGAGGCTCTTGGAGATCAGCAGCGAGGTGCCGTTCTGCAGGTGCACGGCGAGGATTCGCTGGTCGCCGGCGGTGCGCCGCGACATGAACAAGTCACCGTGGATGACCGCTTTTTCCGGCGAGCCGACCGGCAGGGTCTGACCCGGCTGCTGGGCGGTGTAGATCGCGTGGCCCGGGTTCACCAGCATCGCGTTGACGTCGGAATAGGCGGTGCCCTCGATGGCTTTGCCGGGGTCGGCGGCCAGTGAACCGCTGGCGATCAGCAGCTGTGCCCGGCTTTGCAGCTGGTTGTCGATGTCGCTGTACAGCGCGGCCGAGATCACGGCGTAGACGGCGAAGGCCATCAGCACCACGACCATGGCCACCATCGACATGGCCAGCAGCATCACCCGCCACCGCAACGACAGGGAGGGCGTTGCGCGCAACGGTGGGCGCATCGGTGGACGTTGAGGCCGGGGGAACCGGATCATCGAGGGACCCGCATCGTCACGGGGGCGTCTCCCGAAGGACGTAACCCACGCCGCGCACGGTGTGGATCAGCCGCGACTCCCCGTCGGCTTCGGTTTTGCGCCGCAGGTAGCCCACGTAGACCTCCAGCGCGTTGCCCGAGGTGGGGAAGTCGAACCCCCAGACCTCCTCGAGGATGCGGCTGCGGGTGAGCACCCGGCGCGGATTGGCGATCAGCATTTCCAGCAGCGCGAATTCGGTGCGGGTCAGGCTGATCCGGCGCTGTCCGCGGGTGACCTCGCGGGTGGCCGGGTCCAGCGTCAGGTCGGAGAACGTCATCGCCACCGAATCGGCGTCCTCGTCCTCGGGCTTGGTGCGGCGCAACAGCGCGCGCATCCGGGCCAACAGCTCTTCCAGGGCGAACGGCTTCGGCAGATAGTCGTCGGCGCCGGCGTCCAGGCCGGCGACCCGCTCCGATACCGAATCACGCGCGGTGAGCACCAGGATGGGCAGGTCGTCGCCGGTGCTGCGGAGCTGACGGCACACCTCGAGGCCGTCCAGGCGCGGCATCATCACATCCAGGACGAGGGCATCGGGCCGCTCGTTCGCGATCAGTTCGAGGGCTTCGACCCCGTCATGGGCCAACTCAACGGAGTAGCCGTTGAAGGACAACGACCTACGTAGCGACTCGCGCACGGCGCGATCATCGTCGACGACCAGTATTCGCACGGCCCCTAGTTTCGTCCCACCGCCTGAGACTGACCTGAGAGGCGCGCCGGGAGGGGCTAGCGGGGGTCGCAAGCGCGGCGAAGCCGGGTGCAGCGGGCCGCCGCCATCGGGCTAGCGGCGGTCGAGGTCGATCAGACCGAGGCGGGCCGCCTTGAGCAGCCGCCGGGGCACTTTGTGCCGCTGACCTGCGACCGTCACACCGACAAGCTCGGTTTTCTCGGCCTTCCACTGCGCGCGCCGGCTACGGGTGTTCGCGCGCGACATTCTGCGCTTGGGTACGGCCATGGTCGGGCCTAACTCCTCGATGTGGGACTTGCTGGTTCGGCATGTCGCGCGGCGTGGCCGGTGGGCCGAACGGGCGACGATCGCACATCAGGATAGTCGCTGGTCCGCCTGTGGCCAAAATGGACGCCCACGCGCCGATCCCCCGCGCCTGCGGGCGCGCCGAGGGCACCCCGTCCCGAAGTGGGATCCTTGACGTGACACCGGCGGTACCCGATAACCTACCGGTTGGTTGGTTGGTCCGAACCGGTGAATCCCCGAATGGAGGACAGGCATGGCCTCTGCTTCCGGCGCTTCCGGCGCTTTGGGCAGTTCCGGCGCCGTCCGGATCGCGAACTGTTCGGGGTTCTACGGCGACCGGCTGTCGGCCATGCGCGAGATGCTCACCGGCGGCGAGGTCGACTACCTCACCGGCGACTACCTGGCCGAACTCACCATGCTGATCCTGGGCCGCGACCGGATGAAACACCCCGAGCGCGGCTACGCGAAGACCTTTTTGACCCAACTCGAGGACTGCCTAGGCGAGGCCCGCGACCGCGGGGTCCGAATCGTCGCCAACGCAGGTGGCCTCAACCCGGCCGGCCTGGCCGACGCGATACGCGCGCTGGCCGAGCGGCTGGGCATCGACGCCCGGATCGCTCACGTGGAGGGCGATGACCTGCTGTCGCGTGCCGCCGATCTTGGCCTGGGCAGCCCGCTGACCGCGAACGCGTACCTGGGCGCCTGGGGAATCGTCGACTGCCTCGACGACGGCGCCGACGTCGTCGTGACCGGCCGCGTCACAGACGCCTCGGTGATCGTCGGGGCGGCCGCCGCGCACTTCGGGTGGGACCGCACCGACTACGACCGGCTCGCCGGCGCCGTGGTCGCCGGCCACGTCATCGAATGCGGCGTCCAGGCCACCGGCGGCAACTACTCGTTCTTCACGGAAATCCCGGAGTCCTCCGGGCTCCTGCACGCCGGTTTCCCCCTGGCCGAGGTCAGCGCCGACGGATCCTCGGTGATCACCAAACACCCGGGCACCGGCGGCCTGGTCAGCGTCGACACCGTCACCGCCCAACTGCTCTACGAGATCACCGGGGCCCGCTACGCCAATCCCGACGTCACCGCCCGGATGGACAGCGTCGAGTTGTCGTCCGACGGGCCCGACCGGGTGCGCATCAGCGGGGTGCGCGGCGAAGCCCCGCCACCCACCTACAAGGTGTCGATGAACAGCATCGGCGGGTTCCGCAACTCGATGACCTTCGTGTTGACCGGCCTGGACATCGAGGCCAAGGCCGACTTGGTGCGCCGGCAACTCGACGCCGCGCTCACCGTCAAGCCCGCCGAACTGCAGTGGTCGCTGGCCCGCACCGACCACCCCGACGCCGACACCGAAGAGGCCGCCAGCGCCCTGCTGCACTGTGTGGTGCGCGACCCCGACCCCGCCAATGTCGGGCGCCAATTCTCTTCCGCCGCTGTTGAATTGGCGTTGGCCAGCTATCCGGGATTTCACGTGACGGCTCCGCCGGCCGACGGCCAGGTCTACGGCGTGTTCACGCCCGGTTATGTCGCCGCCGATCAGGTACCGCACGTCGCGGTACACGCCGACGGATCCCGCGTTGAGATTCCCTGCGCCACAGAGACTTTGGAGTTGACCCCGGCCGCCACGCCCCCGCTGCCGGAACCGCTGGCCGACGGGCCGACCCGGCGGGCGCCGTTGGGCCGCATCGCCGGGGCGCGCAGCGGCGACAAGGGCGGCTCGGCCAACGTCGGGGTCTGGGTGCCCACCGACGAGCAATGGCGATGGCTGGCCAACACTTTGACCGTCGAGCTGCTCAAGGAGCTGCTGCCCGAGGCGGCGGATTTCGACGTCACCCGACACCTGCTGCCGAATCTGCGGGCGGTCAACTTCGTCATCGACGGCATCCTCGGCCAGGGCGTCGCCTACCAGGCTCGATTCGATCCCCAGGCCAAGGGGCTGGGCGAATGGCTCCGTGGCCGATACCTCGACATCCCGGAGAATTTGCTGTGACCATCTGGACCACGCCCGAGCGCGAACAGCTGCGAAAGACGGTGCGCTCGTTCGCAGAACGCGAGATCTTGCCCCACGTCGACGAGTGGGAGCGCACCGGCGACCTGCCGCGCGAATTGCACCGCAGCGCCGGGGCCGCCGGGCTGCTGGGTGCTGGCTTCCCCGAGTCGGTCGGCGGTGGTGGCGGTGACGGCGCCGACGCGGTGATCATCTGCGAGGAGATGCATCAGGCCGGAGCGCCGGGCGGTGTCTTCGCGTCGCTGTTCACCTGCGGCATCGCGGTTCCGCACATGATCGCCTCCGGCGACCAGCGGCTGATCGATGAGTTCGTCCGCCCGACGCTGGCCGGCGAGATGATCGGTTCGCTGGCCATCACCGAGCCCGGCGGCGGTTCCGACGTCGGGCATCTGCGGACCGCAGCTGTGCGCGACGCTGACCACTACGTCGTCAACGGTGCCAAGACCTACATCACCTCCGGGGTCCGCGCCGACTACGTGGTCACCGCGGTGCGCACCGGAGGCGCCGGCGCGGGCGGCGTTTCACTGCTCGCGGTCGAGAAGGGCACGCCGGGCTTCGAGGTGACCCGCAAGCTGGACAAGATGGGCTGGCGATCCTCGGACACCGCCGAGCTGTCCTACACCGACGTCCGGGTGCCGGTGGCCAATTTGGTCGGCGCCGAGAACAGCGGCTTCGCCCAGATCGCGCAGGCCTTCGTCTCGGAGCGCATTGGCCTTGCCGCACAGGCATATTCGAGCGCGCAGCGGTGCCTGGACCTTACGGTGCAATGGTGTCGCGACCGCGAAACGTTCGGTCGCCCGTTGATATCGCGGCAGTCGGTGCAGAACACATTGGCCGAGATGGCCCGTCGCATCGACGTCGCCCGGGTCTATTCGCGCAGCGTGGTGGAGCGGCAGCTCGCCGGCGAGACCAACCTGATTCCGCAGGTCTGTTTCGCCAAGAACACCGCCGTCGAGGCCGGCGAATGGGTGGCCAATCAAGCCGTCCAGCTGTTCGGCGGCATGGGTTACATGGCCGAATCCGAGGTGGAACGCCAATACCGGGACATGAGAATCCTCGGCATCGGCGGCGGGACCACCGAAATCCTGACCGCACTGTCCGCCAAACTGCTGGGATTCCAATCATGACCGTGCTGCAGTCCACCCTCGACGCCGAGGCCCCCGTCTTCACCGACGCGGCGGCGGCGGCGATCACCAAGCTCGAGGAGATCGATGTCGAGCTGGCCAATGCGCTGGCCGGTGGCGGGGCCAAATATGTTGAGCGCCATCATGATCGCGGGAAGCTGACTGCGCGCGAACGCATCGAGTTGCTCGTCGACCAGGACTCACCGTTCCTGGAGCTCAGTCCGCTGGCGGCGTGGGGCAGCGCCTTCAAGGTCGGCGCCAGCACGGTCACCGGCATCGGCGTGGTCGAAGGCGTCGAATGCATGATCGTCGCCAACGACCCGACGGTCAAAGGCGGCACCAGCAACCCGTGGACCCTGAAGAAGATCCTGCGTGCCAACCAGATCGCCTTCGAGAACCGGCTACCGGTCATCTCCCTGGTGGAATCCGGCGGCGCGGACCTGCCCACGCAGAAGGAGATCTTCATTCCGGGCGGGCGGATGTTCCGCGACCTGACCCGGCTATCGGCGGCCGGCATCCCCACCATCGCATTGGTATTCGGCAATTCCACCGCGGGCGGCGCCTACGTCCCGGGCATGTCCGACCACGTGGTGATGATCAAGGAACGTTCCAAGGTCTTCCTCGCGGGTCCCCCGCTGGTGAAGATGGCCACCGGTGAGGAATCCGACGACGAATCGCTCGGCGGCGCCGAAATGCACGCCCGGGTATCGGGTTTGGCCGATTACTTCGCCGTCGACGAACTCGACGCGATCCGGATCGGGCGCCGCGTCGTCGCCCGGCTCAACTGGGTCAAGCAGGGGCCGAAGCCCAAACCGGTCACCGCACCGCTGTTCGACACCGAAGAACTCATCGGCATCGTGCCCGCGGATCTGCGCATCCCGTTCGATCCGCGGGAAGTGATCGCCCGGATCGTCGACGGCTCCGAATTCGACGAATTCAAGCCGCTGTACGGGTCGTCGTTGGTGACGGGCTGGGCCCGGTTACACGGCTATCCGATCGGCATCCTGGCCAACGCGCGCGGCGTGCTGTTCAGCGAGGAGTCCCAGAAGGCCACCCAGTTCATCCAGCTGGCCAACCGCTCCGACACGCCACTGTTGTTCTTGCACAACACCACCGGCTACATGGTGGGTAAGGACTACGAAGAGGGCGGGATGATCAAGCACGGCTCGATGATGATCAACGCCGTGTCCAATTCGACCGTCCCGCACATCTCGCTGCTGATCGGCGCGTCCTACGGCGCGGGCCACTACGGCATGTGCGGTCGCGCCTACGATCCGCGGTTCCTGTTCGCGTGGCCGACCTCCAAGTCCGCGGTGATGGGTGGTGCCCAGCTGTCGGGGGTGTTGTCGATCGTCGCCCGCGCGGCCGCCGAGGCGCGCGGCCAGCAGGTCGACGAGGAGGCCGACGCGGCGATGCGGGCCGCGGTCGAGGGCCAGATCGAAGCCGAGTCGCTGCCGCTCGTGCTGTCCGGGATGCTCTACGACGACGGGGTGATCGACCCGCGCGACACCCGCACCGTACTGGGAATGTGTCTGTCCGCCATCGCCAATGGCCCGATCAAGGGAACGTCGAACTTCGGCGTCTTCCGGATGTGAGCCCCATGATCACTCGAGTTCTGGTCGCCAACCGGGGCGAGATCGCCCGGCGGGTGTTCGCCACCTGCCGCCGGCTCGGCCTGGGCACCGTCGCGGTCTACACCGATCCCGACTCCGGCGCGCCGCACGTCGCCGAGGCCGACGCCCGGGTGCGGCTGGACAAGACCAACGACTACCTCAACGCCGCGGCGGTCATCGCGGCCGCCCGCGCCGCGGGCGCCGACGCGATACACCCCGGCTACGGGTTCCTCTCGGAGAACGCTGAATTCGCGGCCGCCGTCCAGGACGCGGGCCTGGCGTGGGTAGGCCCGTCGGTGGATGCGGCGCGCGCGATGGGCTCCAAGATCGAGTCCAAGAAGCTGATGGCCGCGGCCGGGGTGCCGGTGCTCGACGAGCTCGACCCCGACACCGTGACCGAGGGCCAGCTGCCGGTGCTGGTCAAGGCCTCCGCCGGCGGCGGTGGCCGCGGCATGCGGGTGGTCCGCGAATTATCCGCTCTGGCGGGCGAAGTCGCGGCGGCGAGCCGCGAGGCGCAGTCCGCATTCGGTGACCCGACCGTGTTCTGCGAGCGCTATCTGCCCACCGGGCATCACATCGAGGTCCAGGTCATGGCCGACACCCACGGCACGGTGTGGGCGGTCGGCGAACGCGAATGCTCGATTCAGCGCCGCCACCAGAAGATCATCGAGGAGGCGCCCTCGCCGCTGGTGGAGCGCACACCCGGCATGCGCGCCAAGCTGTTCGACGCGGCCCGGCTGGCCGCCGAAGCCATCGGATACACCGGAGCCGGGACGGTGGAGTTCCTGGCCGACGACGACGGCGAGTTCTACTTCCTGGAGATGAACACCCGGCTGCAGGTCGAACACCCGGTCACCGAGGAGACCACCGGGCTCGACCTCGTCGAACTGCAGCTCGCCGTCGCCGACGGCGAGCGTCTCGACGCGCAACCGCCCATTGCCCAAGGACATTCGATCGAGGCACGTCTGTACGCCGAGGACCCCGCCAAGAACTGGCAGCCGCAGGCCGGCCTGGTGCACGCGTTCGACGTGCCGTCGGTCCGGACCGAATTCAGCTCGCTGGGGCACCGGACCGGGATTCGGCTGGATTCCGGCATCGTCGACGGATTCACCGTCTCGATCCACTACGACCCGATGCTGGCCAAGGTCATTTCCTACGCCCCGACGCGCCGCCAGGCGGCGCTGGTCCTCGCCGACGCGCTGGCCCGCGCCCACGTGCACGGGGTGCGCACCAACCGCGATCTGCTGGTGAACGTGCTGCGGCATCCGGCGTTCCTCGACGGTGCCACCGACACCGCGTTTTTCGATACCCACGACCTGGCGCGGCTGGCGGCGCCGCTGGGCGACGCCGCGGTGGTCCGCCTGTCCGCCATCGCGGCCGCGCTCGCCGACGCCGCGCACAACCGCGCCGTTGCCCCGGTGATGGGCGCCGTTCCCAGTGGCTGGCGCAACCTGGCGTCGGGCCATCAGGTCAAGGACTATCGCGACGACCAGGGTGACGAGCACCGGGTTCAATACCGGTTCGGCAGAACCGGATTGGCGCTCCCCGACGACACATCGGTGCAGCTGGTGTCGGCCACGGCCGAGGACGTCGTGTTGCGGGCCGACGGCGTCGATCACAGCTTCTCGGTGCGGTGCTACCACGCGGCCGATTCCGACGTTTACGTCGATTCCGCACGCGGACCCGTGCACCTGATCGCGCTGCCGCGCTTCCCCGAACCGGGTTCGACCGTCGAAAAGGGCTCGCTGGTGGCACCCATGCCCGGCAGCGTCATCCGCCTCGGCGCGGCGATCGGCGACACCGTCACCGCCGGCCAGCCACTGATCTGGCTGGAAGCCATGAAGATGGAACACACCATCGCCGCCCCGGTCGACGGGGTACTCGCCGAACTCAACGTCAAGACCGGTCAGCAAGTCGAAGTCGGCGCCGTGCTGGCAAGAGTGGAAGCGCCGCAATCAGAAGGGGATCAAGCATGACCGACACCAGCTTCATCGAGAGCGAGGAGCGTCAGGCCCTACGCAAATCGGTGGCGGCGTGGGCAGCCAACTACGGCAGCGAGTACTACCTGCGCAAGGCCCGCGCCCACGAGCACACCGACGAATTGTGGTCCGAGGCCGGCAAACTCGGCTTCCTCGGGGTGAACCTGCCCGAGGAGTACGGCGGTGGCGGCGCCGGAATGTACGAGCTGTCGCTGGTCATGGAGGAAATGGCGGCCGCGGGTAGCGCGCTGTTGCTGATGGTGGTCTCGCCCGCCATCAACGGCACCATCATCAGCAAGTTCGGCACCGAGGAACAGAAGAAGCGCTGGATCCCGGGCATCGCCGACGGCACGCTGACGATGGCGTTCGCCATCACCGAACCCGACGCCGGCTCCAACTCGCACAAGATCACCACCACCGCCCGCCGCGACGGCAGCGACTGGATCCTCAAGGGCCAGAAGGTCTACATCTCCGGAATCGACCAGGCGCAGGCGGTGCTGGTGGTGGCCCGCACCGAGGAGGCCAAGACCGGCAAGCTGCGCCCCGCGCTGTTCGTGGTGCCCACCGACGCGCCCGGATTCACCTACACGCCAATCGAAATGGAACTGATCAGCCCCGAACGCCAGTTCCAGGTCTTCCTCGACGACGTTCGGCTGCCCAGCGACGCGCTGGTCGGCGCCGAAGATGCCGCCATCGCACAGCTTTTCGCCGGGCTCAACCCCGAACGCATCATGGGCGCGGCGAGCTCGGTCGGGATGGGACGGTTCGCCCTCAACAAGGCCGCGGACTACGTCAAGACCCGTCAGGTGTGGGGCACGCCGATCGGCGCGCACCAGGGCCTGTCACATCCGTTGGCGCAGTGCCACATCGAGGTTGAGTTGGCCAAGCTGATGCTGCAGAAGGCCGCCACGCTCTACGACTCGGGCAACGACATGGGTGCGGCCGAGGCCGCGAACATGGCGAAATACGCTGCGGCCGAGGCGGCCACGCGGTCGGTGGACCAGGCGGTGCAGTCGATGGGCGGCAACGGGCTGACCAAGGAGTACGGCGTGGCCGCGATGCTCGCCTCGGCACGGCTGGGCCGCATCGCTCCGGTCAGCCGGGAGATGGTGCTGAACTTCGTCGCGCAGACATCGCTGGGCCTGCCCCGAAGCTACTGATGGACGCGCTCGTCGAATACGCCGGACCCGCCGACACGGGCGGCCCGTACGCGCGGCTGACGCTTAACTCACCGCACAACCGCAACGCGCTGTCCTCCGTGCTGGTGAACCAGCTGCATCAGGGCCTGCGCGACGCGTCGGCGGACCCGGCCGTGCGGGTGGTGGTGCTGGGCCACACCGGCGGCACCTTTTGTGCCGGTGCGGATCTGAGCGAGGCCGGCGGGGGCGACCCCAGTGGCGATCGCGAGGGCGGCGTACCCGGGCGAAGCGGGTCGCCACCGTCGGCATACGACATGGCCGTCGACCGGGCCCGGGAGATGGCCGCCTTGATGCGGGCCATCGTCTCCTCGCCGCTGCCGGTGATCGCCGCGATCAACGGGCACGTCCGTGCCGGCGGATTCGGTCTGGTGGGTGCCTGCGATATCGCGGTCGCCGGCCCGCGCAGCACCTTCGCGCTGACCGAGGCCCGGATCGGCGTCGCCCCGGCGATCATCTCGTTGACGCTGCTGCCGAAACTGTCGGCGCGGGCCGCGGCGCGCTACTACCTGTCCGGCGAGAGGTTCGACGCCGGCCGGGCGGCAGAGATCGGACTGATCACCGAGGCCGCCGAGGATGTCGACGCCGCGGTCGCCAAACTGGTCTCGGACATCGGCCGTGGTTCGCCGCAGGGCCTCGCGGCCTCCAAGGCACTGACCACTGCCGCGGTGCTGGACGGGTTCGACCGCGACGCCGAGCGGCTCGCCCAGGAATCGGCCCGGCTGTTCGTGTCCGACGAAGCTCGTGAAGGCATGCTGGCGTTCCTGGAGAAGCGGCCGCCCAACTGGACGAGTTAGCCAGCTGAGAAGTTAGCCAGATGTCAAACAAAGGGTCCGGCCGGATGGCGGGCGGCGCGACCCGGGCCGGCGCAAGGTTGCAGTTTAGCCAATCCTCTTGCAGCAAAACCTGGACGTCGTAGGCTCGTGGTGATGAGCAACTCAACGCAACGGGATGCGGAGGACACGCGCGGCGAGCCGTCGCGCGCGGCTGACACCGATCGCATCCAGATTGCGCAGTTGCTCGCGTATGCGGCCGAGCAGGGCCGCCTGCAGCTCAACGATTACGAGGATCGCCTGACCAGGGCGTATGCGGCGACGACGTACGAGGAACTGGATCAGCTACGGGCCGACTTGCAGGGGACGCCGATCAGCCCCCGCCGCGGCGGCAAGCAAAACCCGGCGCCGTCGACGCTACTGCTCGCATTGATGAGCGGCTTCGAGCGCCGCGGCCGATGGAACGTCCCGAAGAAGCTCACCACGTTCACCCTGTGGGGCAGCGGGGTGGTCGATCTGCGCTACGCCGACTTCACCTCGACTGAGGTCGACATTCATGCGATGTCGATTATGGGTGTGCAGAACATTTTGCTGCCGCCCGAGGTCAACGTCGAGGTGCACGGCCGCGGCGTGATGGGCAACTTCGACCGCGCCGTCGTCGGCAAGGGCACGCCCGGGGCGCCGACCGTCCACATTCGTGGCTTCTCGCTGTGGGGCGGGGTCGGCATCATCCGCAAGGCCCGCCGGCCGCGCGGGTAGCAGCAGCCGTCAGTCGGGCACGTAATCGAACGTGTCAGGGTTGGGGCCGTTGCGTCCCGACTCACCCTTGTTCAGCGCGGAGATCGCGTCCATGTCGGAGTCGTCCAGCTCGAAGTCGAACAGCTCGAAGTTGGCCTTGACCCGTTCCGGCGTCACCGATTTCGGGAAGATGATGTCGCCCCGCTGAATGTGCCAGCGCAACACCACCTGCGCGGCGGTTTTGCCGCGGGCCTCGGCGACGCGGTTGATCACCGGATCGTCGAGCACCCTGCCCTGCGCGATCGGCGCCCACGCCTCGGTGGCGATGCCATGCTCACGCCCGTAGGCCCGGACTTCGTCGTTGCCAAAATAGGGATGGACTTCGATCTGGTTGACCGAAGGGACGGTGTCGGTCTCGTTGGCGAGCCGATCCAGATGTGCGACTTGGAAATTCGACACACCGATGCTGCGAGCGCGTCCGTCGCGCGCGAACTCCTCGAACACCTTCCACGTCGAGACGAAGTCGCCGTCATAGAGGGTGGGCAGCGGCCAGTGGATGAGGAACAAATCGACGTAGTCGGAATCCAGGTTCTTCAGCGTCTCGTCGAAGGCGCGGCGCGCATCGTCGGGCTTGTGAAATCCGTTGTTGAGCTTGCTGGTGACGAAGACATCGCCGCGGTCGAGACCCGCATCGCGAATGCCTTGCGCGACTTCCTTTTCGTTGCCGTACATTTCGGCCGTATCGATGTGGCGGTATCCGATGTCGAGCGCCGTCCTCACCGCCGCCGCGGTCTCGTCGGGCTTGATCTGGAACACCCCGAAACCCAGTTGCGGAATGCCGACACCGTCATTGAGTTCGATCGTTGGAACCTGGCTCATACGTCTCCTCCTTCTCCAACTGCCTGTACCCAGTCCAAAGCACAGCTACCCCGAGATCGGGGTTGCCAACCCGGCGGTTAGCGGCGGCGGGACCGCAGGTAGTCGCCGACCACGGCCGCTCCCAAGCCGTCGAGATCGGGTACCACGACCCGTCCCTCGACCCGCCGGGCGACCTGGTCGATGAATCTCGCCAGGCCCGGGTCGCTGCCTAGCCGGAAGATGGTGATCTGGGCGCCCAGCCGCGCCATCTCGTCGAAGCCGCGCACGGTGTGGGCGATGGTCCGCGGATGCGGCGGATAGTCGAAGAACACGGTCGTGCCGTCGCCGTCGAAATCCTCCAGGTGCGCGGTCGGCTCACCGTCGGTCACCACCAGCACCACGGGCTGCGCGTTGGGATGGCGGCGCAGATGGCGACCGGCCAGCGCCAGCGCGTGATGCAGGTTGGTGCCCTGCTCGTAAACGCCCTCGAGCCCGGTGAGCTCGGCGGCGGTCACCGTCCGGGCGTATCGCCCAAAAGCGATGATCTGCAAGGCATCCGAGCGAAAGCGCGTGCACACCAGATGGTTCAGCGCCAGCGCCGTCTGCTTCATGGGCAGCCAGCGATTCTCCATCACCATGGAGAACGAGGTATCGACCAGCAGCGCGACCGCGGCCTGCGTACGCGTCTCGGTCTCGGAGACCTCGACGTCGTCGACGGTGATCTTCAACCGTCCGTCCGGGCCGTCCGGGGTGGCGGTTCCCGATTGCCGCAGAACGGCATTGGTCAACGTGCGGGAGATGTTCCACGGCTCGGTGTCGCCGAACTGCCAGGGCCGGGTGGCGCCGGTGAGTTCGCCGGCCGCTCCCGCACGCCGATGGTCGCGCTCCCCACGGCGCCCGGAAAGCTGTTGTGCCACATCGCGTAGCGCCGTCTCACCGAGTCGGCGCATGGCCTTCGGCGACAGCCGCCACTGGCCGTCGGAGCCGCGATCTAAGAACCCCTGATTGACCAGTGCGCGTTCCAATTCGGCCAGGGTGCGGGCGTCGACGGCCGCCTCGTCACCGAGCTGGCGCGCCAGCGCGTCCAGGTCGACGTCGTCCATCGTGGCGCCCGGATAGCTCTGCGAGAGCTGCTCGGCCAGCTGCTCCAGCTCGGCGATATCGGACAGCGCCTGGGTGCCCTCCCCCATCCCGAACGGGTTGTCACCGGAGAACTGCTCGGACCCGCTCCAGTCCTCCCCCGGCCGTGCCGCCTGCAGGTGCGCATCGAGCCGGTTCAGCGCCTGCATCAGCGAGGGCGAGCCAAAAGCTTGCTGCGCCAACGCATCCAGCTCCGCGCGCTGCTCGGCGCTCAGGCTGTTGCGGAAACGCTGGGCCGCGGCGGCGCGCTTGGCCAGGGAATCCAGCAACTCATCGACGTTGCGCGGGTTCTCCGGGAAGAACTCGCCGTGCTTGTCCATGAAGTCTTCGAAGTCTTGCTGGGTGTCCTCGCCGCGGGCGTGCTTGTCCAGCAGGTCATTGAGGTCGTTGACCATGTCGTTGACCCGCTGGCGATCCTCGTCGGTGGCGCCTTCCAGGGCCTGCTTCATGCCCGCGAAGCGTTGGTCGAGCATTTCGCGGCCGAGCAGATCCTTGATCTGGTCGTACTTTTGGCGCGCCTCGCCGCTGCGCCAGTTGTAGTCGGAGAGCTCCTGGACGGCCTTGGCCGGCGACGACGGCAGCGCGTCCAGTTGCAGTTCGCCGAACCGGGCGTCGTCGTCGAGCGCGCGGGCCAGCTCCTTGCGTTCGGCCAGCACGGCCTCATCGAGGAGTTTCTTGATCTCTTGCAGGGTTCCGTCTAAGTTGTTGCGCCGCAACAAATCCCGTCGCCGCCGGTTGGCCTCGGCGGCCAGCCGGTCGGCACCGGGCATGTTCTTGGTGCCGCGGCGCAGCAGCTCCGACAGCGCACGGCGCGGCGACGTGCCGGCCATGACATCCTGGCCGATCTGTTCGAGCGCCTCGCGCAGATCCACCGGCGGGGCCAGCGGGTCGGGGCCGCCGGTGTACGCCGAGTAGCGTGAGGAATGCCCTTTAGCCATAGACGGTTTGACCCTCCCCGGATACCTTGTCGATGCGCTTGGCCAGATACAGGGCCTCGAGAGCCAGTTCCAGCGCCGCGGCGCGTTCGCCTTCGGACTGCGCGCCGAGCTTGACCGCGATCTTGTCCACCACGGGCAGGTTCGGGACGGCGGCCAGCACGTCCTTGGCCGATACCCGCTCGCCCGTCGTCACCGCCGAACCGCCCTCGACCGCGCTCACCAGCGAACCGACGTCGATGCCGCCCAGCAGCCGCGACGCGGTGTCCGCGGTCGCGCGCCGCAGCAGGTGTTCGAGCACGGCCTGCTCGCGGCCCTCCTCGCCGGACTCGAATTCCAGCTTGCCGCGCAGGACGTCGATCACCGTGCCCAGGTCGACCACCCGGGCCACCGGATCGGTCTCCCCCAGCACCGCACCGCGATGCCGCGCGGCGGCGGCCACGGTCTCGGCGGCGGCGATCGCGAACCGTGCCGACACCCCGGAGCGTTGATCGACGGAATTGGACTCCCGCAGGTAGCGGGCGAAGCGCGCGATGACCTGCATCAGGTAGTCGGGAACCTGGGCCGACAGGTGCGCTTCCTGCGCGATCACGCCGACTTCCGCGTCGAGCTCGAGCGGGTAGTGGGTCCGGATCTCCGCGCCGAAACGGTCTTTGAGCGGGGTGATGATGCGGCCCCGGTTGGTGTAGTCCTCGGGGTTGGCGCTGGCGACCACCAACACGTCCAGCGGGAGGCGCAGCGTGTAACCGCGGACCTGGATGTCGCGTTCCTCCATCACGTTGAGCATCGACACCTGGATGCGCTCGGCGAGGTCGGGCAGTTCGTTGACCGCGACGATGCCGCGGTGCGCGCGCGGGATCAGGCCGTAGGCGATGGTCTCCGGGTCTCCCAGGCTGCGGCCCTCGGCGACCTTGATCGGGTCGATGTCGCCGACCAGGTCGGCGACGCTGGTGTCGGGGGTGGCGAGCTTTTCGGTGTAGCGCTCGCTGCGATGCTTCCATTCGATCGGCAGGTCGTCGCCCAGGGTGACGGCCTTGCGGATGGACTCCGGCGTGATCGGCGAGAAGGGGTGCTCACCCAGTTCGGCCCCGGCGATCACCGGCGTCCACTCGTCGAGCAATCCGGTCAGCGCACGCAGCAGCCGGGTCTTGCCCTGGCCGCGTTCACCGAGCAGAACGAAGTCGTGGCCCGCGATCAGCGCCCGCTCCAGCTGGGGCAAGACGGTGTCGTCGAATCCCAGAATGCCCGGCCAGATGTCATCACCCTCGGCCAATGCGGTGAGCAGATTTTCGCGTATTTCCTGCTTGACACCCCGTTCGCGATGACCGGAGGCACGCAGTTCGCCGACTGTGCGGGGCAGGTTGCTCGGTGACGTCACCACTCCACGCTACGACGCGCGCTCAGACGAGTCATACCAAGGGCGTTCACTACACGCGTATTGACACCCGCGCCGCCCGCGCGCACACCGTGGCTAGTGCGCGAAGTGGCGCGCCCCGGTGAGGTAGAGCGAAATGCCGGCGTCGGCGGCCGCCGCGGTCACCTCGTCGTCGCGCACCGATCCGCCGGGGTGCACGATCGCCTTCACGCCGGCGCCGGTCAGCGTCTCGAGTCCGTCGGGGAACGGGAAGAACGCGTCCGAGGCCGCGACCGCGCCGCGCACCCGGTCACCGCCGCGTTCGACGGCCAGCCGGGCGGCGTCGACCCGGTTCACCTGACCCATGCCGACACCGATGGTGGCGCCCCCGCCGGCGATCACGATCGCGTTCGATTTCACCGCGCGACAGACGCGCCAGGCGAACACCAGGTCGGCCAGCGTCGCCGGATCGGCGGGTGAACCGGTGGCCAGGGTCCAGTTCACCGGGTTGTCCCCGTGCGCGTCGAGCTCGTCGCGCTGCTGCACCAGCAGGCCGCCGCTGATCGGCCGCAGCTCGGTGCCACCGCTCAGCGGCTCCGAGCCCACCAGCACCCGGATGTTCTTCTTGCGGGTCAGCACCTCCAGCGCGGCCGGCTCGTAGGCGGGCGCGACGATGACCTCGGTGAAGATGGTGCTGACGTACTCGGCCATCTCCAGGCTGACTTCGGTGTTGGCCGCGATGACCCCGCCGAAGGCGCTCAGCGGATCGCACTCGTGCGCCTTGCGGTGTGCGTCCGCGACCGATGCCGACGAGATGGCGATCCCACATGGGTTGGCGTGCTTGATGATTGCCACGCAGGTCTGCTCGTGGTCAAAGGCGGCCCGCCAGGCCGCGTCCGCATCGGTGAAGTTGTTGTAGGACATCTCTTTTCCGTGCAACTGCTCGGCCTGCGCCAGCCCCGGCCACGCACCCGGGTCGCTGTACAGCGCCGCCTGCTGGTGCGGGTTCTCGCCGTAGCGCAGCATCGCCGAACGGCGCCAGCTGCGGCCCAACCACTTCGGGAAGGTCGTCGGCGGGTGCTCGGGAGCCAGCGTCGACTCCATCCAGCTCGCGACCGCGATGTCGTACTCGGCGGTGTGCTGAAACGCCAGCGAGGCCAGCTTTTTACGCTCGCCGAGGGTAAAGCCGCCGTCGCGCACCGCGGCGAGCACTCCGTCGTAACCTCGCGGGTCGGTGATCACCGCCACGCTGGGGTGGTTTTTCGCCGCGGCCCGCACCATCGACGGGCCACCGATGTCGATCTGTTCAACGCATTCGTCGATGCTTGCCCCCGAGTCGACGGTCTCGGTGAAGGGATACAGGTTGACGACGACGAGCTCGAAGCCCGCAATCCCGAGTTCCTCGAGCGCGGCGGCGTGCTCGGGCTTGCGAAGGTCCGCCAGCAGTCCCGCGTGCACGCGCGGGTGCAGGGTTTTGACGCGGCCGTCGAGGACTTCGGGAAAACCGGTCAGCTCCTCGACCCGGGTCACCGGAATGCCTTTGTCGGCAATGACCTTCGCGGTGGACCCGGTCGAGACGATCTCGACGCCCGCGCCCGCCAGGCCCTGGGCGAGGTCGACCAGTCCGGTCTTGTCGTACACGCTGATCAAGGCGCGCCGGATCGGCCGTTTGGCGTCTTCGCGCCAGTCGTCGGTGCTCATCGGTTCGTCGCCTTTCGTCCGATCGTCGCTGTTCTCCCGACCAGGGTCAGGCCGCCGGTTGCGATCGCGGCCACCACGTCCACCAGGAGCTTGCGTTCGGTGACTTTGATGCGTTCATGCAGAGTCTCTTCGGTGTCGCCGTCGAGCACCGGAACGGATTCCTGCGCCAGGATCGGCCCGGTGTCCGTCCCTGCGTCTACCAGGTGCACCGTACAGCCTGTGACCTTCACACCGTAGGCCAACGCGTCGGACACTCCGTGCGCGCCCGGAAACGCCGGCAACAGCGCCGGATGGGTGTTGATGACGCGGCCGTAGAACCGCGAAAGAAACTGCGGCCCAAGTATTTTCATGAATCCGGCGGAGACCACCAAGTCGGGTGAATGCGCGGCGGTGGCCTCGGTGATGGCGGTGTCCCAGGTGTCGCGGTCCGGGTGATCGCCGAGCCGGACGGTGAAGGCGGGCACGGACGCGGCCGCGGCGATCTCGGTGGCCAGGCAGTCGCGGTCGGCACCGACGGCGACCACCCGGGCCGGGTAGTCCGCGACGGCCGACGTCAGCAGCGAATTCAGCAGCGACCCGGTGCCCGACGCCAGCACCACTACCCGCGCCGGTGCATTCGGGGGCACATGGAGCGGTTCGACCACATCGGCGAGCCTACTGGCGACGTCATCGCGCCGACGATCAGGCTGGCCGCAGGGGAATTGCCCTAATCCCCGGAATCTCGCTCGGGCGCGCCTCGCTCCGGTTCGGCGGGGGCCGGCACGTCACCATCGGCCGGCGCGTCGGCGTCGGCTGGGTCGGCAGAGGCGACCACGTCCTCCGCAGGCACGTCGCCCCCATCGCCCGCAGGCATGTCGCCCGAGTCGGCCGAATCCGCCGGGATCGCGTCGTCCCCCTCCGCGCCGTCGGGCAGCCGATCGTCGAAAACGCCCGCGAGGTCCGCGGGTTCCTCGACGGCCGGGACCGGTGCGCGCCTGGGCTTGATCCTTCGGGGACGGCGCATGATCCCGCCGCTCATCACCACAGTGATCCCGCCGACGACCGCGAACCAGAAGAAGACGCCGACGAGCAACGCGCCCTGGTCCACGCCGACGTGGCCGAAGTTGCCCAGCTGGCCGCTGCCGGCGTAAGCGAGCAACGACATCACCAGCGTCCCGCCGACCGCGGCGACCAGGAGCTTGGCCGCGGCGGGGAGCAGCGGCAGCGCACGCCGGGCGCATTGCTGGCCGACCGCCACGCCGGAGGACGCGCCGACGATCAGCAGCGCCACCCAAACCGGTCCCAACGGTGGCCTGGGGACCGCGGCCAGCACCGGCAGGGCCGGGATATCGCCACCGAACACGGTGAATGAACTGAAGGTCGCGAACCCGATGTGCGCGCTGGAGCCGACGGCCATCGCCGCGGTGCCCACAATCACGTTGGGCGCGTAGAGCATTGACAGCAGGGTGAGGCTGAACTCACCAAAGATCGAATCGGTGATGCCGTAGAGCTCCTGCATGGTCGACCAGTGCACGACCAACGATCCGGCCGCCACCAGCCCGGACAGCCCGAGCAACGCCAGCAGACCGGCGGATGCGGCGCGCACGGAGTCGCCGAGCCAGAACGGCAGCGACGCGGCCGCCAGCACGCGCGGCCCCACCCGGGACCACACACCGATACCGGCGCCGGCGGCATGAACCACGAGCACGCTGAGGAACGCGCGCAGCGCGCTGGGTGTTTGCAGCTCGGTGATCACCGAGGACGCGTCGTGGATGACCGCCAGGGCGATCGCCGCCATCAGCAGCGGGCCGCCCAGCGCCGAGGCGACGACCCAGCGGACGACCAGCCACGACGAGTGGGGTGTGGTGGCACGCGCCGTGCTGCGCGCGGTCGCCCAGACCATCAACAGGACCGGCAGCAGCGGCATCACCCCGAGTTCGCGGCCACCGATCGAGACCGGGACCTGGTGCACGCCCAGCCACATGCTGGCGATGGCGCCCAGCGCGCCGGTCATGTCGCTGTTGGCGATCAACAACTGGATCAGCGTGACCGCGGCGATGATGACCAACGCCACCACTGCCGGCGCGAACGCGACCCTGACTAGGTCACGCGCCTGGCGAGCGCCCGCTGCCCGGTTGTCCTCCACCCGTGTCACTCTGGGGCACGTCCCCGACTAGGCGCGACAGCGCACGGTTAGGAGGGCGCTGGCCCAGACGGTGACGACCCCGACTGCTGCTCCTGGCCGAACTGCTGGCCCCCACCCTGCTCGGAGAAGTTCGTGGTCGCCGAACCGGCATCCGATCCGCCGGCGTTCGGCGGCGGGCTGAAGCTGGGGAAGCCAGTGGGCGGCGTGGACGGGCCATGCTGCTGCGCGGACGGCTGGGGACCCGACTGCGGCGACGGCTGCGCGCCGAAACCGCCGGTGTGCGCGCCACTATGGGTGGGCGCCGCGCCGGGCGAATAGCCGCCGTACTGCGACCCGTATCCCTGCGGCGACTGCTGCTGGCCCCCGTGCTGCTGGCCCGCCTGCTGTCCGTAGTAGGGCTGCTGACCGTACTGGCCGTATTGCCCGTACTGCTGGTTGTACTGCGCGTAGGGGTCGTACTTGGGCCGCGGCGCCGGCGCGGTGATCACCCCGGACTCCAGCAGGACCACGACGACCGCGGCGATCGCCTGCAGCACGACGGCCGCCACCAGCGGCCACATCGCCCAGCCGATCGCGAAACCGGCGGGCAGGTTGATCGTCTCGGTGATGGCCAGCAACGCACCCAGGACCGCGATCACCGCGACGATCCCCGGGTAGTTCTTAGTCTTTGGCAGCAGGCCCAGCCCGGCGAGCAGCGCGGCCAGCACGGCAACCACCACCGCGGTGCCCGCGTCGCCGGCGCGCCCACCGATGCCCGGGCCGAGGTCGGCGCCGATGGTGAAGGTGGGTCCGAAGTTCAGCAGGTACGCCGCCAGCCCCAGCACAACCACCGCGATGTTCAGGTAGAACGGCAGCTTGCTCGTTCCGTCGTCGTCCTTGGCGAAGGACGGTGTGGCACCCGCATAGCTGCCGCCGGGTTGCGCCGGTGGATAGCCCGGGCTTCCGGGAGAGTAGGTCATGGCTCCTCCTGTTGCTTCCAGTGCCTTGAACTGCCTAGCGGTCGCCACGGTTGCAGTGCAACGCTGTGCTTCCAGGCGCCTCGCTGCGTTAGCGACGCGGTCGATCACCCACGCTAGCGCACGTGCGGCAACCTGTGCCGCCGCCACCGGCTTGGACGGCGCGGCCCACGCCAGGCGGCGCCGCGAGCCCCTCGCGAGACGGTCCGTGTCACAACGGCTTGCCCCGCGGAGGTAGAACACGTTCTAATTCTCTGCATGGATTACGGGCTTGTGCTTTTTACCAGCGATCGCGGCATCTCCCCGGCGAAGGCCGCGAAGCTCGCCGACGACCATGGCTTTCAGACCTTCTACGTGCCAGAACACACTCACATCCCGGTGAAGCGCGAGGCGGCGCATCCCACGACGGGCGACGAATCGCTGCCCGACGATCGCTACATGCGGACACTAGACCCATGGGTAAGTTTGGGTGCCGCGTGCGCGGTCACCTCGCGGGTGCGGCTGTCCACCGCGGTGGCCCTGCCGGTCGAGCACGACCCGATCACCCTAGCGAAAAGTATTGCCACCCTTGACCACCTGTCGGGCGGACGAGTCAGCCTGGGCGTCGGGTTCGGCTGGAACACCGACGAACTGGCCGACCACAACGTGCCACCGGGCCGGCGCCGCACCATGCTGCGCGAATACCTCGAGGCGATGCGGGCGCTGTGGACCGAAGAGGAAGCCCAGTACGACGGCGAGTTCGTGAAGTTCGGCCCCAGCTGGGCCTGGCCCAAGCCGGTGCAGTCGCACATCCCGGTGCTGGTGGGCGCCGCGGGCACCGAGAAGAACTTCAAGTGGATCGCCCGCAGCGCCGACGGCTGGATCACCACTCCGCGCGACTTCGACATCGACGAGCCGGTGAAGCTGCTGCAGGACACCTGGGCGGCCGCGGGCCGCGACGGCGCCCCGCAGATCGTGGCGCTGGACTTCAAGCCGGTGCCCGAGAAGCTCGCCAAGTGGGCCGAGCTCGGGGTGACCGAGGTGCTGTTCGGGCTGCCGGACAAATCCGAGGACGAGGTCGCCGCCTACGTCGAGCGGCTGGCCGGCAAGCTCGCCGCCCTGGTCTGACAACGATTCGTCGCACGGACCGCGGCGTCAGGCCAGCGTGGCCCGGTTGTCCTTCTCGGTCGGCCGGACCACGATCGAGGCCCCGAGCGGCTCGCCGTCGCCGAGCAGGCCGACCAGATCGGGGTCCTCGCTCAGGGCCAGGAAGCGGCTGCCGTCGTCGTCGAGGCGGCCGACGATGATGCCGGTGTGCACCGGCCAGTCGTAGCGCACGGTGTAGGTCTCGATGGTGGCCGGACCGTCGGCCTTGATGCTCACCGGCATCGTGGGACGGGCGGCGACCTCGGCGCGCAGTGCGGCGCTGTTGTCGGGTTTCCAGTTCACCGGCGTTGTCGAGTACACGCCGACGGAGTACTTGCTCATGATCCCGCCATTGGCCGCGACCAGGCCGAACTGGCCTGGGAGGTCCCGCATTTCGCTGACCGTCTCGGCGATGCCGTGCAGTGAGTAGCTGTTTCCGGGTCCGCCGAAGTACGGCAGACCGCCGGTGAGCGTCAGCCCGCGGGGATCGTCGGGGGCCAGACCCGCTCCGTCGCAGAAGTTGAACACCGGCACCGGGAAGCAGCTGTACAGGTCGAAGGTCGAGACGTCGTCGATGCCGACGCCCGCCCCGGCAAGAGCTTCCCGGACCGCCAGCACCGAGGCCGAGTTGTGCGTCAGGTCGAGGCGGTCCAGCAGCGGCTGGTCCACCATGTCGGCGTGGCCGTGCAGGAACACCCAGCGTTCCTCGGGCACGCCGAGCCGGCGGGCGGCGCCCACCGACATCAGCAGCGCGGCCGCCCCCTGGTTGACCTGGTCGCGGGCCACCAGCAGCCTCGGGTACGGATCGCAGATCATCCGGTTGGACGCGGTGACGGTGATGAGCTCGTCGACGCTGCGCTCCACCGGGGAGGACGCGAACGGGTTCTTCGCCGCCACCTTGGTGAACGGGGCGAACAGCTCGCCCATCTGGCGCCGGTAGTCGGCCACGCTCAAGCCCAGCCGGGCGCGGCGCGCGTTCTCCAGCAGCCCGTACTGTGCCGGCGCTCCGATCAGGCCGTGCGCGACCGTGTAGTCGTCGAAGAGGCCGTCGTAGCCGAAGCCCCGGTCCTCGAGGGAACCCTCGACGGTATCGGAGTGGTCCGGCTTATCCCGGTCGGCGAAATACCGGATGCTGGACGTGTTTTCGGAGCCGAAGATCATCACGACCTCGGCCTGGCCCGAGGCGATGACGCCGGCGAACTCGGTGACCAGGTGCTGGGGGCCCTGGCCGCCGATCGGCTCAAGAATCGCGTGGGCCGGTGCGGCGCCGATGCGCTTGGCCACCGACCGCGGGTAGTTGTTGGACTTGCCCATCGGCGCGGGTGTGCGGCCGGAGAGCTCGAACTGCCGGAGCGCGGCGACGGTGTCGATAGCCGCGGCGACGGCCGTTGCGTCGGCCCCGGTGTCATGCAGCGCGGCCCGCGCCGCTGCCGTCGCCAGTTCCACCGACGACATTCCGCGGTAGCCGGAGTCCTCGATTCGCTCGGTGAACTGCCCCACGCCGACGATGACGGGGGTGTTCGGGTCGAGATTCATAGACCCACTATCTACCGAGGGTCGGGCGCCGGCCAAATCCGCGGCCCGTGCAGGGTTGGCCCTACAGGGTCTGCAGGATCTCCCGGGCCAGCGCGGCGGTCTCTGACGGGGTCTTGCCCACCTTGACGCCGGCCGCCTCCAGGGCCTCCTTCTTGGCGGCCGCGGTGCCCGACGAGCCGGACACGATGGCGCCCGCGTGGCCCATCGTCTTACCTTCCGGTGCGGTGAATCCCGCGACGTAGCCGACGACCGGCTTGGACACGTTGGCCTTGATGTAGTCGGCCGCACGCTCCTCGGCGTCACCGCCGATCTCACCGATCATCACGATGACCTTGGTGTCGGGGTCCTTCTCGAAGGCCTCGATGGCGTCGATGTGGGTGGTGCCGATCACCGGGTCGCCACCGATGCCGATCGAGGTGGAGAAACCGAAATCGCGCAGCTCGTACATCATCTGGTAGGTCAGGGTGCCCGACTTGGACACCAGGCCGACCGGGCCGGGCCCGCTGATGTTCGCCGGGGTGATGCCGGCCAGCGCCTCGCCCGGGGTGATGATGCCGGGACAGTTCGGCCCGATGATTCGCGTCTTCTGCCCCTTGTCGACGTTGTAGGCCCACGCGTACGCGCTGTCCTGCACCGGGATTCCCTCGGTGATGACGACCAGCAGCGGGATCTCGGCGTCGATGGCCTCGATGACCGCGTCCTTGGCGAACTTCGGCGGCACGAAGACGACCGACACGTTGGCGCCGGTCTCCTTCATCGCCTCCGCGACGGTGCCGAAGACCGGGAGCTCGACGTCCTTGCCGACGGGGTCCACGTGCGACACGGTCGTGCCGGCCTTGCGGGCGTTCACGCCGCCGACCACCTGGGTGCCGGCCTTCAACATGAGCGCGGTGTGCTTGGTGCCCTCACCACCGGTGATGCCCTGGACGATTACCTTGGAGTCTTTGTTCAGGAAGATCGACATCTCTCGTGTCCCTTACTTGTTCGCCAGCTCGGCGGCTTTGTCGGCACCGGCGTCCATGGTCTCGGCCTGGATCACCAGCGGGTGGTTGGCTTGGGCCAGGATGCGGCGGCCTTGGTCGACGTTGTTGCCGTCGAGCCGGACCACGAGCGGCTTGTTGGCCTCGTCGCCGAGCATGTTCAGCGCGGTCACGATGCCGTTGGCGACGGCGTCGCAGGAGGTGATGCCGCCGAACACGTTCACGAACACGCTCTTGACCTGCTTGTCGTTCAGGATGACGTCGAGACCTGCGGCCATCACCTCGGCCGACGCGCCACCACCGATGTCGAGGAAGTTGGCCGGCTTGACCCCGCCGTGCTTCTCGCCCGCGTAGGCGACGACGTCGAGCGTCGACATGACCAGGCCCGCACCGTTGCCGATGATGCCCACGGCACCGTCGAGCTTGACGTAGTTGAGGTCGTGTTCCTTGGCCTTGAGTTCGAGTGGGTCGGTGGCGTCGCGGTCCTCGAACTCGGCGTGGCCGGGCTGGCGGAAGTCGGCGTTGGCGTCCAACGTGACCTTGCCGTCCAGCGCCAGGATCTGGTCCTGCGGGTCGCGCACCAGCGGGTTGACCTCAACCAGGGTGGCGTCCTCGGCGACGAAGACCTCCCACAGCTTGTTGATGGTGATCGCGGCGGCGTCCAGCACCTCGGCGGGCAGGTGGCCCTGCTCGGCGATGGAACGCGCGGTCGCCAGGTCGACACCCTTGACGGCGTCCACCGGAACCTTGGCCAGCCGCTCGGGCTTGGTGGCGGCGACCTCTTCGATCTCCATGCCGCCCTCGACCGAGCACATGGCCAGGTAGGTGCGGTTGGCGCGGTCGAGCAGGAAGGAGATGTAGTACTCCTCGGCGATGTCGCTGGCCTCGGCGACCAGCAGCTTCTTCACCACGTGCCCCTTGATGTCGAGACCGAGGATGTTCTTGGCGTGCTCGTAGGCGTCGTCGGGCGTCGCCGCGTACTTGACGCCACCCGCCTTGCCACGGCCGCCGACCTTGACCTGCGCTTTGACCATCACCGGACGGCCGATCTCGGTGGCGATCTCGCGAGCGCCCTCGGCGGTGTCGGTCACGCGTCCCGGCGTAGTCGGTACGTTGTGCTTGGCGAACAATTCTTTTGCTTGATACTCGAAAAGGTCCATGGACTCTCTGTCTTCGCTCGACTCAACTACTAGGCCTCTTGGTGGGCGGTGCCGCGCTCGGCAACTCGCACGGACGAACTGTATCCACCCCTCAAACGCCTTTGACCGCCGCGTCCGCCGATGTGGCACAGCTCACCGGCTAGGGGTTGACCGCCCGCGTGATCCAAATCACAATTCTGCCCGGATTTTCCAACGAGGTTGCCAGCCCCGCGCGTTAGCGGATACCTTCCTAGGGTCCAGATAACGTTATGGTCACGATACGAGGACATTTCAGGTTGTCCCAGCATCTTTTTGCCCGGCCTTCTGCCGTAACTGAAGGCGTTGTGCGGGTAGGTCGCGCCGCAGGCGCCCGGTGGGCCGACGCACCGCACCGCACCGAAGTCACCGAGATCCTTCCGCTCGACGGGTTTGACTTCGACGAGTTCGAGTTCAGCGACGACGCCGGTGATCTCGGCGACTTGGACTTCAGCAACGACTCTCCGTTCAACAACGAAGCTCAGGTGTTGCTGGCGCCCGAGCTAGACGACCTGAACGAGGCCGACGACGTCCGCCCGGTATGGCTGGCCGCACCCGTCACCGAGGTGCTGCCGCGGGTGATCGTCGAGCCGCGCACCGAGCGGAGGCCCGCCACCGACGTCGTCGGCGTCGCACGCCGCGGCGGGCAGCACCGCAAGCAACCGACCAGCGCGGCCCGGGGCCGGCTGCTGATCTCGGCGATGGCCGCCGGCGCCGCCGCCGCGGCCGCCCACACGGCCACCAGCCACGCCGACACCCCCAAGACCGACGCCGTGCTGACCGCCAACGCGTCCGCGCTCACCGGCGGGGCCGGCGGCAGCAGCACCGTCCGCGGCCCCCAGGTGATCGCCGCGGCGCCGGCATCCACCGCCGCGCTGCACAACCAGGAGCTCGCCAAGGGCGTCGCCTTCGCCAACGATCGGGCTCAGCGCGAGGCGCGGTTGTCACAGCCGCTCTACGTGATGCCGACCAAGGGCATCTTCACCTCAAACTTCGGCTATCGATGGGGCGTGCTGCACGCCGGTATCGACCTGGCCAACTCGATCGGGACACCGATCTACGCGGTGTCCGACGGCGTCGTCATCGACTCCGGCCCGGCCAGCGGCTACGGCATGCTGGTCAAGCTGCGTCACGCCGACGGCACGGTCACGCTCTACGGCCACATCAACACCACGCTGGTAAGCGTCGGTGAGCGCGTAATGGCCGGCGACCAGATCGCCACCATGGGCAACCGGGGTAATTCCACCGGCCCGCACCTGCACTTCGAGGTGCTGCAGGGTGGCAGCGAACGCATCGACCCCGTGCCGTGGCTCGCTAAGCGTGGTCTTATGGTCGGCAACTACGCTGGCTGAGGTGACCGCGCCGAACGACGAAACCTCCGGTCCGCGTCCGCCCGAGCACGATTCGCCCTCCGACTCACGGACACGGATCATAAGGCGCGCGCCCACCGGGCCCATCCCCACCACGCCGGACAGCCCGACCACCCACTTCGCTCCGCAGTCGGCGCCCTACCGGGCCGGTTCCCGTGCGGGTCGCACCGGCTATGCCGGAGTGCCGGCCCTTGAGCCCAGCGATCGGACGGCCGTCGCCGCCTGCGCGGTGAGCATCGTCAGCGGCTGGGCCACCTCGGTCGTCGCCACGGATCTGATCGCCGGTTGGTGGCGAACCGACCGCCTGTTCTGCATCGCGGTCGCCTTTCTGGCCCTGGTGTTCGCTGGCACCACGGTGTCGGGCGTGATCCTGTTGCTGCAGCGCCGATCGATCAGCCGCTACCTCCTGATGGCCGGCGCGCTGGTCGCCTTCCTCACTTACATCGGCGTGTTCATCGCCGGCGCCCGCGTCGCGTGGGTCGTCCACCTGATGCCGATATTGCCGATCGCCACGGTCGTGCTGGTGTTGCTGCCGCAGACCAAACGATGGCTGGAAGCCTGACGTTCGCCGGACGCGGCCGGCTAGAGCTTGCTGATCGGGGCGTGGTTGTGCATCAGCTTCACCCGCCCGGCGCTGCCGAAGTCGATCAGCGACATCGCCGATTCGCCGACGCCGGAGACCTCTTCGACCCGGCCCAGCCCGTACTTGTCGTGCGTCACCCGGTCGCCGGCCGCGAGCACCAGTAGCGGCCGCTTGCTCATCCCCGAGCGGGTCGGGGCCGCCCGCGGGGTGCCGAACCGGCCGGCGCCGCTCACCGGCGAACTGAACGACGGGGCCGGCGCGGTGCGCCGCCATTCGATGAGTTCCTGCGGAATCTCTTGCAGGAAGCGCGATTCCGGGTTGAGCATCGGCTGCCCCCAGGACGACCGGACGATGGCCCTGCTCACGTAGAGCCGTTGTCGCGCCCGAGTGATCCCGACGTAGGCCAGCCGCCGCTCCTCACAGAGTTCGACCGGATCGTCCAGCGACCGCATGTGGGGGAACATTCCGTCCTCCCAGCCGGTCACGAACACCACCGGAAACTCCAGACCCTTGGCGGTGTGCAGCGTCATCAGGGTGACCATGCCGGCGCCGTCCTCGGGGATCTCGTCGCTGTCGGAGACCAGCGAGACCCGCTCCAAGAACTCCGCCAGCACACCGGTGTCCGGCACGTCTTCGTCTTCGGGGGTCTGCAGCGACTCGCCCAGCGCCGCGGCGTTGGCCCGGTCGGTGCTGAATTCGTGTGCCACGCTGACGAGTTCGTTCAGGTTGTCCAGGCGCGCGAGCTCCTGGGGATCGGTGGAGGATTCGAGTTCCCGGCGGTATCCGGTGCGTTCGAGCACCGACTCGACCAAGTCTCCCAGATCGTCGTCCAGGCGGCCGCGCAGCTCGTCGAGCAACTCGACGAAACCGGCGATCGCCTTCTCCGCACGCGAATTCAGCATCGGCACTTTGCCTTCGGCCGCGGCCACGATCGCGTCGGCGAAACTGGCGCCGGTGTTCTCGGCGTACACCGCGACGCACGCCTCGGCGCGATCGCCGATGCCACGGCGGGGGGTGTTGAGGATGCGCCGCATGCTGACCGCGTCCCCGGGGTTGTCCAGCACCCGCAGATAGGCGACGATGTCGCGAATCTCCTTGCGCTCGTAAAAGCGCACTCCGCCAACGACTTTGTAAGGGATTCCGGCGCGGATGAACACCTCTTCGAACGACCGCGACGAGTTGTTGGTGCGGTAGAAGACGGCGACGTCGTTGTAGTTGATCTCGCCCTTTTCGGCGAGCGCGTCGATCTCCTCGGCGACGAAACGGGCCTCGTCGTGCTCGTTGTCGGCGACGTATCCGACGATCAGCTCGCCGGCACCTTCGGCGGTCCACAGCCGTTTGTCCCGGCGCCCGGTATTGCGGGCGATCACCGAGTTGGCCGCGGACAGGATGTTCTGCGTCGAGCGGTAATTCTGTTCCAGCAGAATGGTTGTCGCGTCGGGGTAGTCGCGTTCGAAGTCCTCGATGTTGCGGATCGTGGCCCCGCGGAACGCATAGATCGACTGGTCGGCGTCGCCGACGACGCACAATTCCGCAGGCGGCACCTCGTCACTGCCGGGCTGATTCGGCGGTCCGGGCTTCGCGTCGCCTCCACCGGCCCCCGGGCCGGCTCCGGCGAGTCTCGCTGAACCGCCGTGGCCGGCCAGTTCGCGCACCAGCACGTACTGCGCGTGGTTGGTGTCCTGGTACTCGTCGACGAGGACGTGCCGGAACCGCCGCCGGTAGTGCTGTGCGATCTGCGGGAAGGCCCGCAGCACCGCCACGGTCTCCCCGATCAGGTCGTCGAAGTCCAGCGCATTGGCCGCCCGCAGCCGCCGCTGGTATTCGCCGTAGACAGTGGCCACCGTGCGGGACAACTCGTCGGAATCGTCGGTCAGGTTGCCCACCGCCTGCGTGGGGTCGATCAGCTCGTTCTTCAGGTTGGAGATGGCATTGGCCAGCAGCCGGGGCGAGTACCGCTTGATGTCGAGCCCCATGTCGCGCCCGATCATCTGCAACAGGCGCCGCGAGTCGTCGGCGTCGTAGATGGAGAAGTTGGAGTTGAGGCCTTCGATCAGGGACGCCTGATTGCGCAGGATGCGCACGCAGGTCGAGTGGAAGGTCGAGACCCACATGGCGCGGGCCCGGTTTCCGACCAGCCGCACCACCCGTTCGCGCATCTCGGCGGCGGCCTTGTTGGTGAAGGTGATGGCCAGCACCTGGCCGACCCCGACCCCGCGTTCCGCGATCAGGTAGGCGATGCGGCGGGTCAACACCGCGGTCTTCCCCGAACCCGCACCCGCGACGATCAGCAAGGGGGAACCCTCATGCACCACTGCTTGGCGTTGTTGCGGATTGAGGCCTTCGAGCAGTTGATCTGCTTCGGAGGCCGGCTTGGCATCTGTTGCGTGCACACTCATGTCAGTCCAAACTTACCGCCGCCCACTGACGCACAGCGCCGCGGCATCAGACCAGGCTAGTGGGCCGGACGGCCGGGACGGCGTCACTCGGACTACCGGGAATTCGGCGTGTCGGAATGCAATTCACCACCCGAATTTTGCCCGGCGCCTTAATTGCACCCGAGTCAAAAAGCGCAGCTTAAACCCCCTTTTGCGCCTTTACCGCTTTTAGTGGCACACTCGATTGGTGCTCACCGTGCAGTGTCGGCGACGCTCCTCGACTCAGGAGTGGCATCGCCGATTTCCCTACGGGTACCAGTTCGCGGCGCCCGTGGCATAACTGCTTCCGCAGAGCCCCGTGGTCCGCTTGCGGCACTCGGGGCTCGTCTTTTGTGAGGCCCGATACTGCATGAGACCAGAACCCCCACATCACGACGACGCGGAGCCAGCAGACATGGACATCGACACGGTGACGACCGACGAAATAACCGACATAGATGAGTTGCGCCAAGAGATCGACCGGCTCGACGCCGCGATTCTCGCAGCGGTCCAGCGGCGCACCGAGGTGTCACAGGCAATCGGCAAAGCCCGGATGGCGTCCGGCGGCACGCGGCTTGTCCACAGCCGCGAAATGAAGGTCATCGAGCGCTACAGCGAGCTCGGCCCCGAGGGCAAGGACCTGGCGATACTGCTGCTGCGGTTGGGCAGGGGCCGGCTCGGCCACTGACCTCGGCGGTTCATTCGTCGGGCTCAGAGCTCCCCGCTACACCTGGCTCCGTCACGGCGCAGCCCATAGGGTCGAAGCATGACCTCCGTGCACACCCTGCCCGACATCACCGCCACTCCGGCGTGGGACGCCCTGCGCAGGCATCATGAACGAATCGGCGAAACCCATCTGCGGCAGTTCTTCGACGACGATCCCGATCGCGGCCGCGAGCTGACCGTCTCCGTCGGCGACCTCTACATCGATTACAGCAAGCACCGCATCACGCGAGAAACGCTGGGGCTCTTGGTCGATCTGGCGCGCACGGCCAACCTCGAAGAGCGCCGCGACCAGATGTTCGCCGGCGTGCACATCAACACCTCGGAGGATCGCGCGGTGCTGCACATCGCGCTGCGACTGCCCCGGGACGCCGAGCTGGTCGTCGACGGCGAGAACGTTGTCCAAGAGGTGCACGAGGTGCTCGACGCCATGGGTAAATTCACCGACCGGTTGCGCAGCGGTGAATGGACGGGGGCCAGCGGGAAACGAATCAGCACGGTGGTCAACATCGGGATCGGTGGATCGGACCTCGGCCCGGTGATGGTCTATCGGGCCCTGCGCCACTACGCGGACGCGGGGATCTCGGCGCGGTTCGTCTCCAACGTCGACCCGGCCGACCTGATCGCCACTCTGGCCGACTTAGACCCGGCCACAACACTTTTCATCGTCGCGTCGAAGACGTTCTCGACGCTGGAAACCCTGACCAACGCCACCGCGGCGCGCCGGTGGATCACCGATGCCCTCGGCGACGCCGCGGTGGCGCAGCACTTCGTCGCCGTCTCCACCAACAAACGTCTGGTCGACGACTTCGGCATCAACACCGACAACATGTTCGGTTTCTGGGACTGGGTCGGCGGCCGCTACTCGGTGGACTCGGCGATCGGCCTGTCGGTGATGGCCGTCATCGGCCGAGAAGCCTTCGCGGACTTCCTTTCCGGGTTCCACATCGTCGACCGGCACTTCAAGACCGCGCCACTGGAGTCCAATGCGCCTGTGCTGCTTGGGCTTATCGGCCTGTGGTACTCCAACTTCATGGGCGCACAATCGCGCGCCGTGCTGCCGTACTCCAACGACCTGGCGCGCTTCGCGGCCTACCTGCAACAGCTGACCATGGAGTCCAATGGCAAGTCGACCCGCGTGGACGGCACCCCGGTCACCACGGACACCGGTGAAATCTTCTGGGGCGAACCGGGAACCAACGGGCAGCACGCGTTCTACCAGTTGTTGCACCAGGGCACCCGGCTGGTGCCCGCCGACTTCATCGGCTTCAGCCAACCCCTCGACGATCTGCCCACCGCCGAGGGCGACGGCAGCATGCACGACCTGTTGATGAGCAATTTCTTCGCCCAGACCCAGGTGCTGGCCTTCGGCAAGACCGCCGAAGAGATCGCCGCCGAAGGCACGCCCGCGGAGATCGTGCCGCACAAGGTGATGCCCGGTAACCGGCCGTCGACCTCGATCCTGGCCACCCGGCTCACCCCGTCGGTCATGGGACAGCTGATCGCGCTGTACGAGCATCAGGTCTTCACCGAGGGCGTGATCTGGGGAATCGACTCTTTCGACCAATGGGGTGTGGAGCTGGGCAAAACCCAGGCCAAGGCACTGCTTCCGGTGATCACCGCCGACGGGTCGCCGGCGCCGCAGTCGGACAGCTCCACCGATGCCCTGGTGCGCCGCTACCGCAGCGAACGCGGGCGAACCAGCTGACTCAGGCGAACATCTTGGTCAGCTGAGGCGGCAGCACCCGCATCAACTGCACCAGCGGGGCCCACGGCCACCACGGCACCGCGGCGCGGCCGGGCTCCCGTTCCATCGCGGCGACGAGGGCGTTGACGCCGGTTTCGTTGTCCACCATCAACATTGTGCTGTTGGACTTGGCCGTCATCTCCGACTCGATGTAGCCGGGCTCGATGACCGAAACCTTGACGGGCCCCTTGGCGTATTCGGCGCGCAGCGATTCACCCAGTGAGCTCACCCCGGCCTTGCTCGCCGCATACGCCGCCTTCACACCCGGCACGCCCTTGTTGCCGAGCACCGACGAGATCAGCACCAGGTGACCCGAACCGTTCTTGTTGAACATCTCCAGCGCGGTCTCGATCTGCACCAGGGCCGAGACCAGGTTGGTCTCGATGGTGGCCTTGTTGGCCCACAGCTTGCCGGAGCCCAGCTTCGCGCCCTTGCCGATGCCGGCGTTGACGACGATTCGGTCGATGCCGCCCAGCTCGTCGCTGAGTTCGGCGAACACCTTGGGGACGGCCTCGTGATCGTTAACGTCCAGCGCGGCGACCGCGATCTGGATGCCCGGATACTTCTGCGAGAGCTCGGCTTTCAGCTCATCGAGCCGGTCGGTGCGACGCGCGCACAGCGCAAGGTCGCGGCCCTTGGCGGCGAAGGCGCGCGCCATGCCGGCGCCCAGGCCCGAGCTGGCGCCGGTGATGAGGATCTTCTGGCGAGTCATCGGGGCAGCATATCGACAGGTGTCGAGTCCGGAGTCGGGCGACTACTTCAGCAAACGCGACATGCGCCGGTCCGCCAGGATCTTGCCGCCGGTCTGGCACGTCGGGCAGTACTGGAAAGACTTGTCCGCGAACGACACTTCGCGCACGGTGTCCCCGCATACCGGGCAGGGCAGCCCGGTGCGGGCATGCACCCGCAATCCGGAGCGCTTCTCGCCCTTGAGCATGGCGGCCCCCTGCCCGACGGACCGGCTCACCGCGTCGGTGAGTACCGAGACCATCGCGTCGTGCAGCGTGGCGAGCTGCGCGTCGGACAGCTTGCCGGCAGTGGCGAACGGAGAAATGCGCGCGACGTGCAGGATCTCGTCGCTGTAGGCGTTGCCGATCCCGGCGATCACCTTCTGGTCGGTGATGACCGTCTTGATCCGGCCGGTGTTGCCCGCCAGCACGTCGGCCAGCGCGCCGAGGTCCAGGTCCAACGCGTCCGGGCCGAGCGCGGCGATCCCGGGGACCTGGGCCGGGTCGTCGACCAGCCACACCGCCAGCCGTTTCTGGGTGCCGGCCTCGGTGAGATCGAAGCCCGGCGCCTCACCGGGCGTGCCCAGGTGCACCCGCAGCGCGATCGGGCCCTTGCCGGGCCGCAGCGGCGCCGCGGCCAGCTTGTCCGACCACCGCAGCCAGCCCGCACGCGACAGATGGGCGATCAGGAAAAGATTGTCGGTGCGCAGCCCCAGGTACTTGCCCCACCGCTCGGCCCCGACAACGGCCTGGCCGTGCAGCGCATTGATCGGCGGGTCGAAGGTCTTCAGCACGGACAGGGCGGCGACGTCGACCCGCCCGATCGTCAGGCCGACGGCGTGGCGCCGCAGATGGTCGACCAGCGCTTCGATCTCGGGTAGTTCGGGCACGGTTTCAGTGTGCCGGTCGCAGCAAATAGGTGTCCATGATCCAGCCGTGCCGGGCGCGGGCTTCGGCTCGCAGCGAAACGATGCGGGGACCCGCCTCGCCGACCGTGCCCGCGATGAGCAGTTCGTCGTCGGTGCCCAGGTAGGCGCCCCACCAGATTCGCGTGTCGGGCGGGCAGAGCTGGAACGAGCAGTCGGCGTCGAGCATCACGACGGCGGATCCGGCGGTCGGCCCGTGGGTGCGCAGCTGCCGCCCGGTGGTGATCAGAACGGGCTCGCCGACCTCGTTGAGCGGGATGCGGTGCCGGGCGGTCAGCGCCTGCACGGCGGTGATGCCCGGGATGACGTCGAACGTGAAGTCGACCCGTTCGGCCACCGCGTCGAGGATGCGCAGCGTGCTGTCGTAGAGCGACGGGTCGCCCCACGCCAAAAACCCGCCGACGCCGTGCGGACCCAGCTCGGCGCCGATGGCGTCGGCCCAGATCTGCGCGCGGGCGGCGTGCCAATCCGCAACCGCGTCCCGGTATTCGGCGTCATCGGCACGCTTGGGGTCGGGCAGCTCGACGAAGCGGAAGCCCGGCTCACGGATGAAACGGCCGCAGATCTCGCGGCGCAGCGCCACCAGGTCGCTCTTCTGCTCGCCTTTGTCCATCGCGAAGAACACCTGGGTGTCGTTGAGCGCCTCGATCGCCTGCACGGTCACGTAGGCGGGGTCGCCGGCCCCGATGCCGATGACGTGAATGTGCCGGCCCACCATGCCGCCTCCTGATGCTCGTTGCCCGCCAGATTGCCGAATCGCAACCTCTGGGATCTAGCCGGGACCGCAAGTACCCAGTACCATGGGTACCGTCTGAAGCACCCAATGGAGGGACGCCAGCGATGACCACCCCGGTGAAGCCAACTGGACCGAGTCGTGAAGACTTCTCGGACCGATTGCTGAAGGGCTCGGTCAAAAAGTCCTACGAACCCGTCGTCGACATCGACTGGGACGCCCCGCTGGACCCGGACAAGTTCTACCTGCCGCCCCGGCTGGTGTCGCTCTACGGCACGCCGATGTGGGACGAGATGACCCGCGAGCAACAGATCGAGCTGTCCCGACAGGAATTGGTCAACACCCTCTCTGCCGGGATCTGGTTCGAGAACATGCTCAACCAGGCGCTGCTGCGCACGATCCTGCACGAGGACCCGACCAGCAGGTCGACCCATTACAAGCTGACCGAACTGGGCGACGAGACCCGCCACATGGTGATGTTCGGCAAGGCGATCGAACGTATCGGCGCCAAACCGGTGCGCCCCAAACTGTTTCACCGGATGATCATCAACTGCCTGCCGCTGGCGTTTCAGCGCGGCTCGATGCTCTGGGTGGCCGCCCTGATCGGTGAGGAGATCTTCGACTCGCTGCAGCGACAGATGATGGACGACCCGGAGCTGCAGCCAATCATTCAGCGGCTCATGCGGATTCACGTCACCGAAGAGGCCCGCCACATCCAGTTCGCGCGCGACGGTGCCCGCAAGCGCGTGGTCGAGATGCCCCGGTTCAACCGCTGGTTCATGGCCAACATCAACGGACTGGGCGGCTACTTCTTCAACTACCTGTTCAGCAATCCCGTCCCCTACGCGCGGGCGGGTCTGGACCCTAAGCAGGCCCGCAGGGTCGCGCGCACCAGTCCGCACCGCCGCGACATACAGGCCGCCGGATTCGCGCCACTGGCGGCGTTTTTGACCGAGGTCGGCCTGATGGGCTCGATTGCACGCCGCGGCTGGAAGCGCAGCAGGTTTCTGTGACGCAGCCGCCGGACCACACCGAGCGCCGCTGCCACATCGTCGTCGTCGGGGCGGGTGCCTGCGCCACGAGCGCCCAAACTGCCTTGCTGGCAGCCGGTTTCACCGACCACATGATGCTGGACCGACCCGCCGGGGACGCGCGCTTTGAGGACGACTCCGACACATGGCTGTTGACCACGGCGGCGGGCGACCAAATCCGGGCCGATGTCGTCGTCGCCGCCCACCATCCGGTTCAGCGGCCCTGGCTGCCCGACATCCCCGGACGCGACGAGTTCGGCGAAGCGGCGTTTCACGCGGCGGCGTGGGATCCCGTATTCGATCCGTCCGGCAAGCACATCGCGGTAATAGGCACCGACGCCGCAGCCGCCCACCACCTCGGTCGGCTGACCCAGGCGGCGGCATCGGTCACCGTGTTCGCCCACGCACCGCGTCGCGTGGTGGCCGACATCCCGGCGTGGTCCAGCCGCGCCACACGCTGGCTGCGCCGCCGCACGCCGGCCTCGCGGCCTCGGGTCGCCATCGCCGGATCCGCGATCGAGGCGGTGACCGCATCGGGCGTGCGCACCGCCGACGGCGTCGGCCACCGCGTCGACGCCATCGTCTACGGCACCGGCTACTTCATCCCCGAGGACGTCGCCGACCAGACCCTGGTCGGCTCGGCCGCGCAGACCATCCGGCAGGTCTGGCACGACGGCATGGAGCCGTTCTGCGGGGTGGCGATTCGCGGGTTCCCCAATTACTTCTTCGTCACCGGTCCCGATCCGGACGCGCAGGCGCGCTACGTCGCCGAGTGCCTGAAAGTCATGAGGCGCACGGCCAGTGGCCGCATCGAGGTGCGCGCCAGCAGCCAGCGGGTGTTCAACGAGCGCGCCCTGCTGCGGCCGGCCGAGCCGCCCTCGGTGGCATCCGCCTTCGATCTCTCGGCCAGCGCGCCCGCCGGTGACGACACGTACGACGGCGCCGCCACGCTCGAAATCGCCGGCGCCCACCACTCGGTGCGGGTCCGGCTGACCGGTCATCTGGACCCGATCGACGGCCGCTACCACTGGCAGGGCACGGTGTTTGGTTCTCCGTCGGGCGGCGACATCCTCAAACAAGCACGGACGGGCACGCTCACGGTCGGTGAGCGCAGCGCGCCGGCACGCATCGTCGAACAGACACCGTGGGGGACGCACTCGGTCGCCGGAGTGGGCGCTCCCCCCTACGCGCTGAGCAACCACTGAGCCGACATGTGCTCCGCCGCGCCGGCTTACGCGCGGCGCGGCGGCTCAAGCCTTTGCGCTGGTTAACCCCCTGTTCTTCGGACATACCGAAAAGTTTGGCGGTGGTCACCGCGTGGTAACCCGGTGGGAAGCGTGGGCTGGGCATTTGACTCCATAGCGCATCGGGGCGGGGATTGGTCGGCTCCCCGACGGGTGTGGGAGGGGGCGCATGGTGCTTTCGTTCCGGGCTTGCGGCATGGATTTGCGAAAATCCCAATCGCGGCCCGCGGTTCGCGGCTGTATTGAGGCCGCTGGTTCGCGAAGTAGACTTTTGCCGCTGAGAGCGGATACTCAAGCAGTCGGCCCGGCATGATGCGAGGAGCGGGAAATGGAACCGGACGCCAGGACCGAGCTGGGATGAGCCCGGTGGCCGTTGCGATGCGGACGGATGACTCGGTTGCCGTTCTGACCGTCGACGGCGAGCTTGACGCCGCGCACTCGACCGCCCTTCGCGAACGCATCCTCAAAGCCACGCTGGAAGATGCCGCCGCGGTGATCGTCAACGTCTCCGGGCTCAAGGTGCACACCGAATCGGCATGGGCGACCTTCATGGGCGCGTACTGGCAGCTCGGCAGCGCCCCCCACATTCCGATCGCGCTGGTCTGCACCGACCGGGCGGCTCGCGAGGTGATCACCAATAGCGGTGTCACCCATTTCATGCCGGTCTATGCGAGCGAGAAAGCCGCGCTGAAGGCGCTCGGCCAGAACAGCCGGCGCCCGGTTCGGCGCACCGATGTGCAGCTGCCCGCGGACCTGACCAGTCTGCGCGAGTCACGGCGCCTGGTCCGCGAATGGCTCACCACCTGGTCGCAGTCCAAGCTCATTCCGGTGGCGCTGGTGGTGGTCAACGTGTTCGTGGAGAACGTGCTGGAGCACACCGCCAGCGTTCCGGCGGTGCGCATCGAAGCGCAGGGCACCACGGCGACCATCGCGGTCTCGGATGCGAGCAACACGCCCGCGGTGCGACTGCCGTCGCCGAAAAAGGGCATCGACGTGTCCGGACTCGCGATCGTCGACGCGTTGTCCCGTGCCTGGGGCAGCACGCCCACCTCGTCCGGCAAGACCGTGTGGGCGGTCATCGGCCCCGAGAACCAGCTGTAGCCCAACACCTCTCCCGGTCGGCGGCCCGGTTGTCGCCGCGCCGATCTGCCGGTTGTGCTGAAACTAGAACACGTTCTAATGTCGAGTGACGACCCCTTCAGGAAGGCAGATGACGTGCGGTTTACCTACGCAGAGGCGATGACGGACTTTAGGTACTACATCCCGCTGGCCAAGGCAGCCGAGGCGGCCGGCTACGACGCCATGACGATCGCCGACAGCATCGCCTACCCGTTCGAATCCGACTCGAAGTACCCCTACACCCCGGACGGCAACCGCGAATTCCTGGACGGCAAGGAGTTCATCGAAACCTTCGTGCTCACTTCGGCATTGGGCGCGGTGACCACGAAGCTGCGGTTCAACTTCTTCGTGCTCAAGCTGCCCATCCGGCCGCCGGCGTTGGTGGCCAAGCAGATCGGGTCGCTGGCCGCGATGACCGATAACCGGGTGGGCTTCGGCGTCGGCACCAGCCCATGGCCCGAGGACTACGAGTTGCTGGGTGTCCCGTTCGCCAGGCGCGGCAAGCGGATGGACGAATGCATCGAGATCATCCAGGGCCTCACCACCGGCGACTACTTCGAGTTCCACGGTGAGTTCTATGACATCCCCAAGACCAAGATGACCCCGGCGCCCACCAAACCCGTCCCGATTCTGATCGGCGGGCACGCCGACGCGGCGCTGCGGCGCGCGGCGCGCCTGGACGGCTGGATGCACGGCGGCGGCGACCCCGAGGAACTCGACCACCTGCTGGCCAAGCTCAAGAAGTTCCGCGAAGAAGCCGGCAAGACCGGGCCGTTCGAGATCCACGTGATCTCGGCCGACGCCTACACCGCCGACGGCATCAAGCGGCTCGAGGACAAGGGCGTCACCGATGTCATCGTCGGCTTCCGTATCCCTTACATCAAGGGCAAGGACACCGAGCCGCTGGACAGCAAGATCCGCAACCTGGAGATGTTCGCCGAGAACGTGATCGCGAAGGTCTAACCGTCACAGCGGATCCCATTTCGGGGCGCGCTTTTCCCGGTGCGCCATCGCGGCCTCGACCGGGTTGTTCGTGAAGCCGCTGAGGATCTGGGTGCGGTTCTCGATCTCGATGGCATGGCGCAGGCCGGGCGCGTCCAGTGCGGCGTTGAGGCCAATCTTGGTCTGCCACACGCCGTATGCGTTGTTCTCGGCGATCTCGCGCGCCTTGCGCAGTGCCGCCGGCATCAGCTCATCGGCGGCGACGACCTCGTGCACCAGCTTGATGCGGTAGGCCTCCGCCGCGTCGATGATGCGACCGGTGAGCATGAGTTCGCGCGCCACCCCGGCCCCGACGATCTTGGGCAGTAGGTAGCTGGTGCCCATGTCCATCGACGAGAACCCCGCCTTGATGAACACCGAACCGAAGCGGGCCTCCTCGGCGGCGACCCGGATATCGCAGACCAACGAGAACGCCAGCCCACCCCCGACGGCGACACCGTTGACCGCTCCGATGACCGGAATGTCCATCTCGTAGATCCGGGTGTACAGGTTGGCCAGCCGGACCTGGGCGTCGTAGTTGACCTTGAACCCCGGGGTGGTCGGCTTGTTGGGCGTCCAGGGCTGTCCGGTGCCGCTCAGGTCGGCGCCGGCGCAGAATCCTCGTCCGGCACCGGTCAGGATCGCCACCCGGTACTCACCGTTGTCCAGCACGTCCAGGGCCTCGTGGACGCCGTCGATCAACGACCCATCGATGGCGTTGAGGCGTTCCGGCCGGTTCAGGGTGATGCAGGCGATGTTGTCTTCGAGACGTTCCAGTGTCACTGCAGGCATAGGGGAACCGTAGGCGACGTCGCTCTTTACCCAATAGGCATACCGTGGTTGGGCCACCACATCGAAGGAGCAGCCATGGCACGAACCGAAGGTGACACCTGGGACCTGGCCAACAGCGTGGGCGCCACCGCCACCATGGTGGCCGCGGCCCGGGCGGCCGCAACCAGACGCCCGCAACCGGTCATCACCGACGAGTTCGCCGAGCCGCTGGTGCGCGCCGTCGGACTGGATGTGTTCACCAGGCTGGCGGCCGGCGAACTCGATTCAGTGGACCTGGAGGAGGGTGTCGGGTTCTCGCGGATGGTGGACACATTCGCCGCCCGGGCCCGGTTTTACGACGACTATTTCGCCGCGGCCGGGCAGGCCGGGTTGCGCCAGGTGGTGATCGTGGCCTCGGGTCTGGACTCGCGGGCCTACCGGCTGCGGTGGCCCAGCGGGACGACCGTGTACGAGATCGATCAGCCGGAGGTGATCGCGTTCAAGACGGCGACGCTGGCCGAGATCGGCGCGGCCCCGACCGCCGAACTCCGCACCGTGGGTATCGATTTGCGCGAGGACTGGCCGTCGGCATTGCAGGCGGCGGGCTTTGACCCCGATCAGCCGACAGCTTGGCTCGCCGAGGGAGTGCTGATCGGGTTCCTTCCACCCGACGCTGAAGTTCGGTTGCTGGACGCCATCATTCCGTTGTCCCGCGAGGGAAGCCGGTTCGCGGCCGACTTCGGGACCGTCGCCCCGACGACGCCGGAGGGGCAGGAACAGACTCGGCTCATGACCGAGGGGTGGCGGCGGCAGGGGCTCGATCTGGACGTCGCCGGCTTGGCCTACCCGGGTGAGCACACCGACGTCGCCGCGCACCTGGCGGCAAACGGATGGAATACCACCACATTTCGGCTCACCGACCTGTTCTCCGCCGCGGGCCTACCGGAACTAGAGCCCGCCGAGCATCAGGTCCCCGCCGACACGATCAGCTTCGTCAGAGCGGTGCGACTCTAGCCGGCGCTGGTAGTCACGCGGACCGCTTGGCCAGCCACTCGGCCTGCATCACCAGCAGTGCCATGACCTCCAATTGCGGTGTCTGCGGATCGAGTTCGCGGTACCGCTGATAGACGTTGACGACGACGCGCTCGGCGTCCAGCCACGTGGCGTACTCGCCGAGGTCGATGGTGTCGGCGGCCTCGGCCCAGGACAAGCCCCGGCGGTAGGCGGCCTCGGCTTGTTCGGCGACGTGCACGAGATAGCCGCGCACCGCGCGGATACCGTCCGGATCGGTGACGGGACCGTGACCGGGCACCACCGTCGGCGCGTCCAGCGCGATCATCGTGTCGCACGCCGCGACCCAGTTGGCGATCGGGCCGGCCCACACGATGGGCGTGCAGCCGATGAACAGCAGGTCGCCGCCGAACAGCACCCCCGCGTCGGGCACGTGCACCACCGAGTCGGCGGCGGTGTGCGCGGGACCCAGATTCAGCACGTCGATCCGCCGCCCGCCGACCTCGACGGATAGGTTGCGCTCGAAGGTCTGGTCGGCGTTGCGCAGCGTGATGTTGCTGAAGTCGAAGTGCCCGAAGCGTTCTCGCGTGTACGGCGTCGCCACCGGTCCGAGGTTGGCGGTTTGCGCCATGGCCAGCATCTCGGGTGCCATCCCGTGCTCGATCTCCTCGGCGGTGCCGTGCGCGGCGATGATGCGCACCGACGCGTCGAGCAGTTGGTTGCCGTGGGTGTGGTCGCCGTTGGAGTGGGTGATCAACGCGTCGGTGATGGGCGCGGACCCGGTGATGGGCCGCATCGCGGTGAGCATCTCGCGGGTCAGCGCCAGGTCGAACAGGGTGTCCACCAACAGGGACGCGCCCTCGCCGGCGATCAGCCCGGCGTTGCTCCACCCGTAGCCCCCGTCCGGCAGCGTCCATGCCCACACCCGGTCGGCGACCTGATGCAGCCCGCGGGTGTAGGGCACCCGGGCGGGCGCCCGATTTACCCGCGGCGCGGCGGGCGCGGCGTCGGGGTTGGGTCGCGCGGCCAACGCGTGCGGCGCGCTGCTCGCGCGGACGGTCTGCCGGGTCTCCCCCAAGCCCTGGACTTGGAGCGTGACCACGTCGCCGTCGTGTAGCCAGCCGGGAAACCCTTCCAGCGCACCGGGATTGAGGTGCTCGACCAGGGTGCAGGTGGGCACCGTTCCGGAGCCGATGACGTCGCCGGGGTTGAGGGTGACGCCGCGCGAGGCGTAGGAGATGACTTCGCCGAAGGTCCAGTCCATCTGGGCCGTCGACCCCGTACCGATGACGGCGTCGTTGACCAGGGCGGGTGACCTGCAGGTCCAGCTTGCCTGGGTGGGAGGGGTCGCGGTACGGCTCGAGTTCGTCGGAGGTCACCAGGTACGGACCAAGCGTGACACCGCTGTCCTTGCCCTTGCCCTGTCCGATACCCAACTGGCTTTCCATCTGCTGCAGGTCGCGCGCGGACCAGTCGTTGAAGATGGTGTAGCCGATGATCGCCTGTTCGGCCTGCTCGACGGTGAGATCCTTGCCGCCGGCCCCGATCACCGCGGCGATCTCCAATTCGAAGTCCTGCCAAGCACTTCCGGGCGCCGTCGGCGCGTCGTCATAGGGCCCTAAAACGGTTGCCGGACAGGCGAAGTAGAACGCGGGGATGCGATACCAGCTGTCGGCGAGCAGCCGGCCAGCGCCCAGCGCGGCTTGGCAGTTGCGCATGTGGTCGAGGAAGCACAACGAATCCCGGATGGACGGCGGGCGCGGTATGGGTGCCAGCAATCGCGCGTCGGCGAGCGGTACCGTCGCCGCGGGGGAGCGCTGCGCCCCCTCCCCCGCTTGCCGCAGTCCGTCAGCGCCCCGCGCGATCAGGTCGAGCAGCGTCACTCCCGCCGGCAGCGCGTGAATGGTGTCGCCGGAGAGCACCCCCACGCGCTCGCCATCATCCCCTTGGTAGGTAACCCATTTCACTCGCGTACCACCTCACTTGCTTCCTTGTCCGGCCGTAGCCCCCGCCAACTCGATTGGCGAAGCCGGTTATCCGGGGTCCACTCGCTATAGCGCACCTCCCCGACCAGAACCGGCTCGACGTAGGTCACGCCCCGGGCTTCGCTGCGGGGCAGCGGTGGGTGGAAGGGGGATTCGTCGGTGTGCAGCGGCGCCAGCGTCTTCTTCAGCTTGGTCAGGTCGCGTTCAGTGAACCCGGTGCCGACGCGACCCGCGAAGTGCAGGCCGTCCGCGGTGGGGATGCCCATCAACAGTGAGCCGATGCCGCTGCTGCGTCCGCCTTCCCCCGCTTTCCAGCCGCCGATGACGACTTCCTGGGTGTTCCAATGCTTGTCCTTGATCCAGGACGACGAGCGCCGGCCGGGCTGGTAGGTGGAGTCGCGCCGCTTGGCGATCACCCCCTCCCAGCCGCGCTTGCCGGACTGCTCCAGCGCCTGCACGCCGTCCCCGGGCAGCAGCTCGGGAACGATGAGATCGCTTCCGGCGCCGAGCATTTCCAGCACCTTACGCCGGTCTGAGTACCGGGCTCGCAGCAGCGAGCGGCCGTCGAGGTACAGCACGTCGAAAGCCCAGAATTCGACGCGCGAGCCCCGACCGCGGTTCTGCATCTCATGGAAGTTGGGCACACCCGAGGAGTCCAGGACGACGGCCTCACCGTCGAGGATCACATGGTGGTCCGCGAGATCTTCTGCGAGCGAACGTAGTTCGGGGTATTCGCCAGTGACTTCGCGGCCGCGCCGAGACCGCACCCGGATGGCGCCGTGGTCGGCCTCGATCAACAGCCGGTAGCCATCCCATTTGCCCTCGAACGCCCACTGGCCCGCCTTCAGAGCCTTCACCGAACCATGGGTGGCCAGCATGGGGGCGATGGTGTCGAAGTCGAAGACCTTCTGATCTTTCATCCGGTGCGCCAGCCACTGGTTGCCGTTGGTCTGAATCAGTGCATAGCGTCCGGAGATCTTGCTGCCGTGCAGATTGACGATGACTTCCCCTTTTTCGGCGGAGTCATTGAACTTCTCGGCCTCGTAGGTTCCGGAGTCCCAGATGATCACCTTCCCGGCGCCATACTCCCCCCTGGGGATGATGCCCTCGAACCCGCCGTATTCCAGCGGATGGTCCTCGGTGTGGACCGCCAGGTGATTCACCGAGGTCGTTTCGGGCAGGTTCTTCGGCACCGCCCAGGACACCAGCACGCCATCCCGTTCCAGCCGGAAGTCGTAGTGCAGCCGGCGGGCGTGGTGTTCTTGGATGACGAAGCTATTCCCTTGTCCAACAGCCGGTTTCGCAACCGGGACCGGCTCGGGGGTTTTCGACGCGTCGCGCATGCTGCGGTATCTGCTCAGGCGATCGGGGACGGGTGCATCCTCGTCGAGCGCTGCCAGCAGATCTCCGTCACGGGCGACCCGGTCGAGCACTTCGTCATAACGCAGCTGGCGCAGCGACGGGTCGTCGAGTTCCTCCCAAGTGCGCGGCGCCGCAACGGTGGGTTGTTCGCGTCCGCGCAGCGAGTACGGCGCGATGGTCGTCTTGGCGCCGTTGTTCTGACTCCAGTCCAGAAAGATCTTTCCGGCCCGCAGGCTCTTGGTCATGGTCGACGTCACGAGTGTGGGCATCGACTTTTCCAGTTGTTGCGCAACGCGTTTGGCCAACACCGTCGCACCCTTAGTGCTCACCGGCTCCTGCAGCGGCGTGTAAAGGTGCAGGCCCTTGCTGCCGCTGGTGAGCGGATAGGTGGTCAGCCCGATTCCGGTGGTCAGCTCGCGGACGGCGCGCGCCACCTCGGCCAGTTGGGCCATCGTGACGCCTTCACCCGGGTCGAGGTCGAACACCAGGCGGGTCGCCGGGCCGGGTTTCAGTTCCTCGGCCCGGCTACGGGTCCACTCCGCGACGAAGCGCCACTGCGGTACGTGAACCTCCAGCGCGGCCTGTTGGGCGATCCAGGCCAGCCCCTCGACGCTGTCGATGATCGGATACGTCGTCGTTCCGGATCGATGTGTCACGCTGGCGCGCGGCAGCCAGTCGGGCGCCGACGAAGCCAGTTGTTTCTCGAAAAACGACTCCTCCTCAACGCCGTTGGGCCAGCGCTTGCGGGTGGCCGGCCGACCAGCGATGTGCGGGATCATCACCTCGGCGATGCGCGTGTAGTAGTCGAAGATGTCGCTCTTCGTGGTCCCGGTGGCGGGGTACAGCACCTTCTCGGCGTTGGTCAGTTTCAGCCGCGGTGCCATGTTGTCAAACTACGCGTTTCGCGCGTGTTAACCGCTTTGACCACAGTTAATCGCCCAACTGCCAAGTTATTTTGTGACATGACCCACGAACACGTTAGATCGGCGGGCAACCCGGGGCACAGACACTAGATGTTTGACGTAATCCCCTCCCCGTGGCGTCGAAACACCGGCGTCCCACTCAGCGACGCGACCCTACGACTGCATTCCCGGAGAATCGACGTTCCAACCTACGACCGGTCGTCCCTCGGCCGCGGAGTCGTCCACATCGGTGCGGGCAACTTCCACCGGGCGCACCAGGCCGTCTACTTCGACGATCTCGCCCGCTCGGGCATCTCCGACCGCTGGGGGGTTACCGGCGTCAGCCTCCACTCCCCGGACGTCAAAGACTTGCTGTCGGCACAGGACGGGCTGTACACCGTGGTACAGCAAGGGCACGATCGCCAAACTGCCCGCGTCGTCGGCTCGATCGGCTCGGTGCACTACGCACCGAACGACGGGGCAGCCGTCCGCGCCGCTCTCGCAGATCCTCAAACCCGCATCGTCAGCCTGACGATCACCGGCAACGGATACTTCCTGAACCCGGTCACCGACGAGTTCGACGCCGACGACCCCGATGTGCGCGCCGACCTGGTCGCGTCCGGCAACTACGCCACCGCGTGGGGGTACCTGACCGAAGCCCTGGACCGGCGTCGCCGCGCCGGCATCGCGCCGTTCACCGTGCTCTGCTGCGACAACATCCCCGGTGACACCCAGCCGGCGAGGACCGCGCTGGTGTCGTTCGCCGCTCTGAAGGACCCCGGGCTTGCCCGCTGGATCGACACGCATGTCGCGTTCCCGTCGACCATGGTCGATCGCATCACCCCGCAAACCTCGAAATCGGAGCGCAAATTCGTCGAGGAGACGTTCGGCGTCGCCGACAAATGGCCCGTCGTGACCGAGCCGTATTGCCAGTGGGTGATCGAGGATTCGTTCAGCAACGGGCGGCCGCCGCTCCACGAGGTCGGTGCCGAGTTCGTGGCCGACGTCAGCGACCACAAGCTGATCAAGACCCGGCTTCTCAACGGGACCCATATCGCGCTCGCGTGCCTGGCCATCCTGGCCGGATACCAGCGCACCGACGAGGCGATGCGCGACGGCATCATCGTCGATTTCGTCGAGAAACTGCTGCGCGACGAGATTCAGCCGCTGCTGCCCCCGGTCCCCGGGATGAACACACCCGAATACCGGCGCACCTTGCTCGAGCGGCTGAGCAATCCCCGAATGAGTGACCAGCTGTCTCGGCTGGCCCGACGAGGGACCAGCAAGATCGCGACGTTCGTGCTGCCCTCCCTGCAGGAGGCGATCGCGCAGGGCAGGCCACACACCCTGCTGATGTTGGCGGTCGCCGGATGGGCCCGTTACATGCGGGGCCACGACCTTCAGGGACGAAAGCTCCGCCTGGAAGACTCGCAGGCGATACCGGTGGCTAGGTTGGCCAACATGGCAAGCAGCAATCCCGATCCGCTGCTGGGGCATGAGATGTTCGCCGAGGTCCGCGCGGTCCCCGGTTTTGCCGAGCGCCTCGGCGACATGATCGCGGATATCGACGCGCGCGGTGTGTTGCCCACGCTGCGCGACGCGCTGCGCCACGACGAGCGGGAGTTGGTGGCACGATGACCGCGGGTTTGACCTTCGTGCGCGAATTCGACCCGGCGCCGATCACCACCCTGCTCTGCGACGCCGATGACAACCTGTTCGGGTCGGAGAGGCCGGCGTTCGACGCGTCGACCGAGGTGACGAATCGTTTCCTGGAGAGGTTCGGCGTGACCGCCCCGCTGAGCTCCGAGGAGCTGCGTAAGCGCGCCGTCGGGAAGAACTTCCGTACCACGGCTCTCGACCTGGCGGTGCAGTGCGAGGTTCCGCTCGACCAGACGCTGGCCCGGGGCCGCTCCGCCGCGGTGGTCGCGTCAGCCGAGGACGTGGCGAGCGGCAGCGCGTTGTGCGCCGACGAGCTCGAGCAGTGGGTGCGCGACGAGCGTGAACGGGTCACCGCTCACCTGGCTGTCACCCTGACCCCCGATCCGCAGGTGCTCGAACCGTTGCGCGACCTCGCGGCGCGCTACGCACTGGCGGCCGTGAGCTCCAGCGCGACCAAGCGTCTGCGTGCCTGCTTCACCGCCACCGGCCTCGACTCGCTCCTACCGGAGGCGGTGACCTTCAGCGCGGAGGATTCACTTCCGGTGCCGACGAGCAAGCCCGATCCGGCGGTGTATCTGCATTGCGGCCAGGTACTGGGCGTCGCACCCGAACAGGGGCTGGCCATTGAAGACTCCGTGGCCGGCGTGAAGTCCGCGGTCGCGGCCGGGTACGCCACCGTCGGCAACCTGATGTTCGTGTTGCCCGACGAACGGGATTGCCGCCGTGCAGAATTGATCGATGCCGGCGCGGTCGCGATCACCGACTCCTGGCGTGCCCTTGCTGATGTCCTGTTGTCGTCGGCCGTGCCGGCCGGCCGTTCCCCGCTCCTGTAGGACATCGACCTCGCAGAAGCGATCCGGGCTGCGACCCGGAAAGGAGGTGGCCAACGATGGCCAGCGCGATCAACCTGAACAACGCGATCGATCTGAACAATGCGTCGCTCTCCGAGCTGCCGATCGACGCGCCGAAGTATGACCGCGGCAGCGTCAGCGTCGGAATCGCGCACATCGGCGCCGGTCACTTCCACCGGGCGCATCAGGCCTCCTACATCAATCTGCTGCTGCAGCAAGGTTTGGCGCACGAGTGGGGCATTTGCGGGATCGGTGTGATGCCCGCCGACTGGACCATGCGCGACGTCCTCAATGACCAGGACGGGCTGTACACACTGATCCTGGAAAACCCCAACGGCAGCCGGGATGCCCAGGTGATCGGCTCGATCATCGACTACCGCTACGCCCCGGACGATCCGGATTCGGCGTTGGAGGTGCTGGCCGCCCCCTCCACCCGGATCATTTCGCTGACCATCACCGAAGGTGGCTACCGCGACCCCGACGGGCCCGCCTTCGCCTTGATCACCGAGGCGCTCGCCCGACGGCGCCAGCGCGGGATCGCGGCGCCGACGATCGCCTCCTGCGACAACATCGAGAACAACGGTGAGGTCGCCAGGCGTACCGTGCTCGCGAGCGCCGAACACGTGGATCCCGAGTTGGCCGAGTGGGTGGCGGAGCACGTCCGGTTCCCGAGTTCGATGGTCGATCGCATCACCCCGGCAACGACTTTGGAGATGGCCGCGGAAGTGCGACGCGACTTCGGCGTCAACGACCGGTGGCCGGTGGTGGCCGAGCCGTTCACCGCCTGGGTGATCGAGGACTCCTTCGCCGACGGTCGGCCGCCGCTGGAGCAGGCGGGCGTGCTGTTGGTCGACGATGTGCGCCCGTACGAGCTGATGAAGCTGCGACTGCTCAACGCGGGACATCAGTGCCTGGCCTACTTCGCCCATCTCTGCGGCTTCAAATTCGTCCACGAGGCCGCGAGCGATCCGTTGTTCGCCGAATTCCTGCGTGCCTACTTCGAATCCGAAGCCATCCCAACGCTCCCGCCGGTGCCGGGAATCGACCTGCATGAGTATGGCCGCACGCTGGTCGAGAGGTTTGCCAACCCGGCCGTGCGGGACACCGTCGCGCGGCTGTGCGCCTACTCGTCGGATCGCATCCCGAAATTCCTGTATCCCGTCATCTGCGACAACCTGGCCAACGGCGGACCGGTCCGGCTGGCGGCAGCGGTAGTGGCGAGCTGGGCCCGATACGCCGAGGGCGTCGACGAGTGGGGCAACCCGTACGAGGTGTTGGACCAGCTGGCGGACTCGCTCATTCCGATCGCCAGGTCGCAGCACGAGAATCCCACCGTGTTCATCGAGATCACCGCGGTGTTCAGCGATCTGGCCCATCAGCCACGCTTCGTCGAGGCCTACCTCTGGGCGCTGGATTCGTTGCACACCAAGGGAGCTCGCGCGACGCTGGATGCCTTGGTGCGATGACTCGCGGGCTGGTGATCGGCGAGTCGCTGATCGACATCGTCGGGAGCGAAGAGCACGTCGGCGGCAGTCCGCTCAACGTCGCCGTCGGACTCGGCCGGCTGGGCCGCGAAATCGACTTCCTGACCGCGATCGCCGACGACCCGTATGGGCGACGCATCGTCGACTACGTCGAAGCCGCAGGGGTGCAACTGGTTTCGGAAAGCCGGAGCGCGCAGCGCACGCCGACCGCGCGGTCAACCATCTCCGAAGACGGGTCGGCCGACTACGTGTTCGATCTGGACTGGCGGCTCTCCGGAACGCCGCCGGTCGCCCCGCCGCTATTCGTCCATACCGGATCGATTGCCGCTGTGCAGGATCCGGGCTGCCTGGCGGTCGCGGCGCTGATCGACACATATCGAGTCTCGGCCACGGTCACCTTCGATCCCAACGTTCGGCCGTCGCTGATCGCCGACCGGGAACTGGCCGTCGAACGCATCGAGCACCTCATCGAGCGCAGCGACATCGTGAAGGTCAGCGAGGAAGACCTACGCTGGATAGACCCCGCTCACCCGCCCGAGCAGATCGCGCAAACGTGGCTGCGGTTGGGTCCGGCCATCGTGGCGGTGACAATGGCCGACCGGGGCGCGGTGGCCTACTGCGCGGCGGGCGTCGCCCGGGTGCCGACGCGCGCGGTGCACGTGGTCGACACCGTCGGCGCCGGTGACTCGTTCATGGCCGGCCTGCTCGACGCGCTGTGGGAATCGGGATCGCTGGGCGGTGACCGTCGCGCCGACTTACACGCGATCGAGGTGGACGCGCTGACGACGGCGCTGGAAGCGGCGAGCCTGTCCGCGGCGCTGACCGTCGCTCGCGCCGGAGCTGACCTGCCGGATCGGGCCGCGCTGGACGCGGCTTCGGATCAGTAGGCGCATGCCCCGATAGGCGAAAGTCCGGGCGGACAATCCCAGGTCGTAGCCCTGTCGTGCTGTTTTGCCACCGGCCCTACGGGCATACTGACTTGCATGCGCTCCATCTGGAAGGGTTCCATCGCGTTCGGGCTGGTGAACGTCCCGGTCAAGGTGTACAGCGCCACCCAGGACCACGACATCAAGTTCCACCAGGTACACGCCAAGGACAACGGCCGCATCCGCTACCAACGCGTTTGCGAGGTGGACGGCGAGACGGTCGAATACCGTGACATCGCCCGGGCCTACGAATCCGACGACGGTCAGATGGTCATCATCACCGACGACGACATCGCCACCCTGCCCGAAGAACGCAGCCGTGAGATCGAAGTGCTGGAGTTCGTTCCGGCCAGCGAGGTTGACCCGATGCTGTTCGACCGCAGCTACTTCCTGGAGCCGGACTCGAAGTCATCGAAATCCTATGTGCTGCTCGCTAAGACGCTCGCGGAGACGGATCGGATGGCGATCGTCCACTTCACGCTGCGCAACAAGACCCGGCTGGCGGCCTTGCGCGTCAAAGACTTCGGCAAGCGCGACGTGATGGTGATCCACACCTTGTTGTGGCCCGACGAGATCCGCGATCCGGACTTCCCCATTCTGGACAAGAAGGTTGAGATCAAGCCGGCCGAACTCAAGATGGCGGGTCAGGTGGTGGAGTCGATGGCCGAAGATTTCAATCCCGACCGCTACCACGACACCTACCAGGAGCAGCTACAAGAGCTGGTCGACGCCAAACTCGAAGGCGGAGAAGCGTTTACCACCGAGGAACAGCCCAAGGAGCTGGACGAGACCGAGGACGTCTCCGATCTGCTCGCCAAGCTGGAGGCCAGCGTGAAGGCGCGTTCCGGTAACGGCAAGGCACCCACGAAGAAGGCCGCGGCCAAGAAGGCCCCCGCGAAGAAAACGGCCGCCAAGAAGGCTCCGGCCAAGAAGGCGGCCTCGAAGGCGTCGTCGAAATCCTGACCCGCAGTCGGGTCAGCGCCTGCGGGTGGACAGGAAGCGGGTCAGCGCCGCGACGATGTTGATGACGGCGACCATGATGATCAGGGTCAGCGCCGCACCCCAGATCCGCAGGAAGCCCGCGTGTTCGGGGTTGGTGAGCTCGGTGTAGATCAGCAGCGGCAGTGACGCCATATTGCCGTGGAAGATGTCGACGTTGATCGAACGGCTGTAGCCAACCAGCACCAGCACCGGCGCGGTTTCGCCGATGACTCGTGCGACGGACAACAGGATTCCGGACACGATGCCGGGCATCGCGATCGGGAAGACGATCCGCACGATCGTCTTCCATTTGGACACACCGAGCGCGTAGCTGGCCTCGCGCAGGTCGTCGGGCACCAGCCGCAGCATCTCCTCGCCGGAGCGCACCACCACCGGCAGCATCAGCAGGACCAGGGCCAGCGACACCGCGAACGAACTCTGCTGGAAGCCCAGTGTTGCGATCCAGAGGCTGAAGATGAACAGCGCTGCCACGATCGAGGGCACGCCCGCGAGCACGTCGACCATGAACGTCGTCAGTCGCACCAGGCGCCCGGATCCGTATTCCACGAGGAAGACCGCCGTCATCAAGCCCAGCGGCACGGCCAGGGCGGCGGCCACCCCGGCCTGCACCAGCGTGCCGTAGAGCGCGTGGTAGATGCCGCCGGAGAACTGTTCCGGCAACACGCCGTGCAGTGAGTGGGTCCACCAGCCCGATTGCGTGACCGCGTACCAGCCGCGCTCGACGACGATCCACAACACCCAGATCAGCGGCACCAGCGCGACGCAGAACGAGCCCAGGAAGAAAACCGTCGCGGCGCTGTTGGTGATCCGGCGCCGGAAGCTCACCGGCCGGAACACCTCGACCTTGACCGGCCGGTCCAGTGCTTCAACCGTCACGAGCGCCGCTCCTCGGCATCGCTTCGCGCTGCATCGTCGCCGGCGCGCGTCATCCGTTGACCTTGCCGCCGGCGATCGCGCGGGCGAGCGCATTGACGATGAACGTCAAGACGAACAGCGCGAATCCCGCCGAGATGTACGCCCCCGTCGGCAGCGGCGAGCTGAACTCCGCGGCCGCGGACGCGATCTTCGAGGCGAACGTGTACCCGCCGTCGAACAGCGACCAATTACCCGGGCGGGCGGCCGAACGCAAGATGATCAGCACCGCCACCGTCTCGCCCAGCGCTCGGCCCAGCCCCAGCATCGAGGCCGCGACGACCCCGCTGCGGCCGAACGGCAGCACGGTCATCCGCACCACCTCCCATTTGGTGGCGCCCAGCGCCTGCGCCGCCTCCATCTGGATGCGCGGGGTCTGCCGAAACACTTCACGCGAGACGGACGTGACGATGGGCAGGATCATCACCGAGAGCACGACGCCGGCGGTGAAGATGGTGCCGCCACCGGCCAACGAGACATTGCCCTGCTTGAACAGGAACAGCCAGCCGAGGTGGCGGTTGAGAAACGCGCCCACCGGCTCGATCTGGGGTGCGAGTACGAAGATTCCCCACAGCCCGAAGATGATCGACGGCACCGCGGCCAGCAGGTCCACCACCGCGCCGAAGGGGCGCGCCAGCCGCTTCGGCGCGTACTGGGTGAGGAACACGGCGATGCCGACCGCGACCGGGACGGCCAGCACCAGCGCGCTGAGCGAACTGAGCACCGTGACCATGAGCAGGTCGCGGATGCCGAACGCGAGCTTCGCCGGGTCGCTGGTGCTGAACTGGGCGCTGGTGAAGAAGTTCGCGTGGTTGACGCGCAACGACGGGATGGCGCGCAGCAACAGGAAGACCGCGATCAACAGGATGGCGACCACGATCGTCGAACCGGCGGCGGCGGCCATCAACTTGAACAAGCGATCAGCCCGCCGCCCCACGTGTTGACTCAGCGCAGTTAGTGCCGGCTTCTCCCCGGTCGACGGGCTGATTGCTGTTCCTCGTGTCACGACCATCCCAGATTATGTGATGGCGTTGATGGAAGTAGACAACCTCGACTTGAACGCGTCAGGGATGGGGATGTAGCCGTTGTCGGCCAGGCCGTTCTGCCCGGCGCCGATGGTGCTTTGCAGGAACGCCTTGACCGCCGTGCCGACCTGGGCATCGGGATACTTCGAGCAGACGATCTCGTAGGTGGCCAGCACGATCGGATAGGAACCGGCCTGGGTCGGCTTGTAGAAGGACAGCGTGTCCAGCACCAGGTCGTTGCCCTGGCCGGCGATCTTGGCTCCAGCAATCGTCTTGCCCACCGAGTCGGCACTGATCGACACCGCATCCGGGCCGGCCGAGGTGATGATCTTGGCCATGTTCAGTTTCTGCGCCTGAGCAAACGACCACTCGTTGTAGGTGACGGAGCCCTCGGTCGCCTTGATCGCTGCCGAGGTGCCGTCGTTGCCCTTTGCTCCCTCGCCGACGCCGCCCTTGAACGTCTTGCCGGCGCCCTTGCCCCACGCGCCGTTGGAAGCGGCATCGAGGTACTTCTGGAAGTTATCCGTGGTGCCGGATTCGTCGTTGCGGAACACGACGTGAATCGGCTCGGACGGCAGGGCGGCTCCCGGGTTGAGCGCCTGGATCGCGGGGTCGTTCCACGTCGTGATCGCGCCGTTGAAGATCTTGGCGGCCGTGGCGCCGTCCAGGCTCAGTGAATTGAGGCCCGCGACGTTGTAGGTGATGGCGATCGGCCCGAAGACCACCGGCAGGTTCAGCGCCGGCGACCCGCATCGCTGTTGCGCGGCGGCGTATTCGTTGGCCGCCAGCGGCGAGTCCGAACCACCGAAATCCGTTTGCTTACCGTTGAATTCGCTGATTCCCGCGCCGGACCCGTTGGCGGTGTAGTTCAGCGTCTGGCCGGGGCAGGCCTGCTCGTATGCGTTGACGAACCGGGTCATCGCGTTGGCCTGGGCCGTCGAGCCGCTGGCCTTGAGGGCCTTCTTTCCACCGCAGCTCACGTTGCCCGACGAGGAGCCGCTCGTTGCGCTCGCGCCGGACCCGTTGTTGTCGCTTCCGCATGCCGACAACGCCAGCGCGCCTGCGCTCACGACACTCAGCACGGCGCCAAATCGGTTGAGTTTCAATTCGCTTCCTTACGGTAGGGATGAAACAGGATCGCCGCCGGTCGGTAGCCCACGGCGGCCGACCAGCCGTCTCGCAGCCACGAAGCTAACAGTAACAAGGTGAACGTTGAGCAAATTGTTCGGCGCTCACCGCTGAACGCGAAGGCACCGGGCGGCGACGTGGGCGCGAGCCGTGGTCGACAGTGGGTCGCCACGCCGCGGCAGCAAAGAAAAATCGGTTGGTTTTCGGGACGGCCCGCGGGCGCGCTCTCACATCACGAGATGGCGTTGATGGATTCCGCCGGCCGTGACCTGAATGCCGGTGGCACCGGGATATACCCGTTGCCCGCCAAGCCGCTTTGTCCATCGCCGATTGTGCTCTGCAGGAACGCCTTTACCGCCGCACCGACCTGGGGGTCAGGATACTTCGAGCACACGATCTCGTAGGTGGCCAGCACGATGGGATAGGAGCCGGGCCGGGTCGGCTTGTAGAACGAGAAGGTGTCGACGACCAAGTCGTTGCCCCGCCCGGTCAGGGTGGCGCCGGAGATCGTCTTGCCGACCGACTCCGCACCGATCGACACCGGGTCCGGGCCGGCCAAGGTGACGATCCTGGCGATCGCCAGGTCCTGCGCCAACGCGAACGACCATTCGTTGTAGCTGATCGATCCTTCGGTCGCCTTCACGGCCGCCGACGTGCCGCCGTTGCCTTCGGCGCCCTCGCCGACCCCGCCGTTGAAGACCTTGCCGATACCCCTGTCCCACACGCCGTCGGACGCGGAGTCCAGATATTTCTGGAAATTGTCCGTGGTGCCGGACTGGTCGCTGCGGAACATGACATGGATGGGCTCGGCGGGCAGCGGGGTGCCGGGGTTCAGCGCCCGGATGCCGGGATCGTTCCAGGCGGCGACCGCGCCCTTGAAGATTTTGGCGGTGGTGGGGCCGTCCAGGATCAGCGAGTTGACACCCGTGACGTTGTAGGTGATCGCGATCGGGCCGAAAACCACCGGCAGGTTCCATGCCGGCGAACCGCACCGCGCCTGGGCCGCGAAGTATTCGATCGGGGCCAGCGGTGAGTCCGAGCCGGCGAAATCCGTTTGATTACCGGTGAATTCACCGATGCCGGCACCCGAACCGTTGGGGGTGTAGTTCAGAGTCTGGCCGAAGCAGGCCCGCTCGAACGAGCTGACGAAGCGGGTCATCGCGTTGGCCTGCGCGGTCGATCCGCTGGCCTTCAGGGCCTTCTTTCCACCACAATCGACGTGGCCCGGCGGGGTTGCCCCGCTCCCCCATGCCCGAGTGTCGTTGCCACCGCAGCCCGACAACGCCAGCGCACCGGCCGTCAGGACGCTCAATGCGACACCAAATCGGTTGCGCCTCAAGTTACTTCCTCACGGTGAAGACCAGACATGATCGTCGCCGTTCAGCTAACAGCACCAAGGTTAACGGCGGGCGAATGGTCGCCCGGCGCGGGCGGGGCGCCCGGCACCGCGCGCATGCCTGCGCTACGGGCCGCATCGCCACGCCCGGGTGCAAAAGTAGAACCTGTTCCAGAAATGCCCGATCTGAGACGGCGCGGCTTGCTACCGTGTCGGCTGACACCGAAATGAAGAGAGGCCGCCATGATCCTTGACAGGTTCCGTCTCGACGACAAAGTCGCCGTCATCACCGGTGCAGGCCGCGGCCTCGGGGCCGCCATCGCGCTGGCCTTCGCCGAGGCGGGCGCCGATGTCCTCATCGCCTCACGCACGGAGTCTCAACTAGAAGCCGTCGCAGAACAGGTCCGGTCCGTCGGACGGCGGGCCCACGTCGTGGCCGCTGACCTGGCGCATCCCGAGTCCACCGCGGAGTTGGCCGGCAAGGCCGTCGAGGCGTTCGGGAAACTAGACATCGTCGTCAACAACGTCGGCGGCACCATGCCCAATACGCTGCTGACCACCTCGACGAAAGATCTCAGGGACGCCTTCACCTTCAACGTCGCCACCGCCCACGCCCTGACGGTGGCGGCGGTGCCGTTGATGCTGGAGCACTCCGACGGCGGCAGCATCATCAACATCACCTCGACCATGGGCCGGCTGGCCGGCCGCGGTTTCGCCGCCTACGGCACCGCCAAGGCCGCGCTGTCGCACTACACCCGGCTGACCGCCCTGGACCTGTGCCCGCGCGTTCGCGTCAACGCGATCGCTCCGGGATCCATCCTGACCTCCGCCCTGGACGTGGTTGCGTCCAACGACGAACTGCGCGCGCCGATGGAGAAGGCCACACCGATGCGCCGCCTCGGCGATCCCATCGACATCGCCGCTGCCGCAGTCTATTTGGCATCCCCGGCCGGAAGCTTCCTGACCGGCAAGACGCTCGAGGTCGACGGCGGCCTCACCTTCCCCAACCTCGACATCCCCGTCCCGGACCTGTGACCCCCGACCGCCAAGGAGCACGTCATGCCCATCCCCGTCGTCCAATTGGGCACCGGCAACGTCGGTGTCCACGCCCTGCGCGCGCTCATCACCAATCCGGAGTTCGACCTGAAGGGCGTCTGGGTGTCCTCGGACGCCAAGGCGGGCAAGGACGCGGCAGAGCTTGCGGGCCTTAGCGAGTCGACCGGCGTGCTCGCCAGCACCGACCTCGATGCCGTGCTGGCCCCCGGGCCGCAATGCGCCGTGTACAACGCACTGGCCGACAACCGGTTGCCCGAGGCGCTCGAGGACTACCGGCGCGTCCTGGCGGCGGGAATCAACATCGTCGGCAGCGGCCCGGTCTTTTTGCAGTACCCGTGGCAGGTCATCCCCGAGGAACTCATCAAGCCTTTGGAAGACGCTGCCCAAGAAGGGAATTCGAGCCTCTACGTCAACGGCATCGATCCCGGCTTCGCCAACGATCTGCTGCCGCTGGCGCTGGCGGGTACCTGCCAGAGCATCCAGCAGATCCGGTGCATGGAGATCGTCGACTACGCCACGTATGACAGCGCCGCGGTCATGTTCGACGTGATGGGCTTCGGCAAGCCGCTGGACGAAGTACCCATGCTGCTGCAGCCCGGCGTGCTCAGCCTGGCGTGGGGCTCGGTGATCCGCCAAATGGCTGCGGGCCTGGGCATTTCGCTCGACGAGGTCACCCAGGACTACGTCCGCATCCCCGCCCCCGAGGACTTCGACATCGCCTCGGGCCATATCGCCAAGGGCACCGCCGCGGCGCTGCGTTTCGAGGTGTTCGGCATGGTCGACGGCGCCCCCGTCGTCGTCCTCGAACACGTCACCCGGCTGCGCGAGGACCTGTGCCCGGAGTGGCCGCAACCCGCGCAGGAGGGCGGCTCCTACCGCATCGAGATCACCGGCGAACCGTCTTATGCCATGGACGTCTGCCTGAGCAGTCGCAAGGGCGATCACAACCACGCCGGCCTGGTGGCCACCGCGATGCGCGTCGTCAACGCGATCCCCGCGGTGGTGGCCGCCCGGCCCGGCATCGTGACGACCCTGGACCTGCCGCTGGTCACCGGCAAGGGGCTCTACCTCCCGCAGTGAGGCCCGAGTGCGGGAAACGCCGTAGCCGCTGCGGGTCGCGCCGAGATGTTCGACTAACCTCACTTTCTTATTCGGTGAAGTGAATCGAGGGCGACACGTTGGGGCAGCGCACCCAGGGCTCACTCAAGGGCAACTGGTATCTGCTCGGGCCCGCGTTCGTCGCCGCCATCGCCTACGTCGACCCGGGAAACGTCGCCGCCAACGTCAGCGCCGGCTCCCAGTACGGCTACCTGCTGCTGTGGGTCATCGTCGCGGCCAACGTGCTGGCGGGCCTGGTGCAGTACCTGTCGGCGAAGCTGGGACTGGTCACCGGACGCTCCCTGCCCGCGACGCTCGGCAGGCGGATGGGCCGCCCGGCGCGGTTGGTCTACTGGGCTCAGGCCGAACTCGTGGCCATCGCGACCGACGCGGCCGAGGTCGTCGGCGGGGCCATCGCCTTGCACATTCTGTTCAACCTGCCGCTGCTGGCCGGCGGGCTGATCACCGGCCTGGTGGCCCTGCTGCTGCTGGGGATTCAGGACCGGCGCGGACAGATCATCTTCGAGCGGGTCATCACCGGCTTGCTGCTGGTCATCGCGATCGGGTTCGCGGCGAGCTTCTTCGTCAAGACGGCCCCGCCGGAGGAGATGCTCGGCGGACTGGTGCCCCGGTTCCACGGCACCGAAAGCGTGCTGCTGGCAGCCGCCATCCTGGGCGCCACCGTGATGCCGCACGCGGTCTACATGCACTCGGGCCTGGTCCTGGACCGGCATGGGCATCCCGACGAGGGCTCGCATCGGCGCCTGCTGCTGCGCGTCACCCGCTGGGATGTGGTGCTGGCGATGACGGTGGCCGGCACGGTGAACGCCGCGATGCTGCTGATCGCCGCGATCAACCTGCAACACCGCGACGTCAGCGCCTCCATCGAGGGCGCCTACTCCGCGATCCACAACACGCTGGGCGCGACCATCGCGGTGCTGTTCGCGATCGGGTTGCTCGCCTCGGGCCTGGCGTCGTCGTCGGTGGGCGCCTATGCCGGCGCGATGATCATGCAGGGGTTGCTGCACCGGTCGATTCCGATGGTGGTACGGCGGGTCATCACCCTGGTGCCCGCCCTGGTGATTCTGGCGGTGGGATTCGACCCCACCCGCGCACTGGTGCTGTCGCAGGTGGTGTTGTCGTTCGGAATACCTTTTGCCGTGCTGCCTTTGATCAGGCTGACCAGCGATCGCGCGCTGATGGGTAGCGACGCCAATCACCGCGTCACGACGATTCTCGGCTGGGCCGTCGGCACATTGATTAGTCTGCTTAACGTGGTGCTCATCTGGCTGACGGTGACCGGCTGAATGCCGGCGCTGCGGCACCTTTACTTCGCATACGGGTCGAACCTATGCGTCCGGCAGATGGCGCAACGCTGCCCCGACGCCGCGCATCCGCGGCCTGCCGTGCTGGCCGACCACGACTGGCTGATCAATCAGCGCGGCGTGGCCACCGTCGAACCGCTCGCCGGAAACCGGGTGTACGGGGTGGTGTGGCGGATCTCCGACGGTGACCTGGCGACGCTGGACAGCGCCGAGGGGGTTCCGGTGCGCTACCGGCGCGACGAGATGACCGTGCACACCGACGAAGGACCCGAGCCGGCCTGGGTCTACATCGACCACCGCGTGACGCCGGGCCCGCCCAGACCGGGCTATTTGCCCAAGATCATCGACGGCGCCACCCAGCACGGGCTGCCGCAACGCTGGGTCGACTTCTTGCGCCGCTGGGATCCCGCCGGCTGGCCCCGCCCGAAAACGTCGTCGACGTCCGGGCCTGGGCCACAGTCGCTTTCGGCGTTACTGAGCGAGCCCGGGGTGACCGAGAACAGCCAATTACGTTCGCAGTTCGGCTTTTTGGCGATCCACGGCGGCGGGCTGGAAGAGATGACCGACGTGATCGCCGAGCGTGCCGCCGAGGCCGCCGGCGCCTCGGTGTACGTCGTGCGCCATCCCGACGCCTACCCGCATCACCTGCCGTCGGCCCTGTTTGACCCGGCCGAGTCGGCGCGGCTCGCCGAATTCCTCGACCATGTCGACGTCGCGGTGTCGCTGCACGGGTACGGCCGCGACGGTCGCAGCACCCAACTGTTGGCGGGAGGCCGCAACCGGGCGCTGGCCGCGCACCTGACCCGGCATGTTCGGCTGGACGGCTACCAGGTGATCACCGACCTCGGCGAGATACCGCCGGAATTGCGGGGCCTGCATCCGCGCAATCCGGTGAACCGGGTGCGTGGCGGCGGAACCCAGCTGGAGCTCTCGGCCCGGGTCAGGGGGATCAGCCCGCGCAGCCCGCTGCCCGGTGATGACGGTTTGTCGTCGGTCACCAGCGCCCTGATCCAGGGGCTGGCGACCTCCGCCCGTAGTTGGTCTTTGTCGGATCGTTGAACGGAGATTGTTGGTGGCCAAGGAATTTCGCTTTGGAATGAGCTTGCGGTTCTTCAAGTCACGCGAGGCACTGCTCGACAAGGCCAAGCGGGCTGAGGACGCCGGCTTCGACATCCTCTGTGTGCCCGACCATTTAGGCGCGGCGGCTCCGTTCCCGACGCTGACCGCGGTTGCGATGGTCACCACTACGCTGCGGCTGAGCATGTATGTACTCAATTCCGCGTTCTACAAGCCGGCCCTGCTCAGCCGGGACATGCAAGGTCTGGATCTGCTCAGCGACGGCCGCCTGGAGATCGGGCTCGGCACCGGCTACGTCCGGGAAGAGTTCGAGGCCGCGGAGATCCCGTATCCCAGCGCCGGCGCGCGGGTCGACTATCTCGAACACATGACGAAGTACCTGAAAGAGCACCACCCGTCGACGCCGCTCATCATCGCCGGCAATGGTGACCGGGTGCTGACCATCGCCGCCCGCAACGCCGACATCATCGGGCTGACCGGCTCCAAGGTGCGCGATGTCGAGGACCCGTTCGCCGAACGCGTGGACTTCGTCCGCAAGGCTGCGGGAGACCGGTTCGATTCACTCGAGCTGAACCTGGCCATCACGGCGATGCCGCGGGTCGGCGAGACCGAGCCCGACCTCAAGCTGACCCGCGCTTACGCGCCGGACCTGTCCGACGAAGAGATCCTGTCCCAGCCCTCGGTACTGAGCGGTTCGCCCCGCGAGATCGCCGACACGCTGCTCGCATACCGCGAAAAATACGGCGTGTCGTCCTTCACCGTGCAGGACAACAACATCGACAACTTCTCGAAGGTGATTGCCGAACTGCGCTGACCGCCGCGGCGATTTACCGGCGGGCGTGCCGGTAAGCTCAGGCCCGTCCGCCCCCGTAGCTCAGGGGATAGAGCACGGCTCTCCTAAAGCCGGTGTCGCAGGTTCGAATCCTGCCGGGGGCACCATCTGACCACCACAGATGTAATCCCGCACAAGGTTTGCACAACTGGATCTAGGTGTGGCTGCCTTCCGAGAGGCAGTCAATATACGAACGCATCAGCGATAATCCCTGCGCGAGACCTCATGGAGGAGCTGCTTTCGCGCTTCAATCCCACGTCTATGCCCGAGTCGCTGGCATATCTCCGTGGTAGTGACGGCGCAGGAGCTACTGCAGGTCGCAGACGATCTGGACAGGCGGGCGGGGCGGTGAGCGCCTAAAGCGGCCATCGTCAGGGCGGCCTGATGGCCCCCAATTCCCCGGCGCCCCAGACCTACACCCCGGCTTGGTGTGTAGCCGCCCTGGTGGCCGCAACCGGCATTACCACGCGCGGAAATCGCACGGGGGGATCCCGGCCGGGCGTACGCTCTCCAGTTTATGAACAAGGGTAAGAGAGTCTTGTTTGCGGTGCTGCTCGCGTTCGCCGTCTCGACAACGTCGGTGAGTTGTCTTCCTTACTGCCCCATGAAAGGCGGCCCGTCCGTCACCTGCTGATCACCTGCGGTGGAGGGGCGGGAACTTCGGGTCCCGACGGAACCGGATCGCGATAGTGCGCGTCCTACCAGTTGTTCGGGCCGCCCCTACTCTCAAAGGGGAGGACCGATTTTGCGGCCGGCCGACGTTGAATGACTGCCGCTGACGGTGACTTCGTCGTCTGCCATAGTCAGCGGACCACCGGTTTGTCAGTTGACGGACCACTTTTCGGAACCGATTCGAGCTTGAACTGGTTTATTGCGAGTGTCGGCGCGAAGAACCCCTATCCCTGGGGGCATCAGCGCGAACCCGAATCGCGGAGATCGATAGCGACCGGTACCCCGGTATCGAACCAGTGTTGGTGTAGGCGCTGAATCTTGTCGTGGGTGGGCCGATCGGCGGTATGGAACCGGTACTCCCAGGAATCAAAAGCGTTCACCGTGTTGGTGTATGCCCGCCGAGCAGTAGCTAGTTCGGCAGGCTCACTGAGTTCCCGCGCGGTGCCGGTGAACATCCCAGCAGAGACACGCAGTCGTACAGCTGGATTCGCCCGGATGTTACGCAGCCAGTTCGTGATGGCCTGGTCCTTGGGCAGTTTCAACAGGACCGGTCCGAGCATGACTAGGTAGGCGACGGAGTTGTCCAGGATGACCCGCACGCATTTCCGTCGGGGTTTCCCGGTCCGACGCCCGGTCGTCGTGAGTACTCCGAAGCCGGCGGGCGGGTGCAGCAGGAAGTACGGCAGTTGCAACGTTGACAAAGCCTTTCCGCCGCGCTGCGGCCAGCGGGTGAACGGGTTGTGCCGCCATTCCTGTGGAACGCCATCGTCAGGTGCTGCTCCGGTCTCAGTGCCGCTCACGTCGAAACTTCCCATGCTGGCCGATTTAGCAGGATTCACCAGTTCATCACCGCCGGACACGCGACGGCAAGAGACCCCCAACGGAACCCGCCGCCGAAGGAGCCGACCGGCGTATCGGATCCCCCTCAGCTAGCTATTTAACTCCGCCGGACGGTGGTGAATTGCCGCACTCGGTTTGTGCGGGCACGCTAAGCCGCTGTGCGCTACATCGACACCATTCACTCCAAGCTGCAACTGATCGCGACCCTTCGCCGTGCGGCTCGAGAGCGGGGTGGGCCGCTGCCGTCGACAGCCATGGGCGCGGATGCGTTGCAGGATGAACGCCGCGAGCTGACCAGGTGGTTCCGGCGAATGGTCGGCTACTGAAAGTGCGTCTACAGATTGTGAGGTCCCGTATCGCATGGCGGGAAGAAGTTACTAGACGTTAGCGTTCTCTAACATGGATGCATTGGGCAAACGATCGACGGGAGGCCCCGCAATGCACACAACCACAGCGAAGCCGGTCGCCGTCACCACCGTCGACGACGAAGGCGGGCAGCGGATCGAGCCCCACCGATATCAGACCAACGCAAACCTGAGCCAACGGCCGACGACGGGTGCTGACCGGCCAGTGCGCGAGTACGTGACCAACGTCAGGGGGTCGCGTTAGCGTTCGACATGGTAGCCGTCACTACCTGGCAATGATCTCGCCTAGACGGCCTTCAGGTGGAACCAGGTATTCCACCGTGTGGAAGACCTACGCGTCACCGAGATTATTCACAGGTTCTACTGAGATGGTTCTTACGCGCGAGCGGGTAACCAGGCTCGCATGAGGAACTTCATGCGTATTGCAACATCATCGCTCGTATTGACCAGCGGTTTGGGCCTCGCGGGTGTGGGGGCTGCGGCAGTCGCCGAGGCCTCACCCATCGCTCCGCCGCCTACTTATCACTGGTGCCCCGGACAGCAGTGGGATCAGGGCTGGGGCAACAACTATGACTGGGGCCGCTGCCACGACGACCACTTCTACGACGGCGAGCCGCGCGACCAGGGTCACTGGCACAATGGGGACTACGACGAGCACTGGCAGCAGGGCGGCCCTGGTGACCGCGACCACTGGCAGCAGAACGGCCCTGGTGACCGCGACCACTGGCAGGGCGGCCCTCCGGGCGATCACCACTAATCATCGCCGACGAGTCACCGAATCGGCGACTCGTACACCTGATGGCGGACGCCCAAAGGCCCGCCATCAGGCACCGTCCTTCTCAGTCATCGACCTGACCAGCGCCAACTGCGAACGTCGCCGAGGCACACCAACCCGCCCCAGCTCGCCCAGCAGCCCGGCCAGTACCTTTGCTGCACTGGGATGCACGTTCCGCGCACCCGGGTTGTCTAACAAGCGGGCGAACGCGAGCGCCGTCTCAGCAAGCCCCGGACGCAACTCGGCGGAGTCGCCGATCTCCTCTTGGACGCCGATCTCGACCGGCCCGGGTGTTACTGCCAATGACCCTGACACGGCGACACTCGGAGTTGTCGGTTCAGCGCCGATGCGCCTCTGGCGGTAATTTGCCTGGTAAGTGGTGTTGGCGTTGGTACATTCCGGGCAGTGGCAGCCCGCGATGTAGCGCCGCCGCGTGCCGTGCTTCGCTGCCATAATGCTCCAAAAGGGTTGTGGTTTAATGCAATTCATTCACGAAAAGCGTTGTGACAGTGCCACTTTCGCTGCCGTGCGCGAAAAATGATCTAAGCCTTTGGCCCGTCCGGATGGTCGTTTGCTGAGATTCGCATACCCCCTGGTCAGGGGTGAGGTTTGGCGGGCATGTATCGGTGATCGGGCCCGCTCTACGGGCTGGGGCTGGGGCTGGGAGCGGGGTTGGGGCTAGGTGCAGCAGCATCTCCATACATGCAAGCGTGAAGCTCCGGACTGCCGGGGGCGAAGTCGAAGCCGCAATTGCACTCGTGAGCGTCCCTGGGCGCGAGCGAATCGCAATAGGGGGTGTTAGCTGAGGCTGCGGGTGCCGTCCACGCCACCGCTGCGAACAGCGCTGCGGTGGCAATAAATACTCTCGTCTTCATGTCGGGATGATCCTTTTCTCGCAGATGACGGCACTCTGCCGCCGGTCATAGGGGTGACAGCATTTGTAGCAGCCTGAGCGGATGCACGCGGCTATTTGGGCTGAGCGCCCTTAAGGTCTCGGCGTGCGTGGCGCTGGTCGTGGCTAGGTGTTCAAACGTCCACCATGCTGGCCACGCCATCGCTACCTGCCTGGATCAGGAGATCAGGTTGAATGCGGTTGACGCCAGGCCACGCCGAGGGCATGTTATCAGCTCTTGCCTGTCACGCGTTCGATCCAGCGTGAGCGTTCCCATTCCGCGCCAATGCTTTCCGGAACGGTGAGTGTGTCGCCGTGGGTGAAAGCGTTGCCTTCGTGGACAACACGGAACGGCGCTTGGACTTTCACGCTGACGGCTTTCTCGGTTTTCTCGGCCACTGCTGGTTCCTTTAAGATCATGATGTGGGCAGGTTGGTCACGACACAGATCGCCGCAGGCGGCGGGACGCTCAGTGAGACACGTTCCTCAGCTCGCCAGCCGTACTGGTTGGTCCGCCAGAGATCAGCGCCCGCGTCGGTGGTGCCGCCGTACGGGTTGTACATGAGCTCGAGGCCCATCCGGATCCAGCCCACAGCTGCGCCGCCCTGGATAGACATCACGATCGCGGTCCCGTCTGGCACCTGAGTACTGGTGACGGTTCGGACGCCGAACACGTCGAACTCATTCTGTTGGTTGAGTCCGCCGGGGCCGCGAACGATGTCGAAAACGTAGGCGCCGGTGGATGTTTTGGTTCTTAGCGCCGCCGCGGCCGTTGCAGGCGAGGTGAGGACCAAGTCCGGTTCACTAAACGCTGATCCGGTGCGAATCTTCGTGTACGCGTGCGAGAGCGCGTCCGCAAAGGTGAGGCTGGTCGCGTCTTGCGCCAGCGTCCCACTCACCGCAAGTAGCCCGTTGAACTCCGCAGCCGTCGGACCACCGGAGGCGTTGGCGTTTATCAGATAGTTCGACTCGCTGTTGATTACGGAGCGCTGCAGCTCGACCGCTACTGGTGCCGTTGACAATGAGGCGGTCAGCGATCGTGGCGCACGGACCGCAAACCGTCTTGGGAGGTCCAATCGAATGTCGATTACTCGTACCCAGAGGCTCAGGTGTACGGACACCTCGGTCGCGCAAGCTACTTCGAGACGGGTTGCCCCTCGCCTTCCAACACGATGACTCGTCAGGAGCGCACTATGACGACACAGGCCAGCCTTGAGAAGAAAGAGCGTGATTTCCTTGCACAGTGCGTGGGCGACGCGCACCAGATGCTTGATCTTCTGCCGGGCGTGGACCCCAATGGCCCCGCCCTGGTGTGGCTTGCCGAGCAGTTCGTGCTGTTGCGTCGGGGCGATTGCCCGCCTGCCCACGCGATGACCCTGTGATGGCAGCCGGATACCGAGTCGGCCACACCATCGGGTGCCGTGACCGCCGTCGTTGCTCGAAGCATCAGGAGGTAGCGCATGACCCACCCATCAGGTGTGCCGGCGTTCGAACGGTTCTTTCGCTCGGTTGCCGGCATCAAAATCGGCAAGAACGACGTGCGGCGCTTCCGGGAATTCGTTGACGAGCAGATCGATGACATCGCCATCGCCGCACGTGACTCGGCGAAATGGAACGGACGCGACGTGATCGTGCCACAGGACCTACCGATCACTAAAGGCATTCAGGAGCGGATGCGCGAGTTCGACAAGCTCGACGAGGCCGACGAGATCCGCGATTTGTTGCGCCAGGTGGTGCGACGACCACCCGCGGATGTCACGTTCGATGAGGACACCGAAAGGCTGCTACCCGAGCTGTTCGGCGGGCTGAGTATCGCGCTGGCCCGGTCGTTCCGAGTGCTCGATCCAACTTTGGCAAACCCGTCGACCGAGCACTGGGACCGGGTCTTCACACTGTTCCGCTTGCTGTTTTGAGCCATCCCTGGCTTAAATCGCGGTCGAGTGCGTCGGCCTACCCGACGACCACGGTCGCGGAGCCCCCGATGATCGCCTTGCCCCGCGCCTCGTGACAATCCGCGGCGCATCGGTAGCCGTCTGAGGCGAGGCAGTTCGACAATTGAATGTGGCTGTAACAATGAACGGCCCTCAACGTGGACGACTTTAGAACGTGCTTCGCAATGCTGGATACGAAAGACCCAGCAGCTTAAGTGACTCTTGAAACGATCGCGTCACAGACGCACGTCAGACAGGGTTTTTCGGTTCGACCGCCACGCTGGGCACCCCGAGGTTCTCAGTTCCGCGTCAACCCACCGGCCGGGTATTTCGGAGAGGATCGGTGATGATGCGTCGAGCCCTAGGCGACCGCTGTCGCGTCGCCCTCCTCGACTTCCGTGTGCGCCAAGAGCAGCGCTGATGTGAGCCGCTCGAATTGGCAGTCGTGGCATAACACCACGTCAATCCCGGGCAACCGCCGGATTACAGCATTTGCTTTGGTGGCCACTCGTTGGCAGTGACCGCATTTCAGATACGAGGCAGAGTGCTCGATGATGCGGGCGGCGGCGAGGGCGGAGGGGTCGACCATGGATCGATCATCCACCACGCCTCTTGCCACCTGCTGAGAGACAAGCCAGCAATCTCCCAAGAATCTGTTAGGAATCTGCTGAGTGCGGCCACACTCCGGGCCCCAGTCCTCAACCGCAGGATAGTGCGCAAGGGGGTTTGCCATCTCGTCGTGACCGCTCCCTGCGCTCCACCACATCGCGATTTGAGGCTATAACCAGTGGCGGAGGTTGACTTGGCTGTGATGCCGAAGTCCGTTGCGCAACAACGGCTTACAATACCGGACGGCAAACCAGAGGTAGCTACCGAATCCTAGTGCCGGCGCCATTGGTTCGAATCCGGCCAAGGCGGCGCTTCGACGTCTCTGGCACGTATCCGGTCCGTAAGAGCTGTGCATCGACGGCTCGCCGGAAGAGGATGGTCCCATGACGACCACAACGAACAGCGCCCTCATCCCGACATTCGCTGCGCTGCGATTCGCCACCGGCGTGGCCGCGTGGGCCGCCCCGAACAGAGCCGCACGGTTGTTCGGGCTCGCTTCCGCCAAACAGCAGCCCTTCATCACCCAACTGTTCGGGTCTCGCGAGCTGACGCTGGCCCTCGCCGTCACGGACGCCTCGCCGCAACTACGCCACCGCGCTCTGCAGCTCGGGGTGCTCACCGACGCGCTGGACATCATCGCCGCGCTGCGCGGTATCCGCCACCGGACGCTGCCGCCGGTCGGTGCGATCGTGACCGGTGGCGGCGCGGCGTTGTTCCTCGGCATGGGCCTTACGGCGCTGGCGAACCAGAAACGTGCCGCCGTCTCGACGCCATAAGTGGCAGTGAGTTGGGTCACCTCCGGCCCCGGCACGGGCAGCCTTTCGGCCGCTCAGGTGTTGAAACCCGCAGTCACTAGTTCAGACGGTGGCCCTCATTCAGCGAGGCTGACATGCGACAGACCATCATTCGCCAACGCCCTGATGCCCGTTTACCCATTGCCGAGACACTGTGGATCATCGCGGGCACCATCCTGCTGCTCGCCCTAGGAGACGTCGTGATCGTGTTGACCCTCGCGGTGGTCGGCGCGGCCATCGCGAACGCGTGGTGGATCCGTCGCACCGCCGGGCGTCGCGCATTGAGCAGCGCGGTGACGCTAGCTTCCGTGTCTCGCCTGCCGACCGGGAACCGCGAGCGGAATTGGGCGTCGGCACACGCGCCGTGGCATCGCCACAGCGCCGCGTAGGCACTGTCTCAGGCTTCGCGCTTCCCACCCGTCATCCCCAAGTAGCCCGCGGCGGCGTGGCCTTGGATTTGTCGGCGGAGGACAGGTGCACGGCGTGCACGCCCGGCTTCTTGGCCAGCTGATCCAAAAGGCTTTCCAGATGCGCCTTGTCGGTGTGCCAGTGCTGCACCGCCTCGGGGGCCTGCTGCAGTTCCGCGAGGACCGTCTTGAGCTTGTCCGGGGTCTTACCGTCGTCGTCCGACGAGCGGCGAGCCGGGCTCCGCGCGGCGCCTCCGGCAAACCCGCGGGGCACGGCACCGCCGAGCGCGCCTCCGGCCAAGCCCGCCAAGGCCATCTCGCCCAAGAGACCGCTCGCGGCCGCCGTGACCGTCGGCGCGGCGCCGGTGCTGGTGTACTCCAACACGGTGGCGGCGATCTTGACGCCGGGACCGGCCGCGGCCCAGCTCGGCGGCACGGACAACGCCCCCGCGAGTCCCGCGGTGCCGGCGCTCGCCGATACGGCAGACGTGCCAGCCGCGCCCGCCGCCTGCGTGCTCGAACCCAGCGCGGCGAACAGCGGTCCCTCCAGTTCTACCGCCGTATCGCTCCATGTCCGCGCCGTCGCCACCAGGCCCAGGCTGATGCTGAGCAACGTGTCGTTGACCGGACGGATGGCCTTGGTGACGAACTCGACGTTCGCGGCGGCTTGCGCTAACGGTGTGGAATTCAGGCTGCTCAGCCATGTCGCCAATGACGACGCCTGCGACGGCGGATCCGCCGCGGGTGTTGCGAGACCTTGCAGGGTTCGCGGGGTCGTCGAGATCAGCTGCGATAAGGACGACTGCGCGTTGGCGGGCGCCGTGCCGGCAGCTTGGGCGACCGCCCCCGATTGACCAGCCGCTCCAACGGGATTGGTCGTTTGAGGCGCGGAGTTGAACGGCGACATCCGCGCGGCGGTCGCCGACGAACCGGCGTAGCCGTACATCGCGGCGGCGTCCTGCGCCCACATCTGCCCGTACTCCGCCTCGATGGTCGCGATTGCGGCCGTGTTCTGGCCGAGAACGTTGGTCGCCACCAGTGTCGCCAGCTGACTACGGTTTTCCGCGATCGCGACCGGGGGGACGGTTCCCAGGAACGCGGTCTCATAGGCCGCCGCCGCCGCTCTGGCCCGGGAGGCGGCCTGCTCGGCCTGCGCGCCGGTGGCGCTCATCCACTCCACATATGGCGCCGCCGCTGCCGCCATCGCCGCCGACGACGGACCCTGCCAGCCGCTGGACAGATTCGAAATCACCGACTCATACGCTGCGGACGCGGAATACAACTGGGCGGCCAATCCGTCCCATGCCGACGCCGCGGCCAACAGGGACCCCGAGCCGGGCCCGACGTACATCCGGCCGGAGTTGATTTCCGGCGGAACGGCTCCAAAATCCATTGCTGCTCCTTGGTATTGGCGACGGCGGCTATCCCTGCGCGTCGTCTGCGTTGATGACGATGATCGTGGCGGTGGTCGCCGCCCGCCCGAATGCGCTGCCCCCGAAGCTCATTGCGCGAGCAGAACCACCACCGGCGGCGGCCACGGCGCGCCCGGCCAGGCCGGACGCGGCCATGTTGCCGAAGAGCGACCCCTGCCCCTCCGCGGCGACGGCGGCCGGGGCACCGGCAAAAGCGGTCTGCGGCAACACCGCGGCGACCGACCGGATCTCCGGGGCCGCCGCGGCCCATCCCTGCGGCACCGACAAGCGACCGACCACGCCGGCACGGGCGATGCCCGTTGACGTTCCGGCGCCGACCGGAGCCGTTGAGCGCACTACCCGCGTCTCCGAACCGAGGCCGCCGCCGAGCTGAGCCAGCTTCGATCGGTCCCGGTCCAGCCTCTGTCTGGCGCTGTTCACGTTCGCCACGTTCTGGGGCACCAGGTAGTTTTCGACGCCCAGCAGATACGGGCTGCCCCCGATGCCATACAGCGAGACGGGACCCAACGGTCCCGTGAAGGCCGAGTCGAACGCTGACAGCAGCGAAGGATCAGCGGCGGCGGGCGTGGTCAGGCTTTGCAGCGATTGCGGCACGGCCGACATCAGTTGCGGCAGTGCGGTTTGCGCGTTCGCCGCCGCAGAGCCACTGGTCGCGTGCGCGACGGCAGCGGCCTGCACCGCCGTCCCGCCCGGGTTGGTGGTCTGCGGCGGATCTCCGAATGGGGTTATTTGCGCGGCGGTCGCCGACGAGGCAGCGTAACCGTACATTGCCGCCGCATCTTGCGCCCACATTTCGGCGTACTGCGCTTCGGTGGCCATGATCGCCGGAGTGTTCTGACCCAAGAAATTGGTGGCGACCAGCGCCATCAATTGCGCACGGTTGGTCGCTATGACCGGCGGCGGCACCGTTGCGAGGAACGCGATCTCGTAGGCAGCGGCCGCCGCCCTGGCCTGGTTGGCGGTTTGCTCGGCCTGGGCAGCGGTCGCGCTCATCCACGCCGTATACGGTGCCGTGGCGGCCGCCATGATGCCCGATGATGGGCCCTGCCACGCGCCGGCCACGTTTGAGATCACCGACTCATACGATGCCGCTGCGGAGTGCAGTTCGGCGGCCAACGCGTCCCAGCCCGCTGCGGCGGCCAGCATCGGGGCCGACCCGGGGCCAACGTACATTCGGCCGGAGTTGACTTCAGGCGGCAAGCCTCCGAAATCCATTGCTATACCTCGTGCTTAATTGGGCAACGGTCGCACTCAGGCCGCCCCGCCGCATTCTTTTACTTGACTGCTCAACCACAGAGCTGGTTTTTGTACCCGGCTTCACAGACCTGGCGGCTCCTGGTCATCCAGGATTGCCGGGCCGGTCCGCCGGCGCTGCTGACGGTCGCATGTTAACGGAATAGGTTGTTACACACGACTATTCGCTGAATAGCATTCCGCGCTCACGGCCGTGGCTGCGGGTGGCACCCGAAAGGCTGTGCAACTTGGGCTTGGGCTACGCATACTTTGGACCGTTGAGCGCGCCTATCGGTGTGCGCTCGAACGCGTGATCGTCGGCACCTATACGGGCCGACCGGCTGAGTCCGAGGGTCTGCGGCCGCTGCCGTCAGCGAGTTTGACCTGTGGGTCGCAGGCTAGGATCCCCTGTTGCGCCACGGGCGATGCCGCCGTCGCTGCAGATAGGATTCGACACGGCGACTATGGCGATCAGCGATGACTGCGATTGCGTGCCAGCAATCTTGACGGTCTTGCGCACCCGCGGGAGCGACCGGGCACGCCCGCGCTGCAGACGCCGAGGGTGAACCCGCGTCGAGAGACCTCATCGTGATGCTCCTGCACGGCGCCAAAGCCGCACCAAAGTGCCCGCCCTACCAGTAGATGACCAAGCGATCCTACTTTTCGTGTTCACGCGCTGTCCACATCCTGTTCGTTCTTCGCGTTCACGACAGCCGAAATTCTCAGTACGCGCCCAGGAGGGCAGACGAGCTGTTCGGATTCCGGATCATCACGGCGTCGGCGAGGGAAAAGGGCGCCAGGTGTGCTCGCAAAGTCAGCCGCCCTGCCCTGGCAAAGGCGGTCGGTATGCACTCGTCCCGCGCGCTAACGACCGACGTCGGCGGAAGGGATTCAGATCCCACCAAGTGCGCGGAGGAGGACTAGCATCTATACCGTGCGCGTGAGGGAAGAAACGTAGCGCCCGTCGCTTCGTAGGGCATAAGCCGAGCCTGCGATGCGGAAGCTGGTCGCGACACTGATGGCCGTTGGGGCCGTGATGCTCAGCGGGGCTGTCGCCCGCGCCAAGAACCAGCAGCCGCCGCCTCCTCCTGCCCCCTCGTTCTACGCACCGAAGTGCCTGAGTTTCGACCCGGGCCCGCCGGCACACTGGAACTACCTGCCCTGCGGTTGGACGACGGACGGTAAGCGGTGGATTCCGCCGCCGCCGTAGCCGATACCCCTGACACAGATGACGACGGCGGCCGCGCGAAAAATCCTCAGGCGCTGACTAACTCGCTTTGAGGTGCCCACCTCCCCGGCAGCTGACGCCGCAGACGCCCGCATCCCCCCGGGCGTCTGCGAGCGAAAGCGCCTGATCGATCGGAACACCACTGCAGTCCAGGCCGTTGACCACGAGGCCCAAGCTGATCGCGCCGTCGGCGCGGGTGCCTTCGATGCACACCTCGATGTCGCGGAGCCCCGGCCTTCCAACTGTCCAGAAGTCCGGCCGGTGGCCGTCGTACACCGTATGGGTGCCCGCACCGTCGACACCCTCCCGTCGGGAGAGCTCACTCGCCGACGACAGCGGCACATCGTCGGGCAACGCAGCCGCCGCGAGAGGAGTGAGCGGGTCGGCGAGGCCGCAACAATTGTCGTGATACTCCAAGGCGATCATCGTCGCCCTCCTCTCACTTGGCCATCGTTGTTCGACGGCAACGGTTTTACGGCAGCACGGTGTGCATCAGCATCACGTCGTATGCCGACCACAGCGACAGGTTGAAGTACAGGTCTCGTCCGGACGACCAGGGATGAATCATCGGCGCATAGATACCGCCGGGCATTTGGAACGAGGACACCAGCGGCTGCTCGGGACTCCAGGGCCCTTGCGGCGTCGGCGCGGTCCGTGCCACCACGTCGTTGCTGCCGCCGTCGGTGTAGAGCACCAGGTACTGCTTGAGATAACTGTTGTACTGGGCCGACATTTCGCCGACCGGCCCCGGGAAAATCGGTGTTGCCGCCCCGGGATTGTTCGCCACCCAGTGACCGCCGTTGTCGCCGTTCCAGTACTGGTACTTGGTCAGGTCGGGCAGCTGATTCGGTGGGACGCGCGAGAGGAATGCCGCGCCGCCACGTCCCGACGGGGTGCCGAACTGGTAGAGGTAACCGTCGTTCCCCTTCATGAACGCGCCCATCTGGAAGTTTTCGTTTCCGGGCGTAAACCCAGCTCCCGGAATGGCATCCGGCGAGGCCGTACGAATGGTGGTCGGGAAGATACCCCAGTTTTGGCCGTTGTCGTTGGACCGGGCGATCGCCGAGTAGTTCGTCGACCATTCGCCGTCACGGCCCCACTGGCGGATGGACATGTAGCTCATGTACTGGGTTCTGCCCATGGACATCGCCGCGGTCGGGATGATGCCCGTCTCGTGCGCCGCCTTGTGGATGGTGTTGACGACCTGCTTGGAAAGTCCGGGCGCCCACACCGGCGAGCCGGAGTATCTGTCGTTCGGCGCACCGTCGGCGATGTGAATCCCCTTGGACAGATCGTGGTCGTTGCTGCGGAACAGGGTGTTGTAGCGCCACTGCTGGCCGTGCACCTTGCAATAGCCGAAGGTGTCGCCGAAGGCCATCAGGACCTGGCGGTTGGCGGGATCGCCGTTGTCCCAGGCGATCCCGAGGTCGGTGCCGGAGATGCTGAAACGTTCCAGGGTCTTGTTGGGGCCGTTCGGTCCGGTCACCCAGTCGACGAGCGACGTCGGGGCCCCCGCGATCGAAGGGGGCGGCGGCCCCGGCTCGGGCTGCGGCTGCGGCATCGGGGCGGCGTTCGGGCGCAGCTGGTTGGCATTGGGAGGGGCCGGGACCCCGGGCGCGGGCGGATTGGGTCCGGGCGGCAACACTGCGGCTTGCGGGTACATCGGCGCTGAGGGGTCCGGTCCGGGCGTCGGCACCTCGGCTCGCGGATGCGCCGGCGCGGAGTACTGGCGGCCCGGAGCGGCCGGCTTGAGCAATGACGAGATCAGCGGACCCAGCCGCGGTAGCGGCGCCTGGTCATTCGTGTGCGTCGGCCTGCGCCCGGTTGGCGGCTGGACGACCGGCTGGGGTGCGGGCATGGCCGGCGGCGCGGCGGGAGGATCGACGTTCGCCTCGGGCGCCCCGCACGGTGTTGCGTTTGCGATTGGCGCGGGCCCCACCACGAGGACGAATCCGACAGCGGCCGCCGACGCCATCGATAGCGACACACTTCGCAGAAACGCCGACATGTAGCACCTTTCGAGGGGTAGGACACCGCGTTGGCGCCCTTTAGCTGGCCCATGTGACGATAGTGATCTGCGAGGCGAATGTGACCAGTGATGAGCTGATAGGTATCCATCCGTAACCGTGTCGCAACGCGGCGATCCCCGCCCGCGGCGCGTCCTTCGTGTGATTAGCTCACCCGCTATATGGGCAGCTGGGACACGTTGTCAGCTTTGCCACAGCCGCGATCGCACCGGACTGCCCGTGCCCCCGGGGCGGTGCCAGGATGGACCCCGGATCCGCCCCACCGGGGCATGAGTGAGCGTCCTGTCGAAGCCGGCTTGTCGCTACGAGGTGGGCACCCCATCACCCGGTCCCGCGGCAGCGGCACGGGGGTTGCGGGGTGCCGGAGGAAGCGGCATCGACTTTGCTGGCGGCCGCCGGAGCCGCCGCCGAAGAGCGGCGCGGACAGCGATCCGCGTTCGGTACGGGCGCACCACATTGCCGCAGCTCAGCCTCGCGGGCGCGCAACCGTCGAACGCCCTGTTGCACACACGCAAAACGAGAATCGTCATTCGCCCGGCGCCACGCGAAAGTCGTGTCACACTCAAACAGATTGGGTCAGCATGTTTGTCCACCCCAATCGGTGGCAATGATCCAACAGAGGCGAGTGTGTTGGCCGGCCTTCGCATTCGTCTAGGTCCCGTCGGTTCAGCCCGAGAGCCGACGGGGCCGCCCTCTTTCACCCGCCTTTTGCACGCGCACGCCAGCCGCACCGACTCGCCCATAGACCTCAACAACGCCGCCGTGCGGGAGTACCGTCGGCGTATGGCTGGCTCGACCGGTGGATGGATTCTCGGTAATTGCCAAAGCGATTTCGCTCGCAGCCTCACCAAAGAAGGCCGCGACATCGCCGCGTTGACCGTCGAGGTCGTCGATGCCACGCTGACGGCGGCGAGGGTCGACGCGGGTGACATCGGGGTGGTGCACGTCGCCAACGCCGTCGACGGCATCGAAGTCCAGGTTTCGTCGTCAGCGGCACCGAAGGCCTGTGATCATGGATGTTGAGATCGTCGGCAAGTTCCTGTCCACCCTGCCCGAAGACGACGACCACCCGTACCGCACCGGACCGTGGCGTCCCCAGACCACCGAGTGGGACGCCGACGACCTGATCGCCGTCGAGGGTGAGATTCCCCGCGACCTGGACGGCGTCTACCTGCGCAACACCGAGAATCCGCTGCACCCGGCGTTGAAGACCTATCACCCGTTCGACGGCGACGGCATGGTGCACGTGGTCGGCTTCCGCGACGGAACGGCCTTCTACCGCAACCGGTTTGTCCGCACGGACGGCTTCCTGGCCGAGAACGAGGCGGGTGAGCCGCTGTGGCCGGGGCTGGCCGAACCCGTGCAGCTGGCTCGGCGCGAGCAGGGCTGGGGCGCACGCACGAAAATGAAGGACGCGTCGAGCACGGACGTCGTCGTCCACCGCGGTGTCGCACTGACCAGCTTCTACCAGTGCGGCGACCTGTACCGGATCGACCCGCACTCGGCCGGCACACTGGGCAAGGAGTCCTGGAACGGCAGCTTCCCGACCGATTGGGGTGTGTCCGCACATCCCAAGGTAGACAACAGAACCGGCGAACTGCTGTTCTTCAACTACAGCAAGCAAGAGCCGTACATGCACTACGGCGTGGTCGACGAGCGCAACGAGCTGGCGCACTATGTCGACATCCCGCTGCCCGGCCCCCGCCTCCCCCACGACATGGCGTTCACCGAAAACTACGCCATCCTCAACGATTTCCCGCTGTTCTGGGATCCCCAACTGCTCGAACACGACGTGCACCTACCACGCTTCTATCCCGACCTCCCATCGCGCTTCGCGGTGATCCCCCGCCGCGGAGACACCGGTGACATTCGCTGGTTCGAGGCCGACCCCACGTTCGTGCTGCACTTCACCAACGCCTACGAAGACGGCGACGAGATCGTGCTCGACGGCTTCTTCGAAGCCGACCCGTTCCCACTCGATACCGGTGGGACCAAGTGGGACAAGCTGTTTCGCTTCCTCGCCCTGGATCGCCTGCAGGCCCGGCTGCACCGGTGGCGCCTCGACCTGGTCACCGGCGCGGTGCGAGAAGAGCAGCTCTCGGAGTCCATCACCGAGTTCGGCACCATCAATCCCGAGCACGTCGGCGGCGTCTACCGCTACGCCTATGCCGCCACCGGCAAGCCCGGCTGGTTTCTGTTCGACGGCCTGGTCAAACATGACCTGCGCACCGGAACCGAGGAGGGGTTCGCATTCGGTGCGGGCGTCTACGGCAGCGAGACCGCGATGGCCCCGCGCGTGGGCGCCACCGGCGAGGACGACGGCTACCTGGTCACCCTCACCACCGACATGAACGCCGACGCCTCCTACTGCCTGGTGTTCGACGCCGCCCGGGTCGGCGACGGACCGGTGTGTAAACTTCAACTGCCCGAACGCATTTCCAGCGGAACCCACTCGACGTGGGCACCCGGCGCCCAATTGCGGCGCTGGGACACCGCCGACTCGGCGGCCGGCGCGATCGGGCTGTGATGAGCGCCGGCAAGCACCACCACACGACGCACTGGCCGATGCCGCTCGCGCCCATCGGTGCCATCCGTTTCGCGCGCCGTTCCACGCATTTCGCCGAAACAGTGCGATTTTACCGCGATCTCGTGGGGCTCCCGCTCTACGAGACGTTCGGGGACAGCTACGGAAGCAACGGCGCCATCTTCGGGTTGCCGAGCTGGAACCTCACCATGGAGATCGTGGAGGCCGTCGACCCCGTCGCGGTGGACCATCACGAACAGCTGTGTCTGTACTTTCCCGACCAACAGGCGCAACAAGCCGCCCTTGAGCGCCTGCGCGGGACGGGCGTCGAGCCCGTCGAACAGCACCCCTATTGGGAGGCCACGGGCGCGGTCACCTTCCGCGACCCGGATGGACGGGAAATTGTGTTCGCGCCCTTCGTATTCGGCGTCAACGAGCCCGAGGACAGCCGCGCGTCTGGGACGCACGAATTCCCGTCGTCCTGACTGTTCAGCGGTCGGACCGCCCGGAAGCCACCGCGGCGATGACCGCCACCAGCGAGCACGCCACCGCACAGATCGCGGCGCCCGCGCCGACGTACAGCCCGTATTCGGCCGACACCGGCGGGTTGACGTTGAGCTTGTAGTACCACACCGTCAGCGCCACGAGCAGCAGCGAAATCAGCAGCGCGGCAACCGAAGCGATCTTCACCGACAGCCCACGGCCGATCATCGCGCCGACCACCAAAAGCGTGGAGGCCAACAGCACGATGAGCTGACCCGCACCGAACCCCCGGGGCAATTCCAGGTTGCCGTGAGCGCCGCCGATGGCGTTGGACCAGCCCCCGCCGTTGACGGTCGTCCGCAGCCACGGCAGCCATGCGCTGGCCGACACCACGACGGCGAAAAACGCCACCAGCCAACCCGGGCGCAGTCGGCGAGTCATGGTAGCGAGATTAACGGACTCTCACAGCGGCCCGCGTGAGCGAGCGCGAGGCTCGCCGTACGAGGCGCTACGTCTGCAGCGAGGACAGGTTGAAGACCGCGCCCGTCGGGTCGCCCGCGGCGGCCAGCCGTCCGTACGGGGTGTCCTCGGCGTCGCGCACCACGATGCCGCCGTTGTCGGCGATCACCCGCAGCGTCTTGTCCACGTCCTCGGCGCCGAAGAAGATCACCCAGTTCGACGGGATGTCCTGCGGCAGGAACGCGGCGCCGTCCATTACGCCGAGCAGTTGCTCGTCGCCGAATCGTGCGGTGGTGTAGCGGAATTCGTCGGTGTCGGACACAGTCTCGGTCTGCCATCCCAGGACGTCGCGGTAAAAGTCGAGGGCCGCGCCGTAACCGCGTGTGGTCAGCTGGTGCCACGCCGGTGCACCGGCCGCACCGATGAGCTCGAAGCCGCGGTGTTCCAGCGGCTGCCACAGTCCGAAGACCGCGCCGGAGGGGTCGGTCGCGACAGCCATGTGGCCCTTGGCGGGCACCTCCATCGCCATGCACACCGCACCACCGGCACCGGTTACCGCGGCGACGGTGGTGTCGATGTCGGCGGTGTGGAAGTAGGTGGCCCAGTGGTCGGGCGACCCGGCCTCGGGCCGGTTGGCCATGATGCCGGCCACCGGGTGGCCGTCTTTGGCGGCATTGACGTAGCCGCCGTACTCGGGTCCGGCGGACTCGAAGGTCCAGCCGAAGACCGTGCCGTAGAACTGCTGGGCGCGGGCGACGTCGGACGTGGTCAGATCGATCCAGCATGGGGCGCCCAGCGGGGCGCAGTCGCGGACGGGCACGGTGACCTCCTGGTGGTGTCCTGGCCCCGAGGAAAGGGCTTCACATTATCGACTGCTGCCCAGCCTAAAACTCATCGGCGCCGGCGATCAGCGACGAGGCCCACCGTCTCCGTTCGTGCTCGGGTCGGCGCGGGTGAACACCGTGACGAAGTTCTCCAGTGATTGGTTGATGTCGCCGCGCAGGGCCGCGGCCACGATCATGCCGATGGGGCCGAACAACGCCGGGCCGCCCAGGTGCACGTCGAAGCTGACGATGGAGCCCTCATCCTTGGGCGCGATCTTGGCCATCAGCTTGACCTTGACCCCGCCGACGCCGTCGCCGTTGAGCGTCATGCCCTCGGGCGGCTTGTAGCGCACCACCGTCCATTTGATCCGGCTGTACATGCCCTTGACCTCAACGATCGACTCGACGATCGTGCCCTTTTCGATCTCGTCGGGCAGGGTGCTGCGCCACACCCGGTGAATGGTCAGCCAGTCCTTGTACCGGGACAGGTCGGAGGCGTGCTGCCAGGCCACCTCGGGTGGCAGCGGGACATCGATTGATCCGGAAAGCTTCGCCATTGCTCAGTTCTGCTGGTCGCCGGTGTCCGCGGCGCCGGTGGCCTTCTTGGCCTGCTCCTGCACCTGGTGGATGGTGTCGGTGTATTTGCCCTGCGTCTTGTCGTCGACGAACTCACCGGCCTTGTCGATCGCCATTTCCACCTTGTCCGCATTCTGCGACAACAGGTCTTTTGCCTTGTCCAGGAATCCCATGCGCCCTCCCTTTTCCCGGCATCGTACTTGCCCCGCGGCGGCGCATTGCAGGTGAGTTCGGCGCGCTCAGCGCCACAACCTCGGCTGCACGCCCAGCACTTTGGCGCGGATCCACCACGCGGCCTCAACGGCGGCCGCACCCAGCACCCCGACGCCCAGCGCGGTCGACGTCACCGCGACATTGGACGGGTCGAGCAGGAACCCCTTGCGCGCCAGCGGCAGGCTGAAAATCACGACATAGGCCAGGCCCGAAGCGATTACCAGCGCCAGCCGCCACCACTCATAGGGGCGGGCCACCACGGCCAGCACCCACAGCGCGGTCATCAGCAACGTGATCAGGGCCGCTGTGGACGCCTGATCCTGTTGGACGAAGGTGGCGTGGCGGCCGTGATAGGCCAGCAGGTAGGAGGCGAACGTCGCGGTGCCGACGATCAGCCCGGAGGGCAGCGCCGACGTGAGGACCCGGCGCACAAAGCCCGAGTGGGCGCGTTCGTTGTTGGGTGCCAGCGACAGGATGAACGACGGTATGCCGATGGTGAACCAGGCCGCGATGGTGACGTGGATGGGCTGGAACGGGTAGAGCAGCGGATCGGCTTTCAGCGGTTTGGAGAGCAGGCATTCGATGCCCACCAGCAACGCCAGCAGCACCGAATACACCGTCTTGGTCAGGAACAGGTTTGCGACGCGTTCGATGTTGCCGATCACCCGGCGCCCCTCCCCGACGACATAGGGCAGCGTGGCGAACCTGTTGTCCAGCAAAACGATCTGCGCCACCGCGCGGGCCGCCGGGCTGCCGGCGCCCATCGCGACACCGATGTCGGCGTCCTTGAGTGCCAGCACGTCATTGACGCCGTCGCCGGTCATCGCGACGGTGTGTCCGTGTGATCGCAGGGCGCGCACCATGGCGCGTTTCTGGTCCGGCCGCACCCGTCCGAAGGTGGTGTGGGTGTCCAGCGCATCCGCCAATTGCTCTGTCTCGGCGGGTAACTGGCGCGCATCCATCGTCTCACCGCGCAGCCCGAGCTTGCCGGCCACGGCCCCGACCGAGACCGCGTTGTCCCCGGACAGCACCTTGACCGAAACGCCTTGTTCGGCAAAGTATTTGAGCGTCTCACGCGCGTCCGGACGCACCTTCTGTTCCAGGACCACCAGCGCGACGGGGGTGACGCGTCCCGGCGCGTCGGGGTGGTCCACGGCGACGTCACCGGCGCCGACCAGTAGCACCCGCAGCCCCTGCGCCCCGATCCGCTCGGCCTGTTCGGCCGCCGCCGACCCCGGCTCGAGCAACACGTCCGGCGCCCCCATCACCCAGTTGCCGTGATCTTGGAACGAGACGCCGCTCCATTTGGTGGCCGACTTGAAAGGCGCTGTCGCCGTGGCGGTCCAGCCGGGCGGTTCGTGGTAGGTCTCGGCGATGGCCCGCATGCTCGCGTTGGGTCGCGGGTCGGCGGCGGCCAACGAGGCCAGCACGTCGGCGATCCGCTCCCCCGGCCGGTCGAGTTCGTCCACGGTCGCCACCCGCATGCCGCTTTCGGTCAGGGTGCCCGTCTTGTCCGCGCAGACCACGTCGACGCGCGCGAGTCCCTCGATGGCGGGCAGCTCCTGCACCAGGCACCGGCGCTGACCGAGCCGGACCACCCCGACCGCGAAGGCGACCGACGTCAGCAGCACCAGCCCTTCGGGGACCATCGGCACCAGTGCGCCGACCGTGCGCAGCACGGCCTGGCGCCAGTCGGCGCGCGTGGTGAACAGCTGGGTGTAGATGGTGAGCAGGCCGGCGGGCACCAACAGGTAGGTGATGAACTGCAAGATGCGGTTAATGCCATTGCGCAGTTCGGATTTCACCAAGGTGAACTTGCTGGCCTCCGCGGCGAGCTTGGTGGCGTAGGCGTCCGGCCCGACCTTGGTGGCGCGGTAGGCGCCGCTGCCCGCGACCACGAAACTGCCCGACATCACCGCGTCGCCGACGGCCTTCGCAATCGGGTCGGCCTCACCGGTCAGCAGCGACTCGTCGACTTCCAGATTCGCCTCTTCGACGATCTTGCCGTCGACGACGACCTGATCGCCCGGGCCCAGCTCGATGATGTCGTCGAGCACCACTTCGCCGGGCGGCACCGCCCGGGTTCCGGATTGCCTGCGCACCAACGGTTTCGCCTGTCCCACGATGGCGAGCTTGTCCAGCGTCTGCTTGGCCCGGATCTCCTGAACCATGCCGACGACACTGTTGGCGATGATCAACAGCCCGAACATCCCGTTGATCACCGAGCCCGTCGCCAGCACGATCAGCAGCAACACCCCAAGGATCGCGTTGATCCGGGTGAAGACGTTGGCCCGGACGATAGCGGTGATGCTGCGCGTGGCGCGTTCCGGTACCGCGTTGCTCTTGCCGTCGGCCACGCGCTGCGCGACGTCGGCGTCGGTCAGGCCGGCGGCGGGAGCGAGCGTCATCGCGTGAAGGTTCCCAGCTTGTTGGAGTCGTAATACTCCAGGTTCAGCGTGTTGCCCGCGAACACAGCTTTGGAAAGCGTTCCGGGTGGCGCGTTTTCGTCGGTAAGCGGGAAGGTGAAGGTGTCGCCGTCCCAGTGCGTGAGGGTGGACGTCCGGTTTTTCGGCCCCATCGCGAGTTGCAGCGCGCCGTCGCGTTCGGTCACCACGGCCGGTCCCCAGTAGTCGCTGGCGTATCTGCCGGCGTAGTCGCTGAGCGGTCGGGCCGGGGCGGGGTTGGCCGGGGGCGGCCTGCCGACCAGCGAGCCCACCGGGTTGTTCAGCCAGCCGATCGCCTTCTTGTACAAGGGACCCCAGTCCTCGCGGATTTGACCATACTGGACGAGGTCCATGAATTCGGCGGTCAGCGTTTCCGGGATGCCGTAGGGCGCGGCGTTGGTCAGCGCGATGATGCCCAAATCCTCGGACGGCAGCACCACGAAGTTGGTCGCCGCACCCAAATCGAATGCGCCGGAATGACTGTACTCGGTGCGTCCCGACGAATCGACCGAGGAGTTGAAGCCGTATCCGTAGAAGCCGGTGCGCGCCTGTGGTGTTTTGGCGGGCGACGACACCATCTGCGGGCTGGTGGCGGGCAGCAAGGCTTCCGGTGACGTGATCCGCCCGCCGTTGTAAGTTCCGTTGCCCAGCAACATCAACAGCCAGCGCGCCATGTCGTTCACCGATGAACTCACGCCGCCGGCCGGCGATTGGGGATCGGGGTCGCGCTGGAAACGGGCCTGCCACTTGTCGTCGACCTTGATGTGGTTGACCGCATGGTTGGGCCGGGCGGTGAAGTCGGCGAACCGCGAACTCGTCGATGTCATTCCCAGCGGGCGGTAGAGCACCTCGTCGGACAGGTCCTCCCACGGCTTGCCCGCCGCGGCCGCCACCGCCTCGGCCCCGGCGGTGATTCCATAGTTGGTGTAGGCGTAGCTGATTCGGAACGGATCGAGCGGCAGATACTTGAGCCGCTCCAGCGTTTGGCGGCGGTCGTAGCCCAGGTCTTCCAGCTTGTCACCGGCGTGGTCGGGCAGCCCGGAGCGATGCGAGTACAGGTCGCCGACGGTCACATGGCTGGTGACGTAGGGATCGCCGAGCGTGAACCATGGGAGCTTGGACGCCACGGGCGTGTCCCAGGCGACGACGTTGTCGCTGACCTCGTGCGCGATTACCGTCGCGCCGACGGATTTGGACACCGAGGCCAGCTGGAAGACGGTGTCGGCGTCCACCATGTTGTCCCGGCCTTGCCCCTTGCTCACGTCCTTGATGCCGAAGCCTTTGGCGTACAACACCTTCCCGCCGTGCACCACGGCCACCGCCATCCCCGGGATGCCGGTGCTTTTCATCAGGTCATTGACCAGACCGTCGACCTTCGCGACGGCATCATCGATACGGCCGGCGGGTATCGACACGCCGGAGACCTGGTTGGGCGGAACGTCAGACAATGTGGACGGTGGACCGGCTGTCGGCTGCGCGGAGCCGCAGCCCGCCAACCCGAGCAGCGTCGCGGCGAATGCGGCCGCGGCCGCACGTGTGGTCATGCGCGAACCCTAACGCGGTGCGATGCGCGCCACGTCAATCTACAGCCGCCACCAGGGGTCGGATTTCTGCGGCGCCGCGGGATCGATGCGTTGCCCGGGCAGCGGCACCGCCACGTCCACCCGCTCGGG